>ONUH01000009.1 GCA_900321035.1 uncultured Selenomonadales bacterium | reverse complement strand
GAGCCCCGTTGAATACCGGCGGATACATTCCGTAGCATAAAAATAGCGTAGTAGCAATGTTGCTACTACGCCAGGTCTAACTTTTTGGGGTCACTACACTTCCCATGAAGGTCAATCGGAGTTTTTGCTTTATGTCCGCCCGGATCAGGGCTTCTTGCCGGAGTTGGCATGAAAATGCTGCGCCGCCGATTCATGCACCCCAAGATAGCTTTTCAGGGATTCCTGCAGCAAATGGGAATAATTGACTTTCTCCCTGCGGGCGAGGATATCAAGCCAGCGCGGGATGGTCACCGTTTTCGCGGTGGACTTGTTGAGCATCTTCTCCCGGAACGGCGGCATCCACGCCTCGATCATGACGACGCTCCCGGAGCCGTCCTCCGGTTTGACGTCGCAAACGCGGGAAGGCTCGGGAATGGCTTCGCCATCCTCTTCCATGCCGTAAAGATGGAGCTGGAGCGCCTCCTTTGCGTTTTGGAAAGCCTCCTCCATCGTGTGCGCGCAGGGAAGGCAGCCGGGGAGGTCGGGAAACTCTATGGCGATTCCGTCGGCGTCGTCATAGAAAACCGCCGGATATACATACGTGTCTTTCATCTGAAAGCCTCCGTTTCATCATTTACACAAGGAATAATCATCTTAGGGGAAAACGACGCCCGATTGCCGCGCGATATTATTCAGCGTCCGTCGGGGGATATCCTTCATGGGATGCGTAACGGTCACGGTTCCCGGCTTTTCCGGGTGGCGAAACTGGTGATGATCGCCGCTGCATCGGACTTCCTTCCAGCCGTCGTCATTCAGTATCGCTATGACCTCTCGTGATGAATAGCTTTTCATGCCCTCCCCCCTTTGTTTAATTATAATAAACATAATTATATGTGTCCATATATAATTTTCGAAACCTTTCCAGCTTTCCCCCATCCGGCGGCTTTTTCGGTTCGGACAAAAATCGGGTGTCATTTGCCCGCCATTTATGATATGATGAAAGAACTCCCCCGAAGGGACAAATGCAAAAAACGAACGCAAAATCTATAACAAAATCTATAAAGAGGAGAAGGATACACATGAAAGTTATTTTGCAGCAGGACGTCAAGAGCGTCGGAAAAAAAGGCGAAGTCATAGAGGTTTCGGAAGGCTACGGGCGGAATTTCCTCCTGCCGAAAAAGCTGGCCGTGCCCGCCAACGCCCAGAACATGAACCTGGCCAAGCAAAAAGCCGGCTCCGTGGCCCACAAGAAAGCGCAGGAAGCCGACGAAGCGAAGCTCCTCGCCGCGCAGCTGGCGAAGGCGGAAGTCACGATCCCCGTGAAAGTCGGCGAAGGCGGCAAGCTCTTCGGCTCGGTGTCGGGCAAAGACGTGGCGGACGCGCTGAAAGCGGCCCACGGCGTCGAGATCGACAAGCGGAAGATCTCGCTCTCGCAGGAAGTCACCGGCGTCGGCGACTACGAGGCCGTGATCCGGCTTCATCCGGAGGCCTCGGCAAAAATCGCGGTCCATGTGACGGAAGGCTGATACGAGCGCTATGGGAAGCCTGTTTGATTTTTTCCATAAAAAAGACGCCCCGGAACGGGACGGCTATATACCGGCCTCGGAGCATCCGCTGGACCGGGAGATCGACGCGCTTTACGGCATGCTGGCGGACATCCTGGGCTCCGACCGCCTCGTCATCAAGGCGGGGAAGATGGACTCCATGCGTTTCATGCGCTCGCCCCTGCGCGGGGAGCGCGTACTGGCGCTCGAGCGCATCATCCTCGAAAACCCCACCATCGAGCATATCCCCACGGACGCGGAGATTCCCAAGCTCCTGACGGAACTGTCGGAGCGCATCGCCGACCTGATGGCGCGCCGCTCGCTGGAGGACAAGATTGAGAAGAAGATCGCGGAAAAGCTGGAGGAAAACCATCAGGACTACGTGAAGGACATCCGCATGCAGGTCCTGGAAGAAGAACGCCCGCAGGACGAATCGCCGCAGGCGAAGCTCCGCCGCGAGGCGCTGGAAAAGATGGACAAGGTGAAGCTCACCCAGTCCGTCATGGAGCTTCTGCGCCCGAAATCGCTGGAGGAGATCGTGGGACAGCCCCGGGCCGTCCGCTCGCTTCTGGCGAAGCTCTCCTCCCCCTACCCCCAGCATCTGATCCTCTACGGGCCGCCCGGCATCGGCAAGACCACCGCCGCGCGCCTCGTGCTGGAGCAGGCGAAGAAAGTGGCCTTGTCGCCCTTCGCGGAGGACGCGCCCTTCGTGGAAACCGACGGCACCACGCTGCGCTGGGACCCGCGGGACATGACGAACCCCCTGATCGGTTCCGTTCACGACCCGATCTATCAGGGCGCGCGCCGGGACCTTGCCGACGTCGGCGTGCCGGAACCGAAGCCCGGCCTCGTCACCGACGCCCACGGCGGCGTCCTCTTCATCGACGAGATCGGCGAAATGGACGTCATGCTTCAAAACAAGCTCTTAAAAGTCCTGGAGGACAAGCGGGCCTATTTCGAGTCCACCTATTACGACCCCGCCGACCCGAAAGTACCGCCCTATATCAAGAAACTCTTCGACGAGGGCGCGCCCGCCGACTTCGTCTTGATCGGCGCCACCACGCGGGAGGCGCGGGACATCAGCCCGGCGCTCCGCTCCCGCTGCGCCGAGATTTACTTCGAGCCCCTGACCCCAGCCCACATCGTCCGCATCGTCGAGAACGCCGCGAAAAAACTGGACGCGGCGCTGGCCGACGGCGTCGCCGCCCTCATCAGCGACTACACCGTGGAAGGGCGCAAGGCCATTAACCTTTTGGCCGACGCCTACAGCTTCGCTTTGGAGCGGGCGCAGGAATCCGGCTCCGGCTTCGTCGTCATCGGAAAGGACGACGTTTACGAGGTCGCGCAGGTCAGCCGCCTCTACCAGTACATCAAGGACCGTTCCTCGGAGAAACCGGAAATCGGCCACGTCTTCGGCCTCGGCGTCTCCGGCTACCTCGGCTCCGTCATCGAGATCGAGGCCGTGGCGTTCCCCGCCCACGAAAAAGGCAAGGGCGCCGTCCGCTTCAACGAGACCGCGGGCAGCATGGCGAAGGACTCCGTCTTCAACGCCGCCTCCGTCGTGCGCCGAGTGACGGGCCTTGAGCTCTCCGACTACGACCTCCATATCAACGTGGTCGGCGGCGGCAACATCGACGGCCCCTCGGCGGGCGTCGCCATCCTCTCCGCCGTTACCAGCGCGCTGACAGGCCGCCCGCTGCGGCAGGACGTCGCCGTCACCGGCGAGATCTCCCTTTACGGACAGGTCCGGCCCGTAGGCGGCGTCTTCGAGAAGGCCTACGGCGCGAAACAGGCGGGCATGAAAACCATGATCATCCCCGAAGAGAACAAGAAAGACATCCCCGAAGGCCACCTCGGCCTCGACGTCCGCCCCGTGGAAACAGCGGAAGAAGCCTTCCGCCTGCTCTTCGCCGACGGCTGGACGGACACGGAAAGGAAGGACGCCAATGGCAACGGCTGAACGCATACCGCCGCAAAATATCGAGGCAGAGCAGGCAGTCCTCGGCGCGATGCTCCTGAGCAAAGAAGCCATCGCCCACGCCGCCGAGAAGCTCAAGCCCGAAGACTTTTACCGGGACGCGCACCGGCGCGTCTTCGAGGCCATGCTGGAACTCTTCCGGCGCGACGAGGCCGTCGATCTCGTCACCGTCACCGAGCAGCTGAAAAAGACCGACCAGCTGGACAAAGCGGGCGGCATCGCCTTCGTCACCTCGCTGGCCAACACCGTGCCCACCGCCTCCAACATCCAGTACCACACCCGCATCGTCCTCGAGAAAGCCCAGCTCCGGCACCTCATCAACACTTCCACCGAAATCGCGGGGCGCGCCTACGAGGACTCCGAGGAACTGGACGCGCTGATGAGCGACGCGGCCCAGAAGATCCTGGCGGTCACCGGGCGCGGCAGCACCTTCGACATCACCCCCATCAGCGAGCTCGTCATGGACGTCTTCCGCAAGACCGAAGACCGCGCGAAAATGAAAAACGCCCTGACCGGCCTCGCCTCCGGCTTCGTCGACTTGGACAAGCTCACCTCGGGCTTCCAGCCCTCCGACCTGATCCTCGTGGCGGCCCGTCCCTCCATGGGCAAGACCGCCTTCACCCTGAACATCGCCTCCTACGTCGCCGTGAAGCTCAAAAAGCCCGTGGCGTTCTTCTCCCTCGAAATGTCCAACGTCCAGCTCGTCCAGCGTATGCTCTGCGCCGAAGGCGGCATCGACTCCCAGGCCATGCGCGCCGGCGAAATGGACTACGACGACTGGCAGCGGCTCATCACCGCCTGCGACCGGCTCACGAAGGCCCCCATCTTCATCGACGACACCCCCGGCATCACCGTCACCGAGCTGCGCTCCAAAGCGCGCCGCATCAAAGCCGAGCAAGGCCTCGCCCTCGTCGTCATCGACTACCTCCAACTCATGCAGGGGCGCAACAGCAAGAACAGCGAGAACCGCCAGCAGGAAATCTCCGAGATCTCCCGCTCGCTCAAGGCATTGGCAAGGGAACTCGAAGTCCCCGTCATCGCCCTCTCCCAGCTCTCGCGAAGCGTGGAAGCGCGGCAGATCAAACGGCCCATGCTCTCCGACCTGCGCGAATCCGGCTCTCTGGAGCAGGACGCCGACATCGTCATGTTCCTCTACCGCGAGGACTACTACGACAAAGAAACCGAGAACGCCAACATCACCGAAGTCATCATCGCCAAGCACAGAAACGGCCCCATCGACAGCATCCGGCTCTTCTTCGAGCGCCGCTTCACCAAATTCGCGAACCTGGCCCCGAAAACCGCGGAATGAATCGGCTTTTCTTTGCCTTCCCCTCAGATAAGAGAGGCTGTAAGGCCTTTGCATACGAAGATACCGCTTCTTGACGGGGGCGACCTGCAGCGGTATAATATAGGCAAAGAAAAGATGCTGCCGGTAAACGGTTAGCCCGTATCGCTTTGCAGAATGACCGCTCAGTTTCTCAGGCTGGGGCGGTCATTTCTGTTTATTGGCATTAAAACCAAGCGTATATCCAACGGCGAATATTGTTGCCGTATAGCCGAGAACGGCTAAAAGCTCCAATATCGTCATGGCATCAGCTCCCTCCTTTCGTAGATTCCTTTGCAAGGGTCTATGTCATCGAAGGGTCACAGTCCCTCCGTAGAGGGCTAACCGCCTACCATTTATGGCAAACATCCTTTCGGTTCCATTATATCATATAGATTTTCGCAGAGCAAACACCAATTCTCCAAGATTCTTGTCGATGCTTCGGCCATTAAAATTCGCTGCCACCAAACTTAGCCTTCCCCTTTGGGGAAGGTGGCAGCCCGCAGGGCTGACGGATGAGGTGTTACAAGGCAAAGGTGAACGCAAGCGCAACTTTTCTTTCCACCTCACCCACCGCCTGCGGCGGTCCCCCCTCCCCAGAGGGGAGGGCTATCTCTGCCTTCTCCTTGTGACGTGGCAGCCCGAAGTGCACCAAACTTGGCCTTCCCCTTTGGGGCGCAACAGTCCAGTGGACTGTTGCGGGTGGCGCGAAGCGCTTCAAACTTGGCCTTCCCCTTGAGGCGTGACAGTCCAGTGGACTTCAAACTTAGCCTTCCCCTTGAGGGGAAGGGGGACCGCGTTAGCGGTGGATGAGGTGTTCATAAGAAACAATCGCACACAAAAAGCCCCGACGCATTTGCGTCGGGGCTTTCCTTTATAAAATCAATCCATTTTTACGATAACATCAGCAGCAGATCGGAAACTCCCCCCTGCCGCTTCGCGGCATCCCCCCTCAAAGAAGGGGGCGCCGGAGGGAGTCCTTCCGTCAGATCAGCTTCGTCTCGTTGACCTCGCGGACCACGGCGGACTTGATGCCCGTCGGGAGCGCGTGATTCACCTCGATCGCCGACGTATCGACGACCATCTGCATCACCGGCTCCACCTGCTCGCGGGTCAGCTCGTCCTTCGGCGCGGCGAGGCTCATCGCCGTCGTCCTGCCGTTGTCCAGCGCAAAGCGCATATTCAGCGTCTTCGCCATATTTCCACCTCCTTCCTATTTCTGTAAGTCCTGATTCCGTAGGAAGCACTGAATCCGTGCTTCCGTTTACTCGCGAACCAGCGTCACCGTATCCTGCCGCGACACGCCGTTGACAGGGTATACCTGCAAAGCGCCGATGGCCGCAGCCAAATCGTAGGCGTTGTCGTCCGACAGCGCCGGATTGACATGCTGGATCGTGCGGCGGCTGTAGGTCGCGGAGCCGTCCGCCGCCACGCCGGTTTCCACCGCGAGGAACAGCTTCGTGCTCTCCTTCTGTTTGATCGTCGCCATATTCTCACCTCCTTTCGCCCCTATACATGACGAAAAGAAAAAAGAATACAACATGATATGCACACTATTGTGATAGATAGAATATCGTGATATAATTCATATCAAGTAAAAGAGGGAACCAACCCCCAACCAAAGGAGAGAGATATGCGCAACCTGGAGAAAGACGCAAGAGAAATGGCCGAGCGGCGGGAGCGGATGCTGAGCGAGGGCTTCCGCATCTTCTCCCAGAAGAGCATCGAAGTCGTGACCATGCAGGAGATCGCCAAAGCCAGCGGCCTCGGCGTCGCCACCGTCTACCGCTATTTCAGGACAAAGGCAACCCTCGTCATCGCCATCGGCGCGAAAATTTGGAAGGAATACGCCGTCGAGGTGGAAAAAATGTATCAGGCGCGGGGCGGAGACGCCATGAACGCCGCCGAAGAGCTGGCCTTCTTCCTCGACAGCTTCATCGACCTCTACCAAAACCACAAAGACGTCCTGCGGTTCATCCGCAGCTTCGAGACCTACATCCGATACGAGAACGTGCCGGAGGAGGACGTCCGCGTCTACAACGAGGTCGTGGACGGATTCGCCCGGAAGTTCCACGCGGTGTACGAAAAGGCGGAGCGGGACGGCACCCTCCGGCTCGAACTGCCGGAAAAGAAATTCTTCTACACCATCCTGTATATCATGCTCTCCGCCTCGGAAAAATTCGCGGAGGGCCTCGTCTATCCGTCGGAATACGAGGAGGACATGACGGAAGAGCTGGAGCTCTTGAAAGACATGATCCTGAAAAAGTATTCGGTGTGAGTATCAAAGGCAAAATCATTACATCAAATTAAAAGTAAATATTCTTACTCTAAAAATCTCTGGAAAGGAGCAATGCAAGATGAAGAAAAAACACAATGCCCACGGGGGAACACGCAAAGGCGCGTCCCATAAGAAGGAGCTTGCGCTGGCGCTTTGCGTCTCGCTGTGGATGGCGGGCGGAAGCGTCGCGGCGGCGCGGGGGAGTCTCTATATCAACGCAAATACCCAACAAGTTACCACCGAAAGCGCAGATCCGCCTGTCGTGCCGTCCCCTGCCGTAGGCAGTACGGCAACAAACAAGACGCTGACCGTCACGGGCGGCGATTGGTCGGGAGATTCTTGGAGTATATATGGAGGATATTCGATAACACAAAGCGTCAGCGGCTACAATCTGATTCTGGACGGAGTAACGGGTGTAAATCAAGTCAGGGGGGCCAAATCATCTACAGGCAGCTTCGACGGAACCGCAACCAACAGTTCGGTTACGCTGATAGACAGTACAATCAATAATATCTTGGGCGGCGAGTCCAATAATGGTGCTATGGATCAAGTGACGGGCAATACGTTGTATCTTTACGGCGCAAATACGGTGAAAGTTTACCCGAACGGGGCGGGCGGCTACACCGGCGGCGTAGTACAAAACTTCGAGACGATCCACATCAAAAGCGCGACATGGGGAACGCCCGTGCTGACGCTGAAAGGAGTTCTCGGTTGGGCATCCGGCATCAGGGCGAATGATGGAGGTTCCACGACCACAATCAACGCAGCCGATCTGAAATTATCCGCTCCCGAAGCCGTCGCGGTCGGTGCTTCGACGAAACTGATAGAATGTACGGGGGATGCGACCATCACCGCCGAACTCGCCTCCAATACTATGATGCAGGCATACACCTTTTCCCCGGTCACGGGCGTGACCGTGAACGCCGCGCTGAAGGGCAGCCTCGCGCTTACAGGTACGGCTTTGACCTACACCGCAACGGAAAACAAGGCAAACAAACTGACCTTTGCCGACGTGGAGTGGAAGGACAGCGGCGCACTGATGACGCGCCCCGCAAACATCACTTTCGCGGGAGCGGACGTCGATACCTCGAATATCAATTTCACGAATATCAAAAGCCTCGAAGCCAACAAGAAAATGACCTTAGTTTCGGACTTCGGCGACACGGTCGGCACAATCACAGGCACGAAGTACAAAGTCGGCTCGACGCTGGAAGGCGAGGGCAAAGCCTCGCTGGTCGGAAACGATTTGATATTCACCGCGGAAACCTCTGTCGAATCCATGACCGTGCAGGAGCAGACGCACAACACGGTCATGAGCGCGGAAGTCGGCATGGCGGCGCTCTCCGCCGGAAACGATTTCGTCGGCACGGCGACGGAAGGGCTGGCGGCGACGGCCAACGTCGGCGCGGACGGCGTATCGAGCTACGCGAACATGGGCGGCGGATCCATGCGGCAGGAAACGGGCAGCCATATCGACGTCCATTCATGGAACGCGATCATCGCCCTCGGCCACCAGAACAAAAAAGAACGCGGCACTTTCGAGTACGGCGCGTTCTTCGAGTACGGCAGGGGCAACTACACTACGCACAACGGCGACGAGCGCGGCGACGGCTCCACCCACTATACGGGCGGCGGCCTCTTGGCGAAATACACGACGAAGGACAGCGTTTACGTCGAGGGCAGTCTGCGGGCGGGCAGCGTCCATGACGACGCAAGGAACGTTCTGCGCGACGCCAACGGCGTTCCCTACAGCTACGAAACGAACGCCCCCGTACATGGGATTCCATCTCGGCGTGGGGAAGGAAATCCCGCTCTCTGACGGCAACGCCGTGGACCGCCGGAACAGCGTGGACTTCAACGCGGGCGGCCACTACGACCTGGACGCGGTGACCAGCAGCGTGCTTCGGGTAGGCGCACGGTACATCCTGAAGCGAAATAAATGGAACTTTTACGCGGGCGCGGCCTACGAGCATGAGCTGGACGGCAAGGCCAACGGCACGGCGGACGGCGTGGCGATAAGAGGCGCGGACACCTCCGGCGGCTCCTTCCGCGGCGAACTCGGCGCGACCATGAAGCCGGGAGAGAACAGCCCGTGGAGCCTCGACCTGAATTTGAGCGGCTTCGCCGGGAAAAAGCAGGGATTCACGGGCGGAGTGAGCGTGGCGTTTATGTTCTGAGGATATATCGATCAAAAGCCGTCGTCTTCAGTGGTTCCTTAAGGAGCAATGCAACATGAAAAAGACGCACGATGTCCACGGGGGGACACGAAAAAATGCGTTCCTTAGAAAGAAGGAGCTGGCGCTGGCCCTTTGCGTCTCGCTGTGGATGGCGGGGGGCGGGGTCGCGGGGGCGAAGAGAATCTATATCGACGCAAACGAAACCTTACATGTTGAAGGAGGCGCCGCGCCCACTGAGCCTGTCCATAACGGCAAATATCTGACCATCACGGGTGGCAATTGGGATCAATGGGGTATTTCTGGCGGAGCGGCCTGGCATGAATCTCTTAGTGGATACCACTTGACACTTACCGGTGCCGTCATCGGAGAGGTTCCGGTTCGCGGCGCATATGCGGAAGGCGACGTCGACGTCACGAACAACTACGTCGACGTCACCGATTGCACCGGCAAAGGACGGATCCGAGGCGGCGAAAGCTCAGAGGGCAACGCCACGGACAACCATGTCACGCTGACCAATGTGATACTTTCTGGAGATACCAGTCTCGGGAATGCTGTTTATGGCGGGCATGTTAGCTTCTACGGAAAGGTAGCCACCGACAACTCTATTACGATGACGGGCTCGTATGTAGGCACCGTGATTGGCGGCTATGGCTTCCACTCACACAATGACACAAGCCGCAATACTGTCACGCTGAAGGGCGGCAACACCATCAACGGCAACTTGATGGGCGGCACCGGTAATACCGTCACGGGCAACACGCTGAACCTGTCCGGCGCGAACAATATCGTGAATGTCGGTTCAGGGGGCGATACAGATTATTACGGCGGCAAGGTCAAGAACTTCGAGAAGATCAACATCACGGGCGCGATATGGGGCACGCCGGTGCTGACGTTCGACGAATACGCCGACGGCATTGTGCAGAACAACAAAAGGCCCGGCGAAACGGAAGGCTCATGGGCGACCATCGACGCCAGCAACATCGCCTTTTCCGGCGTGGACGCGCTGAAACAGGGGCAGACTACGACGCTGATTCAGGGCGGCATGACGAACTTTCCGACAGGGAATATCAAATCCGGAAAGTATAAGATCGGCACCACGCTGGAGGGCACAGGCACCGCGTCGAAGCAAAACGCCGACCTGATCTATACGATTGATACGCCCGAAAACAACAACGGCGGCGGGCCGACCGCCCGGGAGCAGACCCACAACACGGTGATGGGAGCCGAGGTCGGCATGGCGGCTCTCTCCGTGGGCAACGACTTCGTCGGCGTGGCGACGGAGGGCCTTTCCCTCGCGTCGAATATCGGCGCCGACGGCGTCTCCTCCTTCGCCCAGATGGGCGGCGGCTCCATGCGGCAGGAGACGGGCAGCCATATCGACAGCCACACATGGAACGCGATCATCGCCCTGGGCCATGCCAACAAGAAAGCACGCGGCACGATGGAGTATGGCGCGTTCTTCGAGTACGGCACGGGCAACTACACCACCCACGCCGAGGGCGACCTGCGGGGCGACGGCTCCTCCCGCTACACCGGCGGCGGCCTCCTGGCAAAATACACGGCGAACCACAGCGTTTACGTCGAGGGCAGTCTGCGTGCGGGCAGCATCCACGACGACGCGCGGAACGTGCTGCGGGACGGCTTCGGCAATCCTTACAGCTATGAGACCGACGCGCCGTACATGGGATTCCATCTCGGCGTAGGGAAGGAAATCCCGCTCTCGGACGGCAACGCCGTGGACGTGTACGGCAAATACTTCTACAACCGCCGGAATAGCGTGGACTTCAACGCGGGCGGCCACTACGACCTCGACGCGGTGACCAGCAGCGTACTGCGGGTAGGCGCACGGTACATCCTGAAGCGCAATAAATGGAACTTTTACGCGGGCGCGGCCTACGAGCACGAATTCGACGGCAAGGCAAACGGCACGGCGGACGGCGTGGCTATCCGTGGCGCCGACACCAGCGGCGGCTCCTTCCGCGGCGAACTCGGCGCGACCATGACGCCGGGAGAAGACAGCCCGTGGAAATTGGATTTGAACGTAACGGGCTTCGCCGGGAAGAAGCAGGGATTCACCGGCGGAGTCAGCGTGGCGCTGATGTTCTGAACCCAGAGCGTGAATCCCCCCACCACCGCTTCGCGGTCCCCCGCCCCCCCAGGGGCGGACAAAAATCGGTGCGGAGGAGAAGTGACGCGCGAAGCGTATAAAAGCCTTCCCCTTGAGGGGAAGGCTTAGGTTGCATCGCTACGCGCGCCATTCGACAGTCCACCGGGCCGTCGCCCCCCTTGAGGGGACGCGAAGCGCGGGAGTCCAGCGGACTCCCCGGACGGCAAGGTTCATGAGTTTTAATGGCGGAAAGCACGAAACCCCCGCAGGGATATCCTGCGGGGGTTTCGTGATTGTTATGGTCTGTTCTCTATGTCCTGTGCACCGAAAGCCGCCTCAATACCGCTTCCTCCTGATCGCGCACCAGATCGGCCTGAATCCGCCGGGCGTCGCCGATATGCGCCGCCGTCGTCCGTTCGCTCCAAAGCGCCCGGACCGAGACGCCGCCGGGCAGCGAGATGATCGCGGGGCGGCCTTTCTTTTGCAAGGGGCCCTTCCGCCGGGGCTCCGGCTTTTCCTCCGATTTTTCGGCCTCCATGGCCGCCACGTTGATATGGGCCATGGTGTTGTCGCCGCATATCCTCGGGCGCCGTGTCTTCACCGGGACCAGCACCAAGTCGGCGGAGGCAGCGATGGGATTGTTGAGCCTGCGGCGGGTGTATCGCGCCGCCCAGCGCCGCAGGAGCGTCACGTCCTTGCAGCGGCGGCGTGCCAGCGCAGACAGCGTGGCGCGCATCGTGCGGCGGAATATCAGCGCCGTGCCGTTCGTCAGCACAATGCGCGTCACATCGCCCTCGGCGGTGTACTCCGGGAGCAGGGCCGCAATCTCGGAATCTTTGGGAAGCATGTTTTCCATTGGCATTTTTCCTTCTTTCCAATATAAATTTTTCCGCACGAAGGCGCGAGCCGGGCGGGGCAAGCCCTCCTCGCGCGCGAACCACAAACACGAGTGTTATTATAGAATATATGTTCGTATTCGTCAAGGGAATTTTTCGCCGCCCGCCTTTGGCGTCCGACGCGGTATTTTCGCCGCCCTCAGGGCAGTCATGGGCTCGCAGCGGCAAACCGCGCGGAAATAGCTCGGAAAGAATAGTCGCCGAGAGGCGTAAACTCCCCCCGCCGCCCGCGGGAGATTGCACAGCAAAGCCCCCGAACTTCCAACACGGAAGCCCGGGGGCGGTTCGTTTGTCTTTATAGGCCGCCGCCGAGAGGCGAGCGCAGGGGGATGAACAAGACGTCGTCGGCCTTGTGGTCCTGATCGTCCTGCCATTTGACCTGCTTGGGGCCGACCATGCGGATCGTGCCCGTGCCGTTGCGGTAGAGGAATTCTTCTTTTTCTATATATTGCGGGCCGTACGTCAGGAGGATGTGATTGCCGTCCGTATACTGCATGACGTGATCGCCCGCCGGCTTCGCCGTCATGGTCCACATGTCCACCTGCCGCTCGTTCCGCCGATGGCTGACTTCGACGCCGTACCAGCCTTTCTCGGCTTTTGTGATGGTCAGCCGGATTTCGCCTTCGAGGGCTTCCTCCCAGAATCCGAGGAATTCGTCCGCCGCGTTCTCCGCCTGCCGGTACGCAATCGCCGGGTCCTGAGCCGTCTGCGGCGCAGCGCAGGCGAATCCCACGGGGAGCATCGCCGAGACTGCCGCCGCCAAAACGATCTTTTTTGCAAATGTCGAAACCGCACGCATTTTACCACCGCTTCCTTTCCCGAATGACGTTCCTTGCCCAATACGCGAGTCCGCGGGCGCCGCCGGTCGGCCCCGCTCTGTGTCTGTATCTTATCACAAAGCCTGCCGGCACGCAATCGGCGCTCCGCGTCGGCGAAGCAAAACGTCGAGCCGCGGTCCGCTCGGCTTTTGCGGTTCCCGATGAAAAGGCGCAGACTATGGGCAAGCGCTAATTCATGAGGAACCGGTTCCTCGCCGAAAGGTGAGGACTTTGACAGAAGAACATTGGATTGCAGCCGCGAAAAGCGGCGACAAGGAGGCCATGACGCATTTGCTTTTGCAGTACGAGGGGCTTTGCCGGAAAGCCGCAGGGCAGGCGCATCTTGCTCCGCTGGGCGAGGACGCGCTTGCCGCGGCGCGGGAGAGCTTTCTCCGCGCGGTCCGTCTCTACGACCCGGCACGGGGCGTTCCCTTCCCCGGCTATGCGAAGGCGACGGTGTACGGCGATCTGCGCACGCTTTTCAAGAAGGCGCGGCGTCAGTGGCAGCGGGAGGTCCTGCCGGCGGAGACGGAGGACGGGGAAGATCCTTTCGCCGCCGTGCCCGACCCCAGGGATGAGACGGCGCGGTTCGAGGCGGAGGACGCCTTCCGCACGATGCTCGCGCCCCTGGCGGAAAAGCCCCGACGCCTGCTGACGATGCTGTACGCGGACGGGCTGACGCAAAAGGAAGCCGCCGCGCGGCTCGGCATGAGCCAGCAGACGGCGGCGGTGGTCAAGGGCAGGGCGCTGAAACGGCTGCGGAAAGCGATGCAGACCGCTTGACGAACGCACAAGCATTCGCCGTAATATTATCAAAAAGGTGTTTGCCATACGGCAGGCGGCTAAACTCATTTAGCTTACTATATATGGGGCTGGCCGTTTGTCGGCAGCACCTTTTCCTGTTTATAGTATAGCGCAGTTTCTGCCAAACGCAACAGAAAGAGGCCGCCCCTTTCGGGACGGCCTCTTTTATTGCTCGCAGTACCATATCGCTTTTCCGATGATCTCCTCTATCCTCGCATACAGCGCGTCGCCGGGGCAGGCGGTGGCGGCAAGGTCGCGATGCCCCACGATATGCTCCGCGTCCATCGGCACGTCGTAGGCCGAGGCAAGGACGGCCAGCAGCATGGCGCAGGACTCCACCTGGGCCGCCGTGGGTTCCTCCTCACAGAAGTTCCCGCAGAGGGCGACGCCGACGCTCCGGGCGTTCACCCCTGCCGTATGCGCGCCCACCACAGGCGCGGGACGGCCTCTTTCGACGGTCCCGTCCTTCCGGATCAGATAATGATACCCGACGCCCAGCCAGCGCTGGCCGCGATGTATCGCGTCGATTTCCGCCGCCGACGGGTCCTCGCCTGCCGCGCCGCCGGTATGGTGCAGGACGATCAGTTCCGTCGCATCCCGCAGGACAAGCAGCTCCGGGGGGAAGAAAAGCCCCCGTTCCAAAACAGATACAGCCTCCACAACAATCTCCTCCTTCGTATGTCCGTCAGTGAATCCGAGATGGTTCAAAAAACGCGTCCCTCTCTTCACTCTCCACTCTCCACACTCCACTCCTCACTCCTCACTCCTCACTCCTCCCTCTCCTCTACGGTCTTCGCGCCGCGATCTTGACGCCGCCCAGATACCCCAAAAGGCCGCTGGCGATGCTCATGGAAAGCTCCTGCTGCTCGAACAGGATCGTCAGGATGAGCCCGGCGCCCAACGCAGACGCCACTAAGATGTCGGCGAAGTTTACGCGTTCGATCTGCATGTCCCCCCTCCTTTCTCCGTCCCTTTACATGACGGAGGAAAAGAGAAATACAACAGGGCGCGGCGCAAAGCTTGTTGCAGGAACAGGAGCCGAAATGATAAAATAGAAGAAGCGACAGAGAAAAAGGAGGATACGATGGCGAATCAATCGAAACGGCACGCGGTAGTCGATACAATGCTTTGCGTGGCCTGCGGCGCATGCATGGAGGTCTGTCCCCGGGGCGCGATCACGGTATGGAAAGGCTCGTATTCCGTGGTGGACGACGCGCTCTGCATCGGCTGCGGCCTCTGCGCGAAGGAGTGCCCGGCGTCCGTCATCCGGGTGGAGGATCGGCCATGAAAAAATCGCATTGGTACAATTATTTATGGATATGGTCGGTCGTCTATTTCGCCATGGGATTTTTCCATATCCTGTTCGCGTGGCTGGGACTGATCAGCTTTTTCCTGCCGCTGATCTTCGCCGTGGGCGTCGGCAGCAAGGGCTTTTGCAACCGCTACTGCGACCGGGGCCAGCTGCTCCGCGCGCTGGGCGGGCAGAAGGGCTTCTCCCGGCGGAAGGACGTACCGGACTGGATGAAGAGCAAGGCGTTCCGCTACGGATTCCTTGCGTTCTTCATGGCGATGTTCGCCAATATGCTCTGCATGACGTATCAAGTCTACACGGGCGCGGCGGAGCTGCGCGAGACGGTGACGCTGTTCTGGTCGATTCCCGTGCCGTGGAGCTTCGCCTACGCGGGCGGCGCGGAGCCGTGGGCCGCACAGTTCGCCTTCGGCTTCTACAGCATGATGCTGACCTCGGCCATCCTCGGCATCCTGACTATGCTGGCCTACAAGCCCCGCTCCTGGTGCGTGTACTGCCCCATGGGCACCATGACGCAAATGATCTGCAGGATGAAAGCGGGCGCGAAAAAAGAATCCAACCCATAAATTAAGGCTTTTGCCCCAACGACGTTCGCTTTGGCAAAAGCCTTTTTTCGCGGCAGGAAATTTTCGCCGCGCGGCGAAATATACGAAGAGATATTTTCAAAAATGATACGACGGGAGGATGCACGATGAATTGTAAGAAAGCGTTGGGAATCGCGCTGGCGGCTGCCGCCTGCTTTTTCAGCGGCGGGGCGGAAGCGGCCTCGCCGGAGGAACAGATTGACGTCATCTTGAATCTGCCGACCACGCACGGCGACGACCTGGAAATGCGCCTGCGGGAGAGCGGCGATTTCGCGGTCACGGACCTCGACAGGAATGGCCGGATCGAGCTTCTCTTTTTGCAGGAAATGAGAAACGGCGTGCCGGAGGAGGCGGAACCGCGAAACGAAAACGAGCGCTCGGCGTGGGAGCATATCGCCTCCGTCCCCGTGTCCCGAAAGCTCTATGCGTATGAGATCAGCGCCAACGGCAAGCGGCTCGACCCCGTCGCCGTCATCTTCACCGACGATGAGATCGACCCGAACCTTCGCTATTTGGAAAGCGCAGTCCGCGAAGCACAGACCGGCTTCACGTATTACCATGTTTTCACGCTGACCCGGGTCGGCGGCGCCGGATACCGCGTATCGCTGCAAAGCGTTTCCCTCCAGAACGGCGCGCTGCAAATCCAGACGATCGCTTCCGAATTCGGGAATTACGGGATCTACGCTGAGCAGGGCACGCCGGAGGCCGTCTTCGACCATGCCGAGACACGCCAGGGCAACGAATTGAGCCAAAGCGCATTCTCGGAGTTTTCCTCGAAATTTGCCGCCGGCTACGGAGCGGGCGCCGACGAGCGGCTCAAGGCGTCGATTCGCTGGCATCCGGTGCAGGCGCTGCGGGAAGCGAAAATCCAGCCGAACGGCATGAAACAGCTGCTGCTCGATTCATGGCAGGGGTTCTCGCTGAAGAAGCAATAACCTGCGCGACCGTGTAGCGAAAGGCGGGGGCGGAACCGGCGGAAAACGCCGCCACATGAAAGTCATTCTCACGCAGGAATTTCCGCCCCTCGCGGCGAAATATATATCAGTTTCGTAAGTTTTATTAAGGGGGAAAATGAGATGGACGAAAACAAGGCACTGGAAGAAATGAAGCGGCTGAAAGGCACGGAAACGGAGAAGAACCTGGCGGCGGCCTTCGCCGGGGAATCGCAGGCCCACGTCAAATACACCTTCTTTGCCCGTCAGGCGGAGAAAGACCCGAAAATGGCGCGGCAGATCGCGGACGTCCTCGACGAGACGGCGGCGCAGGAGCGCGCCCACGCGAAGATTTGGTTCTGGCTCTTGGGCGGCCTGACAAAGCCGACGTCCGAGCACCTGAAAATGGCGGCGGAAGGCGAGAACGAGGAATGGACGAGCATGTACCCCGGATTCGCGAAAAAGGCGAAAGAAGAAGGCTTCCCGCAGATCGCCTATCTCTTCGAGCGCGTCGCCGAGATCGAGAAGCGGCACGAGCAGCAGTACCGTCTGATGCTGGCCAACGTTGAGAACGAGCGTCTCTTCAAGCGCGGCGAGAAGAAGCTCTGGATGTGCGCGAACTGCGGCTTCATCGCCGAGTCGGTGGAAGCTCCGAAGGAGTGCCCCGTCTGCGGCCACCCGCAGTCCTTCTTCGCCATCCGGCAGGAAATGGAGTAACCGCACAAAAAGAGAACGGCCCCTGCGGAATTCCCGCGGGGGCCGTTTTGTCTGTCACAATATCCTATTTTACGCTGCGTCGCCCAGTTTCCCCTCCAGGTCGTGGTTCGTCATGGCGCAGACGGTGGAGTCGGACCAGACGTTTTCCGCCGTCTCGATCATGTCGATGATGGTGTAGATCGGCAGGATGACGCCCATGAGGCCGAGAGGCGCGCCCACCGAGGACATCAGCGACAGCGTCAGGAAGTAGCAGCCCATGGGAACGCCCGCGTTGCCGATGGCGGCGAGCACGGAAATGACGACCCAGGAGAGCATCGTCGGCAGCGTCAGCTCGAAGCCCGCGTTCTGCATGACGAACAGCGAGGTGACGAGGATGAAGGCCGCGCAGCCGTTCATGTTGATGGTGGTACAGATCGGCAGCACGAAGCGGGAGACGGCGGGATTGACCTTGAGATTCTGTTCCGCCGAGGCCAGCGTCACCGGCAGCGTGCCCGCCGAGCTCTTCGTGAAGAGGGCGACGGCGAGGGCCGGGGACATCTGGCGGAATACGTGGATCGGGTTCAGGCCGCGGGCCAGGAGGAACAGCGGCAGTACGATGAAGAACTGGATGGCGTTGCCGCCGAGGACGACGGCGACGTATTTGCCGAGGGCGCCGACGATGACGCCCGCCGCGATCTGCGCGGAAAGCTCCGCCGCGAAGGCCATGATGCCCAGCGGCAGGATCCAGAGCAGGCCGCGGATCATCGTGAACAGGAGCTCCTGCGCGCCCAGGAGGCCCTTCAGGAGCGTCGCGCGGTTTTCCGTCTTCGGCATGAAGGCGAGGCCGAGGCCCGCCGCCGCCGCGATGAAGATGATGGACAGCACATTGCCGGACAGGAACGGCTGGAGCATGTTGTTCGGCACCACGGTCAGGAAATGGTTATAGTAGGAAAGGGAGCCGAGTTTTTCCAGCGGCACGTCCGCCGCGCCGCGCCCGATGACTTCGGCGGGCAGGTTCCCCGGCGCGACCCAGAGGTACAGCGCGAGGCCCACGAAGGCCGCCGCGAAGGTAGTCAGAAGCGTATAGGTGACGGCGTGGGCGAAAATGCTTTTCGTGTTCTTGTCCGCGCCCAGCTCCGACAGCGTGGTGATGACCGCCAGCGCGATGGTTGGCACGGCGATGAACTGGAAGAGCCGCGTGAAGACGGCGGCGATGAAGGAGAACAGCTCGTTGATCTGGGCAATGCCCATGCAGCCCAGGAAGCCGCCCACGACCAGCGCCGCGATCCAAAGCACGAGCTGCCTGCCCTGTCCCTGCGGGCGGTTCGCCTCCATTACGGCGCGCGCCGTCTCGTCTACGTTTGTATTTGGGTTCCGATGGTCCACGGAAAATCCTTCCTTTCTGTTCCGTCTGGCGGAGCGTCATATCGTCCCGCATGGATATCATTGTAGCGATTTCGCGGATAATCGTCAAGAAGATTGACCTCCGCGCCGGTTTTATGGTATGTATAAGGAAACGACAGGGAGGGATAAGAATGTTTCGGGACATGAGAAGAAAGAAACAGGCGCTGTCGAAAGAGGACTGCGCGCGGATTCTCCGGGAGGAACGACGCGGCGCGCTGTCCGTGATCGGCGATATGGGATACCCGTATGCCGTTCCGCTGAATTTCTATTACGACGAGGCCGAGGAAACGATTTATTTCCACTGCGCGCGGGAAGGCCATAAGATCGACGCGCTGAAGGCCGACGCCAAGGCCTGCTTCACCGTCTGGGACGGCGGCACGCAGGAAGAGGGCGACTGGTGGCAGCACGTGGAAAGCGTCGTCGCCTTTTGCCGCGCGGAGCTGGTGCCGGCGGAGGACACGGCGCGAATCCTGGAGAAACTGCGCGCGCTGGGCGCGAAATATTTTCCCACGAAGGAAAAGATGGAACAGGAAATCGCGGATTTCGCCGGACAGGTACAGCTCGTAGCGCTCCACATCGAGCATCTGACGGGCAAGCATGTCCGGGAAAAATGAAACGGAGCGCATAGGAAAAGCCCTCGCGTATAACACGCGGGGGCTTTCGTCTTGCCGTCGGGGATTATTCTTCCGCCATGATCGACGAGGCCGTACGGGAGACTTCCTCGCACTGCGCGGAGACTTCTTCCGTGGCGGAGGAGATTTGCAGGATGAAATCCTTGATGGCGCGGACCTGCTCCCCCATTTGCGTAGAGGCGGCCGTCATCTCGCGGACTTCCTTCGCCGTGGATTCCTGGTTCTTCTGCGTCTCGCGCACCGTCTCGTCGGTGGCCTGCGCGAGCTTGCGCACTTCGTCGGCCACGACCGCGAACCCGCGGCCCGCGTCTCCGGCGTGCGCCGCCTCGATGGCAGCGTTCAGCGCCAGGAGGTTCGTCTGTCCGGCGATCTTCATGATGTCGTTGGACGCGGCGGAGAAATCCTCCATCTTCTTGGAGACCATGTCCGTGCTGTTCCTCAGATGGTCGGAGGATTCCGCGAGGGTCTCGATCTGGCGGCTGATGTCGCCGACGTGCTTCGCGTTTTCGGAGCTGGCTTCCGCCACCTGCTGGATCGTTTCGATGATTTCCTTGACCTTACCCGAAAGCTTGTTCTTCCTCCGCTCCGCCTCGGCGGCGAGAATCCGGTGCCGCTCATAGTCGATGCAGCTGTCGGGGACGTTCTTGCCGCGCTTCACGGCCTGCGCGAACCGCTTGCAGCTTCCGTAGCCGCAGGCAAAGCAGTTGATCTGCTGCGAGGCCGGCGTGTACTTGCCCAGGCTCTCGAAAACGGCGTCCAGGTCGTTGTCGTCGAAGAAGCCGTGGATGTCCTTCGCCGTGTACTCCCGGCGGAAGTCGTCGACGTTCAGGTGCTCGTCGAAATAGACGTACGGCTCGTACTCGGTCCCCTGCTCCGTCCGTTTGACCTTCGCGTCCATCTTCTCCTGCTTCTTGCGGTTCGTCTTCGCGTCGATATCGTCGAGCACGGCGCGTTTCATCGTTCCGGGGCCGCGGTTGCAGCCCTCGCCGCAGTTCAGGATATCCACCACCGTCGGCACCGGCTTGCCCTGCCGGCGGCGCTCCAGATACTGCCGGAGGTACGGATAGGCATGCTTCGGGGACTCGATCTGACGCACCCAGATTTCGGGATTCGTCACGAAGATATTTTCCTTCAGTCCGCCGGGACGGCTGTAGGTGTGGCCCAGCGCCGCCTCCATGCCCTCGAAGTCCTCGACCGGATACGATTTCAAATTGATCCGCTCGCGCTCGATCTTTTCCTGCAGCTTTCTGAAGGTCACGTTGTACTGCACGAGCCCGTCGTTGTTCGGGTCGCTGATCTCGTCCACCTTCGCCACACAGGGCGAGAGGAACGCCAATTTCTCCTTCACGTTCTGATATTTCCGCAGATAGACCGCGAGACACATCATCGGGCTGTGAATCGGGGACATATACGGCAGGATATCCGGTATGTACCGCTCGCAGTAGTTGATGATGGCCGGGCAGGGCTGGGCTACGACGGACTCGAGCCGATATTTCTCGATGGCGCGCAGATACGCCCAGGTAGTGATGTCCGCGCCCATGGACACGTCGTAGATGTGCTGGACGCCCATGGACTTCAGCCAGCCGAAAAGATGCTCCGCGTCGTCGAAATTCACCTGCGCCGCCGGGGCCGCAATGATGGAAATCGGCTGACCTGCCGCCAGGTCGCGGAAGAATTGCTCCGTGTCGTCCGTGTAGTCGCGGGCGCCGTGATCGCAGGCGCCGAGGCAGGCGCCGCAGTGGATGCAGTATTTGTCGTCCACGCGCACCTTCCGAAGGCCGTTCCCGTCGAGATAGGCTTCGTTCGCGCAGTCCACGGGGCATGCTTCGATGCATTTGTTGCAGCCCGTACATTTGTCTTCCTTGGTAAAAATCCGGCTCATCGTAAAACCTCCCCCCCAAAAACCGTGCCGTCCGATCGGATAAGAATTCGCATCGAAGGTGTGCCGTCGGTTTTCGGTTTTTTAGTGTCATAAAGATTTCTTGAAAAAATATGAATTTCCTGTTTGAAAATCTCAAAAATTTATTATTTTTGCAGGCGTATACCAAATCCCGCAAGGGTTTCCCGCATAATCTGCCGCCCCGTTACCGCGCCAGGATGGCCCGGACGGCAGCCGGATTGGTCTGCCGCAGCGCTTCCTCCGCCAAACGCTGCGCCCTGGCGAGAGACGTCTGGCGGACGACGGCGCGAATCTTCGGCAGCATGGGCGGCGCCATGCTCAGCACGGTGACGCCGAGGCCTATGAGCAGCTTCGCCGCCAGCGGGTCCGCGGCCATCTCGCCGCAGATGGCGACGGGGATTCCCGCCTGCTGCGCCGCGGACACGATCAGCCTGATCATGCGCAGCGTCGCCGGATGAAACATGCCGTCGAGATAGGCGAGCGCGGCGTTCGTCCTGTCCGCCGCCAGCGTGTACTGGGCGAGATCGTTGGTGCCGATGCTGAAGAAATCCGCGTGCCGGGCGAGGACGTCCGCCTGCACCACGGCGGCGGGCGTCTCGATCATGACGCCGACGGGAACGTCCGGCGCGGCTTCGTCGTCGCCGAACAGCGCGCGCCGCTCCGTTTCCAGCGCCTTTCGCACGTCCTCGATCTCAGAGACGGAGACGATCATGGGCAAGAGCAGCGCGGCCTTTCCTTCCTTCGCCGCCCGCAGCACGGCGCGAAGCTGGGCCGAAAGCAGCGCCGGCCGGGAAAGGCTGATGCGGATCGCCCGGAAGCCGAGAAAAGGATTCGCTTCTTTCGGCAAAGCCAACGCCGGGATATCCTTGTCCCCGCCCGCGTCGAGGGTACGAATTACGCAGGGCTGTCCGCCGCAGGCCTTCGCCGCCCGCCGGTAAACCTCCGCCTGCTCGTCCTCCGAGGGCAGTTCGTTCCGTCCGAGATAGAGGAACTCCGAACGGAACAGCCCCACGCCCTCCGCGCCGTTCCTGACGGCGGCCTCCGCTTCCTCGGCGGAGCCCACGTTCGCCCGCAGGGTGATTACCGCGCCGTCTTTCGTGACGGCAGCCCCGGTTTCCTCCAAGAGCCGCCGGGCTTCGGCCTTTTCCTCGTCGATCCGCCGCTGCGCTTCGCGAAGCTCTTCCTCCGAGGGGTCCACGACGACGGTCCCTTTTTCGCCGTCGACGATAGCCATCGCGCCGTCCGGCAGTTTCTCCGCCCCCTGATAGCCCAGGAGCGCCACGATGCCGCGCATACGGGCCAGGATCGCCGCGTGGCCCGACGGGCTGCCTCCGCTCTGTATGATGCCCGCCAGCCGGTCGCCGGAGAAACGGGCGATCAGCTCCGGCGAGATCTCGTCGCCGACGAGGATCAAGGCCGAGCCGTCTTCCGTCTCCGCCGTCTCTTTTATGCCGAGCAGGATCCGCGCTATGCTGCGCCCCACTTCACGCTGATCGCCCGCGCGCTCCTGCAGCAGCATGGACGACGCCATCCGCTCTTTCGCCGCAAGCACCGCCTCCGGCGCCGCAACGCCCTCCGCGATGACGCGTCCGACCTCTTCATGAAAGCCCTGGGCCTCCGCCATCATGCGATAGCCTTCCAGGATGAGCTGCTGCCGCGTCTCTCCCGCGTCGGCGCAGGCGCGGGCCGTTTTCTCCATGCGCGCCGCAAAAGCCTTCACCGCCTCGCCGAAGCGCCGCGCTTCCTCCATCGGCGAGCCTTTTTTATAGGAAGCCAATTTTTCCTTCATATCGTCCGCCGTCTGCCGGATGCGGCCGATACAGAGGCTCGCGGAAGCGACTGCGAACTCTTTTTTCTCCGGCGGCTTCGGGGCGGCGGAAGCCTCCGCCCGCCATGTCTTCAGCATTTTCGTTCCTTCCCGCAGCACCGCTTCCACCAGCGACAGCGCTATATCCGCCTCGCCGCCCTCGGCGCGGACGGTCACATCCTCGCCTTCCCGCAGCGCCAGCGCCAGCACCGCGTCGATATCGGAGGCGTCCGCGGATTGCTCCCCGCGGCGTATTTCCGCGCGTGCCGAAACCTTCTTCAGCAGCTTCGCCATAACGCCGGCCGGGCTGATATGGATGCCGTTCGGGCAGAGCACGCGGACCGTTCTCTCTTTCATGCCGTTTCCCCCTCGTGTGCCTGTAAATTATATATAGGATATATTCGACAAAAAAACAAAATCCCCTGCCCGTCGCAATAGTGGACATAGGGATTTTCCCATGCTATAATACAAATATCTATGGCGCGCGCGAAAGCGGGCGCGGATTTTTGCACGAAAAATACCCCGGCCGCACGCCGGCGTTTCGCCGTTCGCAGGCGATCCCGACCGTGCGGGGCGGGTATATATGGTCAGTGAATTCTTGGCGGCGGCGCAAAGCGGCCTCCGTTTTTGCGCCTGCCGCAAGGTTTATGTAAATCGCTCCAAGTGTGGTGAATAAATTGGGTTTTCTTGTCGCAGCCGTTGTCTTCATGGCGGCCAGCGTGCTGATCGTACAGCGCGTCGCCCAGTATTTCGGGATTGCCGTCCATACCAACGCGCTTGTGCTCTGTGCAGTCGCGGCATTGGTCGTGAATTTTTCCGCCATCCTCCTGTCCGCGTATCTGACGTTCAGTCATCTGATGATGCTGGTCTTCCTGGTGCTTTTCTCGGCCATCCTCGTCACCGGCATCAATGAATACTTTTTGAGGCGGGACTACCTGCGCGCGTTGTTCGCGAAATCCAAACCGCCGAAGCCAAAGCCGAAACCGGCGCCGGCGCCCGTCGCGGAAGAGGAAGCGGCGGAAGAAATCGGGAACGCCGAAGAACCGGAACTGTTGGCCGAGGAATCGGAAGCGGCCCCCGAAGCGGAGGAAGCAGCCTCCGCAGAAGGCGGTCAGCCGGAGCAGGACATCCTTTGGGAAGTCGAGCTGCCGCCGGGCGTCGAGCCGCCCGAATCGGAAGCGTCTCCGGCGGAGCAGCCGGAAGAGGCGCCCCCGAAAGAAACGGAGCCCGTCGTCGAAACGGCGGAGCCAAAAATCGAAGAAGTACCGGAAGAAAAACCGGAGCCGAAGCCCATGCCCGAACCCGAGGTTCAGGAGCAGAAGCCCGAGCCCGAGCCTGTGCCCGAAGGTCAGGAAGCAGAGCCCGAGCCCGAGCCTGTGCCCGAAGTTCAGGAGCAGAAGCCCGAACCGGAACCCGAACCCGAGGTTCAGGAGAAAGAACCCGAACAGGAACCGGTGCCCGAAGTTCAGGAGAAAGAACCCGAACAGGAACCGGTGCCCGAAGTTCAGGAGAAAGAACCCGAGCCGGAACCTGCGCCCGAAGTTCAGGAGAAAGAACCCGAGCCGGAGCCCGAACCCGAGATTCAAGAGCAAGAACCGGAGCCCGTTCCCGAGGTTCAGGAACAAGAGCCCGAACCGGAGCCTGTGCCCGAAGTTCAGGAACAGGAACCCGGACCGGAGCCTGTTCCCGAGGTTCAAGAAGCAGAGCCCGAACCCGAGCCTGTACCCGAAGTACAGGAACAGGAGCCCGAGCCGGAACCCGTTCCCGAAATTCAGGAAGCAGAGCCCGAACCGGAACCCGTTCCCGAACCCGAGATACCGGAACAGGAACCCGAGCCGGAGCCCGTTCCCGAAATTCAGGAACAGGAGCCCGAGCCGGAACCCGTTCCCGAACCCGAGATACCGGAACAGGAACCCGAGCCCGAACCTGTTCCCGAGGTTCAGGAAGAAGAGCCCGAGCCGGAGCCTGTGCCCGAGGTGCAGGAAGCAGAGCCCGAACCGGAACCTGTGCCCGAACCCGAGATACCGGAACAGGAAGAAGAACCGGAGCCTATGCTCATCGGCGTTCCCGAGAACGTCGTCACATTGGACGATCATCTCGATTACGCATATACGGAGAAAGAAGCCGGTCACGTCGCCGCGGCCGCCGCGGCCTATCAACAGGCCCTCGAACGCTTTGCCGACGATCCGTACGTGCCCTTCCTCGTCATCGAGCTGGGCAACCTCTACAAAGAGGCCGGCGCTTACGACGTCGCCGCGAAAACTTACCGCGACGCGCTCACTCTCCCCACCATCCAAGGCCAGACCGACATCGTGGCAGAGTTCCAAAAGAACATCTCTTACCTCGACGCCGTCTCGCATATCACCGCGCGTCATGACGCGCCGGAAATCCCATTCAGCCAGATCCCGCCGGACTGGATCGCGGAAATCGAAGCCGAATTCGCGAAGCAGACGGGTAATTAAAACTTTAGGAGGAACGAATCCATGACGAAAAGAAGCGTAGAAATCCTGGGGCTGCCTATCATCAGCATCACCGAGGGCCGCGAGCTCGGCATGAGCAAGACGCTCCTGATCGATGCGAAAAACGGCGCTGTCGCCGCCATCACCATCGAGGACGAAGACTGGTACCGCGGCGTAAAGCTGCTGCCGTACTCCTCGGTCATCGCCATCGGTCATGACGCCGTCACCATCACCAACAGCGAAAACATCCTGACGCTGGAAGACGCCAGCGACTACGAGGCCATGCTGGACGCGAACATCCGCATCATCGGCACGAAGGCCATCACGAAGTCCGGTACCATCAACGGTAAGGTCAACGAAATCTTCATCGGCGAGGACGGCAAAGTCGAAAAGGTGCAGATTGTCGATCCGAAGGGCGTCGAGTCCGAGATCCTGTCCGAGCAGATTTCCATCTTCGGCAAGCAGGTCACTGTCATCGACACGCCGGCGGAGCAGGAAGCCGACGAAAAAAAAACGGATGATGTAGCGCCCGCGCCGGAGCCTGCGCCCGAACCGGCCCCCGCGCCGGAACCCGCGCCCGCACCGGAGCCCGCTCCCGAGCCGGAGCCTGCGCCCGCACCGGAGCCCGAACCGGAGCCGCAGCCGGAGCCTGAACCTGCCCCCGCGCCGGAGCCCGAGCCGACGCCGGAGCCCGCGCCCGAGCCGGAACCGAAGAAGCCCGAATCCGCCGCCGACAAGGCCACGGAAGAGCGTCACCGCCGTTTCCTGCTGGGCAAGAAAGCTTCCCGCGACATCGTCACCGATACCGGCGTAGTCATCGTCAAAGCCGGCGGCGACATCACCGAGGAAGTCCTGCAGAAGGCAAAGCTCGCCAACAAGTTCATCGAGCTTTCCATGAACATCCACTAATACCGCGAAACACAAAAGAGCCGCGCAAAATGCGCGGCTCTTTTTTCATGCTTTGCTATGTAAGAAAACCGGTTCCTTCCGCGAAGCGGGCTTCCTTATTTCGAGACGGGCGCCGTCATTCCCATGATGGCCAGGATCTGGTTCAGGGTCGAATCGAAGGAGATGATGTTCTTCACGACATGCGTGGAGATTTTCCACGTGTCGAATTCCCCGTTGCTCTCGGCGTATTCGATATGATACTTGATCTCGTCGTTGCTGTGCTTCAGGTGCAGCATACGCTCCACCAGCGTCACATAGTCCACCATGAGGTAGATGGACTCGAAATTGTCCTTCAGCAGCTTGGAGAGCTGCTTGATGCCCTGCACATCGGCGATGACGACGTTGTGCTTATGATTCTGGAGCCCGCCCAGGATCTCCTGCTTCATCATGCCGTAATACTCGCCCTTGTATGTGATTTTCACGAGGAAATCCTGCTTGAAGAAGTCCTCCTTCTCGATGAAGCGGTACATCTTCGCGGCGCTGACGGGATTGTGCACATAGGAGTCCGGCGAGCGCGTCGTGTACAGCGGGATATAGTTGACGCCGCGGCGGATCAGCTCCTGGATGATGGTGGATTTCCCGCAGGCATGAGGGCCGACGAGGGCATACAATTTATTATTCATGTCCGGTTTCTCTCCTCATTTTAAGCAAAAACGCGTATCAAAACGCCGTCTGGTTTTTTTGGTCGGTTTTGACTACCTTTTGTATTGTACCATATTAAAATTAGAATGGAAATAGCTTTGCGAGGAATTTGTCAGACAATATTTATTTTCGAATAGGACGAAAGGGAAGGAAGGAAATCCGCACTTCATGTGGAAGTATAATGCCGTAAATCGATTTTCTCCGACGGAGAGAATTACCCTAATCAGCATTTCAACAAGGCTTATATGCGGTCGGAGGGAGATCTCCCGCCCTCCAGCCTCCGATATACCTCCCGCCTATAGCGGCGGGGACATCTCAGCCTTGTTATAAGGCTTAACGGCCAAAGGCGGTGAAATTTATGCTGCAGGCGATGATCGACATCGGGTCGAACACGATCCGCATGGCGGTCTATGAAATCAAAGACGGGCACGCGGCGCAGGTCATGAAGCGCAAGCATACGGTGGGGCTCTCCGCATACGTCCGGAACGGCGTGATGCAGGAAGAGGGCATTCGGCGCGCCGCCGAGGTGGTCTCCGAGTACCGGGACTTCCTCGCGGGCATGGGCGTCAAGAATGCGATCGCCTTCACCACCGCCGCCCTGCGAAACGCGAAGAACAGCGCCGAAGCGGTGGCGGCGCTGGAGGCGCGGACGGGGCTTTCCATCCGCGTCATCTCCGGCGAGGAGGAAGCCGCTTTCGACTTCGCCGGGGCGATTCACGACCTCGCGGCGGACGACGGCGTGATTATCGACATCGGCGGCGGCAGCACGGAAATCATCCTGTATCACGCGCGGCGCGTCGCGCGGAAATGGAGCCTGCCCTTCGGCTCGCTGTCGCTGAAGGTCGCCTACGTCAAAGGGCTGCTGCCGACGCCAAAAGAAGCCGCGGCGATACGGAAGGACGCCGTCGAGGCGGTGAACATCGTCTGCGGCGAGCTGACCCCGACGAAGGACGGCCTCGTGGCCTGCGGCATCGGCGGGACCTTCAAGGGAACCTGCGCGCTCTATCGGCTGATGTACGGCCTGCCGCCGGAGACGACGCGCATGGACCCGCGGCGCTTCGGCGCGATCCTCGCCCACTACGTCACCCCCCATCCGCCGAAAGAAGAAAACGCCGTGCGGCTGATGCTGGCGACCCCCGACCGCATCCACACCCTGCTTCCCGGCCTGATCCTGGCCGACGCGCTGACGGCGTCGCTGGACTGCCGCGAAGTCGTCTACAGCGATTCCGGCGTGCGGGAAGGATATCTGTACAGCGAGATCTTGCGAACGTGATTTTCATATTATGTTCGTAAATTGTTCGATTGTTTCACGTGAAACAATTTGTACAGAAAAACGTGAAAATTTACGTTGGCGGGGCGGTAAAAGCAGAATTTGCTTTTGCCGCGCCTGTTTTTTTATCCGGTTTTATGGTATAATGAAATGCTTGTCAAAATGAGTTTCTTACAATTATATATATGACACAGAAAACGAATGAGGGTGAGATTTTGGAGATTGGCAAGGATAAAGTCGTACCGGTGAATCTTGCGGAGGTCATGTCCACCTCCTATATCGACTACGCGATGAGCGTCATCGTGGCGCGCGCGCTGCCGGACGTCCGCGACGGCCTGAAGCCGGTGCATCGGCGTATCCTCTACGCGATGCAGGAAGCGGGCATGGGCTCGAACAAACCGTATAAGAAATCGGCGCGTATCGTCGGTGAAGTCTTGGGTAAATATCATCCCCACGGCGACAGCTCGGTCTATGACGCGATCGTCCGCATGGCGCAGGATTTCTCCATGCGCTATTTGTTGGCCGACGGCCACGGCAACTTCGGCTCCGTGGACGGCGATCCGGCGGCGGCCATGCGTTATACCGAGGTCCGCATGTCGAAGATCTCGGAGCTGATGCTGCAGGACATCGACAAGGAAACGGTGGATTTCATCCCGAACTACGACGAATCGCTGAAAGAGCCGTCGGTGCTGCCGGCGAAATTCCCGCAGCTCCTCGTCAACGGCACTTCGGGCATCGCCGTCGGCATGGCGACGAACATTCCGCCCCACAATATGCGCGAGGTCATCGACGGCACGCTGATGCTGATCGACAACCCCGAGGCGACGGTGGAAGAACTGATGACCGTCGTCAAAGGCCCGGACTTCCCGACGGGCGCCCTCATCATGGGCACCGACGGCATCAAGAGCGCCTACCGCACCGGACGCGGCGTCATCCAGATGCGCGCCGACGCGCATATCGAGACGATGTCCAACGGCAAGAGCCAGATCATCGTCACCGAGCTTCCCTATCAGGTCAACAAGGCGAAGCTGGTGGAGCGCATCGCCGAGCTGGCCCGGGACAAGGTCATCGACGGCGTCACCGCGCTCCGCGACGAGTCCGACCGCAGCGGCATGCGCATCGTGGTGGAGCTGCGCCGCGACGCCAACGCCAACGTCATCCTGAACCAGCTTTACAAGCACACGCAGATGCAGGACAGCTTCGGCGTCATCATGCTGGCGCTGGTGGACGGCCGCCCCCGGGTGCTGAACCTGAAGGAAGTTCTTCATTACTATATCGCGCACCAGAAAGACGTCATCACGCGGCGCACCCAGTACGAGCTGGCAAAGGCCGAGGCCCGCGCCCACATCTTGGAAGGCCTGACCATCGCCCTCGACCACCTCGACGCGGTCATCACGACGATCCGCGAGAGCCGCACCGCCGACATCGCCCGCGCCGCCCTGATGGACGGATTCTCCCTGACGGAGAAGCAGGCGCAGGCCATCCTCGACCTTCGCCTCCAGCGCCTGACCGGACTTGAGCGCGAAAAAATCGAGGAAGAGTACAAAGAGGTCTTGAAAACCATCGAATACTTGAAGGGCGTGCTCGCCGACGAAAGCAAGATTTTCGGCATCATCAAGGACGAGCTGAAGGACGTCCGCGAGAAATACGGCGACGACCGCCGCTCGCGCATCACCATCGACAGCACACAGATGGACGTGGAGGACCTGATCGCCGAGGAAGACGTGGTCGTCACGCTGACCCACGGCGGCTACGTCAAGCGCATCCCGCTGGCCACCTACCGCACGCAGAAGCGCGGCGGACGCGGCGTCACCGGCATGGGTACGAAGGAAACCGACTTCGTGGAGAATCTCCTGATTACCACGACGCACCACACGATCCTGTTCTTCACCAGCCGCGGCCTCGTCTACCGGCTGAAGGGCTACGACATCCCAGAGTCCGCGCGGCAGGCGAAGGGCACCGCCATCGTCAACCTGCTGCCGCTGTCCACGGGCGAGACCATCACGGCGGTAATCCCGATCAAGGAATTCCGTGAGGACCGCTTCCTCTTCATGGCGACGAAGAAAGGCGTCGTGAAGAAGACCGTGGTCAAGGAGTTCGACACCGCGAGGAAGGGCGGCCTCATCGCCATCAACCTCGACGAAGACGACGACCTGATCGGCGTCCGCTTCACCGACGGCGAGAGCCGCATCATCCTGGGCACCCGGGACGGGCAGGCCATCGTCTTCGAGGAGCAGAACGTCCGCTCCATGGGCCGGCAGGCCCGGGGCGTCACCGGCATCCGGCTTCACGACATGGACGAGGTCGTGGGCATGGACAAGCTCTCCGGCGACAGCGAGATCCTCACCGTCACCGAGCAGGGCTACGGCAAGCGCACGAAAGCCGGCGAATACCGCGTCACCCAGCGCGGCGGCAAGGGCATCATCAACATGAAGGTCACAGAGAAGACGGGCGCCGTCGTCGGCCTGAAGGTCGCCCGACCGGACCAGGAGCTGATGCTGATCACGACGGACGGCATCGTCATCCGCACCACCGTCGAGGAAATCTCCCTCATCAGCCGCAACACGCAGGGCGTCACGCTGATGAAGACCGAGGAAGGCGACCGCGTCGCGTCGCTGGCGGTCATGGACACGAAAAACGAATAACGGACACTTTGAAACGCTCGCGAAATTTTGTTTCGCGGGCGTTTTGCTTTCCCCGATTTTGTGGTATCATATCGGCAAAAGGAGGCGGTACCCATGAACTGCAAGAAAATAACGGCTTCTGTTTTGCTTGCGGCGTTCGCGGCGTTTTCCCCTGCGGGTTCCTTCGCGGGCAGCAGCGAGATTGCCAACGCGGCGCAAATCTCCGAGAGGGAAGCGACTTGCTTCCAATACGAAAACGGCGGTTTTCGGCTCCTGATTCCCAAAGCCTATGACGATTTGCTGGCGACGGAAATCGTGAAAGACCGAAAAAATGGCCTGCTGTACCGGGTTTCGGAAAAAGCGTCCGTCGAAGCGGCGAAGAAGCTCGCATATGACAGCCGCGGCGCGGGCTGGCTCTTCAGCATCGGGAAGATCGACGAGGGGCGGCGGCGCGAGCTTTTGTGCGGGGATATGTCCGGCGCGGAGATTTTCGCCCGGGACGCGAACGGCCAATGCTACGTTTACTATCACCCCACGGACGTCCGCTACATGCGCGAGAACAACGAGGCCATGAAACGGGATCAGGCGCAGTGGACCATGCTCAACGAATGGGCGTGGAACTCAGTGCGGACCGACTTCATCCGGGAAAATTCTCTGGAGACGGCGGCGTACGACAACAGCGAGGTCAGCATCGCCATCGCCCGCGCCGCCTACAAACCGGGCGTGCGCTATACCGTCAGCACCACGCAATACGGCCCCATCGAGCCGGAAAACTTCGACGCCGCACCATACGCGGAGCTGCTTTTGAAGAACGCGGTCTATGAGAGAACCGACGCCGAGACGCCGGACGGGGAGTACGTCGTGCTGGCCTTCCCCGACGAAGGGCTCCGCTACGACTTTTTCAAACTGCAAGACCATGAAAACTACGTCCGCGAAGTGCGGCCGGACGGCACGGAAACGCTCTACAAAGCGATCTTCTTCTACGGCTCCACGAGAGCCAGCGTCGCCATGCAGGAATGGTACGACGCGCTGGCCGCGCAGCAAAGCAAATAAGGAAAAACAGAGTTCCCGCAGGGCGCCATGCCGTGCGGGAGCTTTTCTTTACTGCACAAATGTTTTTGTGGCGCGAATCCCGTTCCCTATGATATAATATGAACATAGAGAGCATTGATTCATTTGCCGGGGCTCCGGCCAAGGAATCAGTGCTTTCTCCCGAAGATTCATTAAAAGGAGGAATCGCTTATGTACGCCGAAACCAAACACGAATGGGGAATGGACAACACCCTCTCCGCCGAGGTCATGCGCCCGCTGGAGGAGCGCATCGCCGAGGAAAAGCCCGCCCTCAGCGGCTGCCTCGCCAAGCTCCGCGAGCTCCTGCCGAAGGAAGTCTTTGACCGCAGCTTCGCAAAGGTGGAAAACCTCTCGAAGAGCGGCGAAGCCCTTCTGATCGTCACCAATGCCATGCACCGCTCCTTCATCGAGCGCGACTGCATCGGCGCGCTGAAGGAAGCCTTCGGCGTCAAATACGTGCGCGTGGTGGGCTGAGACAAACCTAAAAACGAATGCAGTGAAGACTCCCACGGAGCGATAGCGTGAAATCGGGACGTTGTAAAAAACCGATAATCTCCAAACGAAATGAGCCATGCCGGTTGAAATACCTGCATGGCTCATTTTTCGCTGCGGATTTCCATCCCCTTGAATCCGAGAATATGGTATACTATGCACATCGGAAAAAGCAATCGTGCAGGAGCGTGTGCAAGGCGCCCGACGCATGGATGTGATGCGAAAGCCAAGATTGCGTACACGGGGAGGACCGATGAATGAAAAATGCCGAGGATGCCCCAATTATTTTGTCCGAGGAATCCATCAAGGACAAAATCTACACGATTCGTGGACAGAGAGTCATGCTGGACGTGGATTTGGCGAAAATCTACGGATACACTACCAAGACCTTTAATCAGCAGGTAAAGAACAACATCCAAAAATTCGATGAGGATTTCCGGTTCCAACTGACAAAAGAGGAAACGGAAAACTTGAGGTCAAATTTTTTGACCTCAAGTTGGGGCGGCGCACGGTATCTCCCACACGCTTTCACGGAGCAGGGTATCTATATGCTAATGACTGTCCTGAAAGGCGATCTTGCCACACGGCAGAGCAAATCGCTCATTCGCCTGTTCAAGCGCATGAAAGACTACCTGTCCGACAGCCACGGGCAAATTGGCCGCCAAGAATTCTTGCGCCTTGCCATGCAGACGCAGGAAAACACGGACAGCATCCGCAATATGGAAAAGCAGCTACAAAACACTGCCACCAAGGACGACTTGGCGGATTTCATGCAGAACTTCATGGACGTTGCCGCAGGGAAAGAGTACCTCTTTATGGCGGGGCAAATTGTGGAAGCATCCGTCGCGTATTCCGGTATTTACAAGCAGGCGCAAAAAAGCATTTATATCGTGGATAATTACATCGGCCTCAAGAGTCTGCTCCTTCTCAAAGGAATCAACAAATCGGTCACAGTGACCATATTCAGCGACAACATTGGCAATGGCCTTTCCCTCGCTGAGTATGACGAATTTCGCCGGGAATATCCCCATGTCCATATAGTATTCAAGAAAACAGGCGGAAAATATCACGACCGTTTCATCGTGTTGGACTATGGCCAAGCGGCGCAGAGGATATTCCATTGCGGAGGCTCCAGCAAGGACGGCGGCAAAAGGACGACTGCCATCTCAGAGATGGACGATATGGCGCTGTACGTACCCATGATAAATGATTTGCAAAAGAATTCTGCATTGCGGTTGCGATAAGGGTTCAACGCGATTTATGTTATGATAAACGGGTGAAGTGTTTTTCAAAGCTGCATTTCGTTCTCGATTTTTGTTTCTATTCACGGAAAAGAGGGGGATTCGGATGCAAAAGGGAGCGATGAAACGAATGGGATACGTTGCCATAGTATTGCTGGCGCTGATGCTCCTCTGCCTCGGGTGCGCGAGCAGCGCCGGAAAAGCCGGCGAATTAGAGGGGCATTGGGTGGATGTGAACAGCAAGACGACGCTGGACATTTCCGGAGACCAATTCACCGTGACGTATGGGAAATGGTCGGAAACCTTCAAATTCCGGGTGAGGACCTCGGACGACATGACGTATCTGGTGAACTCGGATAAGAACCTGCATGACTTTGGCATGATGACCGAGATTCGCGTACGCGACGACGGCAGCCTGGAAGCGTCGGAAATCGTCTTCGACACCGATCCGCACCGATACCGCTTCGTGCGGGAAGATATGCTGGCGAAAGAGTTGGAGATTCAGGACCTCTCCAAGGACGCGCCGAAAACCATCGACTCGAAGGAAATCCGGCAATTTTCCCTCGTCTTCCGAAACTACGGCGGCTCCTACGGCCTGCCCGACGAATGGCAGAGCGGGCATTACAGCTGGGAGATCGAGCAGCAGGACGGCACGTACAAAATGAGCTTCCGCATCATGGGCGACTCCTACGTCGCCATGGACTTCAACCAGGAAGTCAGCGAGGAATACGTCGCCGGACTGGCGCAGCTCTTGGAGGATCAGGGCGTCATCCAGTACAACGGCTACCACAAGAAGAACAACGTCTATCGTCCCGGCTATTACCTCTATGTAAAATACGCCTCCAAGGAGCGCCTGAACATCCAGGCCGAAGGCGACGCGGCGAACAGCTGCGTCTTCGACCTCGTGCCGCTCATAGAATACGCCGCCAAACAGCCTTTGCCCAAAGCCTTCTAATACTATCCGTGCAAAACAAAACTCCCGCAGAGCAGCGTCTTGCGGGAGTTTTATTTTGCCGCAGATTTCCACACCTTTACTTTTTTACATCAATCTGCCATAAAGCCTTTACTTTTGCCATTCTATAAAATAAAATATGTAAAGGAAAGGAGCGCGCGCCATGATCTCTTACGAACCGCTCAACAAACGCCTGAAAGCGGCAGGACTGACAAAGACCGCTTTGGCGGCGGAACTCGGGATTTCCTCCCGGACCATCGCGAAAATCTCCAAAGGGGAAAAGCTGTCAAAGAAAACGTTGGAAAAACTCGCCGCCCGTCTCGGCTGCGGCGCAGACGAACTCTGCCGTGAAATCTCGGACAACGCCATTTTGCAAATCTTGCGGGACGAAAAAGACGCGGCCATTTCCGGCGGCCTCTACCAGGAACTGCAGGTGCGCATGACCTACAACTCCAACCGCATCGAAGGCAGCCGACTGACCGAGGCGCAGACGCGGATGATTTTCGAGATCGATACGATTCCGGCAGGGGACGGCATTCCCGTGGACGACGTTCTGGAAACGATCCACCACTTCCGCGCCGTCGACTATATCATTGACACAGCGGAGGAACCTCTGACGGAAGCCCTCGTCAAGCGCCTGCACTATATCCTGAAACACGACACGAAAGACGCGCAGCTCCCGTGGTTCGCCATAGGCGACTACAAAAAGAGGGCGAATCTCGTGGGCGGGCGGGAAACGACAAAACCGGAGGACGTGCCGGAACGAATGCGCATATTGCTCGAAATCTACAACGCGCGCAAGGCCGTTACCATCCAGAACGTCATCGAACTGCACGCGATCTTCGAGCACATCCACCCGTTCCAGGACGGAAACGGCCGCGTGGGACGCCTCATCGCGCTGAAAGAATGTTTGCGGCACAACATCGTCCCGTTCCTGATCGAGGACGCGAAAAAACACTTCTATTATCAAGGACTGACCGAATGGCCGAAAGAAAAGGAACGCCTGGCCGACGTTTGCCTCGACGGGCAGGATACGTTCAAGCGATTGCTGGATATGCTGGGAATAGGGCACGGATGAGATTAAGTTTCATCGAAAAACGTCAGGAACTAACACGCATGAAAACAAATATGTTATAATAGAACAAAATTTCTTTTTAGGAGTCGTAAAATGTTTCATCGAATGATTGCCGCCGCTCGGGACGCCTGGTTTTCTTCTCCCGATTGCACGGCGCTTTCCATTGTGCGCCACATGGAAAAACGCGGTGTGCTTCGGGACGCGCAAATCGAGGCTGTCAAGACTTGGCTTTATTTGAAGCTTGCCGCAGACAACCGCCCGTTGGCACGGCTTCTCTCGGACGGGTTCCTCAATTCCCTTGGCCTCGATCCCCTGCCATTGCCGACGGCCGCTCGCAACTTCCTCGAAACGCATCCGGCGCATATTGCCCTTTTGGAGTTTTCCCGGCAGACGGACGACGCAGGGAAAATGCTCGCCCAGGGATTGGCCGACACGGTGATGAATAACCCTTCCGCCGTCGACGCCGAAGCCATTTTCCGGCAGCTTTTCGGTGCCAACGATTATACGGAATACCTGTTCAGCCTGCCGATGGGCGCGGGCAAGACATGGCTCATGGCCGCGTTTATCTGTCTCGATCTCCATTTCGCCCTTGCAAATCCAGAAAGCAAGCTGTTCGCTCATAATTTTCTCGTGCTCGCGCCCTCCGGCTTGAAATCTTCCGTCGTGCCGAGCCTCAAAACGATGGAGCAATTCGATCCCGCGTGGGTGCTGCCGGAAGATTCGGCGTCGCAGGTGCGCAACCTCTTGAAATTCGAGATTCTCGACCAGCCAAAATCCGCCAGTCGATCCAATCGCACCAAAAACCCAAACGTGCAAAAAATCTCTCTCTACCAGAACGATCCCGATCTCATGGGCCTCGTCGCCATCACCAACGCCGAAAAAGTCATTCTTGACCGCGTTGCCGTAGAAAACGGCATGGCAAAGCTCTTTGAGGAGTCGGAGGACGAAAAGGAGCGTCAGGCCAACGAGCTACGGAGCCGTCTCGGCAAGCTGCCCGGGCTCGCCATTTTCATCGACGAGGTGCATCACGCATCCGACGATGAAATCAAGCTGCGCGGCGTCGTCAATCATTGGGCGGCAAATCCGGCGACCGACATCAATGCCGTCGTCGGCTTTTCCGGCACGCCTTATCTCGCGAAAGCGGAAACCCTCACGCCCGCGCCGGGGATTTCCGTCAAATGCAAAGAAATTCCTTCCATCGTTTACTATTACCGTCTTGTGGACGGCATCGGCAATTTCCTGAAACGTCCTGTCGTGAAACTCGCAGCCGCAGGCATGGAAAGCGACGCCATCGTGGAAGCGGGGCTTCGGGAATTTTTTGATGTCCATAAAGACACGCGTTACGAAGACGGCACTTGGGCAAAAATCGCCATTTACTGCGGAACAATCGAGACGTTGGAGGAGCGCGTTTATCCGTTGGCGGAGCGTGTCGTTCGCGCCTATGGCCTCGATCCCTCCGCCGCCATTTTGAAATTCCATGACGGCAACAAGGCGTATCCTGCTCCCGAAGGGGCGCGGCTCGCTTTCCAGTCCCTTGACACTGCGCTTTCCGCTGTGCGCGTCGTCCTGCTTGTTCAAATCGGGAAAGAAGGTTGGGATTGCCGGAGCCTTACGGGCGTCGTCCTTTCGCAAAAGGGCGCCTGCCCGCAGAATATGGTGCTGCAAACGAGCTGCCGCTGCTTGCGCCAGGTCGTGAAGGGAGTGCCCGAGACTGCCCTCATCTATCTGAACGGGGAAAACGGCAAGCTCCTGAACGACCAGCTCCAAAAGCAGCATCATATCAACGTGGAGGAATTTCAAAAGGGAACCGGCGCGGGCGAAGTCACCCTGCCCCGATACAGCCGCATGGAGTATCTGAAATTGCCCCCTGTCAAATTCTTTCAGTTCCAGGTCGAATACACCGTGGACGTCATTCGGGAAGCAAAAGACGTCGACGCCGAAATCCGAAAGGCCGCCCCGCCGGAAGTTTTTCGCGGCGACACCTTTTCGGAGCAAGACCTTTTCGGAAACGTATTACACGAGGAGCAGAACAATTACGGTGCCGCGTATCGCCTCGCCGCGCATTTTCTCGGCTGGCTGGCCCTGATCGAAAAGGAAAGCTGCGGCTCGCTCACACTGGATACATTACTTGACCACCGCAAAAGCCTCGAAGCGCTTTTTGCGAAAATTACCGAGCCGGACGGCGCCGCCCGATATTTCAAGAAAAATCTGATCGGCAGTCTGGTACGAGCCAACGTCCGCCGCGCCTTCGCCGAAGAATGGCATTATCGCCAAAAGAGCGAATGGCTGCCGGAGAGCGCAAGCCTTCTCTCGGTTTCCAATTTCAGGCCGGAAATCGTGACCACCGAAGAAAAGCGCTACTATCCAAGCCGCACCGTCACGGAAAACATCATCAAGGACGACAAAGGCGAATTTGTTTTGCCGTCGAACATTCAAACAACGATAGCGTCTTTGGAACAGGAAGGGATGAAAGCCGCTGCGCAAACGCTGCGGGAGAAGTACGGCTCCCATCCGCAGAAAGACCGCTCCTTCCATTATTTGCCCTATCGAACGGACAGCAACCTCGAGATCGACTTCTTGAAGGATACATTGCCCCTGCCGGAAATCGGCGAGTTGAACCTTGAAGTTTACTACAACGGGGACAAGACGCTGACAGACCTTCATATCAAATGCTATGAGAGGCGCTCCGAGGGCGACGACTGGGCCTATGTGGGCGCGTACACGCCAGATTTTTTGATCCTGCGGCGTAAAGGGAAAGCCATCGACCGCGCCGTCATCGTGGAGACGAAAGGCGGCCCCTACGCTCGTGATCCGAAATTCAAAAAACGGCGCGCGTTCATGGAGAAGGAATTTTCAAAGCAGAACCCGAAATTTTCCTACCTATATTTGGAAGACGAATTGACCTCGGAGGAACGGAAGCAAAAGACACGGGCTGCGATACAGAAATTTTTTGCGGCGTAAAGACTCCCCCCATCAGCTTCGCTGCCACCCCCCCTCAAAGAGGGGGGCTTGCATTGCCTCCCTCTTTGAGGGAGGTGGCAGCCCGCAGGGCTGACGGAGGGAGTTCTGCGAGAAATTTGAAATATACTCAATGCCGCGTAAGGAGGACGACTATGGCTATCAAATACATCCCCTTCTACCCCGAACCCATCGAGGGGCAGGCGATTCTCAATAATTTTCGCCGTACCCTGCGCTACCACGAGCAGGAAGGGCTGGAGCGCCGCCTGCGGCGCGGGATGCCTTATTACGAAACGGAAGAAACAGAACGCGTCGGAAAAAACGCGGCAGGCAATCTGATTATCCGAGGCGAATGTGTCTCCGCTTGCGCATGGCTTCACGCCCAGCGAAAAAAAGTCGATCTCGTCTATATCGACCCGCCCTTTGCCTCCGGCGCAGACTACGCGAAAAAAATCTATTTGCGGCAGAACCCGAAACAGGCGGAGAAGTTGGCACGGGCGCAACAGGAGCTTGATGCCGAGGATTTACGCGCCTTTGAAGAAAAAATGTATGGCGATATATGGGACAAGGAACGATATTTGAATTGGATGTATGAAAATCTCGTCGCCATTCGCGGTATCATGGAAGAAACGGCAAGCATCTATGTTCACTTGGATTGGCATATCGGGCATTATGTGAAGATATTGATGGATGAAATTTTCGGTGAAGATAATTTTAAAAATGAAATTACATGGGTCAGAACAGCTTCACATAATGATACTTTTGCAAGCTACGGAAAAGTAAAAGATAGTATTTTCTTTTATACGAAAAGCAATGATTACGGATTTAATATTCAATATTTGCCGTACAGCGATAACTATATTGATAGTGAGTGGAAGAAAACCCCCTCGGGACGATATTATAAAGTTGAAAATATGCTTGACCCTCAAGGCAAAATGCAAGCATATGATTTTCATGGGACTGTTGCGCGATGGCGTATGAAACCTGAAAAAATGGAAGCATTATGGAATGCTCCTCAAACGGATGTTCCGTGCAGCAAGGGAAGAATCCGTTTAGGAAAAAACGGGAATCCCATTAAACGGTGTAGAATTATTTTTTTGGACGAAGTGCCCGGTGTCCCCTTGGGAGATCATTGGACAGATATACCATATGTCGCTGGAAGAGCTAAAGAAGCTGTGGACTATCCCACCCAAAAGCCGGAAGCCCTTTTGGAGCGCATCATCAAAGCTTCCTCTGACGAGGGCATGGTGGTCGCCGACTTTTTCGGCGGCAGCGGCGTGACGGCGGCGGTAGCCGCGCGGCTCGGGCGGCGCTTCATCCATGTGGACGTGGGGATGAACAGCGTGCAGATTGCCCGCGACCGTCTCGCGGCGGCGAAAGCGGAATTTTCCATGATGGAAGTGAAGGACGGCGTAGCCCTCTACCGCAACCCCACGCAGACGATGGAAAAGCTGAAAAAGCTGCTCCCCGGCATGTTTCCGCCGGACGAGGAAATCGGGGAGCCGTGGGCGGGCTTCATCGTTGACCCGAAAAAGGGCGCCATGCCCGTCTGGCTTCCCGACCTCAAGGACAGCACCACAAAAGTTCTGACCTATGACACGGTGTTCCGGCTGCTTCGCGAAGCGATGCCTGATCTCCCAGACAACACGAAAAACGTCATCCTCTACTATATCGACCTCATCGAGGACGAAACGAAAATGCGCCACTTCATCAAGGAGAACAACATCGAGACCTTGATGGATGTGGAGCTTCGCGACCTCAAGGAGCTGCTGGACGATGCCGTCATGGAAGACGCGGCGCACTTCACGCTGGCGGAGCCGGGCGAGGGAAATCTTTTTTATATGGTGCGAATCGACGACTTCATCAGCGACCGGGTCATGCAGCGCATCCACGAGCACAACGAAAAAGCCAAGGCGAATCCGCGCCGATCGCCGAAGCCCATCGTGCTTAGCCCCGAAGGCTTGGAGGCCATCGAAGCCCTGAGCCTCGACTGCACCGCGGAAAAAGGCGTATGGCACAGCGACAGCGAGATCAAGATCGACAAGCTGGGCTATATCGCAATCAACGGCGTGAAGAAAAAGGAATTCTGGGACGGAACCATCGCTTCCGAGAGCCGTCCGCTGCGCCTGAAAATCAGGAACATTTGCGGAGACGAGACAATTTTCCCGATAAAAGGTTAACGAAAAAACCTGCAAGACATTTGAAGTCTTGCAGGTTTTTTCATGTTATTTAATTTGTGCTTTGTGGAGCAAGCGCAGTCTGGACAACATCGAAAATCGTATTTAATACATTTGTTTCACTTTTTAAGTTAGTCACTATATCCGCTATAATAACCTCTCTTGAAGCTCCTAAAGCCTCTTGCAAACTATGAAATTCATTATGCTTGCCTGCCAATAAAGCAGAATCCAGTATCTCCTCTGCTCTTTCTTTTGGTATATTCCATTTGTGCGCTATGCTTTCAAGTGTGTTACTTTGCACAGCAGAAACTAAAAATTTTTCCGGCCATTCTTCACCGGGCAAAAAGAACAGATGGGATTCAATCCATTCTGCGCAATTATCAATTCTCGTTGTTTCTAAGTATTTTTTGAATTGCTCGATTAACTGTGACTTTATCTTTCTTTTATCACCATCCAATATAGCTATATTATTCTTTTCCTCTCGATAGTTGGCACATAATTGCCTTAGCACTGCCTGATCCGACCCTATCGGCATTATTTCTACTCGTGTCCGTAAATCGACAGGTAAGGTGTTTTTTATTATTTCTTTAGCAATATCATCTTCCACAAAAATTGTCAGTTCCTTGGTTCGCCCCCCAGACAGTTTTCCTGTTGCGAATTCAGACGATATTCCCGAAATAATATTAGTATTGTTTTCTGTCGAATCAATATAAAACCTCGCTTCGGGGGGAACAGAATCAATGATAATCGCTGAATGTGTGGAACAGATAATTTGGCTATGGTATTCTAAACAGAGTATTTTCAATTCCTCGACAAGTCGGCGCTGTGCTTCTTCGTGGAGGCCCAATTCAATTTCGTCAATTACAAGTAAAGCATTTCTTCCTGCGGAAAAGAATTCTATCAACAAAGAAAAAACAGCATTTTCTCCTGCGCCCATATTGAACCCGGAATAATGTGACCGTTTTCTGTCAACGACAAAAAGGCGGCTTTTATTTACCGTTCTCAAATCAAGTGTAGTATATGTTTTGCCTAAAACTCTGCTTGCTATGTCTAATATCTTTTGTCGTGTTTCTTCTGGAATTTTTATTGATTGAAATCTGCCAATAGAGTTTCTGTCTGATGTTCGTTCTCCAGGGGGGACAATCCGTTGGATTCCTGAAAAAATGACATTTCGCTTTAACCGTCGTTCATATTTATTCCACTTTCCTCCCCGTTTTTTCTTTCTGGTTTGAATCCCTACCCCTGAACGATACTCTGTGGAATTTTTTATTTTCCATTTTGTTGATAATATCGAATAGGATATTTCTATTCCTTCGACTTTTACCTCATCTTCTGTTTGAATGAAGAAATCGCTAAATGTATAATAACTCTTTTTTCTATCATAAGGGATATAGCCCGTATCAGTATTGTGATACGCGCAACATGCCATTGCCAAAATAGTTGATTTCCCAGAACCATTTTTTCCTGCAATTACACTCAATGGATATCGAAAATTCAAGTTACACGGATGCAATCCACGTAATACGCCTACTCGTAGATTAATGGCTAACAAACTTTTTGCCGCATTGTCTTTCGGAAACCATTTGAGATTGGCTTTATCAACTTGCGAATATGAATAAGACATGGCAAACCCCTTCTGTATTACGTGAAAATACATTTTTGTTTATTTTACAATGTTTGTTTGCTTTCGTCAAACAATGACTCTCCAAAGACCAACGACGAGACCGGCCAAGATAATTAACATAGGGATAAACGAACAGCTCTTGCAAAAATTACATTTGCAGAATTTTTCGTCTATATTTATATGTGGCGGTATTGCCTAAAAGATAATTAATAGAACCGCACATAATAACTAAGAAACAAGCGCTAAAGCTTTTCCATTCTTCTCGACTCGCGCCGACGAGGATATTCACGCATACATTTCCTTATTCTCATTTTGTTACAATTATGTCACAAAATAAAATTCCCTATTATACGGCTCATCCGCTTCCGGCTGCCGCATATTTCCTGCGGCGGCCTTTTAATTATCGAACACAAGTTTCTTTGTTTCACGTGAAACATTTTTCCGTATTCCGTCAAAAAGCCCGACCAATCGAAAGTTGACTTTGGATTGGTCGAGCTTTTATACTTTATCTATATATATCTTTGTTGCCTATTGCTTGCCTTGCCTTCCCCTCGCGGGAAGGTGATTGGCAAGAATCAATCAAGACATATATTACATCCTCTTTTTCATTCCCGCATCGAAAGGAGTCTCGCCATGATTCTCAGCGTGAGCCGGCGGACGGATATTCCCGCCTTTTTCCCCGAATGGTTCATGGGGCGGGTACGCGAGGGGTTCGTGCTTTCGCGGAATCCGATGAATCATGCGCAGGTGAGCCGGATTCCGCTTTCACCGGAGGCCGTCGACTGCGTCGTGTTCTGGACGAAGAATCCCGCGCCGCTCATGCCGTATCTGGACGAGATTGGGGCGCGGTTCCCCTTTTATTTCCAGTTCACGCTGAACGCCTACGGGCCGGACGCGGAGCCGAACGTGCCGCCCCCCGGCCGGCGGCTGGAAACGCTGCGGGCGCTGGCGGAAAAAATCGGACGGGAGCGGATCGTTTGGCGGTACGATCCCGTGGTGATGTCGCCGACGTATGACGAGGCGTGGCATATCGAGACTTTCGGCAGGCTGGCCCGGAAGATTGCGCCCTGTGCGGGGCAGTGCGTGTTCAGCTTCCTCGACTTTTACCCGAAGATCGCGAAGGGGCTTCGCGCGATGGAGGGGCGCGTCTGCGGCGAAGCGGAGATGAATGCGCTGGCAAAGGCGTTCGGGAAGGCGGCGCGGGAAAACGGGCTTCCGATTGCGGCCTGCGCCGAGGCCGGGGATTATTCGGCTTACGGCGTGGAGCGGGGGCGCTGCGTCGATCCGGAGCTGATCGGCCGCCTGACGGGGCGCGAGATTCGCGCGGCGAAGGATAAGAACCAAAGGCCGGAGTGCGGCTGCGCGGAGAGCGTGGACGTGGGCGCGTACAATACCTGCCGCCACGGCTGCCGTTACTGCTACGCGAATTTCAGCGCCGAGAGCACGGCGGCGCGGGTCGCCCGCCACGACGACGCGTCGCCGCTCCTGGTCGGGCGTCCGGAGCCGGGGGACAAGGTGACGGAGCGGACAGTGAAGGCGCGGAAAGGGAGCCGGGAGAATCCGGCGCAGGGCGTGCTTTTCCCGTGACCTTGCGCGGCGGGAACGAATATGATAAGCTTTTGATGTCGGGAGTTTAACTCCCCCCGTCAGCTGCGCTGACACCCCCATCGGGGAGGGGGGCTTGGATTCGTGCGCTTCTTAGAGGCCTGCAGGGCGACGGAGGGAATTTTTAGCGATACGCTGTTATTATTATATTATCGGGGAGTCTTGCATCATGAGATCATCTTTCGCATCTGCATTGACGGCGGCGCTGCTCGTCGGGGCGGCGTCCACGGCGTTCGCCGCGTCCAATCCTTTCGAGGACGTGCCCGCCAATCATTGGGCTTACGACGCGATAGCCCAGCTCGCCGCCGACGGCGTGATTGAGGGCTACGGCGACGGCACGTTTCGCGGGAATCAGGAGATCACCCGCTACGAGATGGCGCAGATGGTCGCCCGCGCCATGGCGAAAGGCGGCGGAGACAAGGCCTTGATCGACAAGCTGGCCGCCGAGTTCGCCGACGAGCTGAACAGTCTCGGCGTCCGGGTCGCGGCCTTAGAAAAAAAGGTGGACAACGTGAAGCTGCGCGGCATTGCCCGTTACCGCTACATCCACCGCACCAATGCGGCGTCGCCCGCGCCGGGGCGCGTCCCGCCCGTTCCCGACGACCGTGTGAACGTGAACCAGATCCTCCTCCGCCTCGAACCGACGATGCGGATCAACGAGCACTGGACGGGCAAGGCGCGTATCAATTACGGCGACTGGATCAATGGCGACACGGCGAGGAACGACAACAACGTCATGGTGGACCGCATCTATGTGCAGGGCGACTACAAGAACCTGAGCATCTGCCTCGGCAAGCTGCCCTACCGATCCAAGGCCGATTACGGCATGGTCACGGACGGTTCTTTCGCCGGGGGGTCGCTGATCGTCGGGAAGAAAGTCAAGGTTGCGCTGAACTTGGGCCGTTTCAACGATTCCGTCAACGCGCTGGGCGCTTTTGGCGACGACGCCGCCGCGTCCCTGCCCGGTCACAGCATTTTCAGCAATCGGGGCGAAGGAACGGCTTCCTACGGCAGCCTCGAAATTTACAACGATCGGGATGAAGCGCCCTTTTCGTACAGCGAACGGGAAAAAGTATTCACCTGGGGGCTCGGCTGGCACCATTTCCGCCAACGAAACGAAATGGATGCGCTGATCGACCGCAGTGACTATGACATCTTGGCGCTGGGCCTCGGCTATCGGTTCACGAGAAACTTGCAGCTGACGGGCGCGTATGCCCATGCCTTCGGCGTCGATGCGGGACCGAGGCTGAAAGCCATGAACGCCGCATGGGAAAGCGGCCAAAAAAATTCCTACGCCATCCAGCTTGATTACAAGGGCGCCCATCCGGGCAAGAAAGGCTCTTGGGGCGCGTTCGTCGCGTGGCGGCAGCTTGGCGGTTTTTCCAGCACGGGCTGGAACACCTACAAGATCAATTACGTGCAGGACAGCGGCACGCGCGGCCTTGAGCTCGGCGTTTCGTGGACGCCGATGCTCGGGTTCATGACGAAGCTCCATTGGTTCCACGGGCAGAACATGAACGTTTACAGCGGCGAGGCCTCCACCAAGGTCAACACCGTGTTCACCGAGCTTTGCTTCTATTTCTGAGGGCGCAAAAGAAAAGCGGAAACCGACGTCATGGCGGCTTCCGCTTTTTGTATGGCCGTTTTACGGCTCGTCCTTGGGCTTCGTCAGCGCGGCGCGGGTCAGGATGTTTTCCCCGAAGCGGCTTTTCAGCCGGTCGATGGCGCCGTAGAGCTTTTCCTTTTTCTCGTGGTCGTCGAAGAGCGAGAGCTCCCCTTCGGTGCAAAGGTTGCCCGCGCTGACGCCGAGGAGCCGTATGCCAGCGCCGGGCGGCGACGGGAAGGCGCGAAACAGTGCGCGGGCCGCCGCAAAGATGTCCTCGTCGTAGGAAACGGGGTCGGGGAAGGTCTGCTGCCGGGTGTAGGTGTCGAAGGGCGCGAAGCGGAGCTTCAGCGTGACGGTGCGGGCGGAGAGGCCCTCCCGGCGGAGCCGCCAGCCCACTTCCTCCGACAGCGAGAGCAGCACGCGCTCGGCTTCCTCGCGGCTGTGGATGTCCTCGGCGAAGGTTTCCTCCCGCCCGATGGACTGCGCGGCGCGGGTGGGCTCCACGGGCCGGTCGTCGAGGCCGTGGGCCAGGGCGATGAGCTGCGCCGCCATGCGGTCGCCCAACGCACGCGCCAGCCGGCTCCGGTCGGCGGCGGTCAGCTGCCCGATGGTTTTGAAGCCGAGGGCGGAAAGGCGGGCCTCCGTTTTCTTTCCGACGCCGAAGATGCGGCTGACAGGGAGCGGCGCGAGGACCCGCTCCGCGTCCTCGGGGCGGATGACCACGAGGCCGTCGGGCTTTTCCATGTCGGAGGCGAGCTTCGCCAGGAATTTGTTCGGCGCGACGCCGACGGAGGCAGTCAGGCCCGTTTCCTCGCGGACGGCGCGCTTGATTGCCTCGCCGTAGGCGCGGGGGCTGTCCATCAGCCGCTCCATGCCCGTGAGATCGAGGAAGCCCTCGTCGATGGAAAGCTGCTCGATGACCGGGGAGAACCGCGCGAGGACGGAGAAGATCTGCCGCGACACGGCACTGTATTTCGCGTGGTCGCCGGGCAGGAAGATGGCGTCGGGGCAGCGGCGGCGTGCCGTGACCATGGGCATCGCCGAGTGTACGCCGAATTTCCGCGCCTCGTAGGAAGCGGTGGAGACGACGCCCCGCGGGCCCAGTCCGCCGATGATGACGGGCTTGCCCCGGTATTCCTCATGGTCGCGCTGCTCCACGGAGGCGAAGAACGCGTCCATGTCGATATGAAGAATGATGCGTTCCATACAGCGCCTCCTTTATTTACATATACCCCTCATTTTCCGTAAAATCCCAGCTCGACGAGATTGCCGTCCGGGTCCCGGAGATAAATACTTTTCATCGTGCCGCGCGCGCCGTGCCGTATCACCACTTCCGATACGAGCGGCGCGTTTTTTGCACGCAGCTCCGCGCAGACCGCCTCCGCGTCCCCCTCCGCCGCGAAGCAGAGGTCGAGGCTCCCCGCCAGCGGGTAGGCCGCCGCCGGCAGGAATTCCGCGGGCTTCCTGTGGATGTTGATTTTCTGCGCGCCGAAGTACAGCGCGTACCGCCCGTCCTTTTCCTCCGCGCGAAGCCCCAGCAGCCCCGCGTAGAAGTCGAGGCATTTTTCAAGATTCGCCGTCGTCAGTACGATATGGTCGAAAGCCTGTATCTTCATAAAAACCTCCTACTCAAACAGCGCCCGGATCTCCGCCTCGGTGAGCTTCGACAGGAAGCTCTCGCCGGGCTGGATCATCTTGTCGATCAGCGCCTTTTTCTGCTCCTGCAGCGCGAAGATCTTTTCCTCGATGGTGTCCTTGGTGACGAGCTTCACCACCTGCACCTTGTTCATCTGCCCGATGCGGTAGGCGCGGTCGGCGGCCTGCTCCTCCACGGCGGGGTTCCACCACGGGTCGTAATGGATGACCATGTCCGCGCCGATAAGGTTCAGCCCGGTGCCGCCGGCTTTCAGCGAAATCAGGAACACGGGCTTCGTCCCGGCGTTGAACGCTTTGACGAGCCGAAGACGCTCAGCGGCGGGCGTCGAGCCGTCCAGATAGTCGCATTCGAGGCCCGCGGCGGCGAGCCGGTCCCAGATGCGCCGCAGCATGGCGGTGAACTGGGAGAAAATCAGCATGCGGTGGCCGCCCGCAGCCGCTTCCGTCGCGAGCTCTTCCAAGAGATCGAGCTTGCCGGAGCCGCCGTCGTAGTTTTCGAGAAACAGCGCGGGGTCGCAGGCGATCTGCCGGAGCCGCGTCAGCAGCGCGAGGATCTTGATGCGGCTGGCGTCGAAGCCTCGGTTTTTCAGTTCCGCCGCCAGCTCCTTGCGGCTCTGGGCGAAGTACGCCTTGTACACCTTTTCCTGCTCCGGCGTCATCTCGTTCATCAGGCGGCTCTCCGTCTTGTCCGGCAGCTCCGTCAGCACGTCGCGCTTCAGGCGGCGCAGGATGAAGGGCGCGATGTGCCGCCGCAGGTTGTCCGTCTTGTCCGCGTCCCCGTCCCGGACGATGCCCGTCTCGTATTTCTGCCGGAAGGTCTTGTGACCGCCGAGGTAGCCCGGCAGCAGGAAGTCGAAAATCGACCAAAGCTCCGTCAGCGTGTTCTCGATGGGCGTGCCCGTCAGCGCGAAGCGGCAGTCCGCCTGTATGCGCTTCACCGCCTTCGCCGCCTTCGTGGTCGGGTTCTTGATATGCTGCGCCTCGTCGAGGATCGCGCAGGAGAACCGGCGCTTCGCGTAGCTTTCCGCGTCGATGCGGAGCGCGGCGTAGGTGGTGACCACGACGTCCGCGCCCTCGTCAAAGGCGTTCGTCAGGATCGCCTCGCGCTGGGGCTTCGAGCCAGCAACGGCCACGGCGCGAAGCTCCGGCGCAAAACGCGCGATCTCGTCCAGCCAGCCGTAAATCAAAGAAGTCGGCGTCACCACGAGAGCAGGGAGCGTGTCGGGGCCGCGCCGCGCCAGCAGGAAGGCGATGGTCTGCAGCGTCTTGCCGAGGCCCATGTCGTCGGCGAGGATGCCGCCGAGGCCGTGCGCCGCCAGCGACGACAGCCAGCGGTAACCCGTCGCCTGATAGTCGCGGAGCACGCCGGAAAGCTCCGGCGGGATTTCGCGCTCCGCCTCCGCGGGGTTTCGGATATCCCGCACCAGCGAGCGGAAGCCTTTGCCCACGGAGAGACGGAAGCCCTCCGTCTCCTTCGCCAGCGTATCGACGTACAGCGCCTCCGCCAGCGGCAGCTCCGCCTTGCCGCCCCGGAGCTTTTCCAGCCCCGTCTCCTCGGCAAAATCCGCCAGTGCGGACAGCGCCGCGCCGCCCAGCGTCAAAAAGGTATGGTCCCTGAGCCGGTGGTAGCGGCGTTTCAGCCGATAGGAGCGCAGGATCTCGATCAGCTCGTCGAAATCGAAGTCGCCGCCGGAAAAGGTCAGCTCCAGCAGGCTGTCCTGATTCACCGAGACGCCCAGCGTCACCGGCGGCATGGTCTGCACCGGGCGCCGCATGAAGCTCTCGCTGTACAGGACGTCCGCGACCTTGGAAAGCTCCTGCACGCCGTCGCGCAGGAAGTCGTAAGCGCGCTCCTCCTCCGGCTGCACGAAGCGCCCGTCCTCGGCCCGGAAGCCCCAGCGCTCCAGAAGCGCGAGAATCGTCCGCTCCGTCTCCGCGTCCCGGATCAGGGCCGCCATTTTCGACGCGGCCGTCTTTCTCGCCTTCGGCAGGAACTTTGCGGGATTGAAGGCCGTCTCGCCGTAGCGGAAGGACAGCTCGACGGTCACGCCGTCCCCTAAGTAGTCGATGCGCGCTTCCGCCTCCAGCGGCAGCATTTGGTAACGCTCGGTGAAGGAATGGTCCACGCGGACCTCGGCGGCTTTTTTCATCTGCGGCAGCACCAGCGAGAAAAAATCCGCCATGCCCGATTTGTCCACTTCGATCCACGGCTGGTCGGAAAATACCTCCGCCAGCTGCCGGAAGGGCTCTCGCGTCTCCGGCGGCACATGGCAGATCAGCATGTCGTGCAGCACCCACTCGCAATCCTCCGTCAGCGGCAATAGAAGCCCGTCCGTTCCCAGTGCGATGCGCCCGTTTCCGTCCCGATCCTCCACGCGCACGACGACGTCCGGCGCGCCGTCCGACACGCCGCCCGCCGCCGCGTCGAAGCCCTCCACGTCCACCGTGAACGACTTGCCCTCCATGATCCGGCAGAACCGGGCTAAATGCGACGGCGACAGCTTGAACCGCTTCCCGGAGAAGACCGTCTGCCCGTTCTGGATGCGGAAATAAGCGCTGTAAGTGTGCAGGCTCTCCTCATCCCGATAGGCGGAACGGAGCATCGACCAAAGGGCGGCGGAGACGCCTTCCTCGAAAACGGCGGACGACGGGACGACTTCCAAATCCTTGCCGAAAACGACGGCCGTCGTCCCCTCCGCCTGCCGCAGGAAGTCCAGCACCGACCGCAGGACGTAGAGCCGCTCCCGTCCGATGCGGAACTCCAGCCACGCCGTCGGCGCGCCGTACTCGAAGCCCACGCAGAATTTCGGCACGAGACGCAGGGGCGCGGCGGGCGGCTCCGGTTTCCTCTCGCGGCGCTCGTAGACGGCAAACAGGCGCTTCGCCCCTTCGGACAGCGCGGAGCTTTTCCCCCGCTTCTCGGAGAGCCCGTGGGCCTGGATCTCTTTCAGCAGGGCGACCACATGCTTGCACACGCCCTCGTACAGCCCCGCCGCGGGACAGTCGCAGGAATGGCGCAGCACAAGTCCGCCGGCGATCCGCGCCGTCACGAAATAAGCGAACGGCCCGGAGCCTCGCACTTCCGCTTCGTAATCGAAGGAACCGCGCCCGACGTCCCGCTTCGTGATCGTCACCGCGCCGTCCCGCTGATACGCGCAGCCGCGGCGATAGGACGCCTCGTTGGCGACCCGCCGGATTTCCGCGTCTGTGACAATCTCCATGCCCTACCCCTCCCCGATGTCTGTATCCTATTATTATACCATATTGCAAAAGCGCAGTTTCGACGGAAAAAGGATTTTCGACGGGAAAGGCGAATATTTATTTGAAACCATCTTACGGAGGCGAAACATGGACAACGCAAAGAAGCAGACGCGTGACGCGCTGCCAGAAAAGGAATCTCATGCCATTTACGGCGATATTCGCCAGAGCATTCTCGCGGCGAGACAGGCGGTTGCCCGCACCGTCAATTCCTCGATGGTCATGCTGTATTGGGAAATAGGACAGAAGATTTTCCTCGCCTGTGAAGGAAAACGCGCCGAATATGGGAAAGGCCTGCTGTCTATGCTTTCGGAGCGATTGACGGCGGAGTTTGGCAAAGGATATACCATTCGCAATTTGCAAGTCATGAGGCAATTTTACGAAGCGTTTCCAAATACGCACACATTGTGTGCGCAATTAAGTTGGTCCCATTATCGGCTGTTGGTTCGGGTGCCAGACCCAAAAGCCCGCGCTTTTTACACGTCGGAATGCTCAACTGCCGGGTGGAGCGTCCGCGAATTGGAGCGACAAATTACGACCTTCACCTATCAGCGCACTTTATCCAAAAAAGAATCAATGGAAAAATTGCCCCGCCCCACAGAAGGAAAAAACGAGGACGTTCCTTATAAGGATTTCATCCGTGACCCCTACGTCTTAGAATTTTTGAATCTCAAAGCGTCGCCGGAGTTTTACGAGAAAGACATAGAACAAGGCATCATCGAGCATCTCAAAGATTTCTTATTGGAGCTCGGGCGAGGTTTTTCCTTTGTCGCCCGTCAAAAGCATATCGAAATCGACGGCGACCATTTTTATATCGACCTCGTATTTTACAACTACATCCTCAAATGCTTTGTCCTGATTGACCTGAAATTGGGCAAGGCAAAGCATCAGGACATGGGACAGATGCAGATGTATGTCAACTACTGCAGGGAAACCATGAAAAACGAAGGCGACAACGACCCCATCGGCATCGTACTTTGCGCCGAAAAAAACGATACCGTAATCAAATATACCCTGGGCGACGAAACCCAAACGCATATCTACGCTTCGAAATACCTCCCCTATCTTCCCACCGAAGAAGAGCTGCGGCAGGAATTGCGTCTGGATCGGCTTCCGCCGTCAACGGGAGCCTGACGTATGGATATGACGCGTTTGAACCCCGAGCAGCAAAAAGTCGTCGATACCCTCGACCGGAACGTGCTGCTGCTGGCCTCCGCCGGAACGGGAAAAACCGATACGATCGCACGGCGCATCGCGCACATATTGGAGCTTGGCCTCGCCGCACCGGAGGAGATCCTCTGCCTGACGTTCACGAACAAGGCGTGCAAAGAGATGGCGGACCGGATTGAGGGGCTGCTGCCCGCCGAAGGGCGGCGCGTAGTGGTGAAGACCATCCACAGCCTTTGCTACACGATCCTGCGGCAGGAGGCGAAGCGCCGCACGGAGCTTTTCTCGGACTTCACCGTGTTCGACGCGGAGGACTGCCAGGAAAGCCTCCGCGACCTGAATACCGGCGGCTTTTCCCTGCCCGCGCTGCAAAACCTTGTCTCGCTCATCAAGAAAAGCCGCGCGGCCTACGACATTTACTCGGAAGACGCGGCGGCGGACTATCGGCAGGTCGTGGCGCGCCTCTTCGCGGAGCGTCGCGGCAAGGTGCTTTCCCTCTGCGTGGACAACCGCCAGCGCCCGGACGACGCGCTGGCAGCTTTTATCGAGCGGCAGGGCGCGGAGCTGGTCCTTCGCTCCGGACAGGCTCTGGCGGAGCTCCACGGCATGGACTTCGACGATTTGATCGCGGGCGTTCACGGCCTGTTCCGCGACGAGGAGACCGCCCGCCGCTGGCGGGAACGCTTCCGCTTCCTCACCGTGGACGAGGTGCAGGACACCGACGAGGTGGAATACGCAATCCTCTCCCGGCTGTTCGATGGCAGGAACGTCCTGCTGACGGGGGACGCGTTCCAGACCATCTACGAATGGCGCGGATCGAACCCCGGCCGGCTGCTGGCCGACTTCCGGGAGAAATGGAACCCGGTGGAGATTTCCCTGTGCAAAAACTACCGCGCGACGCGCACGCTGCTCCGCGCTTCCCACGGCTGCCTCGAAGCGTTCTTCCCCGCAGAGCTCGCGGCGGCCTGTCAAAGCGGATTCGAGGCCGCGAGCAAGGAAGAGGGCGCGCCGGTTACCCTGAAAGCCTGCCGCGACCTCTGGGAGGAAGGGGAATGGATGTACCATACCATCCGGAGCCTCGGCGCGGAAAACCCTTCCCGGGTCTGCGTGCTGACCCGGAGCAACCATCAGACGAAGCGCGTCTGCCGCGCATTGGAGCAGGCCGCCCGCGCCTACGCGCCGGAGCCGCCGTGGCCCTTCATGCTGATCGACGAGTTCCAGTTTTTCCGGCGGCAGGAGGTCAAGGACGCGCTGGCCTTCATCAAGCTCGCGGTGAACAAGCACGACCTCGTGAGCCTGCGCCGCGTGCTGAAGCGTTTCGGCCTCGGAATCGGCGCGAAGACGATAGAGAAGATCGAGTCGGCGGCCATGCGCGCGGCGGGGCTGCGGCTGACGGACTTCCTCGACGAGGAAACGATCGCGTCGGGCGACCCCTTCGCGCCGCTCCTCGACGCGCTCGGGCAGGAAAACGTCGTGGTCTTCGACGTGGAATCCACGGGCGTGGACACGGCGAAGGACGAGATCGTGCAGATCGCCGCGATCCGTCTTGATAAAAACGGCGCGCCGAAGGAAACCTTCATGAAGTTCCTGCGGAACGGGAAAAGCGTCGGCGCGTCGGAAGCGGTGCACGGATTTTCCGACGACTTCCTGCGGGAGAAGGGCGAAGAGCCGCGGAAGGTCCTGACGGAGTTCCTCGACTTCCTGCGGGGTGCATGGATTGTCGGCCATAACGTGACCTACGACGTCTCGATCCTGACGAACGAATTGGAGCGGCTCGGCCTGCCGGAACCGGAGTTTCCCGGCTATTTCGACACGCTGGACATTTTCCGCCGCTTTTACCCGAACCTGCCGAACCACAAGCTGGAATTCCTCGGCGAGCGGTTCGCGGTACAGCACAAGTCGTCCCACGACGCCTCCGACGACATCTGCGCGACGGCGGAGCTTTTGCTCTACGCGGTCGAGCACGATATCCTGCCCACGGCGGAGCCGCGCCGGACCTGCGTCAAGACCTTCGGCAGGGTATTCCAGGCGATTGCCTCGGCGGTGACGGAAATGCGCGGCCTTGCGTACAAGAAGCGGCCCACGGATTTCCTCGCGCACATCGTCACGAGCCAGTTAGCGGCCCATTACGCAAAAGAGCCGCAGCGCATGGAGCATCTGCGGCAGCTCTATCGGATCGTCCGGGAACGGGACGACGAACGGCTCTCGCCCCGGGAGGCGCTGCGCCAGATCCTGACGCTGGCGACGCTCTCCAACAGCGAGTTTGAGATGAGCCTGAAAGACCGCCCGAAGACTCCGGTCATCACCGTCCATCAGGCGAAAGGGCTGGAGTTCGACTACGTCTTCCTGGCGGGCATGGAAGACGGCTCCTTCCCGTCCTTCCAGGCGGCGCGCAGCGGCCAGACGGAGGAGGAAAAGCGGCTCTTCTATGTGGCCGTCACCCGGGCGAAGAAAGAGTTGTTCCTGTCCTGGAGCCAATTCGGCGACTTCAACCGGGAGCAGCGCCCCAGCCCGTTCCTCTCCGCGATTCCGAGAAAATATGTAAAAAATGTATAGGACCGGCTTTCGGATTCGCACAAGATATGCAAAACGACCGCCGCCCCTTCGGGGCAGCGGTCGTTTCTTTGTCTGCGATATGGAAGAGCGGCGCTTCGCGTCCTTACCGCATCATGTCGGCGGAGGCGGAGGCGACGGCGTATCCGTCCCGCCCTTTGGATTTCACCTGGTACAGCGCCCGGTCGGCGGCGTTGAAAAGATAGTCGTAGTCCGCGCCGTGTTCCGGGTACATGGCGACGCCCAGGCTGGCGGTGACCTTGAGGTCCGCAGAACCTACGGTGATCTTTCGTATCGTCTCCAGCATCCGCCGCGCCTTTTTCTCGACGGCGTCTCTCGTCAGCTCGCCGGTGATGAACGCCACGAATTCGTCGCCGCCGAACCGCCCTATGCAGTCGCTCTGCCGGAATACTTCCTTCATAGCAGCCGCGAATTTCCGCAGCAGCTCGTCGCCGCTTTGATGGCCGTATGTGTCGTTCGCTTCCTTGAAGTGATCCACGTCGATGATGAAGAAGGCGCCCACCTGCCCTTCCGGCATGGCGGCCATCCGTTCCTTCACGATGCGCTCGAAGGCCGCCCGGTTGTATATCGAGGTGAGCCTGTCCATCTCGGATTTGAGCTTGTAGCCGTCCCGGGAAATCCGCAGGGCTTCCTCCCGGCGCAGGGAGTTCTCCAGGTCCGTGTTCTTCTTTTGCAGGATCTCGTTCTGCCTCTTCTGGAGCCGGTGCCGATAGATGAGGAAGAACAGCACCGCCAGCCCGAAGACCAGAGCTCCGATGAAAAGCGACGTCCGCAGCGGGTACTGGTACAGCAGATATTCCATCGAGAACCGGGGCCGGGCGTTCTCATAGACCTTCCAGTCCACGTCGCTCTTTTCCAGCCGCAGGATCGCCGTATTCAGGACGCTTTGCAGGACGTGCGGCTCGTGCGGGGAGATGGCCAGCGCCACGGGGAGCGTCGTCGTTTCCCGGTCGATCCGTTCCAGTCCGGGCCGGACGACCATGCTGTTCTCCCGCCGCAGATAGAGGGCGGGAATGTAGGCCGTCTCGTAAAGGCCCTGCTCCACCGCGTCCAGGCAGTCTTCCGGCGACTGCAGCGTGCGGACCTGCTGATTGAATTTCTCCGAGAAATAATAGTCCGCGCCGGGGAATCCGGCGGGCACGACCGCCGCGTTCCTGGCGAAATCCGCCACCTGCCCGTTTTTGCGGCGGATGACGGCAAACTCTTCCTCCCGGACGTCGCCGGTGAAGTACATGTCCATCGCCGGGCCGCCGTTCGCATAGGAGACGAAGGCCAAATCCGCCTCCCCCGACTCCATCATCTTCCACAGTTGGCTCTCCGACTCCGCCCGGCAGAAGGAGAACCGCAGCCCGCTGCCGTCGGACAGCAGTTTCAGGAGGTCGACGTAAAGGCCGGAAGCGGAGTCGCCGTTCCCGATCTCATAGAAGGGCGGGCAGTCGCCCAGGAACGCCACGCGCAGCTCGTCGGCGCGCTTGACGTATCCCTGCCCGCGTTCCGTGATGCGGACGACCTCTTTCAGGGCCCGGTCCAGGTATTTTCCCTTCATCGACGTCCCGAATCCCGGCGTCAGCGACTCGATGGTCAGTATGGATTCCGTCAGCTGCCGGCACAGATATTCCTTGTCCGGCGTCGTCATCAGCCGGGCGGGGACCACGCCCACGGTGACCGCGCACTTTTCCTCTTTTCCCACATGGCTGCCGTCGTCGCAGACGACGTCGATCTCGCCGCTGCGCAAAGCCGCCAGCATGGCCGCTTCGTCGTAAAACGGGCGGACGGTCATCTCCCAGCCGTTGGAGGTCATGAAGAAGGAGATCGCCGTCATGTTCGCGTCGTTGGCAAATACGCCGACAACGGCGTTGCGCATATTCTCCGCCGTCAGCGCCTTCCACGGCGCGTCGCCGCGCCGGTAGAGGTGCAGGAGCGTCCAGTTCGGGATACCGCCGGTGAACACCATGCCGCCGGCGGCAGGGCCGGGCTGCACGGGACCGACAAAATCCAGTTCCCCGCGCCGCAGCCGTTCGCTGCATTCCTGATAAGAGCCCCGCTCATAGATATACTGCCAGCGCGTCTGTTTCGACACTTCGTCCAAATAGCCCTGTATATAGGAAAGCAGCATCTGATAGGCGAAGGGATTCTGTCCCCCCGGCTGCTCCACCAATCCCACGCGGACGACCCGCCCCGCGGAGGGAATCCCTTCCGCCCGGACGACCGGCAGGAAAAATGTCAGCAAAAAAATAAAGGCGACCGCTGCGGAAAAGAACTTTTTCACGCCGATCCCCCCATTTCCCGAAATATACCGAAGAAAGTATAACACTTTGCTCTGCAAATCGCAAGACAGATTATGTCTTGACAAAGCGCGTTTGTTTCCTTTATACTTTATAAGCACCTTTTGGCGCAATGGTTCGCTAGCTCAGCTGGCAGAGCATCTGACTTTTAATCAGAGGGTCCCGGGTTCAAATCCCGGGCGAGCCACCACGGCGCGTTGGTCAAGTGGTTAAGACACCGCCCTTTCACGGCGGTAACATGGGTTCAAATCCCGTACGCGTCACCATATCCGGCCCGGTAGTTCAGTTGGTTAGAATGCCGCCCTGTCACGGCGGAGATCATGGGTTCAAGTCCCATTCGGGTCGCCATCGCAAACACCCGCGCCCTGCGCGGAATTCATATCGGAAACGCCTCGGTAGCTCAGTTGGTAGAGCAAGGGACTGAAAATCCCTGTGTCAGCGGTTCGATTCCACTCTGAGGCACCACAAAAAAGAAAAGCACGGAACGCCGATGTTCCGTGCTTTTTTGCGTTTTCTCTTCTTACCGGGCGTAGCGCATTTCCCGCGCCTGCTCTTTCAGCCGCGCCACGCGGTCCTGGGTGGAGGGGTGGGTGCTGAAGAGGCTCGAGAAGGTCACGTTCGCGCCTTTCAGCGGATTCACGATGCACATGTGCGCCGTGGAGGTCGTAGCTCCCGCCAGCGGCCGCATCCTGGAGGACGCGTAATCGAGCTTCTCGAGGGCCGAGGCCAGCGACAGCGGATTGCCGCAGATCTCGCCGCCGCTCTTGTCCGCTTCGTATTCCCGGGAGCGCGATATCGCGAGCTGGATCATCATCGCCGCGAAGGGCGCCACGATAATCGTGAACAGCAGCCCCAGCGCGCCGCCGTTGTCATCGCGGCTGCTGGACCGTCCGCCGCCGAAGATCGCCGCCCACTGGGCAATGTGCCCGATGGTGGAAATCACGCCGGCGATGGACGCCGCGACCGTGGAAATCAGGGTGTCCCGATGCTTGACGTGGGAAAGCTCATGGGCGAGCACGCCGCCCAGCTCGTCGTAATCCAGCACCTCCATGATGCCGGTGGTGACGGCGACAGCCGCGTGCTCGGGGTTGCGCCCCGTGGCGAACGCGTTCGGCGTCGCGGACTGGATCACGCAAACCTTTGGCATCGGAAGCTCCGCCTTCTGCGCGAGCTTTTCCACCAGCCCGTACAGCTCCGGCGCCTGCGCGCGGGTAATCTCCTGCGCGTGGTAAGCCGCCAGCACCATCTTGTCGCTGTACCAATAGGAGAAGAAATTCATGCCGAGGGAAAACACCAGCATGATCATCGCGCCGTTCCGCCCGCCGAAGCTGCCGCCCACGGCGATCAGAATTCCGGTCAGGAGCGCCATCAACAATGTGGTCTTCAATGTATTCATGAAAATATTTGCCTCCTTAGTGTCGTATTGCGGTCATGATAGCAACGCAGTATGAAAAAGGAATGAACCGGGAGGGAAAGTACCGTTCGGATTTTTTTCGCCGAACGGTTCGTTGATAGTTTTTCTTTTTAGCGAAAGGTTTTGATGTTGGCTTATACGACTATTCATCATTGTGTAATTATACCAGGGGCGCCGCCCCTGGAACCCTGCAAAGGGCGTTCCTCCCTTTGAATCCTCCCTTAGGGGCCTGCGGGCCCGGGATTCCGCGGTGAAAGGAAGGAATAACTTTAGGAACCGTTTATCCCGCGCTCACGGTTGGAATAACTTAAACTTTAGCCCATGTTACATAATTTGGATTACATCTGCGCCGATAGATCTCTAACCCGCAAAAATGGGCTAAAGTATAAGTTGCCAAGAGGCTGAAACGCGGGATAAACTGCCCGATAAGCTATCCTAAGCTTTCACCGCGGAATCTTTGGCCCCGCAGGGCCTTTCAGGGGTGTCCAGCGGGGACGTAGTCCCTGCTGGTGGGGAAGTTTGAAGGGGCGAAGCCCCGTCAAATAAGTTGCACGACGCATAACACAAATAATCATACAAGCCATTGCCAAACCCTTTCGCATGCAACAAATAAAAGAAAAAAACCTTCCCCGCCTTCTTCCTCTTTACAAATAGAACCGCTTTCATTAAAATAAAAAGCAATTTTACGCAAGGAGAACAACCATCTTATGACGTCGCTGAACAAATCGGGGCTTCTATCCACCCACAGGCAGGCGCTGCAGGAGGGCGTGCGGGACGGCATGCCCATCGCCCTCGGCTATTTCGTCGTGGCCTTCACGCTGGGCATCGCCGCGCGAAACGCGGGACTTTCCCCTTTCCAGGGGTTCCTCGCCAGTTTCTTCAATAACGCATCGGCGGGCGAATATGCCGCGTTCATCGTCATCGCCGCCGACCGCCCCTATCTGGAAATGGCCCTGATCACGCTCGTCGCCAACGCCCGGTATCTTTTGATGAGCTGCGTCCTGAGCCAGCGGTTCTCGCCGGACGCCTCCATTTGGCACCGGATCTTCGTGGGCTTCGACGTGACCGACGAAATCTTCGGCATTTCCGCCGCCCGACCCGCCCCCCTCGATCCTTATTACAACTACGGCGCGATGCTGGTCGCGCTGCCCGGCTGGTCGGTGGGAACGGCCGTCGGCATCATCGCGGGCAACGCCCTGCCGGCGGCGGTGGTCAGCGCCCTTTCCGTGGCGCTCTACGGCATGTTCCTCGCCATCATCATTCCACCCGCCCGGAAAAACCGCGTCATCGGCATGTTCGTGGCCATCGCCTTCGCTGCGAGCTTTGCCGCCTCGGTGCTGCCCGTAATCTCGGAGCTTTCCGGCGGCACGCGGACCATCCTGCTGACGGTAATACTCGCCGCCGTCGCCGCCGCAAAATACCCGAGAGACGAGTAAATAATCGCCGTTACAGAAATCAATGGAGGCAATAACATGACGCACAGCATTTGGATGTACCTGCTCGTAATGTCGGCGGTCACGCTTTCCATCCGCATCCTGCCGCTGACCCTGATCCGCCGCCAGATCAAGAGCCGCTTTATCCGGTCCTTCCTCTTTTACGTTCCTTATATCACGTTGGCGGTAATGACGTTCCCCGACATCGTGCACGCGACGCAGACCCCGGCCTCCGGCCTTTTGGCGCTGCTCGTCGGAACGGCCATGGCGTGGTTCGGCGCGAGCCTTTTCAAAGTCTCGGCCTTCTGCTGCGTCGCCGTATTTGTAGCGGAGCGCTTCCTCGTCGGATAACCGCGCGTACGAAAAAACCCGGACGGCCCATCGGCTGTCCGGGTTTCCTTATTGTCGCATTTATTATTTCAATACCACGTGGGCGCTGAGGTCTTTCAGCATCTCGTGCAGTTCCTCGCCCACGCCCTCGGTCTTCGCGGGCACGTCCGCCAGCGGGAATTTGCTGGCCACGATCGTCTGCAGTTTCTTTCCTTCCCGTACCTTCAAAAGACCGATCAGCGTCTCGCCTGCCTCCTGGTTCAAATGCGCGGCGTCCAGGTCGTCCAGCACGAGGCAGGGCGCCGACTCCGCTTTCTCACAGAATTTTATGCGCGCCGTCTCGTTCGCCGCGCCCAGCGTCTCCGAAAAAAGTTCCGCCGCCGTCAGGAACAACGTATCCGTTCCCGCTTTCTCCTTCTCATTGGCGAACACCGCCACCAGCATGCTCTTTCCCGTACCCGGCGGGCCGTAAACGAAAGCGCCTTTCTCCGTTTCCGCGACCAGCCCCTTCATCGTGGCGACCGCCTCTTTGTTGTAAGCGTCGGAATCATACCGCTCAAAGCCAAGCCCCTTGTATTTCATAGGAACCATCAGCAACACACCCCTTCATATAATATGAGAAACTATTTTGCCCCCGCAATCGCTTCCGAGCGGCATCCCCCCTTGCCCTGCCTTCACTTTCAGGACAGGCGTATCGTTCTCGTTCTCTTATATTATACGGCAAATTACTAAAATAGGCAAAAAAACTTTTAGGAACCGCCGGACAAGTCAAATCAGGTGTTTCCCTGCCAAACGGTTTCGGGAAATGACTTGTACAGCGGTTCCTTTTGCGTCGGGCGGCCGTCCATTCACAAACGGCCGCCATATATTTTTCTATGAAATTACCGATTAAAAATCGCGTTATCGTAATAATATAATCGAAAACAACTTGGAATTTTTGGATACGGCTATGTCCGACGAAGGGATGCGCCGAGAAAAGCGTCACTGGCGCAGCTTGTCCCATGCCTCGTTGGCGCGCTCCACATAAAGCTCCCGCACGGCGGGAAGCTCGCCCAGTCCTTTTTGGAAGACTTCAACCTCGAAACCCTCGGCCAAAAGCTGCGAACGATGGGAGCCGGGGGCGTCCCCCGCCATGTCCCGGGAGGCGTGCGCGCCTACCGCCAGCATCAGCGGCACCAACCGCACTCGGCGGATTCCCTTTTCCTTGAGAATCGGCGTGACGTGTTCCAGCCGCGGCCAACCCGCCAGCGTATAGACGAAAGCCCGGTCCCAGCCCGCCATCTCGAACCGCGTTTGGAGCGCCGCGTAAAACGAGTTGGAAGGATGCTGCGTGCCGTGGGCCATCACCAGCACCGCCTCGTCCTCCGCCTGAGGCGGCAGCGATTCCCGCAGCGCCTTCGTCAGATCCGCCGCGTCGTCCCGCTGCTCTTCCTGCCCCATCCAATACATCAGCGGCGCGCCCAGCACCAACCGCTTGAATTTTTTCTTGCAGGCGTTGAACAGCTCCACCAGGCCGACGTACTCCGCGCCGGGGAACAGATGCAGGGAGGCGATTGCCACCCGTGTATAGCCGGCTTGGAGCAGCGCTCCCAGCGCCTCCTCCGCCGACAGGATCTCCACACCCGCCGACTCCTTCGCCTTGGCGCGCATGATTGAAGACGTATAGGCCTCGAAAATGTCGGTCTCGGGATTCGCCTCGGAGATGGCTTCCATCAGCGGCTCCACCGCCGCCTCCCGGGCCTCTTTCCGCGCCGCGCCGTAGGACACGACGAGGAGCGCGTCTTTGTCTTCCTGCGCCGCCAGCGAAGGCTCGTCGTAAGACAGCACCCCGATCTGCGACGCGCGCAAAAGGGCCGGAGTCGGCTTCCTGACTTCCTCGTGCAGCGTATAGCCCGCGCCTTTATGCGTCCGCATCGCCTTTTCCTTTTCCATGCAGAAACTCCCCTTGTGTAGATTCTGATTCCGATTTTCCTGTTCCGGCCCGCCCTTCGGGAAAGGCAGGCAGACCGATATGGAAATGAATATTTATATGAACATATCAGTTTTTATTTCATTATATAGTTTCCTTGCCGCCCCTGTCAAATACAAATGCGCGCGGCCGACAAAAAACTTCCGGGCAGCCGCCCGGAAGTTTTACGCTTCTGCGTTTTCAATTGTCTCCAGTCGATAGACCTCGAAAGCCCCTTTGCCGCATTTCGCGCAGCGGTACCGGGACGGATGCTTGACCACCGCGCCCGCCCGCAGATAGTAAAACGCGTGCCCGCAGGCGGCGCAGACCACCTTGTAGCGGTAGAGCGCCTCGGACTGCCGGATCGCCGTCTTTTCCGAATAGACTTGGATATGGAGCCCCAGCCTCTCGTTCAGCGCCGCCATGCCCCGATGGAACATCCCGCCGTGGCCCTCCCCCGGCGGCAGGCAGGCGTGCAGCAGCTCGTGGGCGACCACGTCCAGGAGGACGGCGGCGTTGCCCGGAAAAAAGAGATGCCCGCTGAACGCGAGCCGGCAAATGCCGTCGTCGGCGCGGGGAATGTTGCAGGAGCCGTATTCGCGGACGCCGCGCGTGATGCGGACGGAAACGACGCGACGCAGACGGGCGGAAAGCCCCGCGTCATGCAGCGCGCGCTCGACGGCGGGACCGAGGGCGCCGATCAGGTCCCGCGCCAAAAGGCGCATGCGCCAGACGCCTGCCGCCTCCGAAAGCCGTGCTTCCGCTGCGGCCAGCAAATCGTCGCGCCCGCCGGGGGCGAAAAGCGCCCCGCCCTTCGGCATGCCCGCCGGAGAAAGCTCACTCTGCGGAGGCAATGGCATCTTTGACCGCCTGCTCTTCTTCCTTCGTCATGGTGTATTTGGACTGCCCGCCCTCGATGGGTTTTACATAGGTGCGGGAATCCTCGCGCGCGAAGATGCTGGAAAACACCACGCCATTGTTTTTCGCGTCCAGCATCGCCACCGCGTAGCTCAGATCGCTGCCCATGTCCTGGAACGCGGAAAACCGCACCACGCCCACGCGGGTGAGCGCCGTTTTCAGAAGCGCGTCGATCCGCGCGTTCTCCTCCCGGAGCTTCGCGTTCTCCTCCGCCACCTGCCGGGTCTCCGCGATGTGGTCGAGCAGCATTTTCTCGATCGACGTCCCCGATTCTGCCCCCACCATCATCGTGTTGTAGCGCGACTTCAGCGAGGACACGGCGGACAGGAGGTACAGCACCAGCAGAAGCAGAATCGCCAGCGCGCCGCCCAGGATGCCGAGGGCCGCCTCCGGATTTCCTGCGACAAATTGAACTATTTCGTTCATAGAATTATAAAAGCCTCCTTATGAAATAGAATCCGTAGGTTAATACGCGCTTTATTATATCATAAAGGAAGCGGTTTGCGCTCATTTTTTTGCGCGGGAATTCCTGCCGGTTCCATACGATTTTTGCCAAAATATAGGACATATCTATCTATATTTCCATTTATTTTGTGCATTTCGATAACATATAGTACGAAAACGTATTATTTTAGACCAAAATTGAAAGAGGCCGAAAAGTTATAAAAAGCAATTACGATAACAAATTATCAGTAATCCGGCATAAAAAAAGAGGAAGGCCGCCGCCTTCCCCATGGTCTCGCATCTCACGTCGTAAACTTCCAGGACACTTCGCGGAGCTTTTTCTTGGTCAGCTCCACTTCGTCCTCATGCTGCTTTGTCAGCGTCTGGACCGCGTCCACGATACGATCCAGGTCCTCCTGCGTCTTGAAGGATATCTCGATCTTGCTCTTTTTCTGTCCCAGCGCGATGCGGACCGGCGCACCGAACAGCATCTTCAGCCGGTCTTCCACGTCGGTGATGAAGACGCGCTCCGCCTTGATAGGCGCGTCCAGCTTCGCTGTCGGCTGGAAGAGGTTCGGATTCTTCTTCAGCCGCGCTACGACAATCTCCGCCTGCCGCGCAGACAGGTTGTGGTCCACGATGTAGTCCGCCGCCTGCTGCATATGGTCCTGATCTTCAAGGGTCAGCAGCGGCTTCGCCTGCCCCATGGTGATAACTTCCTGCACGAGGCTTTCCTGCACGCGCTCGGGAAGCCGCAGCAGCCGCAGGAAGTTCGCGATATGGGAACGGCTCCGACCGATCCGCTCGGAAAGCTGCTCCTGGGTCATGCCGAATTTCTGCATCAAGAGGTCGTAGGCGCGGGCTTCTTCCACCGCGTTCAGGTTCTCGCGCTGCACGTTCTCGATCAGGGCGATCTCGGTCATTTCTTCCAATGTGTATTTGCGAATCAGCGCGGGCACGGTATGGAGCCCCGCGAGCTTCGCCGCCCGGAGCCTGCGCTCGCCGGCGATGAGTTCGTAGCCGCCGTCCGGCAGGGCGCGCGCCAGGAGCGGCTGCAATACGCCGTAATACCGAATGGATTCCGCCAGCTCCTCCAAGGCCGCCTCATCGAAGTTCTGACGCGGCTGGGAGCGGTTCGGCTGGATCTTGTCCACGGGGAGCTCGACGACGCGGGATTCGTCGTCAACCGCCGCCGCGGGGGCCGCCTGCGCTTTTGCCTTCGGCGCCGTGTCCGCCGTCCGTTTCTTTATGAGCGCGCCCAGTCCCTGACCGCCCAATCCGCTTTTCTTAGCCACGGGAATCTACCTCCTTCGCGAGTTCCGCGTAAACTTCCGCGCCTTTCGCGTGAATGTCGTAAGCGATGATCGGCATGCCGTAAGACGGCGCCTCGCTGAGCCGCACCGTACGCGGAATCACCGTTTCATACACCTTTTCCTTGAAAAACGCCCGCACCTCGTCGGCCACTTGTCCGCTGAGATTCGTGCGGCCGTCGAACATCGTCAGCAGCACGCCGGCCACTTCCAGGCCGGGATTCAGCCCGTCCCGCACGAGATCGAGGGTTCGCATCAGCTCGGAAACGCCTTCCAGCGCGTAAAACTCGCACTGTATGGGGATCAGGATGCCGTCCGCCGCCGTCAATGCGTTGAGGCTCAAGAGCCCGAGGGATGGCGGGCTGTCGATCAGGATGAAGTCGTAATCGTCCCGCACCGTGTCCACCGCGGCTTTCAGCCGGGTCTCGCGGCCTTCCTCCGACGTCGCAAGCTCCACTTCCGCGCCCGCCAGGTCCACGTTCGCCGGAAGCACGTCCAAATCATAGTCGGTATGCTGAATCACAGACCGCGCGTCTTCCCCGCCGATCACCACATGATATACCGTCCGCTCCTGCGCCGTCTTGTCGAGGCCCACGCCGCTGGTGGCGTTGCCCTGGGGGTCGAAGTCCACGAGCAGCACCCGGCGCCCGAGCGCGCCGAGGCAGGCGGCAAGGTTCACCGCCGTGGTGGTCTTGCCCACGCCGCCTTTCTGATTCGTGATTGCCAGCACTTTTGCCAAAATGTTCACCGCCCAAAAATCAATCTGTTTTTATATTATAACGCCATTGTTCAAATTTTGCCACAGGCAAAAAAGGAGAGGAAAAAAGAAAGTTTTGCTTCGCATATGAAGTATAGGCCGGGGATTTTCTTTTTTTGCATATTATTTTTTTGATAGTTTTTAAAATGTTTCACGTGAAACAATTTTCCTTTTCAAAGGGGAGGGCGTCGCCCTCCCCTTTGCATCCCCTCCCACGCGAGGGAGACCCTCGCGGCTCCCCTGAGGGGCCTGCGGGCCCAAGATTCCGCGGTAAAAGCTCAGAACAGCTTATCGGACAGTTCATCCCGCGATTCAGCCTCTTAGCGACGTAAAATTTAGCCCATTTTTGCAGGTTGAGGTTTGTACCATGCAGATGTAATCCAAATTATGTAACATGGGCTAAAGTCTAAGTTATTCTAACCGTGAGCGCGGGATAAACGACTCCTAAAGTTATTCTTTCCTTTCACCGCGGAATCTTGGCCCCGCAGGGCCTTTTAGGGGTGTCCAGCGGGGACGTAGTCCCTGCTGGTGGGGAGGATTGGAGGGGCGAAGCCCCGCCAAATCAAATACAAGAAGATGAATCAAGACAATCGTACAAGCCAATATCAAAGCCTCTCGCAAAAGATTATTTATATAAGAAACATACGCAAGGGGTTCCTATACACCTCATCCACTGCCGAAGGCCCTGCAAATTCTATTTGCAATCGCAAATAGAATTTTATAAACAAAATAATAGAAATTGTTTCACGTGAAACATTCAAATATATGTTTGGTTTTATGAACCGACAAATTTCTCCCTTTTAAGAAGAAAGGAACATGTTCCCAAAAATGTTCATTTCTTCTTAAATATTGGTCTTTTCTCCCAAGCTCGGCGCCGTCATTTCGGTGTATAATGGCAATTACGCGAGCGAATCGCGGGCGCCGCCGCGCCTTCAAGGCCTTGCGCCCGCACAGGCCCTTGCGGGCCGCCCTTTGCGGCATACAAATATTTTTGGAAAAGAGGCGTATCATGGACAACAAACTCAGCGAGCAGGAAATTCTCTATTCTTTTGAGGCCGCCCTGCGCGACGGACACATCGTCCCATATTACCAGCCGCAGATCAACCACAGCACCGGGCGCATGGTGGGCGCGGAGGCCCTGATGCGCTGGAATCATTTGGTGCTCGGGTTCCAATGCCCGGCGGACTTCATTCCGGTGCTGGAAGACCACGACCTGATCTTCAAAGCGGACGTCTATATCTTCGAGGAGGTCTGCCGCTTCCTGCGGAAATGCTTCGACCGCGGCATTTCCCCCGTTCCGATTTCCGTCAACATGTCGCGCTGCGACATCTATCGCCATGACTACGTGGAGGAAATCGAGCGCATCCGCCACAGATACGAGATCCCCGTCCGGTATCTCCACATCGAGATCACGGAATCGTCGGCCATCGCCGGCATCGAGCTGATGACCAGCGTCATCGACAAGCTCCATGCCCTCGGCTACATCGTGGAAATGGACGATTTCGGCAGCGGCTATTCCTCCCTCAACATCCTGAAAGACTTGAACGTGGACGTCATCAAGATCGACCTCGGCTTCCTGGACGGCAACGTCGGCGGGCGCGGCGGCATCATCCTGAGCTCTGTGGTGCAGATGGCAAAATGGCTGAACACGCCGATCATCTCGGAGGGCGTCGAGACCATGGAGCAGGCGGATTACATGAAGAGCCTCGGCTGCAACTACATCCAGGGCTACCTCTACGCCAAGCCCATGCCCAAAGAAGCCTTCCTCGACAGGCTCCAGAAGACGCAGCACGAAATGGAACGCCCCTCGATGCAGTTCATCAACGCCGTCAACACCGGGAAATTCTGGGACCCCGATTCCATGGAGACGCTCATTTTCAGCCACTTCGTCGGACCCGCCGCCCTGTTCACCTATCAGGAGGGAAAGCTGGAAATCCTGCGCGTGAACGACAAATATATCCGGGAAATCGGCATGAATATGACGCCGCAGGACTTTATCAACGCCAACCCGTGGGACAACCACGACGCGGAAAGCCGCAAGCGGTACGAGGACGTGATACGGCGCGCCATCGTCTCCGGCGAGGAGGAAACCTGCGAAGCGTGGCGCCAGTTCTTCTCACCCTGCTGCGGCAAGGATGAAATCTGCATCCGCAGCTATATCCAGGTCATCGGCCATGCGGGCACCCAGCATCTGCTCTTCGCCCGCATCCAAAACGTCACCGCGGAAAAGAATAAATACCAGACGCTCAGCGAGAGCGAGCAGCGGTTCCGGTTCGCCAGCGAACAGGCGAACATCTACGCGTGGGAATACACCATCGCCACGAAGGAAATGCGGCCCTGCTTCCGCTGCATGCGGGACATGGATCTGCCGCCGCTCCTCACCAACTATCCCGAGCCCGTCATCGAATCCGGCGTCATCCCCGAGGACTACGCGGATATGTACCGCGACTGGATGCGCCGCCTCGAAGCGGGCGAGCCTTCGCTGGAGGGCGTCATCCCCTTCACGAAATGGCGGGTTCCGTTCCTCGTCCGGTACACCACCGTGTTCGATGAAAACGGCAAACCGCTGAAAGCATACGGCTCCGCTACGATGGTCGTAGACCCGGCAAAGGAAGAAAAATAATTTTTATTCGGTTTAAAATGTTTCACGTGAAACAAAGAAACGTGTGTTCTATTGTTTCACGTGAAACATTTTTTGTAAGTTGGTCTTCGCGCGAAAGTTTTTGCAATAAATTCTACGATTATTCATCATTGTGAATGATACCAGGGGCGCTGCCCCCGTCACAGTCCAGTGGACTGTGACGCCCACAAAGGGAGTTCCTCCCTTTGGAACCCTCCTTAGGGCTCTGCGGAGCCGAGAATCCGCGGTCAAAGAAAAGAATAACTCTAGGATTTGTTCATCCCGCGAAAAAGCTCTTGATAACTTTGACTTTAGCCCATTTTTGCGAATTTTGGTTTCGCAATGCAAACATTTAACTCTGTAAAATGGGCTAAGCTTTAAGCCGTCAAGAGGCTGAATCGCGGGATGAACTGCCCAAGAAACTGTTCTAAGCTTTCACCGCGGAATCCTGGCTCTGCAGAGCCTTTCCGGGGGATTCACAAGGGGCTCTCCCCTTGTGTGGGGAAGTTTGAAGGGGCAAAGCCCCGTCAAGCATATTACACGACGATGAACAGTTGTAATCGCACAAGCCGCTGCCATAATCTTTCGCAAATAGAATTTAGAAACAAAAACTAAATGTAAAATGTTTCGCATAAACCAAACGTCTATTCGTTTGTTTCACGTGAAACATTTTTTACTTTGTGGTAAAATCAAAGAAAAAGCAAGCAAGGTGATTTTTATGCCCATCTATACGCCCTCCCTCCTTTCTGTGGACACGGCGGAGACGCGGCGATACGCCGGGCTGGCCAAGGCGGAGTTCGACGAGTCTTCCATCGTGGCGGCCTGCGAAGAAGCGGCGCTCCTTGCCGCTCCCCGCGCACGGTGGGAGCTATACGAGTATGACTGCGAGACCGGGCGCGTCGCTTCGGACCCGCCCTTCGCCATACAGGGAAACAGCATCCGCAAGCACCTCGCCGGAACGGAGCGCGTCGTCTTTCTCGCCGCCACCATCGGCGAAGCCGTCGAGGACGCCGTCACCCGTCATTTCGACGAGGGCCGCTACGCCCATTCCGTGCTCCTGGACGCCGCCGCCACCGCCGCCGTTGAGCAGGTCTGCGACGCCTGCGAGACCATGCTGCGTCCGCAGTTTGCGAAAGAAGGCTTTTCCATGCGCTGGCGGTTCTCCCCCGGCTACGGCGACTGGGACGTCCACGCCCAGCCGGACCTTTTGCGGCTGACGCAGGCGGAAACCATCGGCGTCTCCCTGACCGAGAGCTTCATGCTCCGCCCGCGAAAATCCGTCACCGCCGTCATCGGGCTTCTGCGCGGCGGCACGGCTGCCGGAAAAGACGCGCCGAAAGGCTGCGCCGTCTGCCCGAAACGCGACTGCCCCTTCCGACAGGTATGAATTGCCGTTCCTTCTGAGGAAAGGCACCGGTCAATATCAGAACCTCGCGCAGAAGAAATTATCTTTGCAACATAACGCTTACAATGCCGTTATGCTGCAACACCACATCCACCGCCTGCGGCGGCCCCCGAACCAATGCAGCGGATTGTTCCGCCCTCAGGGGGAAGTCATTTTATTGCTTCGGTAATAGATTGTTTTTTCTTAGGGCTTGCCTGCAAGGAGGCAAGCCTTGTATAATATATAGTATCTATGGGAGAAAAATATCGGGTCACTACAAGAAATGAGGGGTTTTCATGAACAAAGCAAAGGTGTTCTTCACCGATTTCCGCACGACGGTCGGCACCAGCATGACGGACAAGCTGAAACGGCTCTGCATCGCCGCCGGCTTCAAGGACATCGACATGGAGGGCAAATTCGTCGCCATCAAGATGCACTTCGGCGAACTGGGCAACCTTGCCTATCTCCGCCCGCAATACGCGAAAGCGGTGGCCGATCTCGTCAAGGAGCAGGGGGGCATGCCGTTCCTGACGGACTGCAACACGCTGTACCCGGGCAGCCGCAAGCACGCGCTTGAGCATATGGACTGCGCGAACCTGAACGGCTTCAACACCGTGACCACGGGCTGCCAAATCATCATCGGCGACGGCCTGCGCGGCACCGACGAGGTGGAGGTGCCGGTGAAAAACGGCCAGTACGTGAAGTCGGCGAAAATCGGCCGCGCGCTGATGGACGCCGATATCGTCATCAGCCTCGCCCACTTCAAGGGCCATGAAATGACGGGCTTCGGCGGCGCCATCAAAAATCTCGGCATGGGCGGCGGCAGCCGCGCCGGAAAGATGGAACAGCACTCGTCGGGCAAGGTCTCGGTGAACGAGGAGCTTTGCCGGGGATGCCGCCGCTGCGCGAAGGAATGCGGCTCCAACGCCATTTCCTACGAGAACAACAAGGCGCATATCAACAAGGACCTCTGCAAAGGCTGCGGCCGCTGCATCGGCGCCTGCGCCTTCGACGCGATCGCCAACGACCAGTGGGACGCCAGCGACGTCCTCGACCGCAAGATGGCGGAATACGCCCAGGCCATCTGCCAGGACCGCCCGACGTTCCATATCAACATCGCCACGGACATCTCGCCGAACTGCGACTGCCACGGCGAGAACGACGGCCCGATCCTGCCGAACTTAGGCTTCTTCGCTTCCTTTGACCCGGTGGCGGTAGATCAGGCCTCGGTGGACGCCGCGCTGAAAGCCACGCCGATCGAGAACAGCCAGCTGGGCGACAACCTCAGGAAGCCCGACTGGAAAAAACAGAACGACCACTTCCTCGACAGCAACCCGCACGTGAACTGGGAGGAAACTTTGGTTCACGCGGAAAAGATCGGCCTCGGCACGAGGGAATATGAGCTGAAGACGCTCAAATAAAAAGGCAAAGATGCGCAACATAAAAGACCGCTTCGACAAGAAGCGGTCTTTTATGTTAGTTCCGTATCTGATCCAAAAGGCGCAAACATTGCTTTTGAAAGCTCGGTATCTCTTCTATCGTATTCCATATAATATCCGCGTCCATTTCATGGTATTCATGGGCGAAATAGTCTCTCATCCCCTTGATTTCTTTCCACGGAACCGAAGCATCTAATTGCAGAACGTCGTCCGTCAAGTTTTTCGCCAGCTCGCCGATTTGCATCAGCGGCATGGCGCAAGCATTGCGAAATATACGGTCGGACATGAATTTTCTCTTATCGCCCTCGAATCGTCTCACTGCCTCTGTAACATCTTCGCAATACTCGATGATGTGTTCCATGATTCGGGCGTTCTTGTTATGCTTCATAGAGCAAAATTTCCTCCCGCAGCAGATTCTTCCGAAATTCCTCAGATGTCGGCGTTATGCTTACTATATCCACGTCTTTTCCAAGCGCTTCCATAATATCGGCGCGAAAACCGCAGATTTGAAACAGATTTCTAATTTTCCCCTTTTCGATATGGAGATCCACGTCACTGTCAGCGTCAGCGTCATTACGAGCGTAAGAACCGAAAAGATACGCTTTTTCCACGCCGTATTTTTCGCATATCGGCGTAATTTTTTCCTTGATGCTCGCAACAGTAAGCATTTCCGCCGCCTCCCTTCACTATCGTCTTTTGATTTCAGTATATCATATTCACCAAAGAGAATCTATACCATTGCCCTAACAACAAAAACGTCAGACAGCGGGCGGTTCTCTGTTTCGCTCCGCTCAACCGGCTAAAGCCGTAACGAAAAGGCGTCGCCGCATAACTTTGCGGCAACGCCTTTTTTCATGCCTCACACATCTTTCAGCAGCGTCAGGACGGCGTCGTAATCGAACTCCGCGACGGCGCGCCTCAGTTGGCCGACGACCTCTTCCTCCGCCGCCGGGATCCGGTATTTCTCCAGCCCGGCGAAGATCGCTTCGAGGCGGTCGCAGTCCATGTCGTCCGCCGCCGTCCGCATGTCCCTGTACGCGGTTTTCAGCTGCTCCGCGCTCGCTTCCGGCTTGTCCCCGGACGTCTCCTTTTCCTCCGCGGGGAATACCTCCGCCAGCGGCGCCTTGAAGCTGCGGAAGGTTTCCAAGAACTCCGCGTGGTGCTCGCGGATATACTCCGCGTCTTCGAGCTTGCCCGCGTTCTCCAGCTTCTGCGCCTCCTCGCCGAAGGCCGCCGCGCCGATGAGCCGCGCCGAGCTCTTCAGGCCGTGCACTTTGATGGTGTAGTCCTTGTAGTCCCCGCTCTCGTAGAATTTGTCGATCTCATCCGCCCGCTCGTCGATGGTCTCGTAAAAGATTTTCAGAAGCGGCAGATAGGCTTCCTCGGAACCGCTGTTCTCGAGGCCGAGGGAGAGGTCGATCCAGTCCTGCCCTTCGAGGGGCGCGAGGACCGACGGGAGCTCCGCCGGCTCCGCAGGCTTCGCCTCGCCGCTGTCCGGCGTCTCGGCCCCCGCTTCCATGACTTTCTCTTTCGGCAGGAAGGAGAGCAGGATCCCTTCCAGCTTCCCGGAATCCACGGGCTTTGCCAGATAGTCGTCGAAGCCCGCCGCCAGATACTCTTCCCGCGCGCCGGAAATGGCGTTGGCGGTCAAGCAGACCGCCGGGGTTTTCGCGTTGAGACCGCCCTTGTCCGCGCGCAGCTCGTGCAGCGTCTCGATGCCGTCCTTCTCCGGCATCATGTGGTCGAGGAAGATGACGTCGTATTTCTTCTCCGCAGCGAGCCGCAGGCCTTCGATCCCGTCGTTCGCCGTGTCGATCTGCACCCGCGTCGGCTTCAGGAGGCTCTTGAAGACCATGAGGTTCATCGGATTGTCGTCCGCCACCAGGAGGAGCGCCTCCGGGGCCGTGAATCTTTCCTTGTACTTCGTGCGCTTCTTCAGCGCGGCGCGGAACGAGGACTCGTAGTCGCCCAGCGGCTCCCATGCGACCACCTTCTGCTTCAGGTCGAAGAAGAACACGGAGCCCACGCCGTAAGTGCTGTCCACCTGCAGCTCGGAACCCATCTGTCCCAGCAGGTTCTTGGTGATGGCCATGCCGAGGCCGGTGCCTTCCACATGGCGGTTCCGCGTCTCCTCGATGCGCTCGAATTTGGAGAACAGCTTGCCCATGTCCTCGGGCTTGATGCCGATGCCGGTGTCCCGGACCGCGACGTGGAGGATCACGCCGTCGGGGTCGTTCCCGTCGCGGTCGAAGCCGACGGAGAACGTGACGGTTCCCTTTTCCGTATATTTCACCGCGTTGGTCAGGATGTTCGTGATGACCTGCTTGACGCGGACCTCGTCGCCGCGCAGCATCTTCGGCGTCTCCTTGTCAAAGTCCAGCACGAAGTCGAGGCCCTTTTCCGCCGCCCGGAGCTGGATGATATTCACCAGGTCGTTGAGCACCGAGGAAAGGTCGTAGTCCACGGGCAGGATCTCGATCTTGCCCGCCTCGATCTTGGAGAAATCCAATACGTCGTTGACCAGTCCCAGGAGCGTGCCGCCCGCCGCCTTCACGTTTTCCGCGTAGGCGAGGATGCCCTCGTCCTCGCATTCCCGCAGGATGCCTTCGTTCATGCCCAGGATCGCGTTAATCGGCGTCCGAATCTCATGGGACATATTGGAAAGGAAGTCGCTCTTGGCGCGCGACGCTTCCTCCGCCACTTCTTTCGCCCGGCGGAGCTCTTCGCTCTCCTGGATCTGCACCCGGACCTGGAGCAGATACCAGGTGCCGATGGCCACCAGCAGCATCAACAGGCTGAACACATACACGACCAGGTTCGTGATGTCGCCGATCCCTTCGGAGGCTTTCAGCTTCGGCACGAACCCGGCGACCAGATAATCCGTGCCCGGGATCTCCGCCTCGAACAGGATCATCTCGCCCTTCTCCGTTTTGAACGCGCCGGCCGCCGCCACCGAGACCTCCATCTCCCGGTGCATGTTCTGATACGACTCCTGTATGATCGCGTTCAGAAAAAAGGCCTCGTCATCCGGCGAAGTGTTCGTGAAGGGGACGACGACGTCCCCGTCCCGGGTGACGACCATGACCTTGCCGAGATCGTCGTAACAGCTGATGGAAAACCGCCGCTCGATGGATTCCATCGGATAGAACCGGTACAGCACGTATTTGATATTCCGGGCATGGAACACAGGGCAGGTGAACAGGAGACCCTGATTGTGCACGAAGGTGATGGCGCTCTTGCCCCGGAACGCGGTCTGTATGCCGTTATACATGCGAGGGGAAAGGGTGTCGCCGTAAAGCGCCCTGCCGTCGAGAGAGAGCAGGCCGTGCCGCACGCCCGCGTCGTTGACGATCGCCGGCATGAACCGCCCGATCTCCTGCGGGTCGGACTCGATCCTTGCAGCGATATACGCCAGATTTTCCAGCTCCGTCATCAGCTTCTCGGACGCCTGGCTCGCCAGCGCCTCCGCCTGCCGCCGCGTCTGGTGCCCCGTGTAGCCGGTCAGGAGCTCTCCGACCCGGTTTTGGAAGAGCAGCCCGACGAGCAGCAGCACCAAAGCGAATACGGATATGGATGCGAGGATTCCCTTTTCCTTCAGAGAGGCTATCCAATCACTCATAGATTTCTACTCCTTCGACGAACCAGTTCATCCCCAGGAACAGCTCCTCGTCGCTGATCTGCTCGCCGCGTTCGCAGCGAAGCCTTCCCTCGTTGTCGTAAATCTGTCCGGAAAACACGTCCCAGTCCACCATCATCCGCCCCTTTTCCCACTCCATGGCGGAGGCGGCCTTGGCCCCTACCGCGGGGGAAAGCGGATGCAGCTTGACGGCCCCTTCCATCAGGCCGAGCCAATATCTTCGGGAAAAGTTCGTCCTGCCGCTCAGATAATCGTCCAGCACCTTTTTGTAAAGGACGTCCCAGTCATACAGCGCCGCCGTCAGGAACCGGGGGGAATATTCCCCCCGCACGGCGTCGTAGCCCACGCTCAAAAGCCCGCGCGTCTCCGCCTCATGCACGGCGTACGGCCGGTCCGCGTGGTACGTGATGACGTCCGCGCCTTCCGCCTGCAGCAGGGCGACGCTCTCCCGCTCCGCCGCCTCGTTGTCCCAGCTTCCGGTGAAGCGGACGAGGAGCTTCGCCTTGGGATTCGCCGCCCGCATGCCCAGCGCGTACGCGTTGATGCCCCGGATGGACTGGGGATTCGGCATGGCCGCCACATAGCCCAGCACGCCCGTGCGGCTTTCAAAACCCGCCACGATGCCGGTCAGATACCGCACCTGATACAACCGGGCGAAATACGAAGTGCTGTTCTTGGCCTCCCCTTTGCCCGAGATCCCGAAGAACGCCACGCGGGGGTAATCTTTCGCAATCGTATCTATATGCCGCCCATAGCCGAAACTGGTCAGGAAAACGACCTGGCAGCCCTCCCGGACGAGCCCGTCCACGGCGGCCGTCAGGGAGGCCTCCTCCTCCGGGACATTTTCCCGCACGAAAAACCCGCCGATCGTCGGCCCAGCGGAACGCTCGTCGCCAGACGCCTCGGCCGCCCTGGCCGCCTCCTCGACCACCTTCCGGCAGGCGTTATGGAGTCCCGTGTAATGACTCTCGTTCCAGCCGCCGTCCGTCTTCGAGCCGACCAGGACGCATCCGACCGTGACATGCTGCTCCATCCCCGGAAGCCGGAACGTCTGTATCACGATGACCAACGCGACGACGGTGGCCGCCACCAATACAACCGGCAGATTGCGTTCCAGCCATTCCCAGGTCGCAATCTGTCGGAAACGACGCCAACCATCAAAGCCCTTCAACGGTCACACCCTCCACATACCAAAAAAACCCGTTCAGCATTTCCGAGTCCGCCATGGACTCGCCCGCCTCGATGCGGATATTGCCCGTATTGTCCTTCACCGGGCCGTAAAACACGTCGAACGTCCGGTGATAAAAATTCCTATTGGCGGCCTCTACCGCCGCCATCGCGCGCGCATCCACATGGCGTGTGGGCGCCGAAAGGGCGACGATGCCGTCGTTTATATCCATCCATACGTTGCTTCCGTGGAATTTTCCCTGCAGGCAGTCAAGTATCTGCTTGTAGTAGCAGTCACGCCATTGCCAGACGCAGGCGGCCAGATACGTATCGGGAAAAGTCTCCGCGCTGTCCCGGTTGCAGCCGACGGACCACACCCCCCGCCGGTCCGCTTCCCTGTGCGGCGCGAGGGAATTGGTATGCATGGCCATCACGTCGATCGGGTGGCGCTCCAAAAGCTCCGCGCAAGCTTTACCCGCCGCCTCGTCGTCCGTCCAGGAATTGCAGTAGCGCACACGCACGACGGCGTCCGGGCGTACGCTCCTCACGCCTAGCGTAAAAGCGTTGATGCCCCGGATGACCTCCGGGATGGGAAACGCCGCCACATAGCCGATCTGCCCCGTCTTCGTCTTCGACCCGGCGATAATGCCCAAAAGATACCGCGCCTGATACATCCTGCCGAAAAACGAGGAGAAATTGCTGTGGGCGCTGGTGCCTCCGGTATGCAGGAAATACACGTCGGGATACAGCTCCGCGGCCCGTTCCATATCCTTGCCGAACTGGAAGGAAACCCCCACGATGATGCGGCACCCCTCGTCGCGGATCAGGCTGATGATATCCGGGTAACAGTCCCCGGCCACGTTCTCCCGATAGACGATGTCCAGATTGAGTTTATCCTTGGGCCGCAGGGCTTCCAGCGCCTCATAATGGGCCTGGCAGTAATTCTTGTCCGTATGGGAACCGCTCAGCAGCACGCCGACCTTCGTCGTGTGCGCGGTCGCGGACAAAGCCTTATCGTCGTCCATGGAATAGAAAATGCCCGTTATGGCGGCGGCAAGGATCAGGAACGCGATGATGATGATTTTTCGCACAGACGGCTCCCCCCGTTACGGCTTGCGCCTTTCTGCAGGATCGTAAATCTTGACTTCATGAACGGTAAACTCCGCGGCGTGCTCGATACGGATCCCGGAATGGGGCGCCCGCGCCTCCCATGCCGTCAGGATCCTCTGCAGCACCTTGGGGAAATCCTCCTCCGAGAGCTGCGGCAGGAACAGGAAGAATTGGTTCGGCTTGCTCTGCAGGATCATATCGCTCCTGCGCAGCGTATCCTGCAGACAAAGGCCGAACTTCGACGCCGCGTCGCTGAGCGGCAGCCCCTGCGCCCCTTCCTCCTCCGACAGCACGAACAGCAGCTTGACGGACCTGCCGCCGTAGCGCATCGCGTAGCGCTTGATGAAGCGGTAAATGAAGGAGAACTGCTCCATGCCCAGCAGGAACGCGCCGCCGACGTCGTTCCGCTCCTCGACGATCTTCGTGATGCGGGCCAGCTCCTTCTTGGGGTCGCCCTCGCCGGAATCCTCCGCCGACTCCGGACGGTAAACGACGGCGCCGTGCTTGCCGTTCTGCTTGGCCCGGTACAGCGCGCCGTCCGCCAGCGAGAACAGCTTCTCATAATTCTGCCCGTGCTCCGGCGCCATCGCCGCGCCGGTGGAGATGCCCAGGGGGATATCGAAGCCCTCGCCCATCAGCCGCTTCGCTTCCTTCGTCAGTTGCTCGTTCAGCCGCATCGTCAAATGCGCCACGCCGTTCTCGTCCGTCATCCCGAAGCAGAACGCCATGAACTCGTCGCCGCCGATGCGCGCCGCCACGTCCTCCGCCCGTATATTGCTCCGGATCACCGCCGCGAAAGCCCGCAGCACCTGGTCGCCCATATCGTGGCCGTGCAGATCGTTGACCAGCTTGAAATTGTCCAGGTCGAAAACCAGCAGCGCGCCCGTCTTCGTCTTGCAGAGCTTCGCGATCCGCTCCGTTCCGGCGCTCTTGTTCAGGAATCCCGTCAGCTTGTCGATGGCCGCCTCTTCCGTCAGGCTCTCGATCGTCTTGGCGTTCTGCACCGTATTGTAAATGCGACGGATCAGGATCTCCCGGTTGAACGGCTTGCGGATGAAATCGGAGGCCCCGATCTTCAGGCCGCGCCGCTCCGTCTCGCTGTCCTCCGAGCCCGTCAGGAAGATGACGGGCGTCTTCTTCCGTCCCGTCTCCTCTTCCATCTGACGCAGCGCATGGTACGTCTCAAACCCGTCCATCTCCGGCATCAGGATGTCCAGGAGGATCAGATCCGGCTCGTTCTTCGCCATGAATTTCAACAAATCCTGACCGGACCGCAGGCAGCTCACGCGCATATCCTGCTCGTTCAGGAGATTTTTTGCATTCGTCAGGCTCAGCGCCTCGTCGTCCACGACGACAATCCAGCAGTTCATTAGGTTCCCAGGCTCCTTTACAGCGCCCGCGCTTCGTCGCCGAACCGCGGAGCGGAATATCTTTTTTCCTTATATTTATGTGTAATCAATAAAGAATTCTACTTTTGAGGGAAAAACCCTTCCGTGAATACGAAATATGTGAAATTTTACAAAGGAAAATTGTCTGTCCTGTCTTTAGGGCAGACAATTTTTTTTGCAAAATTTTCATTCCCGATGCCGGATTTCAAAAAAAGAGGCGTTACCCTATTTGAGAGATGAAAACAGTATCGGAGGGATAAGAAATGATTGCACGCGCATTCGGCTGCGACGCCAAGACCGGCGAATGGGTGGAATACGCCTCCCCGTCGATGATCTATGACGCCGTGGAAACGATCCCGTATCGCATCTGGGCGCTTCCATACTACGACTGGGAGCCGCAAATCTATTGGGAAATCGCCTGCATCCCGGATATGGCGAAGGGCCTTTTTTCCATACGGCAGGTTCTCTCCGAGGAACTGCTGCTGAAAAACCTCACGCCGCGGTATATCTATTGTCCGCATCACGACGTCGTCGAACCCATTGCGAGGAACGACACCGGCTGCACGATAACGGAAGCGGGCTGCCGCATCGAAGGGACGCCCGTATGGAGCACCTTCACAGCGCCGCCGGACAAGGAGACGCACCCTGACGCGTACGAGCCCGCCCTCCGGGAAGCCGACGCCGGGCTCCCCGACGAAGCGCCGGACGCCCCCTGCCTCTCCGACGAAATCGCGCCGGTCCGCTGGCGGATATTCCAATCCGCGCCGACGGAGCCGCTGACGCTGACAGGCGACGTGGCGGTCTATTCGCCGCAAAGAGGCCGGGAATGGAAAACCCTTTCCCTGACGGTCTCCATGAAAACGCGGAAAGCGGACGCCGGCAAGTGCAGGATTCGGACGGGGCCGGACGAGGTATGGGAAGGCCGGTGGACGGACGGACTGAACGCATGGGACAACATGGGCGGCGAAGTCGATATTCCCCCCGTCGTCGCCGACGCCGTCCTGGACGCGCTCAGAGAAAGCACCCGCCTGACGCTGGGGATTCGCCCCAGCGTGCTCAGCCGCATGCAGGGGAAACGCAAGATCATGGCGTATATAAAGCGCCCCTTCGATCTGCACGCCGTCTTCCTGCAAAAATTCCTCTGCCTGACCGACGCGGAATTCGACCGGCTTTTCCCCTATGAGGAAAAAAACCTCTATCAAAGGATCTGCCGCTATCTGGACATTCAGCCGCCCAAGAGCCTGCGCCGCGCCTATACCCTGAATCCTTACGCCATCGTCTGGTACATGCTCTTCCTGGAATGGGGCGTCCGCGACGTCAACTTCATGCGCCCGTTCTTCCTGCTGGACCTTCGGATCGGTCCGGCCATGCTCGACCAGTTCCGCTTCGACCGGGATACAAGACGCGTCGAATGCAGCGGCACGGAAAATTTGGACATGACCTGCCGCTGGGAATCCTTCGTCCGGTACTGCCGCCTGCTGAACCACGCCAAAGGCGAGCGAAGCATGATGCGCTGGCTCTACCGGTATTCGGCGGAAGATTATCTGTGCCAGCCGCAGCAGGACACGATAGAGATGTTCGCCGAGTACGAAGGACTGCTTTCCGAGGCCCTCACGGGAAAACTCTGTGAAGAAGGACTGACCGCAAGGGTCCACGACCGCATCAGCCGCGAGGTCGCCGAGCTCTCCATGCAAAGCGGGAATATCTATGAGTTTCCCTGCGACCCCCTCTGCTTAGCCGCCGAGTGCGACGTCAACGACTACCGGTTCCGGTTGATCCAAAACACCGTCGATTTGGTAGACGCCGGCATCCGGATGAAAAACTGCGTGGCGTCCTATCAGCGGCGAATCATGGACGGGCGATCCTCCATCTTCGTCGTCCGACATGACGGCGCCCTCGTGGCGTGCATAGAGCTGAACCGCGCCCGCCAGATCACACAGGCGCGGGGCCCGCAAAACTGCCGGCTCACCGGCGAATTGTCGGAAGTCTGCCGCCTCTGGGCCGTCGTGTACGACTTCCCCATTGTCGGGGCCGACTTATCGGCGACCGCCGCGCAGCCCTGACCATACGGAAACGAACCCCCTCGAAGCCTGTCGGTTCAGGGGGGTTATTTTGTCCGAAAAAAAATTTTTTACAACGCTGTCAATTTTCATTTTAGGCGAAGTTATAGAAAGTGAAAAGAAAAGAAAGAAAAAATGGAGGTATCCGTATGAAAAACAAAATCACCATCCGGCGCGGCGACGAAACGATCAGCTTTTATCTGCACACATCCGGGAAATGCGTCTATCTCTTCAGCCAGAAATTCACGAAAGGCGTCTACGAGTTTTTCAAGAACGGGCGCTCCGAAAACGAAATCAAATCCTACAGGCTATGGAAGAAGAACCCGCGTCTGGACAAGACGATCACCAAGATTCCCCTGTACACGCGCTACGCGCTCAAATATGAAGTATGACCATCGAACCCCAAGAAGAAAAGACTGTATTTATTAAATGGAGGATGAGAAAAATGAAACTTATTTCGTTGTTTGACTATCACAAATATTGGCTCAGCTACAGAAACCGAATCAGAAACGACAACTTTGACGCCATCAGCGAAAGAATCCTGGATTTCAAGAACGGCGACGAAAACGCCATCGAATTCTTTACCAACGTGATCACGAATATCTTTGATGAAAAATGGAACGGTTCTTATTGCGCGGTGGTCCCCTCCCATGACCCCGAAACCCTGGAGACCCCGATGCACCAGGTCGTGGACGAGCTGTGCCGCCAGCACAGACTGGGGAACGACGCCCGCGTCCTGCAGCGGATAAAATTGATCCAGAAACTTGCCTGCGGGGGCAACCGGTCCGTCGACGTCCACCTGGACAGCATCCGCATCCACCCGAATTCCTGCGTCGCAGGAAGAAACTACCTGCTGTTCGATGACGTCAAGACCACGGGAAACTCTCTCATCGCGTGTGCGCAGCTTTTGAAAAACGCCGGGGCAAACGAAGTCACCGCCATCGTACTCGGAACGACAGTCTATGAATATGAATACTCGAACTGCGGCTGACCGCCGCGCCGAAAGCTTGCCAACGAAAGGAAACAGAAAGAATCAGAATATGGAGGTCAATCATGAACAAGAACTTTATTCTCTTCCTGCTGGGACTGCCGAAAATCGGGAACGTCAGCGCGAGAAAGATCGCGTCCTGCCTCGACAGCCACGGCGTAGCCTTTGACGACCGGACCCTTCTGTCGGCGCCCGAAGCATGCCTGAAAGAAGCGGCGCGCTGCAACCCGAAATACGTCTTTTCCCATGCGGAAATCGAAGCCGCGAAAGCCAACCTCACGGAAATCATGGAAGCCTGCGTCGCCTATCGTGTGTCGTCCGTCGGATTTACGGACGCGGCGTTCCCGAAACAGCTCAACGACATCCAGAATCCTCCGGCCTGCCTGTTCTATCAGGGCGCCCTCTCCATCGTCAGCCGTCAGACCGGCATCGCCGTCGTCGGCACCAGAACCCCCACCAAGCACGGGTACAAGATCGGTGAAGGCATAGGGGAAATGCTGGCGGACGCCGGCGTCACCGTAGTAAGCGGACTGGCGACAGGCTGCGACACCGCCGGCCACAAAGGCTGCCTGAAACACGGCGGCAAGACGGCGGCGGTCATGGCGGAAGGCCTGCACACCATCTACCCGGAATCCAACAAAGGACTGGCCGAAGAAATCCTGGAAAAAGGAGGCTGCCTCCTGTCGGAATACGCGCCGGGGAAAAACGCGTACAAAACCAACTTCGTGCAAAGAGACCGCCTGCAAAGCGGCTTGTCCTCCGGCGTCATCGTCATCGAAACGGGAATCGTCGGCGGCACGATGCACACGGTCCAATTCGCCCTCAAACAAGGCCGGCTCGTAGGCGCGTACCGTCATGACGAAAAATTCGCCCGCTGCGAGCAGGCGAAAGGAAACGCCTCCCTCATCTCCTCCGGTCAGGCCCTCCCCCTGCGTACCCGTAAAGACCTCGAAGCCTTTATCGCCGGCTGCCGGTCGAAAAACGGCGCCGCCGAAACCGGAACAGCCCCCTCCGCCTGCGCGCAAATGACGCTCTTTGAAACGGAGGCGACGCTCTGATGGCAGTCATATTCGACCTGGACCTGACCCTCGTCGACACCGCGAGCCTCAAGCCCTATCGGGACAGAAGAGCGTGGCGGGAAATCCCCTCCCATCTCGCGCAGACCTCCGTGTACCCCGGCGTCCTGCCCGTCCTCACGGAACTGAACGAGCGGCGGATTCCCGTCGCGGTCGTCACGGACAGCCCCGGCGTCTACGCCAAATCCCTGCTGGAATACCACAGACTCCCCATCCAAACCTTAGTGGCCTATCACGACGTCAAGCGGCACAAGCCGTACCCCGACCCCATGCTGCGCGCCGCCCAACTCCTGCGCTGCCCGCCATCGCAAGCGATCTCCATCGGGGACGCGGCAAAAGACGTCGCCGCGGCAAGAGCGGCGGGGATGTGCGCCTGCGCGGCGCTCTGGGGATGCGCCGACCGGGCCTCCGTCGAAAAATCGGCGCCGGATTACATGGCCGGCTCGCTCCCCGGCTTCCTCGCCTTCGTCCTCCGAAAACACGGCGAATACGCCCGCGGCCTTCGGTTGCAGGGGGAAAACGCTTATGCTATACTTTGAGATACCACAGACACCATGACGGAGGGAAACATCGTGAGAAAGGTATTTATTTCAACCGTGCCCATGCAGCAGACGCGGAGCGTGAAAAACAGGAGCCGCGACTTCGAGCTGGGCGATAAAGAATACAAAGCGCCGATCAGCTACCTCCTGGACGCCAACGTCCGACCAGGCGACGACGTCCTGATCCTCACCGCCGCAGGAACGAGGGAGTGGCCGCAAAAGAACTATCAGGAATGGAAAACAGAATTCGAGGAAATCCTCAAAACCCGCCAGGTGAAAGCGCGCTTTGAAGAAATCACGGAGCCGGACTTCGACCGGGACAACTTCAACTCGGAACAGGACAACCTCGACTCCCTGACCTTCAGCCAATTCTTCAAAGACGTCGCCGACCAGATACAGGACGGGGACAGCATCTATGCGGACGTGACCTACGGCATGAAATGCTACACCATCGCCATGATGATCGCCCTGCAGTACGTCGCCAAAGCCTGCAAAAACACCGACGTCAAGGCCGTCATCTACGCGCAGTACTTCAAAGGCGAACAGGGAAAGACCCCCGACTGCGCCGACATCATCGACGTCACGAGCCTGCTCTATCTGAGCTCGATGCTCGCCAACGTAGAACCGGGCCAAAAGGAAAACATGGACTCCTTCCTGAAACTCGTGCTCGAGTAAACGACGCGCCGTTCCAATCATCGATCGGCAAAGGCACGGAAAATCCTGACGACGAAAAGCAGAGGTGAGCGGGCGTGTCCGAAAACGACCATACGGCGCAAATAACGACGGACGCCGAAACCCAATTTGCAGAAGAAATCGAAAACATGGCGCGGCCCCTTTGTGAAAAAATCCAGTCGCTGCCGGAATCCGCAGAAAAAAACGTCCGAATCAAGGACCTCCTGACGCATAACGAAGCTTCCCAAAGACAAGACCTCCTGTTCAAAATCTTTGACTACATCCGCAAATCTTCAAGATTCAAACAAATAGACGGATTCACCTGCGTTGAAGTCCTGGACGACGCGCTGAAATCCTATCAGGGTGAAAAATACGACGGGCCGTCCTATCAGGACCGGAAGCTCAGCTTCTGGAAATATTTCTGCAACGTCTATCGGAAACGGATCGCCCCCTATGAAAAACAGCCGGCGGAAGAAATCGGCCTTCCCGATCAGAACTACGAATTCAGGGGCCAAAAGGTAAAAGACTATCTGCGGCTGCTGGCGAAAAAATCACGGCTCACGGAAGAGGAAGCCGCCGCGCTGGAGCTGTCCGAAGAGCGAAGCTATTACGCGAAAGAAAGCAACGCCCTCCGCATATTGGAACAGCTCGGTTACGGCGCGGACACGCCCCAGGCGAGAGACGCAAAAAAACTCCTGAGCGACAGCTATATCGTGAACCACGAAGCGCTTTCCCAGGGCGAGGGCGCAGAAGAAGTCCCGGAGCTGAACAAACTCGCCCGCCCCGACGTGGAACGGAAAACGCCGGGCCTCGAATTCGTGGCGAAAATCCTGGACCGGGCCGTCGAAAAAGCGGAGAGGACGGGCAGGGTCAACGTGGAATACCTGAAAGGCTTTGTGACCTTATACGTACTGTCCACGCAGGACGAGCTTCTATTATCCGCCCACGGCGCGCTCTCGGAGGAAATAAGCCGCCACATCATCGCTTCCTTCTATGAAGAGCACCGCCGGAAACGATATTCCGCGGGAATCTCCCCCTCGACCGTCAATCGGATGCAAAAACAGGCGATGGCGGAACACCTCGGCCTGCAGCCCGAAACCTGGCGCAAGACCATGAAAAGGCTCTCCAACTACCTCATGCAATTCTACCCCCGTGCAGGAACATAATCCTTATACGGCATAAAAGTCCGGCTCCCCGCGAGCCGGACTTTTTTTGCAAAAAAAGTCGCGCCCAATGCCGGAAACGAAATTTTTTCGCCGTAATACAAAATGAAAGACAAAAAAAGGAGGAATGCCCCGTGACCTATTTCATCTGCTACGACGTCAGCGAAGACAAGATCCGAAAGCGCGTCGCCAAATACCTCGAAAGCGTCGGCTACCGCCTCACGGAAAAAGCCTTCCCCCTATGGTGCGCCTCCTATGAAGACTACATGGAAAAACCGGTGAAAGCCTACAGCGGCGAAACACCCCGCGCAATGATACGAAAAGAAGTGCGGCAATTCGCGGAAACCGTTTTTCGTGGGACGGAACCTGCGCAAACGTAAGTAGGGGGCGGCAAAACCCCTTGACATCCTTCATTTTTTGCGTTACTATACAAACGATTGGAAAACCTGCGGCAAAAGCTTCCATCCCGGATTTCACCGCTGCGGTTTTCCAGAAAAAGCGAAAGCCATGGAAAGCGACATGGGGCAACGCTTTGAAGCCTGTCGGTGCATAAACCTTGGAACGTGCTTTCGTGGAAAAGTCGCCAAAAGAGAGTAACTCTTGCGAGGTTTTCCAACCCCCCATCTTGAGGCCTGTGGTTGCAAGGCTTCCCAACCACAGCATGCATGCAGCCTATTACCGTTTACGGTATTGAAACCTTCTTGTTAGAACCACTTGCTGGATGTTCCTTATGCATGCAGCCTATTACCGTTTACGGTATTGAAACCCCTACCTCCTTCAGCAAGAAGAATACATCAAACTTATGCATGCAGCCTATTACCGTTTACGGTATTGAAACCAGCTCCCTTGCGGCCCACAAGATAAATCACAGAACATGCATGCAGCCTATTACCGTTTACGGTATTGAAACGGCGGAGTCTTCGTCGCCTGGGTTTCCTGGCTATTGATGCATGCAGCCTATTACCGTTTACGGTATTGAAACGGCCTGTCTATTCAGACCGCCCGCAAGATGGTTATGCATGCAGCCTATTACCGTTTACGGTATTGAAACTACATTGTATGTGTATGTACGACCGTGTTTCGAAATGCATGCAGCCTATTACCGTTTACGGTATTGAAACATTCCAGGCTTCGTAAGCCCAGAACATGAACGGCGAATGCATGCAGCCTATTACCGTTTACGGTATTGAAACCATTTTTATGCCAATTCGCTGCTGCGACGACGCGACAATGCATGCAGCCTATTACCGTTTACGGTATTGAAACTAGGCAAACTTACCACTACGCAACATGAAGAAGCAATGCATGCAGCCTATTACCGTTTACGGTATTGAAACTACCGGCTGTGTACTCAAGGCGGTTAGAACACCAAAATGCATGCAGCCTATTACCGTTTACGGTATTGAAACAAGTCTATTTGACCGGTGATATCCCAGAATGACGGAATGCATGCAGCCTATTCGCGAGAGCACTTAGTAATTAGCGACGCTTAGCGCCTTGGCGCTTAGCCGTCGCTTATGCAAAGCTCGCGAGCGTCAGCGA
>ONUH01000004.1 GCA_900321035.1 uncultured Selenomonadales bacterium | reverse complement strand
CATAACGAAAGAACATCTCCTTGATGCCTTCGTCCGGAACATAACGCTCTCCATTGAACGCCTGCGCGCCCATCATGCCCATACCATAGGCGGCGTTCGGCCCGCCTTGTCCGGAATTTTGCCCCGGCACGTTCTGACGCATCGCCGGCTGCGGCTGTCCCTGTGCCGCCCGCGGTGCCGGCGGATTATTCATCTCCTGCGGCGCCTGCTGCGGTTTTTCCTCCGGTTTTTCCTGTGCCTGCGGCGCGTCCATCACCTGCGCCCCGCAGGACGGACAAAATTTTCCGGCTCCGTCCAGCGGCGAACCGCAATTCGCACAAAACTTGGTCATTGTAAAATTCCCCCTTTGTAATATCAATACTACCCCTCTAACGGATCAGGGCCGTACTGGTTCGGGCCGGTAGTGCCTTTGGCAAATAGCAAGAACAAACTGAACGCTACATTGACGTAAGGAATAAAAGCCCCAATGATCCACCAAGTTGGGCGATCAACATCGTGAAGGCGACGAAGCATCAACATAACTGACGGAATTACAAACACAATAGAAAGCAACAAGATTAATTCGGGAATCATCTTACTTTTTATCGATTCACCGATTACGGCTAAAATAAGCCATAACGAAAGAACATCTCCTTGATGCCTTCGTCCGGAACATAACGCTCTCCATTGAACGCCTGCGCGCCCATCATGCCCATACCATAGGCGGCGTTCGTCCCGCCCTGTCCCGGGAATCCCCCGTAAGGCTGCTGTCCGGGATTTTGCCCCGGCACGTTCTGACGCATCACCGGCTGCGGCTGTCCCTGTGCCGCCCGCGGCGCCGGCGGATTATTCATCTCCTGCGGCGCCTGCTGCGGTTTTTCCTCCGGTTTTTCCTGCGCCTGCAGCGCGTCCATCACCTGCGCCCCGCAGGACGGGCAAAATTTTCCGGCTCCGTCCAGCGGCGAACCGCAATTCGCACAAAATTTTGCCATCAAAAAACTCCTCCTTATTCTATGGAAGTTCTATTTCTTCATTTATTTTACCTTTTCTTTCGGATAATAGCAATTATTAATCATGAATCGAGCAAAGAAAAAGAGCGTCGCTTATTCTGCGACGCTCCAAACCTTAACGGCTCCCACGATTCGCTGCCGCTGCTCGGGCTTCTGTTCCCGCGCTTCCTTGTCCGTTCCCTGCATCCGCATCTCACGAATCAGTCCCTGCTGCAGCGGAAGCTGACGGCTGCCCTTCAGGCTTTGCCTTGTCTGTTCCATGTATCCGTTTTCCTCCTTTCAAAAATTTCCGCCATTTTACCACATCTCAAAATTCTTTGCAACCGGAATGAAAATTTCTGTCTCCCCTTCCCTTCCAACCGCATTTCCTTTATACTATAGAAAGTGGAGAGAAAATTCATGTTTATCTTATTTTCGAGGGAGGTTATTGTATGAAAAAGTTTGTTTGCAGCGTCTGCGGGTATGTCTTCGAGGGCGACGCGCCCCCGGCGCAGTGCCCGATTTGTAAGGCTCCGGCGGAGAAATTCGTCGAGCAGAGCGGAGATCTCGTCTTTGCCGACGAGCATGTGGTCGGCGTGGCGAAGGGCGCCGACGAGAAGGTCATCGAGGGACTGCGCCAGAACTTCACCGGCGAATGCTCCGAGGTCGGCATGTATCTCGCCATGAGCCGCGTCGCGGACCGCGAGGGCTATCCCGAGGTTGCCGAGGCGTTCAAGCGTTACGCATTCGAGGAAGCCGAGCACGCGGCGAAATTTGCGGAGCTCTTGGGCGAGGTACTGACGGACAGCACGAAGAAAAACCTCGAAATGCGCGTGGACGCCGAGCATGGCGCTTGCGCGGGCAAGAAAGAACTGGCGACGCTGGCGAAGCAGCTCAATCTCGACGCCATTCACGACACGGTGCATGAGATGGCGAAGGACGAAGCCCGTCACGGCTGCGGCTTCAAGGGCCTTCTGGACCGCTACTTCAAATAATCGTTGTTACGGAAACCGTCGCGATCTGCGGCGGTTTCTTTTTGCGTCTTTCCAAAAAGTCTTTTATATTTTATAATGAAAGAACACTTTTCACTAACGATCATCTCTAAAACTCCCTCCGCCGCGCTCATGGCGCGGCAAGGAACAGGCAACCGGACTGTTTCTCCTCGAAGAGGGAGACTGGGAATATACCTCCTTTTTAAGGGCGTCAGCGAGGCTGACGGGAGGAGTGCGGACATGCATCAATTTCTTTTCTATATCGGCGATTTCCCCATCCGCGCCTACGGGCTGGTTCTGAGCCTGTCCATCGTGCTTGCGACGGGCGTCGCCTATTTTCTCGCGAAACAGGACGGCCGCTGGCACCATCATATCGCGGACATGGGCATTTACTGCGGGTTGGCGGGCATCTTAGGATCCCGACTCTGGGACGTGTTCTTCTTCGACTGGGACTATTACCGCGACCATCTGTCGGAAATCCTGAACGTCTGGCAGGGCGGCATGGCCATCCAGGGCGGCATCGTGCTCGGCGCCGTCGTCGGAATCCTTTACACGAAACGGCACAGCATCGACTCTTGGGCGCTGGCGGATATCGTCTGCCCCGCCGTGATCCTGGGGCAGGCACTGGGCCGCTGCGCAAATCTCCTGAACGGCGACGCATTCGGTGCGCCGACGGGCGGCAGCTTCGGCATCCTCTATCCGTCCACCACCCTCGCCTACCGCACCTACGGCGACCAGCCGCTTTGGCCCGCCGAGATTTGGGAAGGGCAGCTGGACATGGTGATTTTCGCGTTGCTCCTGATGTACCGCACGACTTCCCACGCGAAGGGGCAGGCGTTTTCTCTGTATGTGATCCTGTATTCGGCAGCGCGCTTTTTCCTGGAATACTTCCGGGGGGACTACGCCGATCCGGTGCTGGGACTTTTCACCTCGGCCCAGACCACCAGCCTGATCGCCGTCGTTCTCGGCGTCGCCGCATGGCTTTGGTTCGGATTTTCGGAAAAAAGAAGTGCTTCCGCCGCGAAAGAGGCGCAAAATCATTGACACATCTTTGCTTCCGCGCTTATAATGAAAAGAAGAATTCGCAACGACAAGGAGTTTATCTATGGATAAGATTATCGCGCGCCATCTGACGGCCGATTTGTACGGATGCAAAGCCAGCCGACTCTCCGACGAGGAGAGCCTGCCTGTCAAGGTTTCCTCATTGTTCGAGGAGCACGGATTTCACGTCATGGCCTCCACACTGCAGGACATCGACGAGGATCATGCGGCCCTTCTGATCTTGTTTGCCGAAGGGCATTTCGCGATTCATTTGTACCGCGACCTTTCCTATGTGGCCGCCGACCTGTTCCTTTGCGAATATGCCGCCGCGCCGGAGGACCTGCTGCAAAAGATCAAAAACATTTTCAAGCCGGAAAAGTTCCGCACGACGTACCTGAAGCGCGGCGATTTCAGCATCAGCGGCGCGGACATGAAGCCCCAGACCAAGACGAAGGTGGCTCCGCTCCGCCGCATCCACAACACCGGAGCGAAAGTCATCCGCCTGCTGGCGCACCGCAAACATTGACGGGAATTATTCTTTTTTCAAAAAACCCTTGCTTTTTCGCGAAGCATGGCGTATAATCATTCTGTCGTCGGGATGTGGCGCAGTTTGGTAGCGCGCATCGTTCGGGACGATGAGGCCGCAGGTTCGAACCCTGTCATCCCGACCACTTTTGAAAGCAAGACCGTCTGCAATCGCAGGCGGTTTTTTTCTGCGCGAAAACAGATTGCCTATTGACGGCGCAAGGCAAAAGCCCTACTATAAAGGCAAACCAGACAACACGCAATGAAAGGACGACGGTCTCCATGAAAAAGAAACCGCATCTCTACGAGCTTCTCATCTGCCGCTCCCTGCTGGACGACGACGTGCTGAAATGTCTTGCGGCGTACCTGGAGGAACCTGGGAACGACAAAATGCAGTTCGAGTTTGCCTCGCGCCTGATTGACGCCGCGGAAGAACTGGGCCTCAAGGGGAACCTTCTGCGCGCCTATATCCTCCATCGCCTCGCCAACAACGACAACATCGTGGCGCGAAGCGTCGAAAGCACCAAGGGACACATTTCGACAAGCCTTCGGGAAGCCTTCACGCACGACATCGAAGTATTGGAGCCGTTGCTCCGTGAGCGCCCCAGCGCGTATTTGTCCATCTCCATGCTGGACGACTATCAGCCGGGCTGCCCCACGGTAACGCCGGGCGTCGCCGGTTTGCGCGGCGTGCTGGACCGTCCGTGGACGCCCGCAGAACTGGCGGACGCGCTGGCGGAATACTACCTGCGCATCGGCTGCGGCGATATTTCCGCTTACCACGCGTTCCGCTGGGACGACGAAACCGGCCTCATGGGCATCCGCCATTTCGAACCAATCCGTTTCATCGACCTGATCGGCTACATGGAACAAAAAAAGGCACTGCAAAGCAACACGCTGGCGTTTTTGGCAGGCCGTCCGGCAAACAACGTGCTGCTCGTCGGCGCGCGCGGCACGGGCAAATCCTCCTCAGTCAAGGCGCTGGCCAACGAATACTTTTCCATGGGACTGCGTCTCGTGCAGATTACCAAACCGCAGCTTTCGAGCCTGCCGCGCATCATGGACGAATTGCGGCGCTTTGCCTCCAAGCATTTCATCATCTTCCTTGACGACCTTTCCTTCGAGGAAACCGAGCCCGAATACAAGTATCTGAAATCCACCATTGAGGGCGGCGTCGAATCCCGCCCCGAAAACGTGCTGATTTATGCCACCTCCAACCGCCGCCACCTGATCAAGGAAACGTGGCGGGACCGCGACGCGGGGCAGGACGAGCTCTACAAGGCCGACAGCATGAACGAGACCATTTCCCTGTCCGACCGCTTCGGTCTCATCATCAACTACCGCTCCCCCAACCAAAACGAGTATCTGGCCATCATCGACTATCATCTCCGGGCCAACGGCGTCATCCTGCCGCCGGAGGAGCTTCGCATCCTGGGCCAGCGCTGGGAGTTGGAGCACTCGGGCCGAAACGGCAGAACGGCCCAGCAATTCGTCACGCATTATTTGGGGCAGATGAAGGACGACAAACAAAAACAACTGTGACGACAAAGAACCGCAGTCTTTACGACAAAGACTGCGGTTCTTTTTTTTGCTGCTCATTTTCCGTGACGCGCGTTACGCCCTCGGAACCCGTCGCGTCACGCCACGCCTCGACGGTCTTCCCCTTTACAGACAACGCGGGCGCGATTTCCGCCAGCGGCACGAGGACGAAGGCGCGCTCCGTCATATACGGATGCGGCAGCGTCAGTTCCGGCGTATTTCTCTCAACGCCCTCGAAACAGAGGACGTCTATGTCGATGGTACGCGCGCCCCATCGCTCATGCCGAACGCGCCCCAACGCATTTTCTATGCTTTGCGTCAGCGCCAAAAGCGCCTCCGGCGAAAGCGTCGTTTCAACGGCGACGGCGAGATTCAAAAACCGCGGCTGATCGATCCTGCCCCACGGCTCCGTTTCATAGACGGAGGAAACAGCGACAATTTCGACGCCCTCCGCCGCACCAATCCGCCGCACCGCTTCCCGCAGCGTTTCTTCCCGGTTCCCCAGGTTCGCGCCGAGACTCAGATAGGCGGCACGGACCTCACGCATTTTTTGGACGCGCCCTGCGGATCGTTACCGCCGCGTCGGCGAATTTTCCGGGAATCGGCGCGTACGGCTTGTGTACGGTGACCTTCAGACGCTCAATCAGCGGATGCTTCTCCAAGAGGACTTCGGCGATGCGCTCCGCCACGGCCTCCAGCAGCGTGTACGGCTCTCCCTCGACGATGGCCCGCGCCTCGGCAAACACGTCGGCGTAGTTCACCGTCTTTTTCAGATCGTCGGATTTTCCCGCCGGAGCGAGGTCGAGATACATGATCACGTCCACATAAAACCGCTGCCCGATGGCGCGTTCCTCTTTCATGCAGCCGTGATAGCCGAAAAACTCCATGCCCTTCAATTCCACCTTGTCCACCATAACAGCGCCTCTCCTTCTGCAAAATTCTAAAATAAAAATTTCTAACTTTCTTACTTCACAAATATTCCATGCAAACAAAAAACCAAATTCAACTTGCGAGAATAGCGTCCGCCATGCGGCACATACGGGCGATGGGCTTCACGTCATGCACGCGCACAATGCTCGCCCCCGCCGCGACGCCAAGCACGCAGGCCGCGCCCGTGGCCTCCATGCGCTCCTCCACCGGAAGACCGAGCGCCGCGCCGATGAAGCTCTTGCGGCTGACGCCCAAGAGAATCGGCCAGTCCTCGTCGTCCCAGGATGCAAGCTCCGCCAGACGGCGCTGCACGACGAGATTCTGTTCCGCCGTCTTGCCGAAGCCCACGCCAGGATCGAGAATCAGCCTGTCCTCGGCCACGCCCGCCGCCTTTGCGACGCGGCGGCTTTCCCGGAAGAAGTCTTTCATGGCTTCAATGATATCCTTGTCGTAGTCCGTCCCCGACTGATTGTGCATGACGATTACGGGCAAATCATATTTTGCCGCGGCCTCCGCCATGCGTCCCGGTTCTTTTTCATATTGCAATCCCCAGATGTCGTTCAGGATGTGGACGCCGAGCTCCGCCGCCATCGCCGCCGTTTCCGCCTTGAAGGTGTCCACGGAAACGGGCACGGAAATCTCCGGCAGGAGCGCTTCCAAAAACGGACGCAGCCGCGCCGTTTCCTCCGCCGCCAACATCGGCACGAAACCCGGACGCGACGACTCCGCGCCCACGTCGATGATGTCCGCGCCGTCCTCGACCATCTGACGCGCCCGCGCTATCGCCTTTTCCGGCGTGTTCCACAGCCCGCCGTCGGAAAAGGAATCCGGCGTCACGTTCAGGATCCCCATCACCAGCGTCCGCTCTCCAAGGACGAGCCGTTTTCCGTCGCGGAATTGATATTCCCGCCGCGCCCGCCGGACTATTCTTTTCTCCCGCACTGCCATTTCTCTTCCTTCCGTCGCCTGTTGTGAAAAGTATAGCAGAAAGCACAAACCAAATAAAGCAGAAAAAGCTTTGGGTCAAAACATTCCCAAAGCTTTTTTCGTTTTGGAAACAACGAATAAGTCAATTCGAGGCCATGTCGAGGGATTTTTTCGTCAGGCAAGGAAGATGCTGTGAAGGCGTAGCACCGCTACGTCGAACAGCATCTAACGCGGCATGGCGGAAAAAGAACCGGCATGGACCGAAGGGACTTGTTCGTTGTTTCCTTTATTTGAGCTTTACCACCGTCGCGCCGAGCCCGCCCTCGTCCATATCGGCGAAAACGAAAGAACGGACGCTTTTATGCGCCTTCAGATATTCATGGATGCCTTTGCGAAGCGCGCCGGTCCCCTTGCCGTGGATGACGAGGATTTCCTTCAGTCCCGCGAGCTGCGCATCGTCAATGAATTTCGAGACAAGCTGCTCGCCCTCGTCCACAAGGCAGCCGCGAATGTCGATTTCCCGGTGCACGGAAGCAGCCTTTTCCAGCAGCGCGCCGGAGGCAACCGCCGCGCCGCGCCCCTTCTCCGGCTTTTCCTTTTTCGCCCGGGCGACGAACCGGCAGGCGTCCGCTTTGACCGTCGCGGTCATGCCGCCCAGCTGCACGAAGATTTCCTTCCCCTTCGTTTCCAGCACCGTCCCCTTCTGGTCGAGGGAAACGACGTAGATTTCATCCCCCGCCTGCAAGGAAGCGGCGTCCACCTTCTCCCGGTAAGCGGGATTCGACGAGAAGCCGGGCCGCACTTCGTCTGCCATGTCGCGGAGCCTGCCCCGGGCGTCCTGCATCGCCGCGCCGCGGGCTTTCTCATCCTGCTCCTTCGCCTGCTCCTTCAGGCTCTTGATGATCTCCTCTGCCTCGCGCCGCGTACGCCTTACCAGCGCCGCGCCCTCGTTCTTGGCGTTTTTCAGGATCTCGGTCTTTTTCCGAGAGACCTCGTCCTTCAGCTTTTGCCATTTTTCTTCCAATTCCTTCGCCCGCGCGCTGCGCTCGGCGATTTCCGCGTTCTTCTGCTCGTAGAGAATCTTTTCCCGCTCCAGCGCGCCGACGACCTTCTCGAACTGCGCGTGGTCGGCGCGGATCAAAGCCTCGGCGCGAAGCAGGATCGACTTCGCCAGCCCGAGCCGCGCGCCGATGGCAAAAGCGTTGCTCGCGCCGGGAATGCCGAGCAGCAGCCGGTACGTCGGACGCAGCGTCTCCGCGTCGAACTCTACGCAGGCATTTTCCACGCCCTTCCGCGTGTAGGCGAAGGTCTTCAAATCGGAATAATGCGTGGTGGCGACCACGGAAGCGCCGATTTCCAGCAGCCGCTCCAAGATCGCCATGGCGAGCGCCGCGCCCTCCTCCGGGTCGGTGCCCGCGCCGATCTCGTCGAGGAGCAGCAGGTCGTCCCGTTCCGCCTCGCCGAGGATTTTCACGATATGGCTCATGTGGGAGGAAAACGTCGAAAGGCTCTGCTCGATGCTCTGCTCGTCGCCGACGTCTGCGTAGATTTCCCGATACACCGTCATCTCCGAGCCGGCGGCGGCGGGCACGAAAAGCCCGGACTGCGCCATCAGCGAAAGCAGCCCCAGCGTCTTCATGCTGACGGTCTTGCCGCCGGTGTTCGGACCGGTGACGAGAAGCATGCGAAAATCGCCGCCTATGGTCAAATCAATCGGCACGACCTTCTCATCCGGAATCAGCGGGTGACGCGCCTTTTCAATATGCACGCGCCCTTCCCGGTTCATCTCCGGTCGCGAAGCGCGGAGCTTTCTCGCCAGCCGCGCCTTCGCGAAAGCGAAATCCAGCCCCGCCAGGATCGCGAGGTTCTCCTTCAGCACGTCGGCGTTCCGCACGACGTCGGCGGACAGCCCGCGCAGGATGCGCGCGACCTCCTGCCGCTCCGAAAGCGTCAGCTCCTTGACGTCGTTGTTCAGCGAAACGACCTCCATCGGCTCGATGAAAAGCGTCGCGCCGGTGGCGGACTGGTCGTGCACGATGCCCGGCACCGCCTGCCTGTATTCCTGCTTGACGGGGATCACATAGCGGTCCCCGCGCATTGTGACGATGGCGTCCTGCAAATATTTCTGCTGCGTCGTGGAGTGGACCATCGAGGAAAGCGCGTCCTTGATCTTCTGCTGCGCGACGCGGATGCCCCGGCGGAGCTTGGCCAGCGTCACGCTGGCGTCGTCGCGGAGCGCGCCGTGCTCGTCGATGGCGTTGCCGAGGCGGTTTTCAAGCTGCCCCAAGATTTCCAGCGCTCTCGCCCGTTCCTTCAGCGTCGGCGCCAGGTCGGGCGAAAGCTCCTTGAAAAACCGCTTGGCCTCCCGCGTCGCATAGAGGACGCTGGTCACGTCGGAAAGCTCCTCGATTTCCAGCGTCGCGTCCATCGCCGCCTTTTTCAGCGCGGCGCGGACGTCGCGAATCGCGCCGAGAGGCGGCGAAGAAACAGCTAAGACGTCCCGCGCCTCCGCCGTCTCATTCAGCCGCTCCTCCACCTCGTCGAAGTCCGAGGACGGCAAAAGCGCCGCGGCGGCCTCCTTGCCCAAAAACGACCCGGCCTCCGCCGCCAGCAATGCGAGAATCTTTTCATATTCGAGTGTCCGTAAAGTTTCATTTTTCATAGTTTATCCCTTTTCACGAGGGACCGATGAATAAGTCAAGTCGCGCCAAGCCGAGAATTTTTTTCGTCAGGCAAGGAAAAGTGCTCGAAGTCGTAGCAGCAGCGCTACGTCGAGAGCACTTTGACACAGCATGACGGAAAAAGGGCCGGCACTGGCACGACGGGACTTGTTCAGCGGTTCCTCACAGCACGCCCCTGAAATAATGGCCGCGCGTGACCTCTCCGCCTTCGATGCGGCGCGCCCGTTCCTTCTGCGCCTCCGAAAGCTCCTCGCCGCACAGCAGGAACTCCCGATACCCGCGCACGATCTCGCCGATTTCCTTCGCCGTCATATAGCGTCCGTCGATGCGCAGGCGGTCGACGCCTATCCGCGCGAAACGGCCCGCGTGGGGCAGCGCGCTCAGCTGCTTCGAGTTCAAAACGTGCATCTGGCAGCCCGCGTCCGTCACGACGGGGAAAAGCGCGCCTGTGCGGTCCTTCAGGAAATAAGTTCCGTGGGCGCAGGGCGCGGAGCAAGCGCCGCTCCCGACGTTGCCGACAAAACTCCCCGGCGCGCAATACGCCGATACCATCAGCTCGATGCGGCCGTGAACGATACATTCCAGCGGCAGCGCGCTCTTCGCCGCCAAAGCCTCTATCTGCGAAAAATTCAGCTCCGGCGAAAGCGTCGCCCTCGAAAACCCGAGCTCCGCAAGCTCCCGCACCGCCAAAGCGTTGTACGCCAGCAGCGAAAAATCGCTGACAACGGGAAGCTCGGTGTATTCGCGCACAATGCGGAGCGCGCCGAGGTGATGGACGTATATCTCGTCGGCGGGCGCCTCCGAAAGCGCGCGCAGAAGCGCCGCGACAGACGGCAGGAAGCTTTCCCGCAAAATGCGCGGCGTCGCCAGCGATACGATCCGCCCCGCGCCTCGCAAAAATTCCCACACTTCTTTGTATTCCTTCGGCGTAATCAGATGATGGTCATAGGCGTCGCCGCCGTAGAGAACGCCATCCGCCCCGGCCTCTGCCGCAGCCCGCGCCTTTTCAGGCGTATCGGCATGGACAACCAGCTTTGGCGCGGCGTCCTTTTCCCGTCTGAAAGCCTCTTTCTTTTCCGTCCGCGCAGACCCGGACGCCCGCGCCGCCGTTTCCGCCCGTTTCTCCGCGAAACGCGCCAGCCGCGCCTCGTCCAGTCGGGCCAAGGCCTCGCGCCGCGTCTCGTTCATTACGCTCATGGGGACCATCACGCCGTCCCCGATTTCCGCCTCTAAAGATTCCAGCGCGTACGCCGTCGTTCCCATGCGTTCCATCTGTTTTTCCAGCGTTTCCCGCGTCAGCGGCCGCTTTTCCGCCTGCGGGCAGATGTACCCGGACTTCGCCTCGCCCAGCGCGCCGTCCGCCTCTGCCGCAATGAAAAACGGCTCGCCCACCGCCGCCTTCACGGTCAGCCGCACGGGAATCCGGCGCTTTCCCGCTCCCGTATAGGACGCCCGCGCCTCCTCGGTCAGCGCCGCGTCATAGACGCAGAAAACGCGGTCGTGGGGATGCGCCGCCCGCGCAATCGGGAAAGTCACCTCGTCCCCCGCCGCGCCGCGTGCGATTTCCCGCCCGCGCGCGTCCTTCATCTCCCGCACCGTCTCCGTCACGCGCCCGCCGGTCTTCACCCATACGTCCGCCTGGTCGCCGACGGCCAGCGATTCCGTCAGCTTCACGCGCACACGTTTTTCCCCCGCGTCGTAGGAAATGACGCGCCCGACGAGCAGTCCGCGATTGTTCGGCCGCCTGTCGCTCATCATTTCCTTTCCGGGATTTTTCAAAAGATACGCCGTCGTGAAATCGCGGTTGAAAATCTGCGCCAAGCGGCGGTTTGCCTCCCGCGCCGCCGCGCCGTCCGTTTCGCCCGAGAGCGCGCGGTCAATCGCGCCCCGATACGCCGACACGGCCACCGCCACGTACTCGGGCCGCTTCATGCGCCCTTCCAGTTTCAGCGACGCGACGCCCGCCTCCATTAACTCCGGCAGCAAATCCATCGTTTTCAGATCGCGGGGCGACAGCAGATACTTTCCCGCCGTGCCGCCCGTCGCATCCTCGCCGTTCTCGTCCACCAACGCATAAGGCAGGCGGCATGGCTGGGCGCAGCGGCCCCGGTTTCCCGACCGTCCGCCGATCATGCTGCTCATCAGACATTGACCGGAATAGCAGACGCAGAGCGCGCCGTGAGCGAAGACCTCGATTTCCGCGCGGCTCGCCCCACAAATCTTCCGCATCTCGTCCAAAGTCATTTCCCGCGACAGCACCACGCGGGAAAAACCCAAATCCTCCAACGCGCGGACGCCCGCCAGATTGTGCACCGTCATCTGCGTGCTGGCATGCAGCGGAAGCCCCGGCGCAACCTCCCGAGCTAAACGCGCGACGCCGAGGTCCTGTACCAAGACCGCGTCCGCCCCCGCTTCCTCCAAAAAGCGAAGATAATCGGCAAGGCCGGAAAGCTCCGTATCGTCCACCGCCGTATTCACTGTGACATGTACCGCGACGCCGCGAAGATGCGCGTACCGGATCGCCTCGCGCATCGCCGCCTCATCGAAATTCTCCGCGTAGGCCCGCGCGCCGAACCGATTGCCCGCCAAATATACCGCGTCGGCGCCGTTTTCCACGGCGGCAGCCAAAGCCTCCCGGCTGCCCGCCGGCGCCAAAAGCTCAACCATGATTTTCTCCTAAATCCATTCAATGCCTCTTCTTCTTCGCCGCGCGCTTCGCCCGTTTCTCCCGCTCCTGCTTCTCGCGTTCCTTTTCCGCCTCGAAGGCCGCCTTTTCTTCTTCCAAGGCTTTCTTTCGCGCCCGGCTCTCGCGGAACAAAATCACAAGCCCGATGGTGGAAAGTACCGCCGCCGCCACATACAGCGCCATGTATTCCGGATCAAGCTCCATACTGCCTAAAAAACTCATGCGTCGTTCCCCTCTTGCACAAAAAGCCTTCCTCGATTGGAAGGCTTTGCAGTTTCTTCAATCTCTTTATTATATCGCAAATCAGAGGGGAAAATCCATAAAAATCTGATGATAAGATAATGTTGTGTTTGCAAACTTAGCCTTCCCCTTGAGGGGAAGGTGGCGCGCGAAGCGCGACGGATGAGGTGTTGCAACTCCAACATTTAACGTAAGCATTACGCTGCAGCCACCTCACCCACCGCTTCGCGGTCCCCCCTCCCCATAGGGGAGGGCAAGGATTTAAGCACGGTTCAATCAAAATCCAAATTCAAACTACTATATAAAGGATTTGCTTTATGATTTCCTATGAGCCGCTTTGGCGCACGTTGAATGAAAAAGATATGTCCACCTATGACCTCATCTATCGGCATGGACTGTCGGCGAATACGATACACCGCATGAAAAGCGGAAAACCCATTACGACAAAAACGCTTGATGAATTGTGTTTCATCTTGCAGTGTCCCGTGTCCGCTGTCTTGGAGTACCGCGAAGAAATCTCGGATGAATAATGACAAAACAGACGCCGTCCCGAAAGGGACGGCGTCTGTTGTTTTGCGATGTATAATGTTTCAATCAAGTTATTTCTTCATCTTCGTCATCCACTCTGTCATAGGGCAGCGAAAGCTGCTCCATATCCGGCTCCGGCAGGTTCGGCAAATCCTTCAGATTTTTCAGCCCGAAGGCCCGCAGGAACGTTTCCGTCGTCCCGTACTGAATCGGCCGACCGATGACGTTTTTGCGTCCGACCTCCGTAATGAGCTCCCGCGCCACGAGCTGTGCCAGGACGCGCTCCGCGTGCTGGACGCCGCGAATCTGCTCGATTTCCAGTTTCGTCACCGGCTGCTTGAAGGCGATGATCGAAAGCGTCTCCATCGCCGCCCGCGAAAGCTTGCGGTTCGTCTCCTGCGAAAGCCGCTCCACATACGAAAAAAGTTCGGGGCGCGTGACCATCTGCCAGCCCCCGGCCGTTTCTTTCAGCATCAGGCCGCTGCCCCGCGCCGAAAGATCTTCGCTGAGTGCCGTCAAAAGCGCCCGCGTCGACCTCAAGTCCGTCTGCAATATTTCCCGAAGCTGCTCCTCCGTCAGCGGGTCGCCGCCCGCGAACAGCACCGCCTCCAGGGCGCCCTTCAAATCCGCCAAAACCTCAACCCTCATTTGCCGCCGTCGCCGCCTCCGGCATTCCCGCCGTCCGGCGCAGTTCCACCCGAATCGACCCGAAAAGCGCCGATTGCCGCACGACGACCACGCGCCGCCGTATCAGCTCCAAAAGCGCGAGGAACGTCGCCACCAGTTCATCCCGTGTCCCTACGGAAAACAAATCCTCGAAGGCCGTCTTCCCGTCCTCCGTTTCCAAAAGCCGCTCGACAATCATCTGCATCTGGTCCTCGACCCGATATTCCTCGTGTGCCACGATCGCCTCGGGAATCGTCAGGTCGCGCTTCACTGTCAGCACCGTGCGAAACGCTTCCCAAAGCGCCCGCACCGAAAGCCCCTGCGGCGGCGCGAGGCGCACCGGGAGTTCCGTCGGTGCACGTCCCACATAGCGGCTCTCGTCCTCCGCGCGCTCCTCCATCATCAAACTGACTTTTTTGTACCGCTGATACTCGACAATCCTGCGCACCAATTCCTCGCGGGGATCGTCCTCATCTTCCTCCTCGGCCTCTTTCGGGGCCTTCGGCAGCATCATGCGGGACTTGATCAGAAGGAGCGTCGCCGCCATGACCAGGAATTCGCTGGCCACCTCGATGTCGAAGCGCCGCATCTCCGAAAGATACGCCATGTACTGCTCCGTCAGCGCCGCGATGGGAATATCGTAAATGTCGATTTTATTGACCTGTATCAGATGCAGCAAAAGCTCCATCGGACCCTCGAAAGCGTCCAGCCGCACCTGATACTTTTCCTGCGCCTGTTCAGGCAAGATGCATGACCTCGCGCACTTCTTCCATCGTCTTGCCCGCGATGACCCGCGCTTTCTTCGCGCCCTCTTCCAGTATCTCGCGAATCTTCTCCGGCTTGCCCTGGTACTCCTGCCGCCGCACGTGCATATCCGCCATCGCGTCCACCATCTTCTCCGCCAGCCGCTTCTTGCAGGCCACGCAGCCAATGCAACCCTCGCGGCAGTCCTTCTCGATCTGCTCCGCCTCGTCGGCGTTGAACAGCTTCTGGAATTTGAACGCCACGCAGACCTCCGGATGGCCCTTGTCCGTCTTCTTGATGCGCGCCGGATCGGTCACGATCATGCGCACGCGCTCGCGAAGCTCGTCGGGGCTCGCCGCGAAGGGAATCGTGTTCCCATAGGACTTCGACATTTTCCTGCCGTCGATGCCCGGCAGCACCGCCGCGCGGCTCATCAGGCCCTGCGGCTCCACGAAGACTTCCTTGCCGTACATCAGGTTGAACCGGCGCACGATTTCCCGCGCCAGCTCCAAATGCGGATTCTGGTCCTCGCCCACCGGCACCCAGCCCGCCTTATACAGCACGATGTCCGCCGTCATCAGCTCCGGATAGCCTAAGAAGCCGTACGTGTTGATGTCCTTGCCCTGCTCGCCGAGGTTCTGCAGCTTGTCCTTATACGTCGGCACGCGCTCCAGCCACGACAGCGGCGTCATCATCGAAAGCAGCAGATGCAGCTCCGCGTGCTCCTTGACCTGCGACTGCACGAAGATGATGTTCTTCTCCGGGTCAAGTCCCGCCGACAGCCAGTCCAGCATCATGTCATGGATATATCCGGGCAGCTTGCTCGTGTCCGCGTACGCGCTGGTCAGCGCGTGCAGATCGGCAATCGCGAAAATGCAGTCGTAATCGTCCTGCAGCTTTACCCAGTTCTCCAACGCTCCCATGTAATTGCCGAGGTGAAATTTCCCCGACGGCTGCATCGCGCTGAAAATACGTCCTTTGCTCATAAAACTCCGAGCTCCTTTTCCTTAAAATCCCCGCCGCAAAACGGCGGCAAAAAATACGCATATAGTAGAATGATAAAACGAAACGGCGGGTTTGTCAATTTCGGAAACGCGACAGGAAGCCCGTCTGTTTCCGAATATCCAAAAAGCAGGAAAGCTCTCTCCGCGAAAGCAGAGAACGCAAAACAAAAGCCCCGCCCGGATTTCGGGCAGGGCCGTGAGAAAACAGGAATTACTGTGCGACCTTGACCTCGGTCCACACCTTGTCGTATTTCGGCATATTTTCCGTCAGGTCGTTGAAGACCTCCGCGTTCTTCAGAAGCTCGGCGTCGGGATAGGCGGCGATGTTTTTCCGCACGTCCTCGGGCAGTTTCGACTCGACCTCTGGAATCGGCGAAGCGTAGCCGATATACTCGACGTTCTTCTTCGCGACGTCCGGGCGCGTCATGTAGTTGATGAATTCTTCCGCCTCGGCCTTGTGCTTCGTTCCCTTGAGGATGACCATCGAGTCGAACCAGAGATTCGTCCCTTCCTTCGGGATGGCGTAGGCGATGTCTTTGTTCTTCTCCATCATGAACATCGCGTCGCCCGACCAGACCACGGCCAGGGCGCCTTCGCCCGCGATCATCTTGTCCTTGGCCTCGTCCACGAGATAGGCCAGAACGAGCGGCTTCTGCTCTACGAGCTTCTTGCCCGCCACCGCCAGTTCCACTTCGTTGCCCGTATTCAGCGAGTAGCCGAGATATTTCAGCGTGATGCCGATGGAATCACGGGGACTGTCAAGCATGAAGATCTGCTTCGCGTATTTGGCGTCCCAAAGGATGCCCCAGCTGTCCACGGGCTCCGTCACCATTTTCTTGTTGTAGGCGATGCCCACGGTTCCCCACATATACGGCACAGAATATTCGTTCTTCGGGTCGAAATCGAGGTTCTTGTATTTAGCCCCGATTTTCGAATAATTGGGGACTTTCGAGAAATCGATCTTCTCGAGGAGACCGTCGCGGAGCAGGCGAGAAATCATATAGTCCGACGGTATAGCGACGTCGTAGTCGCTGCCGCCCGATTTGACCTTCACATACATATCCTCGTTCGTCGCAAACGTGTCGTAAATGACGTGGATGCCCGTCTCCTTCTCGAAGCTCTTCAGGATTTCCGGGTCGATGTAGTCTCCCCAGTTGTAAACCTTCAGCTCCCGCTTCGCGCTCTTCTGCCCGCCACCTCCGCAGCCTGCCAGCAGCGCCGCAAGGACGCCGCAAAGAAGCAGCAGGACGAACGCCTTTCTCATACCATTCATTTCCTTTCCCCCTCTGTGAAAGCGTTGAACAAGTCCATCCGCACCCCGGCCGGGTCTTTTCCCGACACGCTGCGTCAAAACACGCTCGACATAGCTCCGCTTCGGCTTCGAGCGTTTTTCCCTGCCTGACGGAAAAATCCTTCGGCAGGGGCACGACTTGACGTATTCATTGCTTCCTTGAAAATTATAAAATCATTTTTTGCCTCCGCGTATGCGTCGGCAATATAAACAACTCCACTCCGCTCTCCTCACTTTTTCCGCTCCCCTCTCTTCATGTTCACCGCGATGAGAAGCGCGAGCACGGTCAGGAAGAGCAACGTCGAGAGCGCGTTGATCGTCGGATGGATGCCGCGCCTCGCCATCGAATAGATCAGTATGGAGAGATTGTTGACGCCGGAGCCCGTCGTGAAAAAGCTGATGACGAAATCGTCCACCGAAAGCGTGAAGGCGAAGAGCGCGCCCGTCAGGATGCCGGGCAGGATCTCCGGCAGCACGATGCGCCGAAAGGCGTAGGCCGGACTCGCGCCAAGGTCGAGGGCCGCGTCGTAGAGGTTGCGGTCAAACTGCCTGAGCTTCGGCAGGACGGTCAGGATGACATAGGGCACATTGAAGATCACGTGCGACAGGAGAAGCGAGGCGAATCCGAGCTTCATGCCGACGAAGATGAAGAGCAGCATCAGCGAAATGCCCGTCACGATGTCCGGATTGAGCAGCGGCACGTACGTGAGGTTCATGGAGAGCTTGCGCTCGAAAGGCCGCATCTCGCGATAAATCGCGAAGGCTGCCAGCGTCCCGATGACGGTGGCGACCAGAGAGGAAATCACCGCCACGGAGAGCGTATAGGAAAGCGCGTCGAGGATGGCCTCGCTCTCGAGGAGCTCCTCATACCAGCGCAGCGTGAAGCCCTCCCAAACCGCGCGGGATTTCGACGCGTTGAAGGAAAACACGATCAGGATGAAAATCGGCAGATAGAGGAAGCCCAGAATGATTGCCGTATACGAATGGCGAAGAAAGCGCATCATAGGAAGTACCCTCCGCTGCCGTCCTTGTCATACCGGGAAAGGCCGACCATGCTCAGCAGGATGAGAACCATCATGAGCACCGAAAGGGCCGAGCCGAAATTCCAGTTGCCGATGGCGAGGAACTGCTGCTCGATGACGTTGCCCGCCAGCATGTACTGTCCGCCGCCGAGGAGCCGGGAAATAACGAAGGTCGTGACCGCAGGCATGAAGACCATGATCGTGCCCGCATAGACCCCCGGCAGCGACAGTGGAAAGGTCACGCGCCGGAAGGAGGTCCAGGCGTCTGCGCCGAGGTCTTCCGCCGCTTCGAGAAGGCTCTTGTCCATCTTCATGAGCACCGAATAGATCGGCAGGATCATGAAGGGAAGGAAATTATACACCATGCCCAGCAGCACCGCGTAATCCGTATAGAGGATGTGGATCGGCGGCAGCCCGAGAAACGCCAGCAGGGCGTTGACGGCGCCGTTCTTTTCAAGCAGCGTCATCCACGCATAGGTGCGCAGGAGGAAATTCATCCACATCGGCACGACGATGAGCATGGCCAGCATCCGGCGATAGCGGACGCCGCTTTTCGCGAGAATCATCGCCATCGGGTAGCCGGCGAGCAGGCACAAGAAGGTCGAGACGCCCGCGAGCCAGACGGAATGCCAGAGTACGCCGAGATACACGGGCTGCGCCGCCTGCCGGAGGTTGTCGAGAGTGAAGGCGGCGGTGTACCGGTCCGTGAAGGCGAAATACACGATGAGCGCCAGCGGGATGACCGTGAAAAGGGCCGTCCAAAGATGGTACGGGTATGCCAGGAAACGCCGTCCCATCAGCCTTCCTCCTTCTTCATGACGTGAATCTCGTTCGGGCCGATATCCATGCCGACGGTGGTTCCCTCCGGCGTCATGGCCGTGCTCTGCGCAAGCCATCGGAAGCCGTCCTCGCCCACGATCCGCATCTCGTAATGGACGCCCATGAAGGTGACGGATTCCACCGTCCCGCGGATCATTCCCTGCTCCGCGCCGACGATAGCCACGTCCTCGGGCCGCACCACCACGTCCACGGCGATATCCACGCCGAGCCCTTTATCGACGCAGGAAAACTCGTGATCCGCAAAGCGCACGAGTCCGTCGCGGATCATGCGTCCCGGCAGGATGTTGCTCTCGCCGATGAAATCCGCCACGAAGGGATTCTTCGGCTCGTTGTAGATATCCTCGGGCCGGCCTGCCTGCTGGATGCGCCCTTCGTTCATCACGACGATCGAATCGCTCATCGTCAGCGCTTCTTCCTGGTCGTGGGTCACATAGATGAAGGTCGAACCGACCCGCTGCTGGATGCGCTTGAGCTCCACCTGCATATCGCGCCGGAGCTTCAGGTCAAGAGCCGAAAGCGGCTCGTCGAGCAGCAGCACCTCCGGCTCGTTGACGAGGGCGCGCGCGATAGCGATGCGCTGCTGCTGGCCGCCGGAGAGCGAGTCCACCGAGCGTTTCCCGTAGCCTTCGAGATTCACCAGCGCCAGCATTTTGGCGACCCGCTCCTCGATCTCGTCCTTCGGCATTTTTTTCACCGTCAGGCCGAAGGCCACGTTCTCGAATACATTCATGTGCGGGAACAGCGCGTGCTTCTGGAATACCGTATTGATGCGGCGCTGATAGGGCGGCGTATGGCTGATGTCCTGTCCGTCGAAGAGTATGCGCCCCTCCGACGGCGTCTCGAAACCCGCAATGAGCCGAAGCGTCGTCGTCTTCCCGCAGCCCGACGGCCCCAAAAGCGTCAGAAACTCGTTCCGCCGTATGGAAAGATTGATATGGTCAAGCACCGTGGGTCCGTCGTCCTCATACCATTTCGTCAGCCCCTCCAGCCGGATGATTTCCTCTCCCTGCATCCGAGTGCCCCTTTCCGATGTTTCTATTCATTCAACCCAATATAAATATTATACGGCGAATTGTCAAGAGAAATGACCAATCCGGCATGATACGCCTCGAATGAGTTGTTCGCAGGAAACCGCGGATGCTCTGCCCCTTTTCGGCAAATAAAATTTTGACCGAGGATACGCACGATATGCGTGGTGCACACGAATCCCCGGTCCCCTGCGCATCCCGGGCGGTCACTAAAAAATCCCGCTTGACATTCTCATCCTGGAACGGGTATAATCGAACCGTAAAAATTGAAGAGGTGTTGCGCGGCTGACGGATAGGAACTGGCCGGCAAGAAATTTGGCAAGATAGCGTAGGATAAATTTCCCTGTGCAAGGCGTAGCGGTGCTACGCCGAGTGACGACAACACAGCACAGGTAAATTTAGACAAGCTATATTGGTAAATTTATTCCGAAACAGTTCCACAGTGGAATCGACCACGTGTCGCGCAGGACTGTGATGTGCCGACCGTCTGGGCAGAGAGGATTTGCCCGGACGGTCTTTTTGTTTTCCGGGAACGTCCTCTCATAGTTTTGGGCTATGAAAAACAAGCCCGGAAAGCAGGAGGTTCGTCATGAGAAATCGTTGGTTGATCGCTTTATCCGCCGTTGGGATCCACATTTCCATCGGCAGCGTCTATGCGTGGAGCGTGTTGACGCGCCCGATCATGGAGGCCGTCGGCGCTTCCCTGCGCGACGTCACTTGGGCGTTTTCCGTCGCCATCCTGTTCCTCGGCATGTCCGCCGGATTCCTCGGCAACTTCGTCGAGCGCAGCGGCCCGAAAAAAAGCGGTCTGATTTCCATGCTGTTCTTCGGCGTCGGCATGCTCGGCACCGCTTTCGCCATTTCCCGGCAAAGCCTTGCGCTGCTCTATCTCTTTTACGGCGTCATCGGCGGCATCGGACTCGGCGTCGGCTACATCACGCCGGTTTCCACACTGGTCAAATACTTCCCCAAGAATCGGGGATTCGCTACCGGCATGGCCATCATGGGCTTCGGCTTTGCCGCTCTGATTGCCGGTCCTGTCATGCAGTATCTGGCGGCGACCTACGGCCTCATCTACGCCTTCGTCATCCCCGGCGTCGTCTACATGGTCGTCATGGGCGCCTCCGCCCTGTATCTGAAACCTCCGGCGAAAACCGCCCCCGTCCCCTCGGAAAAACACGCGCAGCCCGTGCCTGCCGTGGAAGGCTACTCCACGGAGGACGCCGTTCGGACCTGGCAGTTCGCCGCTCTTTGGTGGGTTTTCTTCATCAATATCACCTGCGGCATCAGTCTTTTGGCTGTGGCCTCGCCCATGGCGCAGGAAACCTGCGGCATGACGGCTGGCGAAGCGGCGGCGCTCGTCGGCGTCATCGGCCTCGTCAACGGACTCGGGCGCATCGCCTGGTCCACTGTCTCCGACTACATCGGCCGGGGCGCGACCTACGCTTTGTTCTTCCTCATTGAGATTGCCGCGTTCATCGCGCTGGCAGACGCGAAAACGCCGGGCCTGTTCCGGTTCCTGACGCTCCTGATTATCAGCTGCTACGGCGGCGGCTTCTCCTGCATGCCCGCCTACCTCAGCGACATCTTCGGCATCCGCTGCCTGAGCGCCATCCACGGCCGCGTCCTGACGGCCTGGGGACTCGCCGGCATCGCAGGCCCAACGCTGGTTTCCCTGCTCCACGACAAAGGCTACGGCTACTCCACGGCCCTCTACCTTTTCGCGGCGCTCTTCTTTATCAATCTCATCATCGCCCTCGCCCTTTGGCGGAACCGCAGAACGGCGACGCAGTCCGCGCCGGAGATCTGCCAATCCTAAAAAACCAAAACGAAATGCACAAGGCTTCCGGGAAATTCCCGGGAGCCTTTTCCTTTAACCAGAGGCACGCCCCCTTAAAATCACTACAAGAGATTCATGGATTCCCCGCTTTCGGCATGATAAAATGGAACGGGATCGGAAAAGGAGGTTTTCCGCATGAAAATAAAGGATCATTACAACGTGTATTACAAGGATCACTGTATCGCCGGCTACTTTGTTTACGAAAACGGCGACACCAACTATTCCACATCGGATTTTCCGTTCATCGGCCTGGAAAAAGAAGATATCCCCCAGGTCTTCAAGCATTCGACGGAACAAAAGGGCGCCGTCCCATTCATAGCCGAGATCATGACGGAAGAGAACCGTGTGAAGGGCATGAAGCGGCCCGTCTACCAAAGCGGCAATATGACCGTGAAGCGGGTGCCGCAAGAGACGGGAGAAAAATTCATCGTTTACAAAAGGAGCGCGGAAAAAGGCGAAGAAGGCTACTCCGCAAAAGATCATTCCGCGCCGCACTACGAAGGACCGAAAACGCCGGAGGGTATGAAGGAATGGGCTTCCTGGTATTGCTTCAACAAGATGGACGACGGCACCTACGAAGCCGAGCTGGACGAGGCCTGGTGGTGGGGCGGCGGCCACAACGACGGCGGGACGATCCATACCGAAATCCCTGAGGAATGGTTTGACCTGTCGTACGACGAATTCCTGGAAAACGTCATCACGCTCGCCGCCGCCGCCCACTACGGCTTTACCGCAGGGGGACTGAAACGGAAAAAGGGGCTCAAGAAATTTTTCGGTTTCTCCGGTCGATGAGCTCTTCCCCTTGAAATGAAAAGAACATCTGCCTGCAAACATCCGCATAGAAAAATTCTGAGGTAAGGAATTCCGAATTTCTGATTTTCCGATTTTCTTACCAAAAAAATTATCGCGTCTCCATTTCCGCGCCCGTCGCGGGAAAAAAGTCCGGCAGGAACGAAGAGGTTCGTACGCCGATTTCTATAATTACGACCTATATCACATATCAAAATACAGAATATTGTGCTAAACTTAGCGTGGTATGTATGAATCGGTCAACGGATGCAAGTCCCGAAAGGGAAAGATGTATAAAAAGGAGAGGATTTTCATGCAAAAAGGCAATTTGGCAAAACGCATCGCGGCGGGGCTTTTGACAGGTCTTGTCTCTGCGGCCCTCCTGGCGGGCTGCGGCGGCGGCGGCAAGCCGAGCGGCGGCAGCGGCAGCGGTGCGGCGAATAATCCGCCGAAGATTGAAGTTCCCGCCCGCGCGCCGGTTTCGACGCCTCCCACGATGACCTTCAAGTTTGGCCAGACCGAGGCGAAGGTCTATGAGCTGACGGGCGTCGATCTCAAAAATATTATCCGAACGAACAAGCTCGTGGCGATGGGCGACGACATCTTTTTCCACACCGATACGAAACATTATGAAGACAAACTGCAGCATGTGAATAAGGTCACCATGAAGAACGAGACCATTGCCAATCTCACGGATCTCGGCCCCAGCGGCGACATTCACGAGATGACGACGAACGGCAAGATCGTCCTTTGGCAGTCCAACCGCAAAGCCACCGAGAAAGACAAGCTGGTGATTTACGACGGCAAGGAGGCCAAGGCTGCCGGCAAGTGGTCCGGCTCTCCGGCGGCCGATCCGGACTCCGACAAGTTTTTCGTGCTTTGGGGACATGAATTGCGGGAGCAGCAGCTGGAAAACGGCGAATGGAAGATCAACAAGAAGCTGATCGAGGACTACCAGAAGCTCGACCCGGAGTTTGGGCGGGTGTCCTTCAAGTCCGTCTGCGTCAAAGACGGCGAGATCTACATCCGCTACTTCCTTCCGAAGAAGGACGGCGAAAAGGACGATACGCCGATGCTCATCGCTTTCGATAAGAGCGGCAAGGAGCTCCGCCGCTATGAGGGCGTGAAGGAACTGCCGCGCGGATGGGCCGTCACGGAAAACTATGTGATCGCCACCGGCTCGAAGGGCGTTTTCCGGGTCTATGACAGGAAGTCCGGCAAGGAACTTGGCGAGGCGAAAATCGAGATGCGTCCGTTCGCGCTCTGCACGGTGAAGGGCAACGACGTCATCGTGTACGACGACCGAGCGAAGAAACTGTATCGCATTGACTTCTGATGTGTGAACTCCCTCCGCCCTTCGGGCACCTCCCTCTATGAGGGAGGCCAAGCAGGCCCCCTCCATGAGGGGGGCAGCGAAGCTGACGGGGGGAGTTTTTAGAGAAAATACAGGAGGCGATATCTTTTGATGAACCTGAAAGGAAAGCTTTTGAGCGCGGCGTCGGCGGCACTGCTGACGGTGTCCTTACTGGCGGGCTGCGGCGGAGGCGGCGGCAACAGCGGCGGCAGCGGCGCGCCGAAAGTCGAGACGCCGAAGACGGCGCCGACGATGACCTTCAAATTCGGCTCACATGAGGCAAAGGTCTACGAGCTGACAGGCGTCGACCTTCGGAACAACATCAACACATGGGAGCTCGGCGTGTTGGGCAATGACGTTTATTTCCAGTGCGGGCGCAAACCGCCCCACATGGGCAAGGTCACGATGAAGGGCGAGACGATTTCCGACTTCGCCGACCTCGGGGAGACGGACGACAACCATACGATCGCCATGAACGACAAAGTGGTGCTTTGGAAAGGGCCGAAAGACGCGCTGGTCGTCTATGACGGCAAGACCACCAAGGTCGGCGGCAAGTGGCCGGGACAGCTTCTTGCGAAAGTCGGCGGCGGCATCTCCGGACGGGATGAGTTCTATTTCCTCGGCGGCAAAAAGCTGAAGATGGGCAAGCTGAAAGACGGCTCCATCAAGGACGTGCAGGAGATTATCCCGGATTTGACGGCGACCAGCCCGGACTTCAAGAACGCGCAGTTCTTCCCGGTGGCTTCCGACAAGGACGAGATCTTTGTGCGCTCGGTTCTCCAGAAGCCAGGGCAGAACAAGAAGGTGCCGGTGCTCGTCGCCTTCGACAAGAAAGGCAAGGAAGTTCGCCGCTACGAAGGTATGGAAGGCAGCCGCAAGGGCTTCTGCGTCACGGACAAGTATGTGATTTTCGCCGATCCCGACGGCAATTTCCGCGTCTTTGAGAAAAAGTCCGGCAAGAAGCTGGGCGAAGGGAAAATCACCTTCGGCGTCTTCGCGCTGGCTACAGTCAAGGGCAACAGCATTATTGCGTACGACGAGAGCGCGAAAAAACTGTATCGTATCGACTTCTAATAAATAAAATATAGGGCGGGCAGCACTTTTATTGCCCGCCCTTAGTATTATAAAAGGAGTGCACCGATGAAAACGGCGGCGATGCTTTCTCTCATTTCGCTTTTCCTTCTCGGCGCTTTTTCGACTACTTTCGCGGACGGCGCGTCTCTCGACGGCGCATGGAAGCCTCGCGACTACGGCACGCGCATCGAGATCGACGGCGAAAACATATTGATCCTGTGGATGAACCGCCCCCAGCTCGAAACGACGTTCACCGTCACGGAAGAGGACGGGAAGACGGTTCTGCACCTCGAACAGACGGGGCTCAGGGAGCGCGGGGATCAGAAGGACTACGCGCAGATCACGGGCCTTTGGGTCGAGGACGGCCAGATGCATTTCGTCAAGGTCTTCGACGTCGCCGGAGAAAAGTCCGAGGTCCTTTCGCCGACGACAGAAAGCCGCTACGGAAACGTAACGGTGGTCACGGAGAAAGAGCTTCCGCGCATCGAAGGCGTCTGGAAGACGAAGGACAGAATGGATTATACGCTGAAAATCGAAGGCGAAAAGATTTCCTGGCGGTTTGCAAAGTACGAATGGGAAGGCCCGGTGGAATTTGCCGTGATTCACGAGAACTGGGAAACCGACCCGGACAAGTTCAAAATCCGCCCCAAGAATCCCGCAGTAGATTATTTTACCGGGTTCACGACCTTCGACTACAGGGACGGAAAGCTCCATACGCAGATTCCGGTCTACGACGCGGAATCCCCGCAGCTGGTGTTTGAGAAAGTGGGGTAAATGCGCCTCCCTCATTGAGGGAGGTGGCACGGAGTGCCGGAGGGGTTTTTGCGACGCAATTTTTATTCTTTTTTAGGAGGGGTGTTTATGAACCTTAAAGCAAAACTTCTATGCGCGGCTTTGGCGACGCTGCTCCTGGTGCCGCTGGCCGGCTGCGGCGGAGGCGGCGGAACGCCTTCGGGCGGCGGCGGGAAATCGTCGGTGCAGGCGTCGCGCGGGACGCCGGACAAGGAGCCGGTAGACGCGGCCTGGCAGGAAGCGTTGAAGCGGAACGGCACGTTTTCCGAAGCGTTCCTGCGGCTCGGCGACATCATGCAGACCGAGCAGCCGAACCACCCCGACAACGTGAAGCTGCCGCGGGAACTGAAGCACGCCAGCTACGACAATCAGTACCACAACAAGAAATACCATTACCGCGACGGGGAAATGCAGAGCGCGAAAGGCCCCGTCGATATGAAGAAAGTTGCGGGCCGCTGGGTGCAGGTGCAGGAATATATCTATCCGGGCATGGGCATGCTGATCGGCCACATCGCCAACGGCTACCATTTAGTGCTGAAGGAGGACGGCACGGGCACCTTTGACAAGTACGGCGCCGTAGATGGCGACAACTACGTCAAGCCCGTCAAATGGAACGACAGGACGATCACGCTGACCTTTCCGCATGAGACGTCCGGCCATTACAGCCTCGAGGGAAACCGCCTGATCTACTGCCAGCAGATGCGCGGAAACATCGAAGAGGTTTACGTCTTCGAGCGCGAGAGCGACTTCATGGCGAAGTCGCCGCTGTCTCCGGGCATGGTGCTCCAGCTGGGCGGCTCGGTCAGCGACACGGCGTTCTCGTCCAACGCGATCATCGACGGCCCCGACCTCGGCAAGGAGCTTCCGGGACAGGTCTATCGCCTGAAGCAGTGGACCGAAGGCGGCAAGGTGACGAAGGCCGACGCGGGCGACCCGACGACGAACCCCGCCGATCATTTTATCGTGCTGGTGCCGACCGGCGAGCGCGGCGGCTACGGCTATGTCCGCAGCGGAGATACCGAGGACAAGTGGTTCTTCCCGCTGGGTGAAGACGACAAATACCGCAAGCAGAAGAAGGATATTGCTTTCGCATTCCTGCACGATATGTTCTTCTATTGGGACAATCGGGACGGCCTGACCGAGTACTGGTACATCGAGCGCCCCGGCTACGGCACAGAGATTAAGTACGGCCGCATCGAGGTAAGCGGCAGGACCGTGAAATGGTATCCGCGCTGGTTCGGCGGAATCAGGACGGACCTCTGCCTCGAATATGAGCTGGCCGAGGGCGAAAAGCCGCCCGTCAGCCATATCGCCGTCGGCCCCGCGAACAGCCGCAAGAGCTTTGGAATTCCCGAAGGGCCGCGCACGAAAGCGGGATTCTGGCGTCTCGACCGAATCCAGGGCTACAAGGATTTCGTGAAAACGCCGATGACGAAAGAGGAACGGGAGAAAGCGCCGAAAGGTCCGGCGGAGGCAGCCACCGTCGAGGCGCTGCAAAAGCTCATTGACGAGCGTTTCACTTACGGTGAGGACGCCCGCAAGTACGGCGTCGATCTATGGTATGTGCTGGAGCCGGACGGCACCGGCTACATGCGCGTATGGGACAAGTATTTCGATCTGGTCTGGAACGACAACGAGATTTACTACTATGACGTCTCGGGCCGTCATCTCCTGTCCATCGCCGTCGGTTCCTTCTACTTCGACCGGGGAGGCGCGGCCTTCGTTCGCCTCTTCAAGGACGAACAGAATCCGGTCCCGCCGAGACCGGCAGAATTAGGCGGAAAATGAGTGACAGAGTGAAGATTGAAGAGTGGAGTGTGGAGTGGTATCGCTGTTCATCCTCGTAATAACTTCACTCTTCACTCTCCACTCTCAGAAAGAAGGTACAGCGATTGAAAAACAATATACTGAAAATGTTTGCTGTCGCTTTGATAGTACTTTTTGCGATGGCTTCCGTCGCTTTCGCGCGGGAGCTTCCCGTAGGCGAATCAGTCTATGAGATGCAGGAGCCGACGGGGGCTACGACCGCGCCGCTCGCGGTTTACTGCTATCGTGCGGCGAATTGGGCGCCGGGGCGTCCCATCGTGTTCGTGTTTCACGGTATGAACCGGAACGCCGACGACTACCGCGCAAGCTGGGAACGCTTCGCCGACGAAGACGGGCTCCTGATCGTCTGCCCCGAGTTCACCGACGCGAAATATCCGGGCTCCCGGTATTACAACATCGGAAATCTCATGGACAAGACGAACGGGAAAGGCAATCTCCAGCCGAAGGACGAATGGGTCTTCCCCGTCGTCGATCGCGTGATCCGCGACGTCAAGGAGCGCATGGGCGCGGCGTCGAGTCCTGTGGCCGTCTTCGGCCACTCCGCGGGCGCGCAGATGGTCCACCGCTACGCGCTTTTCGGCGGCCCGACCGAGGCGAATCTTATCATGCCGGCCAACGCGGGCTGGTACACGATGCCCGACGAGAACGCGCGCTTCCCCTACGGATTGGACGGCGTACCGCTTTCCGATGACGAACTGGCGGCGGCCTTCGCGAAGCCCGTCGTGATCCTGCTCGGCGAGGCGGACACCAAGCGAACGGAGAATCTGCGCCAGACGCCGGAGGCCGACGCGCAGGGCATGAACCGCCTCGAGCGCGGCAAGAATTTCTTCGCCGTCGCGCAGGAGAAAGCTGCCGAAATGGACGTGCCGTTCAACTGGCAGGCCGCCACGGTCTCGGGCGTAGGGCACGACGGCGCGGCCATGGCCGACGCCGCTCTTGCGGTCATCGAGCAGTTGTTCCTGCAGTAATATTACGATTCCGTGATTACAGGATTCTTCTTGCTGAAGCAGCAGGATGGAAACAGGAGGCAGGCATATATGAAAAGACATAAAAAGTTAGCGCTCGCCATAGCGGCGTCCTTTGCCCTTTTCGGAGCCGTTTCCGACGCGCCGCAATATTTCGCGCCGTTCCGCGCTGCGGCGGAAGCGTCGGACTTTGAAACGGACCTTGGGACGCCGATCCCTCTCCGGACCTATTCCGTGTATTCCAAACCGGAGTGGGCGGCGGAAAAAAGACATTTTTCGTGCATATTGATCGACGGGCCGTCGGATTCATGGCTCCCTCTGACGGTGACGCTGGAGGGCTACGGTGTGGAAGCGTCGGCGGTTGGAGATGAAGAAGGACCGGACGTCATCGAATCCCTTTATGTCCATCGCGCGGATTCCCTGGCCGTGAGCTTCGCCGAATCACAGGCCGCGTATGGAGGCGGGATGCGCGGGCGTTTCGCCGTCATAGGGCGGAACTACGATACCGCCACAGGGGCGGCGCTGACCCTGGACGACGTGTTCATCAATAAGCCGATGCTCGCCAACGAGGTAGCCATCGTGCTGCGCCGCAATTATCCCGACGGTCTCTTCGTTTCGGGAACCGTGACGGATCTGGCCGTCAAGGTGCTGAAAATCATGGAAGAAGGCGGCTGCTCGTGGACCTTGGACCCCTGCGGCGCAACGTTTTACTTCAACATGTTCAGTCTTTCCGATGACCCCTATGCCCCGATTTACACGGCGAGCCTGACCTTCGACGTCAACGGCTTCTGCTTCCAGGAGAAATACCGCCATGCCCCCGACCAGTGGTGCATGGAGATTGAGCCGAGAACGCCGATGCGGGCTTTCCTCGGCGATTCCGTGCTGAGCACGATCGAGGTCAAAGGCGACGTCAATGGGATCCATATCATCCGCGGAAGCGCGGCGGCGGCAGGCAGCGACGGGATCCTGGGCAAGGAGGAAACGGTGTTCACCGATCCCGTGCGGTCCAACGGCATCCATCCCGTGCTGGTGAAAATGAGGGACGGGCGGAAATATCTCTATGTGGACGTCCTGATCGCACCTGCGCCGGAAGACTACGAAAAAGGCTATGACGCACAGACCATGACGGAACTGGAAAACCGGCACGAGCTTCGGGTCTATGACCTGACGAACGGGGACATTCGCCGCGTCGATTGCGACAGCAGTTTCACGCTTCGGAACGAATTGATTTTCGCCGAAGAGGTGCCGAAGGATTGGTTCGTGATGACCGACCCGGAGAATTTCAAGCTGAACGTCACCGGGGTTCCTCTCCGCGAAGCGCATCGCCGCTGCCGCGTGGGAGCAAACGGCGCGCCGGAAGTCATTGAGGTCATCCAATAGCTAAAAGAAACGGCTGTTAAAATATGAACAGGAGATATATCGTCTTCACCGACGCTTATGTCTCCTGTTATTTTCGCGTTTTTGCTGGAAATCTGCGATGAGCTTTGCTATACTTGAATTAAATATAATGAAGGATTTGGCAGGAGGCGAACGAGATGACCCCACGCGAAACGATTTTTTATCGCTTGCGGCGGTTTTCCGCGCTCCTGCTTTTGTTTTTTGCGGCCGCCGCGCTTGCGCTGCCGGTGACGGCGCATGGCGCAGGGAAAAACGTGCGCATCGGATGGTACGAAACCCCGTTCAACGTCATGGACAAAGCGGGGCGCCGCTCCGGCTACGCCTATGAATACCAGCAGAAGCTCGCGGCGTATTCCGGCTGGAACTTTACCTACGTCAAGGGCAGCTGGTCGGAACTGATGCAGAAGCTGTTCGACGGCGAGATCGACATGATGAGCGACGTTTCCTATACCGAGGAGCGCGCAAAAAAGATACTTTACCCGGAGCTCCCGATGGGAACGGAGGAATACTGCATTTTCATCGTCCCCGGCAACCGGGACATCACATCGCAGGACTATTCCACCCTAAACGGCAAACGGATCGGCGTATACAAGAACAGCGTCCATGCGGATATTTTCCTGCGCTGGGCGGAACTTCACGGAATCCACGCGGAGCTCGTGGAGCTCGTCTGCACAGAGACTGAGGCGCTGGATATGCTGGACGCGGGCAAGCTGGACGCCTACGTCACGCCCAACGCTTACAGCGACCCGGAGCGTCTGGTGCCGGTTTGCCGGATCGGCTCCTCCGATATCTTCGTCGCCGTCAACAAGGACCGCCCCGACCTGCTGGAGGATCTGAACGCGGCGATGCGCCGGATACAGGAAGAAAATCCGTATTATAACCAGATGCTGTTCGAAAAGTACGCCCCGCGAGTCGGGACGAATGCGTTCCTGACGGCGGAAGAAACGTCATGGCTTTCCTCTCACGGCGTCATCCGTGTGGGATATCAGGACAATTATCTCGCCTTTTGCGCCTCGAACCCGGAGACCGGCGAGCTGACAGGCGCTTTGAAGGACTACCTGGAAGCTGCTTCCGGCAGTCTGAAGGGCGCCCGCCTCGAATTCAAGGCCACGGCTTTCCCCTCTTCGGCGGCTGCGTTGGAAGCGCTGACGCGCGGGGAAGTGGACTGCGTCTTTCCGGCCAATCTCAGCAGCTTTGACGGCGAAACGATGAATCTCGTCATGACGGCGCCGCTGATCCATACGGACGTCTATGCGGTGGTGCGGCAGGCCGACCGGAACATCTTCGCCAACAAAGGCCATGTGGTCGTAGCCGTCACGGAGAACAATCCGAATTACGACGCCGTCCTCCTCGACCGTTTCCCAAGCTGGCGAAAGGTGTACTATCCCAATACCGCAGACTGCCTGAAAGCGGTGTCCGAACGCGTGGCGGACTGCCTCCTGATTGGAAGCTACCGTTACAACAATATTTCCCGGCTCTGCGAACGGTATCATCTGACGACGATTTCCACCGGCGTCGCTATGGACTACTGCTTTGCGGTCCAGCGGGGAGATAAAGAGCTGTACTCCATTCTGTCCAAGGCTGTCGGGCTGGTCCCGAAAGCCTCGCTCAACGCGGCTTTGTCCCGCTATATCGTGGAGGACGCAAAACGCACCTTCTCCGATTTCGTCATGGACAATCTGAAGCTCGTGATGCTCGGCGTCGGCGCCGTAGTGCTGGTGATCCTGCTGCTGCTGGCACGGAGCATCTGGGCGGAGAAAAAGGCCCAAACGCTGATTGCCGCGACGGAGACTGACGACCTGACCGGGCTTTACAACCGCGACTACTTTTTCCACTACGCCAACAGCATGTATCGAAAGAACCCGAAAACGCCGATGGACGCCATCGTGCTGAACATCGAACAGTTCCATTCCGTGAACGCTCTGCACGGCATGGCATTCGGCGACCACGTCCTGCGAATTCTCGGAAACGCGATTCGTGAAGTGGCGGACGAGAAAGGCGGCATCGCGGGCCGGTTCGGAGCGGACCGTTTCGACGTTTACTGCCGGCATACCGAGGACTACCGGGCCATCCTGGATCTCCTGCAGAACAAGCTCGATGCGCTGGCGTCGAACACCAGCATCCGCCTCCGCATGGGCGTCATGCCCTGGCAGGAAAACCTCGAGCCGGTGAAACTCTTCGACAGGGCGCGGACGGCGTGTTCGATGGCCCGAGGCCATTACAAGGATCACCTGATCGTCTTCGACGAGAAGATACACGAACGCGAGCTGCTGGACCAGCGCCTGCTGAACGATTTGCGCCGCGCGCTGGACAGCTATGAGTTCGAGGTCTACTATCAGCCGAAATACGATATCCAAAGCGACCCGCCGAGGCTCGTGAGCGCGGAAGCGCTGATTCGCTGGCAGCACCCGGAGCTGGGTCTGATTACCCCCGATTCGTTTATCCCGCTGTTGGAACGCAACGGAAAGATCGGCGAGGTGGACAAATATGTATGGTCCGAAGCGGCGCGGCAGATTGCCCGTTGGAAGGCGCGGTTCGGCGTGACAATTCCCGTTTCCGTCAACCTGTCCCGGGTGGATGTGTTTGACCCGGAGCTGGAGCAAACCCTCGACCGTATCCTTGTGCAGAATGGCCTCGATCACGACGCGCTCAAGCTGGAGGTCACGGAATCCGCATACACGGAAAACGCGGATCAGGTCATCCAGGTCGTGGCGAGCCTGCGCAAAAAAGGATACACGGTGGAGATGGACGATTTCGGCACCGGCTATTCTTCGCTGAACATGCTCTCCGCCATGCCGATCAACGTGCTGAAAATGGACCGGACGTTCATCCAAAACATCGAGAACGACGAGAAGGACGTCCAGCTCGTGGCGCTGATTCTCGGCATCGCGAAGAACCTGGATATCCCCGTCATCGCCGAAGGCGTGGAAACGGAGCAGCAGCTGAAGCTGCTGAAAGATTTGGGCTGCGTTCTGGCGCAGGGCTACTTCTTCTCCCGCCCGCTCCACCCGGCGGAGTTTGAAGAAAAGTATCTGCGGGATGGGGAGCGCGCCCCGTGATTCGGTATTTTCCACGGATGTCGCAGGGTACGGATCTCGACCGGAGATCGAAATAATCACAGCCCGGCAGGCGGCTTGGCTGAAGCCTCCCGGCAGGCGTATGAGGTGATACGCAAATGCGTTCGTTGCGAACCCAAATAACGCTGATGACGGTATGCGTAATTCTCGTCGCTCTTACCGTCGTGATGTTTTCCAGCGTGATTTTCATTCGAAAAACCGAGCACCGCAAATCCGACCAGCTGCTTTTGCTGCTGTGCGAGACGGGAGAGCGGAATCTCGAATACTATTTCAACAGCGTCCAAAAGTCGGTCCGGAAAGTCGCTTCCTTTGTGGAAACGGATTTGGACGGGGTGGACGATGAGCGCCTTGCGCGCCACATAGACCGCGTACGGAAGTACTTCGATGAAATGGCCTCCAAGGCAAACGGCGTGCTGACCTACTATTACCGCATCGACCCGGCGGTCTCGAACACGGTCAAGGGCTTCTGGTACACGGACCTGGACGGGAAAGGCTTCGTGGAGCATAAGGTGACGGACATCACGCTCTACAATACGGAAGATACCTCCAAATTGGTCTGGTTCACCGTTCCCAAGGCCAAAGGCGAACCCATCTGGCTCCCGCCGTACATCACGGACAATTTGGACAAGCGCGTCATCTCTTACAACGTCCCGATTTATTATCAGGGACGGTTTATCGGGGTCGTGGGCATCGAGATCGACTATTCCACCATGGCCGAGCAGGTGGACAGCATCCGGCTCTATACAAACGGTTACGCGTTTCTGAACGACACGAAGGGCGACCTTTTCTACCATCCCCGCATCGACGTCACAAAGCTGACCGAGGAAACGAAACCGCAGGTACCGGCCGACATACTCGGCGAGGACACCTTCATCCATTATACCTTTGACGGAGTGAAAAAGGAGGCGGCGTGGCTGCCTTTGAGCAACGGCATGCGCCTCAACGTCACGGTTCCGGTCTCCGAGACGGAAGGCGAGTGGCAGGAGCTGATCTGGAACATCCTGAGCGTGGCTCTCGGCGTACTGCTGGCGTCGAGCCTCTTTACCATGTACTATACCAAGCATATCACGAAGCCCTTGGAGGAACTCACCGAAGCCGCGGAGCAGGTGGACAAGGGCAACTACAATATCGCCCTGGACTACGACAGGGACAACGAGGTCGGCCGGCTCATGAACACCTTCAAGCGTCTGACCGAGCACATGAAGGAAAACATTTCCACGCTGAACCGGCGGGCTTATGTCGACGCCCTGACCGCCGTTCGGAACAAGTGGGCCTACGCCAGCTACATCGAAGATTTGCAGGCGTGCATGGATTCGGACAAGGAACAGATGAAATTCGCGGTGGGCGTATTTGACTGCGACGACCTCAAGTCAATCAACGACAAATACGGGCACGACAAGGGCGACATCTATCTCCAAAAAGCCAGCCACTTGATGTGCCGTATATTCCAACACAGCCCCGTATTCCGCATCGGCGGCGACGAATTCTCCGTGATTTTCCAAAACGACGCGTTCCGGGACCGGGAGGCTCTCCTGCAGGAGTTCACCCAGGCCATGGCGGAAGTCAACGCCTCGACGGAAAATCCGTGGGAACAGGTTCGCGTGTCCTTCGGCGTCTCGGTGTACGACCCGGAAAACGACGGCGCGGTCATCGACGTCGTCCGCCGCGCGGACGAGCACATGTACGAGCACAAGCGGAATCGCAAAACGGAATAACGGATGAAAAGAGGGCTGGCTGTGAAGAGAATTCTTCACAGCCAGCCCTCTTTTTCGTCCGTCTTGCATTTTCAAAATACTGTGCGCGGCGCCATATAAAAAGACGACAACACATGCGGAAATAACGTGTACAAATTTATTATTTGTACTTCTTGTATGCCTGCTTCCCCATGTTTCTCTTCACTTTTAAACTCAACCTATTTTTCGAAGATAAGCAACTAACAATAGTTGCTTATCTCTAATTTTATGATATACTATATTTTAAGGAAGAGGTGACCTTATAGGGCAAAAAGAAAAGCTGTTGGCAAAATTGACCGCCAACCCTAAAACCTTTACATTTGCTGAAGCCGAATCATTGTTAGGCTATCTTGGATATGAAAAATGCAACAAGGGAAAAACAAGCGGTTCCCGTATCATGTTTACTAAGGGAAATCATAAAATATTGCTTCATAAACCGCACCCACGAAAGGAACTTTTAGAATATCAAATCAAGCAACTAAAAGAACAATTAGAAGAGGAGGGATTTCTGTGAACAACATCATGGAATATAAAGGCTATATCGGAAGCGTTGAGTTTTCCGAAAGCGACGAACTTTTTTACGGGAAAGTACAAGGCGTTCGGTCTCTCATATCTTACGAAGGATCGACTGCCGCGGAGTTGGTTGCAGATTTTCATGGCGCTGTTGATGATTATCTTACACTCTGCGAAGAAGAAGGAACAAAACCGGAAATCGCCTATAAAGGAAGCCTGAATGTACGCTTTAAAAACCGCGATACCCACCGAAGAGCCGCCGTTTATGCCATGACGCATGACCAGAGCCTGAACAGCTTCATTGAATCGGCCGTAGAAGAGAAGCTTGCAGCCGTTGCAAGATGATCGCGCTTTAACCATACAATATGTGCCACCAACTGCCACGGCAATATCTTCACATGTGTTCCAGAGGCCTTGCTATGACCGTATTTCGCCCAATGCTCTCAGTCAAATTACAGCTTTATATAATCTATCTTTGGAAGGACTTCAACAACATACAAGACAATACAAAGAACCGCTCACCTTCAACATCGCTGGATGGCATCCATGCGAAGCGAGTGAGCGGTTCTTTGTTAGCAGTCATAGCGGAACAATCGTAATTTTAATCCACGCCCCCAGCAGAAAACGGCAAAAATACTGTGTCTCCAGAAAAAGGTTGTCCATATTTCAATCCACGCCCTCCGCATGGAGGGCGACCCGCAACCGGCGTTGGATCGTCGTCGGCGACTGTATTTCAATCCACGCCCTCCGCATGGAGGGTGACAAAACCATTGTGTTTCCAAGAACAAATTATCCATATTTCAATCCACGCCCTCCGCATGGAGGGCGACAAAGCGGAAATTGAGGCGCGTGAAGCCGCTTGGAATTTCAATCCACGCCCTCCGCATGGAGGGCGACGGCAAGGCGAGTGACGGTAAAACAGACTTGACGATTTCAATCCACGCCCTCCGCATGGAGGGCGACACTGAGGAACAAAATAATCTTTGTCTATCGGATTATTTCAATCCACGCCCTCCGCAGGGAGGGCGACGGTACAACCGGCGTCTTATACGGTGTACTATATCATATTTCAATCCACGCCCTCCGTATGGAGGGCGACGAGCATAAGACCCAGATTAACATGAGGCGCGACGCATTTCAATCCACGCCCTCCGCATGGAGGGCGACGATAGCGATACTCCGCAAATCTCTCCTGATACCCATTTCAATCCACGCCCTCCGCATGGAGGGCGACAACCGTGTTCGACAAACGACTTAGAGAAACCGTGATTTCAATCCACGCCCTCCGCATGGAGGGCGACCCCCCTGCGCCCCGCATCTGTTGCATACGACGCAATTTCAATCCACGCCCTCCGTATGGAGAGCGACACCCCCGGCGCAATGTAAACCGGCTCAATAAACTTATTTCAATCCACGCCCTCCGCATGGAGGGCGACTTCACGTTCAATGCGAATAATGCTCCGTCGAACGCATTTCAATCCACGCCCTCCGCATGGAGGGCGACAAAAGCCCGTCCTTGTGATGAACATAGGCGAAATATTTCAATCCACGCCCTCCGCATGGAGGGCGACAACATTCCGGCCTCGGCATCGGCCAGCATCTGCTGATTTCAATCCACGCCCTCCGCATGGAGAGCGACCCGTACTATCGCCGGGATTTTCTTGTTCACCGCAATTTCAATCCACGCCCTCCGCATGGAGGGCGACGGGCGCTTTGACGAGGACACGCGCACGACGGAAGGATTTCAATCCACGCCCTCCGCATGGAGAGCGACCTTACCACCGATCAGTTGGAGAAACTTACCCGACTATTTCAATCCACGCCCTTCGCATAGAGGGCGACCTTGTAACGATAATCAGCATACCGTTCCTGATAACCATTTCAATCCACGCCCTCCGCATGGAGGGCGACCGGATGGCTTCGACGACGCCCGCGCCGAATTCTTTATTTCAATCCACGCCCTCCGCATGGAGGGCGACAGTGGGGCACGTCCTTCGGTCGCATGTTCGGCTTATTTCAATCCACGCCCTCCGCATGGAGGGCGACTCGCCGGACAACAGCCCTTTGTCCAGCAGTTTTTATTTCAATCCACGCCCTCCGCATGGAGGGCGACAGGGGCAAAAAGGCCCCTTGTCATTCAACGCTTCAGCAAAGCATTTTCGCGAACCTCTAAAATGCCGTCTTGCTCCCCGCAAGAAATCAGCTCTTGACAGAATGTTCGCTTCCGCTTCGCACAATCGTAACAATATTCCCCTTTACAAAAGACCTCTCGTGCATATCGTCAATCTCACGAAACCAATTCGCCCTCGCGATAATGCTCAATCTTCAAGCCATCAACGCTATTCAGTTCGCTGTCATCGAACTCATAGTCCGCCAATTCCCGCGCACGAGATACCCCGTCTTTCTTTTTTGCCTTTACGCTGCGATGGATTTTTGCCGACGAAACCTTTCCCGACTTGTTCGGATGCACAATCCAATAAAACTCCGTCATTTCCACGCTCCCTTCCGGTCGTGCAGACGAAACGTCGTTTTCAAACAAAGTAACCAAGGCGTTTTTGATATGCTCCGCGTCTTCCTCGCTGAGTCCGGTCTTTTCGGCTAACTGCACGTTGATACTCCCCTGCATCTTATATACGCCAAAATCGACGCGATGCTTCATTCCCATCGTATCGCTGCTTTTCTTTCCGTCTTTGGTGGGCTCTCCGTTCACACTTTTGGTAATCTGCATGCTGGACGCATTGATCGGATCGACGCTGACAGCCGTATGGATGGAAACCGGCCCCCTGACTCCGATGGAAACGCCGTCCGTATTGCCCTCGTCGTCGCTCCCTTTTCCCGCCTTGAAAGCAAACAGTTGCCCGAAGGCGCGAACGTCCAGCCATGCTTTGCAGGCGGCCTGCTCAAAATCTTTTCGCCCCATCTTTTTCTGCGGGTCTTTCCCTAAAACCTTTTCACAGCGGGTTTTCAAGCTGTCGCATCCATCGTCCGCACGGTCGCTCGACTGTACGAATATCGTTTCTCCCATATCCTGCAAGCGGTTACGGATTTTCCGTTTCAGACAGACGTCGGAAATTTCCCCATAGTTGTCGTAATCGGTTCGGGGCTGGTTACCGCTCAGCGGGTCTCCGTTAGGGTTGGCACGCTCCACAGTGATAAAGCCGACAAAATCAATCTTTTTCTGCAACGCTGTCATGGTTAGTTACCTCCTTCAAATTCCTCTATTCCGGCTTGCTCTTGATTCTGTTTTTTCTTCTCAACCGCAGCGATGATCCTTTGTTCGATGTCATAGTTCTGGCAATAGAACCCCAACAAGAATTCACCGTCCAAAGGCTGATCGGAAGTAAAGTCCTCTTCACGGAACTGGCTCCCGATTTCATCCAAGAGTTTTCTATAACGCTGATATTTCCCCATTTTATGCAGATAGGGCAGGAGCTTCATATGAAGCATCCTCCATGTACTGCATGGTCTTTGAGAAAAGCGTTCCATGAATTTCATGGCGTTCGTCAGACGCTTTTCTCTCTCTTCCTTGCTGAAAGTCGCCCTCTCCGTCTTATCTGCGACCGCCAACATCCGTCCGTAAAGATAAGACCGATTGTGATTCTGCAAATTCAACGCCACCGTATACCCCTCCTCGTTTCCGGATTTTGCATAATAGAGTTGATTGCATATCAGGGAACATGTCGGTTCCAACAGATTGTAATGCCATTTCCTGTATGAACTGCCTACGGCCATGACCGAACGCTTAACGACCCGGTCAACAGCGACCTTCGACATATCTCTGGGCACCGCACGCCCATTCACGATACATTGGAAGATTCGCTCCAGCGCCATATTGATTTGGCTGTCTCCTGCCTTATCTCCGTAACATGCATTGATTATTCGCTTCGGATGAGGGACGCCATAATATACCCACCACCTGTTATTATCTTCGTCATAGGTATGCTGCCGCCATGCTCCGGCCTTATGCCATACCTCTATCCTGTCGATAAAATCATTCGCCGCCATCTCGCTGTAATAGCAGATTGACATCCGTCCCGATGTTGCCGCATCCAATACCATTAGATTTACTTGGGCGGCTGCCGCTTTTTTGAACTCATGCCGATAGCCGTCCAACGCTTTGTGGAGTTCCGACGACCATGCCTGCATCGTCTGCGGGATAGCGGATTTTTCACGAGTGCGCGCACGGCGTATCACTCGGTCCGTGTCCGCCAACGGGCTGGGTGGGTTAATGCCGCTTCTTCCCCAGGCCAAGAACACTTTTTTTGCGTTTCTGTATCCTTGATTACGGATTAGCCAGCGCAGCGCATTCATTGCCTTTTGAGATGCTTCCATGCTGATGGTTGCGCATTCCGTCCCTGTCGTAAATCTTCCTCGATACGTGTATCCATTGCTGTCGTTGCTTGATATCAGCTTTGCACCGTCACCGGGAAAGCGTATATACTTTGGATGTTTATCCGTAACAATCTCCGTGCGGCCCGTTGCGTAGCATAACTGTTTTTCCTGCGACAGGGAAGAACGGAAGAAATCAATATAGCTTTCCTGTACGGCTCGGTCTTCCCATAGATTCACGGGGGTGCCGTCCTTCATATCTACACGGAACCGGATTACCGATTTCAGGATATCTCCTGTTGAAACAGTGAAAAGCGTGGGCTTTGGGACATCCTTCTGCGCCCATTTCTTCATGATTTCGCCATTTTCGTCCTCCAGCAGGACTTTCTCAGCGATTAAATCATGGATAACGTCGTGTTCGCTGATATAGTTATATACGGCTTTGATTTTCGGATGTGCAGATTTCGACGACGCCCACCGCCCCAACAGGTCTTTGTAAAGCTCATACGGCTCCTTGTCATTTCCCTTCTTTTTTTCCTGCGGGGCATACTTTGTATAATCCCGTGCAACATACTGCAAGTTGTCGTGCAGAGGATGGGGCGTCGGTTTCGACGTGCGCGACGCCGAATCCAACGTACATGGAATCAGCGTTTCCGCGTTTTCTTTTGGAACGGCTGCCGCGCTAATCAGATTCCCCTTGTCGTCTAACGTGATCTCAATCTGGGCGTTTATAGTCATATGACCGATAGGAGCCAGAACGGATTTTGTATTTTGAACGTCATACTTTCCGACAAAACGTTCATTCTCATCATAGGTCTGCACGAGCTGCTCCATCCAGCTCATAAAGCATCACCTCCCAGCTCCTGATATTCCTCATCTGCCGACTTGATATCCTGCGGATTGAACTGTCGCGCGGTTGTCCGACGGATATCACGGACCATCGTACATTCCTCTGGCCGCGGGAATCGGACTACGCCGTCTTCCATAACCGGCTGCCATAGTCTGAGCCGAAGCACGCCATCTCCGTTTTCGTCCGCATAGCTAAAGCCATGCACCATCGTTCCCAGCGGGAACTGTCCTTTTCCTTGGTAGAAACTCTCAGCCGCGCCGTATTCCACCGGCTCTACATATCCCTGACATTCCCGCGTCCCCAAGAATATATCTCTGCGGCCGCCACGCTCTACCATGCGCTTAGCGATGTTGTGATGCTTGTTTTCGTTCCGGTCGTCGGCCAAATCCGGCCGGTGCTGATTGAATTCGAAATGCGCTTTCACCTCATAACAGACGTTGCTGAGATATTTATAGATTGCGAGATCGGTACCTTTGCTCTGATACTTAATCGTACGCATTCCCCGCGACTGCGTTCGGATCTCATTCATAACACGCATTTCGTCTATAATCCATACGATTGTCGGCTTCCAATATATGCTTTCCGTAATCCCTTTCAACGCTTGATACGTCGGTATGGAATAAGAAGATTTCTCACCCCCCAGCTTTGTAATGGGGTCAGTGAATAACGCCATCCTTCCATATACCTTGAATTGTATTTCGTTCCGCATGCCGCACCTCCTCACTAAATGCACAACAGCTCGTCAAATTCTTTATCTAAAACCACGCCAAGCGCTTCGTCATAGGCGTCCTGCAAAAGAACCGGAATCCCTATCGGTGTTTCGCGAATCATTTTTTTCTCGCATAACGCCCGAACCTCATACGAGAATAGATTCACCATATACTGCTGCAATTCCTTCTGCTTTTGGAAGACGGCTGCCCCCGTTTCTGTTTTATCTTCCAAACTGTCGATAAGGGCTTTCCCTTTCCCATAAGGAACCACAACGCTGACCGTACATTGATCGATGACGTAAAATTCCCTGCCGGCGCTTCGAAATGCCTGATAATCAATCAGATTGCATTCGATTCCTTTTTCTTCCTGCGCATTGTACCCCATCTCATTGTCCGACAGCCAATCATACAACGTCCCTCGCGTTTTTGTGGGATATGCCAACATGCTCTGCCGGCATTCCTGATAATATCGTTGAAAATACGTCTGCATCACTGGAGGCGTTAGAATCTTATCCGCAGGGTAATTTCCCAGCATACGGACAGCCACGTCCATGCCTCGACGGATATCTTCCAGCTTGTCCAGTTTCTCATGTTCAAGGTTAAATATCTTTACAATTCCGCAAGGCATCTCTCCATGCCGGTTGCAACGGCCCGCAGCCTGTGCGATGGAAGAGAAGCCTGCCAACGCACGATAAACCACGGCAAAGGACACATCGACGCCGGCCTCGATCAACTGTGTGCTGATGCAGATCATTTTTACCGAGCCGTCCAGATTGTCGCGGATTTGCTTCAACAGCTTTTTACGATGCGCCGGACAAAGCTTAGTGCTTAAATGAATAAGTGTCATGTCTTCGTCCTGCTGCTTCCTGTAGACTAACAAGCTGCGATAAATCCGTCTGGCCGAAGCCGTTGTATTGACGATACATAGAACGTTCCCGTGTTTGACTGCGTCCCGCCAGATTACTTCCGCCATCGCGTCAGACGTTTGCCCGCCCGGAACACAAATATTATTTATGCGTACCCGCTGAAAAGCGTCGAAGACCTCGTTCAGATCGGCAACCATTTCTGCGTCTGCTGCTTTTCGCAAGGGAACCTGTAAATCACTCAGCTCCGGCTGCGTGGCCGTACAGAGGACCGCTGTTACACCGGCAAAATCTTTCAGGAAGTTCATCGCCTCATTAAACAGATAGGTGCATCTCACCGGCAATGTCTGTATCTCGTCAAAAATGATTACACTGTCCTCCAGCGAGTGTAACCGGCGCAAGGACTTGGCCCTTCCATCAAACAACGTATTCAAAAACTGCACTTGAGTTGTGAAGATTATCGGAACATCCCATCGTTCCGTCATAGCTCTGCGGTGTTCAGCTTTCTCCGAATAATCTCCCTCCTCATCCCATATTGCCCTGCCTGTCCCGGTCGCTTGTTCTTTCCAGTCGGAATCCGGGAGGACATTGGAATGATGTTCCAGTATTACATCGTCCGATGACTTTCGTTGAAACACCTTCCTGATTTCGTCCGCGTTCTGATCGATGATCGACGTATACGGTATTACTACCAAGATTCGCCTCTTATTGTATTTCTTCGCATGCGCCAATGCGAAGCGCATGCTTGCCAAGGTTTTTCCGCTTCCAGTCGGTACACTTAATGTAAAAATACCCGGCTGCCGTTTCGCACTGGATAAGCAGGATTCGCTGATACCTCGACGCGCATCCATGATTTTCTTCTGCTGTAAGTTCGCAGGCTGTGAAAAACTCTGCAGCTTGCATTCCAGCTTTTCGGAAAAGTCATCCCACAAATTATCAACGGCCCATTGCTTTTCCAAGTCCGTGTTATACATGAAATTCGCCGTTTGCAAGCGGTCAGAATCCACCAAGATACTGAACAAAAACTTTATCGCCATCCCACGATAAAAGTGGAACGCTTTATCATTGTTCCCTGTCACTTTGTCTATCCGACGGCATAGCGTTTCCACTTCCCGCACTGCCGCATGAAAAAGCTCATCTAATTGCTTTCGGTCCAGAACCTCAGCAAAAAAGTTGTTAGTCGATTCTTCATAATGGACAAGGGATTTATCCAGCCGCCCCGAAAACGGCGATTCTCCGCTGCCGTCCAAATAATCATATAATCCTGCATGATGGCTCATGATGACCATTGCGGCCCATTCACAGGTCAACTGTTCAGCATCAGTGCCATGCCGACCGTATTGTTCCCAAAGATATTGGGCGCCGACTGCCGAATGATCAATACGTTCATGCTGGAAACGGTTTTCCGGATGCTGATAGCTATCCCATAAATAATCTACAAACACGCGACACATTTTCCCCATGTCGTGCAGAGCTCCGACTAACCGCGCCATATGCTCCAAATGCATTCCCGCAGCAAAGCGGCCTGCATATTCCATCACGCCCAACAGATGGTCTCGCGTTGTCTGTCCTACGTCCTGTCTGCGTTGTTCATCCCTTCGTATGTGAGAAAGATATTCCACGGTTCAACCCTCCAGGTTTCTATTCTTCATAGTCGGTATCTTTTTGAAGAGATTCTTGAAGACTATCTTGTTGCCGTTTGCCTTATAAACGAACGGAATAAGAATGCCGCAAAAAGCCCTTACCAATTCTATGGATGCACGACTTTCACCTTTCGGTTGGTTTTCAATTCCTGCGCCAATGGGATTTTCTTCACGTTTCGACTCAACTCTGGCAACGGTTTTATTGTCTATATGTATTCGCCACAAAAGATAGAAATCCTTGGTCTGGCAGAGACCCTGCGAGAGAAGATTGATGCCGTTTTTTGATAAATCAGTTATGCTGTTCGGGCATCTCACATGTTTTCCAGTCACTCTTCACGGCAATGTGGGGTTTGGGCGCGAGCGTTCTTAACATCATAACCCCCATTTCCTGAATCTGATCGTCGATGACGGCAAAGACTATGTTTATTTGTTTTCCCTTTGCGAGAAAATCTTGACACGCCTGAATCGCCTTTTTCCACGCCGGTTCGATTGGATACCCATAAATCCCGGTGGAGATAAGCGGAAAGCCGATGGATTTGCAGCCGACTTTGGCAGCTAAATCTAAGGCATGCTCATACGCGCTATACAGTAGTTTCGGCTCGTCATACTTGCCGCCTTTCCACACAGGACCGACAGCGTGAATGATATACTTGGCTTTCAGATGAAAGCCGGGCGTGAGCACCGCGGAACCTGTGGCGCAGTGACCGATACTCTCGCAAACCGCTTGCAGCGGTTCATATCCTGCCGCGTTGAATATTGCGCCGCACACCCCTCCGCCGGCACGCAGAGATTCGTTGGCTGCATTGACAATGGCGTCCGTGTTCAGCGCTATGATGCTGGCTTTCTTGATTTCTATCGAGCTCATTCTATACTCCTTCCGTTATTATGAATCGTTTCCGTCCTCGTCGGTATCTTCCTCGTCAATAATGTATTTTGCGAATTGCATCCAGGGCATGATGACGTCAAGCCGCATAAAAGCCGCCTTTCTGTAAATTGCGTTATGGTTCTGCAAATGTACGAACTGCCGCTTCCAGCGTCTTTCCGATGGGCTCGCGGATGACCAGTTCCGCCCGTGCGTCCGCTTTCGTCTCGGTCTTGTTGATGAGCACAAGATGGCGGCCCCGGAAATAGTCGATCAGCCCTGCCGCCGGATACACCACCAGCGACGTGCCGCCGACAATCAAGGTGTCCGCCTCGCTGATCGCCCGCACGGCATTTTCCACGACGTCGGCGTCCAACGATTCCTCGTAAAGCACGACGCCCGGCCTGACAATGCCGCCGCAGTTTTTGCAGTGCGGAATGGGTTTGTTTTCTTCTTGCAGGACGTAATCCACAGAGTAAATCTTGCCGCATTGGACACAGGGCCAGCGCAGAATAGAACCGTGAAGCTCGTAAACGTTTTTCGAGCCCGCCAGTTGATGCAGTCCGTCGATATTCTGTGTAACGACGGCTTTCAAGATGCCCCGCCGCTCCAGCTCCACCAATGCTTTGTGCCCCGCATTGGGCTGGATGTCTCGAAATATCCGGTGCTCGCGGTAAAATTCGAAGAACGCCTCCGTATGGTTTACAAGGAAGCTGTGAGAGGCCATTTCCTCGGGGCGAAATTCCTTGTGGAGCCGCTGGCTGTATATGCCATTCGCACTGCGGAAATCCGGGATACCGGATTCCGTGGACATTCCTGCACCGCCGAAAAAGACGGCGCTTTTGCTGTCTTGGAGGATGTCGCGAAGTTTCTTGATGCTGCTCATACTGTAAACCTCTTTCATGCGTTGCACTTAACGGCGCATAAGCAATAGATTCGGGGGCCTCTTTATTTTATCACGGATTCAAGGCCAGTGGAATGATGGACAAGGTATCACGGCATGCGAATCTGCGATAGCTGAAGCTGAAAAAAGGAGCTGCCCATGAAGTTTTTCCCTTCATGCGACAACCCCAATTCCATTGATCGACGCGCAGGGCGTCATCGACGGACATCGCTTTCTTCAATCCGCTCTGTAGATCTCCTCATCCACTTTTCCCTCCGTCCTTGCCAACAATAAGGAAGATACAGTGTTTCCGGCTACGTTGGCCACGGTCCGGAACCCGTCTATCAGCGGATCGATGCCGATGAAGAGCGTGACCGCCGACGCGGGAACCCCAGCCATGCCGAAGACGGAGGCCATGACGAGGATTGTCGCGCCCGGTACGCTGGGGAAGGTGAATGCCAAAAGCAGCACGGCGAAGAAGAATGAGAGCAGGAATTCCGCGTCCACGGTCAGGCCGACCGTCAGACGAAGGAGGATTGCCAGCATGACGACGTAGCTCCCGCTGCCCATCATATTGAACTGGATGCCTACAGGAACGGAAAACATCGCGACTTTTTTCTCCATGCCGAGCTTTTTCGAGCAGAAGTTCAACGTGTCCGGCAGACAGCCGTTGGAGCTGCGCAGGGAAAAGGGCAGGATGCTGAAGGTCAGGAATTTCCTGAGGAACGGCGCCGGCGACAACCGCCCGACGACCGTCACGAACACGGCGCAAACGGTGAGCACCAGCAGGAGCTCCACAAAGGCGCCCCCGATGATGCGCCCATAGAGGAGCAGCACGGTAAGCTCGGTATTCATCATCAGTTTTGCCATGGAGACAGCCACCACGACAGGCATCAGCGGCAGGATCGTGCCCATGGCGTCGGTAAAGAAGCGGTTGCAAAAGCTGACGAAGTCCCGCACCCAGGCCGCCCGTTCCGCCGCTTTCGCCAAAAGCATGCCGAAGAACAGGGCGAGGAACAGCACCTGCAAAAGGTTGTTTCCTTCAAAGGGCGCGATGATATTCTTCGGCACGATGCTCATGATCACGTCCCGGACGGAAACGGTTGCGCCCCCGGAAGAAGCGTTCACCGTATCCATAGCCAACAGCTCCGGCATGGCGCCCATCCGGATTCCGAGAAAAACGGCGAGTCCCAGCATGATTGCCAGCTTCGCCAGGGAGATCATGAGGAGCTTCCCCCCCATGCGCCCGATGTCCGCCGTGTCAGACATCCCGGTGATACCCGCCGTCACCGAGAAAAAAATCAACGGCGCAGCCACCATCAGGAGCGCGTTCATGAAGATCGTCTCGACGGGCAGGAATAGATTGTCGCCCACCCAGCGGATCGTTCCGGCGTCGAGCCCCGCTTTCATGGCGACCCCCAGGACGACGCCCAGAACGAGGGCGATCAGCGTATGGACGGCCGTCTTGCTGTCGGAACGGTGGATACGCATGGAAATGACGTTCTCGCCCTTTTTCCACGAATGGCTGATCTTGTCCCGATGGGCTTTCAGGATGGCAAGGCTGTAAAGCTCCGCCGTGTCCTCCGTCGCCTCGTTCATTTCTTCAAGGGGATTGAACGGTTCTCCATGCGCCGAGAGCCGGAGGTCGACGTCGCCGAAACGCTTCCGGACGTCGAGCCGGGCGGAAAAAGAGGACGCGTCCCCCGACGCCTCGGCCAGACGATAGAAGTTTTCTTCCAGAAGAAGCTCCGCCACGAAAATCTCCCGCCGCGTCACCTTCATCCCGGTCAGGATCTCCTCCAGCCAGTCCACGACCTTGCCGTATTCCGGCGTGGTTATCGTATAAGTCTGTATCAACGTATCTGCTCCAATCTGATGATTCGATGAGGAATATGCTTTACTGTATCCGTTCCCTTATGCTTTCCTGCCCCCGTTGCTCCCCACGGGCATTGTAAACCAAAGCTAATATCCCGAAGAACAGGCAACACGCCCTCTATCGAACCAAACCATGCCATGACCGGTGAATTTTATTATACAGGACGGATTGTGCAATGACAAGGAAAAATAGCGCTGCGGCTGGCATGGAAAGTAATTCCCCCTAAACAGAAAAAGGGTCCTGGTCAAAAGCCAGCACCCTTACTTTTTTATGGTGCGCCCGGCGCGATTCGAACGCGCGACCCTCGGTTTAGAAGACCGATGCTCTATCCAGCTGAGCTACGGGTGCGAATATGGTCGGAGCAACAGGATTTGAACCTGCGACCCCCTGCTCCCAAAGCAGGTGCTCTACCAAATTGAGCTATGCCCCGAAAATACGGAAAAGATACTCATATATTATAACGGCGCGCCCTACGGCTGTCAATCGCCGTCTTCCGCTTTTCGTTGGCTCTTGACCATCTGCGCGAGCAGATCAATAGCGCCGCGGCCCATTCCCGTCTCCTTCGTCACCTCTTCGGGGGACATGCCTTTTTCTAAAAGCTCCCTCGCCCGGATGGCCGGGGAATCCGACCGCACCGCCACAGAGGGCGTATCCGTCCCGCGGCTGTCTTCCTCCTCGGAAAACTCGTCACCCAACGCGGCGGACCGGTTCTCACCGTCCTCATCCTCGGATTGCAGCGAATCCTCCGACGCTTCCTCATCCGCGTCGGAGTCCTCCTGCTCCTCTGTCTTTGCTGCCGCTTCTTCCGTTTCCACGTCAGGCTCCGACGAAAAGAGCGTTACTTCCGCCTCTTCTTCTGTCCCGGCAGACGGCGCAGACGCCTGCTGCGCGTCTCCTTCCTCCGCCGGCTCGTCTTCTTCCCCGGCGTAATCGTCCTGCCCGTCGCTCTCCGCCGTCGGCGTTTCTTCGTCGTCCGCATCGAGAATCCGCTCTTCCAGATTCGGCTCCAGGTCGGCATACGCCGCTTCTTCCTCTTCGTCGGGCTGCACGGGAAGATCGACCACGTCCGCCACGCTGGAAGAAACGACGACTTCCGCTTCCGTTTTCGCAAGCTCTTCCAACTGTTCCGGCGTGAAAAGCGGCTCCTCTTCCTCCGGCTCTTCTTCCACGCGCGGTTCCGGCCTTGCCCCCATGTTCGGCTCCACGATAGCCGCCGGCGTTTCGTCCACGATCATTTCGGCAGGCGCGGACTCCGGCCAGCGAATCGTGCGCGGCTCTCCGCCGCGCGGCTCGTCCTCGTATGGATTCCATTCTTCGGCAGGCGCATACGTTTCCTCTGGGTACGCAGGCGACCCGTACGCGTCGTCATAGTTGCGGCCGTCGTAGGCTTCATTCTCGTAATACGCAGGCCCCGGCTCTCTCCGCGCTCCGTAGTTCCGCTCCGCCGCCTGCATGGAGGCAGAAAGTGCCTCGGCAAAACCGTCGCCCCGCTCCGCCGGGGTAAGCCTCGCTCTCGCCGCATAGTCCGCGCGCCGCACGGATGAGATTTCTCCTATCGGCTGCATGGAGAGCGGCGTCCGCATGCCCCGCGCCCTCATCTCGGCAAGGTCCCGCCAGGACGGAGCGTTCCTCCCCGCCGGACCGTAATCCGCCGGATACATAATATCCCTCGGCGGATAATAGGAGTTCTGAGCGGCGCGCATGGCCGCGATTTCCTGTTCCGCTTTTCTCTGCGCGACAGCCTGCTCCTCGCGCACCGCCGCCAGCTGGCTTTCCAATGTCCGCGCGCGCTCGTCCGCCGCCGCCACCAAACCTTCGATTTGGTGGATTCGCGTGTCCATCTGCGTGATGAGCGTATTCATGGTGTGTTCCATCTGCAGCCGCATCTTGACGGAAGCTTCCTCGACTTCGTCCGCCTTGCTGCCGGAAGAACCGCCGTTCCACAGATCCCGCCGCACGATGAACACAATCAATAGCCCCACGATGATCAGAAATCCCAAAACTTCCATCGCTATACCTGCTCCTCCGCCCGCGCCGCTTTCCATGCGCCATAAAAAGAAACAGACGGAACCGCGCGACGCTCACAGGACGCGTCCTCGTCTCCCGTCTGCCGTTTCTTGCATCTTTTATAACGATATATCAATATTATGCCCGCGCAAAATGTCGACTGCCTGGCGCTCCTCTTCCTCACTCCCCCGGCGGTCGCGTCTCTGTCCGCCGGAATAGCCGCCGCCCCGGGACTGACGCTCCGGATCGTCCTTGACTCGCCCGTCTTCGGGGTTGTCCTTGGTCTTGACCGTTTCCATCTTCATCTTGACGTCCGAATTCTCGCGCAGCATCGCAAATTCCTGTTGCACATTGCCTTGCTGATTCAGATTATGCTGTACCTGCCCGGCTTCTGTCGTCCGTGGTACAACCATTTGCAGGCTGATCGGATTGATATCCATCGCCATGTCTTTCTCCTCCCGAAATATGCGGCGTCAATAATACGGGCCGACGCGAACCTCGTCCTCCTCGACCTGGAACGTACAGTGCTGTTCCTCCGCCTGCACATGCTTCACGATTGAATTGACAATCAGCTTCTGTCCCGGGTACATACGGTCGGCTACGCAAATCCTTCCGTTCCGCATCTGCGCGAGCTGCTCCTCCAGCTCCTTGATGAGACGTTCCGAGCGCTCCACCTGCCCCGCCAGCGGGAACTGCGAACGCGTAAGCTGGGCGATCTGCTCCGCCCGGTGCGGCGGGAGCTTCGATACGTCGATCTTCCCCAAAGTATTCAATGCCTGCGTCAGCTGCTGCAATTTCTTCTTCGACTCCGAATACTCCTTGCAGGCCTCCTGATATTTTTTCTGCAGGCTCGGATTCACGCCCACCACGAGGCGCGATGCGACCAACGCCTGATTGCCGATGATATTCGCCCGGATTTCCTCTCCGGCCGCCAAATACCCGCCCGTCACAAGTCCCCGCTTGCCTTCCACGACAATACGAATGCCTGCGCGAAGATCGGAATGGAGCGCGACGTCCGAGATCATGATGACCCCGCCGGCCTCGACGGTCCCATTCTCTACGAAAGCCGCCTGCACGTCCTCTTCCGCCGTAACCTTGCCTTTACCGTCAATCCCGATGATGCCGCCTGTGACGAATACATTGTATCCCGCGACCATTCCGCCCGTGACGGCGCCCTTAATGGTTACCGTTCCGGTCGCTTTGACGGAAAATCCCTGCTGAACGTCTCCGCTGATATCCACAGCGCCGAGGAAATCAATATTTCCCGTTCCGACGCCAACATCGCCGCGAATTTCCAAACGCGGGTCTATGCTGAATTTATTATTCGCCTCGACAATCTGTCCGTCCGACGTCGCGACGACAAAATTCTCATCCTGGATTTCCGTATTCTTGCCTGCGGGCACCGGTTTCGGCTTGCCCGGCTTGGCCCGCAGCGTGTCGCCGAAAACATTGGTCCCGTCGATGCCCTGCGTATGGGGAATACGCTCCGCAATGACGTCGCCCTTCCTCGCGATGAGGAAAAGATTCATATTCTTGTAATCGACTTTGCCGTACTTGTCTTCCTTGAACTTCCCCTTGGATTCCGCATCGAATTTGCGGACAATGGTAGCGTCCTTACCCGGTTCCGGCGGCTTCCCTGTAGCGATGACCGTCTGAGAGCCATGCTCCAGGCCGCGCTCGATCGCCACCTCGTCAATACCGAAAACAATGCGCCGCTCTGCCAGCGCATCCAAAATATCCTGCTTTTTCGGAGGAACCATGCCGGGCTGGCGGTCAATCTTCATCGTGACCGTCATCCGATCCTTCGAGACTTCGATCTGGAACGACATGACGGCGCGATTGTCTATGACTTCCGCCTCCGTCGTCGGTTCAGACTGTGTGTCGCTCGGAGGCGCAACAGAAGCCTCGAACTGCTTGGCAAGAAGCGTCGGCTTTCCTTCCGCCGCCCGGACGACGCGCGCAAGTTCGGTCATATCATAGTCCATGACGCCGTATTCTTTCAGAATCTGCCGCATATCCGAGAGCTCAAAGAGCATGCCGCTGTCATCCGCCGGATAGACTGTGAGATACACACCGTCTGACTTGAATTCGAAAAGATAGCCTGCCTGGCGGCCGCCGACTTCCGCGCTTTTCAGTTTTTCCGCCATGTGCATCCCCCTTTACGCTTCAGTCGATCAAATTTGCTTTTTCACGAGCCAGAAATCCTCTCAGCCTAAAGATTGCCTTGGTATGGAGTTGGCAGACACGCGCTTCCGATATACTGAGCACCATACTGATCTCTTTCATCGTCAGTTCTTCATGGTAATACAATGCTACGACCTGCCGCTCGCGTTCCGGCAAGCGTTCAATAGCCTTTGCAAGCATCTGCTGGCGCTCTCGTTTTTCCACTGTCTCTTGGGGTGACGGTATGGCGTTCGCCGCGGTCTCTGCCCGCATATAATCATCCAGCGGAATAACCGTCGCGACGTTGATTTCCGTCACAACCTTGCCCAATTCCTCGACGCTGATTCCCATCGCCTCGGCGATTTCTTCATCCGTCGCGCTCCGTCCTAATCTCCCTTCCAACTTGCCCACACATTGCTCATACGATCGTATCTTCTGCCGAACGGCGATTGGGATCCAATCCTTCGAGCGAAGATAATCCAATATAGCGCCTCTGATTCGGACGCCTGCATATGTTTCAAATTTATTCTGCCTTTTCAGGTCGTATCTCTCGATTGCATCCAAGAGCCCGAAAAAGCCGCTGCTAATCAAATCGTCCCGGTCGATATGCGGAGGCAAACTGATGGCGATACGCCCTGCGATGACGTTGACCAGCGGCAGATAATTCTCCACCAGCCGATCCCGAAGCGCCTTCGTAGGTTTCTTTGCGTATTCTTTCCATAGGGACTCGCTTTCCTGTTCACTGAATTTCAGTTCCATTGGAAGCCGTTCCCCCTTTCCCATCCTTTGCAACCGGCCTTGTCAGCCGCTTATGAGTCTCCGTCCTCCTCCGGTACGCTGAGACTTTCCAAATTATCCGCCGTCATCGGCGCAAACACAGGAGGTTCCTCCGGTACTTCCTCCTCTGCCTCTTCTGACGAAAACGCGTCGTCCAAGACGGCGCTTTCTATCCCGTCCATATCCTCGCCGGACGCCTGCGCCTCTTCCGTTTGCTCCTGCAGCAGCTCTGCCTGGTCTTCCTGCTCGGCGGGGGCTTCCTGCCTGGTCTCCCCGTCGCTCTCTCCCTCCGAAATATCCGCGCCCTCTCTAAGCGGCGCGGCCTCTTCTGTCTCTTCTGTTTTTGCTTCCGTTTCCGCCGCCGCTTCCGGAACGCTTTCGCCCTCCTGCGGCATAAGTTCCTCCAGCGCGCCGGGCTCCGCTTCTTCCTTCGGCTCCGCCGCTTCCTCTTCAGGCTGCCCCGGTTCTTCCGCTTCGCTCAGCCATTCCGACTGCAGCTGCTCTTCATTTTTGGCAATGAAGAGCGGAATCCCGACCTCGTCGAGCCAATACAGCACGCCGCCCATAAAGACACTGGATACACAGAATCCTACGAGTGCGCGCAGGAACACAACGCTGAGCATACGCTCCGAAAAAATCCCTGTAATCACGATAATGGAAGCCGCGATCACCGCCGTCGCCAAAGAAATGCCCAACTTGAAGCCGCCATCGTCCATATATTTACGATAGGCTTCCATCAAGCGCCCCTGCAACTGCGCGCGTCTCCGCTCCCATTTTGTTCTTTCGGCGTCTGCCTCTGCCAAAGACTGCTCGTCGGTCCTGGACAACGTATCCATCGTGGCTCCGCTCAGACCGTGGGCAGCCCCCTGTATCGATTCCGCTTCTTCCGGCGGGGCATTTTCCTCCTGCGGCGCCCCGTCCTCCGGCGAGCCAGAAAGCTCGACCGCGGCGGCCGCTTCCATTCCCGGCTCCGTCTGCTCCTCTGGCGCGGACGCGGCCTCCGTTTCCTCCGGCACGGCGGCTTCCGCCGTCTCGTCCGGAATCTCTATACGCTCCGCCACTTAAATATCCTTCTCACCTTTTACCATGGTCTTTACGGTATAAACGCCGTTTTCCAAATTGATCTGCACCGTGCGGCCGTAATTCTCACCTGTATCTTCCGCCAAAAGGGGGATTCCCATATCTTTCAGGATTGTCTTGATCGCCTCCGCGTTTCGCTGCCCCACTTTCATGATATCCGTGGCTTTCGCGAACGCGAACATCTGCGCTCCGCCCGCCATTTTCGCGACAAGGCGGGTTTTGGATGCCCCGAGCCCCAAGACGTCCTTCAGCATAAGCGGCATTCCCGTATCCGCAAACTTCGCCGGATTCTCGGTGGTCTTCGACTGCCTGCTGTCGGGCAGCATGATATGCAAAAGGCCGCCGACTTTTGTCGTCGGATCGTACAGCGACACCCCGATGCAGGAACCAAGGCCATAGCTGATGAGAATTGAAGGCGCACGACCGACCTTATAGTCAGCCATGCCGACCTTGACCAGTTCTGCCATTTTACCCCACTCCCACTGCTGACAATATCGTATCGAGGGAACCGGGGTCCGGTACAAGGAAGAAATGTCCCTTGATCCCATCCTCGTCTGCCTGGAATTCCGTCTCAATGACGAGCGCATGATCGCCCATCTGCCCTAACTGTATGAGGACAACGGAAAGAATCGCTCCCGCCATATCCATCGCCAAGGCCGGGATAGACGGCAGCAGAGAAAGCTTCGTCAGATTGAAAAGCGCATTCAGATAAGCGCCAGCAAGAATATTGCCGATTTCCATCAACGCGGATTCGTCCATAAAGTCAAGCGTCTTCGTTTCTCCGCGCTGCTTGCCCAATATCATGTCCACGAGATAAAACGCGCTTTCCTGCGGGAGCAGGAACAAGATGTTGCTGGGAGCCGCGCCATAAACCCGCAAAAAGACGCCGGCCACCATGACGTCCGGGCCTCCCACCAAATCCGGTACTTCCGTCAGCGGGACGATAGAAACCTCCGGCACGTTCATGTCGATTCTGTGATTGATGATCTGCGACAGAGCCGTCGCGGAATTGCCCGCACCCACGTTGCCAATCTCCCGCAAGGCATCCAGCTGGGTCGGAGTCAACTCCAATATATCATCTGAAACTGCCATGGTTGCTCCTCTCTTTCGTCATTTGATTTCATCCTGAAGCCCTATGATAGCTTCAAGATTGAGAAGAATAATAAGCCGTTCCTCTTCCACCTTGCCGACGCCCGTAATAAAGCGGCTGTTTTCGTTGTCCACCGCTTTCGCCGCATCGATGTGCTCGCCGTTCAGCGTGATAACGCCCGTCACGGCATCGACAATCATGCCGACTTCCAGATCGTCCTCCCGGACGACGACGATACGCGTATCGTCTGTATATTCCATATCCTGCAGGCCGAGGCGCTTTTTCAGGTCAATGACCGGAAGCACCGAGCCGCGCAAGTTGATAACGCCCTTGATGAAATCCGAAGCGAACGGCACACGCGTAATATCCGTAAGCCCTTTGATTTCCTTGACGTTCAGTATATTAAAGCCGTATTCCTCTTTGCGCAGCTTAAACGCCACGACCTGGACTTCGCCTTCCACCACATTCATCAATTCTGCTTTTGCCATCGTTAATTCCCCCTTCCGCTCACATCAACGCGCTGACATCGAGAATCATCGCTACACGACCATCGCCGAGAACCGTCGCGCCGGAGATGACCTTGAGCCCCGCAAGGAGCTTGCCCAGCGTCTTGATAACGATTTCCTGCTGGCCGATCAGGTTGTCGACCACGATGCCTGCCTTGCGCTCGCCGATATGAACGACGACGACGAAGATATCGTCGTTGTCCTTCTCGTTTACACGCGGCACATTGAGGACGTCGCCAAGCCGGATAATGGGGATAATCTGTCCGCGCAGGACGATAACTTCCTTGTTGCGGACCGTCTTGATATCTTCCTGCGTGATATTGATGGTACTGTCGATGGAACCGAGAGGAATCGCATACATCTCTTCCTGCACTTTGACGAGCAGAGCCTGGATAATCGCCAGCGTCAGCGGCAGCTTGATCTTGAACACGCTGCCTTCGTCGATCTTCGTCTCGACGTCCACATGGCCGCCGAGGGTTTCGATCTTGCTGCGGACGACGTCCATGCCGACGCCGCGGCCCGAAACGTCCGTAATCTGCTCCGCCGTCGAGAAGCCCGGCAGGAAAATCAGCCGCACCGCATCCGCGTCGTCGAGGCTGTCCGCCTCTTCCTGCGAAATCATGCCCTTTTCAACGGCTTTGCGGCGAATGACGTCCGCGTCGATGCCTTTGCCGTCGTCGGTGACCATGATGACGACGTTGTTGCCTTCGTGACGCGCGATCAGGCCGACCTCGCCGATACGCGGCTTGCCTTTCGCCTCGCGCTCATCCGGATGCTCAAGACCGTGGTCGAGCGAATTACGCAAAAGATGCATAATCGGATCGCCGATCTCGTCGATAACCGTGCGGTCGAGTTCTGTTTCCTCGCCCTCGACGGTCAGGTTCAATTCCTTGTTCAATTCCTTTGCAAGGTCGCGGACCATGCGCGGGAAGCGGTTGAATACCTGCCCGACCGGAACCATGCGGACTTTCATGACAACCGTCTGCAAATCCGTCGTGACGCGGTCCATCTGCTCCAAGGTCTCCGTCAGTTCCGTCAGCCGATGCGTAATGCCGATCTGCTCCAGCCGGACCTTGTTGATGACGAGCTCTCCCATGAGGTTGAGCAGCGTATCGAGTTTCTCGATATCGACGCGCACGGACTGGCCGCCCTTGAGCTTCTTCGCATCCGCCGCAGGCTTCTTGGCAGGCGGCGCCGCAGACTTCGCAGCGGGCGCCGTGGGCGCCGTCGTGGCGGGCACATTGCTGGCCGCGGGCGCGGCTGCCTCTGCCGGTGCCGCAGCAGCTGCCGGAGCTTCCAATTGCTTGATTTCTTCGACTGCGTCCGTCATTTCCACCGTATCCACTTCCGAGATGGAAAGCAGCGTGTCTTCAATCGGTTTCATTTCAGAATCCGTAACAACCACAACGTCGAAAGACTGGTCAAACTTCTCCTGCTCCAGATCTTCTGCCGGCGGAACCGACTTGACGACCTCGCCGACCTGATCGAGAGAATTCATGACCATATACGTGCGCGCCGATTTCAGCACGCAGCCCGCGGCAAGCGTCACCTTGATATGGTACGCATGCATGCCGCCGTTCGCCGCTTCTAAAATGACGTCTTTGTCCGTATCCGAGTATTCGATGGACGACCCAGCTGCAGGAGCCGCAGGAGCAGCCTCAGCCGCAGGAGCCGGCGCAGGCTCGGCTTCCGAGATGGATTTGCCGCTTGCCAGCGCGCTGAGCTTCGAAGCGAAGCTCGTGATGTCAACCACGTCCTCCGGTCCGCCGGAGCCGACGCTCTCGATCATTTGCTCCAAGGAATCAATGGTCTTGAAGAGCGTGTCCATGATATCAGGGTTGACCTTCATCTGCTCTTTGCGCAAAAGGTCGAAGACATTTTCCATGTCATGCGTCAGCTCGGCGATTTTCGTAAATCCCATCGTCGCCGACATGCCCTTGATCGTATGAGCATTCCGGAAGATGTCATTGACGACCGATACCTCTTCCGGATCGTTCTCCAATGCCAAGAGGCCATCGTTCAGCGACTGCAAATGTTCACGTGATTCTTCCAAAAACATTTCCATGTACTGATTTGTGTCCATTTTTATTCCCCCTATTTCTTCCTTAATGGCTGACTGCATTTACGATCGCGCCCGCAATATTTTGCAGAGGCTTCACTTCGTCGGCAAGCCCTAAATCGACGACGACTTTCGGCATTCCGTAAACGATAGCGGTTTCTTCGCTCTCCGCGATGACGTATCCGCCCGTCTTTTTTATTTCCGTCATGCCGTTCGCGCCGTCGCTTCCCATGCCGGTCAGGATGACTGAAACTATATCCCTGCCCAACGGAGCCGCCGACTTGAACAGTACGTCGGCCGCGGGACGAAGCGTTCCGATTGGCGGGTCCTGATTCAGCAGAATCTCCCGACCGGAGCCTGAGACCGTCATGTGAAAATTTCCCGGTGCGATATACACATGCCCTGCTTCTATCATATCATGATTTTCCGCTTCTTTCACGGAAATTTTTGAGATTTCGTTTAATCTTTCCGCCAAAGATTTTGTAAAGCCCGGCGGCATGTGCTGCACAATCAAGACGCCGCAGGGAAGATTTTTTGGCAATCCCGCCACGACGGTCTGAAGCGCTTTCGGTCCGCCTGTCGAGCACCCCAGTACCACCAATTTCCGGCCGGTTCCTCCCTTCGGCGATACCGCGCGTATCACCGGCTTTGGTCGTGCCACAAGCGGCGGCGGAGCCGACGGAGGCGTGTAGCCCTTTCGTGTCGGAAGGGAAATTCTCCGCATCACCGGCGGTGAACCCGCGCTGACCTCTTTCTCCGGCGCCTTTTCCGGTTCCTTTTCCGGTGTCTTTTCCGGTTCCTTCGGCTTCGGTGGGACCGGAGGCGTTTCGGGCGCTGGCGGCGGTGAGGATGACCGCCGGAAAATGCCGCCCGCATGTACCGCCGTTCTCGCTTTTGTCAGGATCTCGTCCTCGACGGTATCCACCTTGGAGATGGACCCCCCCGCCTTGCTGACGAAATCCACGGCGCCGAGCGACAGCGCCTTGATCGTCGCCTTCGTCCCGTCCTGGGTAAGGCTGGAGAACATGAGGACGGGCGTCGGACAATCATTCATGATGATTTCCAATGCCTGCAGCCCATCCAGCACCGGCATATTGACGTCCATCGTCACTAAGTCAGGCTTCAATGTCTTGACCTTTTCCACCGCGTCTTTTCCGTTTGTCGCGGTCGCAACGACTTCAAAATCCGGCTGTTTTTTGAACATATCCGACAGCACCATGCGCATGAAAGCAGAGTCGTCGGCTATTAAAACTCGAAACATGATTTGCACCCCTATCCGGCCCTTCCGGGCATTTCTTCCAGTCGCTGTCTTTCCCCGACCGATTGACCATCGACCGCGTCAAATCATGCCTGTGGGGTGTAAGGCTCCCTCACATGACTTTCCATGAACTTGTCGCGCATAAAGCCCCAACCTCTGAACATTCCTTTGTCCGCGTCCATCATGCAGCGCGTACTTACAGCGTCGCATAGCATAATTGGCCCTCCTATCAAAAAAATTTATAGAAAGCATCTTTCGATGCGAAAAACCCCTTTATTAGAAATTCAACATCTTTTGCAAAAATCCTTTCCATCCCCAACGAATTTCGTGCTGTCCTCCATAAAGAACATTTTTTGCCACCGCTTCGATGCAGCGGGCCGACATCGCGTCAGGATAGGCCGCCAGGAGCGGCGTCTGCTTTTTTACCGCGTTCATGACATTTCTGTCTTCATAAATTATACCTAAACTCGTCAGCGGCATCGAAAGAAATTTTTCCGACGTCCGCCCGAGTTTCGTCAAAACTTCGTTTCCCTCGGCTTCATCATATACGCGATTGACGACTATCTTCAAGTCTTTTTTGCCGGATTTCAGGCTATAGGTTTTCATCACCGCGTACGCGTCGGTCAGCGCCGTCGGTTCCGGCGTCGTCACAAGGATGACCTCGTCCGCCGCGAGGACAAAATCGAGCACGTTCCGCCCGATTCCGGCTCCTGTATCGACTAAAACAATGTCCGCCATGGATTCGCAAGCGGTCAGCTTATCCATGAGGCGCTGCCGTTCCTGCGGGGTAAAGTCCACGGCCCGTTCGATAGCCGAACCGCCGGAAATGTATTTCACGCCGTAAGGGCCGTGAATCAAGACGTCTTCCAAAGTCACCTCAGGCTTCAAAAGCTGCATCAGGTGATGCTTGGAAACCGTGCCGAGCACGACGTCCACATTGGCCATGCCAAGGTCGGCGTCGATCACCATCACGCGCCGCCCGATCTTTCCCATGGCAATCGCCAAATTCACCGTCAGATTTGTCTTTCCTACGCCGCCTTTTCCGCTCGTGATGGCGATAACCCGCGCGCTCGTCCGTATCGTCGGACGAAAAACCCGCTTGTACGCCGGCACGACAGTTTGTACGCCGCCTTGCGGCGGGACGACCACGACAGACGGCGTCGGGGGCGGGGCCGGTGCGACACGGGGCGCAGCCTGCGGCATGCCGTATTCAATTTTCCCCTGCACGAGCTCCCGAAGGCTCGCCGCCTGATCTTTCATAGCTCATTACCTCAGCATGAGTCTCGCCAAAGCTTCCGGCAGCGCCGGTTCGATATCGTCAGGCACGGTTTGTCCCGTTGTCAAATAGGACAACGCCAAGCGACGGTCAAAAAGAAGATTTACAAGAAAGCCGAGACTTTTCGTTTCATCCGTTTTCGTCAGCAGGATCCGGTCAGGCCGGCAGGCCGCAAAACGCTCGAAAATCGTCTCCGCATCGCGCTCCTTCGTCGTCGCGCTCAACACGAGATGTTTTTCGATGGACGGCTCCGACGCCAGGAAATCCTTGAGCTCTCCCATCTGCTCCGCATTATTCTGGCTTCGTCCCGCCGTGTCAATCAGGATCAGTTTCTTGTCACGATGCTGCCGAAGCTTGGTCTTCAAATCCGCCGTCGTAAAAACGACTTCCAGCGGAAGGCCCAATATATCGGAATAGGTCTTGAGCTGCTCCACCGCCGCGATCCGGTAATTGTCGGCGGCGATCAGGGCAATCTCCCGGACGCCCTTTTCCAGTACGAACTTGGCCGCGATCTTCGCTATCGTCGTCGTCTTGCCTACGCCCGTAGTTCCAATCAGCGCGACAATCTTCGGCCGCCCTGCTTTCAGACCGATCCCGTTCCCGGTCTTCAGAACGCTGTGCAGATATTCTCCCAGCGCCTTTACCGCCTCGGGGGAATCCTTGCCCAGCATCATCGTCGCGGGAGGAACCTTGCGGATAATATCCTGCATCACGTCGTCGCGAAGCTCCTGGATGCTCAGCGCGTCCCGAAGCGTCGCCCCCTCTTCACTGCCGGGGGATTGGTTCATCACTTGACGCAGCATTTGACGCATCTGCGCCAGCTCGTCCTCAAGCTCGTTGATTTTCGCCTGACGGGCAGATTCTTCCGGCAGGATCTCCTGCTCCTGGGGCTCCTCCGCCGCCGGCTCCGCTTTCGCCGGATTCTTTTTCGCCAGGGTTTCCGCCTTGATAACGCGGGATTTCTTCTTTTTGGGCGCCGGCGGCTCCGGCTGCCGCAGCGCTTCTTCCATCTCCGGTTCCAAGCCGGACAGGATCGGCTCTGTCAGAGCCTTCTGCAAATCCTCAAGACTTGGCCGCGCGGAATCAGGCTCCATGTCCGACGGCATCCGCAGCGAAGCCGTCTTCTGCGACGGACGAAGCTTCGCCGTCCTGCGCGAAGCCTGCGGCTTCGGTGCCGGCTTCAGCAAAGGCTCCGGCGCCAGCGACGCAAAATCATCCGCCGGCCGGCCGACGTCCCGGCTCTTTGCCCGGGCTTTTGAAACGCCGGCTTCCGTCCCTGCCGTCTTATACTGAGAAAGCACGTTCAGCGGACGCGCAGCCGTCTGCGGCTGCGGCTGGGCCGCCGCAGGCGTCGCCGAAGGAACCGGCATCGCGGGCAGCTTCACCCGCGGCCGGCGCGGCACATCGTCCACCGCCGCCGTGACCTCTACGACCTCCTTGGCCTTATAGCCCAGGAAGCCGCCCTGTTTATATCGTTTCGTATGAAGAATGACCGCGTCGCGCCCAAGCTCATCTTTGACCATGGCCATGGCCTCTTTGAGATCGGCCGCTTTAAATACCTTGATACGCAATTATATCTTCACCACCCCAAGAATTTGCAGTTCCACGCTTTGTTCTATTTCCGCATGGGAAAGGATAATAACGCCCTCGATGGAGCGCTCGACGAGCTTTCGGAAATACGGGCGGACCGCCGGGCTTGTCAAGACAATCGGCTGATAGCCCATATTCGTCAGTTTCGTCAGTTCCGTGTTCAGCACCGTCAAAAGCTTTTGCATCGTATCGGGATCGAGGCTCACATACGAGCCGCGGTCCGTGCGCTGCACCGCGCCGGCGATCCGGTTCTCCAATGCCGGATCCAGCGTGATGCAGGGAATCGTATTGTTCTGCAGGTTTTGCTGCGTAATCTGGCGCGCCATCGCATGCCGGACATACTCGGTCAGAATATCCGTATCCTTCGTCGCACGGGCGTAATCCGCCAGCACTTCGAAAATCGTGCTCATATCGCGAATCGAAATGCGCTCCCGCAACAGATTCGCCAGCACTTTCTGCACCTCGCCCACCGACGGCATCTGCGACATGACCTCCTCGACGAGCGTTTCGTTCGTCTTCTTGAGGTTGTCCACGAGATCCTGCGTTTCCTTGCGGCCGAGGATTTCGTCCGCATGGGCTTTGATGACCTCGGTCAGATGCGTCGCAAGCACCGACACGGCGTCAACCACCGTGTAGCCGTTCAGCTCGGCCTGCTCTCTCTGCTGCTCGGTAATCCAGAGCGCCGGAAGGCCGAACGCCGGCTCGATGGTCTCGATGCCCGGCACTTCCTCGAACACTGTCCCGGAATTCATCGCAAGGAAGTGATCAAGTAATAATTCGCCCTTTGCTATCTCAATTCCTTTTAATTTTATAATATATGAGTTAGGTTTTATCTGAATGTTGTCTCGGATACGGATCGTCGGCACTACCAGACCGAGCTCCAGCGCGCACTGGCGGCGGATCATGACGATGCGCTCCAGAAGGTCGCCGCCCTGTCCCGTATCGACCAGCGGAATCAAGCTGTAGCCGATTTCAAGCTCCATCGGGTCGACCTGCAAAAGCGAAACGATATTTTCCGGCTTCGTCGCCGCCTGCTTTTCCTTGGCCGCCTGCTGCTTCTGCTCCTCGGTCTGCGCCTCCGGCGTTTCCGGCTTCTGACGGAGGGAATACCCGATGAACGCCGCCAAAGACGCCAGCACGAAAAACGGAATGCCCGGAAGACCCGGCACAATGGCAAGCAAAGTCAGCACGCCGCAGGCGATGAAAAACACGCGCGGATTCCGAAACAGCTGGGACACGAGATCGGAACCGAGGTTGTCCCCTTCCGAGGACGCCCGCGTGACGATGATGCCCGTCGCCGTGGAAATCAAAAGGGCGGCTATCTGTCCTACAAGGCCGTCGCCCACCGTCAGCAGCGTATAGGTCTGAAGCGCCTGCATCGCCGAAAGGTTCCGCATCAGCATGCCGATGATGAAGCCGCCGCCGATATTGATCAGCGTAATGATGATCGACGCAATCGCGTCGCCCTTGACGAACTTCGAAGCACCGTCCATAGCGCCGTAAAAGCTCGCCTCAGCCTGGATCTTCTCGCGCCGCTTCTTCGCCTCGGCGTCGGAAATCGCGCCCTGGTTAAGGTCGGCGTCGATCGCCATCTGCTTGCCCGGCATCGCGTCCAGCGTGAAGCGGGCCGCAACCTCGGACACGCGCTCCGCGCCTTTCGTGATGACCACGAACTGGATGACGACGAGAATCAGGAATACGATAAAGCCGACAACGGCATTGCCGCCCACGACGAAATTACCGAATGCGGTAATGACTTCGCCGGCATAGCCTTCCAAAAGGATCAGCCGCGTCGAGGAAATATTCAGCGCCAGCCGAAACAACGTCGTAATCAAAAGCAACGACGGAAAAACGGAAAAATCCAGCGCTTCCGAATTGTAGATTGTCACCAGCACGATGACAAGCGACAAAGTGATGTTCACGCAGAGCAGGATATCGAGGAGCATCGTCGGAAGCGGAATGATCATCATTAGGACGATCATGATGAGAACGGCCGCCACCAGCACATCGCTATGCTGTTGTATGAAGCTGCCCTTCTCTTCCATTTCACGGCTCCTTCAATCTATATCAACGCGCTTCATCCCTTCGGGATCATCCGGCGTAGCGATAAGGATGTTTCAGATGATAAACATAGGCGAGGACTTCCGCCACAGCTTTATAAAGCTCCGGCGGCACCGTGCCGCCAATCTCAACCGCCGCGTAAAGAGCGCGGGCCAAAGGTTTGTTTTCCACGATCACGACGCCCGCTTTGCGCGCCACGTCCTTGATCCTCAGGGCGACAAGGTCCTGCCCTTTCGCAATCACTTCCGGTGCGCGCATCCCGTCGGAATATCGGAGCGCCACCGCGAAATGCGTCGGGTTCGTCACAATGACGTCCGCTTTCGGCACTTCCTGCATCATGCGCGCCATTGCCATTTCTCTTTGTTTCTGCTTGATCTTGCCCTTGATCTGCGGATCGCCTTCCATTTGCTTGAACTCTTCCTTGACCTCCTGCTTGGTCATCTTGAGCTGTTCGTTATGCTCCCATTTCTGGTACAGATAATCCAAGACCGCCAGCACAAAAAATATCGCGCATATCTTGAAGGCCATCATGAAAATGATGTCGGCGATCTTCGCCATGCTCATGCTGAGGTCGAGATAGATGAGCTTCGGCATCTGCAGGATCTCGTCCTTCAGGTTTTCATAGAGGAACAATCCGATAATCAGAATCTTGAACAGGGACTTCAGCAGCTCCACCAAGGAGCGCTTGGAAATGATGCGGCTGAAACCGTTGATGGGGTTCAGCTTGTCCAAATCGAAGCCCAAAGGCTCCGTCGTAAAATTCCAGCCGACCTGCACCAGATTGATGGCAAGGCCGATAATCATGATGGCCACCATGACCGGAAACGCCGTCTTCAAAAGGATCGTAACGATGCCGATGAAAAGCCGCATCACCGTTTCCGTATCCACCGTGGTATTCAGGTTTCCAAAAATATACGTCGCGTAAGCGGCAATCTCACGATACGTATAAGCGCCAAGCACTTTCAGCGTCCAAAATCCGATAAACAGGACGAACGCCGCATTCAGTTCCTGGCTTTTCGCCACCTGCCCCTTGTTTCTCGCGTCCGACTTTTTCTTCGCAGTCGGCTCTTCCGTCTTCTCTCCCCCTTCGTCCGCAAAGAGCTGGAGGTCGAAGACGAACCGGCTATCGTAAAGCTCGGAGGGCAATGGTGATATTTCCGTACATCGCATTGAACACCACATCCAAAAACAGCACATAAAACGGAATCACGATAGACAGCACGCCGAGGCCGACGATGATATGCATCGGGACGCCGACGACAAAAATATTGAGCTGCGGCATCGTCCGCGCGAGAATGCCGAGGCCCACATTGGTCATCAGCACCGCGAACGTGACCGGAATCGCGATCTGCGCGCCCGTGACAAAAATGCCGACGGTAAAGCGCGCCACGATCTCCACAAGGGACAAATCGGGATTCATCGCCAGCAGCGGCACGGAACGAAAGCTCTCCACCAGCGCCGAGATCAGCACATGATGGCCGTTCGTCACCACGAAAACGATAAGCCCCAAATTATAAAGAAAACTTCCGATAAGCGGTATCTGCTGACCGGAAGTCGGGTCCATGACATTGACAATAGAAAATCCCACCTGCATATCCATCAATTTGCCCGCCATATTGATAGCCGCAAACGAGACATAGGCCACGAAGCCGATAAGCCAGCCGACAAAAAGCTCGCGGACGACCGCCGCCGCAAAGCCGAGTACAGACCCCGGCGCGGCCACGGCGCCAAGGCCGTCCACCACCGGGAAAATCGCAAAGGAGAAGGCCACCGCCGCGCCCACGCGAATCGTCTGCGGTACGTTGAGGCTGCCGAAAAACGGCGACAGGATGAAAATCCCCGTCACCCGCGTCAGCATCAGCAGGAAAACCGCCGCATGGTTCTGCATCAAATCGTAAAAATCCACGACGCCCTCTCCGAATTCAGCCGATATACATCGGCAGATTGGTAAACACGCCCGACACGTACTCCACCATAATGCGGAGCATCCACGGGCCGAAAATCAGGATAGCCACAAAAACCGCGATAATCTTTGGGATAAACGCCAGCGTCTGTTCCTGGATGGACGTCGTCGTCTGGAACACGCTGACCGCCAGTCCTACCAGAAGCCCCAGCCCCAGCATCGGGGCCGCCACAAGAAGAACAATCATAAGCGCCTGTTGACCGATCTGCACGACCACGTCGCCGGACATTCTCCCATCTCCCCGCTGCTACTTGAAACTCACGATCAAAGACCGTATCAAAAGCTGCCACCCGTCCACCATGACGAACAGCAATATCTTGAACGGCATGGAAATCATGACCGGCGGGAGCATCATCATGCCCATGCCCATCAAGGTGCTCGCCACGATCATGTCAATCACGATAAACGGAATGTAAATCATGAAGCCCAGCTGAAACGCCGTCTTCAATTCGCTGATCACATACGCCGGAATCAAGGTGAACGTCGAAACGTCGTCCGGCGTGTCCGGCCGCGCGTCCCCGGCGAGATTGACGAAAAGCGCCAAATCCGCCTCGCGGGTCTGCTTGAACATGAACTCCCGCATAGGGGCTACCACGTTCTTCAGCGCTTCCTCCTGGGATATCTGCCCCGCCAGATACGGCTGCAAGCCCTGCTCGTTCGCCGCGCTCCAGTACGGCGCCATGATATAGGCCGTCAAGAACAGCGCCAGCGCGATGACCACCTGGTTCGGCGGCACATTCTGCGTTGAAAGGGCGTTCCGCAAAAAACCGATGACCACCACGATACGGACAAAGGCCGTCGTCATCAAAAGAATCGACGGCGCTATGGACAGGATCGTCAGCATCGCGAGGATCTGCAGCGTCACCGCCACATCCTGCGGATTGCTCGACGTGCCCACATTGATGTCGATATTCGGGATCAGCGGCGCAGCCCAGCCGACGTGAACCGTCATCAAAAAAGAAAGCAGGGCTCCCAAAGAAATGAGAGTCCGCCGCTTATTCAACACACCTCACAACCCCTTCTCATCTGCGATATCCTCCGTCGCGAAAAAGCGAAGGGATCCTCTTCGCAAGCTGTTCCAGCGTTCCCATCTGGGAAGAGAACATATCTATTCCGCCGGATACCGCCAAAGAGCTGCGATGCAGACGCTCGATCTCCTCCGGATCCGTGATCTCCTTGAGACGCGTAATCGAATGCTCCGTAACGCCAAGCACAAACACGCGCTCTGCCAACTCGACGATGCAGACCGAACGGTTGGGCCCAAGCGGAAGATGCGCCAAAAGATGGCCCCCGGTAGCACCCGCCGCCTTCGTAAAATGAGAACTCAAAAGCCGCGCCGCGAGATAGGCCAAAATCAGGACAAACGCGAACACCGCCAACAAGCTCAAAAGATAAGCCAGCGTTGACCACCAAGAAACCCCGGTCGGCCTCGGGTCGGGCTCCGTGTAGCCCGCCAGGTAGCCGCCCTCCGCCGCCAAAGCCGTCCCGTCAAAAAACAGCACGGCCATCGCGGCCAACGCGAAAAAGACCGCCAGCCGGGGCAAAACCCGAGCCATCAGCCTACGGCTTTACGGACAGCCTCAAGAACGCGATCCGCCTGGAACGGCTTGACGATAAAGTCGCGCGCGCCCGCCTGGATCGCCTCGATGACCATCGCCTGCTGGCCCATGGCGCTGCACATGACGATCTTCGCATTGGCGTCGATCTTCTTAATCTCCTTGACCGCAGTAATACCGTCCATTTCCGGCATCGTTATATCCATCGTCGTAAGATCGGGCTTCAGCTCCTGATACTTCTCGACAGCTTTCATGCCGTTTTCCGCCTCGCCGACCACTTCGTAGCCGTTCTTTGACAGGATGTCCTTGACCATCATTCGCATGAAAGCCGCGTCATCAACAACCAAAACTCTGACTGCCATGTTGTTCATCTCTCCTCTTTACTTGGAATCTGCACTCCACTTACTTATTATATAAAAATCTTGCGATTTACACAAGGTAAAACTGATTATTGCAACTTCGCCGCTCGCTCCTCGGGGCTGACGATATCCGTGATGCGGACGCCGAAATTCTCGTCGATGACCACGACCTCGCCTTTCGCCAGGAACTTGCCGTTGACGTGGATATCGACCGGCTCGCCGGCGAGCTTGTCCAGCTCCACGATGGAGCCGTTCGTCAGTTCCAAGATCTCCTTGATGGATTTCTTGGTCCGTCCCAATTCCACCGTCACCTGCAGCGAAACATCGAGGATCAAGCCGATATTCGCTTCGTTGACCTGCACCGGCGCTGTCGCCAGCGGCGTAAACTGCGCCGCCTGTACGGGAATTCCTTCCGACACGCGAGCCTGCTGGCCGTACATCGGCGGAGGCGCTGCAGCCATCGGCGGCGGCGGTGGCGCCGCTGCCTGCGGAGCAGGCGCAGGAGCCGGGGGCGGAGGTGGCGGCGGCGCCGCTTGCGGAGCGGGCGCAGGTGCCGGGGGCGGAGGCGGAGGCGCCGCTTCCTCTTCCTCGGCAGCGCCGCTGTTCAGCAGGCTGTTCACCATTTCCGTCGCTATGTCTACCGGCAGGATCTGCATGATCTCGCTGTCGATCAATCCGTCGACTTCCATGCGGAACGAGGTCTTCACAATCGCCTCGTTCGTACCCACAAGCTCCGTCACCGGATCCGCCGTTCCGAGATCGATCAGATTCACCTTCGGCGGCGAGATATCTATCTTCTTATTGAACATCGACGAGAGCGACGTTGCGACGGCGCCCATCATCTGGTTCATCGCCTCGCCCACCGCGCTCATGTGAATCTCGTTCAGATCGTCCGGCGGAGCCGTACCGTCGCCGCCCATCATCAAATCGGCGATGATGCAGGCGTCGCTCGCCTGGATCGCGAGAATATTGTTGCCGCCAATTCCGACCGTGTAACCGACTTCAACGATCAGATACGGCATCGGGTAGCTTTCCCGTATCGCAGCCATCGTCGACATAGACACCGTCGGCGTCGTAATGGAAACCTTATGTCCCAAAAGCACGGACAGCGTCGTCGCGGCGCTTCCCATCGAGATATTCCCGATTTCGCCGAGCGCATCCTTTTGCATATCGTCCAAAGGATCGTCCACCACAGGGGCGGCACCGCCTCCTTCAGGCGCCGCTTCTGCAGGCGGAGGTTCCACAGACGGAGCGTCCGCAGCCGGAGCGTCCGCAGCCGGAGCGTCGCCCGACGGCAATCCGCCGCCATTGAGCAGGGCGTCAATCTCCTCCTGCGAAATCATATCATCACTCATCGGTTCCTTCATCTCCCTCTGGCGCCACTCGCGTTATCTGAATGGCCGATTTTTTTCCGAAAGTACCTGGTCGGCAGAAAAATTTGCGCCGCGTTCCCACCATGACCGGAAGCTCCGACTGGACCTTGGTATCGAGCTGCAGCACGTCTCCGTAGCCCAACATCAGGAACTCCCGAATGGATATATCGATCGTCCCCATCTCGACGATGAGCGGCACCTTGGTTTTCTCGATCTTCTTTTGCAGGATCGCCACCTGTTCCGGATGGCTCTCCTTCGAAACCGACGAAGCCACCCAAAACGTCGTCGTCAGCTTCGACATGATAGGCTCCAGCACGAGATACGGGATACAAATATTCATGAACCCTTCCACTTCGCCGGTCACGATCTTCAGCGTGATAATGACCACCATATCGCTGGGCGGAACAATCTGCACAAATACCGGGTTCGACTCCATGACCTCGAGGCGCGGGTCCATCTTGATAACATTTTCCCATGCATCCCGGAAAAAATCAATGGCTTTTCCGAAAGTCTTGCGAATGACCGCCTCCTCGATCTCCGTCAAGCCTCTGGGTTTGATGCTGTTCGAGCCGGTTCCTCCGAAAACGCGGTCAATGATGGAAAACGCGATGCTCGTATTGAGCTCCATGACCACATTTCCCTTGAGCGGCGGAACCGCCAGCACGCCGATGACGCTCGGGTTCGCCAGCGACTGGACGAACTCCTGATAGGTGAGCTGCTCGACGGAAGCCACCTCGACATCGACCATGCTGCGAAGACTGGTTGACAGATAAGTGTTCAAGAGACGCCCGAAATTGTCGTGGAGCATCTGCAGCGTCCGTATCTGATCCTTGGAAAACTTGTCCGGCCTCTTGAAGTCATAGACTTTGACCTTTTTCTGGTCTTCCTCGGCCTTGACCTGATTCGCGTCCACGGAGCCGTCGGACAACGCCGACAGCAGCTTATCTATCTCAGACTGGGAAAGTACGTCCTCTGCCAATCTTCACCCTCCCCCCCTTCGGTAATGAGGATTTCCCGCAACTATTGCAGGACAAAGCTCGTGATATACACGCCGTAGACAGAGCCCTCTCCCAACTCGTGATTGACTTCCGTCTTGATCTTCTCCTTCAGCGCATCCTGCTTCGCCGCGTCATAGCCGTCCAACGGCTCGGAACGAAGGATATGCAGCACGGTGTCCATCATCTTCGTCTCGGCGACGGAATTCATCTTCCCTTCCGTGATGATCTCCTTCTTGCCGGGGTTCATCTCGAGCATGATGCCAATCTTCAGGAAATGGCCGGCCTTGACGCCGCCCACATTGACGAGGATTCCTTCCTTCGGATCGCCCAGCTTCACGAACACGCCGGGGTCATGATACCGCGCGCCGCCCTCCGGTTCATTGTGCGAATTCGCCACAAGCTTTGAAGCCACGAAATACGCAATACCGCCTGCCAGCGCAATACCCACCAAAACGAGAACGACAATCGCGATTGCCATCACCGGTATCTTCTTTTTAGGCTTCTCTTCCGCAGCTTCCTCGCCTTCGGCCGCTTCGGGATTCGCCTTTTCCGGCTCCTCGGCCGCCGGTTTCTTCTCGTCCGCCATGAAAAATCACTCCTTCGCAAGCTTTTTTGCTCGGTTCGTTATAATTCCTTTCCTATCGGGCAAAAAAACCCGTAATAGGCCGTCACTTATGAAGCGCGCGGCGATACGCCATCACCCGCCGCACAACCTCGTCCATCGGCTCGTCCACGATCAGCTTCTTGCCGTTGATCAGCGTCACCACAGTATCCGGCGTCTCCTCAATCGTCTCAATCACTTCCGCGTTCAGGATAAAAACGCCTTTCTTGTTGACCTCAGAATTAAACTTCGTCAATTTGATCATAGGACACGCTCCCGTTTCTGTAAAATGATTACATTATGACTAATTTATTATACTACAAACCACGCCCCCGCGGAAACCCTAAAAACAGCTTCCGTGAGAAACAAGGAAAAAAGTCTTATACAATTTTGATTGCCCGCGCGACAACGAAGCAAGGACGCACGCAAACTCCTCCGCTTGTATTGTACCACAAAAGAAAGATATAGCAAAGCCTTGAACTGCATATTCCTTTTAGGAATCACTGAATACGTCAATTTATGACCTTGCCGAAGGATTTTTCCGTCAGGCAAGGCGTAACATGCCAGTGGCATGTTATGGGGTGCGAAGGCGTAGCATCGCTGCGTCGATAAGCAGACGCTCAGACTTTGACTGAGCGAAGCGAAGGAAAAGTCTTAGTGGTCGCTTATGCAAAGCTCGCCATCTGACACAGCATGACGGGAAAAGACTCGACAAGGGCGAAAGGGACTTGTTCAGTGGTTCCTTAATTTTGCGCAAGAAAATCAGCGCATGGCAACCTTTTCATCCTGTGCTTGCCATATCGCTTATGCGACGACCATTTCGCCCGTTCCGCAAAATAAAGAATCAGCCGCGTAAAAAAAGACTGTCTCAGGAAGAAATTTCTTTCTGAGACAGTCCCGTTCAATTTTGTTTTACCGCTTCATGTTGACGATAGTTTCCAGCATTTCGTCAGAGACCGTGATGATCTTCGAGTTGGTCTGGAATCCGCGCTGGGTGATAATCATATCGGTGAACTCGTTGGCCACGTCCACGTTGGACATTTCAAGGGCCGACGGGGTAATGGTCGCGCCGAGGGCCGAAGCGGTGCTCGGCTCGCCGGACTTACCCGCATTGTTTGAATCTTCATAGAGACTCTCGCCGACCTTATTGAGACCGCCGGGGTTCGTAAAACGCTGCAATGCGACCTGCGCCTCCGTCTGCTTCATGCCGTTTGTATAGGTACCCGTAATCGTGCCCGTCTTGTCAATCGAAATGCTGGACAGGACGCCCGCCGCGTTGCCGTCCGCCTTGCCCGCAATCGTAGTACTGGACGAATACTGCGTGAGATTGGAGAAATCCACCTGTACAGTTTGTCCTGTAGTCGCGCCATTTGTCAATGTTAATGTTGCTGTACCGGAACCGGATTTGAAAGTACCATTGGTGTCAAATATTAGCGGTACATTAGCCATCGCAACCGTGGTGATAGAACCGTCCGGTTCTTCAATATCCTGCGTCGTCGTACCATCCGTTGCCAACGATACCTGCCAAGTATCCTGCTCAGCATCAGTCAAAGTGAAATACATCGCGATGTCATGCACCGATCCCAAAGAATCGTAAACAGAAAGAGTTGTGACAATCGGTGTACTATGCCCAACCGTATATAGACCAGAAGTCAACGTCATCGTCGACCCATCGCTCAGCGTAAGCGTCGCGGAAGTCGGCGTAGTACCGTCCGTAGCCGACGGGTCAATGGCTGCAGGGAGAGTATCTCCCTTGTTAGGAAGTGTAGTAGTCGAAGTAGTAGTCCCATCGAAAGTAGTAAAGGAAATTTGGGTAATCGTTGGCACTTCGGCATTCAAATTGTTCGTATAGGTTGCCTTAGCAGAAGCAGCCGGCGCCATCGTCTTACCGGAAGGAATCGTAATATTCGTTACCTGTGCGCCTGTGTCAATAGCGCCGTTGTTCGCCATCCATCCCTGCACATAGTAGCCGTTGCCTGCCTGCACATAGTTGCCGTCCGCGTCAAACTGGAAGTCGCCGTTGCGCGTATAGGCGGTGCCACTGCCCGTATTTAGAATAAACAACGCGTTGCTGCTGGAAAGGGCAAGGTCAGTATTGACACCCGTGGACTGCACGGAGCCGTTGGTGAAGAGCAAATCCACCGCGCCCACCGCCGAACCGAGTCCGATCTGTTTCGGGTTCGTACCGCCGATATTGTCGTTCGGCGAGCTTGCACCGGAGAGATTCTGCGCGAGCATATCGGTGAAATTCACGCGGCTCGATTTGAAGCCCGTGGTGTTGACGTTGGAAATGTTGTTGCCGATGACGTCCATACGCGTCTGATGATTTTTCAGTCCGGAAACACCGGAGAAAAGAGAACGCATCATAAAGTATCATTCCTTTCTTTTTTGCCAAGTGCGGCCCGAAGCGCTTCTCTCATTCTGCGCTCCGAGGCTCCCTGAAAGGTCCAGCCTTAAAGGATTGCCGCACTGTCGATATTCGTGAAGATGTTTTCCTTTGCGCTCGTCCCGTCCATAGCGGTAATCACGGTACGGTTCTTGACGCTGACGACGAAGGCCATGTCGTTCATGTAGATGAGGGATTCCCTCGCCCCTTTTTCCGCCATGCGCTCCACCGTGTCGTCCAGCTTCGCGAGCTGCTGGTCGCTGAGGTCGATCTGCCTGTCCCGAAGGCGCTCGTTCGCGTGCTTGGAGAATTTGACCTTTGTTTCCTGCCCCGCCAAGATGTCGGCGAAATCGGAGGTTTGCTTTTCGTCCCGCTGCACGCGGTTCGCCGCCGGATTCCCGATGGGCAATATGGGCTGTGACGACCAAAAGATTTTGTTGTCCGCCATATTCCTCATGCCTCCACTTTCTCAGGCGTCCGCCTCGCCCACCTGCCGGACTTCGCTGATTTCCACCTGATACGTCTGACCGTTGGACTCCGCCACGATTTTCGGGCTGCCGTCCACGATGCTGACGCCTTTGACTTTGCCGACAAAGTCCGTCGTCGTGGTCACGGCGTTGCCGTTGGCGTCCACGACAGCCTTGCCGCTGGCGTCGGTCTGCACCGTCTCCTGCGTCCAGGCGATATCTTTGCCGATCATGCTGCTGAGCTGGCCGACGAGCACCGAGGTGTCGATGTTCGAAACCATCTGAGAAACTTCCTCGATGGATTTGTAGACGTTGGTCATCTGCTCCAGCGAAGAGAACTGAGCGAGCTGAGCGACGTACTCGGAGTTGTCCTGCGGATCGAGGGGGTCCTGGTACTGCATCTGGGTGACGAGGAGCTGCAGGAACGCGTCTTTGTCGAGAGCGTCGTTCATGCGGTTCGTACTGCCCTTCGCCGCCTGCATGGCGTCGTAATCGGCTTTCGAATAGGTAACGCCGCCTACGGTTACAGTATTGAGATCTGCTGCCATAGTTTTTCCTCCTTTTGTAGATTGATTCTTGCTAATCCGTCTCATCTGACAGCCTTGCAGGCTGCCACTCGACAGTCCACTGGACTGTCTCGCCCCTCAAAGGGAAGGCACGAGAGGAATTTATACGAGATAATTTACGCCTTCGGCGTCTCCGACGTTTGCCGGATTTTCCGTTTCCGCCGCGCCGCCCGCCGCCGGATTCACCGTCAGCGCGTCGGCGTCGTTTTCAAAGCTCCGGCGATCCGCCGCCCGGTTCCTCGCGGACTGCTGCGACTGCTGGAAACCTTGCTGACCCGCCTGGCTCTGCGCGAAGAAGTCTTCCGAAAGCCCGGACTGGACGTCCACGTTGTTGACCTTCAGTCCCTGCTGCTGGAGCTCTTGCTTGAGCTGAATCATCGAGCTTTCCAGGAGGCCGCGCACCTGCGCGTTTTCGGTGTGGAAGGTCGCGTTGACCGCGCCGCCCGCCGTGACCGCCACGCGAAGGGTAAGTTCGCCAAGGTGCTCCGGGTTCAAACGAATGACCATTTCGGTATTCGCGTCGGAACGGATGAGCCGCGCCTGATCGACAATCTGCCGCACGACGTTGTACGGGTCCTGCGCCTGCTGTACGGGAGCCGCCTCTGCGGGAGCCGCCGCGTTCATCGTTTCCGTAAAGCTCATACCCTGCGGAATCATGCCCGCGCCGTTGGTCTGCTGCGCGCCGGTCTGAGATTCTCCCTGACCCGCCGTCCGAAGGGGCTCGACGTTTTCGCTCCCGGACCGAACGGCCTCCGCTGCAGCTTCGCCCATTTGTTCCTGCATTTGCTGCTGGGGCTGCCGGTTCAGCATATCGCCGAGATCCTGCCGCGCGCCTGCCTGCGCTTTGTCCAGCACCGCGTCTTCCACGGTGAGGGGAACGCCCGCGAAAAGGCTTTGCGCGTTCTCGCTGCGAGGCTCCGTGCGGTTCTCCTGCGCGACCGTCCTTGCCTGCACGGGAGCTGCGTCCTGAAGGATCGCCGCCGTTTCCGGCTGTTCCGTGACAACCTCGGCTGCGGCCAAAGGCTCCGCCGCCGTCTGCATTTGCGTCTGCGGCTGCATTTGTGCCTGCACCTGCGTCTGCGGGAGGCTCTGCGCCTCACCCGGCACGAACTGCTGCGGCGTTTCCATCTCGGAAGCCGCGACGGTTTCCTGCGGGGCTGCCGCAAGGTTCTTCATCTGCTCGCCGGTCAAGCGCAAATCCGCGCCGTTCTCGGAGAGCATGTCCATGAGCTTTTGGTTCTGCGCCGCCTGCTGTTCCTTCGCCGCATCCTGCGGAAGCAAGGAATCCAGCGCCCCCGGCACAAAGGCCGGCTGCTCCGCCGTCGACATTTCCGCCGCAGCTGTCGGCGCCGTTTCCGTCTGCGCCGTTTCAGCCTGCACGCCGTCGGTCTGGGCTGTCTCCGCCTGCGCGTTTCCCGCCATGGCCATCAGCATCGCGTTCAGCGTCGTAGCCGCGTCTTCCGTCTGCGGCTCTGCCTCCGCGGTCTCAGCGTTTCCGGTTCCCTCCGATTTCGCCGTCTTATCCTTTTTGCGATTCTTCGGAAGCCCGTCCGCCGCTTCCGCCGCCTTTTCATCGACCGCCGCTTCGCTTTCCCGCGCGTCCGCAGTTTTCGTTTCCTCAGACGCCGCCTTTTCCGGCTGCTTTGCGTCCGCAGTTTCCGTCTGTTTCGCCTGTTTCGCGTCCGCCGCTTCCTGCTTTCCCGTCTCCTTCACGTCCGCCCGCGCGTCTTTTTGCGAATTCTTCGCGCTGTCCAGCGCGCTGCCGAAATCATTCTTGTCCGCTTTCGCGCTCTGCGCCGCCGTCTGCGTCTTTACCGCGGAACGGAGGCTCGCGCCCGCACTTTTCGGCGACGGGGCCGCCTGCGCCATGAGATTTTCTGCTTTCATCTGTTCACCTCCTTTTTCCCGAAACGGAACTGGTCCGCGTCGTTGGAATTTCCCCGTTATACAATGTCAGAGGGCGTCCGGCGCAGCCTTTCGGCTTCGCCTTTCGCCCTCTTCCATGTCCAACGGACTTTCCGACCGACCGCAAGTCCGCCGTTTTCCGTTTCCTTAAATATGTTTTTGGATTTCCAGGAGATTTTCCGGTGGGAAGATCTCCATTTGTTTATATATCGTAAAAAATTTTGTTTTTCTTAAATACTTTTTAAAAAATTTTTTCGGCTCTTATTCTGCCGACGGAGTCATCGGCTCCATCTGGTCGCCGGGAGAGACCATGCTGGACCGCTTGCCGGAATAGATGCTGCGGGTCAGCCGCGCGGACTGGCCGGGGTCGAGGGCCGCCAACACTTTCGCGGCCTGGGACTCGTCCATTTTTTGCAGGACGGCTATGGCGATCTCGTCGTCCAGATCGACCATGATGTCGGCCGCCGCTTCCGGCTTCATTTCATTATAAACGCGCGCCAGCTTGGAGACCCGTTTCCGCTCGGCGGCTTCCGCTTCTTTCTGCTTTTTCTCGATCTCCTCTTTGGTCAGCGTCGCAGGCTTGGCTTCTTCCTCTTTCTTTTCCGGCTTCGGCTGTTCCTGCTTCTTATCGTCCTTCTTCTCGTCTTTCTTGTCGTCCGCCTTGCCGTTCTCGGGCTTCTGCTCCCCGTTGGGCGGAGGCGTTTCCAGCGGCGGCGTCGAAAGTTTGTCGTCGATCATTTTCTTCGCCGGCTGGAAGATGTATTCGTCCAGGACGCCCGGCGTCTTTTTCATCGGCTCCACGAAATATTCGCCGATGAAGGGCATCGCGTACAGGTCGAGTTTCTCGTTCATCTCGTAAACGTCAAGGACGCGAAGGTAGATACCCGCGAAGAATCCGGCGAGAATGATGCCCGCCAAGGCGAGAAAAATGCCGAAAATCTTCAGGATGCTCCGAAACGTGCCGCCCGACTGCTCCACGTCGTCCGTTTCCATCTGCTCTACTTCTTCCGCAGTTTTTTTCGGATTGTCTGCCATTTCTTCTCACCTTCTTTTCCCTGTCCGCCCCTGCCGGGTCTTTTGCTTTGCCTAAGCGATTCGCACGCGAGCAAGCTCGCGGATCTCTGCTTATCCGTCATGCTGTGTCAGATGGCGTTCGACGTAGCTGGACTACGACTTCACGCCATCTTCCTTGCCTGACGAAAAAATCCCTGCGACAAGTGCATGGATTGATTTATCCAGTGATTCCTTGATACAAAGACATCCCGTCAGCGGTACAAATCCAGAACCGAGGAAACGTACTGCTGGGTCTCGCTGTAGGGAGGAACCCCGCCGTATTCTTTCACCGCTTCCGGGCCGGCGTTATACGCCGCCACCGCTTTACGAACGTCGCCGTCGAACGTGTCAAGCATCTGCTTCAGATATTGGGCGCCGCCGTTGATATTCTGCGCGGCGTCGTAAGGATTGACGCCCAAAGATTCCGCCGTCTCCGGCATCAGCTGCATGACGCCCACGGCGCCCGTGGCCGACACAGCCCCCTGCTGGAAGCCGGACTCCACTTCCGCCACCGCCGAAACGAGCTTCGGATCGACGCCGTATTTCCCGGCGGCCTGCCGAATCGTCTCATAGTACGCGCTGTCCGCAGGAGCGGACGTTTCCCGCGCTGCGGCGGTTCTCGGAGCCGCTCCCGTCCGCGGGGCGTCTCCGGCGCTTCCCGTCCCTCCCGGACGATTGGCCGGGCTCGAAGGCTGCGCGCCTTTTGCTGCGGCAGCACCCGGTCTTTGGGGCGTTTTCGCCTTGATTTCGTCCGTGAGCATTTGCCGGAAGCTCGCCGCTCCGCCTACGGGACGGCGAATCCCCACCTTGTACTCGATATCCTGTATGCGGTTCAAGGCCGCGTGCATCGAGGACAGATCCATTTACGCGCCCGCCTTTCTCATGTAAAGCTGCAAGCCGATCTCATCCAGCTGCTTGCTTTCTTCAAAAAGAACTTCTTCTTTGTACTGCTGCCATCTTTTTTCCTTGAGCTGCTCGATGCTTTTGAGCTTCGACATCAATTCCAGCAGCTCTTTGAGCCGCTTCTGCCGTTCCGCCTGCGCCTGCATGATGGCCTGCTGCTGCGCCTCGATCTGCTCGCGCTTCCAATTCACATAACTCGTATAGGTCATGAGCCGACCCACGCTGATGCGCTTGCCTTCCCTGGTCTGCTCCGTGTACTCGGCCTGCACCCGCTGCATCTCCTGCAGGAGATCCACGAGCCGCGCCCGTTCCTCTTCCAGCTTGCGCGTCGCCTCCGCGAAAAGGCGCTCCGCGTCCTCTTTTTTCCGGCGCGTGACGCCAAGAAGCGTTTCTAATTTGAAACGGAATTTCTTCATACGCCACCGCTCCTTTTTAGAGTGAAGATATTACAATTTAATTCTCTTCACTCTCCACTCTTAACTCTTCACTCTTTTTATATGCTTTCCAAAGTCTTCTTCATATCCTCGAAGCTGGTCACGTCAAAGACGCCCTGACAGAGGAAGTCGTTGATGGCGTCGATTTTCTCGATGGCCTCGTCGATCCGCTTGCTGGAGCCCTTGACGTAAGCGCCGATGTGAATCAGATCCTCGGCTTCCTTGTAAACGGCCATCAGCGCCCGCATGTGCTGCGCCGCTTCCCGGTGTTCCTTCGTCACCACGTCGGTCATGACACGGCTGACGCTGGCCAGTATGTCGATGGCGGGAAAATGATTCTGCGCGGCGATGGCGCGGGAAAGCACGATATGACCGTCCAGGATGCTTCGCACGGCGTCGGCGATGGGCTCGTTCATGTCGTCGCCGTCCACAAGGACGGTGTAGATGCCCGTAATGGAGCCGCGCGCGCTGGTGCCGGCGCGTTCCAGAAGGCGCGGCAGCAACGCGAACACGGAAGGCGTGTAGCCTCTCGTCGCCGGAGGCTCGCCGATGGTCAGCCCGACCTCGCGCTGCGCCATGGCAAAACGCGTGACGGAATCCATCATCAACACGACGCGCCGCCCCTGGTCGCGGAAATACTCGGCGATGGCGGTGGCGGTCATCGCGCCCTTGATGCGGACAAGCGCGGGCTTATCGGATGTAGCGACGACGACGACGGAGCGCTTCAGGCCCTCTTCGCCAAGATCGCGCTCTATGAAATCGCGGACCTCGCGGCCGCGCTCCCCTACCAGGGAGATGACGCTGATATCCGCCTCGGTGTTCCGGGCGATCATCGAAAGCAGCGTGGATTTTCCGACGCCGCTGCCCGCCATGATACCGATACGCTGGCCGGAGCCCAGGGTTATCAGCCCGTCGATGGCGCGGACGCCCACATAAAGCGAATCTTTGATGCGCGGACGCTGCAAGGGATCGGGTGGCTCCGCGTGAAGCGGGTATTCCGTCTTTGAAAGGATGGGGCCTTTGCCGTCCATCGGATTTCCGAGGCCGTCCAATACGCGCCCCAAAAGCTCCATGCCGACCTTGACCCGCAAGGTCTTTTGCGCCGACAGGACTTCACAGCCCGGACCGATGCCCTGCATCTCGCCAATCGGCATCAGCAGCACCAAGCCCTCGCGGAATCCCACAACCTCCGCCGGGATCGGCTCGACGTTCGGGAACCGCGACTTGATGTAGCAAAGCTCGCCGAGGCTGACATTCGGCCCCTTGGACTCGATGACGAGACCGACGACCTGCGTAACCTTGCCGCTCATCTTGATCGGCTCGGTATCTTCTATCGCGCGGGAAAATTTGATAAGATTCGGCTCCATCATTTCATAACATCCTGTATGGATTTTCGTATCATGCCCAGCTGCGTGGAAAGGCGCGCATCCACGTTTCCGTTGGGCGTTTCAATGACTACGTCGCCTTGAGACAGGTTTTCGTCGGAATGGACCTCAAGGAGCGCCTGCCCCTCCAAAAGCCCCTGATACTCCGACCGCGCCAGCAGCACGAGGTCATAATTGGCCGGCGCGACGCGGATATGAATCTCGCTTTGGTCCCGGACCTTCAAAAGGGCCTCCCTGACCAGCGGCAGGATAATCTGCGGCACGTCGATGAAATGCTGCGGCAGTACGCGGTCGGCAATTTCCATCGCGATCGAGGCGATCTCGTTTTCCGCGTTCTCCACGTAGCTCCGGCAGCTCTCTTTCGCGTCCGCCAGCGTTTTCTCCGCTTTCGCGTTGGCGTCGAGGATAATCTGCTTTTCTTCTTCCCGGATCTGCCGGATGCCTTCTTCCCGGCCTTCGGCGACGCCCTGCTCGTGGCCTTTTTCCTTGGCGTCTTCCATGATATGACGCGCCTGCTCGTGGGCGTCCTCTATGATCGCTTTCGTTTCCTGCTCGGCGTCCGCGCGCATGACGGCGCTGTCGGTCTTCGCCTTGGAGAGAAGCTGCTCCGCTTCCTTCTTTTGGGCGCGGCATTCGGCCATCATCGCTTCGCGGGCTTTTTCCGTTTCCTCCCGCGCCGCTTCGATTTCCTTGACCGCCTGCGCTTTGGCCTCTAAGATTTCCGCTTCGGCCTTTTTCCTTGCCTCGACAATCTCCGCGTCCACTTCGAGCATTTTGCCGTCCGTTTCGTCCCCGGCGCCGGGCTCCGATTCCGCACGCGGCTCTTCCTCCGGCTCCTGGATTTCCTGCGGAGGCGGAGGGGGCGGGGCCTCGATGATGACGGGGTCTCCCCAAACGGAGTCTCTGATGATCTTAGACAATCATTTCTTCTCCCTTTCCGCGTGCGACGACGATCTCGCCCTTGTCCTCCAAGTTGCGGATGACGTTTACGATACGCTGCTGCGCTTCTTCGACGTCGCGGATCTTGACCGGGCCCATGAATTCGATTTCCTCGCGCAGCATGTCGGCGGCGCGGGTGGACATGTTCTTGAATACTTTGTCGGCGACTTCCTTCGGCGTGGCCTTCAGCGAGAGGGACAGATCCTTGTTGTCCACGTCTCGCAGGATGCGCTGGATCGAACGATCGTCGATCATGACGATATCCTCGAAGACGAACATGAGCTTCTTGATCTCTTCGGTGAGCTCCGGGTTGTCCACTTCGAGGGTCTCGATGATGGCTTTCTCGGAGGTACGGTCCACGCGGTTCAAGATCTCGACGATGGCCTTTACGCCGCCCGCCGTCGTGAAGTCCTGGGTAACGAGGGAGGAGAGCTTCCGCTCCAGCACGCGCTCGACCTCGCGGATGACGTCCGGCGAGGTGCGGTCCATTTCGGCGATGCGCTTCGCGACGTCCGCCTGCTTATCCGCCGGGAGGGCGGTCAGGATCATCGCCGCCTGGTCGGCGTCAAGATAGGCCATGACCAGCGCGATGGTCTGCGGGTGCTCGTTTTGGATGAAGTTCAAAAGCTGCGACGGGTCCGTCTTCCTGAGGAAATCGAACGGCCGCACCTGGAGGCTCGTGGTCAGGCGGCTCAGGATATTGGCCGCCTTCTCGGAGCCGAGGGCTTTCTCCAAGACGTCCTGCGCGTACTCGAGGCCGCCGCTGGAGAGGTAATCCTTCGCCATGGCGAGCTGGTAGAATTCGCCGATGACGTAAGCCTTCTGCGCGGGCGTGACCTGCTTCTGGCTGGCGATTTCCAGCGTGATGCGCTCGATCTCGTCGTCGCTCAGATGCTTGAACACCGGCGCCGAAAGCTCCGGGCCGAGGGTAATGAAGAGGATAGCCGCCTTCTGCTGGTTGGACATATCCTCCAACGGTTCGTCGTACATATCATAATCCGGCATCGTTCATTACTCCTCCGCAAGCCACGTCTTCACAAGGAGAGCGACCTCCTCGGGCTTGTCGTTGATCAACTTTTCAATCGCCTCACGCTGCGCCATCTGCAGTTTCTCAGCTTCCGTGAGCTCTTCCGGCGGGATCTCATGCGCCTCAAGCGCAGCCGCACGGTCTTCCTGGCGAGCCAAACGCGTTTCTTCTTCCTGACGCATACGCTCCATCTCCGCCGCCTCTTCCTCCTGCCTCTGACGCTCCAATTCTTCCTGTTCCGCCAATTCCGCCAAACGCCGTTCTTCCGCGAGACGCGCTTCTTCCGCTTCCCGCTCCAGACGTTCCTTGCGCTTCTTCCAAAGGATATAGCCGATGATGGAAGCGATGATGAGGATACCTAACGCTATTGTTGCGTACATAATACGATTCTGCCTGTCTATCTCCGCCTGTTCCGCGGCCGCCAGACGATCCTGCACCTCCGTGTTGAACGGCAGCGGCTCAACGGACACCGTGTCGCCGCGCTCACGGTTCAGTCCGACGGCGGACGAGACGGAACGCATGATGCTGTCCCGCTGTGCCTGCGTGATGTCGTCGTTGACGAGCACCGCGATATTCACGCGCCGGATCGAGCCCGGAGAGGCCACGACCTTCTGCTTCTCTTCGTTGATCTCGTAGTTCTTGGTCGATTCTTTCTTTTCGTAGTTCGCGTTGGCAATCTCCGCCTCCGCGACGTAGCCCGGCACATTCGCCTGCACGCCCGCCGGACCGCCCGGATTGTTGGCGGTGCCGGTGTAGCTCTCGCTCATATCCTGCTGGCTGCGGATGATACCGGAATCCTCGACCACCGGCGTAAACGTCTGCCGGTCGATCTGCTTCTGGTCGAAATCCAGCTCCACGTTGACGCGGACAAAGGCGCGCCCGGCGCCCAGCGCCTGATCGAGAAGGCTCTGCACGTCTTTCTGCATCCGCTGCTGGACTTTGCGCGTCATTTCCATCTGCGTGATGGTCTTGGCGCTGACGCCTTTTTCCTCAAACTCGTCTTCGTCGGGATCGTTCAGTATCTTGCCCCGCTCGTCGACGATGGTGATGTTTTCCGGCAACAGCCCCTGGATGCTGTGGGCCGTCAAGTTGACGATACCTTTGATTTCCTGCTTGGAAAGCGTCTGATCCACTTTCAGCTTCAGCATGATCGACGCCGTGGCCGGTTTCTCGTTCTTCTTGTAGAGGCTGTCCTCGGCGAGCACGATATGGACGCGGGCCCTGTCCACCGCCGCGATCTGCTCGATGGTGCGCGTCAGTTCGCCTTGGAGGGCCTGCAGGTAGTTGACCTTGTTCTGGAACTCGGTCACGCCAAGCTTGCTGTCATCGAATATCTCGAAGCCCTTGTGCCCGCGGGGAAGTCCCTGCGTAGCCAGATCGAGACGCACCCGATGGACGTCTTTGGACGAAACGAGCACAGTGACGCCTTGGTCTGTCTCCTGCACCTCATATTGAATTTTCTGCTCGTTCAGCTTGGCTACGACGTCTCCTGCGTCCTTCGTCTCCATGTTCGTGAAGAGCGGCACAAGGTCGGGCTTCCTGCCATACAGGAAGCTGGCCCCGACAATGGCCGCCAACAGCAGGACTACCGCCCCGAGAGCAATATACCTCTGTCTCTTCGTCGTCTTATTCCAAAGCTGCAGATACCGTTCTTTCCAATCTGCCATCTTTTCCATCCCTTCGATTCTTTAACGGAAAGCAAAAGAGTGTCAGACCTGCATGCGCATAAGCTCCTGATAGGCGGAAAGCGCCCTGTTCCTGACCTGCATCGTGAGCTGCAAGGCGATTTCCGCCTTCTGCCCGGCGATGACGACCTGGGATATATCGTCCACTTCTCCCGCAGCCAGCGCCGCGTTCATAGCGTCGGATTTTTGCTGCAGCGAGTTGGTTTCTTTCAACGCGTCCACAAGATATTGGCCGAATGACTTGACTTCCGGCTCGGGAATCGTCTCCCCCAGATGGCTTTCCGCGCTCATCTTCACCGGCGTCATCTGCAAAGGCACCATTTCCATGACGTCACCTCAATTTAATTTATCTCAACCGTTATTTCCGAATCAGGCCTCGTCAGCTTCTCCCGATGTCGAGCGCCTGCGTCGTCATCGCCTTGGCGGCGTTGATCGCCGTCACATTCGCCTCGTAGGCGCGGGAGGCCGTGATCAAATCGACCATTTCCGCGACGGCATTCACATTGGGACGCTCCACATAGCCTTCGGCGTTGGCGTCGGGATGTCCCGGATCGTAAACGAGCGGCCCCTGCCGCCGGTCCTCCTCGATGCGGACGGCGCGGACGCCGTTGCCGCGGTCTCGGTTCTTCCTGTTCTTATGCAGGGCGTTGGCCATGAAGAAGCCGAAGCCCTTTTCCCTATCGTATTCGCGCGGCTGGAACACCACATACCGACGATGGTATGCGCCGCCCTCCAGCGTGCGCGTGGTGTTCGCGTTGGCCAAGTTGTTGGAAATCACATCCATCCGGAGACGTTCCGCCGTGAGACCGGACGCCGAGGTATCGATACCGCCGAACATGCTCATCCTTCATTCCCCCTCAACACCAAAGACTATCAACTCTCTCCGCCCTGCATGACGGACTTGATCCTGGAAATATGCCCGCTGAGCTGCCGCGTCAGCGCGTTGTAGTAAAGCTGGTTTTTCGCGAGGCTCGCCATCTCCATGTCAATGTCCACGTTGTTGTTGTCCGCGCGCATGGTAGTAGAGTCGTCGCGTTCCACCCGAGCCTGGGCCGGCGCAAATTTCCCCACCGGCAGATGCTTGTCGTGGGTGCGGACCAGCGGAAGCTTTCCATCGTCGCTGTCGCCGTGGATCTCTTTCGCCAGCAGTTCTTCAAAAACGACCTGGCTCCGCTTGAAATTCGGCGTGTTGATATTCGCGAGATTATCCGCGATGACCTCATGCCGAAGATTTGCCGCGGAAAGCCCCCGTTCTATATAGTCGAACGTCGGCGAGCGCATAATCTGGTCGAGCATACCTATCCCTCCGAACAAAATTCCCAAGGAAACACGAATCAGACACGCGAAATACGCCCCAAAAGCTTTTGGAATGCGCCAAAAGCGTCGGGCAATAACGAGTGCCTCCATATACTCTCTCTATTTTACCATGTTTTTCAAGAGAAAATAGTATTTATTTATCATTTTTTATAGAAAATACAAGAAATGGGCAATCCGTCCCAACTGGCGCGGCTTCACGGCCTCTTGTCCACGTCAATGTCTCAGCTTTGCAATCTCTCCGAGCAGATGACGGTTCAAAACCTTGATATAAGTGCCTTTCATGCCGAGGGAACGGGACTCGATGATGCCCGCCGATTCAAATTTGCGCAACGCGTTGACGATGACGGAACGCGTGATCTTATTTTCGTCCGCGACCTTGGAGGCAATCAAGAGACCTTCCATGCCGTCGAGCTTGGAAATGATCGCGTCGGCCGCCTTCAGCTCCGAGAAGGAAAGCGTAGCCAGGGCAATCTGCACCGTCGCCTGCTCCCGCGCGCCCACTTCAATTTCCTGCGTGCGCTCGCGCAGCATCTCCAACCCGACGACCGCCGCGCCGTATTCCGCAAGGATGAGATCGTCGTCGGTGAAAACTTCGTCGTATTTTGCCAGGATCAGCGTGCCGATACGCTCGCCCACGCCGTAAATTGGGACTATCGTTGTATTTTTTCCATTGAACGCGCAGGGCGTATTGTCCGACGCAAACGCGCACATACCGCTCTTCGACCTGAGGTTCGGCGCCGTCTCGTCGCTTTTCAAAAGCCATTTCGCGTATTTCTTCGGAAAAACGCCTTTCTCGATGACCTTGTCCACCATCAGGTCGCATTCAAAGTCATCGACGAACGCGTGGCCCGAAATCTTGCCGTCCTTGTCTGCGATGTAAACATTCGCCCCGATTACATTGCAGAGCACGCGGGACACGCTTTCGTAGTCCACGTTTTCCATCCGCTGCAGCAGCCGATTGATTTTCCTCGTTTTTTCCAACAGCGTCGCCATTTCATCCTTCCTTCCTTTCTTGTGATTACCTCATAATTGTCAGAATTATTTTTTATTCTATCACATGTTTTTGTTCCTGTATATAAAAAAAATCGCATGTTTCCGAAAATTTCGGCAACATGCGATTTACTTTTTTTCAAACGTATTATTTTAGATGCATCAAAAATCCAAAAAATCACAGGATGAAACGGCTGAGGTCCCTGTCTTCCGCCAGCTCCGACAGCTTCTCCCCGACATAGGCGGCGTCGATCTCGATCTTTTTTTCCTCGAGCTCCGGCGCGTCAAAAGAAATCTGCTCCAACAGCTTTTCCATCAGCGTGTGCAGCCGCCGCGCGCCGATGTTTTCCGTCTGGGCGTTGACCTCGCAGGCAATCTGCGCGATGCGGCGAACGGCGTCGTCGGTAAAGGAAAGCTCCACGCCCTCGGTGGCGAGCAGCGCTTGATATTGCTTGATCAGCGCGTTTTTCGGCTCGACCAGGATGCGCCGGAAATCTTCTTCTTTGAGGGAAGTCAGCTCGACGCGGATCGGGAAGCGCCCCTGCAGCTCCGGAATCAAGTCCGAGGGCTTCGCCATGTGAAAAGCGCCCGCCGCGATGAACAGTACATGATCCGTCTTCACCGGGCCGTACTTCGTCATCACCGTAGAGCCTTCGACAATAGGCAGGATGTCGCGCTGCACGCCTTCCCGCGAGACGTCGTGGCCGCTCGACTGGCCGTCTTTGACCGCCACCTTGTCGATTTCGTCCAAGAACACGATCCCGCTCCGCTCGGCGGCCTGGATTGCCTCTTCCGAGACCTCGTCCATATCGACGAGCTTGGCGGCCTCTTCCTGGGCGAAGATCTTGCGCGCCTCTTTGACGGCGACCTTGCGCCGCTTGTGTTTTTTCGGCATCAAACCGGAAATCATGTCCTGCAGGTCGCCGCCCATGCTTTCCAAACTGGACCCGGCGAACATGCCAACCATCGGACGGCCCTGGTCCTCGACCTCGATCTCGATCAGCTCTTCTTCCAGTTCGCCCGCGTCAAGACGTTTCTTGCACCAGGCGCGTCCCGCCTTGTATTTCGGTTCGCTCTCTTCTTCCGAAACGGCGGCCGCAGTGCTGTCCGCCGCGCCGAAAAGCCGCCCCAAGGGATTCTTCGACGGCTTCGGCTCGGGCACGAAGGCGTCCAATATCCGCTCTTCCGCGAGCGCTTCCGCCTTTTCCCGCACCTGCTCCATGCGTTCCTTGCGCACCATGCGCACCGCCGTTTCCGCCAAATCGCGGACGATGGACTCCACGTCGCGGCCCACATAACCCACTTCGGAGAACTTTGTCGCCTCGACCTTGACGAAAGGCGCCTTGACCATCTTTGCCAAACGGCGCGCAATCTCCGTCTTGCCGACGCCGGTGGATCCGATCATCAGAATATTCTTCGGGATCACGTCGTCCCGCAGGGACTCGTCAAGCTGGCGGCTGCGCCAGCGATTGCGGAGCGCAAGGGCGACGGCGCGCTTGGCCTGATCCTGCCCGACTACGTATTTATCCAGTTCCTCGACAATCTGCCGGGGCGTCTGCTCGTTGATTTTCACTGAAAAAACCCCTTTATTTCAGAGTGAAGAGGAAGATATTACGTCATTCGTTATGCAAATATCTCCACTCTTCACTCTCCACTCTTTAATTAGTCCAATTCCTCAACCTTAATATTGTGATTCGTAAATACGCAAATATCGGCGGCAATCTCAAGGGCCTCCTGCGCGATCTCCGCCGCGCTCATGGAAGCGGCGTGCTTCTTCAGCGCGCGGGCCGCCGCCAGCGCGTAAAAGCCGCCGGAGCCGATAGCGGCAACGTCCCCGTCCGGCTCGATGACTTCGCCGTTGCCGGAAATCATCAGCAGCGTATCGCTGTCGGCGACGAGCAGCAGGGCTTCAAGACGACGGAGCACCTTGTCCGTGCGCCATTCCTTCGCCAGCTCCACCGACGAGCGCAACAGATTCCCGTTGAACTCCTCCAATTTCGCCTCGAACTTCTCAAACAGCGTGAAGGCGTCGGCCACCGAGCCAGCGAAGCCTGCCAGCACGCTGTCATGATAAAGGCGGCGCACTTTTCGGGCGTTGGCCTTCATCACCGTATGCTGGCCGAAAGTGACCTGCCCGTCTCCGGCGATGGCCGTCCTGCCCTCGTGCCGGACGGCGACGATGGTCGTGGCGTGAAATTCATTCCGTGGCTGTTCCATGACGCTCCCCCTACCATACGGAAGCAGGAAACTTCTTACTTCCCTGCTCCAATCTCTTCTTTGAACCGGTCGAGCGCCGAAAGCGCCCGCTCCGCAATTTTCTGTTTCTTCAGCTTCTTGTCCCGCACGCGCTCCGAAAGGGGCGGCATCAGGCCGAAGTTGACGTTCATCGGCTGAAAATGCGCGGGATCCGCCGTCGTGATATAGTGCGCCAGCGCGCCGTGGGCCGTTTCCGGAGGGAATGCGGCCGGCGCTTCTCCTGCGAGAATCCGCGCGGCGTTCACGCCCGCCATCAAGCCCGCCGCCGCTGATTCCACATAGCCCTCAACGCCGGTCATCTGCCCCGCGAAAAAGATCCGCGGGTCGTCCGCCAGCTGCATGGTCGGGCGCAGGACGAGAGGCGAGTTGATGAACGTATTGCGGTGCATGACGCCGTAGCGCGTAAACTCCGCATGTGCCAGCGCGGGGATCATGGAGAAGACGCGCCGCTGCTCCGGCCACGTCAGGTGAGTCTGGAATCCGACGATGTTGTAAAGCGTCCCCGCCGCGTCGTCCTGCCGCAGCTGCACGACGGCATACGGCCGTTCCCCCGTCTCCGGGTGCTCGAGGCCCACGGGCTTCATCGGGCCGAAAAGGAGCGTGTCCTTGCCCCTCGCCGCCATGACCTCGGCGGGCATACAGCCCTCGAAAAAGACTTCCTTCTCGAAATCGTGGGTTGGCGCTTTCTCGGCGTTCACCAGCGCTTCCCAAAAGGCTTCGTATTCTTCTTTCGTCAGCGGGCAGTTGATATAGGCCGCTTCGCCCTTGCCGTAGCGCGAAGCGCGGTACGCCCGCGTCATGTCCACGGACTCTATCGTCACGATAGGCGCGGCGGCATCGTAAAAATACAGGCCTTTCCCGCCCGTCAGCCGCGCCACGTCCTCCGCCAGCGCGCCGTCCGTCAGCGGGCCACTGGCGACGATGGTAACGGCGTCCTCGGCAATCGGGACCGCGTCGAGCCGTTCGCGCCGCACTTCAATCAGCGCATGGGTTTCGACGCGCTCCGTGATGTAGCGGCTGAACCCTTCCCGATCGACGGCCAGCGCGCCTCCCGCAGGAACGCGGGTCGCATCGGCAGCCTCCATGACGATCGAGCCGAGCCGGCGCATTTCTTCTTTCAGTACGCCGACGGCGTTTTCCAAGCCCGCCGCCCGCAGCGAATTGCTGCAAACCAACTCGGCAAAACCGCCCGTCTTATGCGCGGGCGTAGACTCCACGGGGCGCATCTCATAAAGCGTCACCTTTGCGCCGCGCGCCGCCGCCTGCCAAGCCGCCTCGCTGCCCGCCAGGCCCGCGCCGACAATCAGGACGCGATTGATCTTGCTGATTGCTTCCATCTTATTTCTTTTTCGCGGCGGGCTTTTTCGCCGGCGCTTTCCTGGCCGCGGTCTTCTTCCCTGCCGCCGCTTTTTTCGGCGCGGCCTTCGCTTCCGCGCCTCCCTGTGCTTTCTTCTCGGCGCGGGCGCGCAGACGCTCCAGTTCCTTATTGATCGGATGATCGACGCGGGTCTTGCAGTTTTCGTTTACGCAATACCGCAGCGTGCGCCCGTTCTTGAAGTAATGGCGGAGCACCAGAGAACCGCAGGTTTTGCAGGGCTCCGTCTCGGGAACGTCCCACGTCACAAAATCGCAGTCGGGATAGTTCTTGCACCCGTAGAAAATCCGTCCGCGCCGCGTGCGCCGCTCCACGATGCTGCCGCCGCAGCGGGGGCAAAACGCGCCGGTGTCCTTCAGATACGGCTTCGTATTCCGGCACTCCGGGAATCCGGGGCAGGCCAGGAATTTCCCGAACCGTCCCTGCTTGACCACCATGCGGCGACCGCAATGCTCGCAGACTACGTCGGATTCCTCGACGGGCAGCTCCACGTGGCCGATGGCCTCGTCCGCCTCTTTCAACGTCTTCTCGAAGGGACTGTAAAAGTCCGCAAGGAATTTATTCTTGCCGCGCTTGCCGTCGGCAATCTCGTCCAGCTCGTTTTCCAACGTGGCGGTAAACTGGACGTCCACGATGTCCTTGAAATGCTCCTCCAGCATCTTGACCACGATCTCCCCCAGCTCCGTCGGGCGGAAGGTCTTTTCCACGCGCACCACATAGCCGCGGTTGATGATGGTCTCGATGATCGGCGCGTAAGTGCTCGGACGGCCGATGCCTTTTTCCTCCAGCGTCTTGACGAGCGACGCCTCGTTGTAGCGGGGCGGCGGCTCGGTGAAATGCTGCTCGGGAAGGATGGCGGAAAGGTCGAGAACGTCGCCGACGGAAAGCTCCGGCAGCACCACGTCCTTCTCCTTCTTGCTGCTCTCCGCGTAAATGGCGGTAAAGCCGGGGAATTTCATGACCGAGCCGGAGGCGCGGCAAGCGTAACGCTTTCCTCCCTCCACCCCGACGGTCAGCGTGTCATAAACGGCGGGGCTCATCTGGCAGGCGACGAACCGCTGCCAGATCAGCGTATAGAGCTTCATCTGGTCGCCGGTCAGGTACGGCTCCACCTCTTCCGGCGTCCGGAGCACGGAAGTAGGGCGGATCGCCTCATGGGCGTCCTGCGCGTTCTTGCCGGCGGAATAGACGTTGGGCTTCGACGGGATGTACGACGTGCCGAAGCGCTCGGCCACATACCCGCGGGTTTCCTCCGTCGCCAACGGGGAAATGCGGGTAGAATCCGTTCTCATATAAGTGATAAGACCCACAGGGCCTTTCCTGCCGAGACTGATGCCTTCATACAGCTGCTGGGCCAGCGTCATCGTCTTGCGCGAGGTAAAGCCGAGCCTGCGCGCGGCGTCCTGCTGGAGGCTGCTGGTATTGAACGGGGGCGCGGCTTTCCGCTGGCGTTCCCGCTTCTTGACCTCGGAAACGGTGAACTTTTCCTTTTCCAGCGCATCCTTCACCGCAAACGCCGTCTTCCGGTCCGGAAGGGACGGTTTCTTGCCGTCGACAGCGACGAGCTCCGCCGTGAAGAGCCGCGAGCGTTTCTTGCGGAACTTCAAATCCACCGTCCAGTATTCTTCGGAAACGAAGCTCTGCACTTCCTTTTCCCGGTCGCAGATCATTTTCACGGTGACGGACTGCACGCGCCCGGCGGAAAGCCCTTTCCGCACCTTGCGCCAAAGCAGCGGCGACAGCTTATATCCCACGATACGATCGAGCATGCGGCGCGCCTGCTGCGCGTCCACGCGATCCACGTCGATGCGGCGCGGGTCCCGGATAGCTTCCTGGATCGCGGGCTTCGTGATCTCGTTGAACACGATGCGGCAGTCGGCGTCCGGCTTGATGTCCAAAAGATGCGCCAAATGCCAGGCGATGGCTTCTCCCTCGCGGTCCGGGTCGGACGCTAAATACACGCGGTCCGCGTCTTTCGCGTCTTTTTTCAGCGCGCGGATCAAATCGCCCTTGCCGCGAATATTGATATACTTCGGCTCAAAATCGTGCTCGACGTCGATGCCGAACTGGCTTTTCGGAAGATCGCGCAAATGCCCCATCGAGGCGCGCACCACGTAATTCTTGCCCAAATACTTCTCGATGGTCTTCGCCTTCGCCGGGGACTCCACCACGACCAGCGTCTTTTCTTCCGCGGCCTTTCCGCGTTTCGACGCCGCGGGCTTCTTCGCCGCTGCCTTTTTCGTCTTGGTTTTTGCTGCTGTACTCAAAAATGCTCCTCCTTTATGGAACGACTTATTTCCCCGCCACGCGGCTGTACGCGTGGTTCTCATCTTCTTCGACGAATCCCTTCAGCGCCATCTGCAGCAGGAGAAACGCCACGTTGGAAGCGTTCCCTCTGCCGTGCATCCGGTAAATGATATCGTCCACGGTCAGCGCCTCTTCCTTGGAAAGAAGCGCGTACACCCTTTGCTCTTCCTCCGACAGGCCGTCCGGCGCGTCGTCCCCGAAAAGCCCCGTCTGTCTTTCTTTCGGAGCCGCCGCCTGCGCCCACGGATATTCTTCCAAGATGTCCTCTGCGGCCATCGTGAGCTTCGCCCCTTGCTGGATCAGGCGATGACAGCCCCGGCTCGTATCGGAATATATGCTGCCCGGAACGGCGAACACGTCCCTGCCCTCGCTCAGCGCAAACTCCGCCGTTATCAGCGAGCCGCTGCGCTCCGCCGCCTCGACGACCGTCGTGCCGCGCGAAAGGCCGCTGATGATTCGATTCCTCTGAGGGAAGAAAGCGGGAAACGGCTGCGTCCCCGGCGGATATTCGGAAATCACCGCGCCCGACGACGCGATCTCGTCCAGCAATCTCGCATTCTCTTTCGGGTATGCCACGTCCGCGCCGCAGCCAAGCACCGCCACCGTGCGGCCTTCCCGCAGCGCGCCTTTGTGGGCCGCCGTGTCGATGCCCCGCGCAGCGCCGCTTACCACCGTCACGCCGCGGCCGGCAAGTCCCATGGCAATCTCCTCGGCGACGCGTTTTCCGTAGAGGCTCGCGTGCCGCGACCCCACCACCGCGATGCGCTCGGCGTCGGGAATCGGATTCCCCCGCACAAACAGAGCCAGCGGCGGCCTCGCGATTTCGCGCAGGACGGCGGGATACTCCGCGTCTTCCCGAACCAAAATGCGAATGCCCCGTTTCCCGGATTCCTCCGCGATCGTCTCCGGCAGTTCCGGCTTTTCCTTGCGTAGCGCCAAAAGCGCCGCAGCGGCGGCTTCGCCGAGATATCTGCGAAGCGTCTCCGCGTCCGCATTCCACGCTTCCCTCGCGCCGCCCGTATAGAGCGCCAACCGCTCGGCGCCGGGAATCCCGACGCCGGACGCCGAAAGCAGCGCCGCGTAACAAGCGCCCGAAAGCTCCACCGCCGCACCGCCTTTCAAAAACCGAACTTCAAAATTTTACACGAACGCCTATATAATAGGAAAGAAATTTTCCCATGTCAAGCGCAACATAAAAAAGCCATGCGAACGATACCGTCCGCATAGCTTTTCGTTTCAAGATCTCACTCGCCCGCTTTGGAAGTGACCTCGACTTCCACGCAATCCAACGGGCCCGCAATGGGCACCGAGGGCTTGCGGATCATCGTCGTCGCCGAAGCGCACTGGGGGAACGCTCTCAAAAGCTGCTGATTGACCTCCGTGGCCAACGACTGGAGCAATGTGTAGCGCTTGTTCTCCACCACATCGCGAACGAAATTGTAGACATGGGCAGCGTCCACGCCGTCCTCCGCCTTGTCCGTTTCCGCCGCGTGATTGTCTTTCGTATCGAGAGCCACGTCGACAAAGAATTTCTGGCCCTGCTCACGCTCATACTCATAAATGCCGTGGAACCCGTAAAACATCATATTGCGAATCCGAATCGTAGCCATACGGCCGTCACCTGACCTTTCTAAGGAAACACTGAACCAGTCACGACTCGACTCATTCATCGTTTCCTTTGCATACAAAATTTTTATATTCGTTAATATCATTCGCGGTTGCGAAAAAAAATCCTGCCTGCCTCAGGAATTTTCCCACAAAAATTTTTCCAGCGCCTCAGAAAGCGACCGCAGCCCGAAAGGCTGCTCCCTGAGCCGGGGCAGGATCGCCCGATACTGGGCCAGCGTCCCCATCAGGACCACGTCCGTCGTCTCTGCCGCAAGCACCGCCGTCTCACGGGACACGGCGGCTTCCGCCCCGTGGGCGAGGAAGGCCTGCTTGACTAAATTCGCCGCGCGGACCGGCACGGCCTTCACCCGCACTACGCGAAACACCGCTTTTTCCTTCATGATCTCGACGCCTCTCGGGTCGGCGCCGACAGAACGCAGCGCCTCCTCCGCCGCCCGCAGACCGGAAATCTCTATATTCGCCAGTTCCATGCGCCCGCCCCCTTGCATTTCTTCCTTCTCCATTATATTATAATATAAATTCGCGTCTTTCAAGGAGGCTTCGCCATGGGCGATTTTTTCATCCTGATCCTCATTTGCGCCATGTGCGCGTATACCTTCTACGACGACATGTTCACCTGACGTGGTTCTGTCCGTCCTTTCACCATAAACTTATTTTTTAGAAATTTCTTTCCTTTCTGAGAGACAAAACGCCTTTTGTATGATATACTTCTGCATATACGATTACGACAACGGAGGCGATGGCCATGAGAAATCCGCGGGCGTTCATGCGGTTCTTTCTCATCTTCATCGTCTCCGTTTTCTTTTTTGCGCCCGTCTCCGCCGAGGCGGGCCAATTTCATGACTGGCAGTATCGCGAGGGTGATTCGCCGCGCACGGCTTTCGGCGGTTTTACCTGGCTCCAGCCAACGGCGGAGGACGAGCAAAACTGGATTCCCTACGACGGGGAAAAGGACGCGCCGCCTGTCGCCGAAAACTCGAACTACGTTTGGCTACGCATGCGTCTCGACCCCACCTCGCCCGACGTCAACACGCTCTTTTTCGTCACGATGGACCAGTCCTTCCGCGTCTGGCAGGACGACAAGCTGGTCTATCAGTACGGCACGCTTGCGCACCAGCAAATCGGCTACGGCTGGCGCTGGCATCTCGTCACGCTGCCGCCGGACCAGCGCAGCGTCCGGCATACGATCACCTTCCAGATGTACTCCGAATCGCCCGTCAACCTCGGGCGTCTCTCCGGAATCTCCATCGGCACGAACGCCGACCAGGCGCGCCGGCTGTTCCTCTTCGACCTGCCCTACTTCATCAATCTGCCCATCGTCTTCATGCTCATGGCCATCGTCGGCATCTATTACATGCACCAAAGCAAGCTGCGCCGCCTTTACCGGTGCACCCTCTTCTTCCTTTCCACCGCCGCGCTCTGGCTGTTCAGCGCGAGCAACGGCACGGTCTTCCTTTGGGACCAGCCGGGGTTTTGGTGGCGTCTGCTGCTGTCCGCGATTTATCTGATGCCCATCGGCGGCTCGTTCATCGTCGTAGAGATCGTGGACCGGAAATTCCGTCCCGCCGTCCGAAAGACGATCTACGCATACTTCCTGATTGCCGCCGCCGCCCTCGCGCTGGAGCTGGCGCCGTTCCTGGGACTTAAACTCCCGCTGCCGTCCTCCTTCGCGAACCAGAACGGACTCATGGTCATGATGCCCGTCCTGCTTTCCTGCATGGCGGTCCTGCAGGCGATACACATTTTCTGCCTCTGGCGTTCCAAAGGCGCCAACCATATGTACTGCCGCGCCTTTTTGCTGCCGAGCATCGTGCTGCCGCTCGTCGCGATCTTGAACGGTGTCGTCCGCGCCTTGCGCATTTCTTCCCTGATTCCGGTCCTCATGGCGCTGGCGCCGTTTACCATACTGGCTTTCGCCTACTTCATCCTCTCGCTGCTCGGAGAACAGTTCCGCAAGGAGCGCCGCCTCATCACCCTCGCGCGCTCGCTGAAGCTGGAAGTGGCAAGCGCCATCGAGCTCTCGGAGCTTGACCCGCTGACGAAATGCTTCAACCGCCGAAAATTCGACCAAACGGTGGAGGAAACCGTCCCGGAGGCGCGAGCCTCGCATCTGCCCATTTCCGTCGTCATGCTCGACATCGACTTTTTCAAAAGCATCAACGACGCTTACGGCCACGATATCGGCGACCATGTGCTGATCAATTTCGCCGACCTGATCCGCCAGCAGCTTTCGCCGCAGGAAACGCTCTTCCGCTGGGGCGGCGAGGAGTTCGTCATCCTGTGCTGCGGTTATGACCTGGAGCAGGCCTGCGGCTTAGGGGAAAAGCTCCGCATGGTCGTCGACTCGTCCTTGATCTGCCCGATGCACCACGTCACCTGCAGCGTCGGCGTCGCCGCTTGGCACGGCGCCGAATCTGACGATGCCGTCTTCAAGCGCATGGACGACGCCCTCTACGCGGCGAAACAATGCGGGCGCAACTGCGTCGTCACGGAAAACTCTCCCCTTCTCCTGGCTGCGGAAGCTTCGGCTTAAACCGCCCGGCGCGCAAATTTTTTTCAAATCGCCGCAAAAAACATTTACCAAAACTATGCACAAATGATATAATAGCCATAAGCGTAAATACATACACGTTTTTACAGCAAAGGAGAGGATACCATATGTGGAAGAAACTGATGAGCGCCATCCTGATCGCGGCTCTCGCCGTGATGACCGCGGCCTGCGGCGGCGGAAACTCCGGCGGCTCCAACGCGCCGAAGAAGGAAACGAAGGTGGACCGCAGCAAGGAATTCGTCACGGTGCTGACCGGCCCCACCAGCGGCATTTATTTCCCGATCGGCGGCGCGTTCTCGAAGGTCATCGGCGAGATGGGCTATAAGACCTCGGCGACGGCTACGGGCGCGACGGGCGAGAATATCAACGCGATCCTGACCGGAAAAGGCGAGCTCGCGATTGCGATGTCTGACTCCGTGATCCAGGCCGTTGAAGGCTTCGGCGCCTATGAGGGCAAGCCGAAAGCCACCGACCTCCGCGCGATGATGGGCCTCTGGCCGAACGTTGTGCAGATCGTCACGACGGAAGACTCCGGCATCAAGACGTTTGCAGATATCAAAGGCAAGCGCGTCGGCGTGGGCGCCCCGAACTCCGGCGTCGAGCTGAACGCCCGCATGATTTTCGAGGCCAACGGCATGAGCTATAACGACGCGAAGGTGGACTACCTGTCCTACGGCGAAGCCATCGACCAGATGAAGAACGGCCAGTGCGACGTGGCGTTTGTCACCTCCGGTCTCGGCAACGCGACCATCAAGGAACTGGGCACGACGAAGAAGATCGTGTTCGTCCCGGTGGACGGCGAAGCGCTGAAGAAGCTGACTGCGAAATATCCGTTCTACGTTGAGTGGAAGATCCCGAAGGAAACTTACGGCACGGACAACGATACGGTAACGGCGGCGGTCATGAACATCATGCTCGTCTCGAAGAACCTGTCCGACGATGTGGTTTACGACCTCCTCGGCGGCATCTATTCCGACAAGGGCCTTGAGACCATCGGCGCGTCCCATGCGACGGCGAAGCGCGAAATCAAGCTGGACACGGCTCTTCGCGGCATCACCGGCACCAGCGTCAAGCTGCATCCGGGCGCAGAGAAGTTCTACAAGGAAAAAGGCATCCTGAAGTAAGCCGCGCATGAAAAAGACGGCTGTCGCGCTTTGCGCGGCCGTCGTCCTGCTCGCGGGGCTGTGGACGCTGAACGAGCTTTCGGCACAAACCGTGCTTCGGATTTACGACTACGAGACAAAAGAAATCTATGTAGAAGTTCCGGCCAAAGAAGGCGATCAGCTTTTCTTTGGCTGGATTCATTCTTGGGAGAAAATCCCCTGGCACGAATATTACCACATCGACGCGAACCACGACCTGATCCTCGACATGATCGCCTTCCCCGCTTTCGGCGCGGGCATCCCGGAGAATAAAGGCACCGAGGTCTGGGTGGACGACGACGGCATGATTTACATGAGCAATATCGGGCAAGTTTTTCACGAATTCACTTGGATCAACTCGCACTTTGCCACGCGGGACATTGTGCTGAACGACGTCCTGATCGCGAAGGGCGAAACGCTTCCCGAGCACACCCGCGTCAATTTAATAGTAACAAAGAGGAGATTCTTGGATGGCAAAGGAAACGGACGCCACGCTGCTTCAAACTGAGGGAACGGAGCAGCTGGAGGAAAAATCACAGGAAATCATACGGAAGCTGGACAAGGAGTCGGCGACGCGCAAGTTCACAAACCCGCTGATGAAGAAGATCTTCTTCGGCGCGTGCCTGCTCGTCTCCTGCTATCATCTGTACACGGCGGCCTTCGGTCCCCCGGTGACGCTGGTGCACCGCTCGCTGCACGTGGCGATGATCCTGGCGCTGGGCTTTTTGATGTACCCGGCGGGGAAAAAATCGGATATGACAAAGCCGTCGATCCTCGACTGGATCCTGGCGGCGCTGTCGTTCGCCGCGCCGATTTACATCTATACGGACTACCTCGGCGTGGTGGAACGCGCCGGCAATCCGAACGACGCCGACCTCTATATGGCGACGCTGCTTGTCGCGCTGGTGCTGGAATGCTCGCGCCGCGTCACGGGCAACGCGCTGACGGTCCTGTCTCTCTTCTTCATTGCCTACGGCCTGTTCGGGCGGGAGTTCCCCGGCATGTTCATGCACCGGGGCTATGACTGGGCGTCGCTGTCCAACCATTTCTTCGCGAATACCGAGGGTATCTACGGCACGTCGGTCAGCGTCGCGGCCAGCTATATTTTCCTGTTCATCCTGTTCGGCGCCGTCATGTCGAAATGCGGCATGGGGCAATTTTTCAACGATATCGCCCTGGCTCTCGCCGGTCATACGAAGGGCGGCCCCGCGAAGGTCTCGGTCATCGCGTCGGGCTTCCTCGGCTCGATCAACGGCTCGGCGGTGGCAAACGTGGTCACTACGGGCGCGTTCACGATCCCGCTGATGAAAAAGACCGGCTACTCGAAGGAATTCGCCGGCGCCGTCGAAGCGGCGGCCTCCGTCGGCGGCCAGCTCCTGCCGCCCATCATGGGCGCGGCGGCCTTCATCATGGCGGAGATGATCAGCGTCCAGTATTCGACCATCATCACCTGGGCGGCGATTCCCGCGCTGCTCTACTATCTGAGCATCGTACTGCAGGTGCACCTGCGCGCCTCGAAGGACGGCCTCGTGGGCCTTCCGAAGGACCAGCTCCCGAAAACCGGCGACGTGATGAAGCGGCGCAGCCATCTTCTGATTCCCGTGCTGTTCCTGCTTTATATGCTGTTCTTCTCCGGCACCACCGTCATCTTCTCGGCGGTCATGACCATCTTAGTGACCATCGTCGTTTCCATGTTCCGCAAGGAAACGCGCATGACCTTTTCGACGTTCCTCGACGCGCTGGCGGACGGCGCGAAGCAGACCGTCTCCGTGGCGGTGGCCTGCGCCTGCGTCGGCATCATCATCGGCGTCTGCTCGAAGACGGGATTCGGCCTGACCATGGCGAACACCATCATCGCCCTCGGCTCCACGAGCCTGCTCTTCACGCTGTTCTTCACGATGATCACCTGCATGATCCTCGGCATGGGGCTGCCGTCGATTCCGGCGTACATCATCACGGCGACCATCGCGGCCCCGGCGCTGGCGAAGCTCGGCATCCCGGCGGGCGCGGCCCACATGTTCTCGTTCTACTATGCGATGTTCGCGAACCTGACGCCGCCCGTGGCGCTGGCTTCCTTCGCGGCGGCCGGCCTCTCCGGCGGCAACCCGATGAAGACCGGCGTCGCTTCGGTCAAGTTAGCCATCGCGGGCTTCATCGTACCGTTCATGTTCGTTTACGCGCCGCAGCTCATGCTGATCAACACCACGCTGGCAGAGGGCGCGTGGGTGGCGGCCAGCGCCTGCGTCGGCGTCTTCCTGATCGCCGTCGCCGTCGAAGGGTATCTCTTCGCGCCGATGGCGGCATGGCTCCGCCTGATCGCCGCGGCGGGATCTCTGCTCCTCATCAAGCCGGGCATGGAAACCGACGCCATCGGACTCGCGGTGCTCGCGCTGACCGTGCTCGTGCAAAAGAAAAAGGGAAACAAAACGGCAGCGGCGTAACATATCCACAAAACGAAACCACCTTCCAAATTCTGGAAGGTGGTTTTTTCTTAGCATTATTTCACGCTATCCGAGATTTTGCTTTCCCGTGATCTCGCAAGGATGATTTTCCGAGCCGCAGAAAGTATTGAAATAATAATCAATGCTCTGACTCCACACATCAATGCTCTCCTCCTGCCAATACTCCCGGATGACCTTCGAGACGCGGGCAACCAGTTCTTCGGGCAGGAACGGTTTGCGAATATAATCCGCAACTCCTAATTTCAGAGCCTTGATTACGGACCCCCGATCGGCGGCGGAGGTCAGCATGATAACCGGAATGTCTCGCAGCAACACTTTATCTCGTATAACGGAAAGCGTCTTGAAACCGCTCCACCCCGACATCGCCACATCAAGAAGTACTAAATGTACCTTGTTCTCGATCATCATATCGATGCCATCCATACCCGAAAACGCCGTCAAAACTTCACATCGCAAATTGTCTTCCAAGATTGTTTTCGCCATATAGCAAACAATCTCATCATCGTCAATAATCAAAATAGTTATCGGTTTCTTGTCAGGCACCATAGTATGATCCCTCTGCCTTTCTTTGTCAACTGCTTTGCGCCGTTGCCCATAAACACCATACAGTATACTTTGTTCTTGTCTCGTTGTCGAGTAGTTTCTGATTTTTTTATCACTCCCGTCTTTCAACACACAAAGATATAGCCCGGAATAAAAATTTCTGATGCGCAGGCGGCAGGAAATTCTCCCCATTCGTCGAAGATACATCGGTGTAAGAGTTCGTTATTTGAAAATACGCATGGGCAGCGGCCGCTGCCATCTGATCTTCTTGACAACAACGACGCCGAGATTACCGCGAAGGAAGCCGTCAAAGGCATCAGCGCCGCTGGCGCTCCGACGGGCTTTGAAAATCTTTTTTACGAAGGAGGAAATACGATGAATTTTCTTGAACTCGCCAAGGCACGGTACTCGTGCAAGAAATTTTCGGACAAGCCGGTGGAAAAAGAGAAATTGGAACAGGTGCTGGAAGCGGGACGGCTGGCGCCCACCGCGAAAAATAACCAGCCGCAGCACATCTACGTCCTTTCGTCCAAAGAATCGCTGGCTCTGGCGGACCAGCTTACGCCCTGCCGCTACGGCGCGCCCGTCGTGCTTGCGGTCGCCCATGACAAAGAGAACGTATTCGAGTATCCCGGCGGCGCGTACAACTCCGGCGCGGAGGACGCGGCAATCGTCGCCACGCATCTCGTGCTTGCGGCGAAATCCGTCGGCCTCGACACCTGCTGGCTGAATTTCTTCGACCCGGACAAGGCCAAGGAGCTTCTGCAGCTTCCAAAAAACGAGGAGCTGACCATCCTGATCGACGTGGGCTATCCCGACGCGGCGGCAAAACCGCTGCCCAACCACGACAGCCGAAAGCCGCTGTCCGAAACGGTCACATACCGTTGACGTTTCTCATACATAAACCCCGTTCCGTGATACGATAGCCGTAGCCAAACAGGCATGAAAGGCGGTGGGCACAATGCTGACGGCGCTTCTGTTTCTCGTCGGCGCGCTTTTCGCGATCCTTTTCCTGTGGTATCTCTTTTTGCTGTTCCTCGAGAACGTCGGCCCGTTCATCCTGTCGATGATCCTTCTCCTGAAGTGGCTCTTTTCCGCCGCCGCCGCGCTGATCTGCTATCCGTTTCGTTCCAAGAAAGACTCCGGCCCCGCATGAGCGGGGCCGTTTCTCGTATGACGAACCCCCGGAGAAACCGGGGGTTTTTTGCACAAAAAAAGAGAGGCCGAAGCCTCTCTCCTTCTTCGATTTTTACAGAACGCGCCGCGCGCCGATATAGCGGTCGCCCCAATAATACTCGTCATAAATCGAAGCGATGGACACGCCGATGCTCGACGCCGCGTGAATGAAATTGCCGTCGCTCAGATAAATGCCCACATGGGACGGGCCGTACTCATACGTCGAGAAAAATACAAGATCGCCCGTGCGCAGACCGCTGGTCGGAATCGGATGACCGACCTCGTACTGCTCGTCCGCCGCGCGAGGCAGATAGATACCGGCGTTCGCGAAAACAAACCGGACAAAACCCGAGCAGTCAAACCCGCTGGGAGACGTACCGCCGAAAGCATACGGCACGCCGATATACGCCATGGCCGTCTGCACGAGGCGGCGGGAAACATAATTCGAACCGCGGCTGATGGTCTCCGGCATCGCCTTGCCCAAAAGCGCTTCATAGGTGGACGGACCCACCGTCCCGTCCGCGTCCATACCATGCGCCGCCTGGAAATATTTGACCGCCTCGACCGTAGCCGGGCCGAAATCCCCGTCAGGCACTACATCATATCCAATCCGTACAAGCTCCGCCTGTACCTCCGCCACATCGCTGCCCTGATCGCCCACCTGAAGCGATTCCGCCCCCGCGACCGAGCACCAGCACATGCAGGCCAACGAAGCGGCCGCAATACGATTTCTCAACTTACCCAACAAGAAACTTTCTCCTCTCTCTTTTCGCCTACGAGGTTAGCTGCCGGGTTAGGACAGAGAAGCTGCCCCTGCAGATTTCCTGAATGGAATAGCGCATTCACCCCAGAGAAGACGCCCGCCGACGCGAGCCCTCTTCCCAATGGTTCCCCCGCTCCCGAGTTGGATTCGGCTTTCTCTTGGAGAACAGACGCTTGAAACTTTCGTCCCGAACGACATTCTCGACTCAAAATATAATATTCGATGCAGCCGGAAAAATCCTGCCGCGAATAAACATTTTTTAATGCCGTAAAAGTTCGGAAACATTGAAAATTAAGGCTGTTTCACGTTTCCAACGAACAAAAGAGATTATATGAAAGAACTCTGAAAAACGACTGTAGAAACATGAAAACGCATATGACGATTTTCCAAAAAAGCGAAACGCCGCAGGCAAAAGAAAAACGACAAGACCTGTTTTGTCCTGTCGTTTTTTTGCATCATTGGTGCGGACGAGAGGGCTTGAACCTCCACGCCTTGCGGCACTGGATCCTAAATCCAGCGCGTCTGCCAGTTCCGCCACGCCCGCATCACGGGCTTTATTGTACCATTCACGGGCGCGGCCTGTCAAACCGCCGCGGATATTTTGGCGTGCAGTCGAAGGGTTTCAGCGCCACGCGGAGCGTCTGCGCCAGCGTCTCCATGCTGTCCGCGCCGAGGCGCTCCGCCGCCGCCAGCGGGATGGCCGCGCAGGCTCTCGCGTCCTCCAGCGCGTCGTGATGGCGAAAATCCACATGCAGGAAACCGCCCACGGTGTCCAGTTTGTGGTTCGGAAGCTCCGGCCACGCCTTCCGGGAAATCTGCACCGTGCAGCAGTGATAAAATTTCGGCGGCTCGATGCGGTTCGCCAAAAGGGAACTTTTCAGCACGCCCATATCGAAAGGCGCGTTGTGCGCGATAACAATGCGGTCTTCCAAAAAAGGGCGGAGCTCCGGCCAAACGCCCGCGAAATCCCGCTCATGCCGAACCATTTCCGGCGTGATGCCGTGGATCGAGATATTGAAGCTTGAAAACTGCAGCCCCGGCGGACGAATCAACGTCGAATACGTCCGCGCGACTTCGCCGTCCCGCACTTCGACGACGGCGACGCTGCAGGCGGAATTCCGTCTGTCCGTGGCCGTCTCGAAATCAATGGCGGTAAAATCCATCATGACGATTCCTCATTTCTGCAAAAGAAGTCTGTCGCATAAAGATTATTGGACAAATGAGGAGAGAGGAGTTAGGAGTTATTACATATTTAATTCTGTACGAACTCCACGCTCCACACTAAAAAGGGGCTATCGCATGAAACTGTCTTCATGCGGCAGCCCCTTTCACATTCGCAAAACTCACGCGCCGCGCTTCTCCTTCAGATAGGCGTCGATGGCCGCGGCGGCCTTCTTCCCTGCGCCCATGGCCAGAATGACCGTAGCCGCGCCGGTGACGATGTCGCCGCCCGCGAATACGCCCGGCTTCGTCGTCGCGCACGTTTCCTCGTCGGCGACGATATTGCCGCGCTTGTTCGTTTCCATGCCCGGCGTCGTGGACGCGACGATGGGGTTCGGTCCCTGGCCGATGGCGATGACCACGGTGTCCACCGGCAGCTCGAATTCCGAGCCTTTCACCGCTTTCGGGCTTCTGCGGCCGGACTCGTCCGGCTCGCCCAGTTCCATGCGAATGCATTTCAGCGCGCGCACCCAGCCCTTGCCGTCGCTCATGATTTCCACCGGATTGTTCAGCAGCTGGAAATCCACGCCTTCCTCTTTCGCATGATGGGCTTCCTCCCGCCGTGCCGGAAGCTCGTCTTCACCGCGCCGATAGACGATATAGACGTGCTCCGCGCCAAGCCGGAGCGCCGTGCGCGCCGCGTCCATCGCCACGTTTCCGCCGCCCACGACGGCTACGGCGTTTCCGACGCGCAGCGGCGTAGCGTATTCGGGGAAACGATACGCCTTCATCAGATTGCAGCGGGTCAGGAATTCGTTGGCCGAATATACGCCGTTCAGGTTCTCGCCCGGAATGTTCATGAAATGCGGAAGTCCCGCGCCCGTGCCGACGAAAACCGCGTCGAAGCCTTCCTCCTCCATCAGCTCGTCGATGGTGTAGAGCTGCCCCACGACGACGTCCACTTCAATCTTGACGCCGAGCTTTTCGAGATTCGCAATCTCTTTTTTCACAATGTCGTCCTTCGGCAGGCGGAACTCGGGGATGCCGTAAGAAAGCACGCCGCCCGCCGTATGCAGGGCCTCGAAGATCGTCACCCGATACCCCTTGCGCGCAAGGTCGCCCGCGCAGGTAAGCCCCGCCGGGCCCGCGCCGATGATCGCGACTTTCTGCGCGTCCTTTGCGAACTCCATGGGCACGATCTCTTTATTCTGCGCCATTTCCCGATCGGCGGCGAACCGCTCCAACCGGCCGATGCCCACCGGCTCGCCTTTTTTCCCTAAAATGCAGTGCTTCTCGCACTGGTTTTCCTGCGGGCAGACGCGGCCGCAAACCGCAGGCAGCGAATTCGATTCCTTGATGGTCGCGATTGCGCCGTCATAATCCCGCGCCTTGATTTTCGCGATGAAACCCGGAATATTGACACCCACGGGACAGCCGGTCCGGCACTGCGGCACTTTGCAGTTCAGGCAGCGCTCCGCCTCCGCCACCGCCGTTTCCTCGTCGTAGCCGAGAGCGACTTCGTTGAAATTGTGCGCGCGGACCTTTGGGTCCTGCTCCGGCATCGGATGCTTCGTCAATGAAAGCGCCATCATTCATCCCTCCCCAAGCCGATACGGCAGACGTGGTCCTTTTCCCGGGCCTCCATCTCCCGATACATGGCCTGACGGGCACGCAGGCCGTCAAAGTCCACCAGATGGCCGTCGAATTCCGGCCCGTCCACGCAGGCGAATCTCGTCTCGCCGCCCACTTCCACGCGGCAGCAGCCGCACATACCCGTGCCGTCCACCATGACGGGGTTCAGGCTGACGATCGTCTTGATGCCCAGCGGGCGGGTCGCTTCCACTACGCTCTTCATCATCACGACGGGGCCGATGGCGTAAATGCGGTCTATCTTCTCCCCCCGGTCGACGATCTGCTGGAGCGCCGTCGTGACAAAGCCCTTGACGCCGTAGCTGCCGTCGTCGGTCGTGATAAAGATCTCGTCGCTGATGGCGCGCATTTCCTCTTCCATAATGAGGATATCCTTGTTGCGCGCGCCCAAAATGGAAATCACCTTGTTGCCCGCTTGTTTCATGCCCCGGGCAATCGGATACACCGGCGCGATGCCGACGCCGCCGCCGATGCATACCACCGTGCCGATGCCCGGCTCGATTTCGGATTTCTGTCCCAGCGGCCCCACAAAATCGAGGATTTCTTCCCCCGGCTCCAACTGCGCCAAAAGCTCCGTCGATGCGCCGACCTCCTGAAAGATAAGCGTGATCGTACCTTTTTCCCGGTCGAAATCCGCCACCGTCAGAGGAATGCGCTCCCCCTCTTCGTTGACCCGAAGAATGACGAACTGCCCCGGCTGCGTCTTCTTCGCAATCCGGGACGCCTCCACGTCAAACCGATAGAGCTTCGGAGAAAGCAGCTCCTTTTTCAATACTTTGGCCTTCATTGCCAGTCCCCCCAAGAATAGATGAAATAATTACCTCAAGATGCCGCCCAGATATTTCTCGATATTGGATTTGATCGGCATAAAATAAATTCGGTCCCCGTTTCTCTGCGCAAAGCCGAGCACCTTCCGCGCGAAGTCGATGCTCCACTCCAGCGTCGGCGAGAAGCTCTTCGGGAAAATCACATGGTTCTTGCGCTCCCAATAGCTCTGGGTCTTCTCCGAGGTAATCGGGGAAACGCCCCAGCAGACCGTCAGACCGTCCAGCATGTCCGCATACATTTCGAGGAAACGCATGTCGAAGAACGGCTGGGTGAAGAATCCCACGGCGCCCGCCTGCAGCTTCCGGCGGATATTGTAAAGCTCCTGCTGCATGCTGCCCCGGTACTGGTCGATGCCTGCCCATACGCGCACGCCCGGAAGCTCTTCGCGAATTTTCCGGATCACGTCGGTCGTCACCGTCGGATAGACCGTATGAGTCATATCCTGGGGCGGATCGCCCTCGATGACGAGCACTTCACGAATCTCATGCTCCCTGATATACGGTCCCATCGCGAGCGGCTGTGAAAGATCCACATCCATGGCACGGATATGCGGCAGCGCCGGATAATATTCCTGCGCGATGGCCGCCCCTTCCCAGCTTCTAAGTTCACAGCGCAAAAGGTCGGGGATATTGATACGGTCAACCTTTAGACGAGCCTCCTTCAACATCTTCAGCTCCTCGCGCAGTCCTTCCTCGCTGCGGGGAACCAGCTCCACTGCGATCCTTTTCATATGACGCCTCCCTGTTTCTCAAAATGGATATCCTTAAATGGGTTCTGTCTATCTGTTGAACGCCGCCGCGCGGGATGCGCGAACGGTCAGAACAGCCCTGTGATGCGCCCGGACTCGTCGATGTCCATAGCTTCCGCCGCCGGCTTTTTCGGAAGTCCCGGCATGGTAAGTATATCACCTGTGAGCGCAACAATAAAGCCCGCACCCGCAGAAACGCGAAGTTCCCGCACCGTGACGGAAAATCCGCGCGGACGGCCAAGCTTCGACGCGTCATCGGAAAGCGAGTATTGGGTTTTCGCCATGCAGACCGGCATCTTGTCGAGGCCCAGCGCCTCGATCTCGTCCAGCTGTTTTTTCGCGGCGGCGGTAAACGTCACGCCGTCCGCGCCGTAAACCGTGCGCGCCACCGTCGTGATCTTTTCGGGAATCGGCGCGTCCGATTCGTACAGCGTATGGAAATTTTTTGGCTTCGCCATGGCCGCCTCGACTTTTTTCGCAAGCGCCAGGCCGCCTTCTCCGCCTTTCGCCCAGACTTCGGAAACCGCCACTTCCGCGCCCAGCTCCGCGCACTTTTTCTCAACGAAGGACAGCTCCTCGGCCGTATCCGTCGGGAACGCATTGACCGCAACGACGGCGGGCAGCCCGAAGGCGTGGATGGTCTCGATATGCTTCAAAAGGTTTTCCATGCCCTTTTCGAGGGCGCCCATATCGACGCGGGACAGGTCGCTCTTCGGCACGCCGCCGTGCATCTTCAGCGCGCGCACCGTCGCGACGATGACCACCGCGTCGGGCGAGAAGCCCGCGAAGCGGCATTTGATATCGAGGAATTTCTCCGCGCCGAGGTCGGCGCCGAAACCTGCCTCCGTGACGACCACGTCCGCCAGCTTCAGCGCGTATTTCGTCGCCATGACGCTGTTGCAGCCGTGGGCGATATTCGCGAAGGGGCCGCCGTGGACGAACGCCGGGGTGCCGCCGAGGGTCTGCACGAGATTCGGCTTGATGGCGTCCTTGAAGAGGAGCGTCAGAGCGCCGGTGACGTTCAGCTCCTTCGCGCGGACGGCGCGCCCGTCCGTCGTGTAGGCAACGACGATCTCGCCGAGCCGCCGCTTCATGTCCGTCAGGCTGGAGGAAAGGCAAAGGATCGCCATCATCTCGGAAGCCACCGTGATGTCGAAGCCGGTCTCCCGCGGCACGCCGTGCGCCTTGCCGCCGAGGCCGATCACCACGTGACGGAGCGCACGGTCGTTCAAGTCGAGCACGCGCTTCCAGACGACGCGGCGAACGTCGATGTTCAGCGCGTTGCCCTGCTGGATATGATTGTCCAGCACCGCCGCCAAGAGATTGTGCGCGGTCGTGATCGCATGGAAATCGCCGGTGAAGTGCAGATTGATGTCCTCCATCGGCACGACCTGCGAATAGCCGCCGCCGGCCGCGCCGCCCTTCAGGCCGAAGCACGGGCCGAGAGACGGCTCGCGAAGCGCCACCGCCGTTTTCTTGCCCATCACATGAAAGGCGTCGGCAAGTCCCACGCTGGTCGTCGTCTTGCCCTCGCCCGCAGGCGTCGGATTGATCGCCGTCACCAGGACGAGCTTCCCGTTCGGCCGGTCTTTCACCCGCTCCCAAACGGAAGCCGCCAGCTTCGCCTTATATTTTCCGTAAAGCTCCAGCTCGTCCTCCGAAATGCCGAGGGTCTCCGCAATCTCCCGTATCGGCTTGATCACGGCCTCCTGCGCAATCTCCACGTCGCTCTTCATAACGTCTTCCCCTCCCCAAAATGTATAAATCGAAATTTATTTTCCGCTCTGCATTCTCGCCGCCGTCACGACGTTCTGCATCAGCATTGCCACCGTCAGAAGTCCGACGCCGCCCGGCACCGGGGTAATCGCCCCAGCAACCTCCTGCGCCGCTTCAAAGTCCACGTCGCCGACCAGCTTTTTCGGCTCGATGCGGTTGATGCCCACGTCGATGACCGTTGCACCGGGCTTCACCATGTCCGCCGTCACAAATCTCGGCTTGCCGATGGCAGCGACGAGGATATCCGCCTCCCGCGCTATTTTCGCCAAATCCTTCGTATGGGAATGGCAGATCGTCACCGTGGCGTTCTTCGCCAAAAGAAGCTGCGCCATCGGTTTCCCCACGATATTGCTGCGCCCGATGATGACGGCGCGCTTTCCGTCCATCGGGATATCCGCGTATTCCAGCATCTTGATGCAGCCCGCCGGCGTGCAAGGCGCCAGCGCGCCCTGCCCCGTGGAAAGCCGTCCGACGTTCACCGGATGGAAGCCGTCCACGTCCTTGTCCGGCGAGATGCGGTTCAGGACCTCCTGCTCCGCATCGGAGAATGCCTCCGGCAGCGGAAGCTGCACGAGGATCCCGTGAATCGACGCGTCGCCGTTCAAACGGTCGATGACCGCCAGCAATTCGTCCTTCGACGTATCGGCGGGCAGCGTCTCCATCACGGAATGAAAGCCGAGTTCCTCGCAGGCCTTGTTCTTATTGCGGACGTAAACCGCCGAAGCCGGATTGTCTCCCACCATCACCACGGCGAGCCCCGGACGGATCCCGAGGGATTCCGCCTCTTTTTTCGCCGCTTCCTTTATTTTCGCCGCATATTCTTTGCCGGACAATATTCTCGCCGTCATCGTCTTTCCTCCAAATTCGTATCAGTACGCCAATCAGCCTACGCAATAACTCAGCCACGTGCAGAGAAACATCGCCACCGATACGACGCCGTTTCGCATGAAATAGGCCTGCGTCAGGCTCGAAAAATCGTAGGGTGCGATGATGAGATGCTGGTATACCAGCGTCACGGCGGCAATCAGCACGCCGAAGTAATACGGCCACGTCGCTCTCACCATGAAGCCCGTCAGCACGAAGCAGACGATACAGGCGATATGGAATACCCGCGCCATCTCCAAAGCCAGCGGAACGCCAAGCTTCGTCGCCAGCGAGTGCAGGCCGTGCGCCCGGTCGAAGGTCTCATCCTGCGCGCCGTACACCGCGTCGAAGGCGCCGATCCAAAGCCCCACCGCCACGCAAAGCATGATCATGGGCGCGCCGATCGAGGCCCGCACCGCGACCCAGCCGCCTGCCGGCGCCATCGCGATCGCGATGCCGAGCACGCCGTGGCAGCAAAACGTGACGCGCTTCATGAACGGATAGATGATAAACGGGACGGCCGCCACCGGCAGCAGCCTGATACAGATCGGCGGAAGCTGCAGCACCGCGACGATGCAAAGCGCAAGGCTCGCCGCCGTCCAAAGGACCGCCTCCCGCGGCGTCACCGCCCCCGTCACCATCGGGCGACGCTTGAAGCGGGGATGCACCTTGTCATATTCCAGATCGACGATATTGTCGATGGCCAGCGCCGCGCTCCGAGCGCCCGTGATGGCCAGCGTAATCCAAAACAGCACGGAAAACTTCGGCGCGCCGCCCGCCGCTAAGAACGCCCCCATATAGGCGAAGGGCAGGTCAAAAATCGTATGATGCAGCGCGATATTTTCCACATGGGCTTTCAGCTTGTTCACTCGAAGCCGAGCTCCTTCCAGCGGGCGGTCACGCGCTCCCGCACCTCGTCCGTCATGCGGATCTCATCGGGCCACTCCCGCGTATGGCCTTCCTCCGGCCAAGTCTTCGTCGCGTCGATGCCCACCTTCGTACCCCATTTCGCCATCGGCGACGAATGGTCGAGCACGTCGAGAGGTCCGTCCACCAGCACGATGTCCTGCCGCGCGTCTATGTTGTTGAAGACGCGCCACCAGACCTCGTCCTCGTCCTGCACGTTCACATGGGCGTCCACCACGATAATCATCTTGGTGAACATCATCTGTCCCATGCCCCAAATGGCCTGCATGACCTTCTTCGCCTGCTGTGGATACGACTTCCTGATGGAAACCATCGCGCAGTTATGGAAAACGCCCGTCAAAGGCAGATTGATATCGACGATCTCGGGAATCATCTGCTGCAAAAGCGGAAGGAAAATCCGCTCCGTCGCCTTCGCAAGACAGCAGTCCTCCATCGGCGGCTTTCCCACCACCGTCGCCGCGTAAATCGGATTTTTCCGATGGGTGATGCACTGGATATGGAAGACGGGATAATCGTCCGCCAGCGAATAATAGCCGGTATGGTCGCCGAAGGGCCCCTCCCGCCGGCGCTCGTCCACGTCCACGTAGCCCTCCAACACGATCTCGCTGGTAGCGGGCACTTCCAGATCGACCGTCACGCACTTCGTCAGTTCCACCGACTTGTGCCGCAGGAACCCCGCGAAAACCATCTCGTCGATGTCGCGCGGCAGCGGCGCCGTCGCCGCGTAAGTCAGCACGGGGTCGGTCCCGATGGCCACAGCCGCCTCGATGCGCGTCTTGCCCTGCGCCTTTGCGTCGCGGAAATTCTCCGCGCCGTTCTTGTGGATATGCCAATGCATGCCCGTCGTCCGGGCGTCGTATTTCTGGAGCCGGTACATGCCGACGTTCCGCTTGTCCGTCGCCGGATTCTTCGTGAAGACCAGGGGCAGCGTAATGAACGGCCCCCCGTCTCCCGGCCAACAGGTCAGGATGGGAAACGCGTCGAGGGAAGGATTGTCCTTTATGACGACTTCCTGACAGGGCGCGTTGCTCACATACCTTGGGAAACACAGCGCGTTTCGCGCCATCGGGATCAGCGAGACGAGATCCATCTTGTGGGAAAAAGAAATATACGGCAGCCGCAAAAGGCTCCGGATCTCGTCGGCCACGTCGTCCACTTTTCCGACGCCGAGAGCGATCGCCATGCGCTCCATCGTGCCAAAGGCGTTCATCAGCACCGGCACGTCATACCCCTTGACGTTCTCGAAAAGGAGCGCCACGTTGCCCTCGCCCTTCATCTTCGAGACGCGGTCGGTGATCTCGGTGATCTCCAGCGCGCAGTCTACTTCCGCCTTCACGCGCTTCAACAGGCCGCGCTTTTCCAGCGCCGCTATGAACTCCCGCAAATCCTTGAACGCCAAAGCACAACCTCCTACCGACTATCGCCGCAAAACGAAGCGGACGACAAGATAACTCAGTTCATAAAGCAGAATCAGCGGAATCGCGATCATCGACTGCGTAAAAATATCCGGCGTCGGCGAAATGACCGCGCCGACGACAAACGCGAGGAAAATCACGATGCGCTGTTTCGACTGCAAAAATTTCGAGCTGATGAATCCTAATTTCGCGAAGACGATCACCAAAAGCGGCAGCTCGAACACCGCGCCGAATGGCAGGATGAACGCCAGCACGAAATCGAAATACTGATGCAGGGTAAACATCGGCTGCAAATTCTCGGTGCTGAACCCGACAAAGAACTGCAATGCCGCCGGGAGCACCAGGAAAAACGAAAACGCCAGCCCCGCGAAAAACAGCAGCACCGAGGACGGCACCAATATCCCTATGACCGTCCGCTCCCGCACGGTCAGCGCGGGCAGGATGAACTTCCACGCCTGATAGAACACCACGGGAAGCGCCAGCAAAAACCCTGCGAAAATCGCGATCTTGATATAGGTGAAAAACGCTTCCGCCGGCTGGAGATAATAGAGTCTCCCCGTGGGCAGCGTCAGATACCGCATAATATCTTCAATATAGAAATATGCAATCGCACTGCCAACGGCGATTGCAATCAACGAGCGGATGATACGCGTCCGAAGCTCCTCCAGGTGGCGCAGGATTGACATATTGCCCTCGTCGTCTTCCCCGGGCTCCTCGTCCTCGCCGTCTGCGGTTCTCTCCGCCAAAGGCTCTGCCGCCGCCGGCAGCGTCTCCGCCGGGGGCGCCTCGTCGGGCTTCTCCTCGTCCACGACTCGGGCGGCGTCCGGATTCTCCGTCCACGGATTCTCAGCGAGACGCGCGCGCGCCTCCTCCGCGGCTTTCTCCGCCGCCTCCGGCGACTTCGCGTCCGCCGTTTCTCGTCGTTCCTTCTCTTCCTCTGCCATGCGCGCCGCCCTCTACTTGGCCTCCGTTTTTGCCGGCTCCTCGGCTTTCGCCTCCGCCTTTGCCTCACGGCGCGGCTTTTCCGGTGCGGCGTCCAATTCTTCCGTCACCGCCGTCGTCGCCTTCTTGAACTCGCGGATGCTCTTTCCCACCGCGCGCCCCACCTCCGGCAGCTTGCCGGGGCCAAAGACCACGAGCCCGATAACCAGGATCAAGATGAGCTCGGGAACGCCGATTCCAAACATAAAGAATCCCTCCTACATAAAAAGAGAGTCAAGACAACACGATAATCCGCCGCAAATGCTGCGGCGGCCTTCAAAAATCCCGTTTTCCGATATACGCGGCCGCTTCCAGGAACGCTTCGCGGGATTCCCCGCCCACCGCCTCCGGCAGGACGCGAACCGCTTCCGCAATATACTCTTCCGCCCGCGCATGCGCGGCGGCAATCCCGTCCGACGCCCGGACAATCTCGATAGCGCGGGCGACCATCTCGTCCGACATATCCCGATCCGTGATGATCTTCCGAAGCTCCTCCCGGTCCGGACTCGTCTCCAACGCACGAATGAACGGCAGCGTCACGACCCCCTGCCGGATGTCGTTGCCCGCGGGTTTCCCGATGCGCTCCGCATCGCCCGTGACGTCCAGGAGGTCGTCCGTGATCTGGAACGCCATGCCCACCGCCTTGCCATACGCCTTGAGCCCGGCGCAGACCTCCGCTGGCGCGCCGCCGACGATGCCGCCCAGTTCGCAGCATGTAGCGAGGAAATCCGCCGTCTTCATGGCGATGCGCCGCTCGTATTCCTCCAAATCATGCTCCGCAGTGTAAAGGGAGGAATCCTGAAGAATCTCCCCCGCGCAAAGGCCCTGCACCAAAGAGACCATACGGTCTCCCACCGCCTCCGTGTAGCCTTTTCCCGACACCAGCAAAAAGGCCTGGGCAAATATATGGTCCCCCGCCAGCACCGCGATCTGATTGCCCCACTTCGCATTGACCGTGGCCGCCCCGCGCCGCGTGGACGCATGGTCAATCACGTCGTCATGCACCAGGGACGCCATATGTATCAGCTCGATGGCCGCCGCCAGCGGCATCGCCCGCTTCTCGTCAAATCCCTCGCAAGACTTTGCCGCCAAGAGATAAAGAGCGGGACGAAGGCGCTTCCCGCCGGAACGGACCAAATGCGTTCCCATCTCGGCAATCAACGGAACCGGCGAAGCCAACGTCTCACAGAGCGTATCTTCCAAACGCGCAAGTTCCGGCGCGATCCAGTCAAAAATGTTCTTGGGTTCCTTCATCCGTTCCATCATCCGCAACGCCGCATCTTATTTTCAAACTCCACGAGGCGCCTCCTACTTTTTCTTTGGTTCAAGCTCTTTCTGCCAGCCGATCAAATCCGCCAGCGTCACCTCATCCAGCACCGACTGTATCGCCGCGGCCAGCTTCTCCCACAGCCGGAGCGTCGCGCAGGCGAGATGCCGGGGGCATTCATTCTCCTCCGTCTCCAGGCACGCCACCGGCACGAGGCTCCCCTCGATGGAGGAAATAATCTCCCCCGCCGTGTACTCCTCCGGCGCGCGCGTCAGCCGATAGCCGCCCTGCGGGCCCCGGCTGGACCGGACCAGTCCCGCCTTGTTGAGCACGGAAACGATCTGCTCCAAATACTTTTCCGAAATTGCCTGCCGCCCTGCGATATCCTTGATGCGAACCGGTGCGTCGCCCCCCACGAGGGCAATGTCCATCATCAGGCGCAAAGCATACCTGCCACGCGTTGAAATCTTCATCGCAAAATCTCCTCCCGCAGCTTCATGCCGTCCCCAAAGCGCTGATCCCATCCCCGAAAAAACACTTACCGGCAGGGATTCTTACAAAAAATATTCAACTTCTCCTATATCTTATGAATTATATCATTAAACCGCGCACACCGCAAGAAATATCGCCCTTCCGCCTCCGAGTTTCCTTTCCTCTTTCGCCGTCTTCGTCTCCGTCTTCTCCCGAACAAACGCCGTCGTCGGCCATGAGAATGGACTTCGTACAAGCCTATCTCAAAGCCTTTCGCAGAAAATTTCCGCTCTCTTTGCCCGCGCATATTTCATCGAAATAAAAAGAAAAGTGTGCCATGCGCAGACATTTGTGCTATAATCGGGAAAGTGATATTTTGCCGAAAAGGAAAAAACATGACGCTTGACGAACTGTTCCGCGCGTTTCTGAAGGCTTACGCGACATATTACAACGTAAAGGAAACGCCCGAAAAAGACTCGCCCTTCGATGCGGAAGCGGTATTCTCCTCCTGCGAGGAGCAGTATTTTCTCCTGAAGGGCATCACTCTCTCCGAGACGCGGATCGCCGAATTCGTCCGCTTCGCGAAACGGGAACGTCTGACCCGGGCCGAGCTGGAGCGGCTGGGCGCGCTGGCCTGGGAGCAGGGGCTCGCGGCGGCGGCTCCCGGACCGGGCCACAAATGCTCCGACGTGACGCTGATCGTCCTCGCCGAAAGGGCGGACGACGACGCCAAGGCGCGAGTCAGGACTTGCCGCCACGGAAAGACGTACCGGCTGGGGCTCCACGGGTTCAGCCATTACCGGCTCGTCGTCGTCGAGCGCGCCACGGGCGCCTTCTTTTTCAATCGGCAGGGAGGACATTTGAAGCCGCTCGTCCAGGATATCTGGAACGCGGCGTCGAATATACAAAAAGAACCATAAAGGAAGGAAGCATTCATATGACGGCATTATTCATCATTCTCGCAGCCCTCGCGCTGCTCGGCCTCGGCTATAAGCTCTATGGCTCCTGGCTGGAAAAGGAATGGGGCGTCGATCCGAAGCGGCAGACGCCGGCCATCACAAAAGAGGACGGCGTGGACTATGTGGCGGCGAAGCCCGTGGTCCTGATGGGCCATCATTTCTCGTCCATCGCCGGCGCAGGTCCGATCAACGGGCCGATCCTGGCGTCCGTATTCGGCTGGCTGCCCGTGTTCCTCTGGTGCGTGATCGGCGGCATCTTCTTCGGCGGTCTGCAGGACTTCGGTTCGCTGGTCGCCTCGATTCGCCATGAGGGAAAATCCCTCGGCGAGATTATCAACGACACGATGGGCAAGACGGCGAAACGCCTCTTCATCGCGTTCGCGCTGCTCGTGCTGATCCTCGTCATCGCGTCCTTCGTGAACGTCGTCGCGGGAACCTTCTTCACCGCGGGCGACGCCTTCGGCATAACGGCGAACCCGAACGGCAATCAGGCGACGGCCATGATCTCGCTGCTGTTCATCGTGCTCGCCATCGTCTATGGCTACACGACGAACAAGCTGGGCATCGGCACGCTGCCCGCCTCGATCGCCGGCATCTGCGGCATCGTCGCGATCACCGTTTTCGGTCTGCACTACGGTTTCATGATGAGCCGCACGGCCTGGATCATTTTCATCGGCGTTTATATCACCATCGCGTCCCTCGTCCCGGTCTGGATTCTGCTCCAGCCCCGCGACTATCTATCGAGCTTCCTGCTGTACGCGATGATGGGCATCGCCGTCATCGGCATCTTCGTCTCCGCGTTCACGGGCTCGACGCACTTCGCCATCCCGATGTTCACGGGATGGACGACGAAAATCGGCGCATTGTTCCCGGCGCTCTTCATCACCGTCGCCTGCGGCGCATGCTCGGGCTTCCATTCCCTTATCTCCACCGGCACTTCGTCGAAACAGCTCGCCAACGAGAAGGACGCGAAGCCTATCGGCTACGGCTCCATGCTGATCGAGTCCGCCCTCGGCATCGTTTCGCTGATCGCGGTGGGCATGGTCTTCACGAAATTCACCAGCGGCGGCTTCGGTTCGCCGTCGGCGGCCTTCGGCGCGGGCATCGCCCTGATGTTCGGCGCGGAGGGCTCCCCGGTCTACAATACCATCTATGCGCTCCTGGTGCTGGCGGTGTCCGTCTTCGCGCTGACCAGTCTCGACACCGGCACGCGGCTCAGCCGCTTCATGTTCTCCGAGCTCTTCCTGAAGACCGGGGAATTGAGCTGGCGCGACGCGACGGGCGTCCGTAAGGTCCTTGCGCATCCGCTGTTCGGCACGCTCCTGATGGTCACCATCGGCTGCGTCCTCGGCGGGCTGAAGCTCAACGCCATTTGGGGCCTGTTCGGCGCGGCGAACCAGCTTCTGGCGGGCATCGCGCTGATGGCCGTCTGCGCCTGGCTCGGCCATGTGGAAAAGAACAACAAGATGTTCTTCTTCCCGATGATCTTCATGCTGGCGGCGACGCTGACGAGCCTCGCACAGACCATCATGAAGAAGGTTGCGCTGATCGGTTCCGGCGGCGCTTTCTGGGGCGACTGGTTCCAGCTCGTCTTCGCCGCCGCCATGGCAATCCTTGCCGTAATCCTCGTCATCGAGGGCATCCAGACTTTCTCGGCGCAGAAGAAAAAGCACCAGGAAAGCCGCGAATAACGACCGACATAACAGACAAAAAGAAAGACCGCGCGGCCGCGCGGTCTTTTCTTTTTGTCTGGTTCATCATATTCCGGTCATCCATGGCAAGATGGAATGGCCAGAGCAATGTGCTCAGCAGGTGTGGCACGTATCGTAGAGGCCCGCCTCTTTCAGCACGCGCACCGCCGTCTCGCCCATGCTGGCGACGGTGTCCGCGACCTCGATGCCCGCATCGTTCAGCGCCTTGATCTTGTCCGCAGCCGTACCCTTGCCGCCGCTGATGATGGCGCCGGCGTGGCCCATGCGTTTGCCCGGAGGCGCCTGACGGCCGCTGATGAAGCCGACGACCGGCTTCTTCATGTTCGCCTTGATCCACGCGGCAGCCTCTTCCTCCGCGGTGCCGCCGATCTCGCCGATCATCATGACGGCCAACGTCTCGTCGTCCTGATTGAAGGCGTCCAGCACGTCGATGAAGTCGATGCCCTTCACCGGGTCGCCGCCGATGCCGATGCAGGTGGTCTGGCCGATGCCCGCCATCGTCAGCTGGTAGGTGACCTCATAGGTCAGGGTGCCGGAGCGGGACACGACGCCCACATGGCCTTTCTTGTGAATGTAGGTCGGCAAGAGGCCGAGACGGCACTCGTCCACGGTCAGGATGCCCGGGCAGTTCGGCCCAATGAGCTTCGTCTTGCGGTTTTTCAGGTAATGGCGCACCTTCACCATATCGAGCACCGGAATGTGCTCGGTGATGCAGCAGACGAGGTCCATGCCCGCGTCCGCCGCTTCCATGATGGAGTCCGCCGCGAACCGCGCCGGAACGTAAATGACCGAGACGTTCGCGCCTGTCTCACGGGCGGCGTCCGAAACGGTATTGAACACGGGGATCGTGTCCAGCACGGTTTCCCCCGCTCGGCCCGGCGTGACGCCGGCCACAACGTTCGTGCCGTATTCCTTCATGATATTCGTATGAAACGTCGCCTGCTTGCCGGTGATGCCCTGCACGACGACGCGGCTGTCTTTTCCAACAAAAATTCCCATATTGTCTGCCTCCCTCATATAGAGATTGCGTAAAATTTCTTGCCCTCCCCTTGAGGGGAGGGGGGACCGTCGAAGACGGTGGGTGAGGTGTTTTGAGATGTGCCTCCATTCGAGGTAACGTTCCAACACCTCATCCGACGCCCTTCGGGCGCCACCTTCCCCTCAAGGGGAAGGCTATTTAACAAGATGCAATGTTGTATATATGCAAACATTCGTCTCTATCAGCCTTTGATGCGCGCCTGGAGCTTTTTCTCCTTCGCGAGCTCGACGGCCAGCTTTGCGCCCTCGACCATGTTCTTCGCCATGTGGACGCCGGGAACGTTCGCTTCCCGCAGGATGCGGCGTCCCTCTTCGACGTTCGTACCGTCGAGACGCGCGATAACCGGAACGCGGAGGCCGACAACCTTCGCCGCCTCAACGATGCCCGCCGCGATGACGTCGCACTTGTTGATGCCGCCGAAGATGTTGACGAATACGCTGTGAACCTGATCGTCGGACTGCATGATGCGGAACGCCTCGGCAATCTTATCCACCGTGGAGTCGCCGCCCACGTCGAGGAAGTTCGCCGGCTCGCCGCCGTAGAACTTGATGATGTCCACCGTCGCCATGGCGAGGCCAGCGCCGTTGACCATGCAGGCCACGTCGCCGCCGAGATTGACATAGGAAAGGGACGCCTTCGCCGCGGCGCGCTCCTTCGGGTCCTCCTCGTCGATGTCGCGGAGGGCTTCGATGTCGGGATGGCGATAGAGGCCGCTGTCGTCGAAATTCAGCTTCGCGTCGAGGGCGACGACCTCGCCCTGCTTCGTCACAACGAGCGGGTTGATCTCGGCAAGGGAGCAATCCTTCGCCACGAACGCGTTATAGAGGCACTCCATCGTTTTCGACGCCTTCGCGATCACGGACTGCTGGAAGCCCATGTTGTAAGCCATGCGCTTCGTCTGGAAGGGCATCAGGCCGACGCCCGGATCGATATATTCCTTGAAGATTTTCTCGGGGGTCTTGGCCGCAACCTCCTCGATTTCCATACCGCCCTCGGCGGAGCCCATCATCACGATCTGGGCCGTCTTTCTGTCCACCGTCAGGGAAAGGTAATATTCCTTCTCGATGTCGGAAGCTTCCTCAATCAGGAGGCGATGCACTTCCTTGCCCTCGGGGCCCGTCTGATGGGTCACGAGGATTCTGCCAAGAAGCGCCGAAGCATACGACTTCACCTCGTCGATATTGTGCGCCAGTTTCACGCCGCCCGCCTTGCCGCGGCCGCCCGCGTGTATCTGCGCTTTGACCACGACCACGTCGGTCGAAAGGTCCTTCGCGAAACGCGCCGCTTCCTCAGGGCTGAACGCCGCGCTCCCGTTCGGGACTTTGACGCCGAATTCCTTGAGGATCTGCTTGCTCTGGTACTCATGAATATTCATAGACTTGCCTCCCTCGTAAAATTGCCCGCCGCGCTCTCATCGTGCCAGCACAATAGGACAGGGCGACGATTGCATATAATCTATTGTAGCGGATTTTGCGCGTTCCGTCTATGGGAAATATGGAAAATTTCGGAAAACTTCCATGTATACATTTCCCTTTTTGCGACAATAACAAAGAAAGCCCTCGCCGCCTGTCTTTTGTGGACAACCGGCGAGGGCGTTTCTTATCCCCGCAAATCCTCCATCGTCAAGAAATCCTTCAGCCGGATATGCTCGACAACGCTCGTGGAATAATCTTCCTCGTCATTTGTTATGATAATTTTTTTCCGGGAATTGTCAAGCTTGTTCAGCAGGCGGAGCTTCTTTTCCCTTTCCCCTTTCTCCGCGATACTTTCCGCCGCCTGCACAAAATATTCGCGGCCGTCCTTTTCCGCGAGGAAGTCGATGCTTTCCCCTCCGCGATGGGCGTAGGCAGACAACGTATAGCCCATATAAATCAGCTCGTTATAAACGATATTTTCCAGATTGGCCGCAGAATCGGCGCTGCCCTTCGGCTTCCGCAGCATATGAAAGGCCACATCCTCGTCGTAAAATTTCGCATAGGTGTTCAGATTACGGTGCGCAAGGGCCGAATACGTGGGCAGGCGGCGAACGAGACACGCCGCTTCAAGATTGTCCAAATAATTCATGACCGTATTGATGGAGCAGGATACCCCCATCTTTTTCAGCCGGGAATGCACGGCATTTGCGCTGAGCGGCTGCCCGTTGGAAGTCAGGACGAAATCCGCCGCGCGCCGAAAAACCGTATCTCTCCGAATCTTGCAGCCGACAATGGCATCCCGAAACGCTTCCGCATCAAGATTGCTCAAATAACGAAGCATTTCCGCTTTGTCCGCACATTCCAGCCGCTTCGGAAAGCCGCCGTACTGCACATAGTCCTCGACGGACGCTTCCCGGCCCATCTCGGCGGCGTAATCGCGAAGTTCTTTGTAAACAAAAGGACGAACGCGCAGCGCGGCGCAGTTCCCGGCAAGATTCCGCGTCGTCTCCGGCGTCAAGAGCGGCGCTCCGCTCCCCGCAACGAAAAGCGAAACCCTCGACAGCGTCAAAGCCCGGCAAACGACGCTCCAATTCGCGAGCTTCTGTACGTCGTCAAAAAAGACATAACATGTTTGCCGGGCTTTGCGGCGTCTCCAATGAACCGCAATATAGCTGGAAATACTTTTTACGTCCCGGCATTCTTCGGCAATCGCAGGGTCGGCAAAGTCTATATAAATGATCTTTTTCCCCTGCGCTTCCAATTCGTCTCGTATTTGCCTCATGAGGACGGATTTTCCCGTCTGTCTTATGCCCGTGATGAGCTTTATGCTGTCGTTATCATAAAGAGGACGAACCCGCTCTATATAGCGTTTTCTCTGCAACACAACACATCCCTCCAAAAATATTCTACTGAAAATTTTGCACAAGTGCAAATAAAATTTTCAGTATGATGAAAATTTTATACAAACGCTGCAAAAATTTTCAGTTGAAAGAAATCATGAACTCATGAGAAAACGCCTATGCCGCAACGAATTCGAAACAAACCGAACTTTTGGTATATCCATCAAAATCGTTGTTTCCTTTTTTTATAATTCGTCATGCAAAAAAACTGCCGCGGGAAGAAATCCTCTTCCTGCGGCAGTCCTGAAACATTTCGGATTCGATTTTCCTTCAGGAGGTTCGTCTTGTCCGTCCCGTTCTCTCGTAATACCGATGCTTGTCTTTATACATTTCCGCGTCGGCGCGGGCCTGCAGCTGCTTGAAGTCCCCGTCGAACCGCTCGGCGAATCCCATGCCCAGCGACATGCTTGCGCCGTCGCGCTCCAAAAGGGCGCGGACCCTTTCGACGCCCTTTATCATCTCATCCTCGTAGCAATCCTCCAGAACGACGAAAAATTCGTCCCCGCCGATCCGGTAGGTTCTTTCCCTGCCAAATACTTCCGCCAGCGCGTTTGCCGCGTCGGTGATCAGCTTGTCCCCCGCGGCGTGGCCGAAATTATCATTGACATATTTCAGACCGTTCACGTCTCCGGCAATAATGCCCAGCGGCTTTCCTTTCACCAGGGAACCCGAACGCACCTGCTCGAACGCGTTGCGGTTCTGCACCGAGGTGAGCCGGTCCATGAACGACTGCCGCTCCAACAGGACGAGCTCGTTCTTCTCCCAGTAAACGCAGTTCCGTTTGGAATTGAACCCGTTGTAGATGGAGATCATCATTTCGCGGCAAGTGTTGTAGCCGCAGGCCGAGCAGTTGGTCTCCCGGCTTTCCGGCGTGTCCTTGTGCATGGAGCGGAAAATCTCGTCGGCTTCTTCCTCGCTGGGCAGGCGAATCTCACAGTCGCGGCTCTGGTCCACGAAATCGCAGAGATACGATTCCAGCTTCAGATGCGCGAACTGCTTTTCCAGATTGCGGAACCGGCCCGACGGGAAGAGAGCGGCGTTCCATGGGGAAGTCATGTCCTGGCTCTTGCTGGCCGTGCGAATCCGGTTGATCTCCATCAGGCCGTTCTCATGCTTTTCAAAATCGTCAGGGGTGCGCGCCGTCCCCTCGATGCAGCCCTCATGGCAGTTCAAAGCGTCGATCAGCGCGAAATCATGATTGAAGGTGCGGAGCTTCTCCCGGTTTTCCCGGAACCATCGGAACAGATATTTCTTGCCGGAGATGACGCGCACCGGCGTATCGTCGCCGATGAACCACCGGATGTTGTCCGCCAGGCCGCCCGGCGCGGGATAATACGAGCCCAGCCCGTACTCGATCTCGTCCTTCACGTCCGGCCCGGAAATATCGTTTTTCTGCACGTATTCGATCAGCTTCGGGAACGTCAGGTTGTACTGCACAAGCTCTGGGTACCGGTCCATCTCCAGCCGCTTTCCGATGCAGGGGCCGGTGAAAGCGAACTTGTCGGTGACGCCGAGAACCTCCCGGCAATATTTCGCCGCGCACATCATCGGGCTGAGGACGGGCATCAGGACGTCAATCAGCTCCGGCACGCAGTGTTCCACATAGGACACGACCACGGGACAGGTGGTGGAGATGCGGCCCCCGTATCCCCGCTCGTGCATCAGCTTCAGATAGGCCCAGGTGCAGATGTCGGCGCCGAAGGAAACCGGGATGATGCGCTTTGCTCCCCTGGCCTTCAGCCCGCCCAGGATTTTCGAGAACGAACGGGGATACCGCGCCTCGAAGGACGGCGCGATCAAGAGAGAGATCGACTCCCCTTTTGCAAGATCGGCGAAAAACGTCTCCGTATCGTCATTGAAGCCCCTTGCGCCTCGTTCGCAAACGTCGATGCAGGCACCGCAGACCATGCACCTGTCAAAATTGATATGTATGACCGAACGGCCGCCGGACATTTTCGACACGCTGGCGCCGGGTGAATTGCAGATACGCACGCACTTGTTGCAGGCTATACATTTATCGTTGGTGTAAATCAATTTTCCAGACACGTTACCGTCACCTCCGGCAGTTCCTTCACCGCCCGCTCTTCGCGGTTGCCGTCGGCGCTGCGTTCCTCGCAGCCGGCGTCAGCCATGTTCTTCTCCTATGACCCGTCCTTCTATGCCGTCACGGCAATTCGTCCGCCGACTCATAAATCGTGACGAACATATCCATACGCGACTCGGCCAGCACGATCTTCACCATGCCCGTCGGAGCCACCAGCGCGAACTCCTTGCCTTCGGCCTTCGCCAGCTTCGTCAGTCGGAGCAGCACACGGATGCCCGCGCTGGAAAGATATTCGAGCCCGCTCATGTCGACAGCCATCTTCTTCGTCGCCGCGAAAACCGCCTCCGCTTTTTCTCCCGCCTCCTGCGCCGTCATCCGATCCAGCCGTCCCCTGACCGCCCAAAGCGTCCAGCCGTTCTTCTCCTCCGTCTGGAATGCAATCATGTTTTCTGCCATTTCGGTTCCTCCTAAACATAGATTTGCGTCCTTCTGTATCAGCCGATCATTGCTCCGCCGTTACCCGGCGGAACCTGCCCCGTTTTCTACGGGCGAGACTCCTGCTGCGGCTTCCCCGCAATGAGCGTGCTCGTGATATTACTCATCACGTTGCCGGTGGTGCTGATCATGCTCACAACCGGGTCGATGCACAGAAACACCGTTACCGCGCCCATGGGTATGCCGACGGCCGCGAACACCGAGGAAAGGCCGATGAGCACCGCCCCGGGACAGCCCGGCAGCGTGAAGGAAACGATGAGCAGCGAGACGAACATCGACAACAGGGTATCTGCGTCCAGCGCGATGCCGCAGGTCCGGGCCATCAGCACCGCAACGATGGCGATGTAGAAGCCCGTACTGTTCATATTGAACTGGATGCCTACGGGCAGCGTGAACATGGCAAGTTTCCGGTTGACGCCGAGCTTTTCCGCACAAAAGGCTATGGTTTGCGGCAGGCAGGCGTTGGAGCTGTTCAACGCAAAGGGAACGGGCGCGAAGCCTGCAAGCTGCCGCAGGAACGGAAGAATGGACGCCCCGCCGAAAGCCGCGGCGAACGCCGCGCAGACGAGGAACACGAGCGCCAGCCCGGCAACGGCGCCCAGCAGGACCTTCCCCAACGGGAACAACGCGTCCAGCCCGGTGGAAATCATCAGATGCGCCATGGAAGCAAACACCAGCAGCGGAATGAACCGCACGACGACGTTGATCATGTCCATGCACAGGCGGTTCAAGAACTCGATGGCTTCCTTTGCCGGCAGGGCCCGGTCTCCGGCCCGGTTAATCATGACGCCGAAGAAGCAGGCCAAAAACAGCACCTGCAGGATGTTGCCGCCCACAAACGGCGTCAGCAGGCTTTTGGGAATAACGCCGACAATCGTGTCCCGCAGCGAAAACTCCGCCGCCGTTCCGCCTGCCGGAACGCTGGCGAGAAGCTCCGGCGACGCATGAGGGAAGAAAACCACGCCCGCCGCGATGCCGATGACGGTAGTAGCAAGCAGCTTCACCAGGGATACCCCCACGAGCTTCCCGCCGATCCGTCCCACATCCTCGGCGTCCGAGATGCCGGTGATGCCGGACAGCACCGCGAAAAAGACCATCGGCGCCACCATCATCAGGAGAGCGTTCATGAACATCTCCTGCATCGAGCCGAAAATCATAGCGTCTATCCAGCGAACTGCCGCTTCGTTCAGGCACGCCTTCATCGACAGTCCGCAAAGGACGCCCAGCGCAAGGGACGCGAACACCATGCCCGTCTGTTTGCCTCCGGGGGCGCGCACCTTGACGAAAATGACGTTGTTCCCGTCTTTCCTTGCGTAGCTGACTCTGTCCTTGTACGCGAGCAGGAGGACAAGACCGACGTCTTCTTCCGACTCATCGTCCCGCAGTCTTTTCACCGTCTCCAGCGGATTGAACGCCTCCCCTTTCGAGGAAAGCCGAAAACTGACCCCGCCCCAGCGCTGCCGGACGCAAAGCTCGGCGGTAAATTCCTCCGAGGACGCGCAGGCGCCTTCCATCCGCGTGAAGCACTCCTCAAAGAGGAGCTGCGCCGTAAGCCGCTCCTCCTCCGTCGCCTTTGTTTTTGCCAGTTCCCCGTCCAGCCACTTCACGGCCTCGCCGTAATTCTCCCCGGTCGCCCGGAATATATGCTTCATTACGATTCCCTCGTTTCACATCGCTGGTTATGCCACTGCCTTGCCCTTTTCCGGATGTGCCGCAATCCACAGCTGTGCCCACAGCGACATCGGCGCGTCATTCCTCCCTCGTTTTCGCCCCCATCTGCTTCAGTTCCTGCTTTCGCTCGTACATCATCCGGTCCGCCCGTTCAAAGACATCGTGCAGCCGCTCGTCGTTCGGCTCTAATGTGGAATATCCCATCGAGATAACGACGCCGTCCGTCGCGATATTGGCCTCTACGATTTCATTCAGCGAGCGTATGGTCTCTTCCCGTGTGTCATAGCCCTTCTCCTGAAGAAGGACGACAAACTCGTCCCCGCCAGTCCTGTATACGGTGCCGTGAACGAAGTATTCGCGAAGCAGGGCGCTGGCATCTTTGATCAGCTTGTCCCCGGCGGCATGCCCCTTCGTATCATTGACCACCTTGAGGCCGTTGATGTCGCATGCCACGACGGCCAGCTTCTCAATCTCCCTTCCCATGATCTTTCGGTTGAGAGCCGCCTCATCCTCGGAATAGGCGTGCTTGTTTCTGACGCCCGTCAGGGCATCCGTATTGGCCAGAGACTCGAAAGCTCTGCTGTTTTCCATTTCCGCTTCCAGCTTCATTCTGGAAATTTTCCAAAGCCGCCAAAGGAGAACTGCCGCGAACAGCAGCATGGAACCCAGCGTCACCCCAATTTGGAGATTGCTGATTTCAAGATGTTTTTCACTGATGCCTCGGATCTGATCGTTGATGATGCTCTCGCGGATCAGGATGACCATCATCCATCCGGCATCCGGAATGGGGACATAAAAGAGAGTTTCCTCCGCCCCGTTGAAAGCAAATGTCAAGCCGCCGTATGCTTCATCGTCAAAATCCCTGCACATTTTTTCCCATTCCGGCTTGGGCAGAATATCTTTTGTAGCTTCGAGAATATTCTGTCCGGAAACGATCGAGCCTAAGCTCGTATTGGAAAGATTCACGCCGCTCCTGTCATAGAGGCCGAAACAAGTCCTGCCCGGGTCGTCGAACGCCAGCAGGCTGGCTATGTCCTCAATGTCAATCTGGACAAAGCACGCCTTGAAAGGCTTTCCCAAAAGGACGAGACCATCCGTGGGGATAACAAGGCAGAGCTGTTTGGAGGAACCATAGAGGTAGACCGTGCTGATCTCCCGTTTGTTCAATTTGTCCGCAGTCAGGAACGCGTGCCGGCTGCCGCCGGTATATGTAGTATATTGGGTATAGACGACGTTGTCCTCGTCTACAAGCGCAAACCGCTTGAGGGAGAGCAGCGTCTTGATCTTTCCGATCACAGCCCGCAGCGTCTCTTGTGAGTCTATGTTTTCCTCGGCAATAATGGGCAATAACTTTTCCATATGCTCGAAATTATTATTGATGAGGTTCGTGATGATCCTCGCGCGGCGATCAGCCATCGCTTTGAGGTAAAAATGACTCACCGCGGTCACTGCTTCGTCCGTTTCCGAGGCTGTCTCGTTCGACGCCCACAGCGTGGTGCCGATTACGAGAGCCATGACAAGCAGGCTTCCTATGACCGCCGTCAGGATAAAATTTTTGTCCGAAATATCCTTATCCTTCATCATAATACGTCACCGTAAAGCAAAGAGAGCATCAACGCGGCGTCCTGTTGACGGATGATGGTGGTCGGCTCATCCCTTTTCTCCGGGAACATCTCGCCGGGCAGGTTGCCGTCGGCGATTTTTACCGCAGTCTGCAATGTTTCAAATCCGATAGAATAGCAATCCTGCACGCCAAGGCAATAAATCACGCCGTCGTCCAAATAGTGCAGCGCTTCCTGATCGTGGTCCATACCTACGATGACGACGTCGCTTCCCGTTTCAACGACGGCTCTGGCTACGCCGACGGGATTGCTCATATTGCAGCAGACAAGGCCGGCAAGGTTCGGATGCTCCCGCAAAATCTTCAGCGCAAGCTCGTACGCCAGGTCAACGGAGTCCATATCATATTCTATCGCCGCGATTTTCATATTGCCGTATTTGGCGATCGTATCCTTTGCCCCTTTCGCGCGATCTTCATGACAAGGCGCGCCTTTGCTCCCTACGAGGATAGCCACCTCTCCCTCATAATTCAGCTTCTCGCAGAGCGCCTCCGTCAAATCCGCGCCGTCTTTATAGTTGTGCGTATTCCCGACATAGGCGATTCGTTTACAGCCTACGGCGGCGTCAGAACTCGAAAAAGTCATCACCTTACATCCGGAATCCACCATCTCGTCAATAATCGGAGAGATGATTGCTTCATCCGCGACGTCCACGCCGATGACGTCATAGCCGCCCTGCTGCGCCCCAAGCAGCCTCTCCGTCTGGTCCGCAGCTGAGGCTGCATTTGGCGCCATATATTCGTAAGTGACGGTTATTCCCTGTTTCAGATACTGCCGCTGGGCGTCCTCCATGCCCAAAGCCACCGCATCCCACCACGGATGAACGATCTTATAGGTGAAGTAAAAATTGTAATGGTCTTTCTTCGGTTGATACGAATCCAGCGCGTGTTCAAAATTTACAGCTCCCTGCACATCCTTTTCCCGCCGCGCCGCGGAAAGCGTCTCGGCCCCGGATTCCTTTCCCGATGCATCCGCGCCGGAACCGGCTGTCGAATAGGATGCCGGGTAAATCAAAAAAGCAGCAGCAGCAGCCGATGCAGCCGCCAAACATATCTTTTTCACATCAAGTGCCATGATCCGATTCCCTTTCCTCATCCATTCCCTGTCGTTTCGCCTTTATTACAGCGGCAATTCGTCCGCCGACGCATAAATCGTGACGAACATATCCATGCGCGACTCGGCCAGCACGACCTTCACCATCCCCTCCGGAGCCACAAACGCAAACTCCTTGCCGTCGGCCTTCGCCTGCTTCGTCAGTTTCAGCAGCACACGGATACCCGCGCTGGAAAGATACTCCAGCCCGCTCATGTCGACGGCAAGTTTTTGCGCTGCCGAAAAAATGTTGTCCGCCTTCTCCCCCGCCTCCTGCGCCGTCAATCGATCCAACCGCCCTTTGACAGCCCAAAGGGTCCATCCATTCTTCTCGCTCGTCTGAAATGCAATCGTTTCTTCAGCCATTCCCGGTTCCTCCAAAATATATCAGATTCCCTTATATACCAGCCCCAGCATCGTTACGTCGTCAGAGGGCTCAGCGCCGTTTGCATGGGCGTCCACCGCACCGCGCACCGCCGCTAAGATTTCCTCCGCCGTTTTTCCCGTCGGCTGCGCCGACAGCGCTGCATGCAGCCGTTCCCCGGTGAAAATCTCCCGCTTCTCGTTCATGGCCTCGGTCACGCCGTCGGTGTAAAGGAACAGCATATCGCCGGGGGAAAGCGTCAGCCGCTCCACAGGGAAATGCAGCCCTTCCATAACGCCGAGCATCGGACTTTGCGCCGTCGGCAAAAAGTCAACCGTTCCGTTCCTGCGGACCAGCGGCGGATTGTGCCCCGCGTTCACATAGACGAATTCGCCCGTCCCAACGTCCAGCACGCCCGTGAACACCGTCACGAACATGCCCTCGTCGTTGGCCTCCGCAAGACGGTCGTTGGTCTGCGCCACGGTCTCCGACAGCCATGGATGGCTTAGTGTCGGCGCAGGCGCAGGATGCGCCGCCTTTGCGCCGACCGGCAATTTCTCTCCCGAGCCGAAGGTCAGCGCGCAGTCCTTGAGAAGCGTCTTCGCGACCACCATGAAAAGCGCGGCGGGCATGCCCTTGTCCGAGACGTCCGCCACCGTGACCATCAAATGATTCTCGTCGAGGAAATAATAATCGTAAAAATCGCCGCCGACCTCTTTCGCAGGTTCCATGGACGCGAAAAGGTCGAACTCGCTCCGCGCCGGGAGCTTTTTCGGCAGGATGCCCGCCTGTATGCGCGCCGCTACTGAAAGCTCCGTTTCGATGCGCTCGTTCTCCGCCGTCGTTTTTGCAAGGTTTTCGATATACGATTTCAGCTCGTCTGTCATCTGGTTGAAACTGTCGGCGAGCGTCTCGATCTCGTCGCCCGTCTTGACGTCGAGCTTCTTGTCGAGATTGCCCCCCGATATTTCGCGCACGCCCGCCGTCAGCGCAAGAATCGGACGCACGAAGCGGTCCGAGATTTTGCGGCTCACGAAGAAGAGCGCCGCCAAGAGCGCCATGAGCAGCGCCGCCGTCCGCAGGAAATTATCCCAGAAAAAGGATTGAAGGGACGCGGAAAAATCCTCCGCCCGAGAAAGCAGATACGACTTCGCATCCCGTGCCGGCTGCACGACCACATCCCTCTCGATCAGCGTTCCGAAGCTCCAGCCGACGTCGGGAATCGGCGCGTAGGCAAGATAATAATCCCTGCCCCCCAGCGTGATCCGCGCCACGTCGGACAGTCCCCGGGTCATGCACGCCGCTTCCAACGCAAGGGACGTCTCCCCATACTTTTGAAAATCCTTCGGCGTCGCGGAAGCGGCCAGCAGTCCTTCCTTTTCCGAGGAAAGAATAACCTCGCCTTTTTCGTTCAGGATAAAATTGACGCCCCTGTCCCCAATCGTATTGATCGAAATCTGCCGATACAGGGTGGCGATATTGTTGGAGATGCCGGCCATACCCGCGAAACCGTTTTCGTCGTAATAAGGCGCGACGCAGGAAATGCAGGGATACCCCTCCACCCCGACATAAACGTCTGTGAAGACGGACCTCCCGGTCGCCTTGATTTCCTGATACCAAGGGCGTTCTCTCGGATCGAAGGACGGCGAGTACCAGGTATCAAAAAACTCTACGAACTCCTTCCCTTCCGCCATGACGTCCGCGCTGATGACATATCCGCGCTCCGAGGCGTAGAAGCAAGTCATCTCGTAGCCATCGTCATAGCTCTGTGTCCAAAGCGCCAGATTATCCGCCGCGTTGGCCGCGATCTGCGCTTCCGGCAGGACGTCCGCAATCCCGCCGCTTTCACGAAGCGCCGGGATAAAAAAAAGATAAGGTTCCTTGGATCTTATGGGAACTTCTCCGCCCAACGGCAGCTCACGCGGCAGATAAAGCTCCCGACGGGTCAAGATCTGCGTCATCGTCTTAGCAAGAAGATTCGCATCTTCCCGAAGCCGCCCTATCTCGTTATTGACGCCGCGAGCCTTTTCTTCCGCCATGAGGGCGAACCGCTTTTTGGCCTGCTCGTCAGTAATCTCCTCCGCGAACGCGGAGGCGGACGTCCCCATTTCCCGGCCGCTTTCGATGGCATGCTCCTGCACATCGTACATTCCCAGGAAAGAAACCGCCTCAAAAGCGGCAAAGCACGCAAGCCCCGTCAAAAGCATCAGGAAAAAAATGCGCCGCTCGATGCCCATCCTGCCGTTCAAATGAAATCCTCCCGTCATGACTCCCGCGATTTATCTCATTATATCACAAGCATGCCTATTCCCGCTAACCGTTATAACAGAGCCTGCTCTCGGGCGCGGTTTTCTTGACGGAAACCGCGGAAAAGCCTATAATATAATGCAGAGGAAAAAATGGGGATACCAACTTACAGGAGGAATTCACTATGAAAAAATTCCGTTTTGCCGGACTTTTTATCGCGGCTTTCGTTTTGACGCTCGCCATCGCTTCCATCGCGTTTGCCGGCAGGCGCGGCTCGCAGGATTTCGTGCTGGAAAACGGCACGGGCCGCATCATTACTGAGATTTACCTCAGCCCCACCAGCAGCAACGAATGGATTTATCAGGACGAGCTGGGAAAGAACCAGGTACTGTATCCGGGTCAGGATATTTTCCTCGCCTTCGACCCGAAAGACAACGTCCAGTATTGGGACATCAAGGTCGTTTATGAGGACGGCTCTTACGAATACTGGTACACGCTCGACCTTTTCCGCATTTACCGCATCACGATCCGTCCGAACGCTATCGCTTCCATCGACGCGGTGTAAATTCGTATACTTGAACCCCATTTTTTCAAAAAAGCGCTTCCCGTTCACGGGAAGCGCTTTTTCTGTAGCGTTTTATGAAAAAAGTCACCGTATATCCGGCAATATTTGCTCCATCATTTTCGTCACCCTGTCGTACCACCCCTGCCGGAAAAACGCGCAGGCGTCCTCGTCCCTGGCGAGGAGATCGACCTCCGCGACGCGCACGGATTCGCCGGCGGCGGCTGTCGCTCCTTCCCGCCGACCGCATGCCGACGCCACACGGCCCCGGCAGCCGCCCGCGCAGCGGTTCCTGTATTCGCAGACTGCACAGCCCGGATTATGGGCGAAATAGTCCCGGAGCCTCGTGTCGATAAAGTTCATATAATACGAATCACGGAGCGCGTCGGCGAATTTCGTTTCCCTTATGTTCGGGAAATGACGCCGTCCGCCCTCCGCGCTGCCCATCGGGATACAGGGGACCATCGCGCCCTCAGCGGTGATATACATATAGTTCCGCGCGTGACCGCACAGACAGTAATCGCCGCATTCCTCGCCCTCCTCGTTTTTCACGAAGGGAATCTCGAAGCCGTCCGTTCCGTCGCTGCAGAAAAAGCCCGACAGCATCAGCGAGAGCGGCGCGCCGTCCTCATAAAACTGCGGAATATAGTCAAGATACGTTTGGAATTCCTCGTCGCGGGTGATTGCATAGTCGGCGATGCCCAGCGCCTCACCTTCCACGTTCAGCCGGTTCACCTTCAGCGTCTGGCAGCCCAGTTCGCCCAGCAGCTTCACGCTCTCCCGCAGCGCGCCGAGATTGCCTTTATACAGGCAGTATTCCGCCCCCGTCGGGAAGCCCCGTTCCTTGCAAAGGGCAAAGGCGCGGAGCACCGCCTGTTCCGCGCCGGGGACACCCCGCAGCCAGTCATGGCAGCCCACGCCGTCGAAGCTCATATTGAACTCCGGCCTGAGCCCCCGCCGTTCAAACTCGTCCAGTGTCTTCTCGTTTACCAAAAGCCCGTTGGACATAACGGTGACAATCAGGATGTCGGCGTCGATCAGCGCATCTACGATGGCGAAGAAATCCCGCCGCAGGAGCGCCTCGCCGCCCGTCAGGGAAACGGTGCGGACGCCCGCCGCCTCCATCTGCCGGACGACGTCAAGACAATCCTCAAGGGACGGCTCGCCATTCATATGCGCTTCCATGCGCGTCGGCTGGCACAAAGTTGGTGCTTCCTGCGCCTGCGCCCGCACTAGCGCTTCCGTGCGCGTCGGCGCCGACATGTAGCAATGGCGGCAGCGGCAGTTGCAGCTGCCGGTGATTGCCCAATGGACGGAGTAAAGGAAACGGTTCGGATAAGCGCGGTACTTCTGTACGTCCGAAAGGGGGGCCGGCACTTCGCTTTTCTCCAGGATTCCCGCATCGCAAAGCTCGGCGAGCATCTTCCGTTCCTCCGCGGAAAAGAGTACGCTCCCCACAGGCAGGGAGCCGCAAGCCTTTTGCAGTGCGCGATAAACGGCAGGCGGCAGGAAGTCCACGTCCCCCGAAAGGCGCCGCACGATTCCCGTCGGCAAAAGCTCCCAGCCGCGCAGCCGAAACTCGTCTTTCAGTCTGTAGTACACGGAAGCACCTCCCTGGCATGAAAATTTAATTTTTATCCAGCAGCCGGGTCGTTGATTATCACAATGCTGTTCTAATTGCAATGAACTGCTCTCATAGCCTAAAGCTCGTTATTCGCTTCTGCCTCCAATTGGGCCGTCGGAACCACCCAGAATGAAGCAATAGGCCGTGTTCCCTTTTCTCTCGGTCTTACCAAATCCTACACCAAGAAAAGCACAGTACGCGCCGCCATCGCTCCTTTCCCCTTTCATAATTTTCTTTTTTCTCCCCCCTGCCACCTGATCCAGCTCGTCATCGGAAAGATTCATTTCCTTTAGCTGTTCCTGCTCATATTCCTTTAATTCCTCAAGGGTAAATGGCAGACCAACTTCCTTTGCCAGTGGAATAACGATAGCTGCTACTGCCTTTTCACGAAAAGCAATATCATCTGCAGAGCCCTCATTCTTCTCAGCAAAATCCTTATCCAGAGCATTGAGCTTTTCAGCCAAAGCTGCGTCTTGCGCCAGCTTCTCATAAAACTTTCCTACATTTGCCTTTGCCATGATGCTGTCCTCCTTTTATTGTTTGCCTTTTTTATCCGGCAACTGGACCATTGGAGCCTCCTAACAGTAAGCAAAAAGCAGTTTTTCCATCCTTTTTTGTCCTGCCAAAACCTACGCCAATATAGGCACAGGCATTAACACCATTGCGACTATTCGTGTTTTTAGGCACTCCTCCTGCCACCTGTTCCAACTCATCTTCAGAAAGGTTCAATTTCTTCAGTTGTTCCTGCTCGTATTCCTTCAACTCATCCAGAGTAAAAGGCAATCCAACCTCCTGTGCCAATGGAAGGATAATAGCCTCGGCTGCCTTTTCACGCATAGCAGCATCATCTGCAGAAGTCCCGTTCTTCTCGGCAAAATCCTTGTCCATTTCATTGAGCTTTTCAGCCAACGCTGCGTCCTGGGCCAACTTCTCATAAAACTTTCCTACATTTGCCTTTGCCATGATGTTTCCCCCCTTTTATTGTTTGCCTTTTAGCTCGTTCATCTGTATATATGCGCAAGCCGAAAAATCCTGACATGATTTTTTGCCTGCTAAAGGTGCTGGAACCTGCAGCCTTTATATACCCTGTCCAGATTGACCTTGATCTCGCCCAGCTTGTCCGCCCGGACTCCCCCAAAGAAGTGGGTATGGACGCCTCTTTCGATCCCAAGGCTCATGAGAGATTTCCCCGCGATAATCCCTTTGACCTGTTCGGGCGTCAGTCTGTCGTTGGCGCTGACGACGTTGTATTTCCCGTCCTTGCGCTTCACGAAGTACGCGTATCCGGCGCCGCCCGACACGTTATCCAATTCCATGTCGGTCATCACCTTATCCATCAATTCGTTCGTCATCGTCTTCTCCTCCCTTCATTTTTTCGCGTAAGACACAATGATCTGACAGCCCTGCTTCCTGTTCTTCGCGATCAATCCCGAAAGATATTGCTTCTACGTCTTATCATCCCTTGTATTTCTCGCGGAGCATTTGCATGATTTCCTCGTGGTTATATCTCTTCCCCTTGATGGTGTACCAGTTGGGTTTATAGACATGCAGTGAGGAACGCGTCTTGTCGATCATTGAGACAGGATACTTTTCATCCCATTCGACCCCCAGGTCTTTGGCCAACAGGCCACGAATCTTGTTGGCCACATCTATCCAATTCTTGGCTCCATCCCGGCAGTCGTGCCCTTGGTCCTCGTAAAAATACATCAGTTCATGGATTTCAGCTTGGGTGCCGCCCGCCACCTTGTCCAGCTGGCTGTCGTCCATGATCTTATCCATCAATTCCTCGTTTGCCATTTTCTTCTCCTCCTTTGCTTTTTCCGAGAGAATCCGTACGTCAGGGAACAACACGGTTCAACCGGGAATCGGCGGCTCGGTCACCTCGATGACCTTGTAGCCCCTCTTGCGGAAATTTGCCTTGACTCTTTCGAGATACGGCTTCTTGATCATACGCACTTTTCCCCATTTGTGCAGCTTCCTGATGCCGGCCACGTTGCCCTCTTTCAGCAGCTTATCCAGCGCTTCCTGGCTTCCCTGATAGTCGCCGAAGTAACCGTCAATCAGGCCCAGCCTTGTATGGGTGATAATCATCACTTTCGCTCCGCCCACGACGTTGTCCAGCTCGTCCTCCGTCATGCGCTTGTCCATCAATTCGTTTGCCATTTTCGTTACCCCCTTTTTTCATGTTGCCGTTGTTTTTCCTTTCATCTATATATATGCGCGAGCCGGAAAAACGTGACAGGATTATGGAGATAAAATCAAATTTCGATATCCGGGGGCTTCCCGCAGATCACCACATCCGCCGCAGCGTCAGCGCGCACATCATGTCCTTGTCGTGGGCGCCTTTTTGCAGCGTCGCGTCGCCTGCCAGCCACCAGCCGGGCGCGAACTCCGCCTCGCCGCCGAGACTCACGACGAAATGCGTTTTGTCCTGCTCGTTCCGCATTTCGTAACTCGACGCCTCGTCGCCGACATAGCCGAAGGTCAGCTTCGGGTCCGTGCCCGTGAACGCGTGCTTCACCCCGAGGCGCAGCGCGTAGCTGCCGTTCGCAAGGTAACGCCTGCACTCGAAGCCGACGCCTCCCGCGAAGTAGGTGTTCTTCGCGCTTGAAACCCGCTGGCCAAAGATGCCCGCGCCGCTCTCGGTGTAGCCGTCCTGCCAGAGCTCGGAAAGCTGCACATTGGCATAGGGACTGAGATGCCACGGCGTATCCTTCCCCGCGTGGAGGTCGTACTTGTACTCGCCGCCCAGCTCTAAGATGCGGCTGTCGTAGTTCGCTTTCGGGAACAGATTGAGGTGCGCGAGACTACGCGAGATGTCATTTTTCAGCCAGCCGTAGTCAAGATAAACGAAGCCCGCGTGGGGGCCGAGACTGTAGCCGCCGTAGAATCCCAGCCGCGTGTCCTTCATCTCGTTCCGCGCCCCCGTGTCGGCGAAGCCCACCGTTCCATAGCTGACGAACGCGCCCGCGCGCCACGCCTTGCTATAGGCGCGGTCCCATCCCACCGCGAAGGACGTGCCGTGATAGTACGCGCCGCCTTTGAGGTCGCCCCAGTTCTTCGCCGTCTTGAACCAAAAATCGTTGTCCACGGGCTGCGGCAGTTTCATCGGCACCGTGACCGCTTTTCCCTCCCCTTCGTCGAGCTTCTCGACAGGGAGCTTCACCTCCATGGGCTTCGTCACGAAAGCTTCGGCGAGACGCGAGGAAACGATGTGCCCGGTCATCGCGCTGGTCTGTGCGAGACTCATATTTTGCGCCGACGCGTTCGACGAGATGGAGGCCAGCGCCTCTTTCGCTTCCGGCGTCTCGAGGTCGAACAACGGACGCATTTCCCCTTCGCGCGGGTCGTTCGCGCTGTCGAGCGTCCTGTACATATTGACCATCGCGTCGTATGTTTCGTTGAGAATCTCGTCCGATGTATCGAGATTGTTCGCTGCCGTCGCCGAAACCGTGACGGTATTGCCTTCCACTGTCGCCTTTTCGTTGAGCATGCCGGTGGCGGGGCTGCTGACGTTGTTCTTCGGAACGCCCGTGACATTGTTCGCAGTCAGTACCGTGAATTTCTCGCCGGGCAATATGTACTTCACTTCAATGGTGGAGCCTTCCACGTTCGCTGTATTCGTCACCTTGAACTGCGTATTGGTAACGGTGCCGGCGGCGTCGTTGACGACGCTGATCAGCTGACCGTCGGAGTATAGCTTATTCGCCACCCACAGATTGCCGTTCGCGTTCGCGTCGCCCGCTACGGCCTTATTATGATTGTAAAGTGACCCGTTGATGACGCCTCGGCCCCCGATGACGCCGTTCTTGACGCTGTAAGCGTCGCCCGCCACCGAGCCGTTGATGAGGAGCGTTCCCCCCTCGGCGATGCTGGCTCCTTGATAAGTATTTGTCCCGGAGAGAGTCAGGCTGCCCGCTCCCGTTTTCAGGAGTCCCACATGAAGACCCGCCAGCCTGCTTTTTTTAACCTCGTCATTAAATTCATCGATATAATCCTGCATGGTTCCCTTGCTGGGTTTGGATGTGTCCAGCCAGTTCACCTTGTAATAATTGTACCGCGCTTTCAGGTCTGCCTCCTCGCTGTCGGCCGCGAGATAGCCCGCGCGGATTTCGCGGATGTTGTTCGACCATTCGGAGTCATAGCCCGCCGTATTGACGGTGTAAAGTGCCTGGTTTTCCTCTGTTCCCTGCACCGTATAATCGCCGCTGATGTCGTCCGCGGTCAGCCGACGGGCGTTCAGTGCCGCCAGACCGCGCACGGCTTTCCCCAAGTCAAGAACCCCCTGCCCGACGAGGGCCTCATACGGGACTTTGTAATAGGGAACCACATCGTATTCGTCCTCGTACGCCCTTTGCAAAGCACTATATGGATAATCAGATGTGTCCCGTCCCGGCTCCTCCAAGAGCTTTTGGATATCCTGACGCAATTTATCTGGTGTCTTAGAGGTTACGTCCGGATTGGTGTAGAAGATGTTAATCTGTTTAATTGGTTTGTCACCCTGCTTGTAATTCCCAAAAGAAACGACATAGCCATTCGTGGCGGAGACGTTAGCGTTGGCAGTGGACAGCAGCACGTCGCCGATCTGCTTAGCGCTCAGATAGGGAAACGCCTGCTGGACGACAGCCGCGCCGCCCGCCACGAACGGCGTGGCCATGGAAGTGCCGCTCAGGGGAATATCCAGCCTGCCGTCGCCCGCAAAATTCGCATTGGCAGACATGATATTAGTGCCGGGGGCGGCCAGCGTATAATCCTCCGCATAGCAGGCGAAATTGGAAAAAGGCCCCATGAGCTGCGACCCGGAAATTTTCCCGCCCTGCTTGGTCAGAAAGTTCACGTCGTCCAGGGCCGTCACCGCGATGACATGGTCCATCGCAGCGTCATACAGCGCGGCGGAAAGCGCCTGGGGATTCCCTTCGGGCCGCCCATGGTTGCCCGTCGAGAACACCAGCAGCTTGTCCGCCTTCGCCGCCTTGAAAATGGAGTTCAGGCAGTCGCCCGGCCTATTATTCTCCACGACGTTGCGATACGCATTAAGACTTTTGTAGTCATTCAAATAAATTCTGTATGACCATGAATTGTTGATGACCTTCACATCTTTCAACGAAAGATAGGGCTCGAACGTGGAATAGCCCGGATCCACTTGAAACCCATTCCCGTTGATATACTCTCCGTACACCGCCCCCAGCACATCCGCGTCAAAGGCGACGCCATGCATCCCGACGCCGTTCCTGTCGGCGGCGGCAATGCCGGCCACATGCGTCCCGTGGGTGAGATACGCCCAGCCGTATTCCTCTAACGTATACAAGACCGACGGGTCACTTGAATAATAAAACTTCGCCTCATTCAGCATGGATGAGCCGCTTTTGCCCGAAAAATCCGGATGCCTGAAATTGGTCGGCTGATCGCACACGCCGAGGCGGACGCCCTTGCCCGTGAAGCCACGGTCGTATGCCGCCGCCGCGTTGACGATATCCAGCCCCCGGGACGAGAAATATTCAACCGTCTGCCAGTCCGCTTCCGCCGCATAGACGAAGGACGGGACCGTCGCCAGCCCCGCCAATATCATCGCCGTAAGACGCCTCTTCGCTTTTCCGTTGATTTCTTGCCTTCCATGTTTCTTCATCCTTGTCTCTCCTTTAGGAACCACCGAACTCGTTTTTTGCTTTTCACTTCCTGGTTTTCCCGACGTCGCAAGATTTCCTAACGTCGCCGTGCTTACGCCGCTGCGCTCACCAGTCCTTCGGCGTAACGCACCATTTCGATATAGAGCCGCTTGCATTCCTCGTTCCTGCCCTGGTTAATCAGCGCGAGGCAGGGGCGGATATAGCTGCTGAGAAGCTCTTCGCAAAGCTCGCCGTAATTCGGGGAGTCCTTCATGGCGCGAACGATACCGGGGGCGATCTCATAATATTCCTCGATCAGTTCCACACCGCCCGGCTGCTTCGCCAGCCACTCATCCCGATAGTCCCGCAGCGTGGTCAGCTCCTCGCAGTCGTCCGCCTTGCCCAGATATTCGCAGACTGCCGTGGTGAGGAAGCATCCCTTATGCTTACCGCCAGGTTTCATAATTTTACCCCCTCCCGCCACAGCGTCCAGCTCCTCACCGGTGAGCTTGCCTCTCTCATGCTCCGCGAGGTACGCCGCCGCCTCTTCTGCGGTCAGCTCGACGCCGTTCTCCTTCGCGAGGGCTACGAGCTCCTCCGCCGTCTTGCAGGCCTCCGCCTTTGCCAGCATTTCCTTCGTGATCTCTTTGCCGTTGATTTTCATGATGTTTTTCTCCTTCTTATATGCAAGATTATGCAAGCTGAACTCACTGCTGCTACCCTTCGTGCACCGTCACTTCGTAACCGCGTTTTTCCTTACCCGTACTTTTTGTGAAGCATATCCATGATCTCTGCGTGAGAATATTTCTTGTGCCTGTCATAGTAACGGTTCTTGGAATCGTCGCTGTTATCCTGAATATTCAAGGCAACGCTGATGTTAAAATCACGATTCAACAGAATGCATGCTTTCCTCGCCGCAGCCTCGATGTTGTTCGGCATCTCGATCCCTTTCGACTTGTAGAATTTGATGATATCATACGTCTCTATCCTCGTCCCGCCGGAGACCTGTGCCAATTCACCCTCGTTCATCGTCTTGTCCATCAATTCTTCTGCCATTTTCGTTACCCCCTTTTTCATGCGGTCGTTGTTTCACTTATTTCTGCACAGTTCCTTACTTTTTGTTCAATGTTGCCGCACCGTGAATGGCATTGGCAAGATCCGCGACCCCGCTGGCGATGGTGATGCCGCCTGCCGCAGCGCCGGCCCCTGTGGCGCACAGGACCGTGCCGATGGCTATGTTGCCCACGGCGCTGACGGTGCTGACAATCAGCTTCGATCTTTTCTTTGCATCAGCGCTGATGGGGAGCTTGTCCACGATGCAGTTCACGCCTTTTCCCACGAAGGAGAACACCGAGCCGAAGGGGAAGCCGCCGGCCACCTGCTCCAATTCCTCGTCTGTGAGTTTCTTGGAATCCGCCTTGTCCTCGAACACCTTTTCATGAAAATCCTTCAGGAAAAGATTGGCGTAAACCGTGCGAAATTCATCGAACTCTTCCTTCGTATAATTGCCCGGAACAGCCGCGGCAGCCGCAGCATAGGACTTCTCCGTGTCATAGACGCCCATGACCGCTGCAAACAAGTCCACATCCTCGCCAAGTTTTTCCGCCAATTTCTGAATATCTTTGTTCCGGAATGCCTTTTCCACCCGCTCCTCGGGAATATCCTGGAACACCTTCGCCAGCTTCTCGCCATCAATCTCATCCCGGAATACCTGAATTTTTTCTTTGTCCAATGTTGCCATCTTTAAACTCTCCCTTCATTTGGATCGTTTTCCTCTGCACTTCCGGCAAAACGTCGTCCCGCTTGGCGCGCCTCACCTTTCCGTCGGACGGCCCGCAGTTTTCCACGAATCTTCGACCACATTTTAAATCGTCTGGAACGTGCAGCCATCATAGGCCTTGTTCAACTGCTTTTTCACCGCGTCCAGCTTGTCGGCGGGCACGTCCGGCAAGATACTGATCACATCATCCCGGATCCCGTGATTCTGGGGAGGATCCCCGTTCAGAAGCCCCTTCGCCTGCTCGACGGTGAGTTCCTGGCTGCAGGTCACGATCTCATAGTTTCCGTTCTTCTTTTTCCGCATGTAGGAGTACCCTGCGCCTCCTGCCACCTTGTCCAGTTCCTCCTCCGTCATACGCTTGTCCATCAATTCTTTCGCCATGATGTTCGCCTCCTTTTTTAATCGTTGTTCATTTGCTTTCATCCGTATATATGCATGAGCCGAAAAAATGTGACAGGGTTTGGAAAAATTTCTTATCCTTTTTCCTCGTCCGACGTTCCTTCGTCGGGCGTTTCTTTTTGTACCGGATGCAGCGACGCTTCGTCCAGCGCCCGCGGCTCGGACTTGCCGCCGTCCCTCGCGGCGACGTAGCGCGGCACGTCGATGTCCACGGGAACGCCCATCGCCTTTGCCAGCGCCGCCTTATTCAGGTTGTAATCGTAAAGTGCCGTATAGTAATTCGTGCGGGCTTGGGTCAGCTTTTCCTGCGCGTCTGTCACGGCAAGCAGGATGTCGACGCCTTCCTGATAGCGGACTTCGGCGATCATATAGCGATTCTCGGCCTGCGCGATCGCCTCGACGGCTGACTGGATATTCTGCTCCGCCGCTTTCATTCGGATATAGGCGCTCTCCGTCTGCAAGCGGACGTTCCTGAGCAAGAGCTCCGCTTCGGCCTGCGCCCGCTCGGCCGTGGATTTCGCCACGTTTACGTTCGCCGCCGTCACCATGTTGTCAAAAATGCTCCAGGAGAGGGAAAGCCCCGCCTCCCATGCGTCGCTCCGCTCCCGTCGAAAAGGGTCCTTATCGGCGATATTCGTCGAGGCAACGGCGGCAAGGGTTGGACGATAGCCGGCCTTTGCCGCTTCCTTCTGCGATTCGGCCTGTTTCACCGCATAAGCCGCAGCCGCCGCGTCCGGACGATTTTCCAATGCGTAAGCCTCACACTCGGGAAGCGTCATCAAAAACGGCTCATAGGAAAAGGCGTCCGTCGTCTCAATTTCCGTATCCCTGGGCAGCCCGACATAAGCGAGCAGCGTTTTTTTCGCGACGCTGAGATTTCCCTCGGCGCTGACGAGACCTTGCTGATAATTTGCAAGCTGCACCTGCATCTGAAGCACGTCGGACTTCGCCACCGCGCCTTCGCTGAACTGCGCCTCGATCAGGCGGAGCTGCTGGCTGGACGTTTGCACGGCGCTCTCGGCGACTTTGACAAGATTTTTCCGCTGCAGCACGTTGTAATAGGCTTCGGTGGTCTGATATTTCACGGTCTGCTTCGTGTTCTCCAGCGTCAGGTCTGCAGCGGAAAGACCGTGATGACGCGCCTCGATCGTGTTCTCGATGCGGCCGCCCGTATAAAGCGGGAATTCTGCGGAAAAGCCGTTCGTATAGCTGTATTCGTAAGCGTCATCCGTGAGACCCATATTATAGTAACGACGATTCTGCCGATAATTCGCCCCGCCAATGGTCGTCGCGGAAGACTTCCAGCTGATATTGAAGCCGGAAGCGCGGCGGGCAGCGGAAAGCTGCCATTTTGCAGCATTTTTCCCGGCCCTGGATGCCTCGATACTCTCGTCGCGATTGAGGGCCATTTCGACGCTTTCGGAAAGGGACAGCGGCACGGCGGCTTCACAGAGTCCGTATCCCGCCGCGAGGAACGCCGCCGTCGCCAGCACGCCCGCTTTTCTCCAAATCGTTTTCATGCGTCTTATCCTTCTTCCAAGTATTTTTTGAGCGTCTTTCGGCTCCGGGAAAGCACCGCCCTGACCGCTTCCGCCGTCATGCCGAGCTCTTCCGCGACCTCTCCCGCCGACATTTCCATCCAGTAGGTCATGGTGAGGATTTTCTGTTCCCGCTCCGGGAGCCGCATCAAGGCGTCATGCAGTTCGGCGTCCCGTTCCCGCCGCAAAGCCATCGCCTCCGGACTTACCTGTTCCGGCGCGGGCGGGTCGAAACCTTCGTCCCATTCCGTGTCCAGGGATCGCTGCTTTGCACGGAAAAGCATGCGAAGCTCGTTGACCGCGATCCGGAACAGCCACGTGGAAAACGCGCCCCGCTTCTCGTCGTATTCCGCAAGGTGTGCGTACATATTGAGAAACGTGCGGCTGACCGCCTCGTCGGCCATCTCTCCGTTTCGGCATTTCGACAGCAAGAATTTATAGACCACGGGGAAAAACTCGTTGTAAAGCTCGACAAACGCGGCCTCGTTTGTGACGGCGAGAGCTGCGGTCTTGTTCCAATATGCGCGTCGTTCTTCGGTTGAAGTTGGTTGTGTCATACTCGTTCCTCATGCCAATTCACAAAACGTGCCTTCCCCTCTGGGGAAGGTGGCAGCCGAAGGCTGACGGATGAGGTCTTTCGACGTAACGATTAACACAAACGTAACTTCGTGAAACCTCACCCACCGCCTGCGGCGGTCCCCCCTCCCCATAGGGGAGGGCAAATAAATTCTACGCGACTTGTCGTTTCACCAGTTCGGCGAAGATGCCTCCCTTTTCCACCAGCTCGTCGAAACCGCCCTCCTCGGCGATGCGTCCATCGTCCATGACAATCACATGGTCGCATCCGCGTATCGTCGAGAGCCGATGCGCGACGATGATGCGAGTCACTTTCAGCCTGTCCAGGCTTTCCGTGACAATCGCCTGGGAGCGGTTGTCCAGGGCGCTGGTGGCCTCGTCAAGGATCAGGATCGCAGGCTTGTTGACGAGAGCGCGGGCAATCAGGAGCCGCTGCCGCTGACCGCCGGAGATATTTGAACTGCCCTCGCTGATGACGGTCTGCATCCCCATCGGCATTTCCGAAATGTCCTGTGCGATGCCCGCCGCCTCCGCCGCTTCCCAGGCGTCGTCCTGGGTCAGAAGCCGCGTGCCGACAATGTTCGTGAAGATATCGCCGGTCATCAGCTGGCCGTTTTGCAGCACGACGCCCATCTGCGTCCGAACCGACGGCAGGGAAAGCTCCGCGAGATTCTGCCCGTCATACGAGACGATTCCTTTCGTCGGCTTCTCGAAGCCCAAAAGACAGCGCACCAGCGTGGATTTCCCGCAGCCGGATTTCCCGACGATGGCGACGGTTTCCCCGGCGCGGACGCGGAAGCTGACGTCGTGCAGCACCTCTGCTCCGCCCTCGTAAGCGAAGGAAAGATGGCTGACCTCCATAGCGCCGGTCAGCGTCTCGGCGTCCATCTTGTCCCCGGTATTCTCCGGCACTTCCTGCAAGATCGGCCGCAGGTTTTCGAGCTGCGGCTGGATGCCGAAGAATGTGCCGATGAAGCCCATGACGCTGCCCAAGGTTCCGTTGAAGGCGGAATAGGCAGCGCTGAACGCCATGAACTGCGCATATCCGATACCCTGCTGCGCGGCTTTTCCGCCGGCGCCCGCGTCGCCGTTTCCGTTCACCGCGATATAGTAAAGCAGCATCGTCAAAATGAAGGGCTGGATGCTCGATATAATCGAAGTGTAGTTGTTCTGCCAGCGAAGCGCCAGCTCATAGTTCCACTGCATTCCGAAATCCCGGCTCCATAAGTGGTAAGCCTGTTCCTCGGCGCCCTGCACGCGGAACTTCGCAAGCCCCGCGAAAATCTGCTGCACCGTGCCCGCCGTCTTGTTGCTCGCCTCGATGATCTTCCGCTGGAATTCCAGTACCCGGCGAAAGACGAAGAACTCGAAGATCGCGTAGACAATCCAGACGGCAATCGCCGCCGCCGTCAGCTTCAGGCTGTAATAGCACATCAAAAAGATGCTCCAAAAGGAGAATATGAAGCTGAAAACGGTACCGACGAAATTGCCGGAGACGAGTCCCTTGGCCACGCCGAGGCCGCCCATACGGCCCGCCAGCTCGCCCACGGTATAGCGGCGGAAAAACTTCGTGGGCATCGACAGCAGCCGCCCCCAAAGCGCCGCCTCGGAGCTGATCTCGATCTTTGTCGAGATACGCATGATCGCAATGGAGCGCACGATGGACAGCGCAGCCGTCGTAAAGCTCGTGACCATCAATGCCTGCGTGACGGTGGCGAGCCCCTGCCGGTCGAAAATCGGGATGATGTCCTGAAAGATAGTCTCGGTGATGATGGGCGTCGCCAGCGGAATCAGGCCCGCGATCAGGCTGGTGAGGATAATGGCGCGATAGTCCGCCTTCCAGCATTGCCGAAACATGAACTTCAATAAATCCAGCAGCTTCAATGCCCGTGCCGGGAAGCCCGCGTAGCAGGCAAACGCGTCCCTCGAGATTTGCTTCGCCGCCTCGTCGTCTACAGGAATGCTTTGGGACTGTCCCGCCAACACCGCCCGGTACTGCTCCGGCGAGCTCGGGATCAGCGCTGCGAGCCGCTTTTCTTCGCCCCAATAGCCGATCATGACGCCGACGTCCTGTTTGTGCCATCCCTCCGGCAGCGTCACGAGACGGAGCTGCATATTGCCCTTTTGCGAGAGACGACGCAGGATTCCCACTTGGTCCAGCCGCTTCGCCATGTCGCCGGAAACGCCAATATTCTCCGTGGGCATCCCCATCGCTTTTGCAGCCTCCGCGACCACAAAGGCCGCCTCAGTGACGCCGTTTTCAACCCCGGTTCCTTCGTAATGGAGCTGCTCTTCGCCCAGCAGGCTGCGGATGGAGTTTTCGACGAGCATCCGCTTTCCCCAGGCGCGAACCTTCATGCGGTGGGAAAGCCTCTTGTCCTCGGAGCCGAGCCGCATCCCGAGGAACATCGCGAAAATCTGCTCGCTCTCCTTGAATCCCGCCATGAGCGCCTCATGCGTTTCGGCTTCTTTCAGCACCGTTCCGTCTCTCCACGACCGCAAAAGGTCGTCGCCTTTGTCGGCTAAGAGCCGAAGCCAAGGGATTTCGCCGAGATTCTTGAACCACGTTTCCATCAGCGGTTTCAAGACTTCCGGCGTCTCCATGTCGAAGGCGGTTTCTTCCAGTTCGGCGTCCTCAACGGCACAGAGCACCACCCGGATTTCCTTGAATTCGTCGAGAGCGGGAAACGCCGCATCCCCTTCGCCGACCGTCATCAGGTAGAACTGCCGGAACGAAACGTCGCCCGCAGTGTCCGCATAGGCTTCCAACCGGCCGGAAAGCACACGCACGAAGCTGTTTTCCTTATTCAGTTCCAACCGTTCCCCGGCATTCAGTTTCATGTCCGCAACCCTTTCTTTCAGAGTGAAGAGTTGAGAGTGGAGAGTGAAGATATTTGCGTTTTTCTTTCCACTCTTCACTCTCCACTCTTATTCTTCGCTTTCCCTCTCCTCAATCAAATGACGGTATGCTCCGTCGTGCTTCATCATTTCACGATGCGTACCGCGCTCCACGACCGCGCCCCGCTCCAGTACGATAATCTCGTCGCAGTCGCGGATGGTGGAAAGCCGATGGGCGACGATCAGGCAGGAGCAGCCGCGGTGCCTGATATTTTCCAGCACGACCTTTTCCGTAATCGGGTCGAGGGCGCTGGTAGCTTCATCCAACACTAAGAGCGACGGATTCATCGCCAGTGCGCGGGCAATTTCCAGCCGCTGCCGCTGCCCGCCGGAGAAGTTCAGCCCGCCCTCGGCGACCTTCGCCTCATAGCCGCCGTCGAGCTTCAGGATGTCCTCGTGGATACAGGCGTCCTTCGCCGCCTGCACGATATCGCTTCGCGCCACCGAAGAGTCAAAGAGAGAGATGTTTTCCGCCACCGTGCCGGTGATCAGGAAAATGTCCTGATCTACCGACGCCACGGAATTCAGGATCACGGCGCGGGGCAGCTTTTCCCGCGGTACGCCGTCAAAGGCCACCGTGCCGCCCCATTCCTTGTAAAGCCCGGTGACGATTTTCGCGAGCGTCGATTTGCCGCTTCCGGAAGCGCCCACCACGGCCACCCAGCCGCCGGGACGCACGTGCATATTGAAATCCGTGAGCAACGGTTTTTCCAATGGACTATAACCGAAGGAAACGTCTGTAAGGGTCAGCTCCCCGGACAACCTTTCCCGTGGGAATGTCCGCGATGCGTCGTCCGCCGGAAAATTCAGCTCGTCCACCTTGTAGCGCCGTACGTCGTTCAGTCGCTGCATCTGCATTTCCGTCGTCTGCAGCGAAGCGCCCAGCCCCAGCAGAGCGTTTACCGGCGCCTGGAAACTGCCCATCAAATTCTGGAACGCCAGGAACATGCCCGCCGTCATCGCCCCGTCCATGATGGAGAAGCCGCCGAAAGTCATGATCAGCGCGCCGTTGATGCCGCCGAGGAGCGTCGGCAGGAGCGTCACCGACATCTGCCACATGGCCGTTTCCTGCGAGGCGGAAAGCACCTTTGTCTGATAGCCCGCCCATTTCGTGAAGAAATCCGCCTCGTCGCCGTTCGCTTTGATGGTCTCGATCATGCGAAGTCCGTTCATGGAGACGCCGTAAGCCTTGCCCGCATCCTGCTGTATCCGCATGTTGAGATCGGTCAGATGACGACGCATGGCAAAGAACAGGATGATGCCCACAGAGCTGAACGCCACGCCGATCAATGTCAGCGTCACGTTGTACTGCAGGAGCAAAAGGAGATAGAACACCGCCACGATCAAATCCAATACCGCCGTCGCCGCCGGACCGGAGAGCACGCCCGCGATGGATTCGTTGAACCCCACGCGGCCCGCCACCTCCGCCGCATACCGCTGGTGGAAGAACTGCATCGGCAGCCGCAGGAGGTGCCAAAAATAGCTGGACGAATCGGCCAGCGTCAGCTTCCGCTGCCACGCGGTCAGCACCACGGCCCGAAGCCAGGCGATCGCGCCCGTGACGAGGAATGAGAACGTCATGGCCAGGCAGAAATTGAACATCCAGTCCGGATGCTTCCGCGTCAGGATGTCGTCCATGAAAATCTGGCTCATGACCGGGGACGCGAGGCCGGGGATAATCGCACAGAGCTCCAGGATGAGGATGAACGTCGCCGCCCATTTGTCCTCCCGCAGCTTTGCCCAGATGTCCGCGAAGACGTTATACCGTTTGCCTTCCTTGACAAAGCCCTCCCCCGGCTCAATGCGGAGCGCGACGCCCGTATAGGAAGTGCGGAACTCCTCAAAGGGCACGGTTCGCCGCCCCATGCCCGGATCGTTCAGATAACAGACGCCGTTCTGGATTCCCTCTAAAACCACGAAATGATTGAATTCCCAATGGATAATCAGCGGGAACGGCTTCTCGGGGATCAATTTCAGGATGTCGCTCGCCGTCCATCTGTAGCCGTCCGCTTTGCAGTGCCGCGCCCTCGCCGCCCGGAGGACGCAGCTCGCCTTCGAGCCGTCGCGGTTCACGCCGCACTCCTGCCGAAGCATTTCGAGCGGGATCCAGAGACCGTAATGAGCCAGCACCATGCCGAGCGCCGCCGCACCGCATTCGGTCGCCTCCATCTGGAGCACCGTCGGCACTTTCACGCGTGAACCGTCGCCGCGGGAAAACAGCCCCGCGATTTTTTCCATAACGTCCATAGGCTCACCTGTTTCTGAGCCACTGACTCAGCTTGTGAAAGACCTTCTCGATGGGAGGCTTGCGTTCGATGATGATGCTTCCCGTACAGAAGCTGCCCGCCGTGATGGGTTTATGCGTTCCCACGGAAGACGTCCAAAGATAGCCGGACTCGGAGGACTCGTCCTTCACCAGGTCAAAGGCGACCTCCATCACCGCGCTTTGCTGCGTCTGGATGAACCACTGGGCAAGCTGGTCGTTGCCGAGGCGTTTTTGCATCGCCTGTAAAGTGACGGGATATTGGGAAACGGAGCGCACCGTGGCAAGGAGACTCCCCGACTGGGAGACGTCAACGCCGTTCGGCGCGAGCTGGACCGTCATCCCCGGCTTGATGCGCTTGCCCTTATCCACCGGCACATAGAGGATGCCCTTGAGGTCTTTCCGCCCGCCCGACAGGCGCAACGTGCATACGGGAAGCCCGGCCGTAACGGTAGTTCCCTCCTCGGCCAAGATCTCATCGACGACGCCCTCATGGCTGCTGTAGATGTATTCCGAAGCGTTCTTTTGGCTGCGGCGCATATCATATTCCTGTACGCGGTTCATCGCGTCCCGTCCGCTGGTAGCCAGTTCCGGCCCGTACTGCGCCATCCGCGTCGCCGCGTTTTCCTGCACCAGCTCGATATGCGCGATGCGTTCGCCCTTCTCCACGGTGTCGCCGGGATGGACATAGAGTTTATCCAGCTTGCCGCCGATAATCGAGGTCACATTCACGACGCCCTTCGGGTCCATGATCATCCCCATGCCGTTGGCCTTCACCGTGAACGAACCGAAAATCGACCAAAGCACTACCGCGACCATCATCACCGCCACGGCAATCAGCCCCATCCAACTGATGGGAGAGGTAATCGGCAGCACCGTGTCGAGTTTTTCAGGGGAGCGCATTTTGTCCAGCGCTTCCTGGCTGAATATCGCTTCGCTTTTCTTGCTGTATTTCGCCGCTGCGCCGGCGTTTTCCGCATTTTCCGCCGTCATCAGCCCTTGCCCCCTTTCTCGCCCGTCGTCTTTTCCTCGAGGGAAACGTCCACTTTCATTCCGTCTTCCAAACCGTCGAAGCTCTCGACGACCACCACTTCGCCCTCGGCCAACCCGGACAGGATTTCAATATTCCGCCCGTCATTTGCTCCCGCCTTGACCTCCCGGCGGCTGACCGTCCCGTCGGGATTGACCACAAGGACTTCCTCGTGGGAGGCGTCGGCCATCGCCGACAGCGGAACGGAAAGACATTCATAGCCCCGCCCCATCCGCAGGGAGACGCCGTTATAAGTCAAAGGCTCCAAGACCCGTGCCCGGTTGTCGATGGCGCAGACCACGCGCCGGATGCCCGCCGGCTCGGACAGAGGCGGCGTAATTTCCGCGATGGTCGCGACGATTTTTTCCGCTTTGCCCTGATTGCCCGCCGCATACTCGGTATCGTAGGCTTTGTTCATGGCCTGGATAGGAAAATGCAGTTCCGCCGTCTCCCCGACGGAAAAATGCCGCGTGTACTTGTCGTCCATCGTCACCGAGAACAGCAGCCGGTCGAAATTCCCGACGAGGGCCAACGGCGTCCCGCCTTGTACATAGGAGCCTTCGCGCTGATAAATCAAGAGCACGTTGCCGTCCACAGGGGAGATCACATTTTGGCGGTCTTCCTGTACCAGATACTGCGCGCGTTGGGCCTCGGCCTCGGCCAGCGCCTCCTGCGCCGCCGCGTACTGCGCCTCGGCCGCCTCGTATTTTTCCTTCGAGGTGGCTTCCTTCGCCATCAGCCGTTCCTGCCGATGGTAGGAGTTCGCGGCCTGGGCCAGCGCCGCTTCCGTCCGACGGACAGCGGCGGTCGCCTGCTGGATTTGCAGCGGGATCTTTTCGTTTTCCAGACGCATCAGCACGTCGCCCTTATGCACGGCGCCGTTCTTCGCAACATACATCTCGATGATGCGCCCCTCGACGAGCGCCACGGCGTCGGCCATGTTCTCACTGTACAACCGCACCGCGTCCATCTCCACCACCGGACGCAGGGAACGCTTCTGCGCCTTCGCCCCCGTCAGCATCAGGACGCGTTCGTCCATGCGCCGCGCAATCTGCTTCTCGTCGCTGACGTTCAGCCATGTGCCGTAGGCGACCAGCGCCAGCGCCAACGCTAAGATTACCGCTATCCCTATGAAAAAGTAGCGTTTCATCCTGTCTTCCCCCTCAAAGCGTCAAACCCATCTGACAAAAATACCCGGCAATGTCAAAAACACATGACACCGTCGGGTGAAATAATCCCATGCCGAAACGCCTCGGTTGATAGTTCCACGCACACAACGCTCATTATCGGCACGCCTCCAAGGATTTGAAAAATATCGTCATACCGCCGTCTTCCCTGGCTGCGGGGCATAATTTCACCATATTCCTCGCACATTCCTTTCATAATTATAACACTTTTGGTGAATTGCATAAAGGAATTTCTCATTTCACGCAGGCTCAAAGCCGGTATCCGCGGGAAACGGCGAAACTACCGCGTACATGGAATCCCTTTTCGCCGCCAACCCTATGGAGAAGCGCACTCCCGGCCTCCGAAACGCCGGATCGTCACAGACCGATTTTTTCTTCCGCGTCGCCCAAGCGTTTGCGCAGGCTATAAATTTTTGAGGTAAGAAATTCTTACTTTCTTACCTCAAAAAAATACCCTTGCGAAACCCGCGGATATCAAGCACGGAAAAAACACGGCTGCAACGCCTTGCCGGGGGACGGAAAAAGCGCCGAGTCCCGAAAAGGAACCCGGCGCTTTTGCATCGCGCGTATTTACTTCTCTTCTATCCGCGCCTTATATGCGCGCACCGATTTCAAAAGGTCGCGCATGGAGTCGCCGCCGAATTTCTCCGTGACGGCCGCGGCGACGACCAGCGCCGTCATCGCCTCTCCGACCACCGACGCCGCCGAAACCGCGCAGACGTCGCTGCGCTCCTTTGACGCCAGCACCGCCTTTTTTTCCGCGATATCCACAGAATGGAGCGGCTGCATCAGCGTCGGTATCGGCTTCATGACTGCCCGCACGACAATCGGCTCGCCGTTCGTCATGCCGCCCTCCAGGCCGCCCGCACGGTTTGTCTTTCGCACGACGCGCCCTTCCCCGTCGTAAAACATCTCGTCGTGGGCGAGGCTTCCCGGCAGCGACGCATAACCGAATCCCTCGCCGATCTCCACGCCCTTGACGGCCTGAATCGACATCATCGCGCCCGCCAGCCGCGCGTCGAGACGGCGGTCCCACTGAATATGACTGCCGAGACCGACGGGCGCGCCCGTCACGACGACCTCGAACACGCCTCCCAGCGTGTCCCCGGCCTCCTTCGCTTCACGGATTTTTTCCTTCATGCGCTCCTCTGCGTCCGCGTCGCGGCAGTTCAGCTCCGAGGCTTCATTTCCGTCCGTTTTCGCCGCGTCTGCAGCAACGCCGCCGATATTCAGCACGCGTGAGGAAATCTCCATGCCGAGCGCGGAAAGGAACTGCTTCGCCACCGCGCCTGCCGCCACGCGCATCGTCGTTTCCCGCGCGCTGGAACGCTCTAAAATGTCGCGGATATCCTCGCGGTCGTATTTTTTTACGCCCGTGAGGTCGGCGTGGCCGGGCCGGGCCGCCGTGACCTTTTCTCCGGCAGGCTCGCCGAAGGCCGCCATGCGGTCGGTCCAGTTTGCAAAGTCTTTGTTCTTCACCTGTATCGTGAGCGGGCCGCCGATAGTTTCGCCGAACCGCAGACCGGACAGGATTTCCGCTTTGTCCGTCTCGATCTTCATGCGGCCGCCGCGCCCGTAGCCTTGCTGCCGACGCGCCAGGTCGCGGTTGATTTTGTCAAGATCGAGCCGAAGCCCCGCCGGAAGCCCTTCCAATATCGCCGTCAATGCCGGGCCGTGAGACTCTCCCGCCGTCATGAACCGAAGCTGTGCCATCTTTCTTCTTCCTTCCTGCAACAACAAAAACTGCCAAAATAAGAACTTCTTACTCTTACCTCGAATTATTTCCTTTCTCCACGCTAAAGCGAGCGAGCATAGATCCAAAGCTCGACCGTCCCCGTAAACACGCCGACGTCGTCGGTTTTCCCCCGCACGGCGTCGATCTTCACGAAGCGTCCCCGCTGTTCCAACGAATATAAAAAATCAAGCAGCGAAAAGAACTCGCCGCGAACGGACAGCCGGACCGGCGCCCGCACGACGCCTCCCATCTCCGCGCCGTCTCCCGGCAAGATGCCCAGCAGTTTTACGCCGACCGCCGCCGCGCGTTTCTCCGTCTCTGTCAAGAACGCACCTTGTTCAAGGCGAGAGGGCAGCAGGCCGGTCACCAACCGCTTTCGGGCTTCAGCCCTGCTCTGTTCCTTCACGGGGTCCGGATGATTTTTCCGGAACGCCGCCGCTTCCGCCATGACGCGGCGAAGCTCGGAGGCTTCCGCCTCCTTCGTTTGAAGCTCCTCCCACTGCGGCGCATACAGGAAAATATAGAACGCGGCTGCCAATACCGCCGAGAAACCCGCCATAACGCAAAATCTTCGCTGTGCCCCTTTTAGCCCCATATCTGCCTGCCTTTTTCAAAACTTCATCCGAATCTTGAACCGGATCTCGCCGAGTTCGTCCGCAGCCGATTCTTTCAGCAGAGGTTTTTCCCGAAAGACCGCCGCGTCCTGTTCCAGCCGCTCTAGATAGGAAACGAGACGCGCGTAATTTACGGCGCGCCCGCCGCACAAGAGCGCGCCGTCCTCCTGCACGTCGAATTCCGTCAAATAGACGCCGTCCGCCGCCGACGCGCCAAGCACGCTGAACACGGCATACCACGAAAGGCGCTCCGAGGAAAGCCGCCGAAGGATTCGTTCCCCCGCGTCGATCTCTTCTTTTCCTCCCGTTATGCGCTCCATAGACGCTCTCGCCTTCGAAACGAGCGCATACTCTTGGCGCAGATTGTCCAGCCGCGTATCCGCCGCCGACAGCAGCCAAAGATTCTTGGCAAATAAAACCGCGATTACGAACAGCACGCCTGCCAGCATGACGTTTCCCGCCGTTTGCCAAAGCCGCGCGTTCCGCGCCTTTTCACCTTTTGGAAGAAACTCCACGCCGACGCAGGGATAATAGGGCCGAAGCGCCGCATACAGCGCCAGCGCCATTTCCCCGTCCCAAACCTCCCTCGCCGCGGGGGCGGGCAGTTCTATCACCGCATCGCGCCATGCGATGCGCGCGCCCTCCCGCCGATGCGTAAACTGGAGCGGCTCCATCGTCAGACTTTCAACGCCGAGCCCCGCTTCCGTCATCGCATCCACAAGTTTTCGCCCATATTCCGACGGAAGCGCCGCCAGCTCCAGATTCTCCTCATGGCGTCCAAATCCCGTCCAATACGTTCCCTCTCCGAAAGGCACGTTGGTCTCCATGTCCCATCGCACCGCTTCGGACAGCTCCTTACGCTCCATCGGGGGAAACTCCCGCTCGTAAACGAAAAACAACGCCCGAGGCAGGCATATATTTATCTTACCATAAGACAGGCCGTATGTCATACATAGGCGCATGACGCCCTCCGCAAGCGCCTTCGCATTATCCCAGAGCGCCCCCGGCGCCTTGATCTTCTCCTGCCTGCACTGCCGAACGCGGAAACGCTGGCCGTCCCCGATTCGTTCCAATTCCGTCAAAAAGACTGCGTCAGCCGCGACGAATACCCCCAAGACCCGCTGCGGCTGCTCATCCCATCCCCACATACTTTCAATACTCCCAATGATCGATAATATATTTCCCGTCCTTCTTTTCCGCCACCCCGACCACGCGGGCGCGTTCCTCTCCCTGCTCGCCGACGCTCAATATCAACAAATTCCCGTCTTTGCGCCGGGCATATACTTTATACTTCGCCTCGCCGGAAGCGCCGGAAAAAAGCTGCGCGTGCTTCTGGACCGCCGCTTCCGCCTGCGCCGACAGAGCCGCCTCCGCGTTCAGCCGCAGGACCGCCAGCCGCACGCCGTCCTCCGCCGCGTTCCGAAGCGCCGTCCTCGCCAAGAATCGCCGTTCCGCTTTGAGATGACTTGAACTTACCGCATACAAGGTTGCGGAAAAGAACAGCAGCGTGCCCAGCGCGCAAATCCCGAAGGCAGAAAAGACGCCCTTTTCCCCTAAAATCATCCGCCGTTTCATGTACCTTTCCCCGTCCACGTGACCGCCGTTTCCAGTTCATACGTCCGCCCCGTCAGCAAGTTTTCGCCGACGAGGCGAAGCAGGACCGTCCTGTCGCCAACGGGCTTCGCCGTAAACTGCCTCATCACGATTTTTCCCAGCGTACTTTGTCCCGTCAGCGGCTGCCCGCCCCGCATCATGCGCGGCCATGATTCCTGCGTCGCCTCATAGACGACCCAGGCCGCCGGCTCGCTGGTCGCGCGGCAGAGTACCTGAAGCCGCCCGCCCTCCATTTTGACGTCTTCCGCGTACCGGAGATCCGCCGCCATGCGCTCCATCGCATACCCGACCTGTTCCTGCAGCGCCCAGTCGCTCAACAGGAACAAATACGCGCGCACGCCGAAAACGAATACCGTACCGAACGCCGCGAGCAGAAAAACGATGAGAGGCATCGCCGCAACGAGCTCCAAAACGCCCGTCCCCTTCTCTCTTCCGCGCAAATCTGCTTTAGTCATGATATACTACGAGCTTCCGGCGGACGGTCTCTCTTCCTTTGCCCGCCTCCTGCCATCGAACCCGGACCTCCGCCTCCGCCAGCCCGTTTGTCGCCGCATGGGGCAATACGGTGGAAACGACTTCAAATTTCGTCCGGTTTTTCTCCACGGGAGCGCATCCCTCCCCAAGCCACGGGAGATCGCTGTGCGTACGAAGATACGATGCCGGTTTTGATTCGATGAGCGCCAACTGCTCCTGCGCCAAATATTCCGCCGTGATTTCCGCTTCCATCGACGCACGGTTTTGCGCCAAGGCTTGATAAACCAAAACCGACGCGGCGCACCCGAAGAGCAGGAAAGACAGGACCAACGCCTCGACAAGAAAATAGCCCCTGTCGTCAGTCCTCCGGCGGCGTAAGCGACACGCGCACCCGTCCCACCCTGTCGATAATAACATACCGCATCTCCTTGTCCGCTTTGAGATATATGGTCATCGGCTGCGCGTTTCCCGTCATGCGGAACTGCACCTCTCCGCCGCTCCAGCTCATCTGCATCCCGCTCGGAAGCTTGTAGACCGCCTGTGCTTTCATGCCTTCCCGAATCCGATAGCTGTCCGGCAGCAGTTCGAACTTCGGCTCCACCTCCGAAGCGACGCCGACAAAATCCTGATGGATCGGCTGCCTCGTCATGATCGTTTCCCTGTACCGCATCAGTTCCGCAGCGAGCCGGGCGGCTTCACGGTCGAGCCGCATGGTTCTTTCCATGCCGACCAGCCGGGGAACAGCGCCGGCAGCCACCACCGACACAAAGAAAACCGAAACCAACAGGCCGATCACGCCGTATCCGCGCCTATCCACAAAAATATGCCCCGCACAGCCTGAGCAGCTCATCCCCGAAAAGGAAGGCAATCCAAATCCCGAAGGAAAGGAACGGGCCGAAGGCCACTTCATCCCCGCACCGTTTCCTGCCGGAAATCAGCAGGAACAACGCCGCAAGACCGCCGACCCACGACGCGAGCGTCAGCGCCAGAAACGCGTTCTGCCACCCGAGCCAAAGGCCGCCCGCCGCCGCCAATTTTACGTCGCCGCCGCCCAATCCTTCCCTCGATAGGAGCCGAATCGCAAGCAGGGGCGCCCCGCCCGCCAGCAGACCCGCAGCCGATTGTAAAAGCCCGGAACCACCGTCACACAAGCGGAAACCCAACGCGCAAACCGCCATCGGAAACGTCAGCCAGTCGAAAATGAACCCGCAGCGGAAATCAAAAATCGCCGCTGCCCAAAGGAATCCGGTCAACACCAACCCCTCGAAAAGCCGTGCGCCGGCGCCGATACAATAGACGCACAGGGCGAACAGCAACAAACCGCCGCCCGCCAATTCTTTCCGATACCGGGAAAACAACTCCCCCGAAAGCATCAATTCCTCTTCCATCGCCTATTCCTTCCGCCCGAATTCGCTCAGCGTTTTCCCCTGACAGGTCGCTTCCGCTCCGTCCTTCCCCAGCGAATACGCGGTATCCGTAACGTCAATGGAATTGCCGTCTCTCAGCTGGCATTTTCCCTTCGGCGGTTTCACGCCGCTGATATTCATCACGTAATTTTCAAGGTCTCCGACGGCTGCAGGGTACTTCCCGTTTTCCGCCTGATACATGACGATGGCGGAATTGAGCACCTGCAAGTCGGCCTGCACCCGAGAGGTATTCGCCATTATGATTGCGTTGTTGAAACGCGGCACCGCCACCGCGGCCAATACGCCGGCAATGCTGATGACGATGAGCATTTCCAAGAGCGTGAACCCCCGCTGGTCTGACAACGATTTTTTCTTGGACGACTGCAATCTGTTTTCCTCCCATCCGGATATTTTTTACATATATGGGTATTATTCACATAAACGCGGTCATGCTGTCGAGCAACGGCAGTACCGCAGAAAACAGGATAAACCCGACCGTCCCGCCGAGAAGCAGGAGCGCCAGCGGCGGAAGCAGCGCGCGAATCCGTTCCGCCCGTGTGTTCAAATCGAGTCGGCAGAATTCCGAGATTTTTTCCAGCATCTGCTCCATCTCGCCCGTCGCTTCCCCCGTTTCGAGCAGTTCCAACAGCATCGGCGGCAACAATCCCTTGCCGCGAAACGCGTCCGAAAGCAGGCATCCTTTCTGCACGGCGGCATGCGCCCTGCGGATCTCCCGGCGAAAAAAAGCATTTTCCGCCACCCCTTCCACGAGGAGCAGCGCCTGGTCGATGACGACGCCGCTGCCCAGCAGCACGGCCAGCGTGCCAGAAACGCGTCTTCTCTCCGCAGCCGCCGCAAGTGCCCCGAACACGGGAAACCGGAGCAGCAGGCGGTCAGCACGGACGCGGAAGGATTCCCGCCGATACATGGCCGCCAGGCCGAAAGCAGCTGGAATCGCCGCCGCCGCAATCCAAAGCCCGTAATCGCCGATAAAATCATAAATCCACAGCAGGATGCGCGTGGGAAGGGGCAGTTCGATGGAAAGCGACTGGAACATGGACACGAAAACGGGAAACACGAACGCCAGCAGGAAACCCGCCGCCACGGCCACAGCCAAGGCAAGTATGCAGGGATACAGCATCAGCGTCAGCAATTTTTCCCGCGCCGCATAATCCTCTTCCAGCGAATCCGCAAGACGGGAAAGCAGCACGTCCAGACTGCCGCTCTTCTCTCCCGCGTCCACCATGGCCGCGATTCCCGGCGTAAAAACCCACGGCAGGCGCGCCATGACGTCGGAGAGCCGTTCCCCGTCCGCCACCGCGCGATACAGCGTCGCAATCACGTCGCCGTCCCCGCCCCGCCGGGCCTGCCCGGAAAGCACGCGCAGCGATTCGCCGACGGTAACGCCCGCTGCAAGCATGACCGCAAGGCGGCGGCAAAAAAAGACGGGAAACCGACGGTCCATCCTGCGCCGCAGGTTCCACCGTTTACGGACCGGACGCAGCCGCAATACAAACAGGCCACCCTTCGCAATGCGTTTCGCTGCGTCCCGCTCGGAAGCCGCCCGCAGGCGTCCCCGAACAGCCCGCCCCGCCGCGTCGCGCGCCTTGTAATCGTATTCCGTCATAACGCCCGGATTCATTTGTCATTCCCCAATCGGCGGCGCGCCGTTTCCGCGCTGATCTTATGCTGCGCCGCCAGCCGCTCGATATCCTGCCGCAGGGACTGCATGCCGAAGGAAGCGCCGGAAACAATGCAGGAGGCCAGCTGCTCCGGCTTTCCCGAGCGTATCAAATGGCGCACCGCATCCGTCGCGACGAGGACCTCGGAGGCGAGCACCCGTTGCCCGCCGCTTCCCGGCAAAAGCTCTTGAGAAATCATGGCTTCCAGGACAGCCGCCAGCTGCGCCCGGATCTCCTGCTGCTGCGCCGCCGGAAAAAAGCTCTCCATCCGGTGCACCGCTTCCGCCGCAGACCGCGTATGAAGGCTGGCCAGCACCAGCTGCCCCGTCTCCGCCGCGCCGATAGCCGCCTGCGCCGCATCCGCATCCCGAAGCTCACCCACCATCAAAATATCGGGATCCTCACGAAGCGCGCTTCGGATCGCGCGCCCGAAAGACGAAAAATGCACGCCGAGCTCCCGCTGGCTGATCAGGCTCTTCCCGGAAACGTGAACATATTCGATAGGGTCTTCCAGCGTGATGATATGCGCCGGGCGGGACTGCGCGGCGGCAGCGAGGAACGCCGCAAGCGTCGTCGTCTTCCCCGCGCCCGTCTTGCCCGAAACCAAAACGAGCCCGCTCCGCAGCGACAGCAAACGGCGAAACACAGGGGGCACGCCCAGCGAATCCAACGTGGGAACTTTCTTCGGCACGAGCCGTACGGACAATGCCGTTCCGCCCCGCGCCGCAAACGCATGGACGCGAAGGCGCACGTCTTCTTCTTCCCGTGCGAGATCGAGTTCTCCCTGTTCTTGGAGACGCGCTTTCTGCTCCGGCGTCGCCCAGCGTTCTATCAGCGCCGTTATTTCTTCCGCCGTCGGGCCGGCGCCCGCTTCTGCAATATTTCCGCAGATACGAAAGAAAATCGGAGCGCCCGGCGCAAGATGGACGTCCGACGCTTCCGCCTCCGCCGCCCGTGCCAAAAGGCGCTCCCACGCCTCTGTGTCAAAGTCCCCCATACACCACTCTCCTGACTTCGGCCAACGAAGTATGCCCTTCCGCCGCCTTTTTGATTCCGTCTTCCGCCAGCGTGGCCATTCCCGCCTCTTTTTCCAGCAGATCCATATCGCATCTCTCCTCGGCAATGGCGCGCTGCACCGCCGAATTCACCGTCAGCAGCTCATGGATTGCCATGCGTCCCGCATAGCCCGTCCCCCGGCATTTCTCGCATCCACGCGAACGAAACAGCCGGCGGGAACCGTGCCCATGCGTCTCCAAAAAGCGGGCTTCATCCTCGTCCGCCTCATATGCCTCCCGGCACGCCGGACAAAGGCGCCGCACGAGCCGCTGCGCCATGATGCCGAGAAGCGAAGCCGCCAAAAGATACGGCTTCACGCCCATATCGAGCATGCGGAAAACCGCGCCCGCCGCGCTGCCCGTATGAAGCGTGGAAAAGAGCAGCCGCCCCGTCATGGCCGCGCGCACGGCGATTTCTGCCGTTTCCTCGTCGCGGATTTCCCCCACCATGCCGACGTCGAAGTCTTGCCGCATCAGCGACCGAACGCCCCGAGCAAAAGTCATTTTCGTATCGTTCCCGACCTGAATCTGATTGACGCCCGGCAAGAAATACTCCACCGGGTCTTCGATAGTCACGATATTCTTTTCCAATGTGTTCAGTTCGTTCAGCGCCGCGTACAAAGTGGTTGTCTTTCCCGAATTCACGGGACCGCAATTCAAGATCAGCCCCGAGGGGCGCCGGCACCAATCCGCGAACAGCCGCCGGTTTTCCGGCGTGAAGCCCAATTCGTCCAAATGCAGCAGCCGCCGGGCGCCGGAGAGCAGACGAAGCACCGCCGTCTCCCCTAAAATCACCGGCATTGTGGAAATGCGGATATCCACCGTTCCCCCGCCTGTTTCAAACGCGATGCGCCCGTCCTGGGGCAGCCGCCGTTCCGTGGTATCCAGCTTCGCCATGATCTTGAGCCGCGAGAGCAATACGTCTTTCAGCTTCAGCGGCAGCTTTCCGTACATCTCCCGCAGCACGCCGTCAATTCGATACCTGACGCGCATCCTGTCCTTCATCGGCTCGATGTGGATATCGCTGGCGTTCATCTCCACCGCCTCGCGTATGATGGCGTCCGCCAACGCCACCACAGGAGCGGCCCCCACAGACGGGAACGCCGTTTCCGCAGGGCGGAGCCCTGCCGCAGATAGACCGCGTGCCGCCTGTTCCGCCAGCGCGACTACGCTCCCCCGATTGTCAATCTTCATCACTGCCCTCCGCTCAGAGCACCAGCGTCGCGATGGAAGCCGCGGCGTTCATTCCCGCCTTGGCGTCGCCGGCCGTTTTTGCGATGGTATAGGCGTATCGGTTGTCGCCGTAATAAATCAGATTGTAATGCTTGCCCGCGCCGTCGATGACGAATCCGAACTTCTGCAGACGGGTGCGGACCGAGGCTTCCATAGAGACATATCCGCGCAGGATCGCTTTCAGTTCCTTTTCCCGCGCCCGCTGTTTTTCCCCGCCGCCGTTGGCCGCGATCACAGACGCGACCACGTCCCGCCTGCGGCTTCCCGGCTTCAGCGAGGACACGGCGTCTTCCAAAACGGACAGCAGAATATCTTTCCGCTCGCCCGCGTAAAAATCATTTTCGGCGCCCGGCTCGATGAACTGCGCGCCCTCGTATTCCACCCGAGGCGGCTGCACGCTGCCCGCCACATACTGCTGGAGCTTTTCATATTCCTCTTTCAGGTCGTCGTATCGCTTCCGCAAATGGCCCGTTTCCTTCTCCAGGCTGTCGTATTTCCGACGGAGGATGTCCATTTCCTTCTTCAGCGATTCCGTGTCGTCCGGCTTCATGATTCTGTCTCCTGCTCTTTCGCCCGCAAAGATTCCAGCAGCGCCTTTTCCATCACGGCCTCGTCCGGGCGTATGCCCGTCCACATCGCGAACGCTTCCGCACCTTGGCCCACCAGCATCGCGGTCCCGTTCAAGACGCGATGTCCCCGCGCCTCCGCTTCCCGCAGGAATCGCGTGCGCTCCGGCGTATAGATGATATCGTAAACGAACGCCTCCGGTTTCACATGCTTCCATTCCACAGGCGGCGCCTCGTCGATCTTCGGCGTCATACCGAGCGGCGTAGTATTGACAAGAAGATCCGCTGCGGCGAGGGCCGCCTCGAAACGGGCGTCGCTCCACGAACAAACCTCTATATCCGCAAGCTGCGAAAAATCGGCAAGCGCCGCCCCAGCCTTCTTCGCATCCCGGACGCCCACCGTGATCTTCGCCGCTTTTTCCCGGATGACGCCCCAAACGACCGCGCGGGCCGCTCCGCCCGCGCCCAAGATTACAACCTTCTTGTTTTCGATTTCCACGCCGCGCCGCGAAAGCCCCTTCAAGAACCCGGCGACGTCCGTGTTCCTTCCCAAAAGCCTGCCGTTCTCATTGACGACGGTATTCACGGCGCCGATGCGCCGCGCGTCTTCGTCAATCTCATCCAAGCAGTCGATCACCGCCGTCTTGTGCGGAATCGTAACGTTGAATCCCCGGAAGTCGAGGCTGCGAAGTCCTTCCACCGCCTGCGCGAGCGCCTCCGGCCGCACGGGCATTGCGATATACGCGTAGTCGGCGCCCGCCGCCCGAATCGCCGCCGTCTGCATCGCAGGCGAAAGAGAATGCACGATGGGCCAGCCGATAACGCCGAGGTTTTTCGTCGCTCCTGAAATGCCGATCATAACTTATCCCTCCGTCAATTCGGTTCCAGACCGATATCGTTCCGAAGCTGTATCGCCTCCGCCACGTGCCGTTCCTGAAGCCCTTCCGAACCGTCGAGGTCGGCGATTGTCCGGGCCACTTTTATGATGCGGTCGTAGGAACGCGCCGAAAGGTCCATTTTCTTGAACACCGCTTCCAGCAGGGTTTTCGCCCTTTGGGACATCGGGCACATCGTTTCCAGCATCGCGTGGCTCATCTGCGCGTTGCAGTAAATCGGATACTCTTGGAGCCGCGCCGTCTGACGTTCTCTCGCCGCCGTCACCCGCTCGCGGATCACGGCGGAACGCTCGCCCTTTTTGTCGGAAGACAGGTCCTTGTATTCCACCCGCGGCATCCGAATATGCAGGTCGATCCGGTCCAGGAGCGGACCGGATATCCGCCTCGTATATCTCTTGATCTCGGACGGCGTGCATGTGCAGGCGTGACGGCTGTCCCCGTTCCAACCGCAGGGACAGGGATTCATGGCCGCAACAAGAAGGATACGAGCCGGGAACGTCAGCGTCGCGTTCACCCGCGCCACGGTCACTTTTCCGTCCTCCAGCGGCTGCCGCAGCACTTCCAGGACCGTCTTGCCGAACTCCGGCAGCTCGTCAAGGAAAAGCACGCCGTTGTGGCTGAGCGTCACCTCGCCGGGACGCGGCACACTGCCGCCGCCGATGAGCGCCGCCGCCGAGGTCGTGTGATGCGGACTGCGGAACGGCCGCTCCGTCATCAGCCCGCCGCCCTGATGCAGAAGTCCCGCGATACTGTATATCTTCGTGACTTCCAAGGCTTCTTCCCGCGTCATGGCGGGAAGGATAGTCGGAAGCCGCCGCGCCAGCATCGTTTTGCCCGCGCCGGGCACGCCGGCCAGCAGTACGTTGTGACCGCCGGCCGCCGCGATTTCCATAGCCCGCTTCGCAAAAAACTGCCCCTCCACGTCGGAAAAATCCTCCGCGCCGAAAGTCGCTTCCTGCGGTGAATCCCCCGACGCCTTCGCCGGCGCAATCTGCTTCCGTCCCGACAGGACGGCGATCAGCTCCGCCAAATTCGCCACCGCATAGACTTCGATGCCGTCCACCAAAAGCGCCTCGTTCGCGTTCTCCCGCGCGACAAAGAACCGGGAAATCCCCTTCTCTCTTGCGTACACGGCCATCGGAAGTATTCCCCGCACGCCGCGCAGTTCTCCCTCCAAGGAGAGTTCCGCCGCAAACAGGCTTCCCTCCGCCGCTTCCTGCGGCAGTACCCCGTACGCAATCAAAAGCCCCACGGCGATGGGAAGGTCAAGACCCGGACTGTCTTTCCGAATATCCGCGGGGGCTAAGTTGATGGTCACTTTTTGCTGGCGCAGCGTGACGCCGGAATTTTTGATGGCCGTCCGCACGCGCTCTTTCGATTCTTTTACTGCCGTATCCAAAAGGCCGACGACGTCGAATCCCGGAAAACCGTTTGACACGTCGACTTCCGCGTCAATCAGCACGCCGTTCACCCCGAGCGTCGCCGCTCCGTACGTTTTTGCGAACAAGCCGTTCCCTCCTACATTCCGTGCGCCTCGAAGGCTCCTTCCAGATGCCGGAGGCTCCATGCGCCGCCCGCCGGCGCATATACCTCCACAACGTCAAAGCGGCAGGGCGGAAGTTCTCCCTGCCGCTTGCTCGTATACCATACAGCCGCGCGAATGATTCGCCGCTGTTTTTCCAGTCCCACAGCCAAGGCGGGCCGCCCGTAACACTCGGTCTTCCGCATCTTCACCTCGACGAAGACCAGTACGCGCCCATCCCTCGCGATGAGGTCGATCTCCCCCATCGGCGTCCGATAATTCCGTTCGAGGATGGATAATCCCTTCCCGGCCAAATACTCCGCGGCGAAGGCTTCGCCGCTGTCGCCGAACTTCTTCGTATTCACGGCAGCTGCCTCTTTCGGGCGCCGGCCTTCGTATCCATCCGGTAAATGTACGCTAGTACTTCAGCCACCGTCGTGTACAGTTCCGGCGGAATCTCCCTGTCCAGGTCGAGGGCCATCAGGAGATTGACCAACGATTTGTTTTGATACACCGGAATAGAATTCGACTGCGCCGCCGCGAGAATATTTTCCGCCACATGGCCGCGGCCTTTTGCCACGACCTTAGGAGCGGTATTTTCCTCGGGATTGTACTTCAGCGCGACGGCTTTCTTTTCCGCGTTCGGGTCGGTCTCCGGCTCCGGCCGCAGCCCCTGTCTTCGATCCATCATGTCTTAGCACCTGCCACGCCGACCTTGACGCTCATCAGCGTCAAAGGCTTGTCGTCAAAGGAAGCGCGGAACTCGTCCATGTAGTCCCGAAACTCCTCGAGATTCTCTTTCTCGGAAAAATAGATCCGCACGTCCAGATTGGAGTCCTCGTACATGCGGAAGCTCACGTCCACCGCGCCGATATTGTCGGTCAGCAGGCAGACGCGAATCCACGTCTCTTTCTTCGCCGGGCCCCCGTTCTCGTCCTTTTGGTTCTCGTCGTAGACATGGATATAGGCGGGATAGGGCTTTTGCATATCGTCCGCCATATACAAGGGCGTCATGAAGCTCATCGAGCGCTGTCCCTCTGCCGTTCGCCCGTTTTCCGGCAGCATGGAATTCTTCATCATCGACGCGAAATCCGACAAGCTCTTGCCGGCTCTTTTTAAGGCTTTCGGGTCCCGCTCCTTGATCATCGCAAGGTCGCAGAGCTCCATGAACGCCCAGAGACGAGGCATGTCCTCCATCCCTTTTTGCTGCGCCGACTGCAGTACGGACGCCGGCACGTTCTTCTCGCAAAGGCGCAAAAGCATTTGCAGTTCCTTCGCGTCTTTCTCCGAGAGCATCGTCTGCCGGTTGTTCACGAAGTCCGTCAACAGCCGCTCGTCCTCCGGCGTGAGTTCCGTTTCTTTCAAAAGCAGCGAAGCCAGCTGCTTCATCGTTTCCATGGTACGCGGCGTGTTTTGCATCGGCGTCTGCGAGAAGGCGCGTCCCGCAAAAGGCGACGCCGCCGCTTCCGGCTCGCCTTGCTGGGCCTGCATCGCCTGCTGCTGCAAGCGGCCGTTCATACGCTCAAGGCCCTTCCTCATCAACTCCGCGAAAGGATCCTGAGGATTCGGTTCGGCAGTCTGAGGCGTTCCCTGCTGCTCCTCCTCCACAGCCAGGCTTTCCCACAAAGAAGCGGCTGTGGGCGTTTTTTCTGTCTCCCTGGCCGCGGCGGTCTCGCCTTGCCCTTGCGTGGAAACATTTTGCGCCGTCTGCTGCGCTTCCTGCTGTGCCTGCTGCGGCACGGCTTGCTGCGGCTGCTGCGCTTGCTGCCCGTTTTGCGTCTGCTGCGGCTGCTGGGCCTGCTGCGTGCTTTCCGCGCCATTTTGGGGCGCAGCATTTTGCTGGGGCTGCCGAGTCTCCGCGCCGTCACTGACTTCTCCCTGCGGCTTCATGGAAGCGGGTTCGCCCGCTTCATTGGCCGCTGCCTGCTGCGGCGCGGCGTTTCCCTGCGCCGTGTTCCGCACCGGAGCTTGACGCGCGAACGCCGTGTTCTGCGTTTCCGCCCCGCCTTTCGCCTCCGCCGTCGTTCCCGGCTCCGCCGAGCCGTCCGGGGCTTCCTGTCCCGCCGTTTCCTGCGCAGACTCCTGCTCCCCCCGTGCGGCTTCCGTCCCGCCGCTGGGACGGGGCATGAAATAATCCATCAGTTGCTTCAGGAAACCGAGCGAATCCGCCTCCGGCTGTGCGGCAAGCATGGAGGCCCCTTGCTGCGACAGCAGGAACTGCATCATCGCAGGCAGCGTCTCCGCCTGTTTGCCGTCCAGCACTTCAAAGGCCAGCTTATGCAGCATGGTCGGCTCCATATCCTTGCCTTCGCCGTCCGTCATCAGTTCCTTGAAATTGGAAAGGATCGTCTGCAGTTCATCGTTCAGCGCGGCAGGCGTGCCCTGTTCCGAGAGCGTCCCCATTTGGTGAAGCATCCGCGCCAATGTAAAGAGCTGGTCGATGGCAAACCGCTGGCTCTCCAGCGTCGTGCCAAGCCCCTCCGCCAAAGTCGCATCCAGAGAAAACGACTGCTTCATGATATTGTCGATCAGTTTTTGGAGCTGCGGGGATATTTGATCCATCGCCTCTTCCTTGGCGGATGAAATCTTCGACAGCAATCCCGCCACGTCCGCCACGGAATTCTGGAGGCTGACGTCGGTCCTCGGCGCAAAGGGAGAGGTCGTCACGCCGCCCCGTCGCTGTACGCCTGAAGTCTGCGGTCCCTGCGGGCGCTCTATCGGGCGTATGCCCGTAGGCATCGACGCCGTATTCGTTTCCATCGCCATATCCTCACCCCCGCTTTATCTGCGATCTATTACCAGTTCTTCCGTTTTTCCAATCTATGCCAGTCCCGCCATCGAGCGCACCGGCTCGAAGGATCGGCGGTGAATCGGGCACGGCCCGTATTTCTTGAGCGCCGCGATATGCTGCGCGGTACCATAGCCTTTGTGCTGTGCGAAACCGTACTGCGGGTACTCGGCGTCGTACTGCATCATCAGCCGGTCCCTCGTGACCTTCGCCAAAATCGACGCCGCCGCGATGGAAGCGGATTTCGCGTCGCCCTTGATGATGGAAAGGGACGGCATCGGCAGCTTCGCCAGCTCCACCGCGTCGATCAGCACCTTGTCCGGCTTCGGTTCCAGAGACAGGATTGCCTCGTACATGCCGTTCATCGTCGCCTGATAGATATTCACCCGGTCGATGGTCGCCGCGTCCACGATCGAGACGTGTACGGCCACGACCTTTTCCATGATTTCGTCGTATAAAAGCTCGCGCTTTTTTGCCGAGACCTTTTTGGAATCATTGAGCCCCGGCAGGAACAGGCCGAAGGGCAGAATCACCGCCGCCGTCACCACCGGACCCGCCAGCGGACCGCGTCCCGCCTCGTCCACGCCCGCCACCATTCGCGCGCCCTCATCCCGCGCCGCGTATTCGTAAGCATAAAGCGCTTCGATGCGTTCCCGTTCAGCCTGCTCCCGGCGATACCTCTTCACGAGTTTTTGCACGCCCGCCCGGTCGTCCGCCTCGCAGGCTGCAAGAAATTCCGCCGACGGCGTTTTCCCGAACAGCGCGGATTCTATCTCTTTCAGTTTCATCGTCCCTGCGTCCATCAGGCGTCCTCTCCATCTATTTCCTGTGCGTCCAGCACGTCGTCCAGCGTCACGCGGCCCAATTTCCCGCCGCGAAAATCCGAAAGCAACAGCCGCTGCACCTTTTCCCCGTCCAAAAGGCCGCCCTTCAACAGGCAGCCCCGCCGTTTCCCGATATGCGCCATCAATGTCTCCACATCGGATTGCGCTTCCTCTTTCGTCAGCCGGTAGCGCTCCTCAAGCCGTCCCGGATACCGCTCCGACATCCATTCGAGCAGCCGCTTCACCGTCGCCTCGACGTCGTACACCTCGTCACTGACGGAGCCGACAAACGCGAGCCGCATCCCCACCGCCGGGTCCTCGAACTTCGGCCAGAGAATGCCCGGCATATCTAAGAGTTCCAGATTCTTCCCGATGCGAATCCACTGCTTGTCCCGCGTCACGCCGGGACGGTTTTCCACTTTCGCCTTGGCCGCCCCCGCCAGCCGGTTGATCAAGGACGACTTCCCGACGTTCGGGATGCCCAGCACCATCGCCCGCGCCGCGCGCGGCTTCCCGCCCTTCGCGACGAGCCGGTGCGTTTTCGGCTTCGCCAACGTCTCTGCTTTCTGCACCAGCGCTTTCAGCCCCGTGCCCGCCAGGGAATCGATCGGCGTCGCCAAAAGCCCTTGGGTACGGAAACAGGCGATCCATTTTTTCGTCTGCGCTTCGTCCGCCAAGTCCGCCTTATTGAGCGCCACGAGGCGAGGCTTTTCCCCGACGATCTCGCGAATCAGCGGATTCGCGCTCGACGTCGGCACGCGCGCGTCCAAAAGCTCGATCACGACGTCCACTAACTTCAGATTCCCCTGAATCAGCCGCTTCGTTTTCGCCATGTGGCCCGGAAACCATTGTACGGTCGGAATCGCTCCGCCCGCCTCTTTTTGTTCCATGCGCCGGACAGCCCCTTATCTGCAAAAATATGGCTTCAAACAATACCCATATTTTATATTCATCATTTATACGAAAATTCCTGCAAAAAAAGAACGGCTTCCGAAAAATATTTCGAAAACCGCCTGATATAGCTTGCTGCGAAACGCAGGCACAAATCTGAGGTGAGAAAGTAAGAATTTCTTACCTCAGATTTTTAGTTTTTACGAAAGCCGCCCTTTGAAATCCTCGTAGCCAAAGCGCCGCACGACGTGCCAGCCGCCGTTTTCCGCCGCGACGACGGCGGGCAGCGGCATACCGTTGAACGTGTTGTTTTTCACCATCGAATAGATCGCCATGTCGCCGAACACGATCCGCGCCCCCTGCGCCAACGGCTCGTCGAAAGAATAATCGCCGATCACGTCGCCCGCGAGGCAGGTCGGCCCCGCAAGGCGATAGGTGTGCGCCTTCTCTCCCGGCTCGCCCGCGCCGTAAAGCGGCGGACGATACGGCATCTCGATGACGTCCGGCATGTGACAGGCCGCCGACGCGTCAAGGATTGCCACGGGCGGCGTCGAATCGCCGGAGGGAACCACGTCCAGCACCGTCGCCACAAGGTCGCCCGCGTGGTACGCAATCGCCTCCCCCGGCTCCAGATACACCGTCAGACCGTATTTGTCCTGCATGCGCCGGATGCACGAGGCAAGCAGTTCCAAATTATACCCCGGCTTCGTGATATGATGGCCGCCGCCGAAATTCACCCATTTCATACGCGACAAATAGGCGCCGAATTTTTCCTCGAAAGCGTCTACGGTCTCCGCCAACGGCTCCGCGCCTTGTTCGCAAAGCGTATGAAAATGCAGGCCGCTGACGCCGTCCAAAGCCTCCGGCTCGAAATCCGCCGGGCGGACGCCCAGCCGCGAACCCGGCGCGCAGGGATCGTAAATCGGAGTGTCCTGGGTCGAATACTCGGGATTCACGCGCAGGCCGCAGACCGCGCCCGCCGAGCGGGCTTTTTTCCCGAACTGCCGCCACTGGGCGAAGGAATTGAACACGATATGGTCGGCGTACCGCAAAAGCTCGTCAAACTCGTCCTCGCGGTACGCGGCGGAAAACACATGCGTCTCTCCGCCCATTTCCTCTTTGCCCAACCGCGCCTCGAAAAGGCCGCTGGCGGTGCTGCCGTCGAGAAATTTCCGAACCAGCGGGTAGAAATGGAACATCGAGAACGCCTTTTGCGCCAAAAGGATGCGGCAGCCCGTCTCTTTTTTCACCCGCGCCAATATTTCCAGATTCTTCGTCAGCCGCGCCTCGTCCACGATATACGACGGAGACGGCGCCTCCCGCCAAACGGAGTCCATGCCCTGCGGAGCGTTTTCTATTCCCATAACGCGGATATCAATCGTGTCGTTCATCCTGTCCCCCACAAATTAAAAATGAGGAGTTAGGAGAGTGGAGTGAGGAGTTATTACCAAATTTGACATCGTAACAACTCCTCACTCCTAACTCCACACTCCTCACTCTTTTTAGTCCACCAGTTTCGGCGCGAAATTCTCCTGCCACGGCAAGCCCCACTTATTCAGCGCGTCCATGAACGGATCGGGATCGAATTCCTCGATATTGAACACGCCCGGGCCCTTCCAAGTGCCGTTCATCACCAGCATCGCGCCGATCATCGCCGGCACGCCCGTCGTATAGGAAATCGCCTGAGAGCCGACTTCCTTGTAGCTTTCCTGATGGTCGCAGACGTTGTAGAGATAATACGTCTTCTCTTTGCCGTCCTTCTTGCCCTGGAAAATACAGCCGATATTCGTCTTGCCCTTCGTGCGCGGACCGAGGCTGGCCGGGTCTGGCAGCACCGCCTTCAGGAATTGCAGCGGGATAATCTTCTTGCCCTCGAAGTCAATCGGCTCGATAGAAGTCATGCCGACGTTCTCGAGACATTTCAAATGCGTCAGATAGCTCTGGCCGAAGGTCATGAAGAAGCGGATTCTCTTGATGCCGGGGATATTCAGCGCCAGCGACTCGATCTCCTCATGATGCAGAAGGTACATATCCTTCGGGCCGACCTGATCGAAGTCATACACGCGCTTGATTTCCATCGGCTCCGTGTAGACCCATTTTCCGTCTTCCCAATAGCTGCCCTTGGCCGAGACCTCGCGGATATTGATCTCAGGGTTGAAATTCGTGGCGAAGGGATAGCCGTGGTCGCCGCCGTTGCAGTCGAGGATGTCTATGTAATTGATTTCGTCAAACTGGTGCTTCAGCGCGTAAGCCGAGAAAACGCCCGTGACGCCCGGATCGAAGCCCGAGCCGAGCAGCGCCGTGATGCCCGCATCCTTGAAACGGTCGCGGTACGCCCACTGCCATTTGTACTCGAAATGCGCGGTATCGGGCGGCTCGTAGTTCGCCGTGTCCACATAGTTCGTCTTCGTGGCAAGGCAGGCGTCCATGATGGAAAGGTCCTGGTACGGAAGCGCCAAATTCAGAACCACGTCCGGCTTTTCGCGTTCGATCAGTGCGACCAGCTCGTTCACGTTGTCCGCGTCCACCTGCGCCGTGGTAATTTTCGTCTTGCCGCCGTCCAGCTTCGCCTTCAAAGCGTCGCATTTCGACTTCGTACGGCTGGCGATGCAGATCGCGTCAAACGCCTCGCTGTTCTGACAGCATTTATGTATGGCGACGCTCGCAACGCCGCCCGCGCCGATAATCAAAGCCTTTCCCATGATGATTCCCCCTTATGTATATCTATGCTCTGTATCGTTCTGCAATGATAGCATTAGCATAGCAAATCCGCCCCGCCGCGTCAAATTTTCTTTGCCTTGCCACTTATGCTCACGCCGCGCACAAAAAGCCGGAGCATTTCCTCCGCAAGTTCCCGCTGCTCTGGGACGAGCAACGAAAACAATTGCTCCCATTCCGCGCTTTGTCTCTCTCCGTTCTTCTCTGTACCGAGCAACAAAAAATCTATAGAAACGGAAAGCGCCTCCGCCAAATTCACAATCGTCATGGCAGTCATACTTTTCTTGCCCTTCTCAATGTCGAAAAGAAACTGCACGGAAATATTCGCCCGCTCCGCAATCTGTTCACGGGTACATCCCAAGACTTCCCTGCGCCGACGAATCCTTATTCCAATCTCTTCATTTAAATGATTCTTGTCCATGATACCCCTTCTTCTTCATCTATAGAGGTATCATAAATAAATCTATTGATGCATAGAATAATCTATAGTTTACTTTTTGCACTAATAGATGTATAATCCTTTCAGAACTAAAATTGAAAAGGGGTGTTATCCATGAGTAGTCTATTCGCTTTAATTTGGATTGCAAGCCTTGTCGCGTTCATAATTTACTGGCGCAAAAAGGCATCCGCACGAAAAGCCGCAGGAGAAAACTATGAAAACGACGAAGCGTACCAATCGGTCAGTAAAACAAAACGTATCATTGGTATTGTCTGTATTGTTTCTTTTGTCCTTACAGGAGCGCTCGCCCCGAAATCGGATGACAAGACTGTAAGCACAACCCCGACAACACCAGTCGCGTCTCAACCCGCAAAGCCTACTGACCAAGCAAAGCCGAAGCAGGAAACAACTTATGCAGAAGCGGATATTGACGTACTTCTCAACGACGCTAAAAGCAATGCAGCAAAAGCAAATAAAAACTACAAGGGCAAAAATGTAAAGATCGTCGGCGGACATGTTTCTAATATTGAGTCCGAAGGGCGCTATATTGTAATAGAAGGGGCAGACCGATTCAGCTTACTACATGTACAATGCTATCCGAAAAATAAAGAATCAAAAGATGCCATGCTTGAAGTGAGCAAAGGGCAACCCATTACTGTATATGGCAAAATCACAGATGTTGGAGAAATCATGGGCTATAGCCTCGACCTTGTGAAAATCGAATAACGAAAATCTCTTAACATAATACAATCCCCCGACAAATAACACGTCCGTCGGGGGATTTCATTTTGATTATGCTATTATATCTAGTGATGAAAATTCGTTTTACAGAATTTTTATGTTAGAATCACACTTTTTCCTACGGAAAATGCAAAAAAGGCTACTTGCCCTTATCCGTATAACACCGTTTACACCCTTTCCGCCTTAATAAACGGCTTTTCTAACGCCAACAGCATCTCCCGCATGACTTTCAGCGCCGTGGCTGTGGACGCGCCGCTTTCGTCCAGCGGCGGCGACAGCTCCACGAGGTCGCACCCGACGACATTCGCGTTTTGTATGACCGTCAGCGCCGCGTCCAGAAGCTCCCTGAAGGTCACGCCGCCCGCTTCCGGCGTTCCGGTGCCGGGGAAGCAGGACGGATCGAGCACGTCGAGGTCGATGGTAAAGTAGACGGGCTTTCCCGAAAACTCCGCCACGGCTTCGCGAAGCCCTTTGAAATCGAACCGATGAAGCGACGTATGCCCCTCCTTTTCCGCCCAGCGGAATTCCGCGCCCTCGCCGCTCCGGATGCCGAACTGCGCGATCCGTCCGTCGCCGAGGACGTCCCAGCAGCGGCGGATAACCGTGGCGTGGGAGAGCTTCGCTTCCAGATATTCGTCGCGAAGGTCGGTGTGCGCGTCAAAATGTACGATGCAGAGGTCGGGATATTTCTTCGCCGCCGCCCGCACCGCGGGAAGGGTGACGAGATGCTCGCCGCCGAGCATGAACGGCGTCTTGCCGTCCGCGAATATCTCCGCCGCGCGCTCCTCAATCGCGGCGAGGGCTTTGCCCGTTTCCCCGAAGGAAAGCTCGAAATCGCCCGCATCGAAAATCTCCGCGTCCGTCAAATCGAGGTCCTGATAGGGGCTGTACGTTTCCAGCCCGTATGCCTCCGCACGCATGACGCGGCTCGCGAACCGCGTGCCGGGCCGGTAGGACGTCGTCGAATCAAAGGGCGCGCCGAAAATCACGATCCGCGCGTCTTTATACGCCGCGTCGCAACCGAAAAAAGTTTCCTGATGTCTTTCCAAGCCTTTCTCTCCTTTATACGGCGCAAATGCCATACTATATCTCTTGACGGGGCTTCGCCCCCGTCACAGTCCGGTGGACTGTGACGAACTTCCCCACACAAGGGGATGACCGCCCCTGCAAAAAGTTTACTTGTCCATCAAACCCCGCTGCATCCGGTCGGCGTTCTGCAAAGCGGAAAGGCGGCGGTCGAAATTCCGGACGGCGGCCTCCTGCTGGGCCTCGCTGTCCACGGAGACGACTTCCACGCGGTGCCCCAAGATCCGTTTGACCTGCTGCAGCTCCAGCTTCATGCGCGGGCCGTCCGGCACCAGCACATACGATTCCGCGAGGTCGCTGTGCGCCGCGTTGACCAGCGCGCCCACTGACGGCACGTCCCCTTCGTCGCCGCGCGTGATCAGCGTCGCGCCCAGCTTCGTCAGCCGCTCCGCCTGCGCCTCATGGCGCGACACCGCGAGGAGCGCCACCGGCATCAGCGTAGAATGAGCGAGCACCATGGAATGCGGCTCGGCCATATTGTTCAGATGAATGTCCGACAGCGGGCCGAGTCCCGCCGCGTACTCCAGCACCACGCCGGGATGGGCCGTATGCAGGTGGACATGCAGGAGCTGCCGTCTGCGTTCCACCACGACGAAGCTCGAATTTTCCTGCAGAAACCGCTCCGCCTCTTCCTCGTCCGCCTGTTGGTTGCGAATGCAGAAGGTCAGGCAGTAAGGATGCACCTCATCCCGGCGGGGATCGGGCAATCCAACCGTCTGCTCGCCCGTGCCGACGGAAAAATTCAGCACCGGCGAAACGAAATTGCCGTTCAGCCCCTTTTGGCAGCCCACAAGGAAGGTCAGCATGATGCGCTCGCCCACGTCCAGCTCCGCTCTTTGCTCCGTCGGATGCCCTCCAGCTGAGATGGCCGCCGCCAGGATTTCCGTGATCGGAAGATTCGCCCGCACCGCCTGATAGGCGCCCTTCGCCACCGCCCGGGCCGCGGTTACCATCGGGCGCTCAGGCTCCTCGGGCAATACCCGCTGCGCGTAAAGGATGCCGTATTGGAACGCCTTGCCGAACTCCGAGGAGGTCGCGTCGAATTTGCCGCTCAGCCCTTTGGCGATCCCGCGGAAAATCTGGGACAGCACCACGCCGGAATTTCCGCGGGCGCCGAGGATAGCCGCCGAAGCGACGCGGCGCGCCAAGCCGCCGATGCTGTCGTCCTTCGTGGAAGCGATCGGCATGATAGCCGCGCCCATCGTCCGCAGGATATTCGTGCCGGGGTGCGCGCCGTGGGACGGGCGCAGTTTCCGGTCCAGCGCGTTGATATTCTCATACTCCAGCAAAAATTCGCTGTAAGCGCCCGTAACCATACGCTTGAAGTCGCTGCCCGTGATGACTTCCCCGTTCGTAGTCATAGCGTTCATCTCCTTGTGGAACCGCCGGACAAATCCGTCCCTTCCTTGTCGGCTCTTTTCCCGTCATGCCGCATCCGACGGCGTTCGACGCAGCTCCCTGGCTGCGACTTCACGTCGTCTTTCTTGCCTGACGGAAAAAAACCTCGACAATGAAACGAACTGACTTATTCATTGCTTCCTTATGAAAAATGCTTATTAAGTATAAATTCGCGATATGACGAAAATCTCCTGCAAAAACAGCCGAAAATCACAAAAACGTCCCCGAAGCGCATACCCGCTTCAGGGACGTTTTTCTTGTCAGCCGCGTTTTTTCGCCGCTTTCGCCAGAAACGGCTCCGATTCCACCGCAAAGCGCGCGTGGGTGCCGTGTCCGATTTCGCCCGCGCCGTCATAGGCGCGCACGTCGAACATAATCTTTCGCCCTTCCACTGCCGTGACCTCCGCCTCCGCGCGGAACCCCATGCCCAGCGGCGTAGCCGACGTATGCTCGACGTCGAGGGAGATACCGACGCTGGTCCAGCCCTCCGGCAGGAATTCCTCCAGCGCGCCGGCAGCCGCCTGCTCCATCAGCGCCGTCATGGCCGGCGTCGCCAGCACCGGCAAAAGGCCGCTGCCTACGGCCCGCGCCGAATGCGCTTCGTCAGAAACGCCCCGCTCCTCCCGCTTAAGTCCGACCGTGATCCGCTCCGTTACGTTCATTCTTTCCGACCTTTCTCACCTATCTTGTCTTTGTATATTTCCCGCAGGAGATTTATGAAATTCTGCGCCCCCGCCGAAAGCGTCCTGCTCTTCAGCCAAGATACCACGGTATGCGTCAGGATTTCCGGCTCCACCAGCCGCTTGACCGTCAGCGCGCCGTCGTCCCCCATCATGCTCCGCGCCGACGCCGGCAACAGCGCCATGCCGAGGCCCGCGCGCACACTCAGGACGTCCAATACGATGCTGTCGCTGACCGAGATCAGATACGGCGAGAAGCCCGCCTGCTTGCAGTATCCCTCGAACACCGCTTTCCATCGCAGCGGGACGATAATCGGCATGTCCTTCAGCTCGCTGACGCGCACCGTGTCCCGTCCCCCGACTATCCCCGTTTCCCGGTTCATCATCAGCACCAGCGGTTCGTTGGAAAGCACGATGGAATCGTACAGATTCGCATCCACCTGGGAGCGGGTAATGCCAATTTCAATGGAATGGCTGTCCAGCATTTCCAAGATGCGGGTGCCTTCGCCTTCCCAGATTTCAAAAGTCACCATGGGCCAGCGGCGGTGGAATTCGCTCATCAGCTGCGGCATCACCAATGCCCCGGAGGACGTGATAGTCCCGATGCGTATCGCTCCGGCGGCGCCGGTGCCGATCTCCGTGATCTCCCGCACCGTCCCGTCCACCATGCCCAAAATGTGCTCCACACGGGCGTACAGAAGCCGCCCCGCCTCCGTCAAACGGATGCGGCGGCTGCCCCGCTCAAAAAGCCGGACGCCCAGGGAGCCTTCCAGCCGCTTCATCTGACGCGAAAGCGCCGGCTGGGCGATATTGAGCCGAATCGCCGCGTGACTGATATTGCCTTCCTCCACCACCGTGTAAAACGCCTGCATATCCTTGATTTCCATGCCAAGCCCCGTTTCTTCGTTCCCGATAATATATTTTTCTATAACAAATAGATATAGCATCTATGCCGACGTTATCATTATACTTCTTTTCCGGCAAAATGCAAGGGAAGCGCGAAAACAAAAGAAAAACGCCGCCCGATTTTCCGTCGGACGACGTCGTATCCCACGCCGGTGCTTTACAAAATCCCCAGCGCCCGCATATACACGGGCAGATTTGCCTCGAAGTTCACGCCGTAGCGTATATCGGTCCCCGCCCTCGCCGTCGTGCAGATCGCCGCCACCGTGAAGTCCACCGCCGCGCGCACCGCCTCCGAAAGCGGGAGCCCGCGGACCATCGCGCCGACCAGTGCGCTGCCGAAGACGTCGCCCGTACCGTGGTACAGGCCGGGAACGTTCTTTCCGAGAATGTACGCGGTCTCTCCCGTCTCCGCATCGAACGTCGCCGCCCCTAATTCCCTGTCGTCAAAATACACGCCGGTCAAAACGATCTGCCGCGTCGCCGTCGCTTTCGCCAGCCGCGTCAAAAGTCCTTCGACATATTCCCGCGTGTACGGCCCCGGCCGGTATTCCTCCCCGAGGAGCAGCGCCGCCTCCGTCATGTTCGGCTTGATCAGGTCGGCATGGGTGCACAGCTCGCGCATAGCGGGAGGGAAAGTCATGTCAAACGCCGCGTACAGCTTTCCGTTGTCGCCCATCACGGGATCGACGGCAATCAGCGTATCCTTTTCCGCAAGAATGGAAAAAACCTCCCGCATCATATCCATCTGCGCGAAGGAACCCAGGTATCCCATATAAATCGCGTCAAACCGCTCGCCCAGCGACGACCAATGCCGCGCCATCGGCAGGAGGTCGTCGGTCAGGTCACGGCAGGTGTAGCCGGTGAAACCTCCCGTATGGGTGGACAGCACCGCCGTCGGCAGAACCGAGCACTCCACCCCCGCCGCCGAAATAATCGGCAGCGCCACCGTCAACGAACAGCGGCCCACGCCTGAAATGTCGTGCACCGCCAAAACCCTTTTTTGCCTTTCCATAATCCCTCAGGCGTCCTCCTCTATTTCCGCAGTCACGCGTCCGTAGGCATCCTCCAACCGCACGATGTCGTCCTCGCCCAAATATTTCCCGTTCTGCACCTCGATAATCGAAAGCGGCAGCTTGCCCGGATTTTCCAGCCGGTGCGCCGTCCCGATGGGAATGTAAGTACTTTCGTTCTCGCGGAAAATAACCTCTTTATCGTCCAGCGTCAGTTTTCCCGTACCGCGAATGACCGTCCAATGCTCGCTTCGATGGTAATGGATTTGCAGGCTGATGCTCTGCCCCGGATTGATGACGATGCGCTTGACCTTGTAGCCGTCGCCTTCCGCCAGCGTCGTGTACTTGCCCCAGGGACGGTACATCGTGACGTTCTCGTCCGCCTCCCGGCGGCCTTCCTTTTTCAGCTCCGCCACCACGTCGCGGATTTCCTGCGACTCTCCCTTGCGGGCCACCAGCAGCACGTCCGGCGTGTCGACGACCAACAGGTCCTTCAGGTGCATACCGACGACGAGCCTGTCGCCGCCTAAGATCATCGTGTTCCTGCAATTCTCGGCGCGCACGTCGCCGGAAAACGCGTTGCCTTCCCCGTTCGCCAGCATATCCGCAATGGCGTCGAAGCTGCCCACGTCGTTCCACGAAACGCCGTCCAGCGGGGCCACCGCCATTTTTTCCGACCGTTCCGCCACCGCGTAGTCAATGGAAATCGAAGCAACCGACGCAAACTTCTTCTTGGCTTCCGCCACGGAGCTCTCCGCCAGCTTCGCCAATTCCGGCTCGAAGGTGGAAAATTCGCCCTGCATCGTATCCCAGCGGAACAGGAACATGCCGCTGTTCCAATAATAATTGCCGGCGCGCAAATATTCTTCCGCCGTTTCCCGAGACGGCTTCTCCTTGAAACGGCGCACGTTCCGGACCGCGCCGCCGTCGCTTTCCGCCTCGATATAGCCATAGCCCGTCTCCGGCGCGTCAGGCTTCACCCCCAGCGTCACGATGGCGCCCGTTTCCGCATGCGCCGCCGCTTTGCGCACGATTTCCGCAAACCGTTCCACCGGCCGGATGACATGATCCGACGGGGACACGCAGATGATTTCGTTCTTTCCCGCGCCGAGACGCTCGCGGCAATAAGCCATCGCCATCGCAACGGCAGGCGCGGTGTTCCGTCCCACCGGCTCCAGCAACACATGAGCGGCGTCGGCGCCCACCTCGCGCAGCTCCGCTTTCACATGGAAATAATACAGTTCCTGCGTCACGACGACGACGTCCTCCGGCGCCGCCATCTGCAAAAAGCGCTCGACCGTCTGCCCGAAAAGCGAACGTTCCGCGCCGATCTTCAAAAACTGTTTCGGATAACATGTGCGGGAAAGCGGGAACAACCGCGTTCCTCCGCCGCCGGCTAAAATAACGACCTTCATGTCTAAAATCCTCTCTGCAGGGAATCCCTGCATCCTGTCCGTAAAAACTCTACCAAAAACACAACTTCGCCCAGCCTCGCCGGAAGGGTACGTTACGCCGCATGCAGCCTGCGCTTCTCCAGCGCTCGCATGCGCTGCGTACTCTCATAAAAAAGACGTATCCATTGTACAATGGATACGTCTTTCGTGCAAGCGCTTGTTCTATGAAACGTCCCGCAGGAATCGTCAGCACATCGACTGCGCGAATTCCTCCAATTCCTTGATCGCTTTCGTGACTTCGGCAAGGTTCGCCGTAATCTCTTCCGTCGAAGCCGCCTGCTCCTGGCTGATGGCGCCCGTAGTCTCGATGGCACGGGAAATCTCATTGACGGCGGAATTCATATCGTTCAGCGTCTGCTGAATCTTCTCCGTCGCTTCACGGGACTGCTCGGCCAACTTGCGGACCTCTTCCGCGACGACCGCAAAACCGCGGCCCTGCTCGCCCGCGCGCGCAGCCTCGATAGCGGCGTTCAAACCGAGCAAATTCGTCTGGCCGGCAATGCCGTTAATGAAGTCGATAACCTTGACAGTATCAGCATTCTTTTCTTTCAGTGCCTGAGCCTGGGCAATCGACTGCTGCCCCGCGTCCGCCAGCTCAGTCGCGCTCTTCGCGACCTGCTCCACGGAATCGTACACCGTCTGCGTCAGCCGTGTGAGGGAATTAACCGTTTCGACGAGCTGCATGCTCTGATCGATATTCAGAATCGTAGAGAACATGCCAATGACGGCGCCGTTGTCATCATGGAGCGGAACATTGATAATCTTGACCGCTACCCCGTACTTTTCCCTGTCCAAATTATATTCTTCGGCCTTGTTTTCTTTGAGGCAGTGGGCCATGCGCGGCGTAATCGGGTCTCCCACCTTATTATGGATGTCGACTTGATTGCCCGGCAGATAAGCTATGATTCTCTCCCGGTCCGTCAGACGAATCGCCAAGTCGTCACGCGTGACCGGATTAAAATAAGGCATAATCGCTTTGAAGGCATCAAAAAGTTCTTCCGCTGTCATAATATTTCCCCCTCTTGCCCATACTTTTTAAAATTCCGTACCAAGGGCTCTGTAGTTATTTATTCTACACGAAAGATGAAATCCCTGCAAGTACGAAAATAAAAAATAGGTATTGAATTTCGATAATTTGTAATCTGATTCATTTCTTCACAAACGCATGAATGCAAAAAGAAAAACGTCCGCGATTTCACGGACGTTTTTCAAACCGGCAGCTCCCTAACCTCCCGGGCCGTCTCCAGCCAAGTACTGTCGGCGTATGGGCGCTTAACT
>ONUH01000002.1 GCA_900321035.1 uncultured Selenomonadales bacterium | reverse complement strand
TTCGTGGACTACCTTGTTTTTGAATTCGTAGCTGTACTTTGCCATAAACTAACCCCCATAAGCTAGATTTTTGGTCTAACTTATGGGGGTCAGTACAAAGGCGCAATCGGAGTTTTTTATGCGGTTCATCAAAAATCAGCCGTTTTCTTCGATATACTTCTGCGCGAGTTCTACGGCCCTCGCTTCGATTTCGTCGATGTTGCCGTTCTTGATCTGCGCGCCCGCCACGTTTTGGTGGCCGCCGCCGCCGAATTCCTCCATGATGACCTGCACGTTCAGCTCGCCCACGGCCCGGGCGCTGATGCCGACGACGTCGGGCGTCATCTGGAAGATCACGATGCTCATGCGGACTTCTTCGATGTAGAGCATGTTGTCCGCCGCCTGCGCCGCGATGGCCTGGATGTTCGGCTTGGGCTCCCGGCAGGAGGTGACGATGAGGCCGCCCTTGTAAAGGGTGGCGGCTGCCAGCGCCTGGGCGAGGGCCAGGTTTGTCGCGTAGTCTTCGCGGAAAAGCTGACGGACCATGACCGGGTCGGCGCCCGCGCGCCGCAGATACGCCGCTGCCTCGAGGGTGCGCACGCCGGTCTGGACGCCGAAATGCTTCGTGTCGACGACGATGCCCGCATAGAGCGCCGTGGCGTCGAACCGGGTGAGCTTCAGGTCTTCCGCGTAGTAGGTAGTCAGCTCCGAGACCAGCTCGCTGGTGGAGGAGGTCGAAGGCTCGATGTAGGAGAGCTGGGGGCTCTCGATGACCGCCTCGCTGCGCCGGTGATGGTCGATGATGATGCGGCGCGGCACGGCGTTCAGAAGCTTCGGTGAGGCGACCATGTGCGGGATATGGGTATCGACGACGATCAGCAGCGCTTTCTGCCCGATGATCTCGCCTTCCAGCGCGTTCTCATGGATGAAGAGGGGGCCGTATTCCTGATGCCCCGCCAAAAGCTCCGTGAATTTGTCGATGCCTTCGTTCGTGTCGGACAGGACGATGTGGACCGGTTTTTTCGAATAGAGCGCCATGCGCGCCACGCCCATGGCGGCACCGAGGGCGTCGAAGTCCTCGTTCTTATGGCCCATGATGAAAATCTCGCCCGCGGCTTCGATCTGCTCGCGCAGGGAATGGGCGACCACGCGGACTTTGACACGGGTGTGCTTTTCCACCGCCGGGGCCTTGCCGCCGAAGAACTGGGTTTTTCCGTCGATGCAGACGGCGGCCTGGTCGCCGCCGCGGGCCAGCGCCAGCTCCAGCGTCTTCAGCGCCTGCCGCGCCGTGTCGTGAACCGTCTGCTGCTCCACCGTCACCACGCCGAAAGAGAGGGTGACGGGCAGCTTGTTGGCGCCGAGGAGCGAGTGGACGCGGTCGAGGATGTCGAACTTGCTTTCTATCGCCTGGTCGAGGGCGCGGCGCTCCATGACCGCCACGTATTTCTCCTCGTTGAGACGCTGGATCAGGAAGCCCAATTCCTTTGCCCAGGAGTCCAGCATGTTGGTGATGGTGGACGCCAGCGTGGAGCGCTCCGCTTCCACGAGGGTTTGCAGCGCTTCGTCGTAATTGTCGATCTGGATGTAGGCGAGGACGGTCTGCCCCGCGGCCAGTTCGGCGCGCATCTGCTCCAGGTCCGTCACGTCGGTGACGTAGAAGGCCATCAGGAGTTCGCCGCTGTCCAGCGGTATGGGGCGGTATTCGGCGCGGTACGCCGTTTCCTTGTCGTGGAAGACGTATTCGCCGGTCATGCCCCAGATGGGTTTCAGGATCATTTCGGGCCAGAAGTTCGTCACCGGCGTCCCGTGCTCCGGATGGGGCGCAGGGGCGATGCGGGCGGCGAGCTCGGCGTTGGACCACTGGAGCCGTCCCTCCTCATCCACGATCAGGATGGCTACCGGCAGTCGTTCCATGGCGTAGTTCGTCACCGGTTTGATGTTGCTGACCACGTCGCGGAAGTAGGCGTCGAGGTCACGCTCGCGCTTTAGGTGTCGTTCCCGCAGGAAAAAAACGAGGCACAGGAACAGGATCAGCGCGCCCGCGCCGAAAAGGCGGTCGAACGCGAAAAGAGCCGACGCCAAAAGGCCGCAGGCTGCGAGCAATATGCAAAGATCCGGCCAAGCCGAGGTATTGCGAGGCAAAGGAGGTCACCTCCGAGGTAGAGTTAAGAGTGGAGAGTGGAGTGTGGAGTGTGGAGAGTGAGGAATACGCGAATAACTTCACTCTGCTATCTTCACTCTTCACTCTTTTTCTTCCAATAGCGTTTCCGATAGTCGATGACCATGTCGAAGAGGCCGACAAGGCACAACAGGCGGAGCAGGAATCCGTTCAGCATGATGAAGGTCATCATGGCGACGGCAAAGAACTTCGGCCAGCGGAAGTACCGGGAGGCGTAAGTATAGACGGAAACGCCCTCAATCAGTCCGGCAAAGGTCGCCAGCATCGAGACGTTCAGCGAAGCCTGATACAGCAGGCTGATATTCCGCGTGGAGCCCCAGTAGGCGCCCACGAGGGAAAAGCCGAAGAGGTAGACGAAAACCGGCGGAAGGCGCCACTCGGCGAAAGGCGGCAGGGTCTGCACCTCGTGGCCGAGCCGCCGGAGCACGATGCCGCCGAAGAAATGGTTGACCATGGTGTCCATGACGCCCATCATGACGACGATCAGCGGCAGGAGCAGCCGGACGAGGGCAAGGTTCTCCGTGAAAATCGTCCGGGACTCCTCGATCTGGGTTTCGTTCATGCCCATGCTTCTGTAGATTTCCGCGGAGCTGTCGAAGGACTGCTCCATGATCTCGAATTGGGAGGAGAAGGGCTCCACGCCCGTCAGCGCGAAGAGCAGCGAAAGCGCCGCCAGCTTCGCCGCCATGGAGCAGACGATGCCCGTGGTCAGCGTCCGCACCGGGGACCAGCCCTTCCGGAAGCCCCAGCCCAGCGCGATGCCGCCGGGAGCGAAGGCCAGCGCCAGCCGCACCGATACCATCGGCTCGATGAGCGCCGCCGTCAAGACGCAGGCCACCACGATTGCCATCAGGCCCCATTTCAGGCCGTGACGGACGACCAGCACCAAGATCGGCAGCGGCCACATCAGCACGGCCACCGTGCCCAGGAACGGCACATAGACGCCGATCAGGGCCATGACGACGGTCAGGGCCGCCAAAAGGCCGCTTTCCGTCATGGAAGCAACGCGAGTTGCCATACAGTCATCCTTTCATGAAGAGTGAAGAGTGAAGAGAGGAGTTAGGAGTTAGGAGTTATTGGCACGTCTTGTGCAGTTCAATACCGTAGTATCGTCACTCTTTGCGCTTTCTCAAAATGCAACGCTTATTATAACGCCTTAGTTCGGATTTTGCCACAGGCAAAATCACGAAATCTTGCCTTCCCCTTGAGGGGAAGGTGTCAGCCGAAGGCTGACGGATGAGGTGTAAAGCGTAATGACGAGCAAAAGCAATACTGGCAGTTCCAACTTACCCGTCGCCCTACGGGGCAAAACAACACTCCTTTTTGTTTCAACGAGGGAATGCCTTATTATAACAGACATTGTCAAGATTCTCAGTTTTCTTGCAACGGTGACAAATCCAGCCTCTGCACGTTCTCTAAAAATTTCTCGATCTGTCCGGCGATGCGGGCTACGGAACCGGGCGTTTTCCCCTCCACGTTCAGGGGCATTTCCGGGTCGTGCAGCGACATGCGCAGCAGCGCCCACCCCTCCGGGAAGATCAGCCGCACGCCTTCATAAGACGGCTCCGCGGCGGAGATGCCGGTAGCTTTCGCCGCTGCCTCGAATTGTTTCAGCGCGGCGGCGCCCACGGCCTGCGGGTCGTCCGTTCCTTCGATATGGAGACGGAACTCGCGGCTTTCCGCCGGACGCCCCAGCGTCTCGATCAGAGACGACAGCGGTTTGCCCTGCTGCCGGAGCTTCGCCGTCGCGATCAGGAGCTTCACCGCCAGATAGGCCCCGTCGTCGAGGAAATAATTTTCCGCCATGGCCCCGTGCCCCGACGTCTCGATGGCCAGCGGCGAATCAACGCCTTCCTTGCGGAGCCGGATGCTCTCGTTGATGACGTTCTTGTAGCCGCGTTTGAAGCGGTGATGTTTCAGATGAAGCTCTTTTTCGAGGAACTCCGTCAGCTCGTCGGACGTCACCGAGTCCGTGACGATGACGCCGCCCGGATGCTCCGGGGCGAGGATGGCCGCCATCATGGCGATCAGCTCGTTTCGGCTGACGGCCGTGCCGTCGGGCAGCACCGCGCCCATGCGGTCCACGTCCGTGTCGAAGATCAGCCCGAGGTCGGCGTGGGTATTCGTCACCGCCTGCCGAATCGCCTCCATCGCCTGGGCGTTCTCGGGATTCGGCACATGGTTCGGGAAATGCCCGTCCGGCTCCAGATAGAGGCTGCCGGTCACATCCGCCCCCAAGGGCTCCAGCACCTCCGAGGCGAAAAAGCCGCCCGCGCCGTTGCCTGCGTCCACTAAAATTTTCATCCCCTCAAAGGGGCGTTCGCCCAGCTCCGGCAGCGCGCTCTTGATCCTGTCCCGCAAAAACCGCGTATAGCGCGTAATCAACGCGCAGGGACGCGCGGCGGCGTCGGCTTTTTTATATCCCGGCGGCTCCGCGGCGGCGGATTTCAAAAGCTCCGTGATGTCCGACTTTTCAAGGCCGCCTTCCTTCGTGAAGAATTTCATGCCGTTCCGGTCGGAGGGCAGATGGCTGGCCGTCAGCATGATGGAGCCGTCGGCTTTCGTCTCGTCGAACTGCAGCGCCATGAACATAGCGGGCGTCGAGGCCATGCCGCAGTCGAGGGCCTTGGCCCCCTCCGCCAGGATGGCGGACAGCGCTTCCTCGCGCAGGGGCTGGGCCGTCAGCCGCGAGTCCGTGCCCACGGCAATCGTCAAATCGCGGACCGGCGTTTTCGTGCGCGCGGCGAGAAACCGGACGAAGGCCGCCGCGATGCGATGCACGGCGGCGGGAGGCAGCGTCACCGGCGCTCCGCCCTCCGTTTCCATCGCTACGCCGCGAATGTCGCTCCCGTTTTGCAGTTTCAGCAGGTCCTTTTCCTCCAGCATACAGACATCTCCTTTAAGGGGTGATACGCTTGTCGATACCATAAAGGCGCGGGCTTGCCTTCCTCTGGGAAGGCTAAGTCATTGCGCTTTGATTTCCTTCGGGTAATGCAGCGTCAGGTCTTCCGGCGAAAGCGGGGAAAGGCTCGCCTCGCTCGCGATTGCCGCCGCCCGGTAGGCGACAGCCGCCAGCTCTTCGATATACGCCGCTTTCAAGAGCGCGTCCTCCGGCGACGTTCCCACCGCCAGCGCGCCGTGGCGGCCCAAAAGCAGGGCGTCGCCATGACGAAGCGGCTCGCGCACCGAGTCGGCGAGCGCCGCCGTTCCCTGCGGTGCGAAAGGCGCGACGGGAACCGTGCCGCCTTCGCAGTGAAGATGCGCCGCCTCCAGCACGAGACCGGGAATCGGGCGTTCCAGCGCGGCGAAGACCAGGACGAAGGGGGAGTGGGTGTGGGCCACGGCGCGGATATCGGGCCGCGCCTCATAGGCGGCCAAATGCATCAGCGCCTCGCTGGACGGTTTGCGTCCTTCCGCGGCGCGCACCACCCGCGCGTCCTTGTCCATGACCACGATATCCTCGGGCTTCATCGTGCGCCGTTCGACGCCCGACGGCGTCAGGCAGATCAGCCCGGTGGACTCGTCCCTGGCGCTGAAGTTTCCGGAGCGCCAACGGCAGAGACCTTCGGATTCCGCCATTTGCGCGCAGCGAACTACGGCGGCGCGAAGCGCTTCCAGCATAGGCCTGTCTCCTTCCAAAAATGCAAATTATTTTTATATATTCGCCGCAAGGAACAAAAATTCCTTGTTTTGGGGTTTTATTTTTTTGCGTAAGGTTTTATTATGGGAGTTTTTCATCGGCTCATTTTCTTTGCAAAGCGCTTTTCAAAGGGGCTTTGCCCCTTTGAATCCCCACCAGCAGGAGCTACGCTCCCGCTGGACACCCTTGAAAGGCTCTGCAGAGCCGGAGATTCCGCGGTGAAAGTTCAGAACAACTTGTCGGGCACTTCATCCCGCGATTAAGCCTCTTGCCGACTTATACTTTAGCCCATTTTTGCGGGTTAGGGTTTTCGCGGCATCAAATCCTTTCCTTCCCCTTGCAGGGCGTAACAGTCCAGTGGACTGTTACGAGGGGCGGCGCCCCTGCAAGAAAATTTTACGATGATAAATAATCTGAGATTCTTTGCCAAAAGCTTTCGCAAAAGAAAATCCCATTTAATCTCCCGCTATATATTTTTAGGAAGGAAAAGAACCTGAATTTGTCGAATAAAAACTACCACAAAGGAAGTGAATCCCATGCAGTCATCTTCCGTCCATGAACGGCGGAAATCTCCCGTACAAAGCAAATCCTACCTCTACGCGACGGCGTTCTTCGCGGGCATGTCCGTCATGGCGGTGGAGATCGGCGCGAGCCGCCTGCTGGCGCCTTATTTCAGCGCGTCTCAGATCGTCTGGACCATCATCATCGGCGTCATCATGATTGCCCTCGCTCTCGGCAACGTATGGGGCGGCCGCCTCGCCGACCGCGACCCAGATCCGGCGCGGCTCTATCGGCGGCTGATGGTCGCCGCCCTCTGGATCGCCGCGATTCCCGTCGTGGGGAAATATATCATCGCCTTGATTTCTGGCGTCCTGATTGTCGCCGTGGAGACGAATCTCCTGGTCGCGGCGGCGTTCCTGTCCTGCATCGCGATTTTCGTTTTCCCGCTGCTGCTGCTCGGCACGGTCACGCCGTCCCTCGTCAAATACGCGACGAAAAGCCTCGACGAGAGCGGGCGCGTCGTGGGCGGCATCGGCGCGGCGGGCACGGCGGGCAGCATCATCGGCACCTTCCTTCCGACCTTCGTGACGATTCCCGCGGCGGGCACGGCGGCGACCTTTCTGATTTTTGCGGGCGTGCTGCTGGCGCTGGGGCTTGGCTATTTCCTGCGCGCGGGCGGGGGCACCCGCTTCGCCCTGCTGTCCGTCCTCGCGTTCCTCCTCTGCGCGGTCCTCGGCGCGAAAAGCAGCCCCGCCTTTTGGGAGACGGGGCTGGCCTACGAGGGGGAATCCGTCTATAACTATCTGCAGGTCAAGGACGACGAACGGAAGACCGTCTTTTCCACCAACGTGATGTTCGGCGTCCAGTCGAAGCGCGTCAAGGACGGCTCCCTGACCGGCATGTACTTCGACTACGCGCTGGCCGCTCCGACGCTGACGAACGGCGGGAGCGTGCTGGTCCTGGGCATGGGCACGGGCACCTTCGCCGAGCAGTGCCGCCGGTATTTCCCCTCGTCGCATGCTGTCGGCGTCGAAATCGACGAGAAAATCATCGGGCTTTCGCGGAAATATTTCGAGCTGCCCGAGGAAATCCCCGTCGTCGCCTACGACGGGCGCGCCTACCTGCAAATGGACGAAACCCGCTACGACGTCGTCATGGTGGACGCGTTCCGCGACATCACGATCCCGTTCCAGATGAGCTCGGTGGAATTTTTCCGGCTCGTGGAGCAGCGTCTCGCTCCCGGCGGCGTCATGGCCGTGAATCTCAATATGCGCGCCGGCGGCCCCGGCAACATCAACGAGCGGCTGATTGACACTATCGCCGCCGTGTTCCCCACCATCCGCGTCGTCGAGGTCGCGGGCGATACCAATCTCGCCCTTTTCGCCGCGCGGGACGAGGCCACGCTGGACCGGCTGCCCCGGCTCGCGGCGCAGCTGCCGGACCGGGAGCTCTCCTCGCTGATGCGTCATGTGGCGGCGCACTGGCAGTCTCCCGCGCGGGGCGGCGAGCCGCTGACCGACGACTGCGCCCCGGTGGAGCTCCTGGGCATGCGGGCCATCGACGGGCTCATCCAAAAAGAGCTGCAATATTATAAGGAAGTTTACCGCCGCGACGGGATCGAGGGACTGCGAAAGGCGCTGACATAACGGGCGTCTTACGGAGATTCATATAGGGAGGAAAGACAATGAAAAAACAGCTTTCCGCCGCGCTCATGGCGTTTGCGCTGGCGCTTTTGCTGCTGCCGCTCAGGGTCATGGCGGCGCCGAAAATCGTCGAGGAGTTTTTCCCGTCCGGGGAAATCACCGCGACGCAAGCGCCGTTTCTGCAATACGACGGCAAGAAAGACGACGGCGACTCCATTACCATGTGGTATGTCGTGCCCCAGGACGTACTGGCGCTGGCCGGCGCTTACAATCGCTGGGGCGATGCGAACGACGGACGCGACGGCTTTGCCGCCCGCTTCGGCGTCGAGGATTACCACCTCTATCTCCAGACCGACGCCAGCGTCGACGACGGCCCGTGGCAGTATGACGCCGAGTGGGACGCCGCGGATTGGCCCGGACTGGACGTGCCGCACAATTTAGCCTTCCACGTCAATGAAGGACTGAGCAACAATCCGGGCAAAGCCCGCGACAATATGGAATTGAGCTGGCTGACCTATCTGGAAAAGGGGAAAGAGGGGTTCCTCGCGCCGATTGTCACCCGGTTTACCATGAGCGACGGCGGCGTCAACTATCATTACGACCTGACGAACCACACGCTGACCGTTCGCTGCCGACTGGTACTTGAATACTGGGGGGACAGCGAAGAGAAGCAGCGTATTTTCTCCCCGTGGTCGCCGGAAACCTCCATCGGATTGAACGGCACGCAGAAGGAAATGCCCGCGCCGGAAGCCGAGGCCCCGCCCGCGCCGTCTGATTCCTCCAACGCCACCGACGCTAAGGAAATGCCTGCGCCGGAAACCGAGGCTCCGCCCGTGCTGCCCGACGCTGCCGACGCCGCCAATACCGCCAACACACCCGACACCACGGAAAATGAAAAGCCCGACAGTGCGGGAGAGGCGTCCGCCTTCACCGCGTCCGAATGGGCGAAGAGCGAGCTGGAAGAAGCCGCAGCCCTCGGGCTGATTCCCGACCGCCTGAAAGGCGCGGACCTGACCGCTCCGATTACCCGCGCGGAATTCGCCGCCGTCAGCGTCAAGTGCTACGAGGCGCTGACCGACATGAAGGCCGAACCTTACGCGCCCAATCCCTTCACCGACACCACGGACGCCGAGGTTTTGAAAGCCTACAATATCGACGTGACAAACGGCACGAGCCCGACCGCCTTCTCGCCGGAGGAAGCGCTGAACCGCGAGCAGGCGGCGACGATGCTGACCCGCCTTTACAAGAAGATCGCCATCGACGGCTGGACGCTGGAAACCGACGGGAACTATGCCGGGACGTTCCGGGGGATGTTCGAGACGCCCGCGCCCTTTGCCGACGACAAGAACATTTCCGGCTGGGCGAAGGACAGCGTTTATTTCATGCGGGCGAAAGGCGTCATCGACGGCGTCGGCGGCAACAAGTTCGCGCCCCGCGCGACGACCGAATCCGAAGAAGCCACAGGCTATGCCCAGGCCACCCGCGAGCAGGCGATCCTGATTGCCAAGCGCATGGTCCAAAAGCTCGGATGAGAGGCGTTGCTCCAGAGGCCTTCAGCCCACCCCTTATGGGGCGAAATAGCCCGGTGGACTGTTACGGGGGCCGGCGAAGCTGGTGGATGAGGTCTATTGCCTTCCCCTTGAGGGGAAGGTGGCAGTCCGCAGGACTGACGGATGAGGTGTTGCAACTCCGACGTTTAACGCAAGCGTTACGTTACAGCCACCTCACCCCCCGTCTTCGACGGGACCCTCCCCTCAAGGGGAGGGCAATCGTTGCCTCCCTCACAGAGGGAGGTTGCCAATCCAGCAAAGGGGAAGGCTTTGGAATTAGCCAATTTTGATCAGAACGCATATAGAATGACAGCAAATAAGGTTGGTTTTTGAATGATCGGGATATTGGCAAAATGAATATAGTGTATAGCATGTAATACGAAAGTGGTGAACTATATGGCAATGACAGCAACGGTGAGCTTCCGGACAACTTCGGAATTAAAAGAAAGAGTAAATTTCCTTGCCAAGAAAACCCATCGTTCCACAAGTTTTTATTACAATCTGTTGCTGGAGGATTATTTGGACGAGATTGAGGATATTTACCTTTCCGAAAAAATCCTTTCCGAGATCAGAAGCGGAAAACAGAAAACATATCCGGCGGAAGACGTATATAAGGAGTTGGGGATTTGAAGAGCGAATACTCCCAAAAACAACCCGCGCGAGGATTTTTCCCCACGCGGGTTTTCGTTTTGGTCTTTTTTTTACATTTTATTCGATAAAAACGGCGGCGGGGTGTTTTCCCGTCGCCGCTAATAGAGCTTACCAATAAAAAAGAGAGCCGTTCGGCTCTCTTTTTTTGTAGACAAGATTATTCCTCGCCGTGGGTCTTTCCGTGTTCCATATAAAGCTTCGTTTCTGAAACGATAACAGGCGAAAGCATGATCAGCGCGATCAAGTTCGGGATCGCCATCAGGCCGTTCACGATATCGGCGAGAATCCAAATCGCCTCGAGCTTCAGGAACGCGCCGGACGCGATCAGCACGATGAAAATCAAGCGGTACGGCATAAGCCCCTTGGTGCCGAAGAGATAAATCGCCGCGCGCTCGCCGTAATAATTCCAGCCGAGAATCGTCGTGAACGCGAAAAGTACCAGCGAAATCGTCAAAACCACAGCGCCCGAAGGGCCGAAGGACGCCGCGAAGGCGTTGGAAGTCATCTGCGCGCCAGCCGCATTGCCGCACCAGACGCCGGTGAAAATCAGCGCAAGGCCCGTCATCGTGCAGATAATGATCGTGTCGATAAAAGTGCCCGTCATAGAAATCAGGCCCTGCTCCGCCGGCCATTTCGTTTTCGCGGCGGCGGCGGCGATCGGCGCGGAGCCGAGACCGGACTCGTTGGAGAACACGCCGCGGGCGATACCGCTCTGCATCGCCATCATCATTGTCGAGCCGGCAAAGCCGCCCACCGCGGCCTGGCCCGTGAAAGCGTCGGTCAGGATCATGCCGACGGCGTCGGGAATTTCGCTGATATGCGCGATAATCATGCCGACGCCGAGCACGACGTAAACGGCGGACATGAACGGCACGACCTTATCGGCGACGTTCGCGATGCTCTTAAGACCGCCCAAGGTGACGGCGGCAACCAGTACGGTCAGCACGGCGTCCGTCACGAACTTCGATATGCCGAAGGTCAGATGCACGGAATCGACGATGGCGTTGACCTGCGGGAACGTACCGATACCGAAATACGCGACGAGGATACAGGCGGCGGCAAAGAAGGTAGCGAGAGGCCTCCACGCCTCGCCCATACCGTTCAGGATGTAATACATCGGGCCGCCGGCCACCTCGCCGTTCTCGTCCTTCGAGCGATACTTGATCGCCAGGAGTCCCTCGGCGTACTTCGTCGCCATGCCGAAAAACGCCGCCATCCACATCCAGAAGAGCGCGCCTGGGCCGCCGACCTTCACCGCCGTCGCGACGCCGACGATATTGCCGGTGCCGACCGTAGCGGACAGCGCCACGCAAAGCGACTTGAAGCTGCTGACGTCGCCTTCGCCGCGGTTCTTCGCGCCGAGAATCAGCGAAAGCGCCAGCGGCAGCCGAAACACCTGGATCAATCCGAGGCGCACGGTCAGATAGATGCCGGTGCCGACCAAAAGCGCGATCAGCGGCGGTCCCCAGACGATCGAGTCGATGCTGTTCAGCATCGGGATAAAACTTTCCATGAACAGAATCCCTCCTGCGTCCGCCTATAGCGGACAATGGTATGATGAAAGCGGCGCTATTATATCACATTCTCGCCCGATTGTCGCGCAAAAATTATCGCCGCGTCCCGTTTCCTGCCGGACAAAGAAAAAGCCGGAGCCCGCTGCGCGGCGGTCTTCGGCTTTTTGCGCGTACAGGACGGCTTCACGGCTGCACGGGAGCCGTCATTCCCACAGGCGCAGCTGCTCCGCGTCCTGTTCCCTTCGCAGGGGGACGACTGCCGTGTCCAGGATTTCCCGCGCCCGCTCTGCGTTGGAGAGCCATTCGCCGATGCGCGCCCCGGGAATCCGCACGGGCATCCGGTCGTGGATCGGCTTCACCGTTTCGTCGGCGGGGGCGGTGATGATGACGAACCGCCCGCCTTCCGGGTCCGCCTGATAAATGCCGGCCAGAAACAGAGGCCCGCTTTCTTCCCCGTACAGCGTGACCTTATGCTTGCCGGCGTCCCATTCGTAGAAGCAGGAAGCGGGCAGCAGGCAGCGCCGATGCTCGATCAGGTGCCGGAAGGTGGGCTTTTCCCACAGCGTTTCCACGCGGGCGTTGATGATGAGGCTGTCGGCCCCCGGTATGCCCCACGTCATCGACACGGCGATGGGTTTCGGGCTGCCCGCGACGACGACGGGCGCGCGTTCCCCCGGTCGGACGTCGCCCGTGCGCAGGATTTCCTCGGATGGGCAGCGGCAGTACGTCCGCAGCCAGTCGTTTGTCTCGCCGTCGGCGGCGTATCTTCCGCACATTACAGGAACGTGACCTCGTTTCCTTTCCGCGCCAGGGGCTTCCGGCTGGGAAGGCCGTCCTCGGTGGCGGCGTAGCCGAGCGCCATCGAGGCATAGACGCGCTCGTCTTCCTTCAGGCCGAGTTCGCGCAGCGCCGCCAGCAGGGAAGGCTCCTCGTTCAGCCAATAAAGCTGATTGATATAGCAGCTACCGAGGTCGAGGGCGTTGGCGGCGATCATCATGTTCTCGACGGCGGCGACGGCGTCGGCCATGTTGTTGCCGTAATCCTTTCGGTTCGCGACGACGATCAGCACCGGCGCACGGTATGTGAACACATAGCCGCCCTTCTTCGACGCGAGGATGGAATTGCGGAGGCTGGGATAGGTGTTCTCGTCCGCCTCCATCTTCGCGAAGGCGGCTTCCGCGAGCCCGACGAGCTTCTCTGCGACGTCGGGGCTTTGCACCACGAGAAAATGATTCGTCTGGTTGTTCCCGCCGCTGGGCGCATAGCGTCCCGCCTCGACGACCTTTTGCAGGATTTCCGGCGCCACCGGGTCCGCTTTGTATTTCCGCGTGCTCCGCCGCGTGAGGATTGCTTCATAAGCGTCCATTTTTCTGCCTCCTAATCGTTTTTGCGCCCGTCTGCGCCGTTTCCGCAACACGCCAGCGTCCTGTACCGTTCCCGCAGACGCAGCACGATATGGCAGCACGCTATGGTCAGCAGGAACACCGTGACGGAAATCAAAAGCTCGCTCACGGTATAGTCGCGCACCCACATCGCGAATTTGCACGGGACGCCGAAAAGATCGAACCACAAAAGGCTGAACGGTCCGTGAATCAGCAGCGTGACGATCGTACCCGCCCCGAAGAAGCCCAGCCAGACGGCGACTGCGCCGCCATGCTTTTCAATCGTGTGGGACAGCCACATCAAAAGGAACGAATCGGCAAGCCCCAAAACGATATACCAGATCACGCCGTCGGCGTAAGTGTGCAGCTCCCGGAACTGGCCGAAGAACGTCCGCACCACTAAATCGTAATGCAGCGAAATCCCGATGACGGCAACGGACAGCGCCGCGAAGAAGAGTTTTCTCCCGGCGCTCATCTCGTCGAAATTCAGCAGCCGGTGCTGTCCGAAATGCGCGCCGAGAAGCATCACCGCCGCATACACGGGGGCGCACTGCATCCCGTAGGGAAGGGCAATTCCCCGCTCCAGCAATCCGTAAGAAATCAAGCCGTACAAAACGACTATCGCCGCCAGTCGCCTCCGGCTTTGCAACGCAAAATCCGCCGCCCCGTAGAAAAAGACGCTGGCAAAGAAAAGCATCCAAAGATACCAGCCGGGACTGACGAGCTTATACAGGAGGTCGGAGCCCCGAAAATAGCCGGGGCAAATCATCTCCAGCAGTTCGGCTCGGAGATAAGTGAACGCGTATTGATCCCCGCACCAGCTCCAATCCACGCCCCGCGTGAAATGGTAATAGAGGCAGGACAGCGTCAGCGCGACGAAGGAAATTTTGAAATAGGGAATCATCATGCCCGTGACGCGGCTCATCACGCTCTCGCCGAAAGTCCTGCGCCCCGGCCGGTAGGTGTAGCCCGCGGCGAAGGTGAAAAAGCTCAACACGCCGCAGATGTATTCAAAAAGATTCTCCGTTTCCGGCGAGCACAAAATGATATGGTAGGACACCACGAGGACCATACTGATTCCCTTCGCGATGTCGAGGGTCCTGTCCCGCTGCTTCATGCTTTTTCCTTCATCCTTCCAAGCGATTTGCGGCCGAACCGCGTCCATATATACTATATACCCGCAGAGTGACGGCAGACGGTCTTCGCTGGTTCAAGGGTTCCGCAAAAACCTGTCTCGACCTCATCATCAACGCCGGCAGCATGCGTGCGGATAAAAAAGCGGAGGATTGAAAAATCCATGACAAAACATTTTGGAGTAAGAAAATCTGATTTTCCGATTTTCGTACTCCATATTTTTTTGTCCTTATCAGCAATCCCGAGGAGGCCGCAACGATGCTGGTCCGCAACGAGCGGACAAGAGGAGCGTCGTGCGCCGTTTTGGCTTGTCGAAGTCCGCCGATGCGCGTTTGCCAGCGTTCTTCCTCTATGCTATGATGAAAATGGTATGAATTATCCGCCGTGGCAGGAGTCCAATAAGGGGGAAGAATTATGTTCCGTTTGAAAAAACAAGGCCCGATCGCAAGATTTTTGACGCTGGCCGCCATCCTGTGCGCCGTTTGGACGAGCGTGTGCGCGGCGGAGGCCATGCCGCCGGTTTCCTATACGGCCTACACCTCTCTTTATTGGCTTTGGGAGGCGGGCGTTCCCGAGGCGGCGGAATTCTCCGAGGCCATCGGCGGTGAAAAAGTCAGCCTGTCCAAAGATTCGGTGCCCCATTACGAAGAATTGGCGCCGGTGAACAAGCTGTATATCGAGATGCGGTACGCCGCGCTCAATGAATACATTGCCGGCAACCGGTATCAAAACGTCCTCGACGTGGCCTGCGGGTTTGCGCCCCGGAGCATTGCCATGGCTCGACAGGGCAGGATGTTCGTCGGGACGGATTTTGCCCCCTCAATCGCGGAAATCAGGACCGTCCTGCCGGACTGCCTGTCCCGCAAGCAGCAGAAGCGCGTCCATTACGCGATCGCCGACGCGAAGGACCAGGTCGGCATGATGCGGGCTGCCGACAGGTTGGAAGGCCCTGTCTGCATTACCATGGACGGGCTGATGATGTATCTGACGCGGGAAGAACAGGCAACCGTGCTGAAAAACATAAAGACGATCCTCGAGAAGCACGGCGGCGCGTACGTCACCTCCGATTTCCTGGCACGGGAATTCGTCAAGGCCGCCACGGCGGTCGTCTATGACGACAAGGACGCCCAGCGGGTTTACCGCCAATCCGCCGAGATGTACGAAAAAACAGCGAACGTTGATTTCGACAAGGCCTTTTTCGCCGACGCGGACGAAGCGCAGAAATTCATCGAATCGCAGGGGCTGAAGGTGAAACGGATTCCCCTGTTCCAGCGGCCTGTCGCCCTGCAAAGCGCCAAGGACTTCAACTTCGGGCAGTACCAAAAGCTGGAAAGCCTGAAAAACGAATTATTCCTTTGGGAGATCACGGTTGGCAATTGACGGAAGAGGAATGAAGATGTCTGACACGGAACGTATCCTGTCTAAGGAAAACCTGACCGAGACCATGGATTGGCTTGAGGCGGTTTTCCTTCATCCTTCCAAGCGATTTGCGGCCGAACCGCTTCCATATTGCGCATCTCCTTCCGCCGCGATGGGAACGTCCTCTTTGAACTCATATCGGACGTCATGATGCGGCGTATCCTGCGCCATCTCCTGATTGTCCGTCCAAAGCTCGCACTGCGCCATCACCGTCTGCACCGCATCCTCCATTCCTTCCGGCGGATAGCGGTGCTTTTTTAATAACTTCTTGATGAGCATCCGCATTTTCGCCCGCGCGCTGGAACGCTCCTGCCAGTCGATCGTGCGGTTTTTCCGCAGCGCGTCCGTCAGCTCCTTCGTGATGGCGATCAATTCCTCGTTCTCGTAAAAATCTTTGATGGCGTCGGGCTTCGTCAGCGCGTCGTAAAAGGCCAGCTCGTCGGCGGTCAGTCCTAACTTTTCCCCGTCCTTCTGCGCCTCGGAGATTTGCTTCGCGAGCTTCAAGAGCTCCTCGATGACCTGCTCGTTGGTCAGCATCCCGTTCAGATAGGCGTTCATCACCCGTTGGATAATCTCGCTGAACTTCTCCGACTTCACCACGTTCGTGCGGCGGTAAATATGCACCTGCTCGGCAATCAGCCGCTTCAACAGCTCGACGGCGAGATTCTTCTCCTTCATCTTGGAGATTTCCTCCAGGAATTTCGGGTCGAACAGCGAAAAGCCCGTCTTCACGTCGGAGAAAAGGTTGATGACGCCGTCGCTCTTGATGCTCTGCTTCAAAAGCTCGTTGATGCGCTTGTTCATCTCCGGCAGGGAAATCTTCTCGCCCTCGCCTTGATGGGCGAGCCGCAGGACGAGCACGCGCACCGCCTCGAAAAACGCCGCCTCAAAGCGCAAATCCTCGGCCACGATGGACGAGCAGAGGGAAAGCGCCTGATGCAAGAGCAGCGCTTCCTTGATGAAAGCGTCCTTTTCTTTGTCCTTTTCCCGCGCCACGATGAAATTGACCGCGCCCGTGATGACCTTTGCCCGCTCCAGGTCCGTGCCGTTTGCGAATTTCGAGTAATCATAGCCGTGGAACATATCGCGGCAGACCGACAGCTTTTCGAGGAACTTCGGATAGGCGGCCTTGGCGATGTCGGTGTCGCCGTAGTTTTTCCTGTCGCGGACCGTGTAGTCGTTCATCGCCTGTTTCAGTGCCGAAGCGATCCCCACATAGTCCACGACAAGGCCGCCCGCCTTGTCGCCGAATACGCGGTTCACGCGGGCGATGGCCTGCATCAGATTGTGGCCGCTCATGGGCTTGTAAACATACATCGTCGCCAGCGACGGCACGTCGAAGCCCGTCAGCCACATATCCACCACGATAGCGATTTTCAGAGGGCTGCCGTTGTCCTTGAAAACCTTGGCCAGCTCGTCCCGGCGGCGCTTGTTGCCGATGACCTTTCGCCATTCCTCCGGGTCTTTGTTGCTCTCGGTCATCACTACGGCGACCTTTGACCTCCAGCCGGGGCGAAGCTCCAAAATTCGTTGGTAAATCTTCATCGCAATGGCGCGGGAATAGGCCACGATCATCGCCTTGCCCGTCAGGAGATTGGCGCGGAAATTTTCATAGTGGTCTAAAATATCCGTGACGAGGGAGTCGATCGTCTTGTCGTTGCCCAGAACGGCCTCCATCTTTCCGAGGTCGCGCTTGCTCTTTTCGATTGTCGCGAGGTCGGCGTTCTGCGCCATCAGTTCGTACTCCGCGTCGATGAGCTTCAGCGTCGCCTCGTCCAGCTTCAGCTTGATGACGCGGCTCTCGTAGTACACGGGCCGCGTCGCGCCGTCCTCGACGGCCTGCGTCATATCGTAAATGTCGATATAGTCGCCGAACACCTCGCGGGTGTCCCTGTCCTTCGCGGAAATCGGCGTCCCCGTGAAGCCGATATACGTCGCGTTCGGCAGGCTGTCGCGGATAATCCGCGCCGTGCCGACGACGCGCTTCGCCACTTCCTCGCCCGCTTCGTTCCGCGTCATCCTGATGGTCTCGGTCAGCCCGTACTGCCCGCGATGCGCTTCGTCCGCCATCACGACGATATTGCGCCGCTCGGACAGCGGCCCGTCCGATTCCTCGAACTTCTGCATCGTCGTGAAAATAATGCCGTTGGCCTTCCGCCCCGCCAACAGCTTTTTCAAATGCTCGCGGCTCTCGGCCTGTATCGGCTCCTGCCGCAGAAACGCCTTGCATTTCGCGAACTGTCCGAAAAGCTGATCGTCGAGATCGTTCCTGTCCGTCAGCACGACGATCGTGGGACTGTTCAGCGCCGATTGCAGGAGATGGGCGTAAAATACCATCGAAAGCGACTTGCCGCTGCCCTGCGTATGCCAGAACACGCCGCCCTTGCCGTCCGTCTCCGCAGCGCGCGCCGTGGAGGCCGCCGCCTTTCTGACGGCAAAATACTGATGATACCCGGCTAAAATCTTGAAGGACTGCAAACCCTCGTCGGAAAAGCAGATAAAATTTTTCAGGATGTCGAGCAGCCGCGCCTTTTGGAAAATCCCCTCGAAGAACGTATCGAACTGCGCGTGCTGCGTGTTCTCATAGCTGCCGTCCTTCGTCTTCCACTCCATGAAGCGGTCCTCGCCGGAGGTAATCGTCCCTGCCTTCGAGGTCATCATGTCGCTCATCACGCAGATGGCGTTGTAAACGAACGCGGACGGGATTTCCTGCATATAGTTCCGAAGCTGGAGAAACGCCTCCGAAGCGTCGGTTTCCTCCCGCGACGGAGATTTCAGCTCCATCAGGACGACGGGCAGACCGTTCAAAAACAAAATCACGTCCGGACGCTTCGTGCTGTTTTCCACGATCGTCCATTGATTTGCGACGATAAAGGAATTGGCGTCAGGGTTCTCATAGTCCACAAGATAGCAAATCGCGGAGCGCTGCTCGCCCTTGACGGTAAAACTCACGGGCACGCCGTTTTGCAGATAGTCCATGAAGACTTCGTTCCGCTGCACCAGCTCGCCGTTCTCGAAATTCCGCAGCTTGAAAAGCGCGTCGGCGATAGCGTCGGCGGGCAAATCGGGATTCAGCCGCGCGAGGGATTTCTCCAGCACCGCGTCATAAAGAGGGCTGCGAAAGTCGCGTTCCACGTCCGGTCCGTAGACATGGATGTAGCCCATGCCAACGAAAAGCTCGATGATGGAGTTTTCATAATCGGCTTCGGTGTAAGTGATGGCCATGATGAAGCCCCCTAAATATTGCTAAATTAGCCTTCCCCTTGAGGGGGCGGCAAGTGGAGCAGCGAAATGTACTGGTCGAAACAATCCCCCAATCCCCGACATACCGGAGTTAATTGCCCATTACTGCTTAAAATAATCGTACCACTGGGCAATAATGCTGTCGCGGTTGAGTGCAATCATTTTCAAAATACGCTTCAATTCTTTATCCGGTATATTGCTGTTATTGTTCGCCAATATAGGATTGCTTTCCGGCGGGAGCCATATCTTGGTGGCGTTCGCCGTTGGCTTCCCCTTGCAAACGTGAACATGCACAGGCTCGCCTGTCTCGTTCGACCAGAAGAACACCCGATAACCGTATATCTCAAACAGGGTCGGCAATGATCTCACCATCCTCGCGGGCCATTTCCCAAATCAAAGGGCTGTTATTCTTCACAAACTGGCGCAACCCGTATTCCTCGTCTTCCTGAAATCCCATGCACTTTTTCAAAAGGCAAGCGGGCAAGATATACTCGGCAACATCAAAGCCATGCTCGGAGGGACGTTCCAAGCATACGCTCAGGCTCTCGCCGGACGACGGAGACTCGTGAATGTCGGTAAATGTAACGGTAATGTTTTGTGGAACGAGTTTCATGTATTCGTGTCTCATGGTGTACCTCCTATCATATTTCAATCTTCGACACGTCGATCTCGCCGGACATCAGGCGAGGGAGGAGTGCATCGCGAATTGTTGAAAGCGTTAAAATTTCTTTTTTGTTTCTCTCTATCATCTCATTTATCGAATGAAATTTTGGTATCAACTCCATATCAGCCAAATTTACAGGTGCCGCGAAGGAGAATTCTTCAAGATTTCCTTTGGTAATGAACTTTATAACTGAACCGCGTGCGGCCATTGTTATTTTATCCAACGAATATTTAATAGCATAATAAAGCCATGCCGTATAAATTGGATTTCTTGGAATCAAAACATAAGTTCTTTGGTATGCTTCAAATTTTCCGTTATAAAATTTAACATTGAAATCTCCATTACCAGCAACGAGTATAGCGTTCCCTTCAAAAGAATAGTCCTCTGTCCATGCTATATCTTGTGAACAACTGAAAAAAGGATATACACCCTTATCTGAAGAAACATTGGCGTTCTTTTTTCCCGTCACAACAGGCAAAAACTCCGATAGTTTGTAATATCGCCAATCATCAGGCATTTCACCGCCAAATGGCTCAAAATCCACGAACCACGCCTTATATAACGCCTGTGCCTGTTCCTCCAAATTCTTGTTTATCTGCTGATTGAGCGCGATTTTGTCGTCTAATGCCCCTAAGACGCTTGCAATTCTCTTTTGTGCATCCAACTTTGGGACGCAAACAGGCTGTATTCCCAATGTTTTGACAGCCAATCCCGGTTGAGCCGATTGACCTGATAATCGCCCTAATTGCATGGTCGATAATAAATACGATAAAAACCGTGTGTGATTGTTTTCGTTTGCACATACGACCACCGCATGTTCCGTCATATATGCTTTCCCGCTGAAAAAACGCACATTCCCGCAATTCGCGCCTTGTCTGCCGATAACAGCACACTCACCGTCAAAATTGTTTGTATCGGTATAGCCGCGTATGCCGTTCCCACCATAGACAGGATATTTCCCCGTTTCGGATATATCTTTTGCGCGAATCCCTTTTCCGCTGCTTAAACGGGAGCACACACTTTGCAATTCGTAAGTATTCCACGCATCCATATTGTCCATCCCATCTTAAAGCGCATCCAATGACCGAATACATCAGTAGTCAAGTATTCCTTGACTACTGAATCCAAGGACTCCCCCCGTCAGCTTCGCTGACACCCCCCCCTCATGGAGGGGGGCAAGGTTAGCCGTCCTCTTTGAGGAGCAACAAGCCATCGGCATGTCGCTTGGCAGCCCGAAGGCGCGTTCTCAAAGCCTCCCTCACTGAGGGAGGTGGCACGCCGGAGGCGTGACGGAAGGAGTTTATATCCCATACCCAATCGCCCCTAAATTCTTCCGAATCTTGTCCTCCAACTCATGCGACTTGGCAAACATTTCCGAAAGCTCGCCCGTCAGCCGCTTCATTTTGTCGTCGAAGGGCTCGCCGTCGTCCTCCTGCTCCTCGATTCCAACGTAGCGCCCCGGCGTCAGGATATAGTCCTGCTTTTCGATCTCCGCGAGGTCGGCCACGGCGCAGAAGCCTTTGATGTCTTCCAACTTGCCCTCTTGGAACGCCGCGAACGTGTCCGAGAGTTTCTGGATGTCCTCGTCCGTGAAGTCACGGTGCTTCCTGTCTACCATGTGCCCCATATTGCGGGCGTCGATGAACAGCGTCTTGCCCTTCTGCTTCTTGTTCTTCGTGATGAACCAAAGCGTCACGGGAATCGTCACGCTGTAAAAGAGCTGCGTGGGCATGGCGATAATACCTTCCACGAGGTCGTCCTCGATAATGCGCTTTCGGATTTCGCCTTCGCCGCCGGACTGGGTGGACAGCGCGCCGTTCGCCAGCACGAGGCCGATTTTTCCGTTCGGCGCCAAGTGATGGATCATGTGCTGAATCCACGCGTAGTTGGCGTTGCCCGCCGGAGGCGTGCCGTACTTCCAGCGCACATCGTCCTTCAGCTTGTCCTGCCCCCAGCCGGAGAGATTGAAAGGAGGATTCGCCATGATGAAGTCGGCTTTCAGCGTGGGGTGCAGGTCGTTGAAGAAGGTGTCCGCCTGATATTCGCCGAGGTTCGCGTCGATGCCGCGAATGGCGAGGTTCATCTTCGCCATTTTCCATGTGTCGGCGTTGGATTCCTGCCCGTAGACGGAAATCGTGCCGCGCTTACCGCCGTGCGCCTGGATGAATTTCGCGCTCTGCACGAACATGCCGCCGCTGCCGCAGCAGGGGTCGTACACCCGGCAATTTGAGAACGGGCGCAGAATGGCGACGATAGTTTTGACGACGCTGGCGGGCGTATAGAACTCGCCGCCCTTCACGCCTTCATAGGCGGCAAACTGCGCGATGCAGTATTCGTAGGTCCTGCCGAGCAAATCCTTGTTTCCCTCGGTGTCGCTCATGTCCATATTGGTGAAGAGGTCCACCACGTCGCCTAAGACGCGCTTGTCGAGGGTGGGATCGGCGTAGTTTTTCGGCAGCACGTTTTTGAGCTTTTTGTTATCGTCTTCGATGGCTCGCATCGCGTCGTCGATGACCGTGCCGATTTCCGGCGTGTGCGCGGCGGCGGCGATTTTGCCCCAACGGGCGTTTTCAGGCACGAAGAAGATGTTTTCTTCCTCGTAGGCGTCGGGATCGTTCTCAAAGCCGTCGCCCTCTTCTACAAGCTCGTTGTATCGTTTCTCAAAGGCGTTTCCGATATAGCGGAGAAAAATCAGCCCGACGATGACTTTCCGATAGTCGGCGGCGGGGATATGTCCCCACAGCACGCAGGCCGCGTCCCATATCTGTTTTTCAAATCCGATGTTGGCGCTCGTTTGGTTTGCTTTCTTCGAGGTCTTTGCCATAGGGGTTTCCTCCGCTTATCTCTTCTTTTATATGATTATAACGCCGCAGAGCAGATTTTGTCGACAGACAAAATGCACCCTGCGGCGTTTCAACGAGGTTATTCCAAATATCGCCATAGTGTATCTTTGCCCTCCCCTTGAGGGGCGCAACAATCCACTGGATTGTTGCGGGGACCGCCGCAGGCGGTGGGTGAGGTGTTGTAACGTTTTGCTTGCAATCGTCGTTACAGCTTCAACACCTCATCCGTCAGCCCTACGGGCTGCCACCTTCCCCTCCGGGGGGCGCTTTGCGCGGGAGGCCAGTGAATTCCCCGGACGGCTGAGGTTTGTGACCTTTAACGGCTGCGGCGCGGAAGCTTATTCTATCTTCTCCACGATCAACTCGGCGGAGCCTTCCTCCAGGGAATTGTACGCGTCGAGGTGGATGTGGCTGCCCGGCGGTTCCTCCGCCAGGTCGGCGAATATCCGGGCCAGAGACAGCAGCCCTTCCCGGTTGGCCGACAGCGTCGCTTCGCCGCCTTGCACGCCGACCTTGATGGAAGCATTCGGTTCCCATTCTATGCGCATAGCTGTTCACCCTTTACGAAAATAGCGACGTGACCCACGACTCCAGCAGCGCGAGGACGACCCAGCCGCCGACGCAGACGACGACGTAGAGCAGCAGCGCGAGGAAGAAATGGCGCGTGCGCTTGCCGTTTTCCGGCAGGAAGGTGGCGGCGGAAATCAGGTCGGCCACGAGGAAGGCGCCGAGGCAGAGCGCGCCGATACCGAGAAACAGCAGGAGGAATTCCACCGGGGTCGAGTGCCCCAGGCGTTCCTTGCCGGAGGTCGCATAATCAAGGATTGCCTGCGAGCCCCAGCCCATCAGCACGGGCGTCGCCAATCCCCAAAGCGTGGTCAGCAGATAATGCATCCAGTGCCGCATAGTCAACGCTCCTTATTTTTCGCCCTGCACCCAAAGCACTTCCGGCGTGCCGTCCGCGCCGACGCGGCACTGGCAGAGCTCCGCTTTGCCCGTCGCCTCGTTCAGACGCGTCATATAGAAATCCTCGGGGCTCGCCATGATGGAGAAGCCCTTGTCCCGTTTCTCGTCGATCATGATTGGGCCGCGCTCCGCCTCGGCGAAGTCCTCGTCCACGTCCGCCCGTCGCGTGAACTGCTGCTTCATCGGGACGCGCACGGGCGCGTCGCCGTTGACGTCATAGATTGTCGTCCGCTCCCACGCGTCCCCGGCGCCGACACTGTCCACATAAAGGTAGCGCCGCCCGTCGGCGAGGCTCACCAGCACCGGGCGCTGGTCGTAGACCTCGCCCCAGTCGTCGAGGATGACGCCGTTCAGGCTGATCCGCCGGCCGCCGTCCGAAGTGAAAACCCTGACCTGCGCGGCGTCGCCGTTCGCGAAGGACGCCCTCGCGGGAATGTAGGGGCGAAGCTCCATGCAGTAGGCTTTCGGCGCGCGGCAGTATTTTTCGGCGAAAAGCTCCGGGTGCTCGTCGAACAGCACCGTCGTGGCAAAGATCCCCTCGGAGTAAGAGCCGATCAGATACGGATTGAAATAGAAGGTCACGCCGGTGGGGTCCAGCGTCCAGGCGATGTTGAGGGCGCCCATCAGGTAGTCCACCGCTTCCGCGCCGTTCGCCGCGAAGGAAGCGTCCGGGTATTCGCGGCAAAGCTGCGCCTTGATGACCCCCGCCAGTTGGGGCAGGGCGGGGCATACGTCGGAAAGCAGAAGCTCCTGACCGGTCTTCGAGTCGAAATTCCGCCCGCGAACGCCGGACATGCCGTGGACGCCGCCCTCGTAATTGAAGCTCCACTCTAAAAGGCTCACCGCCAAGGTGTCGGCGCGGCGGATGAAGACGTCGTTCATGTCTTGATAGGCGGGGAAAACAGTCGCGCCCGACGCCTGCCGTTCCGCCCGATCCGCCTTTGCCTGCGCGACCAATTTCGCGCGGAATTTCGCTCTCTGCTCCGCCGTTTCCTTGTTGTACGCCCAAAGGGCCTTCTGCAGCTCCTCGACGCCCTCGGAGGCGGCGGAGCCGGTAAAGACCACCATGGTCTCGGAGGAGCGCAGCAGCTCGCCCTGCCCGTCGGCGTCGATCATACGGTGGTTATTGACGGCAAGCTGGATCGGGCGGATGGATTCGTCGATATGGGACGCCGCTTCACAGACGGCGGCGAATGGCGCGGCGGGCGGCAGCCAATGCGGCGCGGGCAGTCCTGCGCCAAGCGAGACCATTACGGCGGCTAAAACGGCGAATCTGCTTTTCTTCATCGGGCGTTCCTCCTTCGGATTGTGTAAAAACAAATTCGGACAAAAAATCCTGAGGTAAGAAAGTAAGAAGTTCTTACCTCATTTTTTGTCAGTCGTAATATACGCAGCGATAGGTGACGTTTTGGGGATTGTCCAAAGTGACGGACATTAACTTTTGCCCTTTAGAAAAATCATAGACGGACATACATTCCGAGTTTCGGACCGCCCATCCCCAGCCGATGACGCAGAGTTTCCCCGGGAGGACCTGGACGGAGCCGCAGGCGTAGGAGAACTTGCCGGGGAAGGCGAAGGAGCGGACGGCAATCACTTGCCGGCGGTCGGGGTCAACCGCGTAGGACCTGACAAAGGTTGATTTTCTGAGGTTATTGTTGTCAAAAACCGTTAACCAGTCGTCATTCACCGTTACATAATGCTGGCATGAAGTTTTTTGACTTTCGGGAAGGCCGAAGTCGTCCCCGCCGCCGGACAGTTTCCATACGATCTGGTCGCTCCTTTTGGTGCGGTCCAGGCACAGGATGGAATTGAGATGACGGAAGGAACAGATCAGATGCCCCTTAGCGCCGAGACGCATGGCGTTGAAATGCACATAATCCGGCACGTCGGTCGTTTCGTTCGCGAAGTCGTTGGCGGACTCCACCGCGTCGGTGACGGAAAGGGCATAGAGCTCCGGATAGTCGATGCTCTTCCAGTCCCAGACCACTTTCCCGTGGTCGACTTCCTGCAGGTAGGAGTACACCACTTTCGCGCCTTGTTCGTGGCCGGGGATATTATAGACCGTGTCGTGCAGATAGCCGGACAGGATGTAGTGGTCGAGGTCCAGCAGCAGGAAATCGTGGCCGTCCAGCGGCGCGCCCTTGGCGGTGACGTCCGAGGCCTCGAAGGTGATCCGCTTCACTTCGTTGAAATTCTCGTCTAAGATGACCCGCTCGCCCGGCGCATAGCCGGTGAGCCCGTAATTGTCATAAGCGCCCGTCTGGTCGTGGTAGCTGTAATAGGTCCTGCCGTTCACCACATGCTTCTTGAAGTCCCACCAGCCGGTGTTTGCGCCTTCTGCCGGCTGCTCTTCGTGCTTCGACCATACGATGTTGCCTTTCCCGTCCAGCATGATCAGGTTGCGGCTGAACGCGAAGGAAAGATAGAAATTCCCCGGAAGATCGGTCGTCCCCTCGACGGAAATCTTGGCGAGCCCGTCCGCCACGACAGGCGCTTTTGCCGAGGGGGCGGCCAGTCCGAGGCTGCTCCCGACAGTCAGCGTAAGGGCGGCCGCCGCCATGAGGATCGCTTTTCGTACTCGGTTCATCGGTACATCCTTCCTTTCCTTTGTGCGGGAACCGTTGGCCGGCTGTCCGACGGTCCCTATGCAAACAATTTTCCGAGCCACGCCTCCATCAGCGCCAACGCCAGCAGGCATCCGAGGCAGATGAGGCAGTAGAGGATCAGGGCCGTGAAGAAGTGCTTCGTCTTTTCTCCGTCCGCGGGAAGGAGGAAGATCGAGCAAACGAGGTCGTAGATGAGAAAGATCACGAAGCAGCAGACGCCCAGCACTAAGAACATGGAGAAGAACTCCAGCGCGGGCGCTCCCGGATGCGGCAGGTTTTTCGGATCGGCCGCGGCGTTGTCGTCGATGAACATCTTCGCGCCGAGGCTCGTCAGGGCAGGGGTGATGAAAGCCCAAACCGCCGTCAGGATATAATGCAGCTTCGGGGCCATTATGGAGGGCGTTTGCTGTTCGTCGGTCCGTTCCGGCGCATTGTCTGTCGGTTCCATCGTATTACCCCATTCCTTGCACCCATGTCACTTCCGGCCTGCCGTCCTCCCCGATGCGGCAGCTGCGCAGCGGGCGAAGGGGCTTCGGCGTGTCGAGGTCGTTCATCAGGAAATCCTCCGGGTCGGACAGGATGTAGAAGATATTTTCTCCCGGCTTGCCCGGTTTGGCGGCGCGAACTGCCGCGTGGCGCGTCATCGTCCGCTCCATGGGAACGCGCGTCGGTTCGTCGCCGTTCAGGTCGTAGATATACGTTTCATATTCCCTATCGTCGGACAGGATATCTGCGTAGATATAGCGCCGGCCGTCTTCGAGGCTTACCAGCGTCGCCTTGACGTCCCGCGCGAAGCCCGGCTCGACATACCGTGCGCCGCCGCAGATGACGGTCAGCTTTTCGGCGGTGGCGGAAGTCTGCTGCACCTGCACCGCTCTGGCGCTGCCGTCGGCGAAAGCCGTGCGGACAGGCGTCCAGGGACGAAGCTCCATGCAGTAGGATTTCGGTGTGCGGCGATATTCGTCACTGAAAAGCTCCGGCCTTTCGTCAAAGAGGATCGTCGTCGTGAAGATGCCCTCCTTGAAGGCGCCGATAGCGTGAGGGCTTTGAAAAGACGGCGAGTCGGGGTTGAAGTAGAAGGTCGCTCCGCAGGGATCCAAGGTCCAGTTCAGTTTCCCTTCCTTGGCGAGAGCCTCTACTTTTTCCATCATGGCGAGACCGCCGTCCTCCATGAAGGAAGCGCCGGGATAGTCGCGGCGAAGCTGCTCGCCGACGGCGCCCGCCAGTCCCGGCATATTCGTGAACACGTCGGACAGGGAAAGCTCTTTTCCCGTGCGCGCGTCATAGTTTTTCCCAAAGACGCAGCGCGTGCCCCAGCCGTCGCCGGTATCGTTCAGAACGTCTTCCAGGAAGCTCATCGCCAATGTATCGGCGCGGCGGATGAAAACGTCGGTCTCTTTGCGGAGCGGGTACAACTGAACCGCCCCCGCCTTTCGCTTGTCGTCTTGAACCGCCGTCGCCATGCCCGTCATATTCTTGCGCGTGTCCACCGCCAGCCACGCCGTTTCTTCGTTGTATTGGCGGAGCGCGTCTCTGAGCGCCGAAAATTCTCCCGGCTGAGCGCCGACGTCGATCTCATTCCAACGGGTGCGCAAAAGCTCGCCGCCCTCCCCGTTGGTATCGACGCAGTCAATGATGGTCACCGTCGGGCGGATCGGCCGCAGGCTCTCGTCGATATAGGATGGCGCCGCCTCGCAGACGGCGGAAGACAAAACGGACGCTGCCGACGGTAAGGGGACGGGCGTGGCGCAAAGAGAAAAAGCAGCAAGGACGGCGGCAGCAGCCTTCATTTTCATCATGTCGTTTCTCCTCGTATCAGTACACTACCGACGGGCCGTTTCCTGTCGGGTCGTACCCCTGCGGCACGTCGCCGAAGCGAAAGCCCTGCCATGATTTTTGCAGCGTTTCCCATGTCTCGTCCCGCCCGAGACCGACGGCCTTTTGAAGCTCCGCGACGGGAACCCAGAGGAAAGTCGCCTCCACTTTCTCCGCGTTCGCCATATAACCGTCCGCCGAGCGATCAAAGGCTTCCTTGCCGATTTCCCCGCCGTTCGGGTCCGTATATTTTTCCGCCGTGAACGTCATCATGCCCGGACGGCTTGCGGACTCCGTGATCATGCCTTGCTCCGTCGCGGCAAGATAGGTGAAGATCATGTCGTTCGACTTGTTGACGAGCTGCCGCGCCACGATATATTCCCCGTCCTGAAGCCGGGGAACGCTCTTGTTCCTGTACGTCGTGTCGACGTGATAATAGCGCTCTTCGCGCTTGTTCTCGTCGACCACGCGATAGGCCGTCAACTTGTTTTCGCCCGCCATCCCGATGAACCTCGCCCTGAGCCCGGCTTCCGGCGGCCTGATCTCGATCGGCTTCCAGCCGCTCTCGCTCTCCGAGTCGTATTCATAGCACGCGTAGTCCAGATACATCCCGGACTCGTCCATTGTCGCGACGGTGAATTCCAGCCATCCGTTGCCGTCCATGTCGCTGACGCAGAAGCAGGCTTTCTTCGCTTTCGCGTCCTCGAAGTCGATGTTGTTGACGACGGGACTGTTCTGCAGCGCGACAAGCTCCAGCCCGTATTCGTAAGGCGCGGCGAAAGCCGTGGCGGAAAGGGCCGCAGCCCCGGCCGCAAGCAGCGCAAAAATTTTAGCAAGTTTCATTTTGTTCTCCCTTCAAGGAAGTGATGGACAAGGCAGTTCGTGATTCTGTCGAGGGATTTTTTCGTCATCTGACGCAGCATGGCGGAAAAAGAACCGGCAGAAACTCAGTCCGGCGTCAAAATCGCGGCCAGCGTTCCCAGGAACATGAACAGCAGGAAGCCGCCCACAGCCAGGAGCGGTCCTAAGCCCGCAATCTCTTTCAGGTCCTTGATCGTGGCCCAGAGGGAACTGTTTCGCGCGTTGTCCGACTTCACGGGCTTCGTCTTCCCGTCGGGCAGGATCATCCGGAAGACCGGGTAATTGTAGACGCGGATTCGCCCGACGGCAATCCAGAGGATGATGGTGATGGGAACGGTGAGTACCATCCAAACGCCGTTGTACTGGTATTGCGCGACGCCGTCGAAGTCCAGCATCCACGCGCAGATCGCGGGCAGCCCGTTGAACACGACAACGCCTAAAAGTGTCATGATGATGCGGAAGGGCGTATAGAAAGCCATCGTGACCGGAACCATCTCGCCGTTCACCGGCTCCATGAAGACCGCCTTCGTCGTGGTGTCCTCGATGGTATCCTCGCCCTGCGTGACGCTGAGCTTCGACTGCACCCGCTCGGCGCGGCTCTTTTCGGACTTGAACACGACGCGCCGGAATTCCTCGCCGCGCCCGTCGCTGAACGCCGTGAAGAAGATCAGGCCGAAGACCACCGCCGTCATGCCCGCCAGCTCGATGTTCGGCTGCCAGAGCCACATCAGCAGCGTGACCAGCAGCGTCATGAGCGTCGGCTCGATGAGCCATGACAGCACCTTTTCCGCTTTTGCCTTCGAGACGGCGACGCGGCCCGTCTGGCCGTTGACCACCGCCAGCACCGGGCCGATCTTCAGCACATAGGCGGGGAGCAGCGCGGGCAGGCGCAGGATGTCCCCCGCGTGCATCCTCATCGTGACGCCCGTGGTCTGCAGCTGTTTTTCCACGTCGGGGCGGAAGCCCTCTCTGACTTCCTCCAGCACCCGCGCCTCCGTCTGTTTCGCGTCGATGTCCGAGAGCTTGACCCGCTGGCCCGCGATGAAGGCGAACTCGAAGGTGCGCGCCGCCGTCCACTCGAAGGGCTCCATGGCGTCCAGCACTAAGTTGTCAAGCTGCTTCGAGGTGTTGACCGCGAGGCCGTTCAAAAAGCCGCCCACATGATATTTGTAGTCGGAAAAGGTCTCCATGCGCTCCGCCTCGGCGCTCACCGGCCCGCGGATCAGCTCGTAGGGCAGATAATAGCCGCGCAGGTTCTTGATGGACGCCAGCACCGTCTTGGCCTCTTCCTGCTTCTGGTTTTTCTGCGCCCATTCCTGGAGCCGCGCCCGGGCTTCGTCCTCGGTCAGCACGAAGGGGATGATGACCTCCGGCAGCTCCGAGGCCGCGAAAGCCCGCCGCGCAAACTTGCCGCCGCAGAACTCGCAGTTTCCCATGGCCTCGCCTTCGGGAATCACGACCTCCGCGCCGCAGTTCTGGCAGACGCATTTCTCCTCGGCGACGCTCTTGTCCTTCAGGACTTCCTTCTTGCGGGCGTCCCGCCATTCGCCGAGCCGCTGCACCGGCTCGTGGATGTCCGTCGTGCCGCCGCAGTATCCGCAGTGGTACTCCTGATGCACGATGTCGTACTCCGCCGGCGCTCCGCAGTAGGAGCAGTAGACGGCAAGCGGATTGTTCTTCGTCTCGCTCATGGCAATTTCCCTTCCTTATAAAATATCGTTACGTCACGGCCGGACGGAGGCGGAGCCTAAGACTACGGGCGCGCCGTCCGGGCCGACTTTGCAGTCGACGTAGTCTTCCAGGAACGGCGTATTCGTGCGGGTCAGCGTAAACGCGTCCGGATCGGTCATGACGTGCCAAATGCGCTGGACTTCTTCCGACGGCTCGGTGGCGAGCATCGTGAACTCGCCCTCGTACGCCACGCGGAAGATATTGTCGCCGTTCAGGTCGTAGACGCGAAGCTCGTGCTTCGGATTCATCGCGGCGGTCTCGCAGTCCGCATAGAGATATTTCCTCCGGTCGCCGGTCATGACGAAGACCGGGCGAATGCCTTCCAGCTCGCCGGGATCGACAAATTCCTCGCCGTTCCGCCGGATCACGACGCCCTGCGTATTGACCGTGACTTCCGTCAGCTTGTCGCTCGACTCGTCGAAGCAAAGCATGGTCGGCAGCCGCGGCTCCACGTCCATGCAAAACGACTCGGGGCAGGACCGGTACTTCGGCTGGAAATGATAGGGCGTATAGGCGAAGCAGAACGTAATCGTGTAAATATTGTCGTCGGATTCCGGCGTCAGCGAGCCGGGGTTGAAGTAGAACGTCGCGCCGAAGGGATCGAGGCTCCACGAAAACTCGTTGTTTGCCATTACGCGCTTCACCTTCGCGCAGAAGGCGTCATATTCGCCGCTGCCCAAGCTGTCGGCCGGGAAACGTTCCGGATAGAGGGCGCTCATCCGAGGGGCGATTTCATTGGCGAGCTGCTCCCGATTGACAAATACGTCGTCAAAGGCAAGCTCGCTGCCCGTGGCTGTATCGTAGTTTATTCCGAATATGCCGTAGCGCCCGTGTTTCCCGTCCGTAAAGCAGGAACGGGACTCGACGAAGCTGACCACGCGGTTGTCGGCACGGCGCACCCGGAGCTTCGTGATAATGTCCGGTCCGTCCTCCTCCGTGAACTTGGACTGATCCACGCTGTATCCTTCCAACGCGCCTATAATCGGAAGGTATTTTTCCTCGAATTTCCCTTTGAACATGATCCCGGGGAAGTGACGCTTGATCGTCATCCACTCCGGGCCGGAATACGTCTCGTATACTCTGAGCGGCAGACCCCAGCCCAGATTTTCCATGAACAGCGGTCCCGTGGCCTCCGCCTCGGCCACGGCGGGCGCGAAAAATGAAGGCGTGCCGGGGAACGCGCTGAAAAGCGAAAGCGACGCGACGATTGCAGCGACAAGTCTTTTGCTTCTTTTCATCATGCGTTCTCCTTACCGTTTTCCGCTGTTCTCAAATGCGTTGTACGAACTTTCCAGCACTTTCGGCAGCTCTGCCGTTCCGATGCGCTTCTGTATCTCCTCGGCGCGGTACCATGAAATGATCGCGTAGGTTTCCTCGGCGTCCGGGAAATGCTCTTTTTCCAGATTCGCGTAGCGCACGGCGTCGATCTCCTCCGGCGTGCCGACCTGCCCGCTCTCGGCCTCGACTTTCAGCCATCCGGGCAGGAAGAATTTCCGTTCCGCCAGGTCGGAGCCGGGAGCCGGAAGTTTCGCTTTCACCATGGCAAGATCTTCGATTTGGAGATCGCCGCGCAGCGTGACTGCGACTTTTGTATCGACATAATCCCATTCGTCCCCGTCGAGCTCCTTTGAGCTGACAAAAATATAGTTATACCTGTCGTCAGACCGTTCATAAAATACACGGGGCTCCGCCGCCGACTCGTTCGTCATGATGTCGGGGACGTCGGAGCCTCCCGCGAAAAAGAGTCCCCAGGTCCGTCCGCCGTTCTCGTTGAATTCCTCGCAGCGGATCTCCGGCGCGATTCCCTCGCCGCCGCGCTTCGCCTTGAAGATTTCCAGCCGCCCGTCGCGGTCGAGATCGGTCACGGCGTAAAACCAACGGTTCCAGTTCGCGTCCTTTTCCGGAGAGACGAACCAGCCGCCTTCCTGCCCGGAGTTCACCGTCTCCGCAAAAATCTGGATCTGCTCCGAGGCCGAGCGCGGCGCGGCGCAGACCGTCGCCGAAAGAGCGAGGGTCGCGAGAATCGTGGCGGCAAGTTTCTTCCCTTTTGTCATGTCGTTTCCTCCTTTAGTATGTTCCTTGCCCTCCCCCATGGGGGCGCTTTGCGCGGGAGTCCAGTGGACTCCCTGGACAGGGGACCGCGTAAGCGGTGGGTGAGGTCTTGTAATGTTGCATTAATACATCATCAATACGTTTAGTTTATCGGCGCGTTTCGGGTGACACCTCAAGGGGAATGTTGCCCAAAACTAATCCCGCAGCTCGTCGTAGACCAGATAGCCGAGCAAGACGGCCACATAGCAGGCGAGAAGGATGAAAAAGTCCTTGATCGGTTCGCCGGTGGAATATATCGCGAGCACCGCCCGGCCGGCCAGCGTGAGCACGAACAGAGAGACTGCGAGGAGCGCAGGCGAGAATACCAGCTTGTGGGAGTCCTGGTCCTCTGACGACATCGCGTAAATATGCACCGAATGCCAGCCGGGGGCGAACTCGATGGTGATCTCGCCGCCGTGGCTTCGATAGCTCCATTCCATATAGTGTCTTTCTTGATAGGCCTGATAATTGACGTACATGCTGACAAGGCAGACGATAAGCGACGCGGCGAAGGCCACAGCCAATTTTTGCATAAACGAACCCCCAAGCATCATTCTCGCTTCTATTATAGGAAAACGGCAAACGAAAAGCAAAAATTTTTTGAAATTTCGACAAAAGGCACAAAAAATCCGTGCCCTTCGTCTTACGAGGAATGGCACGGATTATGACTCTGTATTGGGGCGTTATTCCAGCTTCTTGATGACCGTCTCGCCGCCCATGTACGGAACGAGAACCTTCGGCACGACGACGGAGCCGTCTTCCTGCTGATAGTTTTCGAGAATCGCGGCGACGGTGCGGCCCACCGCGAGACCGGAGCCGTTCAGCGTGTGGCAGAACTCCGGCTTGTCCTTCGGCGTGCGGCGGAACTTGATGTTCGCGCGGCGCGCCTGGAAGTCGAGGCAGTTGGAGCAGGACGAGATTTCCCGGTAGCGGTTCTGGCTCGGGAACCAGACTTCGATGTCGTAGGTCTTCGCGGAAGTGAAGCCCATGTCGCCGGTGCAGAGCGTTACGACGTGATAGGGGAGCTCAAGCTGGCGCAGCACTTCCTCGGCGTTGTCCACCATCTGTTCCAGGGCCGCCCAGGAGTTTTCCGGCTTCTCGAACATGATCAGCTCGACCTTGTTGAACTGATGCTGGCGGATCAGCCCGCGGGTGTCGCGGCCCGCGCTGCCCGCCTCGGCGCGGAAGCTCGCCGTGTAAACCGTGTAATGCTCAGGCAGTTTCGCGCCGTCGATGATTTCCTCGCGATGGAAATTCGTGGCCGGCACCTCTGCCGTCGGCACGAGGTAGGAATCGAGGCCTTCCAGCTTGAACATGTCTTCGGCGAATTTCGGGAGCTGCCCGGTGCCGATCATGCTGTCCCGGCTGACGATGTAAGGCGCGAGCATTTCCGTGTAGCCCTGCTTCGCGTGGAGGTCCATCATGAAATTGATGCAGGCGCGTTCGAGGCGAGCGCCCAGGCCGACGTAGAACGTGAACCGCGCGCCGGAAACCTTCGCCGCGCGTTCCGCGTCGAGGACGCCGAGGCCTTCGCCCACGTCCCAATGCGCCTTCGGCTCGAAGTCGAATTTGCGCGGCTCGCCCCATTTGCGAAGCTCGGGATTGTCGTTGTCGTCTACGCCCAGCGGCACGTCTTCCTTCGGCATGTTCGGGATGCGGAGCAGGAGGTCGTGCAGCTTGCCTTCCGTCTCCTTCAGCTCGCCGTCGAGAGCCGCGATCTTGTCGCCGACCGCGCGCATCTCAGCCACCAGCGCGTCGGCGTTCTCGCCGTTCTTCTTCATCACGCTGATTTCTTTCGACGCCGCGTTGCGCTTTCCTTTCAGTCCTTCGACTTCGCCGAGGATTTCCCGGCGGCGCTTTTCCAATTCCTTAAAGTCGTCCAGCTTCATCGGGTTGTGGCGGCGCTCCAGCATCGCCTGCACTTCGTCCAAATGGTCGCGTACAAATTTCATGTCCAGCATAAAAAAGCCCCCTGTGGGAGCCGCTGAACAAGTCCCGCCGCGCCTCTGCCGGGCCTTTTTCCGTCATGCGGCGGCAAAGTGCTCTCGACGTAGCGCCCCGGCTACGACTTCGAGCACTTTTTCTTGCCTGACGAAAAAATTCCTAGGCAGGGGCACGACTTGACTTATTCATCGGCTCCCGATTTTGTCCTGTAAAAATTATTTTAATTATATAAGTATGGCGCGGGACTGTCAAACAGAAAACCGCCGCACATAATCGTGCGGCGGCTGCCTTTTCCTGCTGTGATAGTTTTACGATGCGGGGGAAAACGTCGGCGCTGTGGAAACATTCGTCCCGAAGCGGGTGTCCATTTCGCTGCGGCCTTTGAATATGCCGCCGTCGGCGATGTTCAGACTGTGCACGCGGACGTCTCCGATGAGCTGCCCCGTGGCATGGATGCTGAGATTGCCGTCGCAGTCCACGTTTCCCGTAACGGTGCCCGCGATGGTCAGGTTCCCCGCTTTGACGTCGCCCTTCACGGAGCCGCTCTCGCCGATGACCGCGTCGCCCGAAACGGTTACGCCGCCGTCGACGGTTCCGTCAATGCGGATATTTCCCATGCTTTTCAGCTTGCCTGTGATCGTGGTGCCCTTCCCGATAATCGTTTCGATATCCCCTGCGGGATTATCCACATGTTTTTTTACGCTTCCAAACATACTGTGACGCCTCTTTCCCATTTGCCTATAGGAAGTTATTTTGATAACGTGCCTTTACTCGCCGCCCAAATAGAGAATCGGATTGACAAGCTCGCCGTTGGCGTGTACTTCGTAATGGACGTGCGGCCCGGTGGAGAACCCGGTGCTGCCCATATAGGCGATCAGCTGGCCTTTCTGCACCGTCTCGCCGACGGTGACGACCACCGCTTCGGCATGACCGTAACGCGTCCAAATGCCGTTCCCGTGATCGATGTCCACCATGTTGCCGTATCCGCCGGAATTCCAGCCCGCCGCCGTCACCGTGCCGGACGCCGCCGCCACGATGGGCGTGCCGTAGTCGTTGGCGATGTCGATGCCCGGATGGAAATCCGAACCGCCCCAGCGCAGGCCGAAGGGCGAGCTGACTTCGCCGCTGGCCGGCCAAAGGGAAGGCAGGGCTGCGGAAAGTTGGTTCTGATAGCCGATGACCCGCTGCTGCTCTTTGAGCGCTTCGCGGACATTCTCTAAATTGGCCCGGCTGTACGCGAGGCGATTGCGGATATTGTCCAGCGCGTTGTTCACGTGGCTCACGCTGGGCTCGATCCACGGACCGCCCTGACCGTCGAAAGACTCTCCGGAAGGAGCAGCGGGCTGGGCCGAGACGTCCTGCGGTTCTTCCGCAGGCGCGGCGCCGGCCATCTGCCGAAGCTCCTGCTCGATCTCGTTTACTTTTTCCATTTCATCCTGCAGCTCGTTGGCTTTCTTGGCCAGCTGCGTGAGCTGCTCCTGCTGCGTCGCGTTCACGGTGCGCAAATCGTGAAGCTCCTGCTTGTCGCTGGCCGCGGTGAACGCGCTGTAAACGGAAAAGCCGAAGGAACCGACAAAGAGAACGGCGGCCGCCGCGCAGGAAGCCGCGCCGTATTTAATCAAATGCATCGGCAGGCGGATGCTGTGCATCTTTTCGCCTTTATCGGGAATAATCTTGATCAGGTATTCCCGATTCTCGTCCGATGATGAACGATGATCCAAAGATAACGCCCCCAAAAACGTCCTGTTGCATATACTTAGAAACGTAAGCGGACGACCCCATCGTCCGCCGCGAAGTATTCACATTATACCACAGAATGGCAGGAGAGGAAATTGTGCCTTTCGGCCCATATTAAGGGAGATTATAGGTCAGGGAGTTGCCAGTTGATAGGCTTTTCTCCTATTTTTTCTAAAAATGCGTTTACTTTTGAAAACGGGCGGCTGCCGAAAAAGCCGTTGCTCGCCGAAAACGGGCTGGGGTGCGTGGACTCCACGATGAAATGACGGGGATTCGTGATCATGGCTTTCTTTTTCCGGGCGGGGCTGCCCCAGAGAATGAAGGCCATGGGCTTCTCCCGTTCGTTCAAGAGGGAAATGATCTTGTCGGTGAAGATTTCCCAGCCGCGGCCGTGATGGGAATTGGCCTGATGCTCCCGCACGGTCAGCACCGTGTTCAGAAGCAGCACGCCCTGGTCGGCCCACGGCTTCAGGCAGCCGTTGTTCGGCACACGGCAGCCGAGGTCGGAAGCCAGCTCCTTGAAGATGTTCAACAGGGAAGGGGGAGGGGCGACGCCGGGCTGCACGGAGAAGCTCAGCCCGTGAGCCTGTCCCGGCCCGTGGTAGGGGTCCTGCCCGAGGATGACCACTTTCGTGTCGGCGTAGCTGGTGTAGTGCAGCGCGTTGAAGATCGAGTACATGTCGGGATAAACGCGCGTCGTGCGGTATTCCTGAATCAGGAACGCGCGCAGTTCGCGGTAGTAAGGTTGCTGCAATTCCTCGTTCAAATAATTCGCCCAGTCGTTGTGAAAGATTTCCATAGTATCAAGCCCCTTTTCACTTCTTCCATTATAGCACACCCGTGTTTTTCTTAAAAATGCCTTAAAAGTCGCGGGAAACACTTCCCTTTTCCCGAAAGAAACGATAAGATAAAAAGCGAAGAACAGGACGGGAGGGATAGCGATGGAAGAAAAGACGCGGTTACTGATCGTGGAAGACGAAAAGCGCATCGCGCGGTTTTTGCAGATGGAGCTGGAGCACGAGGGATTCCTGGCGGCGACGGAGTCCAACGGGCGGCGCGCTTATGAACGGATATTGCAGGAGAACTATGATTTGGTGCTCTTGGACCTGATGCTGCCGGAGATGGACGGGCTGACAATCTGTCAAAACATCCGCAAGCTGTCGGACGTGCCGATCATCATGCTGACGGCGAAGGACGATTTGGAGGACAAGGTGCACGGGCTCGACATCGGGGCCAACGACTATATCACGAAGCCCTTCGCCATCGAGGAGCTTTTAGCCCGCATCCGCGCGGTGCTTCGGGCGCACAAGCCGGCGGAGCCTGCCGCGGACGGGGAGATCCTCGTGACGCGGGACCTCGTGATGTACCCGGAGCGGTACGAGGTGAAGGTCAAGGGGGAGCCGGTGGAGCTGACGAAAAAGGAATACCAGCTTTTGGAGTATTTGCTCCGCAACAAGCGCACGGTGCTGTCCCGGGACCAGATCCTTTCGACGGTCTGGGGCTACGACTACATCGGCGATACGAACGTGGTGGACGTCTACATCCGCTATCTGCGGGCCAAGATCGACGAACGGTTCGGCGAGAAATACATCCACACGATGCGGGGCGTAGGGTATGTCATCAAAGATTAAGAGCCTGCGCGTCTCGACGAAGCTGATGCTGGTCAACGCGGTGATCCTGATCGGCATTTTGTTGCTGACGAGCCTTTTGACCATTGCGGGCCTTTATTTCTCCGTCTATCATCAGGCGGAAATGGATCTGCAGCACAGCATCACGGAGGTGCGCCGCTCCATGGAGCGCTCGGAGGTCATGCGGGACGAGGAACTGCCGGAGCCGCTGCCACCGGAGGCGAAAGAATGGGCGCTTCGGCAAAACCCCGACTGGGTGCCGCCGCCGCCGTTCCTGCGGCTGCTGTACCGGGAAGGCGTGCTGACGCCGGGGGTGGTGCTCCGGGTCGTGGACGCCGACGGGCGGAAAATCTTCGACAGCGCGATCCACTATCCGACGGTGGAGGAAGTATCTTCCCATATCATTCCCGATCCGCCTTTTTGGGCGAACGAGGAAATGCAGGTCTCGCGCTTCGACAATTTCTATATGTACTACGAGCCGATGACGCTGAACTGGCGCGGAAAGGCGTATCAGCTTCATTTCATCCGCATGATTACGGCGGAACGCGATTTCCTGCGCTCGCTGGGGCACGGGCTGCTGCTGACGAACCTGCTGGGCGTCGTCCTGGCCCTCTGTGCCTGCTACTATGTGAGCCGCCGAGCGCTGGCGCCGATCCGCGCCATCACCGAGGCCGCCCGGGCCATCGAGGTTTCCGACCTGAGCCGCCGCGTGGAGCTGCCGCCCGCGAAGGACGAGCTTTCGGAGCTGGTGCAGACCATCAACCATATGCTGGACCGCTTGGAATCCGGATTTGAGCAGCAGCGGCGGTTCGTTTCCGACGCTTCCCATGAGCTGCGCACGCCGGTCACGGTCATGCTGGGCTATTCGGATATGCTGAGCCGCTGGGGCCGCGAGGACGAGGAGACGCTGGACGAGGGCATAGCCGCCATCCGCACTGAAGCGGAAAATATGAAAGCCCTGATCGAGCGGCTGCTGTTTTTGGCGCGGGCCGATCAAAAGCGGCAGGTGCTGAAAAAAGAGCCCCTCGATTTCCAGGAATTGCTGGCGGACGTGGCGAAGAAAGCCGACCTCGTCAAGGGCGACCACGCGCTGGTCCTCGAAGCCAACGAACCGGGCGTGATTTTCGCCGACGAGGTGATCATGCGGCAAATGCTCCGCATTTTCATCGAGAACGCGTTCAAGTACACGCCGGCCGGCGGGACGATCACGCTGTCCTCGCGGCGGGCGGGGAACGCGCTCCGCGTGGAAGTGCGCGACAACGGCGTCGGCATCGCCCCGGAGCATCAGGCCAAGGTGTTCGACCGGTTCTACCGGGTGGACGTGTCCCGAACGAAAAGCGGCGATGACGTCCATGCGGGCGGCACGGGTCTCGGCCTGTCCATCGCCCGATGGATCGCGGATACCCACGATATCGGCATCCATCTTGAAAGCGAGCCGGGGAAAGGCACGACGATATGCCTGACGGTGCCGCTGGCGGAGGCAGAACCGGAAGGCGAAAAATCCGTTTAAGTTTTTGGCGTTTTCTCCGATATATAGAGTAGAAACAGTATGGCGACAGGAGGAATCGGTATGGGCGTCGACTCGATGGCCGCGTTGTCGGCTTTGCAGGCGCTGGCGGCGAAAACCGCTTCTGGCAGGACGGAAAAACAGACGGAAGAAAAGGACTCGTTCAGCGAAGTTCTCGCGAAGATGGAAGAGGAACAGAAAAAATGGGACGAGCTGATGGACCGGGTGGACATCGCGCAGTACAAGCTGGCGCTGGCGGACAGCTTCTGGAGCGAGCAGGCCGACCCGAAAAAGTATATTTCGAGTTACATTGAGCGCCGCCAGGGCAAGCACGGCACGGAGGCGCTGAACGCGCTGGCGCAGAACGTGTCGATGCTCAACCATCTGAACAGTCTCGGCGTGATGAAGGGCTCCGTCTCGCAGGCGGATATGATGGCGCTGAACCGCAAGTTTCAGACGGCATACGCTTCGGCGATGGCGGCGCGCTTCATGGGCTCGTATTTCTGACCGGTCGTTGACAAAAAACGGCTGCGTGTTTTTTCGGCACGCAGCCGTTTTTTACGGATTCCGCGAAAAAATCCCCGAACCAAACGGTTCGGGGATTTTGCGTTTTACAGTTGTTATTCGGAAAGATCGACGCCGCCTTTTCCCATGGGCGCGCGGCCTTTATTGTAGGCCTGCTTCGCGGAACGCATCGCGGCGGAGACGCTGGACTGGCCTTCATGCGCGACCTGGCTCTGCAGGTTTTGGAACTTTCCTTTGCCAATCTTGACCTCGTTGCCGAAATTCGACACGTTCATGATGGCGCGGCCCCGTCCTGACAGCATGGAAGTTTTCTGCTCGCCGGTGTTCAGGACTTTCTCGTTTGCCTGCTGGAATGCGCTGTGGCCGTGCTTCGTCTCGTTGCCGAAGTTGGACACGTCCGTGATCGCTTTCCTGCGCGCAGTCAGCATGGAAGTCTTCTGCTCGCCGGTGTTCAGGACTTTCTCGTTTTCCTGCTGGAATTTACTGTGGCCGAGCTTTGTCTCGTTGCCGAAGTTGGACACGTCCGTAATCGCTTTCCCGCGCTGGGTCAGCATGGAAGCCTTTTGCTCCCCCAATTGGTTAATTGCGTTGTTGACCTGCAAAAAACCGTTCCCTCCGGAAATACCTCCGATCGACATGATAATCCCTCGCTTTCATCCTTGCAGGAAGGCTGTGCGTGCGCCCGCAGGTTCCCTCCCAAAGCATTTCTTTAGACAAAATGCCTATCCTATCCTTGTGCACATTATATAGAACTTTGTTCTTTTTTGCAATACCCAAAATAAAACTTTTTTCTTATGAAATTAAAAAATCGGCCCCCTCGAAGAGGGAGCCGATAGTGAAAACGACAAATAGTTGCCGTCCTCTTATTTTCCCCCGGCTTTTTTCGCCAGCTCGTAGCCGGCGGCGAGGGCTTTTTTGTTGGCGTCCTCGGTTCCCTTTGGCACGCGGTCCAGTACGGCGCGCTCCAGAGCCTCCGGCGTCACGCATTTCGTCAGCTCGACGACGGCGCCGAGGGCGACGATGTTCGCGAAGAGCGGTTTGCCGCAGGCCTCGCGGGCGGTATGGGTAATCGGGAGGTCGACGCGCCGCGCGTCCTTGGCGCGGACTTCCTCGACGAAGAGGCTGTCCGTGATGATGAGGCTCGACCCGTCGCAGTCGCCGGAGAATTTGTCCGCCGCCTCCTGGCTCATGACGAGGAGCGTGTCGGGGTGCGTGACACGGCCGAACCGGATCGGCTCGTCGGAAATGATGACCTCGGCCTTGGAGGAGCCGCCCCGGGCTTCCGGCCCGTAAGACTGGGACTGGACGGCGAGCTTTCCGTCGAGCAGCGCGGCCTCGGCGAGGATGATGCCGGCGGTGATCAGGCCCTGCCCGCCGGTGCCGGAAAAGCGGAAATTCTGCTTCATGCCGACGCCGCCTCCTTTCCGGACTGCGCCCGTTCGATGATTTCATCGTAGGCTTTCGTGTATTCTTTCAGGTCGGTGCGCTCGGAGAGCACGCCGATGGGGAATTTCCCTTCCCGCTGCGCCGGGTCCATCTTGTCCCACGCCGCTTTCATGACGCCGTGTTCCTTCTGCCACTCCATCATCATCGCAGGCGCGGCGAGCTTGTTCTGCCGTCCGAAGTTCGTCGGGCAGCCGGTGACGGCCTCGATGATGCTGAAGCCCTCGTGACGGATGCCTTTGCGGAGCACGTCCACGAGAATCGGCACATGGTAGGTCGTGGCGCGGGCCGTGAAGGTCGCTCCCGCCGCCTCCGCCAGCGCCAGGATGTCAAAGCTGGGCTCTATGGTCAGGTACGGCGCGGTGGTCGCGCGGGCGCCCTGCGGGGTCAGCGGCGAGTATTGGCCGCCGGTCATGCCGTAAATGCTGTTGTTGAACACCACCAGCGTCAGACCGATATTGCGGCGGGCGGCATGGATCAGATGATTGCCGCCGATGGCCGAGCAGTCGCCGTCGCCGGACAGCGTGATGACGTTGAGGTCGGGCCGCGCCATTTTCAGGCCGGTGGAAATCGGCAGCGCGCGGCCGTGGAGAGTGTTTCCGGTGTTGAAATCCACATAGCCCGAAGCGCGGCTGGAGCAGCCGATGCCGGAAATCACCGCCACGTCGTCTTTCGCAAGACCTTCCGCGTCGATGGCTTTGAGGAGCGCGCCGAGCACGACGCCGTTTCCGCAGCCGGGGCACCAGAGGTGGGGCAGACGGTTGGGGCGGAAATATTCATTGACAAGCTCTTCCATGCTTTTCATGTTATTTCGCCCCCTTTATCTTTTCCGCAGACTCGCGGATCTTTTCCAGCAGCTGCTCCGGCGTTGCCGGTTCGTTGTCGTATTTCGCGTACAGATCGACGGGTACGAGCCCCCGCGCCGCGCGTCCGACCTCGCGCACATACTGGCCGCAGTTCAGCTCGTGCACCAGCAGGCATTTTGCCGTCTGTGCGGCCTCCTTGACGGCGTTGTCCGCAAAGGGCCAGATGGTCACCGGACGGAGCAGCCCCGCGCGGATTCCCTCGGCCCGCGCCATGTCCACGGCGTCGTATGCCGTCCGCGCCGCGCCGCCATATGCGATGACGATGACGTCGGCGTCCTCGGTCTTGTATTTTTCCACTTGGATGATGTCGTCCTCATGGTCACGAAGCTTCGCATGCAGGCGGTCCTGGGAATTCTTTGTGGCGGCGGGCGTCCCCTTCGGGAATCCCGTCTCGTCGTGGATGAGGCCGGACACATGCCAGCGGTAGCCGCTGCCGAAGTCCGCCATTGCCGGGACTTTCGAGCCGTCCGTGACGGCGTAGGCCAAATAGTTTTCCGGCGACACGTCGGGCTGCTTCCGGCGCGGGGCCTCAAGACCCTCGTAATTGTCCGGCAGCTCGATACGTTCCCGCATGTGGCCGATGATCTCGTCCATCAAAAGGATGACCGGGCAGCGATATTTTTCGCTGAGCGCCACGGCGCGCCGAGTCAGGTCGAAGCATTCCGGCACGCTGGACGGCGATACCGCGATCAGCCAATGGTCGCCGTGGGTGCCCCAGCGCGCCTGCATCACGTCGCCCTGCGAGGGGGACGTCGGCTGCCCCGTGGCGGGGCCCACGCGCTGCACATTCACGACCACGCAGGGAATCTCGGCGCTGCAAGCCAATCCGATCATCTCCTGCTTCAGGGAAAAGCCCGGTCCCGAGGTTGCGGTCATCGCTTTCATGCCGCCCAGCGACGCGCCGAGGACCGTACCGATGCCCGCCAGCTCGTCCTCCGTCTGCATGAATTTCCCGCCGACCTGCGGCAGCCGCTTCGCCATACCCTCGGCGATTTCCGTGGACGGCGTAATCGGGTAGCCGCCGTAAAAGCGGACGCCCGCAGCGATCGCGCCCTCGACTACCGCCTGGTTGCCTTGCATCAGAAGAACGCGGCTCATCACGCTCCCTCCTTTTTCACGAAAATCGCGTAGTCCGGGCAGCGCATCTCGCACTGGCCGCAGGAAATGCAATCGTTTTCTTTGCCCGGCACGATGGCCGATTTGTTCAGCTCCGTGATTTCAAGGACGCCGCGCGGACAAAAATGCGCGCAAATGCCGCAGCCCTTGCATCGCTTTGTGTAAAATTTCAGCATTGCCATACTCTCCTATCTTTCGCGCCTTTACCATGTTTGTCTATCATAACATCGTACGCAGGGCAATTCAATAGTTTTATGCAAAATATTATATAAAAAATATATAAAATTTTACATAAAAGAATGCTTCGTTTTGGACGTGCCGGCTGAAACCTTTGCTATGGCTGGGATTGGAACTAAACAGATTTGTGCGCAAAAAATCTGAGGTAAGAAATTCTTATTTTCTTGCCTCGGAATTTTCCAAAACGACTTGCGCAAACAAGAAAGCCGTGCTATGATACGAAATCATATCGAAAATGGCAATGAACAGGAAAAGTATGCCGCGCGGAAGCGCACAGAGAGCCGGGGCAGCTGGAAGCCGGCCGGGGATGCGCGGAGGAAGTTCGCCTGTGAGCCGCTCGCTGAACGCGTGAAAACGCAATAGGCGATGCCGGAGTCCCTGCCGTTATGAGGGGAGGCCGATCGGTTTTTATAGACCCGTCGGAACTGAGCGATCCGCTTCGGCGGATAAATAAGGTGGTAACGCGAGGAAGTCTCGTCCTTTCATGGACGGGACTTTTTTTGTTAGGAGGGATAAGTTGCAGACATTAGGTTTTCTGGGGCCGCGGGGCACCCACAGCGAGGCGGCCGCGATGTTCCTCAGCGACAAAATCGGCGGCGCGGAGCTTCGCCCGTATCCGGATATTTTTTCGGTGATGCAGGCCGCCGCCGACGGGGAAGTGGATTCCTGCGTCGTGCCGGTGGAAAACTCGCTGGAGGGCGCGGTGAACGTGACGATGGACACGCTGGCCCAAGCCGACGACCTCGCCATCGAGCGCGAGCTGATTTGGGACATCCACAACCAGCTCATGGCGAAGGACGCTGCCGCCGAGATCCACGCCATCTATTCGCATCCGCAGCCGCTGGCGCAATGCCGCGGCTATCTGAAGGAGCACTTTCCGAAAGCGAAGCTCGTCGCTACCGAGAGCACCGCGAAAGCCGCCGAGATCGTCTCGAAGGGCGAGCCGGGCGCGGCGGCCATATGCACGGCGCGGGCAGGGGAGCTGTACGGCCTTTCCGCCGTCGCTACGGAGATCCAGGACAGCATGACGAATTCCACGCGGTTTTACCAGCTGCGCCGCCGCCCCGTCCCCGTGGTGGACGAATCGAAGGGCGGGCGCGCGCTGATCGTCTGCCAGATCGACGGCGCGCGGGCGGGCAGCCTTTGCGCCGTGCTGGAGGAATTCGCCGGCCGCGGCGTGAACATGACGCGCATCGTCTCGCGCCCGGCCCGTACCGGCCTCGGCGTCTACATCTTTTTCTTCGACCTCGAAATCGAGGCGGGAAAATCCCGCGAGCCGCTGGAGGCGTCCATCGAAGCCGTGCGACAGAAAAGCATCTGGCTCAAGGACTTGGGAAGGTTTCCGGTGCTGGAAAAATAAAAAAGAGTGGAGAGTTAAGAGTGAAGAGTGGAGATATTGCCTTTTGACCCTGTAATCACTTCACTCCTCACTCTTCACACTCCACACTGTTTCAAGAACGCTTTTCGGAGCAGAAATTCTGTTTATTCCAATCAATAATTATAAAGGAGCGATTTCTTATGGTTATCATCATGAATCCCGACGCCACCGCCGAAAATATCAAGGGTGTCATCGAAATGATCCAGGACGCGGGCCTTTCCGCGAAGGTCATGGAGGGCTCCCAGCAGCGCATCGTCGGCGTCATCGGCGACAAGACGCGCCTTGCCTCCTGCGCCATCGACGCGCTGCCGGGCGTCGAGCGCAGCGTTTCCATCTCGAAGAGCTACAAGCTGGCCAGCCGCGAATTCCATCCCCAGTCCAGCGTCATCGACGTGGACGGCGTGCCGGTGGGCGGGGACGAATTCGTCGTGATGGCGGGCCCCTGCGCCGTCGAGAGCCGCGAGCAGCTTCTCGAAGCCGCCGAAATCGCGAAAAAGGGCGGCGCCCAATTCCTGCGCGGCGGCGCCTATAAGCCCCGCACTTCGCCGTACTCGTTCCAGGGATTGGAAGAAGAAGGCCTCAAATATCTTGCGGAAGCGAAGGAAAAGACCGGCCTCCGCATCGTCACCGAGGTCACCGAGGTCGACGCCGTCGAGACTGTCGCCGAATACGCCGACCTCTTGCAGATCGGCGCCCGCAATATGCAGAACTTCCGCTTGCTGAAGGAAGTCGGCCGCACCCAGAAGCCCGTCATGCTGAAGCGCGGCCTCGCCGCCACCCTCGACGAGTGGCTGAACGCTGCCGAATACATCCTGAACGAAGGCAATCCGAACGTCATCTTCTGCGAGCGCGGCATCCGCACCTACGAGACCTATACGCGGAATACCCTCGACCTTTCCGCCGTCGCCGCTATCAAGCACCTTTCACACCTGCCGATTATCGTGGACCCGAGCCACGGCACCGGCAAATGGCGCTTCATCAAGCCGATGGCCCTCGCCGCCGTCGCCTGCGGCGCGGACGGTTTGATCATGGAAATGCACCCGAACCCGGCCAAGGCTCTTTCCGACGGGCCGCAGTCGCTGACGCCGGAGAATTACACCGATTTGATGGACAGCGTCACGAAGCTGGCGAAGTTCATGAAAGAATCGGGCATCAAGACGCAAGATTTGTAAGCATGAAAAGCCTGCCGCGACTGCATTTCGACGTCGTCGGCAGGCTTTTTGAATTGTTTGACAAAAAGGTATATTCCCTGTAAAATATAAATATATTTGTAACAAGAGGTGAAGTCTGTCTTCACAGACCTTCTCTGAAGAAAGGATTCGGAGGCGAGGGAAATGGCGATCAAGGAACGATTGCTCAAACAACTGAACATCGTCCAGGACGGCTTGCACGCCATGCCGCCCTTTCATTCGCGTGACCTGAATGCGATGCGCAATGCGCTCCTGCAGGCACGCGATTTGTGTTTTCGGGGGCTTTCCGAGAGTCGCTTTGCTGAGTATAAGGACACATACGACGGACTATTGCTTGCCTTGGAACAGTTGGCGACAGACGCGCCGGACGAAGACGAGATTGTCTCCCTGTGCAGCGACTTGCTGCAATATATGATTACGCAAACGCAAAAGGAAACCTCCTTCAAAAAAGAAATCTTCTTCTTGCCCTATAAAGCCAGCATGTGGGACAGCCTTGAAAGCGTCTGGAGAGCGGCGGACGAGGACAAGGCGCACTGCATCGCCTACGTCATGCCGATTCCTTACGCCGATCTCACGCCAGAGCACACCGTTGCGGAGTGGCACTGCGAAAGGGACCAATTCCCGAAAGACGTGCCGACGGTGAAATGGGAAGACTTCAATTTGGAGGAAATAACCCCTGACGTCATTTTTATTCATAATCCGTATGACGAATATAATCGTGTCACGTCTGTGGAAAGCAGATACTTTTCCAGTAAATTAAAGGGCCAAACAGACAAGCTGGTCTACATCCCTTATTTCGTCTTAGCCGAGCCGGAGTTTGAAGGCAAGAGCGAGGAAGAAATCGAAACGATGGAAGAGGGCATTGCGCACTTTGTTACGACACCGGCGGTGTTAAATGCGCATCAAGTTATCGTCCAGTCCGAAGCTATGCGGCGGGTTTATATTGACGTGCTGACAAAACGGACGAATCAAACGGAACGCACCTTTTGGGAAAAGCGGATATTGGGAATGGGCTCGCCGAAGTTTGACAAAGTGGCTATGACAAAGCAAGAAGAGTTAGACATTCCTGATGAATGGCTGAAGATTATCCAGAAGCCCGATGGAAGCTGGAAAAAGATTGTCTTTTATAACACTGGGCTTTCCGCCATGCTTCAACATAATGAAAAGATGCTTGCGAAAATCCGTCAAGTATTTAGGACTTTTCAAGAACATCAAGATGAAGTAGCGCTCCTTTGGCGCCCTCACCCTCTCCTGCAGGCCACGTTGAAATCAATGCGCCCTGAGTTGGCAGAAGAATATGATGGAATCGTTACGCGGTATAACGCGGAAGGCTGGGGAATTTACGATGACAGTGCGGATATGAATCGAGCCATCGTTTTAAGCAATGCATATTATGGTGATGGCAGCAGCGTAGTTGAGTTGTACCGAAAGACCGGTAAGCCTGTGATTATTGAGGATATAACCACAGTTGATGTTACACAGGAAGATATTCTCTGTTTGAACTTTGTCAGTGGAGTACATAAAGAAGACGGTTTTTATTTCCCTGCGTGGAATACCAACGGACTGTTTCGAGTGAGAGAGGATTGGACTGATACGAAACGTATCGACTTTTTCCCGAATCAAGAAATAGCAACAAGATTCTTATATAGTAAAATCATTGAATATAATGGCGTTTTTTATTTTATTCCCACGAATGGAAAAAATATTTTGTCGTATGAAATTGGAAAGAAAAAATGGGGCTGCTTTCTACTTGATGAGACAAAAATTCAAACAGCCGGACCACAGTTTACAAATGCGCATCTTATAGATAATAAGATATGGCTAAAACCATATTGTGCGCATGCGATTGTGTCGTTCACCCCTCATAATGCTCAAATTTTTTATTATTCTGATTGGTTCAGGGAAATCGAGAAAGAGATTGGCAATGAGGAAGGACCTCTTTTTGGCGGCGACGCACTTGTTGGAACAAAATTGTACTTTACGTTCCGATTGGGAAATAAGGTGATTTGTTTTGATACACAAGAAAAAACGCATCTAATTTACTCTATAGGCGCGTCGAGCTATAAGTTTGAGACGATGACTTTTGATGGTTCATCTTTTTGGATATATTCCCAAAATGGTGATTTGTTGCAATGGGACGGTACTCAAACAATCCTTCGGACGTATGAGAATTTATTTGGTGACAGAAGGGCTTCAGCTGGACTCCTGTGGGATGACGGCTGCTTATGGGTAATCTCTTCGAATAAAGACGATTTTGCCTGTATAAATATTCACACAGGCGAAATCGAAATGCATCGAGGATACTTAGGGGGTGAAATAGATATAGGTTATCCGTCTTTAGCGAAGCGTGGCAATGAGATTTTACTGTATCCGAATCAAGGGAAATATCTCATCCGAATTGACAAATCGACAAAAAAGGCAACGATGGCAGAGATTTTTCAAACAACTGACGATTATAGAGAAATGGTAGATTTTTTTTCAAAGAGTTTAAAAAAATCGCTGTCCCCGAATGAAATAGTATATGAACCTCAGTTAACCCATACATCTGGTCTTGAAGATTTTTATGAGACATTTTTTAATCTTGTGGGAGAACGGCAAGAACGAAAAGTTGCTTTTGATTTATGTGGAGCCAATATCCTTCATTACGTGCTATCACGTTAAAACAGGAGATTTGGAGTGAGGAATGTCAATAAGACATGGATCGCGATCTTGGTAAACAGATAACAGGGAGCATACAATGAAACGTGTTGCAGTGTTGCAATCTAATTATATTCCATGGAAAGGCTACTTTGATATTATCCATGACGTTGACGAATTCATTTTTTATGACGAAGTACAATTTACGAAAAATGATTGGAGAAATCGAAATCAAATTCTTACTCCACAGGGGAAAATATGGCTTTCGGTGCCAGTAGGGAGCAATGAAAAACGCTTAATCCTTGATGTGGATATAAAAGATTCGAAATGGCAGCAGAAACATTTTCAGACATTTGAAATGGCATACCACAAAGCACCTTTTTGGAAGAAATACGAAAGCTTCTTTCGTTATGTGTATATGGAAAGAACGTGGAATTATCTATACGAACTCAATCGTTTTTTGATAAAGCATATATCAACCGATTTTCTGCACATTTGTACAAAATTCTCGGATAGTCGAGATTATTCAACGCATGGTGTAAAACATGAGAAGCTTTTGAGCCTTGTACAGGCATCAGGGGCAGATATATATGTATCCGGCCCCGCCGCAAAGGATTATATTATTGTGGAAGACTATGAAAAAGCGGGGATTGAACTTATGTGGAAGGACTATGCAGGCTATCCAGAATATCCGCAGAGGGGTGAAGCGTTTACACATCAGGTTTCTATCTTGGATTTATTGTTCAACGTAGGGGAAAATGCTCCAAATTATATTTGGGGTTGGAGGGAGTGCCAATGATTATCAAGCATGGTTGTGCAATATTGCGTTCAATAGAAGAAAAGGATTTTGATTTACTCTATTTTATGATTAATGATTCAGAAATAGAATATCTATCGGGAGGTTGGAGTTATCCGGTCAGTAAGGAGCAACAAAAGGATTATATGCGGACATTTCGTAACGATGACAAGCATATAAAGCTTATGATTGAATTGACTAATGGGAAAACCATCGGTATGGTCACTGCAGAAAATATTGATTGGAAGAACAGAAAAGCTGTTTATGGCATGAAGACTTGCGCGGATGCAAATTCAAGGATGAAAGGTGACACATTTGATGCCGGAATTGGATTCTTGGATTACTTGTTTAACGAATTAGGAATGAATTGTGTTTACGGCACTATTTTAGAAGAAAATATTTTTTCTCGGAAATTGGTTCATAAATTACGTTTTCATGAAGACGGGGTATTACGGCAACAGATTTTTAAAAAGGGGAAATATCATAATTTGATAGCTGTTTCCATTTTGCGAGATGAATTTAACTCCGCGTTTTCTGTGGGAGAATGATTGCAATGTTACAAAGTCAAGATGAGAGGGTTGCGATTTGTTATCCGTTAGACAATGACGCGCTTCTTCGAAAGCAAAAGTTTCTGCGTCGCAGACTGCTTACACGCGAAAATATTCACTACATAGACAAAAAAATCGCCCTTCTTGGCGGTGTGACGACGGCAGAATTCAAGAACCTTTTAGAAATATTCTTGTTGGATTCGGGCATTCGTCCAACCTTCTATGAATCCGAATATAATAAATATTATGAAGACAGTGTATTCCCTAATGCCGCGCTTGATGACTTTGCGCCGGATATTGTCTTCCTTTTTACCGGTGTAGCGAATCTTCTTCATCTGCCCGACATCAAGGACTCTGAGAAGGTGGTGCAGGAAAAACTTGATGCGGAATATCAGCGATATGAGACGATATGGAAGAGCCTTGCCGCGAAATATCCTGCCGTCATCATTCAAAACAATTTTGACCCGCCGCCATTTCGGCCGGAAGGTCATTTGGACGCGACACTTCCGCAGAGTATGGCACGGTTTGTTTCTGTACTGAATGAAAAATTTGCCGTCTATGCGACGACAAATGACGGCTTTTACGTTCATGACTTTGCGCGTGTTGCTGCCGAAATCGGCCTTGCGAAATGGCATAATCGCTTTCAGTATCACGCTTACAAGTTTGCGATGAATTACGACGTGATTCCGGATGTGGCATGGAGTGCGGCACGGTTGATTCGCGCGATTCTAGGGAAAACCAAGAAAGTCCTTGTTCTTGATCTCGATAATACCCTTTGGGGCGGTGTCATTGGCGACGACGGGGTAAATGGCATTGCACTGGGGCACGAAACGCCCACAGGAGAAGCGTTTACAGAGTGGCAACAGTATGTCAGGCATCTGAAAGAACGAGGCGTTCTCTTGGCCGTCTGCTCGAAAAATGACGAAGAAACCGCGAAAGAAGGCTTTTCTCATCCGGACAGTGTTTTGCACTTGGAAGATTTCGTCGCATTTCATGCGAACTGGGAACCAAAGAATATCAATATCCGCCAAATTGCGCATGAACTAAATCTTGGCCTCGACAGCTTCGTGTTCATTGATGATAATCCGGCGGAACGTGCCATTGTCCGAGAGTTGGTGCCGGAAGTTTCTGTCCCGGAAGTTGACCCACAGGATATATCCTCATATATCCGGGCAATCGAGGGCAACGGATATTTCGACACAGCCTCACTTTCCGCTGACGATTTCCGACGGAGCCAAACTTATCATGAGAATCGCCAGCGCGAAGAACTTGCGGAGTCGGTAACGAACTACGATGATTTCCTTCGATCTTTGCAAATGGAAGCAGAGGTCGGCGTTTTTCGTGATGTTTACTTTGACCGCATCGCACAACTCACGAACAAAACAAATCAGTTCAATTTGACGACGCGCCGCTGTACATTGGCAGATATCCGGCAAATGACCAACGATGAAAACTACATCACGCTTTATTGTCGCCTAAAGGATAAATTTGGCGACAATGGACTCATTTCGGAAATCATTGCCGAAAAACGTGACGATGAGGCGCATATATTGCTCTGGCTTATGAGCTGTCGAGTGTTAAAGCGCGGCGTGGAGGACCTGATGCTGGATGAATTGGTAGCCCGGGCGAGAGGAAAAGGCTGTAAAGCACTGGTCGGGTATTATTTCCCTACTAAGAAGAATAAAGTGGTAGCGGATATGTACAGCGATTTTGGCTTCACACTTCTCGAAGAGAATGACGAGGGAACGATTTGGGAATTGCCCTTGATAAGCTATGAGAGGAAAAATCAATTCATCCGTGTACAGGAGAATGCAAGTTGAAAGTTCATCATATAGGTTATTATGTGACAGACCTTGAGGAAGCACAGCAAGAATTTATCTCGCTTGGTTATACGACGGAAGGGATTTGTACGCATGATGAAGAACGACGGATTTATGTTCAATTCCTTCGTAATGGAAGTGCGCTCGTAGAACTGGTCGCACCTGCTGAAGGGTGTTCACTATTTCCTAAAAGCATGAGAAAAATAGGGGCGTCGCCATATCATATTTGCTATGAGTGTGAAAATATAGAAAAAACTATAAAGAATTTGCAAGAGCATAATTTTTTGCTCTTGCGGCCGCCTAGTCCGGCTTCTGCAATCGCTAATCACCGAGTGGCTTTTTTATATAGTGCTTCTGTCGGAATGATAGAACTTGTAGAAACATGAGGAAGACGATATGGAAAATTCGTTGCAAATACTGAAAGAAGAACTGCTTCGCACTTTTGGCGCAGCGACAAGTGAACGAACCCCGCGACAAACGTCAGTGTTGAAAGCCTTTGCGGATATGGATAAAGAGTTGGCGATAATCATGGAACGATATATTTATATCGCCCAAAAGAATGGTGACACCATTCCTTTTATGGCAGAAAGCTATGCGTTTTTCCTTGATGAAACGGAAAAAGAAGAGCGGTATTTTTATTCGGAGGGACATTATCGCTACTCAAAACTTGAAGAAGTTTTTCATTCGGTTTACGATGATGAAGTGTATATGAAAAAATATATGACTGGACTTGCCGTGTCTCTTCTCCTTTGGCCGCAGCATAAACGGTTCTTTGTGTTTTTCCGTACTTTTTTACAAACACATGGTAAAAGCAAAGGCGCATACCTTGAAGTGGGTGCGGGACATGGAGTGTTTTGTTTGGAGGCAATACGCGCAGGAGGATTTTCTCGGTACGACGTTGTAGACCTCAGCGAAGCATCTTTAGACCTAACGAAAAAAATGACGGCTGAGTTTGTTGATACGCATGATATACGGTTTATTCATTCGGATTTTTTAAATTTTGCAAGAAAGGAACAATATGACGCAATTTCTATCGGCGAGGTATTGGAACATGTGGAAACGCCGCAGATGTTTTTGGACAAGAGCCGAAGGCTGTTGAAGGACGATGGGCGGCTATATCTGTCGACGTGTGTTAATGCTCCGGAGATAGATCATATTTATCTTTTCAGGAAAATACAGGAAGTGGAAGATTTGTTTGCGTCCGCTGGATTGGGAATCGACGAAAAACTCTATGTACCGTATAAGAATACCACAATAGAGAGAAGCGAACGGCAAAAACTGCCTATCAATGTTGCTTATATTTTGAAAAAGATTTAGGAGGAAGAAGACAATGGATATTTTAAAGGAATTGCAGCCGATTTTTCAGGACGTGTTTGACGATGAAACCTTGGTGATAACAGACGAGACGACTGCAGCCGATATTGAGGATTGGGATTCCTTGGCGCAGATTCGTCTGGTGGTAGCAATAGAGAAACAGTTTGGTATCAAGTTTGCTTTTGGAGAATTGCAGAATACGTCAAATGTCGGAGAAATGATTAAACTGATTCAAAAGAAACGTGGGTAGCATGTATTTCATGAGCGCAGGCTCTGTATCTTGGAATTAATAATTAAAGAGGACATTGCAATGTTGATTCCATTTAATAAACCGATAGAATTAGACAAAAGTGTTCTGTACCTGCAGGAAGCGGCACAAACAGGAATATTACGCGGTGATGGTGTTTTTTGTAAAAAATGCGCCGCTTGGTTAGAAAATTGCTTTCATGCGAAGCGAGTACTGCTGACGCCATCTTGCTCGCATTCGTTGGAGATGGCGGCGATTTTATGCGATGTCCGACCTGGCGACGAGATTATCATGCCATCGTTTACATTTTGTTCCACGGCAAATGCATTTGTCCTTCGCGGGGCGCATATCGTTTTTGTCGATATTCGGCCGGATACGATGAATATTGATGAAAAGCTGATTGAAGCGGCGATAACAAATCGCACGCGTGGAATTGCAATCGTCCATTACGGCGGCGTGAGCTGTGAAATGGATACCATTCTAGACATTGCTCAGCGACATAATCTTTTTGTGGTAGAGGATGCCGCGCAAGGAGTTATGAGTACATATCGTGGGCAAGCGCTCGGGACTATTGGCGATATCGGTTGTTACAGTTTCCATGAAACGAAAAATTACAGCATGGGCGAAGGCGGAGCGACGCTTGTAAATCGTTCGGAGCTTGTCGAACGTGCCGAGATCATTCGCGAAAAAGGGACGAACCGTTCCCAATTTCTCCGTGGGCAGGTGGACAAGTATTCTTGGGTGGATATTGGCTCTTCGTATCTGCCGAGCGACCTCGCGGCGGCGTATCTTTACGCGCAGCTTGAAATTGCGGAAGAAATCAATGAAAACCGGTTGCGTAGCTGGAACCTGTATTATGAGCTTTTATCTCCTCTGGCCGAAAGCGGACGGATTGAACTCCCGTCTGTACCGGAAGGATGCAAGCACAATGCCCATCTATTCTATATCAAAGTGAAAGATATCGAAGAGCGCACCGCGCTGATTGCATACTTAAAGGAACAAGGGTTTATTGCGCTGTTCCATTATGTGCCGCTTCATTCGTCTATAGCGGGACGCAAGTACGGACGATTCCACGGGGAGGACAGATATACGACCCGGGAAAGCGAGCGACTTTTGCGACTGCCGATGTGGTATGGGATTGGTGAGGAGAATGTTCGAAGGATTGTGGCTGAAGTGATGCGTTTTTATCGAAAAGACGGATAAAGTACAGTGTATAGACTGTATCGGCATTTTGAACATGGCTTTTATGAATCGTATAGGAGCGGCTAGTGTTGTCATGACAATTTCAAGGAGGCGTAGCGTTTGGCGACGTATCTTTTTCCTTTTGGTGCAATAAAGCCGGGTGAGAAAATTATCATTTATGGTTGCGGGGATGTTGGTCAACAGTTTTTAGCCCAGATAAAGCAAACGAGTTACTGTTATGTTCTGTTTGCCGTTGATCGATTGGCTGAGGACTACGAGAATTGGCCGATAAAGGTCTTGCATCCTGATGAGGTTGAATGGGAAGAATTAGAGTATGATCATCTTTTGATTGCTTTGCATGACGACGCAACGGCTGCGGCCGTGCGGCGGGATATGTTGGTAGCAGGTGCCAATGAGAACAAAATACTTCGGGCAGGAGAAGACGCATTGCCAAGCTATTTATCAGCGAATGAGGATTATGAGCGGATATTTGGCAATACGAGAGAATTGAAAAAGCTATTGTCTGCATATTGCGCATGTGAAGAAAAAAGGGCCGATATGCTTTGGCCTTCTGTGATATATCTGCGGGAATGTGGAACCGCCGACATTGTTCGTCGATTGAAGGAGGTATTGCTTGATAAGGCTTTTCTGACGACAGAGGAAAAAGCTACGTTGCTTCAGAGGCTTGATTTGGCCGACGTGTTTGATGGTGATCTTGTAAAGCTCATGCTGGACATTGCGACAATGATGCCAAGGTGGCAGGACGGGTATGCGATGCTGCACCGTCTTGCGCTCATGATTTCGCTTAGCCTGTCTGCACATAAGGAATTGCGCTATCCAGAATATTATCATGACTTTCGGCGGGCGGCTGTTCAAATCTTTGATAAATCCGGGCTTACCATGTATCCAAAGACTGGGACGTTAGTGGAGAAACCTATACGGCGCATTGCTTTTTGTATACCATTGTTAAGTAGTATTCGATATTCTATTGGCGCCGTCTTACCGCTGATGAATGAATTGTGTGAGCGTGGATATGAGGTTGCACTTTTTGATTTTGATAGCGATTTTTTTGATGAAGACGAGACAAAGGCATATATTTGGCAGCCCTTGGGTCAAAAGGGCATACATGAGGATGACGGCTCTTACGCTATGTATCAGCGGGAACGTAACTGTTATAGCAAGGGAATCTCTGTACATTGTATGTATAAGCTGCCTTTGCAAAATAAGGCAGAGTATTATTTAGATCAGATGGCTCAATTTGGCCCTGATGTGGTTGTATATTATACAGATGATCGGTTTCTCTTGTCGTATGTCATCGCAAAGTATTATCCGTCCGTCTTCATGTCTATGAGAGGTGCGCAGACAGCGATTTTCGCTCATGCCTATATTACGGGGAATAAGCAATATTGTATGGAAATGAACCGTATATTTAATTCTATACCCGAAGAAAAAATCGTTGAGAGAGTGGGGTCGGGAGTTCCCTTTTTGAAATATCTGAAGAATAAAAGTTATAAGCGGAAGGAATTTGGGCTCAATGAAGAGGATTTCGTAGTTGTAACCGTCGGGCTTCGGCTGGACGTTGAACTTTCGCCGCGATTTGTAGCGAGTGTGGCAAATATGCTGAGGCGTACCCGCCGTATTAAATGGCTTTTAGTATATAGTGGTGATATTGGCGATGTGGTGCGAAACCATAAAGATTTGTTGGAACAAGGGCGGATCATCCTTCGAGGCTGGGAGGAGGATTTGCCTGCGTTGTATAAGATTTGCGACGCCTGCTTGAACCCTGAGAGAATGGGCGGCGGCGTCAGCTTGAGATTGGCAATGTTGGAAGGATTGCCGATTGTTACGGGGGAATGGTCTTCGGATGTGACGGTGCATCTTCATTCCGAAAACCGCATCAAGGGCGGATATGATGACCTGATGCATTACATAGAGCGGTTGGCTGGAGACCCTGTGCTTTACGCGCGACAAAGCAAGCTGATGAAAGAGCTCATGGAGGAGCGCAGGTCGGGCAGTTTTGAGCGATTTATCGAGATTTTACAGGAAACGCATGACACATTCTGTCTGCAACAGACGAAGGGGATCGTCTAATCCGTGATAGGCCGAGAAGGTGTGAGGACGGCTATGAGTGACGACAACAAACAAGAACAGCGGATAGTTCTTTTTGGGGATCAACGATTCATAAAAGAAGTCGAATATGTATGCAGTGACATCTTGTCTATTGGGGGGGGATATGAGTGCGTTCTTCTGAATGAGGCATCCAAGCTTGAACAAATGGACGGGCTTATCGTTTTATGCGCATACGATGAGGAAGCTGCCGAACGGGAATTGACTCGGCGTGGCATGAAACACGGCAGAGATTATATATCGGCAATGGAGTTTTTCTTAAAAATGGACAGCGCGGTTGGACTGCCTGTTATTCCCGTTGGGCGCAAAATCGCTTTTTGGGGTTGCGGCGATTTTGCTTTGCGTTTTGAGCGGGAATATCTTTGCGATTTTTATATCGACAACAATCCGTCGCTTCGTGGCACGAAATTTTTGGGCAAGCCTGTATTCAATCCAGATCAGGTAACCTCATGGAAAGAAATTTGTGTGTTTATAATCGTGCTAAGAAATGATCATCGTGAAGAAATCGAAACCTTCCTAAAAGCGAAAGGTCTTCGCGCGGGGAATGATTATTTTATGGCTGATTCCCCGTTGTTGGAAGAGTGGCCTTCTAGGATGTTATGGAAAACCATTCATGACAGGCCTATGAAGAATATTAGATGTCTTAAAGGGATGACGAAAATTGATATTGGGCCGGATGGGAGGATATGGTCTTGTTGCGGTGTGTACATACGTATGCCCATGGGAAATTTGTTCCGCAGCGAGAGCGCGCTGGATGAATGGAACTCATACAGCGCGAGGATATTGAAGTTGTCATTTGTGAATCACACCTTTTCTTTTTGCAACCGGAAAAAATGCATATTGCTTTTTAAAAGCGAAGGGAATATAGAGTATAAGGATGTAACGTTTGCAGACGGCGACTATGATAACAAGGGAAAACCATATCCGCCGATGCCGTCGGTTGCCATAGATACTACATGTAACCTTTGGTGCGAGTCCTGTCGCAAGGAGTACAACCGCACGACGGAAGAGGAATACAAAAGATACGAGCTGCTTGCGGATAAAATCAGCAGAGATTTTCTACCTCACGCGGATTTGCTTTTTATCGCCGGAATGGGAGAAGTGTTTTACAGCCCGCTGTATAGAAAAATTTGGATCAATACGACGGGAAAAAAGAGAAAGAAAATACAGATTCTGTCCAACGGGATGCTGTTCAATGAGAAAAACTGGAGACTCCTGCGCGAAGGATATAAGGATATCAGACTGTCGTTCAGTATCGACGCAGCATCAAAGGAGATATACGAGCAGGTCAGAAGAGGCGGGAAATGGGAAACAATAGTCAGCAACATGCGGAGGGCCGCTGAATTAAGGCGACAGGGAGAAGTGAGTCATCTCGCAATTAGTTTTGTCGTACAACAGAAAAATTACAGAGACATGAAGCGATTCGTGGAGCTTGGGAAAGAATGGCATTGCGACGCGATTGCTTTTTTGCGGATAAGCAATCTTGGAACCTATACAAGGGAAGAGTTTTCACGGGATATAACTCTGTGCGAGGATGAGGGGATTGGGTGCCTGAAACCGGAATATAGGGAGTTTTTCGATGATCCCGTATTTGACGATCCGTGCGTTAGCGGAATCGAGTTTTACAGGGATAGAGTATAGAAAAAATGTTGGTATTTTCTGATTAAAGCGAGGCGAGGGAGAAAATGGAATTCTTATTTCCCTTCAAATCCGTAAAGAGGGATGCGCGGATTATTATTTATGGTGCGGGGATGTCAGGACAGACATATTTGCAACAGGTCATGATGACGAAGTATTGCGAGATCGTTTGCATGATAGACCGCGATGCGGAATTGTATCAGATGCTTCCTGTGCAGGTGGCAACGGTAGAAATTATCGAGACACTGGATTATGATGTTGTTGTTGTGGCAAATGAAAATGAAAAAACAGCAAAAGCGATTATACGGATGCTGCAAGAGCAATACCACGTCCCGCGGGAGAAAATGGTTTATGATATACAATATGTTAGGCCGATAGAGAAAATTGAAGGCAAAATGGATGACTTTCCAAGCCTCGCTATCGAGGGAAAAGGCAAGTATGCAATAGCAATAAGACTGAACGGCGGGTTTGGGGATTACATTATCGCAAAGAATAAAGTAAGAGAAGTTGTCCAATGGGATGAAAATGTCATAATAGATATTTTTGTGGAGAGCAAAATGCTCGAATACGCGAAAGTGCTTTTCTCTGATGTGCCACATATTCACGGGATTATTGGAAATCTTTGGATATACCATGTAAAGAAGAAGGAATATTTGGCTGCGTTTCTTTTCACGGCGGCACTTGTAGTTGACTCAATCAACGAGGAGAGTTTAGCAGCAGCAGGTTTACTGCGGGAAATTATTGTTACCGTAAAGGAGCGAGTAACAAAATATTATCCGTATGGGGAGATTCCGTGGGCGATTCATTTCGCACGTTGTGAAAAAGATGGGCTGAATTGCTATACGTCGTACAATCGTTATAAAGAATTCAATGTTAAGGATGTAAATGTTAGCATTCCTATGCTTGACGAGTTTCGCGAGCCGTTTCGCAATTTGCATCTTGGTGAATATGTGATATTTAATTACGGCGCTGATAAACCAAAGAACAATGATAATGTGATATTGGCTAAGGTTTGGCCATTGGAGTATTATTCCCAGCTAGCCAAGTTGTTCAAGTCCAGATATCCTCGTATCAGTCTTGTGCAGATAGGATTGCGAGATACGCCGAAAATATCGGGGATGGATAAGTACATATTTGGCGAAAGCATTGAACTGATAAAGTATGTCCTCAAAAACGCCATGTTGCATGTGGATTGCGAAGGCGGCATGGTGCACCTAGCAACACAGCTTGGGACAAAATGCGTCGTGCTTTTCGGGCCGACGCCCATCCATTATTACGCTTATCGGGATAATATCAATATCTTGTCGGAAACCTGTTCTAATTGCTGTTGGCTCCCGATGGACTGTTATAGTTGCTACCGTGGGTTGGAAAAGCCGGAATGTATGTGGTCGATTGCTCCTGAACGGGTGATGCAGAAGATAGAGTGTTTTGTGGATGAGGACAATAATATAAAGAAACGATAATATACAGATCAAAGGCAGTTTTTTGGGCGCACTCCGCGCATAAGTATAGAAGGGTGGTTGTAAGGACTGTGAGAACCTCAATCTATGAATGGCATCCCTTCCCGTATAGAGAAATTGAGCCGGGGAGCGAAATTGTGATTTACGGGGCAGGGCTTGTCGGACGGCAATATATAGCGCAGGTTATGCGCGAGTCGTATTGCAGGATCGCTTATGTGGTAGATATCAAATACAGGGAACTGGCGGGAGTAAATATTGGTGTGCCTATATTGGCGTTGACTGCATTGGAGGGCGAGCACAGGAAAATTGTCATTGCTGCTCAATCTGGAGTCGTTGCGGAAGAAATGCGGGAATATTTACGACGGATTGGGATCCCCGATGGAAATATTATGTACGATGATAGGGTTTGTGTGGTCGAAATGCCGGAGGGTTTTCAATCTATGAGGCAGGGGGCGTATATGACATCCTATGATATGGAGAAGCCGTCCTCGACAGAGAAGTTAAGACAATTTCTGGAAATACAAACGCTTATGGCGCTGAAGAAGGTTAAGGGGTTTGGGCTTGTCAGAATGGGAAATGCCAACGATGGCGGTTATGTCATGCTGGACGATTTTTCAGGGGGGGAGAAAACGGCATATTCTTTCGGCATATCCAATGATGTTACATGGGATGCCGCGATAGCCGATTTGGGATATAAGGTGTTTATGTACGACCCGACAATTTCCGCGTTGCCTTATGAGTCTCCCTCATTCTTCTTTTTTAAAATAGGGATAGCCGACACATTTGAAGCGGTAGGGAAACAATACGATACGTTAGCTCATCTTATAGAAATGAACGAGCATTCCGAAAAAAAGCACATGGTATTAAAAATGGACGTGGAAGGAGCCGAGTACGGATTTCTCGAGATGACTGCATCGGCAGTCCTGAAGCGATTTAATCAGATGGTGTTTGAATTTCACAACGTATTAAGTGATCCGGTTAAATTGCTGAAAGCGCTTGAAAAGATAAGCATTACCCACGAGCTTATTCATGTTCATGCGAATAATTATGGCAGGGTATGTTATATTGACGGGATGGTGTTTCCCGATACTTACGAATTGACATTTGCCAATAAGGACAAGTATTCTTTTGAGAATGCCGATGACGTTATTCTGCCGATTGCAATTGACGCACCATGTCGGAAAGAGGTTTGTGAGATAGGTCTTGGCAGATGGAACAAGAGGTTGCAGGCGTTAAACAATATGATGGATGAAATAACGCGAAGAGAGGCGTCCAAGGAAAAAGTTATCGTTTATGGTATGGGCAAGCGGTTCGGGGATTTGTGGAGATGGATACAGCGGGAGTTTGAAGTTATCGGTGTAACCGACAGCTACAAAGTACCGGATGAAGGCTTCGGGGGGCTCTATATGAAACCATCAGAGATAGCAGAGGCTGTTTTCGATAAAATACTTATTTGCAGTACGGATTATTATGAGCAGATTTATCAGGCGTGCATTGGGTTTGGCATACCAAAAGATAAAATCCTGGATGTGGATGACAAGCGTTATCTGAAATCACATCAATAATAGGTAATTATTGATTACACAGCGGTCAAGTTCGTAATTGCATCCTTCGGAAGAGAATTTGGGTTCTTATGTCCCAGAAAAAGCTATATGCTGGAAAAGGGGGATATGGTTGGCCGACTTCAGCTATCTTTTCCCGTTTGAAAAAATACCGTCTGGCTCTCGCATCTTGATTTACGGTGCGGGGGATGTCGGGCATGATTACTTGACGCAGATATTGATGACTGGGTATTGCGAATGTATCGGTTTTTTGGATCGTGCTTATGATAAGTGTCCGCTGACCGTTGTTCCAATATTTCCACCGGAAGCGGTGCGAAATATAAGCTTTGATTATGTCGTCATTGCGATGAAAACGGCCGTTTATGTGGAGTCTATCCGAAGGACGTTGGAACAGTATGGGGTTCCTTGGGAGAAAATCGTGTATGTGGGAGCTCGAAAGCAGGTTTCCGTATGCATGGAAAATGTGGAAAGTATAGCGGTGCCGGAACGAGAACTGGCATTTCATCAGGAAGGGCGCATTCCGGTCGCGATGCGGTTGAGTGCGGCGTTGGGGGACTTGATTGTCCGCAGGAAGGTGTTTGATGAGCTCCTGCGCATTGAATCGAATTGTGTTTTCGATATTTATGCGCCTTACGCATCGGACTATATCATGGCAGTCTATGGAAATCATCCCAATCTCAACTGCATTATTGACGATGCGGGGGTGTTGTACCAGAAATATATGCATCGTTATGCCTTGGCAATATCTTCCATCAATCCCCGATTAACTGTAGATTTCTGGGACAAGGAGATAGAGAAAAAGAGCCCGCGCCTTTTTGCTATGGTGTCCGAGATGGTTGAAAATATTAAAGCGTACGGCTTGGGCGAAGGGAATCTCACACAGAATTTCATTCATTACGGCCGGATGCGGTATCAAGGCATGGACTACTATGCTTCCTATAGTCAGTATTCGCATTTTTTCGATAAAGATAACAGGCGGATCGAGATTCCGCTTCAGAGGGAATTTGAGGAAAAATATAAGGAATTGCATTTCGGGAAATACATTACCGTGAACTGTGAGACCGGAATTTCCCCAATGGACGACGCTTGCTTACTTCCGAAGCAATGGCCTGTAAATGCGTTTATTACGTTTGTTCGTTTGTTTAAGGAAGCTTATCCGGATATTGCTATCGTGCAACTGGGGGCTACAGGGAAAGAGCGGTTCCCAAATGTTGACTATTATTTATTTGGACAGAGTCTGGAACTTGTCAAATATGTCTTGAAAAATGCAATCCTTCATGTCGATATTGAGGGCGGGCTTGTGCATCTAGCGACGCAGCTTGGGACAAAATGTGCCGTGTTGTTTGGGCCGACGCCTGTTGAATTCTTCGGGTATTCGCAGAATATCAATGTTGTTGCTCCGAAGTGTTCAGGATGTCATGGCTTGTACGAGGATTTAAATCATTGCGCTAAGGAGCAGACGGAGCCGGAATGCATGAGGTCGATTACGCCGGAGATGGTCATGGACGCGATTGCGGAATATATGCGTGCGCAAAGTTGAAGTGAGGTTTTCCCATGGAACTCATTCGTTTTACACACGAAGTGTTTGATGTGATAAGGCATTCCAAGGTGTATCTTATTGGACGTTCCGAGGCATATTGGGATGAGTTATGCGATACATTCGACATTCTTCCCTGTATTGCAAGCGCTTTTGACAGTGCAAAGCGCAGGCAGGGGAGTTGTTCTTTTCGTGGGAAAAATATTAGTGTGGTTGGCTTTGATATTTTAGAACGATTGCTAGATGATTCTATTCTCATAATTACTGACGACTATTTTTGGGAGATTTATAAGCAGCTGCAAACAATTCAATCGGTGCGGAATCGCTTTCAACGGATTTATTTTTACCCCAATAAGGAAACTCGGTATGATTTAGCGTATCGAAAAAAATATCAAGATGTTCCGCTTCGGGATTTGATTCTTTTTCGCAGTGGGCCGCACGCTTCCGGCTATGTACCGGGGCTGGATTTTGCCGACAACGCGCGCGCTTTATTTGAATATATGTTGAGGGAAGGTTTCGATGAAAAATATGAGTTGGTTTGGCTCGTAAATGACCCAGCGGAATACGAGGCGAGGTATGCGACGCATCCACGTGTCCGTTTCTTGCCGTATAGCGGATCGACAGCGGAGAACGAAACGGTTCGGGATGAATACTATGAGACGCTTTGCCTTGCGAAATATATTTTTTTCACCGACGCGTATGGTTTTGCAAGAAATGCACGACACGACCAAGTCCGGGTTCAGCTTTGGCATGGCTGCGGCATTAAGCGCCGGGTTTATTTTTCGCCTTGTGAGAAACGATATGAGTATATGACTGTCATTGGGGATATGTACGCGGAGCTTCATGCGAGGGATTATGGTTTGCGCCGTGATCAAGTATTGGTAACTGGCTATCCTAAGGATGACTGGATTTTTCATCCAATCAAGGATTGGCGTGAGCGATTCCATATCCCTAAAGCATCAAAGTATATTTTTTGGTTGCCGACGTTCCGCACAGCGGGGACGGCGGGATTAGAAAATTTAAATGAAGAAGCGGCTTCTGGAGAAACGGGACTTCCTATTGTTCAATCTATGGAAATGTTGGAGCAACTGGACCAACGTTTGGCAGAAAAGGATATGGTCTTGCTTTTGAAGTTGCATCCGTTCCAAAAACGGAATGCTGTTTGCCGGTGCGCCTTGTCTCATATCCTTTTTTTAGAGAATGAGGATTTACGACAGGAAGATGTGCAGATTAATCAAATATTAGGCCATGCAGACGCTCTCATCAGTGATTATTCGTCGGCGGCGATTGACTTTGCGTTACTGGATAGGCCGATTGCATTTACTTTGGATGATTACGAGACATATGGCGATAGCCGCGGGTTTAATTGGCCAAATGTGCGAGACTATTTACCGGGCGAGGAATTGTTCACTTTTGACGATTTTTGTCGGTTTATAGCAGATGTGTCAGAAGACAATGATTGGAGTCGAGAGAAGCGAATCCGGCTTCGGAAGGCATTTCATGCATATTTTGATGATGGTAGTGCTGAGCGCGTGGTAATGGCTTTGGGGATTCAAAAGTGATAAAATTGGGGAAGCATTTGAATCGGAATCGCTTCTTGAAAGAGACAGAAAAAGGTGAATCGGAATGAACTTTGAATTGATGGCGTCAATGATGTGCGCCAATTATGGGCATTTGGAGAAGGAAGTTCGGGATCTGGAAGAAGGAGGCATTGATTCCTTCCATATCGATATCATGGATGGGCGCTATGTGCCGAACTATGCGATGTCGCTCAACGATATGCGGTATATCCGCTCGGCGACGAAGAAGCCTCTGGACGTTCACCTGATGATTGAGCATCCGAATACAAATGTGCACCTTTTCATCAATGTACTCAAACCCGGGGATACAATCTATATCCATCCGGAAGCGGAGTACCATCCATCCACAACATTGCAGAAGGTTATTGATGCTGGGATTACTCCCGGCATTGCTATCAATCCTGGGACGAGCGTGGAGACGGTTTATGAGATGCTTCGCATCGTGAAGAAGGTATTGGTGATGTCGGTAAATCCCGGCAATGCGGGGCAGATGTATTTGCCCTATGTCGGGGAAAAATACAATAAGTTGCTTGCGTTGAAGGATCAGATGGGATTTGATGTGTACTGGGACGGGGCGTGCAGCGCGGACAAGATTCGCGAGTTTGCGCCGAAGGGCGTGAGAGGTTTTGTGCTGGGCACGACGCTTCTCTTCGGGAAAAAGCGTCCGTACGGGGAAACGCTGGCGGCGATACGAAAGCTGGAGTTTTGAGCGGTTATGTGTAGAAGGCAGGCAACATTGGCATGAATATTGCGCTTGTTTTGTCCGGTGGGACGGGCAGCCGTTTGGGCGGGAAGGTTCCAAAACAATATCTGGCTTGCGATGGGCGTATGATGATCACGCGCTGCATGGAGACTGTGTTTTCCCATCCATCGATGGACGCCGTGCAGATTGTCGCCGCCGATATGTGGCGGGAGACGATTGTGCGGGAAATGGAATCATGGATTTTTTCTCACGACGATACTTTCCGGGAAAAGTTTTTCGGATTTTCCGCGCCGGGGGAGACACGGCAGCTTTCGATTCTTTCCGGACTCCAGGATATCGCCAACCGGGCAGAGGATGACGACGTCGTTATGGTGCATGATGCGGCGCGGCCCTGCCTATCTGCCCGATTGATCTCGGAGTGTCTTGCCGCGTTGAATGAGCATGACGGCGTGATGCCCGTTTTACCGATGAAGGATACCGTGTATTTGAGCCGCGACGGAAAAACGGTGTCAAAATTGTTGCCGCGCAGCGAAATTTTTGCCGGACAGGCGCCGGAGTTTTTTAGGTTGGGGAAATATTTACAAGCAAACGAGGCGTTGCCGCGGGACAAGATGCTTGTCATCAATGGCGCGACAGAGCCGGCGATTCTTGCGGGGTTGGATATTGCGATGGTTCCCGGCGATGAGGCTAATTTCAAGATCACGACGGCAGCCGATATGGAGCGATATTCAGCTTGGTTGGAAGCGCAGAAGGAATAAATCGGACGGGGCGGCCCGTCCTTTTTTACAGGCGGCGAGGTGTGAGATGAAAGCTTATGTTTTATATGGGGTAAACGATTTGCGTTTTGAGGATGTGGCGAAGCCTGAGCCGGAAATGGATGAGGTGCTTGTGCGCGTCATGGCGGCGGGGATTTGCGGATCGGATATTCCGAGGATTTATAAAACCGGCGCGCATCGCCATCCGTTGATTCCGGGGCATGAGTTTTCAGGCGTCGTGGAGCAGGTGGGGAGCGAGGAAAACAAAAAGTGGCTGGGAAAGCAGGTTGGAGTGTTTCCATTGATTCCGTGCCGCGAGTGTCCTTCCTGCAAGAAAAAGCAGTATGAGATGTGCCGGCAGTACGGATATCTTGGTTCCCGTCAGGACGGAGGATTTGCGGAATATGTCGCGGTTCCCGCGGCAAATCTGATTGCTTTGCCGGAAACGGTATCGTTTGAGGAAGCCGCTATGTTGGAACCGCTTGCGGTGGCTGTGCATGCGATGCGGCGTGTGACTTTGCATAATGGAGATACGATTGCGGTTTGCGGCCTGGGAACGATTGGGCGGCTTTTAACGATGGTGCTGCATGCGTCGGGCGTTAAACGTTTGCTTTTGATTGGCAACAAGGATAGCCAGCGGCGGTTTGCCGAAGGGGTTGAAAACGCCGTTTTTTGTGATGCGCGGACGGAAGATCCGCAGGCATGGCTGGCAAGGGAAAGCAAGGGGCAAGGGATAGACATTTTTTTCGAGTGTGTAGGAAGGAATGAAACGGTGGAGCTTGGCGTCTCCTGCGCGGCGCCGTCGGGACGCGTTGTTTTTGTCGGCAATCCTGCTTCGGATATGACGCTGAAAAAGGATGTGTATTGGCAGATTTTGCGCAGGCAGCTCACAGTTACAGGAACATGGAATTCTTCGTTTACGGGTGAGGACGGTGACGATTGGCATGAGGTTTTGCGGCTGCTGAAAACGCGTGCGATTTCGCCTGCGGAAATTATTTCGCATCGCTTGCCGCTGGCAGATTTGGAGCGAGGGCTTCTGATCATGCGGGACAAAACGGAGGATTTCGCGAAAATTATGACTGTAACGGAGTGAAAAAGCGTGATGGGCGTTCAATATTACAAACTTGAAATTTTCATTCCCGAGACGCATTTTCGCGCGCTGCAAAAGGCTTTGCAGGACTCGGACGCGGGGCATATCGGGAATTACGATTCGTGCCTTTCTTACAGCCGGGTGACGGGGACATGGCGGCCGCTTGCTGGGACGAAGCCTTTTATCGGGACCGAGGGCGAGGTCAGCGAGGAGCCGGAGCTGAAGGTCGAGGTGACGATCCGGGCGGAGATTTTGGATACGGTGATGCGGGCGGTGAAGGCCGTGCATCCGTATGAGGAGCCGTTGATCAATGTGCTGCCGCTCGTCGCTACGAGTATGGAGTGGAAATGAGTTTGGAAACGTTTTCGATGGACGCTCTGGAGCATTGTATGCTATGCCCGCGGCGCTGCGGCGTGAACCGTTTGGCGGGTGAACGCGGGTATTGCGGGGCGGGGCGGCTTGTTCGCGCCGCGCTTGTTTTTCTGCACCTGTGGGAGGAGCCGTGCATCGCCGGAAAGAACGGCGCGGGCACGGTGTTTTTTTCGTATTGCAGCCTGCGCTGCCTGTTTTGTCAGAACGCCGTGATCAGCCATGAGGAAAACGGCATCGACGTGACGGAGGAACGGCTGGCGGAAATCTTCTTGGAGCAGCAGGCGCAGGGGGCGGCGACTCTCGATCTCGTGACGCCGACACATTTTGCGCCGCAGATTTTGGCGGCGCTCCGTATGGCGAAAAAACGCGGGATGACGCTGCCCGTAGTTTGGAACAGCAGCGGGTATGAGCGGGCGGAAATCATTGATGCGATTGCCGAGGAAATCGACGTCTTCCTGCCCGACTTGAAATATTTCGACGAAAAAAGCGCGGCCGAGTGCTCGGACGCGCGGGATTGTTTTTCGTATGCTTCGGCGGCGATTGAGGCGATGGTCAAGGCGAAGGGGTCGCCGGTGCTGCGGGAGGACGGGATTCTCCAAAGCGGCGTTCTCGTTCGCCATCTGATCCTGCCGGGGAAGCGCAAGGAAAGCATGAAACTCCTCGACTGGTTGTGGGAAACGTTCGGCGACAAGATCATGCTGTCGCTGATGGGACAATACACGCCGATGTATCGCGCGTCGGAGGTCAAGGGGCTGAATCGGAAACTGACGACCTTTGAATACCAGTCTGTCGTTGACCATGCGCTCAGTCTTGGCATTACGCGCTGCTATGTGCAGGAGCGCGGCGCGGCGTCGGAGGAATTCGTGCCGAAATTTGATGGGACGGGCGTGCTGGCTTGCAAAAGCGGCGCCGATTCGTTAGAATAGACAGGAAAATTTCCAGATAGAGAGGTCATGACATTGAGTAATTTAGAAGTGGGAATCGTCGGGCTGCCGAACGTGGGCAAGAGCACGCTGTTCAACGCGATCACGAAGGCGGGCGCGGAGGCCGCGAATTATCCGTTCTGCACCATCGAGCCGAATGTGGGCGTGGTGGACGTGCCGGACGCGCGGCTCGGCGTACTGCATGAGATGTACCAGTCGAAAAAGACCACGCCGGCGTCGGTGCGCTTCGTGGACATCGCCGGGCTGGTGCGCGGCGCGTCGAAGGGCGAAGGACTTGGCAACCAATTCCTGGAGCACATCCGGCAGGTGGACGCCATCGCCCACGTGGTGCGCTGCTTCGAGGATGAGGATATCACCCACGTCGAGGGCGCCATCGACCCGATTCGCGACATCGAGATCATCACGACGGAGCTTTGCCTCGCCGACCTCGACACGGTGGAGAAACGCCTCGTCAAGGCGCAGAAGCTGACGAAGAGCGGAAATAAAGAGGCGAAAGCGGAGGAAGCGGCGCTTTCCAAGATCGCGGCGCTGCTTGGCGACGCGAAGCCCGCGCGGAAGGCGGAGCTTTCCGACGAGGAACGGGCGCTGCTCCGCGATCTGAACCTTCTGACGATGAAGCCGACGCTCTATGTGGCGAACGTGGCCGAGGACGAGGCGGCGACGGCGGATAAAGAAAATCCCTTCGTGCAGAAAGTCAAAGCCTATGCCGCCGAAGAAGGCGCGGAAGTGGTGGCGATTTCCGCCCGGGTGGAGTCGGAAATCGCGGAGCTGTCCGGGGACGAGGCGAAGGAATTTCTGGAAACGCTGGGCCTCGAAGAATCGGGCCTCGACCGGCTCATCAAGGCGGCGTTCTCGTTGTTGGGCCTCTTGACGTTCCTGACGGCGGGGCCGGACGAGTGCCGGGCCTGGACCATCACGAAGGGAACGACGGCGCCGAAGGCCGCCGGAAAGATCCATTCCGATATCGAGCGCGGCTTTATCCGCGCCGAGATCGTGAACTACGACGACCTGATTGCCGCGGGCAGCATGAACGCGGCGCGGGAAAAGGGACAGATCCGCCTCGAAGGAAAAGATTATGTGATGCAGGACGGGGACGTGACGTACTTCCGGTTCAACGTATAGCAGGCAAAAAGATACCGCCGACCGCGAGATGGTTTCGCAGTCGGCGGTACTTTTTTGCCAAAATCAGTCTTTCGGCACCATGTCCTCCGCTTTCAGCGTGCCTTCCTTGGCCCGCTGGGCGAATTCTGCCGTGGCGGTGAAAAGTACGTCGCTGGAGCTGTTCAGCGCCGTCTCGCAGGAGTCCTGCAGGACGCCGATGATGAAGCCGACGCCGACGACCTGCATGGCGACGTCGTTGTTGATGCCAAAGGAGGCGCAGGCCACCGGAATCAGGAGCAGCGAGCCGCCCGCCACGCCCGACGCGCCGCAGGCGCCGACTGTCGAGATAATCGAAAGCAGCAACGCCGTCGGCAGATCGACCTGGACGCCCAGCGTATTCGCCGCCGCCAGCGACAGCACCGTGATGGTGATGGCCGCACCCGCCATGTTGATGGTGGCGCCGAGAGGAATCGAGATCGAGTAGAGGTCCGGGTTCAGCCCGAGACGCTCGCAGAGCCGCAGATTGACCGGAATGTTTGCGGCGGAGCTGCGGGTGAAGAACGCGTAGACGCCGCTCTCGCGGAGCGTCGTGAAGACTAACGGGTACGGATTTTTATGCGTTTTGAGAAAGACGACGAGAGGATTCATGATCAGCGCGACGGAGAAGAAAGCGCCGAGCAGCACCGCGAGGAGCCTTGCGTATCCCAGCAGCGCGTCGAGGCCGCTCTCGCCGATGGCGTCCGCCACGAGGCCCATGATGCCGAAGGGCGCGAAGCGGATAATCCACTGCACGATCTTCGTCACGCCTTCCGCGACGTCGGCGATGAAAGACTGGGTTGCCGGCGAGGTCTTGCGGAGAGCGATGCCGAACAGGATCGCCCACGCCAGGATGCTGATGTAGTTCGCCTTGATGATGGCGTTCACCGGATTGTCCACCACGGACAGCAGCAGGTTTTTCAGCACTTCGATGATGCCGCTGGGCGGCGTCAGGTTTGCGTTGGCGACGGAGAGCTTCAGCTCCGTCGGGAACAGGAACGACGCGGCCACCGCAACCAGCGCGGCGCAGAATGTGCCGATCATGTAAAGCCCGATGACCGGGCGCATAGACGCGTTCTCGGGGGAAGTGTCCCGCGCCATGGCGTTGCGGACGAGGACGAAGACGAGAATCGGCGCGATGCCTTTCAGGGCGCCGACAAACAGCTTGCCGAAAATGGCCAGCAGCGGGATTGCCTTCGGCACGGCGATTGCCAGCACGATGCCGATGACGAGTCCGCCTGCGATCAGGCCGATCAACGGTTTTTTTGCGTACCACTTGATGAATGGGTTCACGAAAAGGCCTCCTTGTGCAGTCTGTAAATAGAAATCCTTCATAGTATATGCAATCTGCGAAGAAATAGCAAGGCGGGGATGCAGAAATTTGTTTCTTTCCCGCCGCAAAATATGATACAATAAAAAGGCCGACTGAACAAATCCCGTCGAGTCCCTGCCGGGTCTTTCGCCTTGCCTGACGAAACGATCCCCAGGCAGAGCTGCGGCTCGACTTCTTCCGCGTTTTCACGACGGAAATTTTCTGATAAGGCAGGTCTATACATGGAAAGCCGATCTTTGCAAGGCCGGCTGCGCCGCCGTCACGAGCGGGAAAAGAGGAACATGATGATCGTCCTCTTCGTTTTCGCCCTTATCCTCGGCCTCTGGCTTTGGTATTACTTTGTATATACGCGCACGCCCGAGCATGCGCTTCGCGCTCTCTCCGACGCCTGCGGCCGTCATGACACCGCCGCCGTCTTGGACGGCGTCGATTTTGACCGGGTGCTCTCCCGGGCGTACGACGATCTCACCGACGATATGCTGCGGTACGACGCGGCGCTGACCGCCGAGAGCAAAGTGCAGTACGAGCAGTTTTACGACGTCATCAAGCCCCAGATGCTGGACGGCCTGCGCGAGGTCATCGTGGGCTACGTGTCCTCCGGGGAGTGGTCGCTGCCCCAGGGGGCGAGCCTGACGAAAGGACGGCAGCTGGGCATCGATTTCGAGCGCTTTTTGGAACGATCCCAGATCCGCAATATGGAAGCGCTGGGAGTGGAAAAAATCAAGGTTTCGGGCGACGCCGCGGACGCGCAGATCGCCATCCGGGACCGGGTGACGGAAACGCCCTTCTCGCTGCGGGTGCAGATGGAACGCGGCGAAGGCGGACGCTGGCGGATCATCCGCATGGACAACTACAAGCTGTACCTTGACACTCTCGCACCCCGGCAGAATAAAGACATCGCCGACTATATCGCCGCCACCCACGATTTGGTAGCCGAATACAATGAGAAGCTGGCGGGCATGCAATCGCGGTTCTCCTCGATCGCCGGCTCGGCGAAGGGCCGTTTCGCGGGCAAAGTCGCCGCCACGCTGTCCTCGCTCATTGAAGACGAGGTGGTTCCGACCCTGAAGGAACGGCAGGCGCGTCTGGACGCCGTGGCGGTTCCGAAGGGCGCCGCCTATCTGGCGAATCTCCGCCACGCTTCCACCGACCTCTCCATCGCCGCGTGGACGCATTATCTGAAAGGCATCGCCACCGGCGAGAACATGGAGTACAACACGGCGGAGACGCTGCTGAAGCAGGAAATGGAAATCGAGCTCCGCATCATCGACATCATCCATCACAACACGGTCAGCCAGGCGCTGCCCGAAATACCGTAAAAAATGCCCGCCAGGCGCAAGTCTGGCGGGCGTTTCGCTTTTCGAGAGGATCAGACCATTGTCAGGAGAAAACGGCCGTGGCCGCGGAGCCAATAGGGTCCGTAACCGGCCGGGACGAAGAGGGAATCCCCTTTTTCCAGGATTTCCTTGCCGCTGGAATATTCCAGTTCCAAAATACCCTCCAGCAAGAGGATGGAGTGGAAGCTGTCGCGGCTGGTGAACAGGTGGATGCGGCCGTCCAGCGCCACATGGTTGACGGTGAAGTATTCGCAGACGGCCAGCTGGCGCACCGTGTATTCTGCGAAGAAGCTCTGGGACGGCGGCAGAACGAGGCGCGGCGTGGGCGTGAGACGCAGCACCTCCAACGCACGTTCGATCTGCAGCTCCCGCGGCTTCCCGTCGCGGCCCAGCCGCCCGTAGTCGTACACGCGGTACGTCGTGTTGGCGTTCTGCTGGATTTCCGCCAGCGTGACGCCGGCGCCCACCGAGTGCAGCGTGCCCGCCTCGATCAGGAAGACGTCGCCGGGACGGGCCGGAACGCGGTTGCAGACGTCGAGGATGGTGCCGTCCTCAATGCGCTGGCGCATCTCCACTTTCGTCACGCTGCGGTTCACGCCGAGAATCACCGTCGCCCCCGGCTCCGCGTCCACCACGTACCACAGCTCCGTCTTTCCGTTCTCGTCCTTTTCCCAGAGCGCGCTCTGATTGTCGGGATGGACCTGGATTGAAAGATCCTGCGCCGTGTCGATCAGCTTGATCAGCAGCGGGAAATACGTGACCCGCGCCGCGTGGGTGCCGGTGACGCGGTCGCCCTCCATGGCAATGTAGCGGGAAATTTCCATGCCCGCTGCCGGGCCGTTGGCAATGACGCTGCGCCCGTCTTTCCGGCAGGCCAGTTCCCAACTCTCCGCCACTGTCGGCAGATCCGTCTCTTTATGATATTGCTCTTTGAGCTTTGTTCCGCCCCACAGGTAATCCTTCAAAGGCGGAATCAGCTTCAGCGGATACAGCAGGATGCTCCCCTCCCGTTTTCGTCATTGTAAATATATATTATACTCTTTCCACGCAAAGATGGCTATGGGAAAATAGCAATACAAAAATCCCGCCGGTCCGGTTGGCGGCGGGATTCATGCAGAAATCTTCATTTTTTGTTTTTCCGGCGGTTGTATTTAATCCAGAAGACAACCGCGCCGATGATGCAGAGCACGACGAAAATCAAGCTGATCTCGTGGCCCACTTTCATCATGATGGCCCAGCCTTCGCCCAGGAGACGGCCCAGCCAGAGAATCAGCGCCGTCCAGGGCAGCGAGCCCAGGATGGTCAGCACCAGGAATTTCACCCGGTCCATACGCGCGAAGCCCGCCGGAAGCGAGATGAACGTCCGCACCACCGGCAGCATCCGGCTGAAAAACACGGCCTTCAGCCCGTACTTGTCGAACCATTCCTGGGCAAGGTCCACATGAGACTGCTTGACGAAGAAATACTTGCCGTAACGGTCCACGAAAGGCCGTCCGCCGCGGCAGCCGACCTCGTATGCGAAGATCGAGCCGAGGACGCCGCCGATCATGCCGGCCCACATCGCCCCCGCGAAGGTCATGCGCTCCGCGTAGATCAGGTAGCCCGCGAAGCCCAGGATCAGCTCGCTGGGGATCGGCACGCAGGCGTTTTCAAGGCCCATCAGAAGCGCCACCGCGAAATAGCCCCACTCGTCGATAAAATTCAAAAAAACGTCCGCCAAAGAAGTTCCTCCTGTTCCGATGATTTTTTCTGCTCTATTATAACGGAAAAAAGCCGCGAGGGAAAGCGGTCACAAAAGAAAGGCCGCCAGCCCCGCCGCGCCGCAGGCGAGAAAAATCAGCGCGGAGATTTTTTTCATCGTTTTTGGGGAAACGAGATATCGAAGCTTCGTTCCCAGCGCGACGCCGAGCCCGTCTGCCAGCAGCATGGCGGAAGTGGAGCCTGCCAGCACCGGCAGCCATGCGCCCTGCTCCGCGGCGATGGTCAGCACGGCGAGCTGCGTTTTGTCTCCCATCTCTCCGAGGAAAAACGTCAGCGCCACCGTCCCAAACGGGCTGTATCCCGAAAAGACGCTTTCATCTTCTTCGTCGCCGCCCTCCCGCAGCGTCCAAAGACCGAACAGGATAAACGCGACGGAGCCGCAGAATCGCATCTCCGCTTCGGGCAAGAGGCCGCCCAGCAGAACGCCCAGCCCTACGGCCAGCCCGTGGTTCGCCAATGTCGAGGCCAGCACCGCCGCCATCACCGGACGCCAGGAATACCGCGCAGCGAACGTCATGGCGATCAGCTGCGTCTTGTCGCCCATTTCCGCGCAAAAAACCAGCGCGAAAGCCGCAATAAAACCCTCCATAGAGTTCTCCCTCCCAAAAACATATACGTTTTTATAAAAAAAAGAGACCTTCGGAGCGGAAACCCGCTCCAAAAGTCTCGCCTTTGCACAATCCATGCAATGAATACGCCAGACGAAGTGATTTCGTCAGTGTGTTGACGCATTCCGCGGGAACGCGTTCGCCTTCCCGCCGACTACTCCCCCTCGGAGAACTTTGCACAATATAACAGAACCTGCACATTCTGTCAATAAAAACTTGTGAAGGCGCGCGCAGTGCCGTATAATAAAACATAATGCATAAGAAAGAAACAGGAGAGGGGTGCGAAGATGGGCGTTGAGATTGAACGGAAATTCTTGGTGAAGGAAGGATGGCAGCCGACGGGCGAATCCGTTTCCATCAAGCAGGGGTATCTGCCGGGTACGGGGCCGATGCTGGTGCGTATCCGCCTGGAGGATCAGCGGGCTCTTTTGACCTTGAAAGGGCGCACCGAGGGCGTCACCCGCAGCGAATATGAATACGAGATTCCGGTGCAGGACGCGCAGGAGCTTTTGCTGCGCTGCCGGAAAAAAGTCGTGGAGAAAACGCGTTATTTCGTTATACACGGCGACTACACATGGGAAGTCGACGTCTTCGCCGGCGCGAACAAGGGGCTGGTCGTGGCGGAGCTGGAACTTTCCGATGAGAACGAAGATTTCGACCGTCCCGATTGGCTCGGTGCGGAAGTCTCGTCCGACGCCAGATATTACAATTCCAATTTGGCCGAGCATCCGTTTTCCGAGTGGTAAACGCGCCGAAAATCCTGCGGGTGTCCGCTTTTCAGGCGCCTTGTAGCTTATCCACAAATTCCCTTCGGCGCGGGAACAAAATATAGCGGTTGACAAATTTTGTTCCGAAGATATGGGGGTTATGCACCGATTTATCCACTTTATCCACAAATCCTGTCAAAAAACCTGTACCCAATTTTTGCGGAATTGGGTATAACTTGTGGAAAACAAATGGGGAAAACCGGAAGGCTCCGAAAAATTTTTCCAAGTTGCATTTCCTGAAAAAAGTAATTATAGTAGAGAAAGAAACGGAAGCGCTGGGCTAAAGGAGGCGTCCGCAAGCGTATCATGGAGCTGGATGTCATATTCGAGAAACTGCTGCTTGCCTGCATCTTGGGCGGCCTGATTGGCTATGAGCGCGAGGCCCGGCACAAATCGGCGGGCCTTCGGACGAATATCCTGGTCTGTCTCGGCTCATGCCTTGTGATGATGATCTCCGTGGACATCGGGGATGGGTCTGGCGTCGACTCCGCCCGCATCGCGGCGCAGGTGGTCAGCGGCATCGGTTTCCTCGGCGCAGGCGCCATCATGAAGGAAGGCTTGTCCGTGACCGGGTTGACGACGGCGGCGTGCCTTTGGGTGGTGGCCGGCGTGGGGCTGGCCGTGGGCCTTGGCTTCTATCCCGGCGCGGTGATGACGACGGGATTCGTCGCTTTGGTGCTTCGCGTATTCGGCCGATTTGACTCCTGGATGGTGAAGGAAGACATCTTCGCCGTCGCCGTCGTCGCGGAGAATACGCCCGGCGTGATTCGGTCCGTCACCGATCTCTTGGCGGCCCAGGACTACTCCCTGCACGGCATCCGGATACACATGCGGGAAAGCGAAACCGCCCGACGGTCGGAACCGGTGCTGGAGATGGAAGTGGAAGTCGGCTCCAAACACCCGATCGACCGCGGGGAAATCATGGAAATGATCCGCGGCATCGACGGCGTCATAAAGGCGGAAGCGTTGAACTGATATGAGGACGGAGGAGATAATGCATGATCAACGAGGAAATCATTGACGCCATGGTGCGCACCGCGAAAAGCGCCATGCAGAAAGCGCACAGTCCCTATTCGGGGCGTCCGGTGGGGGCCTGCGTCCTCGCCAGCGACGGCACGATGTACGGCGGCTGCTCGGTGGAGAACGCGGCCTACGGGCTGTCCTGCTGCGCGGAGCGCGTGGCCATCTTCCAGGCTGTCGCGGACAGCAAGCGGGAATTCGACGCCATCGCCATCGTCGCGGATACCGAGGAGCCCTGCGTCCCTTGCGGCGCTTGCTGCCAGGTCATGGCGGAGTTCAAGATTCGCGACGTCATCATGGCGAACCTGAAAGGCGACGTGGAAGTCGCCGATTTGATGGATCTCGCCCCCTGCGCTACGGGAAAGGCGAGAATCAACGGGAAAGAGTGAGAACGCTATGAAACGCGGGATCTCTATTTTCTTGCTGGCCGCAATCTTGATGCTGGCATTTGGCGCGGCGGCTTTTGCGGCGGACGAGGGGCAGCCTGCGCCGCCTTTGCAGCCGCAGAAGCAGGTGCAGGAACGGAAATCGCGGCGCGTGGCGATGATCCCCCTGATCGACCGTACCGGCGGCTGGCTCACCCGAAGCGCCGCCGAGCGGCTGATGGATCGGATGGACCGGGAGGTTCATATCCCGCTGAACGATTCCATGCACTGGGTGGAGTTCCTCAACGAGGACGAGGCCGCGGAAGCGTTCCGCGAAGCGATGGCCGCCCAGGGGAAAAAGGCGAAGCCGGAACTGGCGGCCAGAGACGCGGCGAAGGTGCTTGACGCCGACCTGGTGCTGCTCCTCGTGGTGGAGCAGTTCTATCAGCGGATACTTCCCAGCTTTGGCTGGGATTGGGAAACATACATTGAATCCTCGGCGAGGGTTGTCGTCTACGGGTACGACGCGCGGCACGACCGGCTGATCAAGGCCCCGGGCTGGCGCTTTGAGCGTACGACATACCATCCCGCTTACGAAGTGGAAGAACTGGCGGCGGAAGCGCTGGACGAGGCGTTGGGCGAGGCCCGGCCGAAGGACGCGATTTTCCCGCTGTCGGACAATAATAACCAAGAAGGGAAGAATATCAAATGATGGAAGAATTCAAGAAGTTTATTATGCGGGGCAACGTCATGGACCTGGCGGTCGGCGTTATCATCGGCGGCGCCTTCGGCAAGATCGTTTCCTCCTTCGTCAGCGACGTGCTGATGCCGCCGCTGGGCCTGTTGATGGGCAACGTGGACTTTTCCAATCTCTTTATCAACTTGGGCAAGGTTCCGGTCAAGACCATCGCCGAAGCGAAGGCCGCCAACGTGCCGGTCATCGCTTACGGGCAGTTCATCAACGCCTGCATCGATTTCCTGATCCTCGCCTTCGCCGTGTTCCTGATGATCCAGCAGATCAACAAGATGATGCCGAAGGAAGAGCCTGCGCCGGAGCCGCGCAAGTGCCCCTACTGCAAATCGGAGATCGACGCGGAAGCCACCCGCTGCCCGCACTGCACTTCAGAACTGGAATAATGTAGAATCAAAAGGGAGGGCGACGCCCTCCCTTTTGTATTTCCTCCCAATTTTCTTCTCTTTGAAAGGCGAGATAGTCTGGCGGACTGTCGAGCGGCGCGCTTTAACGCGCCGGTGTTATATCGCAACGCTTGATGCAAGGGCTAATCATTTGCGCAAAAGATTGTGGCTTGGCTTGTACGATTGCATGGATTCATCCTTGTGAAGATTTCATGCAGGGGCGCTGCCCCTGCAACCCTGCAAGGGGCGTTCCTCCCCTTGCACCCCTCCTTAGGGGCCTGCGGGCCCGGGATTCCGCGGTGAAAGCTTAGAATAATTTATCGGGTAGTTTATCCCGCGACTAAGAGTTTTGACGATTTATGCTTTAGCCCATTTTTGCGGGATTGGGGTTTCGCACAGCAGACACTTAATTCTGTAACTTGGCTAATGTATAAGTCGCTACAACCTTTATCGCGGGATAAATAGTCGCCAAGGTAAATATAATCGTACGTCGCGGAATCTCTGGCTCCACAGAGCCCTTCCGGGGGATTCACAAGGGGCTCTCCCCTTGTGTGGGGAGGGTTGGAGGGGCAACGCCCCGCCAAATCTACTCCACAAAGATGAATATAAATAATCGTATAAGCCGCTATCAAAGCCTTTCGCAAAAAGAAATTATCCCCGCGACAGCGAAAAAAGTTAAAATCCTCCTCCTTTTCCCTTGCGGAAATAATCCTCGTATGCTATAATCCTTCCCGTATCATATTTTATGTTCCGTGACGCGGGGCGCGAGCACTCCGACGCGTGCTTCGTCACTGGAGAATGACAAACAGGAGGAGAATACACACATGCTTACCAAAGAAGAAAAAACCGCTCTTATCAAGCAGTATGCCGTCCACGAGGGCGACACGGGTTCGCCGGAAATCCAGATTGCCGTGCTGACCTCGCGCATCGCGTACCTCACCGAGCATTTGAAGGAGCACAAGAAGGATCATCATTCCCGCCGCGGGCTTTTGAAAATGGTTGGCCATCGCCGCCGCCTGCTGGCGTATCTTCGCAATAAGGATATCGAGCGCTATCGTTCGATCATCGCGAAGCTCGACCTCAGAAAGTAACAGTGGACGCGGGGCAATGCCCCGCGTTTTTACTATATCGTTTTGGGAAAATTTCAACAATAAGCCGATGTCGGTATTTGTCGAAAACAAGGGAAGCTTATGATCAACGGAGTTGGCGCCGCTGCCGGACTGTTTCCCCGCGGGGGAGACGGCGGAGGCGCATACATCATCAGCGATTCCTTTAGGTAGGAGGATTAAGAAATGCAGAGCTTTACAATGGATGTGGGCGGACGCCCGCTGACCATCGAGCAGGGCAAGATGGCGAAACAGGCCAACGGCGCCGTGCTGGTGCGCTACGGCGACACGGTGGTGCTCGTCACGGCGACGGCTTCCACCAGCCCCCGCGAGGGCGTGGATTTCTTCCCGCTCACGGTGGACTATGAGGAGAAAATGTACGCGGTCGGGAAAATTCCCGGCGGCTTCATCAAGCGCGAGGGGCGTCCCGCCAACGAGGCGATCCTCTGCGCGCGTCTGATCGACCGGCCGATCCGTCCGCTGTTCCCGAAAGGGTTCCGCAACGACGTGGAGGTCATGGCGACGGTGCTCTCCGTCGAGCAGGACAACCCGCCGGAAATCGCCGCGATGATTGGCGCGTCCTGCGCGCTTTCCGTTTCGGATATCCCGTGGGCGGGCCCGATCGCGGGCGTGCGCGTGGGCCGGGTGGACGGACAGTTCATCATCAATCCGACGGTGGAGCAGCGGGAAAAGTCCGAACTGAATCTCACCATCGCCGGTTCCCATGACGCGGTGATGATGGTCGAGGCCGGCGCGAAGGAACTGCCGGAGGACGTCATCTTGGAAGCGATCCTTTTCGGTCATGAAGAGATCAAGAAGATCGTGGAGTTCCAGCAGGGCATTATCAGCCAGTGCGGCAAGGAGAAGCGAGAGATGAAGCTCTTTGCGCCGCCGGAAGCGCTCCTGCAGGGCATCAAGGAATATGCGGAGGCACGTCTTGACGCGGCGGTCCGCAATCCCGACAAGCTGAACCGCGACGAGAATATCGCCGCCATCAACGCGGAGACCATGGAGCATTTTCTGGCGGAGTATCCCGACTGCGCGAAGGAAATCGCGGGCATCCTGCACGATCTCGAAAAAGATATCGTGCGCCGCATGATTACCCTTGAGAAGATTCGCCCCGACGGGCGCGCGCTGGACGAGGTTCGTCCGGTGTCCTGCGAGGTCGGGCTTCTGCCGCGGACCCACGGCTCGGCGCTGTTCACCCGCGGGCAGACGCAGATCCTGACTGTCACGACGCTGGGCTCCCTCGGCGACGAGCAGGTCATCGACGGTCTCGGCACGGAAAAATCGAAGCGGTACATTCATCAGTACAATTTCCCCGGCTACAGCGTCGGCGAGGCTCGGCCCGCCCGCGGCCCCGGACGCCGCGAGATCGGTCACGGCGCTCTGGCGGAGCGCGCGCTGCTGCCGGTGATTCCGTCGGAAGAGGAATTCCCCTACACGCTGCGTCTCGTTTCGGAGGTTCTGGAGTCCAACGGCTCCAGCTCCATGGGCAGCGTCTGCGGCAGCACCATGTCGCTGATGCATGCGGGCGTACCGATTAAGCGCCCCGTTTCCGGCGTGGCCATGGGCCTCGTGAAGGTGGGCGACAACTACACGATCCTGACGGATATCCAGGGCATGGAAGACGCCCTCGGCGATATGGACTTCAAGGTTGCCGGCACGGAGCAGGGCATCACCGCGATTCAGATGGATATCAAGATTGCGGGCATTACCCGCGAGATTCTCGCCTCGGCTTTGGCGCAGGCGAAGCGGGGCCGCGACTTCATCCTGGGCAAGATGCTGGAATGCATCCCGAAGCCGAACGCGGAGCTTTCCCCGTACGCGCCGCGGGTCACGACGATGCACATCAGCGTGGACAAGATCCGGAACGTCATCGGACCGGGCGGCAAGATCATCAAGAAGATCGTCGAGGATACGAACACGCAGATCGACATCGAGGAAGACGGCACGGTGCATATTTCCGCCGTCAGCGTGGAGGACTCGCAGAAGGCCATCGAGATCATCAAGGAGCTGACCCGCGACGTGGAGGTGGGCGCGACGTATCGCGGCCGCGTAACGCGCATCATGGGCTTCGGCGCTTTCGTCGAGGTACTGCCGGGCAAGGAAGGGCTTTGCCATATCTCCCAGCTTTCGAAACGGCGCGTGGAGAAAGTCGAGGATGTGGTGAAGGTCGGCGACGAGATCGACGTGAAGGTCACGGAGATCGACCGCCAGGGCCGCGTCAATGTTTCGCACAAGGCGCTTTTGGTCTGAGGTTTGAACAGCTTTTGGGGCGCGGAACGGCAGTTTCGCGCCCTGTTTGTTGAAAAAACAGTTGCGGCGGCAAGATTATGCATATATAATAAATAGGTATCCTTTATAGGGAAGACAAATCCGAGGCAGGGAAAGGCGAAATGGCAATGAAACGGGATCTTTTCATAGCGCTTGTTGCTGCGGCGGTCTGGGCGCTGGCCTGCGGCCTGTGCAGCGCGGAAACATTAGATTTTTCGGATATGGATTTGCGGTTTGTGGACGCCCGGGGCGACACCGGATATTATGTGGACATGAACGCGGTGGAAATCAAGAACAACAACGAGGCCCAGGCGCGGGTGGAAATCGTAAAGGCGGACGCGAACTGCCTGTATCTCTATACCATCGCCTTTGACCGTGGAAAGAAGACGTATCAGATCCTGGATTCGCTGGTAGCGGCCTATGACACGAAGGAAAAGACCGGAGGCTCCAGCGTCCCGCTGAAGCCGCAGGGGTATGCAAAAGGCTCGGCGATGGAGACGGTCGCCGAATACATCTATTCGCCGCAACTGTAAAAGTTGCGGCTTTTTTCACCCGGAAAGGAGGGCGGCGCGATGGAGGAGCAAACGCGGGACGTGTTGATTGCAAAAGCGGAGCGGACGCACCTGCTTTCGCCGGAAGAGCTTGCCGCCTTGCTGGCGGACGCGGGCGCGGAGGAAGCGCTGGCGGCGGCGGCAGATCGGGTGCGGCATGCGTTCGTGGGCGACGAGGTGCATCTTCGCGGGTTGATCGAGTTTTCCTCGTACTGCCGGCAGAACTGCCTGTATTGCGGCCTCCGCAGGGATAACGGGAACGCGCAGCGGTACCGGCTCTCGCCGGAGGAGATCGTGGCTTTGGCGGAAAAAGCGAAAGCGTACGGGTATTTCACAGCGGTGATGCAGTCGGGAGAGGACCCGTGGTTTACGGCGGAGCGGTTGGCGGCGATTGTCCGTGATGTGAAGAAGCTCGGACTGACGGTGACGCTCTCTGTCGGGGAAAGGACGCGGGAGGAATACCGCGTGTTGAAGGAGGCGGGCGCAGACCGCTTCCTGCTTCGCATCGAAACTACGGACAAGGCGATATATGAAGCCCTCGATCCGGGGATGTCCCATGAAGCGCGGTTCCGCTGTCTCGCCGATTTGAAGGAGCTCGGCTATGAAGTGGGAACGGGCTGCCTGATCGGCCTGCCGGGGCAGACGACGGAAATGCTGGCGCGGGATATTTTGTTTTTCCAGGAGATAGACGCCGACATGGTGGGCGTCGGGCCGCTGGTGCCCAACGGCGACACGCCCCTCGGAAGCGAGCAGCCCGGGGATATGCATCTTGTGCGCCGGGTGGTGGCGGCGACGCGCCTGCTGCTGCCGGAGGCAAATATTCCCGCCACGACGGCGATGGAAACATTGAAGCCGAACGCGCGGGAATGGATCCTGCGTTCCGGCGCCAACGTGGTGATGCCCAACGTCACCGAGGGCGAGGCGCGGCAAAAATACGCGCTGTATCCGGGAAAGGCCTGCGTGGCCGACACGCCGGAAGAGTGCCGCGTCTGCATGGAAGGACGCATACGCGCCATCGGGCGCACGGTGGGCAAGGGCGCGGGCGGACGGCGCCGCGTTTTGTAATCCTTTTATAATGAACTTTACAGACAGTTTCCATAGCTTTTCTTTATGCTGTGGAGGCAGAACGGGAAAAGGAGCGGATGAGCGGGCATGATAGTTTCGGTTCTCGCCAGCGGGAGCAAGGGAAACGTGATCTTCGTCGAGATGGACGGCGCGCGGGTGCTCATCGACGCGGGCGTCGGCGTTCGGCGCGTGGGGCGGGCGCTCTCGTCGCTTTCGGCCTCGCTGGATTCCCTCGACGCGATTTTCATCACCCACGAGCACAGCGATCATGTGGCGGGGCTTCGGACGCTTTTGCGGCATACCGGAGCGCCGGTGTATACGCGGCCGGGGACGCTGCGGGCGATTACGGAAAGCGGCGGCGATTTGCCGGCCGAGCGGCTGTTTGCGATCCATGACGCCGTGGACATAGGACCGCTTCGCGTTTCGGCTTTCGGTATTCCCCATGACGCCGCCGATCCCGTCGGCTATGAGATTACCGGCAGCCGCAAATGCACGGTGGCGACCGATCTCGGGTATGTCACCGACGAGGTGCGGTCGGCGATGGAAGGCTCGGACGTGCTGGTGTTTGAGGCGAACCACGATCTTGCCATGCTCCGCAAAGGGCCGTACCCGTGGCCGCTGAAACAGCGCATTTTAGGGAACCGGGGCCATTTGGCCAACGACGAGGCGGGGCGCGCCATCGCGGGGCTTCGGGCGAGGCCGCAAAAAATCATCCTCGCCCATTTGAGCGAGACGAACAATCGCCCGTCCATCGCCGAGGAAACGGTCAGCCATCTGCTGGCGGAAAGCGGCGTGCCCGCGCTGTCGCTGGCGGTGGCGCTGCAGGACGAAATGGTCACGGCATGAATCTTCCGCAGGGGAAAGGACGGGATTCTATGGCACATGAAACGGAGCGGCGGTTGATTGCCGAATTTGAAACCATGATCAATACGGCCGACGAGGCGCTGGCGGAGAAACTGATCGCGGCCGATGCGATCTTTTATGCGCCGACGCAGCCGGAGCCGCTGCGGGGGCCGAAAGGATATCTCTCTATCGTTTTCATGATGCGGGCCGCGTTTTCTGATATTCAATGGCGGCTAATGGATTGCGTGATCGAGCCGAACAAGATGGCCGTCTGCTGGGAGTGCACGGGAACGCATGACGGGGATTTCATGGGGCGTCCCGCCACAGGCAGGCCGTTCAAAGTCCGCTGCATGAATTTTTACGAGCTGAGGAACAATCAATTCATATCGGATATTGGGAATCCCGACATTCTCGGGATTTTAATGCAAACGGGGATGCTGCAGCCGTAACTGCAGCCCGCCTGCAGGCGGGCATGCATAAAGACGGTTAAAAATGAAACGTTAAGGGGCGAAAGGAAATGTTTCTGATGGATATGTGGAGAAAATATCGCAAGACCGTAGTGGCAATGAGCGTGGTCGGCGCTGTGCTGGCCGCCGGGTGCGGCGGCGCGCTGGCGGACAATACGCCGCAGGGGACGATGCCGGCGACTTCTCGGCCCGCGCCTTCGACCGGCACTCTTTCGGACGCGCGCAACACGCCCGCCGTCCGCGTCGCGAAATCCGTCGGCCCCGCGGTGGTCGGCATTACGAACCGGGCCGTCGCGCGCGACTGGTTCAATCATCAGTTCGAGGTGGAGCAGGGCGTGGGCTCCGGCGTGATTTTCCGCGAGGACGGCTATATCGTGACGAATTATCATGTCGTCGCGGGGGCAAAAGAGATCATGGTCTCGCTTTCCGACGGGCGCAGCGTCAAGGGAAAGATGGTCGGCGCCGACGAATTGACGGACATCGCGGTGGTCAAGATTGACGGGGAAGGCTTCCCCACCGCCGCTTTCGGAAACTCCGACGATATCGTGGTCGGCGAACCGGCGATTGCCATCGGCAACCCGATGGGACTTGAATTCCAGGGCAGCGTCACCGTCGGCGTCATCAGCGCGCTGAACCGCACGCTGGATATTTCCGAGCGCCATCTGAAACTGATCCAGACCGACGCCGCCATCAGCCCGGGCAATTCCGGCGGCGCGCTGGCCAACGCGGACGGCCTCGTCATCGGCATCAACAGCGCGAAAATCGCCGCCAACGGCGTCGAGGGCATGGGTTTTGCCATTCCCATCAATACGGTGCGCGACATCGTCGATCAGCTGCTGGATCATGGCCGCGTGATCCGTCCCTATCTCGGTGTCGGCGTGTACGACAAGGAGACGGCGGCGCGGGCCGGCTATCAGCTCAACGTGGACGCGGGCGTCTATGTGCAGAACGTCACGCTGAATGGTCCCGCAGGAAAGGCCGGCATTCAGCGCGGCGACGTGATCCTTTCCGTCGGCGGCGAGAAGACCAATACCGTCGGCGAACTGCGCGCGGCAATCACGTCCCATCAGGTCGGCGATTCCGTGGAAATCCAGATTGTCAGGAACGGCGACAAGATGACGCTGAACGCGGTGCTGGAGGCCATCCCGGAGGAATGACATGAAAATCACGATCCTCGCCGTGGGGAAGCTCAAGGAAAAATACCTGCGGGACGCCGTGGCGGAATATGAGAAGCGGCTCTCTCCGTTCGCGAAGCTCTCCTTTATCGAGATTGCCGAGGAAAAGATGCCGGAGAATTTTTCTGCGGCGGAAAAGGAAAAGACGCTCGTCCGGGAGGGCGAGCGTCTTTTGGCGCGAGTGCCGGAGGGCAGCGAACTGATTGTGCTGGACGTGGCGGGAAAGGAGTTTTCCTCCGAAGAATTTTCCGCGGCGCTCGGCGAATGGATGCTGGCGGGCGCGTCTCATATCACGTTCCTGATTGGAGGCGCCTTCGGCCTTTCCCCCGCTGTCCGCAACGCGGCGCGCCTGCGGCTTTCACTGTCGAAGATGACCTTCACCCACCAAATGGCGAGGGTGCTTTTGACGGAGCAGATTTACCGCTCGTTCAAGATTCTGCGGGGAGAAAAATATCACTGGTAAAAAGGACCGGCGCCTGTCGATACGAGACGGGCGCCGGTTTTCTATGCCATGGTGAACCATGTGTAGATGCTGAAAATCGTCAGCAGGATGATTTCGCCGAGCAGGACGGGGCGGAGCGTGCCGAGGAAATTCGAGCGGAAGTAATCCACCGTGACGACGAGGCACATGTGGGTGGGCGTCAGCATTTGTCCGGCCACGCCGAAAGCCATAGCGACGCCCGCCAAATCCAGATTGCCCGTTCCCATGGCCGCGACGATCGGCATCACGATGGCGACATGGCCCTGCGACATGCCCGTCAGCACGCCGATGATGAAGGACACGCAGGCGATGATGACCGGCACGGGCAGCGGCGACGCCTGAAACGCCGCGACGATTTCGGGCAGGATTCCGGTGACGGTCAATATCTGGATGAAGTAGAGGATGCAGAGTACGTTCAGCAGCATCTTCTTGTCCAGCGCGCCGACCACCGTGTCCCGCACTGCGACGAACCGGTCCGTGGCGCGCAGCACGAAGAACAGCACGAACGTCACCGCGCCCATGGCCAGCGACGCGTTCATGTCAAGGAAAACGACCAGCAGGAACGTCGAGACCACGGGGGCGAGCGCGAGGATGAGATCCATCGTCTCGCGCTTTTTTTGCGCGCCTTCGGCTTTCGATTTCAGCTCGTCCGGCAAGCGGAGCGGACGGATGAGGATGATCCAGCCCACGGAAAAGGCGAGGATGGTCAGCCAGCTCAAGTGCTTCAGGAATTCGCTGAAGGGAACGCCCGCGATGTTGCAGGCCATGATCATGCCGGGAATGATCGGGCTGGAGAACTCGAAGATGTGGCGGAACCAGAAATTGATTGCCGCCTTGTGTTCCTGCGGCATCGGGATGTCCGCGGACAGCTCGTCCACGATCGGCGCGGAGAACCGCGCGCCGCCCAGCGACGGCAGCAGGCCGAGGAAGGCGGGCATCAATGCCAGGAGCGCCTTCGCGCTGGAAAAGACGCGCCGAAGCGCGTTCACCATGCCGGACAGCGTGCCGCTCATGCGCAGCTCGATTTCGAGGCACATGACGAAGTAGAGCGCCAGCAGGATATCGTAGGTGCGCGGCAGCGAAAGCGTTTCCTTCATTGCGACGAAAAGCGCGGAAAAATCCCCGGACTTGGCCGCCCACAGCAAAAGTCCGCCCGCCAGCATGCACGCCCCGATCGGGACGTGTTTGCGGAGCAGCAGGACGATCAGGAGGAACGCCGCCGTCAACGGCAAAAAGACACCCATGCCAAACACCACACCTTGCAAAAAGTTGTCTGTAGTATAGCACAGTTCCGCTGAAAAATCCCCCGGTACGGGCGTGAATTTGACGGATGCATCTCTGCCTTCCCGATTGAAAGGCGCGGGGAAGTATAGTACAATAAGCGATAGGGCCGGTGCGGTTTCTGCAAAATCCGCACAGAAAATTTCTGAGGTAAGAAAGTAAGTATTTCTTACTTTCTTACCTCAGAAATTTCATAGGCTTCCATCCCCTGGCACTGTCGATAGAAAAACGGAGCTGTTCCGGCGGAAGGATTTAGGGAGCGAAAAGACTTGTATGGAAAGGGGCGCGAAGGTGGAAAAGAAAACGGCGCAGCTGATAGAACGGCTGAAAACTTGCGGGAGCCTCGTCGTGGCGCTTTCGGGGGGCGTGGACAGCGCGACGCTGGCGAAAGCGGCGGGGTTCGCCCTCGGCGACAAAGCCGTCGCGGTCACCGCGCGCTCGGAGCTTTTGGCGGCGGAGGAATTGATTGACGCGCGAAAAACGGCGGAAGCGGCGGGACTGCGCCATGTCGTGATCGACGTCCGCGACCTCGACGACCCGCAGATCGTCGCCAACGATAAGGAACGCTGCTATTACTGCAAGCGCGGGCGGTTTCAAAAGCTCTGCGCGTGGGCGGAGGAAAACGGCTTCGCCTTTGTCGCCGACGGGAGCAATCTGGACGACGGGGCGGATTACCGGCCCGGAATGCGCGCGATCGCGGAACTCGCCCCAAAAGTAATCTCGCCGTTCATGGAATGCGGCTGGACGAAAGCGGATATTCGCGCGCAGGCGCGGGCGTGGGGGCTTTCCGTTGCGGAGAAGCCCAGCGCGGCCTGCCTCGCCTCCCGCATCGCGTATGGCTTGCCGCTGACCGTCGAGCGGCTGGCGCAGGTCGAGGCGGCGGAAAAAGTCCTTCGCCCGTTCGCGCCGGGACAGCTGCGGGTGCGGCACCATGGAAATTTGGCGCGCATCGAGGCGGAGCCGGAGGCGATGGAGGGAATCGCGGCGCGGCGGGAGGAAATCGCGGCTAAAATCAAGGCGCTGGGGTTTTCCTATGTAACTCTCGATTTGGGCGGCTACCGCATGGGAAGCACGAACGAGGCGCTGCGGCGGGAAGGCTCCCCGGACGGCGATGGAAAGAGAATACGCGGCGACGCGCGGGAAACGGCGGGTGAGGTATGAAAGCACGGGTGGTTGTCGGTATGTCCGGCGGCGTGGACAGCGCGACGACGGCATATCTTTTGAAAGAAGCGGGATATGAGGTCGTCGGCGTCACCATGAAGACGTGGACGGGCGAGGACAGCCGGTGCTGTGAGATGTCGGACGCCCGGGCCATGGCGCTGCGGATGGGAATCTCCCACTATGCCCGCGGCGCGGCGGCGGAGTTTGAGCGATGCGTGGCGCGTCCGTTCATCGACGATTACCTTTCCGGCAGGACGCCGAATCCCTGCGTGGAGTGCAACCGTCATGTGAAATGGGCGGCGCTGCTGGCCGCCGCCGACGAGCTGGGCGCGACGTATGTCGCCACCGGGCATTACGCGCGGACGGCGCGCCTCGCAAACGGACGCTGCGCGATTCAGCGGGCGGCGTCGCTCCGGAAGGACCAGTCCTACGTCCTTTACAAGCTGACGCAGGAGCAGCTGGCCCGGACGCTGCTTCCGCTGGGCGGATACGAGAAGGACGAGGTGCGGGCGATTGCGGCCCGGGCCGGGCTTGCGGCGGCGGAGAAGCCGGATTCACAGGAAATCTGCTTCGTCACGGAGGGCAGCTATGCGGATTACATCGAGCGGGAAGCGGACGAGGCTCTGCCTCCGCCGGGAAATTTCGTCGACTCGGAAGGCAACGTCCTCGGCATGCACAAGGGCATAACGCATTACACCGTCGGTCAGCGCAAGGGACTCGGCCTCGCGCTGGGAGCCCCCGCCTATGTGACGAAAATCGACGCGGAAAAGAACGAGGTCGTCATTGGCGGCGAGCCGTCGCTGTACCGCTCGTCCATCCTCTGCGACGACCTGCATTTCATGAGCGTCGGGGATGTCGGGCGGGGAGAGAAAGTGCGGGCGTTCGTCAAGATCCGCTACAATCACAAGGGCGAAATGGCGACGCTGGAAAGGACCGGCGGCGACACGCTTTCCGTCGTATTCGACAATCCCGTCCGGGCGGCGACGCCCGGCCAGTCGGCGGTATTCTATGACGAAGATGGTTATATCATCGGCGGCGGAAAAATCCGGCTTGAATAAATCCCGTATGGTTTCTATCGGTGCGGAAGGGTAAATGAAAAGCCGTGGAACGTATAAGCGTACGTTTCACGGCTTTCGTGTTTCGGGATCATTTTTTTCCGTCGGCTTTTGTGAAGCGGCTCCGGAGCAGCGCGATTTCCTTCGCGTAGCCGTCATGGTCGTTGGGCGTTTCGAGGATGAAAGGCAGGGTGCGGAGCTGCGGATGATTGATGACCCGCACCAGCGCCTCGAGGCCGATTTCCCCCTCGCCGATTTTCGCGTGGCGGTCCTTGTGACTGCCGCGCGGGTTCAGACTGTCGTTCAGATGCACGGCAAACAGGCGGTCGAGGCCGATCACGTCGTCAAACTCCGCCAGCACGTCGTCGAGATGGTCCACGATGTCGTAGCCGCCGTCCCAGATATGGCAGGTGTCAAGGCAGACGCCCACATGGTCCGAGAGCTCTACCCGGTCGAGGATCGCCCGCACCTCGGCGAAGGTCTTGCCGATTTCCGAGCCTTTGCCGGACATGGTTTCCACCAGGACCGTGGTGTGCTGCGTCGGCCGAAGCACCGCGTTCAGCAACGCCGCGCAGAGCTCGATGCCCGTCTGCGTCCCCTGTCCGACATGGCTGCCCGGATGGAAGTTGTAGTAATTGCCCGGCGTGAACTCCATGCGACGGAGGTCGTCCGCCATCGTCTCCCGGGCGAAGGTCCGCAGGCTGTCCTTTTCCGCGCAGGGGTTCAGCGTATAGGGAGCGTGCGCGACGAGGCGCACGATCTTGTTTTTCTTCGCGAACGTGAGGAACGCGTCCACGTCCTTCGGGTCGATTTCCTTCGCCTTGCCGCCGCGCGGGTTGCGGGTAAAAAAGGCGAACGCGTCCGCGCCCAGTTCCTTCGCTTCCTTTCCCATGGCCAGGTACCCGCCCGAGGAGGAAAGATGATTTCCGATATGCAGCGATTCCATGCGGCATTTCTCTCCAATCGTTTCGTAGTTGCTTATCTATTGTAGCAAATCCCGCGCGGATTGTCGAAGGATTTATTTCAGGGGCAAACAAAAACGCGCCGCCCGTTCCGGGAAGCGCGTTTTTTGTCTGTTCGTCATGCTTATGCGGGAAGTTCCTCCGGCGGGAAATCGTTCGGCCCTTCGTTGGAAAGTCCGAGGCGTTTCAGGATTTCGAAGTCGCCCTTGATGGTGGTGCCGCTGGTGGTCAGCATGTCACCGGTGATGGTAGCCGACGCGCCGGAGAGGAACGCCGTCGCGCCGTTTTCCGGCAGGACTTTCCGTCCGGCGGCGAGGCGGATATTCGCCTCGGGGTTGATGAAGCGGAAGAAGGCGATGGTGCGCAGCACGTCTTTGCCGTCGATCTGCGGACGGCCTTCGAGGGCCGTGCCCTTGATCGGCATCAGCGCGTTGATGGGAATGGACTCGATGCCGAGCTCCGCGAGGCTGATCGCCATGTCGAGGCGGTCGTCCCAGTTCTCGCCCATGCCGATGATGCCGCCGGAGCAGACGCACATGCCTTCCTGCTGCGCGATCTTGATGGTGCGGATCTTGTCGTCGTAAGTGTGCGTCGTGCAGATCTGCGGGAAGAAGCGCCGCGACGTCTCGATGTTGTGATGGTAGCTGGTGACGCCCGCCGCACGCAGACGGCGGAACTGCTCGGCGTCGATGAAGCCCATGGACGCGCAGAGCTCGATGGTCAGCGTCCGGTGCATCTCCTCGAAGACCTCGATGGCCTGGTCGAATTCCTTGCCCTTGCATGCGCGTCCGGCCGTCACGATGGCGAAACGGTTCACGCCCGCCTCCTGATTCTTTTTCGCGGCGGCGATGATCTCCTCCTTCGGCAGGAAGCTGTACTCGTCGATGCCGGTCTTGTGGCAGGCGGCCTGCGCGCAGTATTTGCAGTTTTCCGGGCAGCGGCCGCTGCGTCCGTTGATGATGGTGCAGAGGTCGATATGGTTCTTGCGGAAATGCTTCTGGATCGCGCCCGCACCCTTTTGCAGTTCTTCCAGATCGCCGTCGAGGAAGATGGAAAGGTCGTCGCCGCGCTTCACGCGGTGGCCGCGGATGATTTTTTCCGCCAATTCGGAAATAGTATTGCTCATACGGATGGAACCCTCTTTTCATATTTATATGGTGAAGTTTCCAACATTATACGGCAGGCGGAAATTTTCGTCAACTATAAAAATGTAATTGGTTTACAAAGAAATACGTCGGACGCGAAGCCCATTGCTTTTCGGCGAAATCTACATTATATTAACCTCATAGACAACAAAAAGGAGATGGCAAAATGCGGACGTGGAAAAAAAGGGTATTGTCTCTCGCGCTGGCGGCGGGCGTCGTTGTCGGCGGCACGGCGGAGGCGATGACGTTGGACGAAGAGCAGCAACTGGACGTCCTTTCGGCGCAGAAACAGATCTGGGAACAGAATATGTCCATCGAGGAGGCGGTCGCGCAGGACGGAAAATTCGCGGTGACCGACCTCGACCACAACGGGCGAATGGAGATTCTTTTCACGACGACCATCGGCGAAGAAGAATTTGTGGAAACGTGGGGCTACGAGGTCAACCGGACGGGCGACGGCGCTTCCCTGCTCCAGTTCCTGAACGGCTCGAACACCACGCAGATCGGGCAGTCCGACGTCCGCATGTATTTCGCCTGTCAGATACTCAAGCGCCATTATATTTTCGAGACAGCGCGATGGACGCCGTCCATGGAAGGCGGCTGGGCACGGGACGGAAAACTGGTGGGCCTGTGCCTGGAGGACGGCGTCGTCCGGCAGGAGCCGCTCGGTCACTATTTCGAGGCGCATGAGAAACGGGACCTGCCGCCGGTGGAAATCCTCTATTCCGACAGCAAATCGAACCTGATCGACGAAGCGGCCTACAAAAACCTCGCCCGCAAACGCTACGACGGATACCATGTCTTTGCGGTCAAAATGGGATGGACGCCCGTCTCTGAGCTCGCGAAAGCGATGGGGGACAAAAAGAAGATTCGGGAAGTTTTCGCGAAGTCCTATGCGGCCTTCCACGAAGAAGAACTGGACGAAGGCCCGGTGCACTGACGACCCAAAAAATCAAAATTCACCAAAGGAGGCAGAACTATGGCGGACCTTGAACATGGGAAGATCACTGTCAGCGTGCTGGCCTGCATGAAGTGCGGCGCGCCGATGTACCCCGACATGCAGAAGGGCGGCATGAGCTGCGCCTACTGCGGGCATCTTGTTCCCTTCGCGCATACGGGGGAGGACTTCGAGCCGCGCATGACGTACCGTCATCAACCCATAGAAATCATCGACGGCTACCTGAAGCTTGGCCACGTCGCCATCATGGGCAGGGATACGCTGAATCCGCCGCCGCCTGCCGAACGGCGCATCCGGCGGACGCGCCTCGACGAGAAAATCCGCGAATACGACGAGCAGGCTTTCGACGCGATGAACGACGAAGCCTATTTTGAGATGAACTGCCCGCACTGCGGCAAGAAGCTCTCATCGAAGCTCACCGACAACATCTTCACCTGCCCATACTGCGGGCAAAAATTCGGTGATTTCGACCGCCTTTCCACCGGCGACTTCGACGCGAACCTGATCGTCGGGCGGAAGCTGAATTTTTACGGGAAGTGCCTGCCCTTCCATCTGAGCCGCGAGGACGCGGCGCAGGCCGTCGGCTCTCTGAAGCGTCGTTACCCGCAGGATTTCGCCGGCGACGATATAGAGGCGCGGGCGAAGGAGGAATTGGTCGCCGCCTATGTGCCCGTGCAGCTTGCGGATTTTCGCTGGAAGATGCAGGTGAAGTCGGAGCGGGGGACGTTCTGGTTCTACCAGGAGTGCCTGAATTGGGCCTGGCCGCGCACGCTGATGTTCGACGCGTATTTGCTCGACGAGACGGCGCCCTGGGACTACGACGAGCTGTCCATCATCAAGCCCGCTTACTTGGAGGGCAATGTGCGGCTCTTCGCTGCGCAGAATATCGGCGAATGGCAGCGGACGATCCCGGACTTCATCCTGCAGCGGAAGACGCCTGCCCGGCTCAGGGCGGCTTTCGGCCTCGAACAATGCGAGCTTTTGCAATGCTCCCGCGACCTCCGCAAGCACAAATTCGCGTTCATCCTGTTGCCGATCTACTACCTCGACTGCAAAGCGGGCGCGGGGGAAAACGACCGGCAGACCCGTGTGATGGTGAACGGGCAGACGGGGAAAGCGGCGGCGCTGATTCTGGACGGCGGCGACGAGGACGTTATCCGCGCAATCGAGCCGGCGACGCCCCATGTCTTCAACGCGCACGGCGAGCGCACGATGACGTCGCCGCCGATTCCCGTGAAGTATGTGAAGCAGCCGTTCCTGCACGAGAAGCTGCGCATCGAGGACGCCTTCGAGAAGACGGGCGGCGTCGGCGGATTCTTCTCCAAGCTGTTCGGATAAAGCGCCATAAAGAAAAGGCACAGCCAATTTCGGCTGTGCCTTTTTGTATTGCCTTTTTATTTTATCGCTGCGGCCATGTCGTCCAGGAATTCCTGCAGATGCGCCTGTGTCACATGCTGCATGACGACGATATGGGACAGGTCGCCGCCGAGCCTGTCATCGTGGTCGGGGGCGAGATCGTATTTCGTCGCGATGGCTTCGGGCGGGCGCTTGAAATAGACGGTGTTCGACTTTTTCTCCCGCCATACCGGCCAGCCCATTTGCCGAAGCTCGCTCTCCAGCCATGCCGCCCGGAACAGCATCCCATAAGCCTGCTGTGTGAAGCCTTCCGCTCCGACGTGCTGGATGATCCACCAGATCTTCAGCGGGGCGAGAGCCGAGCGGGAGCAGTTGATCATCGGCATGCTGCCGTCGAGATAGGTGACGTTGAACGGGTTCTGGTTTTCCTTGACCTCCATCGTCGTCAGGAAGATGCCCGCCGGCTCGTCGATGCCGAAGAATTTATGGCCGCTGACCGCGATGGAATCGAAGGGGTGGAATTTGCGGTTCACGGCGTTCTTGAAGGTCGTCCAGGGCAGATAGCCGCCGAAGAGCGCCGCGTCCACATGACGGTAAACCTCGACGGACGGATATTTCGCCAGGATCTTGTTGATCGCGTCCTGGTCGTCGATGCCGCCCTTGAAGGTCGTGCCCATCGCGAAAACGATCAGCGCGGGACGGTCGGTGACCAGCGCCTTCTCAAATTCCTCGGGAATCATGCGGCCATGCGCGTCGGAGGGGATGAGCCGGAGCTCGAGATTCTGCAGGTCCACCAGCCGCATATTTGAGTAATGGGCGGCGTCGGACACATAAACGATAGGCTTTTTCTTCGTCTTTTTCTCCAGATACTTCGAGCCGAAATAGATGCCGTGGTCGTTGCCGTCGGTGCCGCTGAAGGTGACGAGTCCCCAGAGATTGTCCAGGTCGAATCCGTAACGCGGCCCGAAAAAGTCGATGACCTCGCGCTCGAATGCCAGCGCGTTCAAATGCCCGCCGTGAATCTGGAACGGGTCTCCGGCGTTGTTCGACATCGCCTTGTACGCGCCGCTTTCCACGAGCCAGTCGTAAAACCCTTCGAGCTGGACGTCGTGATTGGCGGGGTAACCGAAATCCGAGATCTTGTGCTCCCGGATATAGGCGGCGTATTCGTCGAGCCGATCCCGGGCCGGGTCTTCCGAGGCGGCACAAGCCGCGCCCCATGAAAGGCTCATGGCGACGGCCAGAATGCCCGCCGTTTTTTTCAAGGTCCTGCATTGCAGCATAAATGTTCCTCCTCTTTCTTCTTCGTCGCTTCGGACAAATTTCTATAAATATTTTTCGACGAATAAAAAAATTTTCCTGCCGGCGGCGCAAAAAACGTCCGGCCCTGTCCTCGGCGTTCGTCTTGCGAATTGCGCGGGGATACCCTATAATAATGACAATGCCATACACAAGAAAGCGGGATGTTTTTGGGTTTTTACGAAGTGACGATCGCGTTTGAGAGCCGCGAGGAGGCGTTTGCGCTTTTGGGCGCGCAGGACGAGTTTCTGCGCGCGATCGGGGAAGCGTTTTCCTGCCGCGTGGTGAGCCGGGGCGACGGACTTTCGATTTCCGGCGAGGAAAAGGAAGTGCGGCGGGCGGCGCGGCTGGTGTCGGAGCTTTTGGGCCTGTACCGGCAGGGTGTGCCGATTACGCCCCATGAGGTGCGCTACGGCGCGCGGCTGGCACGGGAGGACCGGGCGGACGAGCTGCACGCGATCTTCAACGATACGATTTTAGTGACGGAAAAAGGGAAGTCGGTGCGGGCGCGGACGACGGGACAGCGCGCATACCTCGCGGCGATTCAGCGCCACGCAGTGACGCTGGGGATCGGTCCTGCCGGAACGGGCAAGACGTATCTTGCCGTAGTCATGGCGGCGCGGGCGCTTAGGGCGCGGGAAGTGTCGCGGATCATCCTAACGCGGCCCGCCGTCGAGGCGGGGGAGCGGCTGGGCTTCCTGCCCGGCGACATGCAGGAGAAGGTGGACCCCTATCTGCGCCCGCTGTACGACGCACTTCAGGATATTTTCGGCGTGGAGACGTACCAAAAGTTATTGGCGAAGGGCGTCATCGAGATCGCGCCGCTGGCCTATATGCGCGGGCGCACGCTGGAAAGCGCGTTCATCATCCTCGACGAGGCGCAGAACACTACGAGCCGCCAGATGAAAATGTTTTTGACGCGGCTCGGCGTCGGCTCGAAGATGGTGGTGACGGGCGACCTCAGCCAGATCGACCTGCCCCGCGGCGCGGTCAGCGGCCTCGCGGAGGCGAAGGAAGCGCTGGCGGATGTAAAGGATGTGGCGACGGCGGAGCTGACTGCCGACGACATCGTGCGCCACGATACGGTGACGCGCATCGTCCGCGCCTATGAGAGCTACGAGGCGAAGAAAAGGGAAGAACAACAGGGAGAAAATCATTTTGGAAATCATCATCACAACTGAGCCGGAAAATCTTGTCGTCCCCGACGGACTGGAAGACGCGGTAAAGCTCGCCGCCGAAAAAGTCTCGGAACTTTACGGCCTGCAAAACGCCGAGGTCAGCGTCACGCTGACCGACGACGCGCATATCCACGAACTGAACAAGACCTATCGCGGCGTCGACCGTCCGACGGACGTGCTTTCCTTCGCACTGACGGAGAGCGAGGAGCCGGAGGTCGAGGGCGGTCCGGAGACGGAAATCCTCGGCGACCTCGTGCTGTCCGTGGAGCGGGTGGCGGCGCAGGCGGAAGAATACGGCCACAGCCTCCGGCGGGAGGCGGCGTTCCTGACGGTGCACGGGATGCTGCATCTCCTCGGGTACGACCACATCGAGGACGGGGACCGGGAGGAAATGGAAGCGGAGCAGCGGACGGTCATGGACGCGCTGGGGATTTCGCGGGAGGAAAGATAGAATGGATAACACGCCGCACAAATCGGGCTTTATCGCGGTCATCGGCCGGCCGAACGTCGGAAAATCGACACTGATCAACCAACTCATCGGGCAAAAGATCGCCATCATGTCGGACAAGCCGCAGACGACGCGCAGCCGGATTCTTTGCGTGCTCACGCAGCCGGACGCGCAGATCGTCCTGCTGGATACGCCCGGCGTTCACAAGCCGCTGTCGAAGCTCGGCGAATACATGGACCGCTCAATCACGAATACGCTGAAAGAAGTGGACGCAGTCTTCTTCGTCGTGGACGCGGCGGAAAAACCGGGGCCGGGCGAGCGGTTCATCATGGAGCGGCTGGACAAGACGAAAAAGCCCGTGATTCTCGTATTGAACAAGATCGACCTCGTGACGAAGGACGCGCTGCTGCCGATTATCGCAGCGTACAGCAAAGACAAGGAATTTGCCGCCGTCGTACCGATCTCGGCGCTGGGCGAGGAAAATCTCGACGCGCTTCTCTCCGAGGCGAAAAAGCATCTGCCGGAAGGCCCGGCCTATTATCCGGAGGACATGGTCACCGACCAGCCGGAACGGCTGATTGCCGCCGAGCTGGTGCGGGAAAAGCTGCTGACGCTGACCCGGGACGAGGTGCCGCATTCCGTCGCCGTGGACGTGGACGAGATGACGACGCGTCCCAACGGCGACGTCTATATTCGCGCCACGATCTACGTGGAACGCGACTCGCAGAAGGGCATCGTCATCGGCCACAAGGGCGCGATGCTGAAGGAGATTGGGCGGCTGGCCCGTCCCGACATCGAAATGATGATCGGCAGCAAGGTCTATCTCGACCTCTGGGTCAAGGTGCGGAAGGATTGGCGAAACCGGGACGCGATCTTGAAGAGCCTGGGATTCGGGCAGGATTGATGACAGAGTGAAGAGTGAAGAGTGAAGAGTGAAGAGTGAAGAGTGAAGAGTGAAGAGTGAAGAGTGAAGAGTGAAGAGTGAACTTCACTCTCTAAAGAGGGGGCGGCGGCGTGGCACAGTACCAAACGGAAGCCGTGGTGCTGAGCGTTCGGAACTGGGGCGAGGCGGACAAGATGCTTCGCCTTTTTTCGCGCGACCACGGAAAAATCACCGCCGCCGCCTTCGGCGCGCGCCGACCGAAAAGTCCGCTGGCCAGCGGACTGCAGATGTTCCATACCGTCGAGTTGTCGCTCTCCACGGGAGAACGCGTCGACACGGTGCGCGGCTGCCGCCTCGTCCATCGCTTCCCGCATCTGGAAACCGACCTCGCGGCGATGGCCTATGCCTCCTTCATTGCCGAAGTACTGCTGGAACTGATGCCCGACGGCGCGCCCCAGCCCGAAGTGTACGACTGGCTGCCCGGCGTGCTGGCCGCCTGCGGCGCGAAAAATCCGCGCATCGTCGCGCTTGCCGCCGGATTCCAGCTTCTCGATTTCGCCGGGATGGGGCTTTCCTTCGACGCCTGCGCCGTTTCCGGAGCAGCCATCGAAGGCGATGCGTTTTTCAGCGCGGCGGAGGGCGGCGCGCTTTCCCTGACGGCGGCGGCGGAAATCGCGGCGAAGCGCCCGTATCCGGAAAGCCTGCGTTGTCTGCTTTCCACCCTTTCCGTCATCAACTGGGCCGCGCCTCCGGTTTTCACCGCGAAAAAAAGCGACGTCATGGCGGGCGAAGCCCTGCTCGTTGCGTATTTGCAAGAAACCTTCGGCCATGGGCTGCGTTCGCTGAAATTCATCCGGCAGATGGGGCCGTGATAAAATAAGCAACAAAAAAGAGAGCCGTCAGGCTCTCTTTTTTGTTGCGCTTGTGGGTTATGCTTTCGTTTCGCCGGGTTCCTTCGTCGGCTCGGCAAGGTGTGCCAACGCATAGGCGCAGCATTGCGCGACAAGATTATTCATGGATACGCCCTGTTGTTGGGCGACAGTGCTTAGTTGATTGACAAGTTCCTCAGGTAATCGGAAGGTTTTGTTGACCATTTCCGGTTTTTGCACATAAAACATAGGAATCCTCCTTCATACAATATTGTATGAAAATATTCCTACAAAATACACACATTAAAAATAGTGTTAATATTTTTATTTATAATAATAAGTGTAATTTGCACTTGTAAAATACATATTACAATGATAGAATGTTTTGTGTATAAGACTAAACCATTGTGCTAAAAGACTAAAAGGACAGTTGGAATAATGTGGGAAAGGGGCGGCGGTTGCCATGGAATGGAGCATAAAGAAAGCGATTTTGCTGACGGCGTCATTGTGCGCAATATTCTGTGTATCAATATTTGGCGGTTTTGAGCAGACTGTCGAGGCTCGGGCACAGGTGCGCGTGGCGGATCGTGAAATGAAAAAGAGCCGCGACTATCAATCGTCACCGCTCTATGAACGGGCGCATCGTATCATCTACGGCATGAATCCGCCGCAAGGGCCAGAAGGGCGGATACGGATTGCGATTGTTATTAATGGCGATGAAAATATTATTGTCAAAAATCGTGTAAAGGATGAAATATACGCGCAACTTCGCAGAAAATTCCCTCGCGAAGAGTTTGCGGTAATGAAAGGGACGGATATCACAACCAAACTTTTGCAATATGCAGAAGATCAGTTTTACGATGACCGTGGTACTGCGTCTGTAACGAGTTCAGCGGATGGAAGCACAGGAACTGCACGGCCGGACAGTGGAGTGGTGTCTGGTGTTTTACATGGGGTAACTGATTTTCTATATGGCGCATCTGGAACATCTCGTCCGGGGCATGACACCCACATGACAAAAAATGAGCGGTTGGATGTAGACGGGGTGCCTGTCAGAATGCAGCCTCGCGGCATGGCAGACCTTCGTCGCTCCGATTATGTGCGTGCAGGGCGTGAATGCGATTATGATTATGTATTTGTGGCGACATTGACAAATGGCGCGGCGGTAGACACGAAACATAATTTTGTTCTCTTCAACAGCATTACAAATCATAAAAACATTTGGCTTCGGCTTCGTTTTGTTGATACGGAAAGCGGTGATTATTTGTACAGGAATGATATTGCTGTACAAGGAGAAGCACATAATGGGAGCCGAGACAGTGGGCGTATCCTTCAGCGTGCTGTCCGTGAAGCTATGAAGGAAGCTTTGGACGATATTAGCGTAACGTATTGAAGCTTGGAGTGACAGAAATGCGATACGGGCAATGGCTGGCGGCGATACTTGCGGCGTTGATGCTTTATCTTCCGGCAGACATAGAGGCGCGGGAAAGCCGTTTCGAAGGCGGTTCGGAAGAAATCGAGGATTCTCCTGCGCAGACAAAAGAAATGGGGGAACACGCTTGGGACGAATCCGAACCCCACGCCGACGATTGGTTTACCAATCCGGACAAACGGGAAGACTACGGCTCGGACGACAAAACAAGCGAGGATGAAGAAGAAAAGGAAAAGAAAGAGCGATTCGTCGAGATTTATCGCGACGAATCCTTCATCTACAGTATGGATAAGAAGACAGCCCATTATACGCGAATCCCGCACTCCATCGACGAAAAGATGATTGACGTGTGGGTGAAGCTGGAACCATTGGAGTACGCGCCGGAGGATTATTCTTATCCCCCGAAATATTATCTGGAGCATTATTTAATTCGTCCGAAGAAAAATCAATACCAATTTCTTTGCGAAGTGGAAATCAAGGGACGTCCGACGAGTGAGGTCAAGGATAAGCGTTATGACCCGCGTCGTTGGGAACGGTTGATTCCCGGCAGTATTGAAGATACGATCTATCAGGCCGTTCTTCAGCACAAAGGAAAGATTCACGATGAATCCTCCGCTAACGGCAAATCCATTCGGGATTATATCGAGAACACGGTAAATATATCATTGTAATAAAATCGGCATGGAACCCCGAAGTGCCCTGTCTGCTAAAGGACGGGGCATTTTTGTTGCGGATCTTTCGCTTTTTGTGCGACTTCATTTTCTTCTTGCAAAGCCTCCTGCATTTATGTTATATTGAACCTGCAAACAGAGGGAGTAGCCTCACGGCTTGCGTCGTCAGGACGGGCTTTGCCCCGGCGCAGTCGGCATAATGAGATTATGCAGCGAGACTTTGCTTTGCGCGTATTCTTCGCGCGGAGAAGGTCTCGCTCTTTTGTTTCGGCATGGACGTTTCCGCGAGTCTTAAAGGAGGGGCTTTTTATGAATCCTGTCGTTTCCGTTTTGATCGCTTTCGCGGTGCTGGTGGTCGGCTTTTGGCTGTTGGTGAAGGGCGCCGATTATTTCGTGGACGGCGCTTCGGCAGTGGCGCGCCGGCTCCGCATCCCGCCTTTGATCGTGGGACTGACCATCGTCTCCATGGGTACGAGCCTGCCGGAGCTGGCGGTCAGCGTGACGGCGGCGTTTGCCGGAAGCAACGAGGTCGCGGTCAGCAACGTGACCGGGTCGAACATTTTCAATCTGCTGGTGGTCTGCGGCGTGTCCACGCTCTTCATGCCGATGACGGTGGACGAGGGGACACGGCGGCGGGAGCTGCCGTTCTCGATTTTCTGCGCGGTGCTGATGGCGGTTTTCGGTGTGACGGGGCCTGCGGAGGGCAAGGGCGTCGTCGGCACCATCGGACACGTGGAAGGCTTCATATTGCTGGCGCTGTTCGTAGGCTTCCTTGCCTACACGGTTTATATGGCGCGCAAGGGGCGCGGCGATATGGAGGAGGCCGAGGAAGGGGAGCTGCTCTCCCCGATGCGGAGCGCGATCTATATCGTCGGCGGCATTTTGGCGATCAAGTTCGGCGGCGATTTTGTCGTCGGCGGCGACGCGATTGTCGCCGGGCGGGAAATTTCCTACGGCGCGATTGCCATTGCGCGGGTACTGGGCATGAGCGAGACGCTGATCGGGCTGACCATCATCGCCATCGGCACGAGCCTGCCGGAGCTGGTCACGTCGGTAGTGGCGGCGAGGAAGGGCGAGGTGGACATGGCCCTCGGCAACGTCATCGGCTCGAATATTTTCAATATCCTGTTCATCCTCGGCACGACGACGGCGATCCACCCCGTCAGCTTCACGATGGAAAATCTTGTCGACGACGTGATGCTGATCCTGTTCAGCATCATGGTCTGGCTGTTCTCTGCGACGGACGGCGGAAAACTCGTGAAGAGCGAGGGCATCACGATGCTTGCCTGCTACGTCGGCTTCGTCGCTTACGCGATTTGGAGAGTGTACGGCGGGTGAATTGTGCATATCGTTTTTCGTGGCGGTTATGAAATCCGCGGATAGGCCATAGATTGACTTGATCGTTGTTTCTTAAATAGGGCGCACAAGATTCAGTGGATATGAGCATTACTGAGTTTGTGCGCTTTTTAGTTTGCAAATATTTGTTTAATCACGCAGACGGCTCATAATAGGATTGAAACGTTGCTGGGAAAAACGCATAGATCGAGAAACGGCAAGCCTTTTCAGAAACGGACGCGGAGCTAATATGCCGTTGATATCGTTCGAGGCTTACAGTATAATGAATATCAAGGGGGCGTGTACATTGAAACCGATTGATGATTTGGACGAGCAACAGAAAAATGAAGAGAGCACAAAACTCAAGTACATAACGCCTGCTATACAGAAAAAATGGAACGCAGACGGCGACAGGATTGTTTTTTGTTCAAAAACAATCTGCCGCTCGCGCTCGTGGAGTCCAAAGGCTATGGCCATGATGTTAATGACGGCGTAGGTCTGAATTGCCTCTTGACGCAAATACCGTCCCACGTTCGAAAATACGTCATTGTCCACGAACTGGCACACAGAAAGGAAATGAACCATTCCGACCGCTTCTGGAAGATTGTCGCAAAAGAAATGCCGGACTACCAATGGTCGGTCAGGTGGCTTAAGGAATATGGGGATAATGTGATAGAGAGACTGTAAGGCATAGGAGGAACGTTCCATGAAATCAATTAATTATAGTGGATCCATATGGGGAAAGTGGGATTTACATATCCATTCGAATGCTTCAGATGGAAAACAAACCCCACAACAGATAGTAGATGAGGCAGTTAAGAAAGGAATATCAGTAATTGCATTAACGGATCACCATACGGTTAGTAATATTGACGTAATTAAGCAGTATGCGGCAAGTAAAAACATCGTGGTCATAAGCGGTATAGAGTTTAGAACTGAGTATGGAGAATTTTCTCATCCATGAAAAGTACGCATAAAATGGAAATTTATACCGTATTTTCAGCACTTTATACATGATTTTTGATGATTTTATACATTTTGGAGCTTCTGAGCAAGTATGGAAAAATAAAATGGGCAGGGAAATAGGCAGGGAAAAATGCCTCTCCGGCAAGTTGTAGGCAAGTTACTGGCAAGTTAGCCATGCCTTGATTTTACTGGGTTTATTCTTCCCAATGTGCCTCTCAGGCAAGTTACCGGCAAGTTAAATCGACCTGTGACAAGAAACAGGACGTATGTCCCTCTTGCATGCAGGGAGCCTCAAATCTCAAGCTCTTCGATCCTGCGGCGCTCGTCCCGGATATAGGATTCCAATTCTTCCTGCGTCGGCAGAGTCATTTGATATTTCGATGCGAAAATCTGCTGGCTATCCTTCAGCACGGAGTAGCGGGCAATGGTTTCGTTCTTCTCGGCGCAAAGGATTATACCGATGGTGGGGTTATCGTCCTCTCCTTTTTTGAGATCATCATATATTCGCACGTAGGTATCCATCTGTCCAATATCCTGATGTGTCAGCTTGGTGGTTTTCAGATCTATCAGAACAAAGCATTTCAGTAGATAGTTGTAAAACACCAAGTCGATGTAGAAATGGTCGCCCTCCAAGTCAAGATGCTGCTGGCGCGCTACAAAAGCAAAGCCCCGTCCAAGCTCCAGTAAAAATTTCTGCAACTCGTTTATGAGAGCCGTTTCGAGGTCTTTCTCATAGACCGTAGCATCCTGCTTCACATCAAGGAATTCCAGCACATATGGATCTTTGATGAAATCCTCCGGACGCTTTGGCGACTCCTTATCAAAAATTTCCTGCCGCACAGTATCCTTGTCTTGGCTGGCCAGAAGGCGCTCGTAGAAGAAGGAGTTAATTTGCCGTTCCAGTTGGCGAACACTCCAGCCAGACTTGGCACATTCCTCCATATAAAATGTCCGTAACGTTTCTTTTTCTATCTTCAAGAGCAAACGATAATGCGACCACGACAATTGCGAACACAGTGTGTTCGTATTTGGAAACAGGGAGTAAAATTTTTTCATTTGCTGAAGTGCTCTTACAGTAAATCCTTTTCCAAACTCTTTTTGCAATCGCTGAGATATGTCCTGCAGAAGAAACTTGCCATATTCGGCTCTCGCTTCCCCTCCCTGTTCATATTCTACGATAATGTGACCAATGTTCCAGTATGTTTGCACCATGGCAGAGTTGGCTGCAACGTAGACATGGGTTCTTGCTTCTAAGATAGCTTTGCGGATTTCAGAATATATATTCTCGGTTGGCACGATTGCTTTTTCGCTCATTTTGATGCCTCCCTTATGAATTTTCTATTGCTTTTCAGATATTCTTTTCCCGTAACTATTCACCAACAGTCAACACCAGTAGACATTATGCTCATTTATCAAAAATACGGTACAATATCTCTCTGTAAAAACACAACTTACGGTTTTTGTACTTTGCATAGTGGACCATCTATAGGCTGGTGAATAGTTACCTTTTCCTATTCAGGCACCACTTGTGCCTGAATTATTTATCTAAGTCAATACAATTCTCCTTACCAAAAAGTACTTCTGCACCTTCTACCACACCTTGAGTTGGATTTGGATAATAAACCACTAGATTTTCCATGGCACGTGTGCAACATACATAAAACAGTTTTTTTGTTCGTTCCAATATTTTAGGATAGTTTGTTTTCTTGCTAGATGACAATGTAGATTCTATATTCTTATCAAGCAAATATTCAAAATTGTACTTTGACCATCCCCCATTGGAAAGAATGACCAAAACATTTTTATATTCCAATCCTTTGATTTTGTGTTGCGTTGAAAAAGGTGTGAATCCTTCTATATATCTATATAAATTTTGAATCTCAGAAAATGCTATCTTTCCTGCCCTCCAATATAAATATTCATTCTTTTCAACAAACATATTAAACCGGTCATCTTTTTTACACAAATTGGTTTTATCTGCAAAATCAATCACCTCTCTAATAGAGCAATTTTTCATCTTTATCAAAGTTTCGATATGATTTACTATGTTTCTTTTGTCACTATTACTTGTTATATGCAATTTTGCTTTTTGCAACAATTCATGATACATTCCATTTTCATAGAAATAAATGACATCCTGTATTTTAAACAAGTGTCGAATGATATAATCTCGTTTTGTCTCCCTAATTGTGACGCCATCAACTTCGATAGCCTCATCAATTAAGCTATCTTTATTCATGTAAATCTTTGCAACCTTCTCATAGGGCTCTGCTTGTACATGTTCATATAAATCGAGATAGTTCGCCTTCAAAACTTCAAGGTGGCTTTTCCCATTATTCACACCTCTAGAATATTTCCAATCAATTCCTTCCACAACTTCTTCAAAAGTTGCACTGTCATCAAATTTATATCCCTGTTTGCTTATCTCACTTTTTAAATCTGTAATAAACTTACAAATTGGATCTCTATCGTAAATTTGCATAAGATTAGTGAATCCGACTTCGTCCGCAATCAAATTATGCGTAAGCCGAAGTTCTTTTGTTTGTTCCGCATCATTAAAATTCCAATCTCGAAACCATTGCGATTCTTTTACGATGGTTAGGTTAAACTGCTCTGAGTATAAAAATTTTGTTGTTCCTGTCCTCAATTTTCCATTCAGCATATTCGGCGCATCCATATCATCAGATGCTGTTTGCTCCAGTTGATCCAACCTAAGTTTATTAGCCAATTTAATTACTGTGTCAGGATTCCTTCTGTTTTGTGATTTTTCTACCTTATATACAAAACCTTGTAATATATATTTTTCAATATCGCCTACCCCTTCATCATATATTGCCTGCATAGAATCCCCAAAGAATCCAATAATGTTTTTATGTGTACCAACATGTAGAAATTCCAAAAAAATTTCAATAACCAAAGGAGATGTATCTTGATACTCATCTATAAAGATAAATGGGAACTTATCCTTTAGTATAATACATAATTTCGAATATTTTTTATACATTGCATGTGCCAAGCAGAGCACTTCATTGTGTGAGATAATTCCTTCTTTTATTCGAGTATATTCCTCATATCGAATTGAAACATCATCTGGCAGCACAAAAGGAGTATCTTTTTCTGGATTCTTAATACAACTGTTAGCATCATTTACTAATTCTATTAAGGTAGACTTCAACTCACGATCAAATGATTGTATATTTTCCCATAAGAAATCATGTATTGTAGCAACTTTTAAGTTAGAAATATTTGTCCTATTTTTTATTTCATTTGCTGCTGCATTTGTATATGTTATACATGCTATCGGTTTGTTTGGATATATAATCGATATATGCTTCAACACTTCAACAAGAGAATACGTTTTCCCACTTCCAGCTCCTCCGCTCAAAAGGAAGTTATGCCCTTGTTTAATATGGCTTAATATTTGTTTAATATCCGGCATTAGTTGTCGCGTAACCATATTAAGCCCTCCCGTATATATGGTGGGATATTCCAATTTGAAAAATCCGATATCTCATCGGACTTACTACATAACAAAATATCCATTGCAAAAGCAGGCTTGCTTTTTATACAATTCTTTGCTAAATCATACGAATTAGCACTAGAAATGTAAGTTGAAGCTTTTGCATCGTTTTCGTCTATGACATCCTTGTTCTTTAAGCTAGTGAATTTTCCAATATTTTTCATGATGAATTCTCGATTACAAAATAAAAACGCATCCTCGAAACTTCTTGGATAATATTTTTCCCCCTCATTTTCTTCTTCTGTTTGATAAACTACCATTAAAGATCCGTTCTTATCGTTTTTCCATTTAGCATCTACATTTTTTAAAATTTTTTGTTCGTGACTTTTCTTCTTCAATAATTTCAAAATGGATTCTCTTGAATTTGTAGATATCAAATCGTAATAATGCTTTAATGCACTGTTCGTTGTCGTTGTTCCTTCTTCTACGTCACATTCTTTTGAAACCATCCGTTCACGCCCGTTCTTGTCTTTTATAATCTCTTCTTTCCCCGCATCTATATCAGTAATGATTAAGGTTTTAATCCCAACAAATTGAAGAAATTTATCAAATAATTGAGAATTTGCACCCGATTGCAACAACGATATATTTTGGGCTAATAACGGCAAAATAGTTGTATCTTTCTCTTCTTGATCAATTTTTTTCATCATTGCAGGGAGAAGAATCCTTTCCGTATCACCTTCGTATAAAATGACCTTATCTGCAAAAAATATTTCTGCATAATTAAGTGTCAAATATTGTTTTAAAAACTTGAACCTACGGTTATCTGGATCAGATTCATCCTTATATTCAGTTTCTAAGTGTTTAACATTTTTAGAAATGACACTTGTAGATGTGATTCTCTGAAAGTATTTGATATCATCAAAATCACAATCCGAAACAATATGAGATGAATGTGTTGTAATAATAGTTTGCAAATTTATTTTACGATTCACATCTTCTTCATTACTTCCATTTTTCAGCAAGTTTTTTATATTTTTGATAAAAACATATTGCATTTGTGGATGTGTATGCGCTTCTGGTTCTTCTATGAAAAGTAAATTTATATCCGCTGGTATACGATGGATGTTATTGTCACAACGAAATTCTGCTAAGATTATCTCTATTTTCATAATAATGCTAATGAGATTCAAATATCCTAAGCCATTATATCCTTCTGGCAATTGTTTCTTTTCAGCTTCATATACCATGGTGGTATTGTCTTTCAAGAGCTTTTGTTGTCCTAATGTAGATATGATTTTTACAATTGTTTCATTTTCTTTTATACCACCGAATTTTTTAATTTTATTAATAACACTTTCGAATAATTTATCATAGACTTTAGTCAACGAAACATCTGCATTTAATAACGTACTTTCGAATCTTTGAATGGCAGGTTCTTCATCTTTTCCTTTTATATTTTCATAGTATTTGCTAGACAAGTCAGATAAAGTGACATCACTATCTTTGTTCATGGGCTCTCTTTTAGCTTCGATGTATTTTAAAGAGATAATTTTATGTAAATCAAATTTCCTTTTATCCAATATATGAAAAACATTTAAGTCAATTTTTTGTGTTTTCGTATTAAATAAAATTGAGCGATATCTTATTTTGAAAAACTGGTTTGACATAGAGCTCATAAATCTATTATAGAGTTCTTCTTTGCGTAATTTATTCACTGATCTCCATCTGGCATAGTATTTTTCAAATGTATCTTTTAATGACAAAAAGTCAGTTTCATTTAATCCATATTCTGCTTTCAATATCACAATTTTATTTTCAGAATCAAGATCTAGCATCAATGATGAGATATTTGCTAAATTATCAGTTTCGTCATACTGAATGTAGATATATAACTCAATCCCCCGACAATCGACAGCTCCCCAATCTTTTCCATTTTTTGTAATGTACTGATACAAATTGTTTTGGAAATCAACATTGAAATCTTCGTATTTAAAACCATTCGTCCCAGTCTGCTCTCCCAAAAATCTCATAAGAACATAAAGAACAGATGTTTTTCCACAATTATTTTTCCCGATAATCAACGAAATATCTTTTTCTAAATCTATTTCTATATCTTTTAATAAGCGAAAGTTCTTTATACCCAATTTCTTGATTTCCATAATACACCCTTCTCAAATCAGCATAAATATTCATCCGTTCCATTATCATATATGATTCACAGACTCAAAATAGAGCTTGGACATACTATATACTTGGAGAATGTGACTTTTGGATCGTAAATCATACATGCACCGAAGAAATTTGACCAAGTCGTTCGCCCCTTTTGTACTATTTCCGAAATACAAATAAATATTCATGAGCAATCAGCAGAAAATTATACTTCACACTATTAGTCTTCCAGTAACCAGTTGCCTGGCAATTATGCTGTTCCTTGATAATCAATTCCTTCAACGTAAAACCTGCTGTTTCAAAAATCCTCATAACTTCAAAAGCCATTGGCACCATGCAGCCTTTTTTCCGTGTATCACCCATTAGAATGGCACAGAATTTATCCTTTTTCAATACTCGATAACATTCACTAGCTACTTTCTTCATTTCATCCAAAAAATCTGCGATCTTTAAACGAGAGAGGTCTTCTTCAATATCCTCGCTATACTTGATAATATCCGCATAGGGTGGGTGGGTACAAATAAGGTCTACGTGGTCATTCTGAACAAAGGAAAGATTTCTGGCATCGCCTTTCTTCAGATAAACTTTTCCGTTGGAGCCGTCATGCTCGAAGTCAATTTTCTCCTGGCATCTTTTAAGGGCAATATCATTTATATCCACGCCAATGATATTGCGATTCAATAGCTTAGCTTCGACTAGGGTTGTTCCCCCACCTGCAAACTGGTCAAGGATACAATCCCCCTCCTTAGAGTAGCGAAGTATAATATTGCGGGGGATGTAAGGCGACCAATTTCCCCGCCACTTGGCATCATGGGTAGCCCAATCGCCACGCTGAGGAAATGACCAATGGGTGGTCATTTCCAATTCAAAATCATCTGGTTCCCATTTCTTAATTTTTTTCATCATTACTTTAATTCCTCTACTGTGAGACCAAAACGCTCCATTAATCCTTCCATTGAAAGCCAGCGACCTTTTTTTGTCGGATAATTACAATCTTCCTGTCCCCATATCCATTTATACGTTTTGAGAATCGTTTCCACATGAATTCCGATCGTATCCTTTATTTTTAGCCTATTCATGACCTCATCTGGTTCTTCGCCACAGCAAACATGATAAAGTCCCTTTAACAGCAACTTTGTTTGCTTTGGATTATTTTTATACTTGCTTTCTATATCATCACTTATCTCTTTATGACTGATTAGCCACAAACAGTGTTCCGCAGGATTATAAATAAACACCATGAAGTCATTTCTCGACAAGCGTCCAAAATTTCGTTTCCCTCCAGGCTTATTTATCACAATCATTTCACCTGTTGCTAATTCTTCTACTTGATATAATAGATAAGGGATATTGTTTAGTGTTTCCCGAAATACATTTTGCTGTTGATTGGAAATTTCTAATGGAACCAAATTTACATCATACTCGAATTTCTTATTTTTCATGTAATAGCAATCCTCATTTTGTTATTTCATTAACTATTCCATCTTCTAAATCTTTTATGCAGTAGATATGTTCCATGATATCAAAGGTTTCTTCCAGATTATGTCTTGCGCTGTGCCAGCCCTTACCGTCCGTAAACCATACAAACGTAAAACCCTTGATGGCATCGCTCTCTATAGCCAGTGTTTTATAGCTTCTGGCGGTTTCATTTAACTTGCTACCGCCACTGCTATAGAAATTAGTCTCAATACCATAAATCATCTTATCGGTCTTTACAACATAATCAAAGCGCTTTTCCATTTTTCCATGATTGGAAATAGCCGATAGGTCAATGTCCCACTTGTCGACAATCTCATGGATATACATTTCCTTAAAATAGTTCACATCACGCTTAAAACCAGCTTTAACAATAAAGCGTTCTACTAAATTTTCCATCAAATGGCCACCACGATTTTTTCTTCCGTTAGAGTCAAGGCCTGTTTCCACGCCAGTAGCATAGTCTATAATATTGCTGATGATATGCTTCTGTAACAAATCAAACAATCCGGTCTTGCGCATAAATACGGCATATTGCTCGATGGAATAATTGGCCTTATCAAACTGATATAAATACGTTCCGTCTTCATCCATAGCATAAATTTCATTAGCCCGAACTGCCAAAAGTAAAGGAATACACTTCATCACTTCAGGATATCGCGCCAGTAGCGACTTAAAATCCATCTCAATATTCTTAGAATTAATCAAGGAATTTAGCATGTTTAATTCCACTTTTACATTGTCCACATTGCGAAACACCTTAGAAAAGTCCACGTAATACCCATAATCAGAGATGCTTGACCGAAAGCTTGCCAGCCATTTATTAAAATCTCTTTTTGACATATCAATTGCCTCTAACTTTGCAAGGTTCTCCAGCCTTACAACCGGCCGAACGGCATTCACGACAATATGATTGCGGTATAGGTGTAGTAGCACGACCATCTCCCATGTTTCTGTAGCCAAACTCTTTTTCTATTTCCTTCGTTCCATGTGCCTTTTTGCCGCAGCAAGGACATTCTGTATCATTTCCATGTGGCATATTAATTTCCTCCTTAGAAATTTGATATTAATAACTCATTAACTTTCCCTCTAGAATTTCCATTAGAATTGATCATTCGTACCGCTTCAACCCGAATAATTTTATGCGAAGAATATAGCTCATCAAAAAAATTATCCATCTTGTCCGCATTTTTGGGATCGGAATTGCTCACCACAACTTTGGCACCCTTGGCTCCTGCTTCATCAACGAACTTTGCTAATTCAATCTGATCGTCATCATTAAAGCAATCAGCCGTATAGGACGTAAAGCTGGCCGTAGCAGTCAAGGGACGATAAGGTGGATCAAAGTACACAAAGGTATGTTCGTCAATAAAATCCCTTGCCTTTCTGTAATCGCCACAGACAATCTCCACATGCTGCAGTTTCTGCGCAATGTTCTGCAGATTTTCTTCATCACAAATCAAAGGTCGCCTATAGGAACCCATAGGAACATTGTAAGCCCCCTTTTTATTGACACGATAAAGACCATTAAAGCAGGTTTTATTCAAAAAGATCAGGATAGCGGAACGTTCCACCTGATCCGAATCCCGACCAGCTAGCTTCAACTCATTAAACCGAGCACGCATTTTCATATAATAAGTCTTGCGCCCCTCGGTAAGTTCCGGCAAATACACATCCTGATAGTCATGTAATAGGGCAATCAGATCATCCACATTCTCTTTTATGGACTTATAAGCACCAATCAGCTCCTGGTTTACATCGCTGATGTAAACGGCCTCAAGATCAAATTTGTTCAATACATCAAACAAAACAGCACCGCCGCCCACAAAGGGTTCGGCATACTTTGTAAACTGTCCATCCGCAAATGGGTAGTATGCAGAAATCTCCGTCAAAAGCTGACTTTTGCCCCCTGCCCATTTCAAAAAAGGCTTCACGCCTGGCTGCGGTTGCTCCGCATAACGAAGACTTCGTGCATCCTGCGGTTTTTCAGCATCAGCGGGAATAATCCAAGCATTTCCTACCATTTCTGCATTGTGTATACGCTTTTTGGCACATAAGGTCGAAACTCGCCGCTGGGAAATCCCCCATTTGGCAGCAGCCTCTCTAGCTGATATAAAGGTCATAACGATCTCCTTTGTCAATAAACATTCAATAATATTATATTCTAACGTTGGAACAATAGCAATATCACTTTATGAGAGTTCGATATGTTTTCATTTCATGGCCTGCGCTACTTAATCTTCATTTCATCCTAGATTCTACCTTCCCGTACATTCTTGCTTCTCTTTGAATAGTGTTCTGCACTTGGGAAGGTTGATTGAATATTCTTTTTATTTTGTGATTTACTCTCCGAGTTCATAACCATATCTCGTCCTTTCAAGAGTTTCCAGCGGACGGATGCAAGCAACTCACCGATGGGCTTCTCTTTCGGCACATGATACCGCTCATTGTTCGCCACATAGCCCCGGCGTACCATCTTCTGAGGAAATCCCCGTGGAGACAAAAGAAACGGGGGAACACGCTCGGGACGAAAGCGAACCTCACGCCGACGATTGGTTCACCAATCCATCCGAAAGAGAGGACTATGGCTCGGACGGGGAGGACGGCAAAGACGCGGAGGAGGCGGAGAAAAAGAAAAAAGCGCGATACATCGAGATTTGCCGCGACGAATCCTTCATCTACAGCATGGACCGGAAAGCGGCCTTTTATACGCGCATCCCGCATACCATCGACGAAAAGATGATCGACGTGTGGATAAAATTGGAGCCTTTGGAATATGCGTCGGAAGACTACACATATCCGCCAAAATATTATTTGGAGCATTATTTGATTCGCCCCAAAAGAAAGCAAATCCAGTTCCTCTGCGAAATCGAAGTCGCGGGACGTCCGGCGAACGATGTCGAGGACAAGCGCTACGATCCGCGCCGTTGGGAACGCTTGGTACCGGGCAGCATCGAAGACACCATTTTCCATGCCGTCCTCCAGCACAAAGGAAAAATCCACGACGAGTCCTCCGCCAATGGCACGTCGGTTCGCGACTATGTCGAGAATACGTTCAACATCTCGCTATGAAGGTCTTCCATAAGCATCCCCGTCCATAACGGAGCGGGGTGCTTTTTTTGCGCATGAATACATACAAAACCCATTGACAAACACGGCGCACACTGCCATAATATTTTTATATTTGCGGTGGAAAACACTGCAGGAATCATCGGGGAGGCGGCTTTGATGCGGAACGTGCTTTCCGTCTATGTGCATAACCAGCCGGGCGTCTTGGTGCGAGTCGCCAGCATGTTTTCCCGGAGGGAGTTCAATATCGACAGCCTCGCCGTCGGCGTCACGCAGTCGCCGGAGCGTTCGCGGATTACCGTTGTGGTCCAGGGCGACGAGGGGCTTGTCGATCAGATGATCAAGCAGCTCGAGAAGATGCCCGACGTTGTGGCCGTGCAGAGGCTCGACAAGGATTCGGCCGTGTTCCGCGGGCTGACGATGATCAAAGTCAAGGCGGACGACACGAACCGTCTCGACGTCTTGAAGATGGCGGAACTTTTCCGCGCCCATGTCATCGACGTGCAGAAGACGACGCTTATATTCGAGATTACCGGCGACGATGACAAAGTAACCGCGTTTGTCCAGCTCCTTTCGCCCTACGGCGTCCTTGAGGTCATACGGACGGGGCTCATCGGCCTTGAGCGTGGGGAGCATACGATAAAAGAACATTGTGAGGAGAGGGAATACTATGGCAAAAACTTACTATGACCAGGACGCGAATTTCGATCTTCTGAAGAGCAAGACCGTAGCGATTATCGGCTATGGCAGTCAGGGCCATGCCCATGCACTGAACCTGAAGGACAGCGGCGTGAACGTCATCGTCGGCCTTTATGAGGGCTCGAAGTCCAAGGCGGCGGCGGAGTCCCACGGCCTGAAGGTTCTGCCGGTGGCCGAGGCCGTCAAGCAGGCGGACGTCACGATGATCCTGATTCCGGATGAGAAACAGGCCGACGTTTACAAGAGCGAGATTGCGCCGAACCTCAAAGAGGGAAGCGCGCTGGCTTTTGCCCACGGTTTCAATATCCATTTCAAGCAGATTCAGCCTCCGGCCAACGTGGACGTATTCATGGTCGCGCCGAAAGGCCCGGGGCACCTCGTCCGCCGTACCTTCGTTGAGGGCAGCGGCGTGCCGGATATCTTCGCCGTCGAGCAGGACGCTTCGGGCAACTGTTTCGATCTCGCGCTGGCTTATGCCCGCGGCATCGGCGGCACCCGCGCCGGCGTTCTCCAGACGACCTTCAAGGAAGAGACTGAGACGGACCTCTTCGGCGAGCAGGTCGTGCTTTGCGGCGGCGTCACCCATCTGATCCAGAACGGCTTCGAGACGCTGATCGAGGCGGGCTATCAGCCGGAGATCGCGTATTTCGAGTGCTTCCATGAGATGAAACTGATCGTCGACCTGATGTACGAGGGCGGCATGGCGAAGATGCGCCGCTCGGTCAGCGACACGGCGGAGTACGGCGACTACGTTTCCGGCCCGCGCATCGTGACGCCGGAGACGAAGAAGGTCATGAAGCAGGTCCTGGCCGAGATCCAGGACGGCACCTTCGCGAAGAACTGGCTGCTGGAGAACCGCGCCGCAGGCCGCGCGAACTTCCTCGCGCTCCGCGAGCGTCATGCGAACCACCAGATCGAGAAGGTCGGCAAGGAGCTTCGCAGCATGATGTCGTGGCTGAAGGGCCAGGATCAGCTGGAATTCTGATTGAAATCAGGCAGCCGTTCCGTCGTTGTGCGGAACGGCTGTTTTTGATTTATGGTATTAGGAAAGGGGGCGTGACGATATGGCGGAGGTTTTCGTGCTTGCGCTTGGCGATTGGCTGGAGCGGGACGTTTCCCCGTACCTGTCTTATGCGTCGGCGGAGCGGCGGGAGACTGTCGCGCGTTTTCGTCATGCCTCGGACAAGAGCCGCTCCCTTTGGGCGGAGCTATTCGCCCGGCAGCGTCTCGCGGAGGCGGCGGGCGTTTCGTTTTCGGAAATTGAGATTGCCCACGACGAGAAAGGCAAGCCCTTTTGGAAAGGCGGCTCGCTTTCCGTGAGCCTTTCCCACAGCGGCGGTTACATTGCGGCAGCCGTTGGGCGGGAAGCCGTCGGCGTGGACGTGGAGAAGAAGCGAAAGGCCGTGCCTGCCGTCGCGAAGCGATGGTTCCAACCGGAGGAGAACGCGCTGCTGGAACGCTTTTCGGAACCGGAGCGGACGCGCCTCTTTTTCCGGCTTTGGACGATGAAGGAGGCGGCGCTGAAATACGCGGGCGAAGGACTTTCCGGCGGATTGGAAACGGTGGACTGTCTGGCGCTTATGGAGGCGGCGCGAAATGGCGGGGAGGACGCACTGGCGGGCCGAAGCTTTTCCCTTGAGGGGGACGCGACAGTGGGGGTCGTAACGCGGCGCGGGGAACTGCCGACGGAGGCGCGGCTGTTTACGATCGAAGCCGTCGAGCAGGGCGTCTATGGCGACGCGTATTTTGCGGAGCGGGCGGCGATCCTGCCGACGGAGGAAACGGGACGGTAACAAATCCCCGTGCGGGGCTTCCGCTTTGTTTGCATCGTTGCTATAATAATGAAGATTCCAATTGAAGATTCCGAGAAAGAACGGAGGGTTTTACGATGTGCAAAGAATGCGGCTGCGGGGCGACCGGCGGCAATACGCGGCTCCAGTTTACGGTGGATGGCTACACCGAGAACAGCGCGAAGGCGATGGAGAAACATCTCTTGGGCATGCCGGGCGTGATGTACGTCCATATCCACGCCCACGACGGAGAGACCACCGTCGATTACGCGCCGTCGAAAACGAAGCTGACGGAAATCATGGCGGCTTTCGAGGATGCGGGCCTGACGGCGAATCTGTGAGAAAAAGATAAAAACCGGACGCGATTTCGCGTCCGGTTTTTTGCTGCCTATTTTTTGTCCGTGTCCGCCGTGATCTGGTAGTAATCGCAGGGGTGGGCGTCGTAGCCGACGACGTTCTTCTTTGAGATCAGGCTCATTTGCAGGAACGAGCAGAAGACGTAGCCGTTGTCGTCAAGCAGCGTCTGCTGCATGTCGACGGCGAGTTTCGCGCGTTTCGCCGGGTCAAATTCCCCGGAGAGTTCCTTGGCCAGCGCTTCGAGTTTATCGCTGTGGAAGTGTCCGTTGTTGACCGGGGAGGCGTCGAGGCAGCAGGAGGTGAAGAAATACTCCGGGTCGCCGGTGGGCGCCGTGACCATCGCGCTGGCATAGACGTCCCAGCCCGCCGGATCCTTGCGGATCTTGTTGTGGCTGGCGGTGCTGTTCACTTCCACGTTGATGCCGATTTTCTTCAAATCGGCCTGCGCGGCTTCGGCGAGCAGAGGCAGTTCCAGCCGGCTCGGATAGGTCAGCCAGCGCACCGTGAGTTTTTTCCCGTCCTTCTCACGGACGCCGTCGCCGTCCGCATCCACCCATCCGGCGGCTTCCAGGACTTTTTTCGCGCCTTCGGGGTCGTAGCTTTCCGCTTTCACTTTGTCGCCGCCGAAAGCAAAGCCCGCCGGGAACGCGCCCTGACCGGGATAACCGTTGCCGCGGAGCAGCGTCTTGACGAAGCCTTCCTTGTTGACGCCCATGGCGATCGCCTTGCGGACGGCGGGGTCGGAGACGATCGGACTCTCGTAGTTCATCCAGAGGAAGAAGGCGCGGGAGGTGGCGACCTGCGAGAAGCGGTACTTGTCGTTCTGGAACAGCGGATAGCTTTCGTAGGCCATGCCGTAAGCCGCGTCAATCTCGCCGGACTGGAGTGCCGCCGCCAGCGTGCCGCCGTTGGAGATCGTCCTGATCGTCAGCTCGTCGATTTTCGGTGTGCCGTTCCAATAATTCGCGTTCTTTTTCAGCGTCAGATGGTCGCCGGACTTGCAGTCGGTTGCGATATAGGGACCGGTCCCCGCGACGATCCCGTCTTTGGCGCCCGCTTTGACGTCCACGATGCAGGCGTAGGGATCGCCAAGATAATGAAGCAGCGCGGGGCGGGGCTCCTTCGTCTTTATGATCAGCGTCTGTCCCTTTGCCTCAATGGAATCGATCATCAAATCCTTCGGCGCGCGGTCATGGTTTTTTACCAGTGCCTCCAGGCACTCCTTGACGGCGGCGGCGTCCATCGCGCGGCCGCTGTGGAATTTCACGCCGTCCTTCAGCGTCAGTTCCCATGTCAGCGGGTCGGTATTCTTCCAGGAAGTCGCCAGCCACGGCTCGACCTCCATCTTGTCGTTGTAATGGATGAGGGTCTCGCCGACGCCGTAGCGGATGCAGGCCCAGCCGGAATATTCGTCGTGGGGATTGATAGTCTTTTCGAGGTTGTCGGGGGTGAAGGTGGTGTCGCCGACGACCATTTTTTTCGTGGACGCCCCTTTGTCTCCTCCGCCGCCGCCGCAGCCTGCCAGGAGACCGACGGCAAGACAGAGGGCAAAGAGCAAGGCAAGAGTTTTTCTCATGTTGAACCTTCTTTCTGATTATTTTTCCGCCGCGATCGTGAAAATCGGCGTCGGATTATAAAACTCGTCCGGTTCGGGGTAGACGCGCTTCCATACGCCCACGTCCACCGTAACGCGGGAAAATCCCGCGTCGATGAGAAGGCGCAGGTCCCATTCGGGCCGCCGGTTTTGATACGCGCACATTTCCAGCGTGATCTCGTCGCCCTCCGCAAGGAGGTCGGGGGGAATCATCTTGTGCGCGTGGTTCGGCAGCAGCGCGACGTCTTCCGCGTCAGAGAATTCATGGCAATAGTCCGCGTCGAAATTGATCAATATCCCTCCCTTCGCCAGCAGTTTGTGCCATGAACGATAGGCGTTTTCCAAATCGGGCAGGGTCCATGTCAGATTCCGCGTGACGACGGCGTCGAAGCTTTCCGGCGGAAAGCTCGGACTCTCCGCGTCCATCACTAAAAAATTCACGGGGACGTTGATCGTCTTCGCAAAATCCTCGGCGCGGGAAATCATTTCAGCGGTCAAATCGACGCCCGTGACCGTGTGCCCTTCGGCGGCGAGAATACAGGCCAGAAAGCCCGTGCCCGTGCCGACGTCGAGTATCCGAAGCCGTTTTCCCTGCGGCAGATAACGGGAGATTTCCCGCAGCCAAAGCGCGCGCTTTTCGCTCTCGAATTCCCGGAGCCGCTGCGCGACAAAGGACGGCGCTCGTTTTGTCCAATAGCTTTTGATGTGGTCCTTCAAGTTTTCCATGAGATCGCTCCTTTATGTGAGCGTGGAGTGTTAAAAGCGGAGATAAGTCCGTATAATATCTGCACTCTCCACTCTTAACTCTTCACTCTTTTATAAAACGCTGTCGATCAGCAGCTTCGTATATTCCTGCTTCGGCGATTGGACGATCTCGTCCGGCGGTCCTTCCTCCACGATCTTTCCCCTGTACATGACGAGGAGCCGGTCGCAGAAGTTTTGCGCCAGCGCGATATCGTGGCAGATGAACAGGCAGGCCATGCCGCGCTCCCGCATCAGGCGCGAGAGCAGATCGACGATTTCCGCCTGCACGGTGACGTCAAGCGCGCTGGTGGCCTCGTCGCAGATCAGCAGCTTCGGATGAATCGCAACGGCACGGGCAATGGCCGCCCGCTGGCACTGCCCGCCGCTGACCTCATGGGGATAACGGCGGGCGAAATCCGGCGGGAGGCCGACGGCTTCCAAAAGCCGTTCGACTTCCGCGCGAACCTGGGAGCGAGACCGCCCGACGTTCAGAAGACTCTCTCCAATCCCGTCGCCGAGGGTGCGGCGCGGGTCGAAGGATTCCTGCGGCGATTGAAAAATCATCTGGACGGTGCGGAAAATTTGTCGCGCCTTGACGTCCGTGACGTCCTCGCCGTCAAGCAATATCCGCCCTTCCGTCGGATCAAGCAAGCGGGCGATCATGTTCGCGACGGTGCTCTTGCCGCTGCCGGACTCGCCGATCAGTCCGACACATTCCCCTGCGGAAATGTCGAAGCTGACGCCGTCCACTGCAAGGAACTCGCTTTGCCCGTTCCGCGTAAATATTTTTTTGAGGTTTTGTAGCTGCAAAATCGGCGTCGTCATGCTCCCCTCCGAAGTCTTAGCCTTGGCACGGCCGCCATCAGTTTTTTTGTGTATTCCTGCACAGGATGCTCCAGCACGTCCCGCGTATCGCCGCTTTCCATGATTCGCCCGTCCTTCATCACGATCACGCGGTCCGCCATCGCACGGACGACGCCGATATTGTGGGTCACGATGATAATGGCCGTATGGTACATCTCCCGGATCAAAAGCATTTCTTCGACGGCCTGCTTCTGCACGGAAACGTCGAGGGCGCTGGTCGGTTCGTCCGCCAGCAGCACGGACGGATTCAGCAGCATGGCGGCGGCGATGCCCACGCGCTGCATCATGCCGCCGGACAGCTCGAAGGGATAGCTTTCGAGGATTCGTGCCGCGTCTTCAAAACGGAGCTTTTTCAAAAGCGCGGCCGCCTTTTCGCGAAAATCCGCTTCCGTTATTTCCTCATGGGCGGAAACCGCCTCAAAAAGCTGCGCGCCCACGCTGCGGATCGGGCAAAAAGATGCGCCCGCGTGCTGAAAGATCATCGCGAGCTCCGGCCCGGACAACCGTCTTAATTCGTTTTCCGGCAGGTCGGGGAGATTCCTCTCTTTGAACCATATATCGCCGCGGGTGACGACGCCGCCCGGCCCCAAGAGTCCCATCGCCGCTTTCAGGAGCGTACTCTTGCCGCTGCCGGACTCGCCGACGACGCCGAGGATTTCTCCTTCGCGCAGGGAAAAGCTGACGTCACGGACGACGGGGGTACCGTTGTATGAAGTTGTTACATTTACATATTGCAAGATCTTATTCATTGTCGTGTTCCTTTTCGTTTGAAGAGTGGAGAGTGCAGAGTGAAGAGTGGAATGATTAGAATATTATCTCCACTCTTCACTCTTCACTCTTAACTCTTCACTCTTAACTCTTAACTCTTCACTCTCATCTTTGGGTCCATCCAGTCCCGTACCGCGTCGCCCAGCAGGTTGAAGACCATCACGGCGGCGAAGATCGCTGTGCCGGGAGCGAAGACCGCCCAGGGAACCGTTTGCAGGAGTCCCCGCGTCTCGCTCATCATGCTGCCCCATTCCGGCGTCGGCGGCTTTGCGCCGAGACCGAGGAAGGAAAGCCCCGCCAGCTCCATCATCATGGTGCCCACATCCAGCATCGCCGTCACTAAGATCGGCCCTGCGATATTCGGCAGGATGTGTTTCAGGATGAGCCGGGACGTAGAGCACCCGGCGAGCCGCGCCGCTTTCAGATAGGTAGTTTCCCGCACGGCCAGCGTCTGGCTGCGGGCGATTCGCGCGTACTTCGGCCACGAGACGGCGGCGAGGGCGAGAATCGCGTTGTGCAGGCCGCCGCCCAGGACGCCCGCCACCGCCAGTGCGAAGACGAGACCGGGGAACGCGAGGCAAAGATCGGAAACGCGCATCAAGAGATGGTCCGCCCGTCCCCGCGCCCAGCCGCAGAAAACGCCGATTGCCGTGCCGAGGGTCGTGATAATCGCCACCAGGAGAAACGTGGAAAAAATGCTGACTCGGCTTCCCGCGACGACCCGCGAGAGCATATCGCGCCCGTAGCGGTCCGTGCCGAAGATATGCGCTGCCGACGGCTGCTGTAGCGCCGCGTCGAGATTTTGAAGATATGGGTCGCAGGGACAAAGGCTTTCTGCAAAGATCGCGACGACAATCAGGAGCGCCGCCATCGCGCCGAAAACGTACAGACGGGTTTTGCCGCTGGAGCCGCGGATAACCGCCTCGCGAATCGTCGGTTCAGACGTCGGCATTACGCTCCACCTCCAGTCGTACCCGCGGGTCCAGCACAAGATACAAGAGATCGGCGGCGAGATTTACGCCGACGTAGATGATTGCCATCCAGACGACGTAAGCCTGGATCAGCGGATAGTCGCGCATCATGATCGCGTCCACCGCTAATTTCCCCACGCCGTCCCACATGAAAATCGTCTCGACGATGGCGGTGCCGCCTAAGAGCGAGCCGACAGAGAGCGCGAGCAGCGTCACGATGGTCAGCAGCGACGAGCGCAGCACACTTTTCATGAGGATCACGCCGTCCGCCACGCCCCGCGCCTTCGCACCCGTCACATAGTCCTTCGACAGCTCGTCCAATACCGCCGCCCGCACCTGCCGGAGATACTTCGCCGACATGGCGATCGTCAGCGTCAGCGTGGGCATGACCGCACCCGTAAGCGTTACGCCGCTGGCGATGACGGGCAGCCAGCCGAGCCGGATGGCGAGGAAGTGCATCAAGAGCAGCGCCACAAAAAAATTCGGCATGGAATTGCCGATAAAGCTGGCGAGGCGCACGACAGCATCCAGCAGGGAACAGGCGGAACGCGCGGAAGCGTTCCGGGCCGTCTGCGCCTTTTGATGGGCGACGGCGGAGATTACGCCAAGCGGTATGGAAACCGCGACGGTCAAAAGGATGCTCGTCGCCGCAAGTAGAAGCGTGGCGGGCAGCTTCGACAGGAACGTGTCGAGCACGTCCTTCCCGGACACGAAGCTTTTGCCCATGTCGCCCGTGATCATATTGCCGAGCCACGAAAAATACTGGACGAGAAACGGCCGGTCGAGGCCGAGTTTCGCCCGCGCCGCGTCCAAAGTCTCCTGCGATACGGCGGCGCCCACGCCCGAATACATCTCTGTGATCGCGTCGCTGCCTGCCAGCCGCATCAGGGCGAATGAAAGAAACGTGATTCCCAAAAGCACGGGAACAAGAGACAAAAAACGCTGCAGAACGTAGTGCTTCATTCGTCCAAAACCTTTCCGACAACTTTTTCATAACGAAGAAATCAAAAACAGTTTACTCTGCCTTTTCATCTTCGCACAAGCTCCCACAGGGGATTTTGGATTTGCTGCAGCCAGAGACGTTTATTGCCGAATATAAAAATACCCCGCAGGGCTTTCCCTGCGGGGTATTGCTGCTGATGGAGGCTGTAACAGAAACTGTTATTGTTACAGATTTATGCTGAGACCGCCGAGGTCGGAGAACGCTTCGGAGCCGGGAAGAGCCGCGCCGGCGAAGGAGGCCGTCTCGTAGAATTTTCCCTGCACCGTCAGCCGAGTCACGCGGACGTGCTGACTTTCCGCCTGCATGGCGCGCATTTGCTCCAAGAGCCGCTGGGCTGCCTGCTTCATATGTTCCTTGTGCCGTTTGTGGCGGTTCGACCAGAAAGCGCCCTTGCTTCTTTGGCGATACACGCTGTCGCCCTGTCCGCCCTGCAGTTCCGAGTACCAGCTGTCGCCGCGATACTCGCTCCTCTTCGCGCCGAATTGGTAAACCACATAACTGCCGGTGCGTGCGCAGAGCGGGTTGCTGAGGGCGAAATCTTCCCGCAGCTTCCCAAGCACCCAATCTTCATACTCGGAGCTGTCTTTCATCGCGGCGAATCCTTCGTCGGAGATAAAGACGGAGGCTGCACGGTTCGCCTGTGTCGGATTTACGGGAAGATCGGAGATTTTCCCGTAGATATAACTTTTGTATTCGGTCATCGTCATCTCTGTCGACGTCCTCGTCGTTGTGACGCTGACGGTTTGCACGCGCGTCCGCACGGAGATCAGCGTTTCCGCGAAGCTCATGCCGGAGGAGGCGTTCTGTGCCTTCGACGACAGCGTCGGAAGCAGCGTTTTCATCACGTTCAGGCCGTGGGCGGCGCTGGACATTTTCGTATTGTTCATATCGTTATGCTCCTTTCGGTAGTTCCTTAGAATCCGCCTGTCATGCCGCCCATGCCGCCGCCGAGACCGGCCAGCAGGAATTCCGCCGGAACGCCGAAAATCGGCATATCGGAAGCGGTGTGGAAAAGACCCGCTTGCCGCGCTCTCGCCGAGCGAATCGCCGCAAGCTGCTCGCTCATCTTTTCGAGCATCCGCTTTTGGGCGTAATATTTTTCCTCCGCTTCGGCAATTTGCTTCTTCCTTTGCGCGCGCATCTTCATCTGGCTGTCCTTCGACTTTTCTTCGAACACGCTGCGGGAGTTCTCCGCGCTGCCGAAGCCGTATTGCTTGCTCCAACTCCAGCCTTCGTATTCTACTTCTGTTGCGCCGATTTTGCGGGTGCAATACGTGCCGCCCGTGCCAAGCAGGGGACTGTAATAGGAACGGTCAATAGCAATGTCGTCCAATAATTTCTTTTCATATTCCGGATCGTTTTTCAGCCGCTCCCAGCCCGCGTCGGTGATCGTGATGGATTCTTCGTCGTTATAGCGGTTCGGGTGCCACGGAATCGCGGCGAGTTTTTTCTCCAAATATGTCTTGTATTCGTCCATCGTCATCTCGGCGGTGGATTTGGTTTCCACGACGGTTGCCGTTTTCCGCGCCTCGTCCGCCGATTGCAGCGCGGCCAGCGTGTCCGCGAAGGACGCGGTTCGCGCCGCCTTTTCGAGGGCGTTTTGCATTTGCGCCTGCAGTTTGACAAGCGACAAGTCTAAACTGCTCGTGCCGCCAAACAGCATGGAATAGCTGCTCATTCTCATAATAAATGCTCCTTTTCAGGGGCATCCGTGCCAAGGTTCTATCAGTCCGTTTCAAAATACAGGTTGTGGATTTTCCCGCTTTACGCCGCCCGTTTTCGTCGTAAGGAAAACAGCGCCGTTCGGCAGGATTTTTTGCGTCATGGTGGAAGACGCCGAAGGGGGCGTAAAAATGCCGGCCCAGTTTTCAGTCAGCGCGTTCGTCTGCTTTTGCAGGATCAACTGTTGGATATATTCCTGTTGTTCGCGCCGGCGCTTAAACTTTTTCTCACGCTGCGCTTTTTGCGCCGCCTCGATTTGGGCTTTGCGTTCCGGCGTTTCCGTACCGCCGCCGATATAGTAGACCGTTCCGTCTTCGTGGATTGCCACGCCGCACGGCTCGTAGGTCAGCCCCATAGCCGCAGATTCCGCCTTCCACTTTGGGAGGTGATCGAACCAGTATTGGATTTTCTTCTCGTAATACTGCGCCTTGTCCCGGTTTGTCGCCATCTCGGTTAAAATATTCGGTGCGATCACGAGGTCGTTTCCGCTCATGCTGCGTCCGAGGGCATCCATGCTTTCCTGATCCTTTTTGAAGTATTTGGCGGTGACGCGCATCCCGAATTTCGTTTCCAGATGTTTCGCATAGGCGCCGCTGTCCGTGAAGGTTTCTGGCTCCACTGTCGTCGTCGGTATATAGCCTGACAATGAGCGGAGCAATTCCAATTCATCCCATGCCGCGTTTTCGGATTCAAATGAATTGCTCGTCATTGTTTGGGCGGCGGTCAGCATCTCCGTGAAGGATTTGCCGCTGCCGACGCGAAGCAGGTTCCCCGCAAGCTGCGGATAAACCGAAAAAGCGATTAGCGCTCCCGTGCTGTTCCAAATGGCATTTCCCATATTCGCCTTTCCGCGGCCTGTCTGTCGATTGAGGCCGCGCCGATTCCTGTTTGCAGTCCATCGGCGTCGTTGTGGATTCGGCTGAAATCGTCTCAACGGACTCTCATAGACATCACCTCCTGTCCATCTTATCGGGTAATTTTCAGAAAACTTAATAGGAAAAAGGAACGTTTCAGAGCGAAAAATCTGCCATTCGCGCCGTGAAGTTTTTTCTTATCGGTTGCGGAGATGGCGTGTTATGCGTATAATATGTAAGAATGCGTTTGTAAAGGAGCGTTAAAAATGACGAAGAAAATCACGGTGATTCCCGGCGACGGGATTGGCAAGGAAATCACGGAGGCGGCGGTGGCCGTCCTGAAGAAAGCGGACGCGAAATTTGGGCTTTCGCTGGAATATGATTATCACGACGCGGGCGGCACGGCCTACGATAAATTCGGCACGCCCCTGCCGGAGGAGACGCTGGCGGCGGCCAAGGCGTCGGACGGCGTGCTGTTCGGCGCGGTGGGCGGCGACAAATGGGACAGCGTGGAGCCGGCGCTTCGCCCGGAAAAGGCGATCCTCGGACTTCGGAAGGGCCTCGGCCTTTATGCGAACCTGCGCCCGGTGAAGGTGGCGGACGCGCTGGTCGGCTATTCGCCGCTGAAGCCGGAGCTGGTCAAGGGCGTCGATCTCGTGATCGTGCGCGAGCTGATCGGCGGCATCTATTTCGGCGACCGCTGCGAATCGGAAATGAAGAACGGCGCGGAGCGCGCCTGGGACCTTGAGAATTATTCCGTGCCGGAAGTGGACCGCATCGCGCGTCTCGCTTTCGAGACGGCGAAGCTCCGGCGGGGCAAGGTCACGTCGGTGGACAAGTCGAACGTCCTGGCGACTTCGCGGCTTTGGCGGCGCACGGTGGAAAAGGTGCATGAGGACTACAAGGACGTCGCGCTCGACCATCTCTATGTGGACAACTGCGCGATGCAGCTGGCGGTGCGCCCGACGCAGTTTGACGTAATCTGCACGGGCAACCTCTTCGGCGACATCCTGAGCGACGAGGCGGCGGTCATCGGCGGCTCCATCGGCATGATGCCCAGCGCCAGCATCGGCGAGCAGACGAGCCTGTTCGAGCCGATCCATGGCTCCGCGCCGGACATCGCCGGCAAGGGCATCGCGAATCCCATCGGCACGATTCTTTCCGCCGCGATGCTGCTCCGCTATTCGCTGAAAGAGGAAGCGGCGGCGAAGGCGGTAGAGGACGCCTGCTCGAAGGCGCTGGAGGACGGCTACCGCACGCCCGATCTTTGGGCGGAGGGCTTCAAGAAGGCGAACACGGAAAGCATGACGCAGGCGATTCTCGATCGGCTGTGAGGGAAAATGATTTAAGGTTTAGGGAGGATAACTATGTTTTGTCCAAATTGCGGCCGGGAGCTTTTCCCCGGAGAGACTATCTGCCCCGCATGCTCCAGGGCGTTTGTTTCGAGGTATAGCCGCGACACGGTGATGTTCCTTTGTATTATCGGCTTCCTTGGGCTTTCCGGGCTTCATCGCTTTTATGTGGGGCGCTGGAAAGGCGGCGTGCTGTTTCTTTTGACCGGCGGCCTTTTCGGCATCGGCACGATTATCGATTTGGTCAAGATATGCCGGAACGAGTTTGAGGATGAAGACGGGCTGCCGATTCGTTCGTAATCGGCAGGAAAGGGGAAAGCAGTATGAAAGGCGCACAGGCGGTTGTCGAGTGCTTGGCTGAGCAGGGGACGGAAGTCGTCTTCGGTTATCCGGGCGGCATGATATTGCCCTTGTACGATGCGCTTCGCGACGACAAGCGTATCCAAAATATCCTGGTGACGCACGAGCAGAACGCGGCTCATGCGGCGGACGGCTACGCCCGCGCCAGCGGAAAGGTCGGCGTCTGCATCGCCACCTCCGGACCGGGCGCGACGAATCTCGTATCCGGCATCGCGACGGCTTTCATGGATTCGATCCCGATGGTGGCCATCACCGGGCAGGTGGATACGGCGCTTTTAGGGCGTGACGCGTTTCAGGAGACGGACATCGTCGGCGTGACCATGCCCGTCACGAAGCACAATTTCAAGATCAAGGACCCGAAACAGCTTGTGCCCGCCGTCCGGGAGGCGTTCGCCATTGCGCGGGCAGGGCGGCCCGGCCCGGTGCTGATCGACGTGCCGCGGAACGTGCTTTTGGCGGAAGTGAACTACACGCCGGAAGAACCGAAAAAGAAGACGTACCGCAAGCCGGACGCGGACTTTCTGATTTGCGCGGCGGAGGCCGAGGACGTGATGCTGCACGCGAAGCGACCTGTGGTCATTGCGGGCGGCGGCGTCATTTCCGCCAACGCGTCGAAGGAATTCCAGAAATTCGTCGAGAAATACCGGTTCCCAGTGGCGGAAACCCTGATGGGCATCGGCGCGCTGCCTTATTCGCACCCGCAGCTTTTGGGCTTCGCGGGCATGCACGGCAAGAAGGCGGCGAACAATGCCATCGCGGCGGCGGACCTGATTATTGCCGTGGGGAGCCGTTTCGCCGACCGGCAGACGGGAAATCTTGACAAATATACGAAGAACACGAAGTTTATCCATATCGACATCGATCCGGCGGAGATCGACAAAAATATCGCCAGCTCCATCGGGCTGGCGGGCGACATGAAAACCATCCTCGACCTTTTGATGAAGCGCAAGCCCATGACGAATTTAGACGCATGGTGGGAGCGCATCGAAAGCTGGCGAGAGGAATACGCATACGATTACAACGTGACGCGGCTGACGCTGCCCTGGGCGCTGCATCATGTGGCGCGGGCGACGGCGGGCAAGCCCTTCGCGTTCGCGACGGACGTGGGACAGCATCAAATGTGGTGCGCGCTGCATCTCCATATCGAAGAGCCGCGCACATGGCTGACCTCGGGCGGGTTCGGCACGATGGGCTTCGGGCTTCCGGCGGCGGAGGGCGCGCAGCTCGCTTTCGGAAAGAAGCGGCGCGTGATTCATGTGGCAGGGGACGGCGGCATCAAGATGACGGGCAGCGAGTATTACACGATTGCGCGGCTCGGCCTGCCGGTGATTTCCCTGATCGTGGACAATACCAGCCTCGGCATGATCCGCCAGCTGCAAAAAGTCTTCTACGACGAGCGCTATACGGCCTGCGAGTTCGATTATCCGATGGATTTCGTCGGCTACGCCAAGAGCTTCGGCATCGAGGCGGAGGAAGTCTCGACGCCGGACGATTTCGCGGACGCTTTCGACAAAGCGCTGGCCGCGGACGGACCCCGCGTCATCGTGCTGCATATCCACCGGAGCTTCGTCGAGCCGATGACAAAGGGCGGAGCGAGGATTAACGAATTCGTGGATTTCAAATAACCCCTTGCCGGTTCTCTTTTCGCCATACTGTGTCAGATGACGTTTGACGTAGTGATACTACGCCGGCACGTCATCTTCCTTGTCTGGCGAAAAGATTCCTCGGCAATGGGTGCGGCTGCATCAAGATGTCATAGTTTGAATTAACGGGGGCGAAAAAATGCTTCAGGTCTACACGGGCGCGGGCAAAGGGAAGACGACGGCGGCGATCGGCCTCTTGATTCGCGCCGTCGGCGCGGGCATGCGCGTCTATATGATGCAGTTCATGAAAGGGCTTGCCTACAGCGAGCAGGACGTCCTGCGCGGCTTCGCACCGCAGGTCGTGCTCTCGACTACGGGCAAGCCCTTTTTTGTCGCGAAGGAAGGCATGCTGACCGAGGAGGAGCGTGCGGCATGGGGCGACGGCGTCGTCGTTTTCGAGCCGGGCAAGCCGCCGCAGGATTATGTGGAAATGATCGCGGCGGGTTTAGACGAAGCGGCGCGGGAAATAAAAACGGGCAAATACGGCCTCGCGATTCTCGACGAGGTGAACGTCGCGATGTTTTTCGGGCTGTTGGATCGGGCAAGGGTGGAGCGGCTGCTGGATGAAGCGCCGAAAGAAACGGAGCTGGTGCTGACGGGACGGAACGCGCCGGACTGGCTCATGGAACGGGCGGACCTCGTGACGGAAATGCGCGAGGTCAAGCATTATTACCGAAAGGGAATCGAGGCGCGCAAGGGAATCGAGAATTGAAGCTGTAAGGAGGACAAAATTATGCCGATATTTCGGCGGCCTATGCTTGCACTGGCAGCGATCGCGCTGGCAGTGCTTTTTGCGGGCGCGATGCTGTTTCATGACACGGAGAAGGCGGTGCCGCTGGACGCGGGCGTGCGTTCACAGGAGGAGCAGGCGGTTACCGTCTATGTCAGCGGCGCGGTGATGAAGCCGGGGGTTGTCTCCATGCGAAGGACGGAGCGGGTGGAACAGGCGTTGGCAGCTTGCGGCGGCGTCCTTCCGCAGGCCGACCTTGCGAACGTGAACCTCGCGCAGCCGCTGAAGGACGGTATGCAGATTCGTGTGCCGGAGCGCGCGGACGCGGGCGGCAGCGCGGCGCATCTGGCGGAGACGGACGGGAAAATCCATATCAACACGGCGGACGAAAAGAAGCTCGACGAGCTTCCCGGCGTCGGACCGATTATGGCGAAACGGATCGTCGAGTACAGGAACGAGCACGGGCCGTTTGAATCGGTGGAAGATTTGGCGAAGATACGCGGCATCGGCGAGGAAAAGCTGGCGAAGATACGGGAAAAGGCGGAACTATGAAGAAAGGATTATATAGTGGCGCAAATAACGGACGTGACGGAAGAGTACAAAAATAACGCCAATCCTGAGGAGGGGATTTTGGCGTTTGAGGACGGGTATGAACACAGTTCGCACATGGATGAAATCGAAACGGCACGATGGCTGTATAAGACCTTTGGCGGGAATTTGATATTGCTCAAGGAAAGCCAACGGCAAGGCGTTAAGACAGCGGATTATTTGTGGAATGATCGGTTGTGGGAGAGAAAAGGAATTTCGTCAAGTAAATATGGGACGATAGATTTGCGAATCCGAAAAGCATATGGGCAGATTATGGAGAAGCGTGGCGGCATAGTGCTGGATTTTTCTGCCTGCAGGTTAAGAATGGAAAAAATCATAAGCTATATCACTAAAAGCTTGAAAGAACGTGCGCATGGACAAACAGATGTTATCATCAAGCATGGATCATCATATATAGTTCTGCGGGCAAAAAAATAATGAGCGCTGTCGACCCCGGTCCCGAACCGGACCAGGATGCAACGCTCATTTCTAAGTTATTTATAGCATATCGTAAAATCTTTTGCAAGAATTTTTTCGTAGGGGGCGATAAGGTGAAAATCGGGCAGCAGCAGCTTTCTTATCTTTGCGTGCTGCTTTTTTCGTATGTGCTTGGCGTTTTGGCGGCGGGGCGGTTTATGGAGAGCGCCTCGTCTTTTGCGTTTTGGGGGCTGCTTCTTGTCGGGGCGGTTCTTTTGTTTTGGACTGTGCGCCTCTCTTTCACGGGGAGCGTGCGGCTTTGGGGTGCGGGCGCGCTCCTCTTTTTTGTGCTCGGAATGGTGCGTGCGCTGACGGCGCTGCCGATCCCCTCAGACGATATTTCCCGATGGGACGGGAAAACGGCGAATATTTCCGGCGTGCTGCGCGAGGCGCCGCAAGTCACACCGACGGCGGAGGGCGTGCGCGTCCGCTATCTCGTGGACGTCCGGCGCGCGGGCGAGGAGGACGCGACGGGCGGGATACATATTTATGCTACGGCGAAAAGCGAAAGCGAAGTGACGGCGCGGACGGGCGACTTCGTTTCGGCGCGGGGACGCGTGCTGAAAATCCGCGGCTACAAAAATCCCGGGATGCTCGATATGGAGCGGCTGATGCGGGCGCGGGGCGTTACGGCACGACTCCACGCCGGCAAGGCGGGGGTCGAGGTTGCGCCGGGCGATGGCGGGTTCCGACGAAGCGTCGATGAAGTGCGCGCCCATTACCGCGCGAAAATGCGCGAGGCGATGCCGGAGGCGGACGCGGCGGCGGTGTTCGCTATGGTGTTCGGCGGATACGAAGGCCTGCGTCCGGAACTGGTCGAGGCGTTTACCGCCACGGGGCTCGTGCATATCCTGTCCGTTTCCGGCTCCCATATTACGCTTTTGGCGGGGTTGGTCGCCTGGCTTGCGTCGGCATTTTCGATTCGCCGCGGTGTCGCGGCCGTGCTCGTCGCCTTTTCGGTGTTCGGTTACGCGGCGCTTTCCGGTTTCGTCGCGCCCGCCGTGCGCGCGGCGATCATGGGCGGGATTTCCTTTTTCGCGCTGGCGGCCGGGCGCGAGTATGACGGGCGGCGCATCCTCGTCGTGACGGCGTTCGCCATGATTCTCGTTTCGCCGCTGCTCCTTTTTGACGTCAGTTTCCAGCTTTCCTTTGCGGCGACGGCGGGCTTGCTCTGCCTTTCCCCGCGCCTTCGGGCATGGGGCCTTTTTGCGCCGCTGCCCCGCGCGCTGCGGGACGGGCTTGCGCTGACGCTGGGCGCGCAGCTTGCGACGATTCCGATTTGCGCCTGGTATTTCCACGCCGTCTCCCTTTCGTCGCTTGTCGCGAATCTCATTGTCGTTCCGATCCTGGAGCTTTTGATGGCGGCGGCGCTTTTCGCGGGGCTTCTCGCCTTGGCGCTTCCTTTCCTTGCCCGCGTCGTGTTCGCGATGGACAGCCTGCTGCTCGGCCTTTCCTATGAATTGACGCGGGCGTTAGCCGCGCTGCCGATGAGCCGCGCCTATCTGCCGAGCATGGGGTGGAGTACGGCGGCGATATATTACGCGATGCTGTTTTATATCGCGCAGACGGAGGAAGTGCGGCACGCCGTTTTCCTTCGTCTGCGGGCATTGCCTTGGCGATGGATGCTTCCCGTTTGCGGCGCGCTGCTTTTGGCGGCTGCCGTCCGAGCCGCGCTGCGTCCCGATGAAATGGCCGTGCATTTCATCGACGTGGGGCAGGGGGACGCGGCGCTCGTCGTGACGCCACGCGGGCGCGCCATCATGATTGACGCGGGCGGCGTGCGCGACGGCGTTTTCGACGTGGGCGGGCGCGTGGACGTCCCTTATCTTCTTCATTACGGCGTTACGTCCTTGGACGCGGTGTTCCTGACCCATGCCCACGAGGATCACGCGGCGGGGCTGGCGGGCATCCTGCGGCGTCTGCCCGTCGGACACGTGCTGACGGCGGCGGAAGGGCAGGGCGCGTATCGGGCGTCGCTGGGACTGACCGCGGCGGAAATGGCGGCGACGCCGTTTGTCGCTGCCGAGGAAGGAACAACGTTCACGCTGGACGGCGTGATCGTCGAGGTGTTGTTTGCACCGGATTCGTCAAAAGGCGGTCGGTCGGGAAACGAGGCCAGCAACGTCTACCGCGTGTCTTACGGAAATGCGTCGTTCCTTTTCACCGGCGATCTGGAAAAGGAACAGGAGGCGCGCGTTCTCGAGAAAACGCCGGGAGCGCTGAAAAGTACGGTGCTGAAGGTCGGCCACCACGGCTCCAGGACTTCGACGTCCGCGCCTTTTCTTTCCGCCGTCGCGCCGCGCTGGGCGGTCATCGACGTGGGGGCGGGCAATCGTTTCGGCCATCCGGCGAAAGAAACGCTGGACGCGTTGGCTGAGGCGGGCACGGAAACTTATCGCACCGATAAAGACGGGGCAATCGTTTTTCGCACCGACGGAAATTCGATGCGGGTGGAACCGTATGTAAAAAGGAAATAACTTGTGCGGCGCCGGCATATATAGTATGATGGAGCCAAATCTCGCGTATGGGGTGAGGATATGACGGAAAAGGAAAAATATCGGCAGGTGTGCCGGGAGGCGGCGGCTACGGGAATCGCGCTGCTGGTCCTGATCGTTTTCTGGCTGTTCGCCGGCTTCGGGCTTGCGGGCAGCGCGGCGACGATTTTCCGGCTTCCGCTTTGGGCGGCGGCGTCCACCGTGGGCGTCTGGATTTTCGCGATTGTACTGGTTTGGGTACTGACGAAATTCGTGTTCCGGGATATGGACTTGGAGGAGGAACGTCATGATTGAGACGGGACGCCCCGAGGCGCTTCTGCCGCTGGCGCTTTTCATGGCACTGATGCTCGGCGTCAGTTTCTTCGTGCGCTGGCAGGCGCGAACGGGAGAGGGCGGTTTCCTCCGGCAGTATTTCGTCGGGAACCGTGATCTCGGCGGCTTCGTCCTGGCCATGACCACGGTGGCGACGTACAGCTCCGTCAGCTCCTTTGTCGGCGGTCCTGGCATGGCGTGGAGCGTCGGCTTCGGCTGGATTTACATGGCCGTGGTGCAGGTCACGGCGGTCTTCTTAGTGTTGGGTATCTTCGGAAAGCGCGTGGCGCTCCTTGCGCGGAAGTTCGGCGCGGTTACGGTGGTGGACATCCTGCGGCGGCGTTTCCGCTCCGACGCGCTGGCGGCGACGGCGGCTTTTATCATCGTGTTGTTTTTCTGCGCGACGATGACGGCGCAGTTTGTCGGCGGCGCGAAGCTCTTTGCTGCCGTGACCGGATACAGCTATGAATTGGGACTTTTGCTGTTCGGCCTCGCGGTGGTCGTCTATACCACCATCGGCGGCTTTCGGGCGGTGGCCATCACCGACGCTCTCTGCGCGATCATGATGATGATCGGCATCGTGCTGCTCTTCTTCTATGTGCTGGAAGCGGGCGGCGGCTACGGGGCGATCATGGACCATATCGCGGCGAACGAGCCGAAAATGCTGGAGCCGTTTTCCGGCGGCAACATGCCTGCGGGCCTTTATCTGACCCAGTGGATTCTCGTGGGCATTTGCACCATCGCGCTGCCCCAGTCTGTGGTGCGGGGCATCAGCTACCGCGACACGAAAGGGCTTCACCGCGCGATGATCATCGGCACCGTCGTCGTCGGGTTCATGAATATCGGCGTCAACTTCACGGGCATCCTGGCCCACGGCGTGCTGACCGGCCCTGTGGCAAGCTACGGCGGCGTGGACAACATTATCCCGTCCACGATTGCCGCCGTCATGCCGCCGTCACTTATCGGTCTTGCCATCGTCGGACCCATCGCGGCTTCCATCTCGACAATCTCGAGCCTATTGCTCGTCGGTTCCTCCGCCATCGTCAAGGACGTCTATCTGCATTATCGGGGGAAGCAGGGGAAAACGACCTCCGACGCGGCGCTCCGCCGTCTCAGCATGGCGGTGACGGCCATCCTCGGCGCGGCGGTGTTCCTGATCGCGCTGACGCCGCCGAGCCTCATCTGGCTCATCAATATGTTCGCCTTTGGCGGGTTGGAAACGGCATTTTTTTGGACGCTGCTGCTGGGGCTCTTTTGGCGGCGGGCGAACCGGCTCGGAGCGTTCCTCTCCATGGGCGGCGGCACCGTCGTCTACTGTCTCACGCAAGGGCTCGGTTTCAAAATCATGGGCCTGCACCAGATCACCATCGGCATTTCCCTGTCGCTGGTCCTGTTCCTGATCGGTTCGTTCCTTGGCGAGCCGGAGCCGAAGGAAGTCCTGCGGGAATTCTTCCCGGAGTGAGCAATCTAAAATTGCGGTAAGAACTGCGTGCGTTCTTACCGCATATTTTTTTGCCGTTTTTGCGTCGAAGAAAACCGCTTGCGTTTCCGCAAAAAAACGCGTATCATTATTTATGATGATTATAAAAACAGATGGGAGCGTGAATTATGAGTTCGATAAAGCTGGAACTGGACGGCGCGGAAATGATGGCGCGCAAGCGGTTGGCGCGGCGCATCGTGGATTTTGAAACGATTTACGTTCTGAGCAGGGACGACCGTAAAGGCTATCTGCTGCTTCTGGCGTTAGAGGAAGAGCAGTGGCGCATCCTGGAGAGCGTGTCGCTGGACCATGACAAGAATCGGATGGAAGAGCTGCACGAGATGCCGATCGACAAGGCGGGCATCGAGGCAATCCGCATGGCGCTCAAGCATTGGTCGGCGGAAAAGACGCCGGGGCGTCCGGCAAAATACGATCCCAATCGGGAAGGGCAGGAGATTTTCGTCTATCATGTGTATGGCGGAAAACCCATCCGCGATATCGCGAAAGAGTTCCACATGGGTCCCGCGACGGTGCAAAAGCTCCTGAACAAGGTCCGGTTCCAGGTGGCCGACCGCTTCGTCAGCGGCGAGCTGCCGCTGTCCCCGGAAGCGCCGAACTATGAGAAGAACGTGGCGGTTCTGCGATGGGCCGTCAAAAACAGCAAGGGCGAGGAAAAAGCCCGGTATGCGGACTTCTTGAAAAATGTGTTATCGAATATATAATAGCGATTGATAACAGAATAATAAAACAGAACAACAGACAAAAAAGCGCCGGACGGAATGGCAGTACCGTCCGGCGTTTTGCTTTCGCTGCTCTGAGAGAACAGCGAAGGAGCGAACCGTTTTATGCGATTTCTTTATCCTGCAGCGCGTCGAAGCCTTCTTCGCCCGTGCGGATCTTGATGACGTTGTCCACCGTGGAGACGAAAATCTTGCCGTCGCCGTAGTGGCCCGTATAGAGGGCGCGCTTCGCAGCTTCGATGATATCGCGCGGCGGAATGGCCGACACCACGAGGTCGACTTGGAGCTTCGGCAGCAGCCGCGAGGCGACGTGCGCGCCGCGGTACATCGAATGGCCCTTCTGCAGGCCGTAACCGAGCACCTGCGTGACCGTCATGCCCGTGATGTTGAGCTTTTCGAGCTCCGCCTTGAGTACGTCGAAGCGTTCCCGTGAGGTGACGATGGAAACGCGGGTCAGTGCGCGGCCGTCCGACGTGCGGATGGCAACGGGTGCGGGCGGCGCTGCCTGCCCGACAGGCGCAGGCGCTGCAGTCGTACCCGGCGTTTCAGGTGTCGGCATGAAGTCGGCGTAGGCCGAGGCGAGACCATGCTCCTCGTAGTCGAGGCCGATGATTTCTTCCTTCGCCGTCACGCGAAGACCCATCGTCGCTTTGAGCACAGAGAAAACGATTGTTATCATAACGGAAACGAATATCACGACGCTCACGACGCCGAGCACCTGAACGAAGAAGAAATCCGTTTTGCCCGTGTAGAGAAGTCCATCCTTGACTGCGAACAGTCCCGTCAGGATGGTTCCCAGCGCGCCGCATACGCCGTGCACTGCAGACGCGCCCACCGGGTCGTCGATTTTGAGCTTCTGGTCGATGAACTCCACTGCGAAGACGACCACGGCGCCAGCGATTACGCCGATGGCGAAGGAGCCTGCGACGCTGACCACGTCGCAGCCCGCCGTGATTGCCACGAGGCCCGCCAGTGAGCCGTTCAGCGTCATCGAGACGTCCGGCTTGCCATAGCGAAGCCAGGTCAGCAGCATGGTCGTCGTGGTCGCCGCCGCCGTCGCCATGTTGGTGGTGACGAAAATCAGGCTTGCCGTCTCCAGCGTTTCGTCGCCTGTCATCGAGACCGTCGAGCAACCGTTGAAGCCGAACCATGCGAACCAGAGGATGAACACGCCGAGGGCCGCCAGCGTCAGGCTGTGGCCGGGAATCGCGTTCACCGTGCCGTCCTTGTCGTATTTACCGATACGAGCGCCGAGCATTTTCGCTCCGATTAGCGCGCAGACGCCACCGACCATGTGCACCGCCGTCGAGCCTGCGAAGTCATGGAAGCCCAGCTCCGAGAGCCAGCCGCCGCCCCAGATCCAGTGACCGGACACCGGGTAAATCAAGAGGCTGATGGCGAGGCTGTAAACGCAGTAAGTCGAGAACTTCGTGCGCTCCGCCATCGCGCCGGAAACGATCGTCGCCGACGTCGCGCAGAACACCGTCTGGAAAATAATAAATGCCGCTTTCGGGTAACCCGCGTCGCTGCCGACGTCCCAACCCGAAATGAAAAAATCCGGTATTCCGATAAATCCGCCGACGTCCGTGCCGAACATCAGCCCGAAGCCGACCACCCAGAACGCGATCGTGCCGAGGCAGAGGTCCATCACGTTCTTCATGACGATATTGCCCGCGTTTTTCGCGCGGGTCAGGCCTGTCTCCACCATCGCGAAGCCCGGCTGCATGAAGAACACCAAAGCCGCGCCTAAAAGCACCCAGATCGTATCCGCCGCCGCGTACCGCGCAGGCGCGTTATCCGCCGCCAACGCAATCCCCGGAAGCCCCAAAAGCCAAGCGCCGACCGTCGACGCGAAAGCCGTACATCGCAAATTCCGTTTCATATTTCTCACCCTTCCTTCAATCCGCTCTCTGCGCGACCGGTTCGCGCAGGAGCTTAGGAACTTTGCATCAATAACTACTACATTCCGCTTGTCTAAATCCGCCATAGCTTCGTTGTCGTCGCTCGCCATAGCACCGCTATGACTCGCTCCTCCGTCTTGCTATGACGAATTTAGCCTGCGCGTTATGCAGCAGTTATTTTCGCACAGTTCCTTGCGGGAAAAACGAAAAGCGCCCGGCAGAAGTCTCCTTCACGCCGGACGCCTGTGTCCGTTTTGCCCTGTGTCATTCCCCGCCGCCCGGGCGACGGAAAAATCATGTGCTAAAGATAACGCGTTTTTGGGAGATTGTCAAGGGGGTTGGGATGTATACATGATTATCATACTATATTCGCAAGCGAAATCGGCCGGCCGGATTCGCGTTTCGGCGGCTTACGCTCAGTTCCGATGGATGCAATCGCAGAGCTGTTTTGCGGACTCAGACGTCGCGAGTCCGCCGGTGCCTGTTTCCTTCAGCGACGCGGGCATCTCGCTGCCGATGCGGCGCATGCTGTCGATGACGTCGTCCGGCGAGATCGCGCTTTTGATGCCGGCCAGCGCAAGTTGTGCGGACGCCGCCGCATTCACCGCGCCGTGGGAGTTCCGCTTTACGCAGGGCACTTCCACCAGCCCGCCCACCGGATCGCAAGCCAGCCCCAGCATGTTTTTCAGCGCCAGCGCCGCCGCGTTGGCAATCGCCGCGTTATTCCCTCCCTGCAAATAGGCGAGCGCCCCAGCCGCCATGGCCGAAGCCGTTCCGATTTCCGCCTGGCAGCCGCCAAACGCGCCGGAAATGCTTGCATTTTCCCCGATGACTTTTCCGATGCCCGCTGCGACGTATAGAGCGTTGATAAGGTCGTCTTCCGAAGGCTTGCGGTATTCCTCATAGCTCAGAAGCACTGCGGGGATCACGCCGCAGGAGCCCGCCGTCGGAGCCGCCACGATTCGTTTCATGCAGGCGTTGGATTCGCCCATCTTAACAGCTCGTTCCATGGCTTTTCCCAGAAACGGACCGCACAGATTTTTCCCCGTTTGGTTATAGTCTTCCAACAGTTTTCCGTCGCCGCCGCTCAGGCCGCTGGCGGATTTCCTGTTTCCTTCGTATGACCGGTCGGCGTCTTTCATCACATCGAGCATTCGCTTCATTTTCTGCCTCGACGCCTCCCGGCTCACATCCCTGCTTTCCATGTCCGCTTCCATGACGACTTCCCAAAATTCTTTTTTGTTTTTCTCGGATTGCTCCAGGATATCGGCGATAGAACTATACATCTGTCAAAACGCCCCCTCGAAATACGTCACCTTGATTACGCCCTCGACGTGGGAAAGCCAGTCGATCCCGTCCCGCGGAATTTCCTGATCGCATTCGACGACCATGACGGCCCGTCCGCCCCGATGGGAACGGTAAAGCTGCATGGAAGCGATGTTTACCGACTTGTGCGCCAGCATGGAGGTCACTTCGGAGACATGCCCCGGCTGGTCGAGATTATGCACGATCAGCGTCGGGCATTCGCCGGAAAAATTCGTATCGATGCCGTCGATTTTGGCGATATTGATTTTTCCGCCGCCCACGGATTCCCCTACGACGTCAAGAACCGCGCCGCTCTCTCCGGTCAATATCAGCTCCGTCGTATTGGGATGGGCGTCCGGCAGCTTCGCTTCCCCAAATTCAATATGGATGTTTTCCCGCTTTGCGATTTCCAGACTGTCGGCAATCTTGTAATCGTCCGGCTTCATGCCCAATAGACCCGCGACCAGCGCCTTGTCCGTCCCGTGGCCCTGGCCGGTGGATAGGAAAGAGCCGTACAAAAGTATCTTGGCTTCTTTGGGCTTCTCATCCAAAAGGCGCCTCGCCACATATCCGATGCGGACGGCGCCCGCCGTATGGGAACTGGACGGCCCGACCATGACGGGCCCGATGATGTCGAAAAGTTCCATAGTCAACGCTCCTTTATCGCTATACAAAAAAGCCTTGACGCGCCGAACCGGAATGGTTGCGATGCGTCAAGGCTTCGTTGCCGTTATTTGAATATCGAAAGTATAGCACATGGCTGATGGGTTGTCCATGCATGACTTATTGTATTATCTTCATGCCTCATAAAAATACGACTGTTCCAGCCCCTTGAAAATGACTTCGCGGTTTTCCGCGTCTTTTGTCAAATTCGCTTTTAGTTTACCATGTTTGCGATACGATGAAAATTCTCTGCCGAAAGCTGTTCCTTGACAATCCGTCTTCCGCTGTGGGACAATATTTGAAGCATACAAATCCAAAGGAGGGCTTAGTGTGGCAAAGACGGCAAAAATGAGTGAGCTTCCGGGAAAGGCAAATCGGCTGAAACAATGGTTAAGCGCGGCAGGAGTGTGGTTCCTGTTTACAGTAGTGCTGCTTTTGAGCGCGGGCAATCCCGCTTTTGCGGAAAAAGCCTCGGCGGAGAACGCTGCCGGCGACGGGAAAGCGCTTTCCTGCGAATGGAAATGGATGGGCAAGGCGCCTCTGACGGCGGATCAGATCCAAGCAATTTTGGCGATTCCCAAAGGGGAACGCCCCGATCCGGCAACGTATCTCGATAAGAAATACATGAAGCGCCATTTAAGCCAATTTTGTGACGGGGTTTCCTTCGTGATGGGGCTGGACAACTACGTCATGTATGTGCTGGCGCGAAAGTCCATCGGCAGGGAGGACAATTCCTGCTTTGTCATGCCGAAATCCGTTTGCGATGAAATCGCCAAGGCGGGCAAGGGGAAGATTTCCGTCTATGAGCAGGCGCTCGGGTTTGAGCCGGGCTATTTCCAGGGACACGGCGGGCTTGTGCGCATCGACGTCATCGACGTGGCGGATCTCCATATCCGGATTCCGTCGGGGAATGAAGCCGGGGCGAATTCCTGGTGGGTGCCCGGCGGCTACACGTCGGGCGGCGTTCCCGAAGCCGTCTCCGACCTTATTCCGAAGGCGCGCATCATAGTGACGCGGCTGCAGGAAGAATAAATGGCGGACGGGAAAAAAGGGGGCTTCCGGGAAGCGATGGCGCGCGGCGAAGTCGAGTCGTTCCTGCGCGGCGACGGAAGCTACCGCAAGTTTCCGCAGTCCGACTTCGCGGGGGAAGACGCCCCGACGGATACCTGGAAGGCGCTTCAGGAGATTTATGACGCCGCGAAGGAGACGGACGGCGTCGAAAATGCGCTGTCGGAAGGGATGTCGGCTCTGCTTTCGGGGACGGCGGCGGACGTCTATTTAGCGGTCCTGTATCTGACAAGGCTTTCCCTGGCAAAGCAGGGCGGGCGGCTCCCTCTGCATGTGCCGCTGCACGAGCTGCTGCTGTCCGCGCGGGAAGCCGTGGAAAAGCATCGGGACGCGCTGCCCGGGGAGTTGACGTTTCCCAACGGCTTCGTGAAAAAGGCGGCGCTTGCCGATATAGAGAGATGGAACGAAGTCGTATTTTTGCCCTGCTGCGGGGTGGACTTATTACAGCCGAACAAATAAGGAAACGGCTCGCCGGAGGATTCCGGCGAGCCGTTTTTATGTGCGTCTTTGACGATGCGTATCGCGTTGTCTTTCATAGGGGAATGGCCGCTAATTAGGAGAGGAACGCCTTTATCGCGGCTTCCTGCTCGTCTTTCGGCACCATGCTGCCGCCGGTAGCCCAGGCGATGTGACAGGCCGTGCGGAGCCGTTCCTCTGTCAGTCCGTTTTCCGCAAGGAAGCGTCCCGTCTCGCGCAGCTTCACGGCGCCCTGGAAGGCGGCACAGGCCGACGGCTCGATGAAGACGCCCTCGGTTTTCAGCAGTCCCCGCAGATAGGCGTGGAGGTTTTCGTCGCTCACGGTAAAAATGCCGGAGACGAATTTCTCCACCGTTTTTCCTACGAATTTGGAAGGGCGCCCCACGGCGAGACCGTCCGCCGTCGTCCTTCCCGTCAGTCCCACGTCCTGGACGCAGATCTCGTTGTGAAGCCCCGTCGCCATGCCGAGGAGCATGCAGGGCGCCTGCGTCGGCTCTACGAAGAAGCAGAAGACGTGGTCGCCGAACTCGTGCTTCAGGCCGAAGGCGAGGCCGCCAGGCGCGCCGCCCACGCCGCAGGGGAGATATACGAACAGGGGATGGGCGGCGTCCACGGCGATTTCCTGTTCAACAAGCTGCTTCTTGAGGCGCCGCGCCGCCACGGCATAGCCTAAGAAGAGCGCCGTGGAGTTCTCGTCGTCCACGAAATAGCTGAACGGGTCTTCCGCCGCCAGTTTCCTGCCCTCCTGCACCGCGAGGCTGTAGTCGGAAGCGTATTCCACCACCGTGACGCCCTTTTCCCGCAGGAGATTTTTCTTCCACGCTTTCGCGTCCGCCGACATATGTACGGTCGTTCGGTAGCCGAGGGCGGCGCCCATGATGCCGATGCTGAGGCCCAGGTTGCCGGTGGAACCGACGTGGATCGCATATTTTCCGAAAAAGGCCCGGGCCGCCTCGGAATCGAGAACGGTATAGTCGTCTTGCAGCAGGCCGTTCTTCAAGGCCAAGTCCTCCGTGTGCTTCAGCACTTCGTAGATGCCGCCCCGCGCCTTGACGGAGCCGGAGACGGCCAAATGGCTGTCCTGCTTCAGCAGCAGACGCCCCGTGAGGTTGGCGCCGTAAGACTCGTTCAGGAAGTCCTTCATCTTGCCGGCGTCGGACAAAGGGGATTCGATTATCCCGTGCAGCGGCGTGGTTTCCGAAAATTTCCCGGCGATGAAGGGCGCGAACCGGGCCAGCCGCGCCTCCGCATCGTCGATATCCGCCGCCGTCAAGGGCAGGGCTTCTTTGATTTCGTCAAAGGGGCATACGCCGGGATTTACCCAGGCGACCTCCTGAGCTTCGCGAATCTGTGCCACGATGGGGGCTTTTGCAAGGATTTGTTCAATGTTCATCGGTTGCTTCCTTCTTGCTTGGCAATTTCGTAAATACGCGCCTCCAACGGTTGGAGGACTGTTTTCTGCCCGTTCTCTTCGCTGTCCATGACGAGCTTTCTTCCGGCGATGATCTCTTCGGGGATGGACGCTTCCTCCAGGGAGAAGTTCACGAGGGTGAGAATCTGGTGGCTGCCCACCGTGCGGAGAAATGCAAATATCTGCTCGTTCTCGGGCAGAAGCTCCTCGTAGCCGCCTGCCCGCAAAGCCGGATGGCTGCGCCGGAATTCGACGAGTCGCCGGTACCATGCGAAAACGGAGTGATCGTCCCGCGCTTCCGCTTCGGCGTTTTGCAGGGCATAGTCGTCATGCACCGGCAGCCAGGGCTTTCCCGTGGTAAAGCCCGCGTTGGGGCTGTCGTCCCACTGCATGGGAGTGCGGGCGTTGTCGCGGCTGAAGAAATGCACGAATTTCATCGCTTCTGTGGGGGAGAAGCCGTCTTTCAAAGCAATCTCATACTGCCCGCGGGAGGAAATATCGTCGTAGTCCATGATGGAGGGCCACGCCACGTTGGAGAAGCCCAGTTCCTGCCCCTCGTAGATGAAAGGCGTGCCCCGCAGCGTGAGCAGGACGGTCGCCATGGCTTTCGCGGCCTTTTCCCTGTCCGCGCCCTCCGGGAAGAAATGATTGACGCACCGGGGCTGGTCGTGGTTCTCGAAGAAGACCGGGCACCAGCCGTTTTCTTTTGTGGCTTCCTGCGTGGCGTTCAGGGCGGCTTTCAGCTCCGTCAGCTTCCATGGCGTGGGATGGCACCAGGTTTCGCCGTTTTTCAGGGCGAGGTTCATGTGGCTGAACTCAAATACCATGTCGAAAACGCCGTTTTCACCCACCCAACGGGGGAGGTCCTTTGGCTGTACGCCGTTGGCCTCGCCGACGGTGAAGATGTCCCGCCCTGCGAAGACCTCGTTCTTGAATTCATGGAGGAAATCGAGGATACCCGGCGTGTTGGCCGTCATGGCATGAATGCTTACCAGGCCGTCGGCGCCGTCCGGCGGGCCGTCCCGGAAAGCCGGCTTTTTAATGTAGGGGATGGCGTCGATGCGAAAGCCGCCGACGCCCTTGTCCAGCCAAAAGAGCGCCGCGTCGTAGAGCGCCCGCCGCACTTCCGGATTTTCCCAGTTCAGGTCGGGCTGCTGGGGCGCGAAGGTGTGCAGGTAGTACTGGCCGCGCTCCGCGCACCACGTCCACGCGCTGCCGCCGAAAATGCTGCGCCAGTTAGTGGGGGCGCTGCCGTCCGGCTTCGCGTCCCGCCAGATGTACCAGTCTGCTTTCGGGTTCGTGCGGTTTTGTTTTGACTCCTGGAACCATAAGTTATTGTCGGAACTGTGGTTGAACACGAGATCCATGACGATGCGGATGTTCCTCTTTTGCGCTTCCTCCACAAGCCGGTCGAAATCTTCCATCGTTCCGTAAGCGGGGTCGATATCCGTGTAATCTGAAATGTCGTAGCCGTTGTCCACCATCGGGGACGAATAGACGGGCGTGAGCCAGATCGCTCCCGCGCCGAGGCTCCTGATGTGGTCCAAATGACGGATTATGCCGGGAATATCCCCGACACCGTTGCCCGTGGTATCGGAAAAGCTTTTCGGATAGATCTGATAGACGGCGGTCGTTTGCCACCATTTTATGCGCCCTTCCGCAGAGACGGCCGAAGCCGACAGGAGCATGCCGGCGCAGGCCAATGCGGCAATCCCGCTTTTGGCAAATTTCCGTAGAAATCGCTTCATTGTCATTCACCGACCTTGTTGTTTTTGCCAGTACCATTTTATATTACTTGTCGTTTTTCCTGCAACAGGGCGCGCATATTTTTCTTTCTTCAAAAATGTATCATAAAAGGTTTTGGCGGCAACTTTACTTCTTTTATCGTCGTGAGATTTCTTGCAGGGGCGCTACCCCTGCGACCCTGCAAAGGGCGTTCCTCCCTTTGCATCCTCCCTTAGGGCCCTGCGGGGCCAGGATTCCGCGGTCAAGCATCCTCATGAAGTGGAGGCTTATTTATCCCGCGTTGTATTTTACGGCGACTTGAACTTTAGCCCATTTTACGGGGTTAAGTTGATTTATGCTTCAATGCAATTCAAATTTACAAACATGGCTAACGTATAAGTTGTCAAGGACTTTATCGCGGGATAAACATCCTGATAAGTTGTTCTGAGCTTTTACCGCGGCATCTTCGGCTCCGCAGGGCCTTTCAGGGGATTCAGAAGGGGACGTAGTCCCCTTTGTGGGGAGGTTTGGAGGGGCGAAGCCCCGCCAAAACAATATTACGACGTATAAGTAAAACAGTCGTATAAGCCAATATAAAACCCTTTCGCTAAAGAGAAAACAAAGAATCGCCTCGCCGAAGTTTCCTTTCGACGGGGCGATTCTTGCCTATTTCTTTCTTTTGCTTCCTGCTTTTACTACGGCGGAGGCCACTTCTTTGAGCGAGAGCCGTTTTTCCATGCTGTAGCGCTGCATGCGCCGGTACGCTTCGGCCTCGCTGATATTATGCGCCTGCATCAGGATTCCTTTCGCGCGGTCCAGGAGTTTTCGCGTTTCCAACGAATCCCGCATGGCGAAAAGCTCTTCCTCCAGCGACTGCATTTCCTGCCAACGGGAAAGGGCGATCTCCATCGCCGGGAAGAGATTCTTTTCCTCGACGGGCTTGACGAGGTAGGCGAGTACCCCGGCGTCTTTCGCCCGCTCAATCAGCTCAGCGTCGTCGAAAGCCGTCAAGAGCAGCACCGGCGCCAAGTGGTCCGCCGCGATCAATCGCGCCGCCTCGACGCCGTCCATGTCCGGCATCTTGATATCCATGATGACGAGGTCGGGGCTTGTTTCCCGCACGATGGCCACAGCGCGGCGGCCGTTCGCCGTCTCGCCGACGACCTCGTGGCCCGCCTCCTGCAAGATTTCCTTCAAATCCATGCGGATGACCGATTCGTCGTCGGCAATCACGATTTTCAAAGGCTTCATGCTTCCGCCTCCCCAATCAGATTGTTTCGCGGCAGCGTGATTGTCGTCCGCGTGCCGTTGTCGTTTTCAAAGGAGATTTGGCCGCCAAGATCGTCCGCTACGATCGTCCGTACAATATGAAGTCCGAGGGATTTCGACGTCTCCGGCCGGAAGTCCTCCGGCAGGCCGACGCCGTCGTCGCGGAGGGTGAGGATGATATTCTCTTCCTCTGTGCGGACGTCAAGGCAGATCTTTCCGGCGCTGCGTTCCGGGAACGCGTGCCCGATGGCGTTCAGCAAAAGCTCGTTGAGCACCAGCGCAAGGTTGGTGCAGCGGCTTTGAGGAATCGGGAGGTCGTCGCCGGTGAACTGCCGTTCCAGCCGAAAATCCGGCGCGAGGGCCGAGGCCGAGAGCAGGTCGAGGATTTCTTCGGCCAGCGCGTGGAGACAGACGGGGCGGGTGCCTTCGCGGGAGAGCAGCCGATGGAGCGCGGCGATGCCCTGTATGCGGTTCACGCTTTCCCCCAAGGCGTCTTTCACCGCCGTTTCCGGCGCACGGCGGGCCTGCAAGCGGAGCAGGCTCGCGATGGTCTGCAAATTGTTCTTGACCCGGTGATGGATTTCCCGGATTACGGTTTCCTGCAGGGCCAGCTCTTTTTCCTTTTGCCGGAGGGCGGTGACGTCCTCCACCACGACTACGCGGCGCAAAAGCTTTCCGCCCGCGAGAATCGGAAGGTCGCGTCGGAGCAGCGTGAGGCCGCCGGCCTCGATTTCCTTTTCCGTCGGGCGCTCCGGCGTAATCGTTTCCCGCGTGATATGGCGGATGAGTTCCGGCGCGTCGAGCCGTACGCCGAGGAGCGAGCCGACGCCGAGCACGCGGAAAATGTGCTGAGCGGCGGCGTTGGCATAAATGATCCGGTCGTAGGCGTCGGCGATCAGGATGCCGTCCCGCGGCGAGATGCTCCGATAGGCGTTCGGGTCGAGCGCGTTCCGGGAGTTCTGCAAGATCATGCGCGCCGTTTCCACCAGGCATTGGCTGCCGCGATCCCGCAGCTGTCCGGCGGGAACTTCAAGGCTGACGACGGCGATGGCGTCGTTGCCGTCGTGGATGCCGTAGGTGTGCATTTCGAGGGCGTCGGCGTTGATGAGGTCCCCGCGAAGGCCCACCAGCGGCTGTCCGTCGGTCAGGGTCTGGACGATCAGCGGCTCCGTTTCCCTCGGCACGAAGGAGCCGACGGAGGCCAACCGCAGGGGCTGCACCATGGTATGGGAGCGGGTCTGCGCCAAGACAAGCAGATGATTGCCGTCCCGGGTTGGAGCGTAGAGGCTCGCTTGAGCCTGCGCAAGGTCTGCGATGAAGGGAAGACCTTCGCCGATATTTTTCAAAAGCTCCGCCTGCCGTCCCGAAATGTCCGTATGGGCGCGGCAAAGCGCGCGTATGTCGTTCACGTCTCCAGCCCCCTTTCTCTTACGATACTTTTATAACACAAAATTCGTTTATGCTCTACCTTGCTTCTTAAAAAATACAATATTTTTATCAGAACGCCACGCTTCACGCGCCGCTCTTCTCATAGGTGCGGTACATCTCGATCGGCTCGGGGTTGTCTTTCAGGCTCCAGATGCCGCAGGGGCAGACGCCCGCGCAGATGCCGCAGCCGATGCACTTCGTCGGGTCGGAGACGTATTCCCAGCCGCCGTTTTCGTCGTCGATACGCGTGATTGCCTTCTCCGGGCAGGAATTGACGCACATGCGGCAGTCGCGGCAGGTGCCGCAGGAGACGCAGCGCGTGTGTTCCTCACCTGCATCCGGCAGGTCGCAGTGGTGGCACTTCTCGAAGTAGGCCTTCGAGAGACGCTCGGCGGGAATCCGTTCCTTCGTGAGGACGGGCGTGATCTTTTCGCCGCGCAGGTACTGGTCGATGGCGACGGCAGTGCGCCGCGCGTCGCCGATGGCGTCGGTCAGCCGTCCCGGCTTCGTTACGTCGCCCGCCGCGAAGACGCCGGGCAGGATCATCTTTTCCAGCGAAGGCACGAGCCAGTCGCCCCGGAATTTTTGAATCGAAGGATCGTCGGGCAGGTAGTCGAGAATCGGCGCCTCGCCGATGGAGACGATGACCTGATCCGCAGCGATGAAGCGGCCGTCGTCGGAATAGACGCCTTCCGTCGCGATTTTCTTCGTCACGAAGGGCCAGACGATTTTGCCGCCGAAGGCTTCGAGGCGGTCGATTTCCTTCTGGAACGCGGCGGGTTTCATCACGTCCACGACGATGACGTTTTCCGCTCCTTGCTCGTAGGCGCTGGTGGCCACGTCCATGCCGGAATTGCCGCCGCCGATGACGAGGACGGTCTTGCCCGTGGGCGGCTTCTCGCCGCGATTGATGGCTTTCAGATAGTCGAGGCCCATGGTCAAAAGCTCCGTGCCTTCCCATGGGAAGAAGCGCGGCTTGTGTCCGCCCGTAGCCACCAGCACGGCGTCGTTTTCTTTGCGGAGCTGGTCGAATTTATCGCGGTCCACGCGGCAGGAGGTGACGAACTTCACGCCGACGCCCTCGATGCGCTTCAGTTCCAATTCCAAAAGCTGGTGGGGCATTCGTGCGCGGGGAATGACCTGCGCCAGCTTGCCGCCGATTTCCGCCGCGTCGTCATAAACCGTGACCGTATGGCCGCGCCGGGCAAGCTGCCAAGCTGCGGAAAGTCCCGCAACGCCGCCGCCGATAATGGCGACGGATTTTCCTGTGCGCTCCGCCGGCGGGTCGACGTTTGTATAGGCGGACTTGAAGCCCAGCGCGCCGATCTGGATTGCTTCGTCGATGGTGCTGCGGGTGCAGCCCTCCATGCAGGGATTCGGGCAAAGCGTTCCGCAGACGGAGCCGGGGAACGGCGTATATTCCAGCACGAGGCGCAGCGCTTCCTCCACCTTTCCGTCCCGCAGGAGCGCAAGGCGGCGCTGGGTGGGGATACCCGTCGGACAGGAGAATTCACAGGGCGCGGCGTATTTCGCATTGTCCCAGGACGGCACGCGCAGGCGGTAAAGGCCGCGATTCACCGTGTTCAGCACGGTGAAGTCGTCCATCGCCACGTCGCTGAACAAGCCGCCTCGGATCCAGTCCTGCATCCGGTAGGCCGCCAGGTCCGGCAGCGGCTTCGGCTGCTTTTCCTCGAAGGTCAGCGGGCGCAGTTTCTTCCAGACGCTCCAGTCGGAAAGCTCCGCCAGGAGCTCCGGCTTTTCAATGGCGGCGAGGAAATTCTTCATGCCGTTTTCAAGGAAAGCGACGTCGTCTTTATCCAGGGCGAGGCAGCGGATGTCTTCCGGATAATCGTCGGAAATCGGGCCGCGCACATAGACGACGCCGCCCACCATGCCGACGCAGGGGCGCTCGCCGAGCACCGAATCAAAGCCCTCGCTGTCCCAGCCGCAGACTACCGCGCGTCCGCCGCCCATGAACTCGAAAGAGAAGCTGCCGACGTTCTTGAGCACCCAGAGCTCCGGCTCATCGTAGAGCGGATCGTGCTTCATCAGAGAACCGGTGCGCGTACCGCCGCGCCCGCCGATATAAATCCGGCCGCCTGCCGAGCAGTGGCCCGCCGTGTCGCCCGCGTCGCCGCGCACGGTGATAAGACCGCCGACGTTCAGCCAGCCCACGTCGGCGGAGGCCGGCCCGTCCACGACGATCTCCGTGTTGTCGAGGCACATGGAGCCGACGCGCTGGCCGGGGTTCGTCACATGGAAGACGAGCTTTTTCCCTTCGGGGTGCCATAGCGGCCCGCCGATGTCGTGCTGACCCGAGGCGATAATCTCAAACTCCGTTTCGCCCTCCTGCACCGCCTTTTCCACCGCGAGCAAAAGGTCTTGGGTGGACATGCGCTCATGGCCGGTAAGGGTGTCTATTTTAAGCATGGTGGTATCCTCCTGTCGATATTCTAACAAGCAAAGAAGTGAAACAAGCAGAGTGAAGAGTTAAGAGTGGAGAGTGAAGATATTACCTTTTTTATCTCCACTCTTCACTCTCCACACTCCACACTATCAACATACGTACTGTATTCCCAGCTTGTCCGCAATCGCCTTGTCCGTCGAGACCAGCGCGTCGCTCCGCCCCACGGGCAGCGACGAGTTGCCGATAGGCGCCATCAGCTTTTTCATCTCAGAGTCGAAGGCCAGCACGTAATCGACGATCTTCTGCGCGCCGCGGTCCACGTCGAGTCGCTTGACGAGGCGCGGATCCTGCGTGCAGATGCCCGTCGGGCACTTGCCCGTATTGCAGGAATTGCAGCGCCCGTGCTCGTTGCCGACGCAGCCTAAGAGCTGGATCAAGATCTTGCCGCAGAAAACGCCGTTGGCGCCGAGGCAGATCATCTTGAAGGCGTCGGCGGCCGCGTTTCCCGTCAGACCGATGCCGCCGCCGCCGTACAGCGGAATCTGTCCCTGCAGTCCCTGCCGCACAGCCGCGAGATAGCAGTCGCGAATCTTCGACACGATCGGATGGCCCGTATGGTCGAGGGACACTTCGTTGGCCGCGCCCGTGCCGCCCTGGATGCCGTCGAGGAAGAGGCCGCCGCAGATCTTGTACGGATCGCGGAGCAGATTGTTGTAAACGGAAACGGAGGTCGAGGATGCCGCGCACTTGATGGCTACCGGCACGCGGAAACCGAAGGCCGCGTTCAGCGAAAGGTGCATCTTCTGCACGGATTCCTCGATGGAATAAAGACCCTGATGATTCGGCGGCGAGGAGAGCGTCGCCTTCGGCACGCCGCGGATGGCCTGCACGTGGGGCGCGACTTTCTCCGCCTGCAGAAGCCCGCCGTCGCCCGGTTTTGCGCCCTGACCGATCTTGATCAATATAGCGGCGGGGTCGACCTTCATGCGCGGCAGCGCTTTCACGATACGGTTCCAGCCGAAATGGCCGGAGGCGATCTGGATGATGAAATATTTCAGGTGCTCCGATTCCAGGAGCTTCACGGGCATACCGCCCTCGCCGGAGCTCATGCGGATTGGAATGTTGCAGCGCTCGTTGAGGTAAGCCGTCGCCATCGCCACGGCTTCCCATGCGCGGGTCGAGAGCGCGCCGATGGACATATCGGAGAAAATCAGCGGATAGATCCAGCGCACGGGCGGCGCTTTATGCGTCATCGTGATATGCCCGTCCGTCATCGAGAAAGGCAGCTCCCGCGCCGAAAGCACACGTCCCAGCGGCGCGCGCATATCGAAGGTATGACGCTGGGCGTCCAGCGACGGGTCGGTCATCTGGGAAATGCGCCCGACGATGATCTTGTCTAGCGTGCGCTGTGCGTTCAGGTTCGTGCGTCCGCCGCGCTTGATGGGGCCGCTGTCGCGGGAAAGGAGCGTGCGGCGGTTGTCCGGGTTCCGCACGGGGCGAATGGCATGGTTCGGGCAGACGCGCTCGCACATGCCGCAGCCCCGGCAGGCGTTGGCAAAGCTCGCCACTTGCTCGATGATCGTTCTCGCGATCTGGCGGTGCGCCGGCTTCGGTTGGTTGCCCTCGGATACCGTCACGGACTGACGCCGCACCACGGGCTTGATCGCGCCGAAGGTGCAGCTTGCGAGACAGCTTCCGCAAAGCGTGCAGCGCTCTGAATGGTATTCGATTGTCCACGGCAGATCGTCCACCGCGACGTCTTGCACCTTTACTGTTTCCATCTCTTCACCTCCAGGTCGTTGTCGATCACAACGATCTCCCGCTCATCCGGGTAGATATCCTTCGACGTGTCGCGGTCCGGCAGTATTTCGTTGATGCCGCATACCTCGGACGCGATCGCGACGGTGTTTTCGTCGCCGCCTACCACTACCGGGCGCAGCTTCTTCGAGTCGCAGCAGGTCATCATGCGCCCGTCGGGCAGCCCTGCGATGATCGTATTCGGCCCGTTGATTTCCAGATGCGCCAGCGATTGACGGATGGAGAGCAATACGTCTTTGTCCTCGCGATGCTCGATCTCCGAGAAAGGTAGCGGCGTGATCACGTGCTTGTAATATGGAATCGGCCATTTCAGCTCATGCAGCACGTAATGGAGCGTGTAAAGAAATGTCTGCGAGTCCGACTCGAAGCCGATATAGCCGCGGAAGAGAGAACTCTGGAATTCTTTGTTCTTCGTGTAGAAGGTGTTCTCGCCGTTGGCGCAGAGCGTGTAGCCTTGCAGGAAGAACGGGTGCGCCGCGTAGCGGATGATTTCGTAATTCGTATTCTGGCGGCTCTGCACGATGATATTCTTCGCGACGAGGCAGCCGTTGTCGTCCCAAAGGTGGAAATAGGTGGCTATGTCCATGGGGTCGCCGACCTCTTTCAGCGTCAGCACGTCCGGCCAGAACGAATAGATATAGCCCTGTCCAGTCTCCGTAAGCATCTGGCGCAGCGCGAGCCGCGTATCGAGGAGCAGCGCCTCCCGCTCGTCCGGATCCGTCACGTATTCCGGGTAATCGTAGGTACGGAAGATATAATAGGGCATCGTCTGGATGTTCAGCCCCTTACGCTTGTCCGGCACGGGCAGCCACTCCGACATCTTCACGAAGCGGTGGGCGTCCATATATTCTTCGACAAGATGTCCGCCCTGCTGCGTGCAGGCCATGGAAAGTAGCGGCTTGTCCTTGTATAGCCCGAATACCCCGTAAAGATCCTGCATCACCATTGCGAATCCCGAATTGTCATGACCCTCCTGCTGCGGCAGCATGAGACGGAGCGCCATGGACGGCTGCACGGGATTCTTGCTCTTGATAGCCCCGATCCGGCACATCATTCATTCCCCCTTTGATTCAATCTCAGGCCAAAATTTTAAGTGAAATAGAATTTTGAACTGAGATACGCCTGCTTTGCAGGCTGCATTTGCGCCTTTGGCGCAAATGCCGTCCCATAAATCTCAGTAGGAATACAATCCTGACTGAGATCAAAAAACACAAAAAGCCCCGCAGCGCCGGAACGAAAATCGCTCCGGCGCCGCAAGGCTCCATTGCCGTTTGATTTTTTTTTCATGGGCAGTATAGCACGCGTTTTTTTCTTTGTCCATGCGGAAAAGGAATGTATACATTATTCCCGCGCTTTTTCAGCCGCGCCGATTTCGTCGGCGGATTCCCAGCGGCTTTTCGGAAAGTGGAAAAAAAGTTGCATATCTGCTAAACTATGGAAGAGATTTGAGGAAGCAAAGAAGGAGGGTGCGTATGGGGGAACTGCGCGGACGGGCGGCGGCGTTTTCGGAGCCGGCGCTGGTCTTTGCGGGACGGGCCTTGTTCCCGCTGCCGAAGCAGTTGTTTCGGCTTTATACGCATCTCTTGCGCTATCTGCTGAAATCGGAGGCTTATTTGCCCCGCGCGTCCGGGACGCCGGCGCGATTTCACGCGGAAAAGCGGGCGTACGAGACGGAATTCGGCGAGCTGAAGGCGTCCACCGTGGCCGTGGTCTGCGGCAAAACCCGGATTCCCCGCGTGGGGGACGCGTTCTTCGTGGCGCTGGCGGCCAAGCAGTCGCCGGAGGAGTGGGCGCATGCGCTGGTTTTCCAATCGAACGAAAAGACGCAGCCGCTGTACGACCATCTGAAGAAATTTCATCTGGCGAATCCGAAGCGATTCCTGCCCAACCGTTTCTCGCCCCATCCGGTGACGAAAGAGGCGGCGATGGACGAGTACCGGCGGTGCTTCCCGGTGACGGTATTCGATATGGAGATGAACTACGAGCGCCCGATCCAGTTTGCCGGGCGGCGGCTCAGCCTGTCGCCGGACGGAACCGTGGAGACGGAGACGCTGTCCCTCTATGTGCGGCAAAAGCCGAAGCTTTCGCGTTATGTGGCGGAGCTCACGCACCTGACGGACGCGTTTTTGCGGCAGAACGGCATTCCCGAGCCGGAGGCGGCGGAGCAGATCTATGCGTTCCTGGCCAAAGGCGGATGTTTTGCCGGGAACGCGCTGCACAACGATTTGATTTCCCTGCGGGCCATGTTCCGTCGGTGCGGGTTCCCGCAGGAAGTCCTGCACCGCGATATCGTGGATTTGACAATGGCCGTGCGGTTCGACATGGGGACGGCGAACGAGCCGTCGCTTCGGCTCTGCATGGAGCACGCGGGCCTCGCCTTCAGCGAGGATAAATTTCACGACGCTTCCTATGATACGGAGGGCGCCGCCCGGCTGTTCCTGCATTACATCCCGGGCTTTATCGTGAAGCATGGGAAAGCGCCGCTGGCGCCGTGGTATTTTTTCGAGCCGATGCACGAGAAAGAGGAATTGGACGCGCTGTACGCGGAAACGTATATCAGACCGCCCAAGGCGGAGAAGAAACCGGAGGAGGGGAGGCGCAGCGATGGCCCGGACAGAGGCGCATAACGGGGACGGGGGAGCCTTTCGCTTTTGGGTGAGCGATTACGAGGCCATCCTCGGGCTGACAATCATCCTGGTCCTCGTCGGCTCTCTCAACGTGTTCAGCTCCAGCTTCGTGGTGGCGGGGGCGAATTACGACGACCCGTATTTTTTCCTGCGCAAGCAGGGGATGAACCTGGGCGTGGGTTTGGTCTGTTTCTTGATCGGGTTTGTCGTCGATTACCATATATTGATGAAGGGAAGAATGATGGGAGCGTTCTTCGTGACCGCGATGCTGATCGCGGTGGCTTTTATCGGCGTGGAGGTCAACGGGGCGCAGCGCTGGCTGGCGCTCGGCCCGATGCAGATACAGCCCGCGGAGTTCGCGAAACCCGCCGCGATTTTCCTGGAGGCGCACTACATCGCGTGGCGCGTCGATCACGGCATGCAGTGCAAATTCCTTCACAACGAGATGTACCTGATCGGCCTGATGGCCGTTTTGGTGGAGCAGGAGCCGGATATGGGAACGGCGCTGATCATCAGCGGCGTCCCGCTGCTGATGCTCGTCTGCTCGAATATGAAAAGGACGACGAAATTCAAGCTTTTCGCCATAGGCGCGGGAGTCGGCGCGCTGCTGTGCATTCTCCAGCCGTATCGGTTCAAACGGGTCCTGGCGCTGTTTGATCCCTGGGGAGACGCCCAGGGTGCGGGCTACCAGATTGTGCAGTCTCTGCAGGCCATAGGCTCGGGCGGCGTCTGGGGCATGGGCATGGGCATGGGCGTCAGCAAATACCATTATTTGCCGGAGGCCCATACCGACTTCGCTTTTTCCGTGTGGTGCCAGGAGACGGGCTTCATAGGCGCCCTGGCGGTGTTGCTCATGTTCGCCGCTTTCGCGTATTACGGCGTCCGTATCGCGCGCCACGCCAAGGACGCGCTGGGGCAGATGCTGGCCTTCGGCGTGACGATGCTGATCGTGATGCAGGCGGTCATCAATCTGATGATGATTTCCGGCTGCCTGCCCGTCGTCGGCGTGCCGCTGCCGTTCATCAGCTACGGCGGCACCTCGCTCTTTGTCAGCATGTTCGTGGTGGGGGTGCTGGCCAACGTGGGAATCCGGAGCATGAAAAAAAGAAAAGTCGTCATGAGCGCGATGCCGTCGGAGCCGGAAAGGACGGAACGGCCGAGGCTGCGGCGGATCAAATAAACGGGAAGGGATCGGAAAATGATTGTCTATGCGGTGGAACCGGGCGGCAAATATGTGACGGTCGAGGAGAGCCTTGCGCTGCACCCGGAGGGAAAGCGCGGCTTTTATGTGAACCTGACGAATCAATGCACCTGCGCCTGCACGTTTTGCCTGCGGTCGCTGAAGGAAATGGCGGAGGAACATTCGCTTTGGCTGAAGAAGGAGCCCTCCGAGGAAGATGTTTGGGCGGAGCTTTCCATGCTGCCCTGGGACAAGGCGGAGGAAATCGTCTTTTGCGGCTTCGGCGAGCCGACCATGCGGCTGGAGGTTCTGACGGGCCTTTTGCGCCGGATTCGCGCCGAGCGCCCCGGCGTCAAGACGAGGCTCAACACGAACGGCCTTTCGGACCTTTACTTCGGGCGGGATACGGCGCCGGATTTTGACGGACTGCTGGACACGATTTCCATCAGCCTGAACGCGTCCAACGCCGAACGGTATTTGGAACTGACCCGGAGCCGCTTCGGCCTGCCGTCCTTCGAGGCGATGCTGACTTTCGCGGAGCGGGCGAAGGCTTACGTGCCGGACGTGGTGCTGACGGTGGTCGATCATGTGGAGGACGACGGGGAGATAGCCCGGTGCAGGAAAATCTGCGAGGCCCGCGGCCTTCGCCTGCGGGTGCGTCCCTATGAGGCGGAATGAATCGGAAGGTATCGGAATGTATAGGAAGAGGTATCGGCGATGAGACATTTGGTGATCGTGCGCGGCGGCGGCGAGCTCGGCACGGCGACGGCCCATCGGCTGCACCGGGTCGGATACAAGGTGCTGATTTTGGAAAAATCGCGGCCTTCCGCACTGCGGCGTGAGATTTCGTTTTCCGATGCGGTGTATGACGGGGAAAAGACGGTGGAACGTGTGACCTGCGTCTGCGCCGAGAATCTGAAAACCGCGCTTTCGTTGATTGCGCAGGGGAAAGTCACGATGCTGGTCGATCCGACGGGCCGCTATGTGCGAAAATTTCCGCCCCATATCCTCGTGAACTCGCTGGACGGGAAGGAAGACGAGTCGCGCCGGCCGCTCCCCGCGGATTTCCGCATCGGGCTCGGGGCGGGTTACTGCGCCCGCGAGGACGTCAACTGCGTCATCGAGACCGCGAGAAGCTACGATCTGGGGCGCATCATTTACAACGGCCGCTGCCGCCGATGGCAGACGACCGAGGACGTCATCGACGACGGCGGCTTCCTGCGGGCGGAGACGGCGGGCACCTTCAAAACTCCCCATACCATTTCCCATATTTTTCGGGCAGGGGATATGATAGGCGAGATTTATGACGACAATGGGCAGACCGTGCCGGTGATAACGCCGGTGGACGGCATCCTGCGCGGTATCCTGCACGACAATTATCACGTCTCGGAGGGCATGGCGCTGGCGGAAATCGACCCGCGCATCGCGCCGGGCAACTGCTGCCTGATCTCGGACAAGGCGCGCTGCGTTTCCGGTTCCGTGCTGGAAGCCATCATGTCCTTTGAGGAAGGCGTAAAACCGTAACACAAAGAAGCCCCGGCGCGGGATTTTACTCCGCGCCGGGGCTTCTTTCACGTATGGAAAAAGGGGGGGATAGGGGGAGATTTACTTGATTTCGATTTGACGGACAGCTTCGGTCTTCGTCTGCTTCGGCAGATCGACTTTCAGCACGCCGTCCGTAAACTCGGCGGAAACCTTCGACTCGTCGATGCCGTCGATGTAGAAGGAGCGGGATACGCTGCCCGTGGAACGCTCGCGGCGAATATAGCTACCGCCGTCGTCCTTTTCTTCCTTCTGCTCGTCCTTTTTCGCCTCGATGGTCAGGTAGCTGTTCTCGTAGCGGAGGGTGATGTCCTCCTTCTTCATGCCGGGCAGCTCCGCCGTCAGCTCATAGGCGTCGCCGTTGTCCTTGACGTCCACCCGGAACGACTGCGCGCCCCAGTTCGAGGAGAAGGGGGCGAGGCCGCTGCGGAAGAACGGCTCGTTGAATACGTCGAAAATCTGGGAGAACGGGTCCTCTCTCTTTGCCAAATCTTTTCTTGCTTCAAACGGTACCAATCCAAACATAGTAATCAGACTCCTTTCAAAAATCCGCCTTTCGGCTTTTTTGTTTTTGATTTTTTGGAGGATTCCTTTCGGAACCTCTTTTCAATTATTATTATACTCATAAAAGTCAAAAAGTCAATACGTCAAAACAACAAATTTTTATTTTTTTTAGCGAAGCGGAAAAAGGGCGCAGTGTTGCGCTTTTTCGCGGTTCGGGGTATACTTTTTTCAAGATGGTTGCGAAGGAGGGGACGATGTGCCGGACAAGGATCTGCCAGAGCGCGGCTCTCATTTTTATCGCGCGCTCTTTTGCTCGACGTTTCTGATCAGCGCGTTCACCGTGGGCGGAGGGTTCGTCATCATTCCCCTGCTGAAGGCGAAGTATGTGGACGAATACGGCTGGCTGGAGGATGAGGAAACCCTCAACCTCGTGGCGGTGGCCCAGTCGATGCCCGGCGTGGTGGCGGTCAACGCTGCGATTTTGCTGGGCTATCGCATGGCGGGGATACCGGGCGCGCTGACGGCGCTTTTCGCCACGATACTGCCGCCGCTGATCACGCTTTCCGTCATCTCCCAGGCGTATGACTTTTTTATCCAGTCGCCCTTGGTGCGGTTGCTGCTGAAAGGCATGCAGTGCGGCGCGACGGCGCTGATCGTCAACGTGGCCGTCGATCTCGTCTATAAGCAGTGCAAAAAGAAGCTGGCGCTGCCGCTGGCGATTCTCGTGGGCACCTTTGCCGCGAATTTCTTTTTCGGCGTGAATCTGATGCTGCTCGTGGTCATAGACGGAATCCTGGGGCTGCTCCTGCTTTGCGGGCCGGAGTATGACTGAGGAAACGGGAGGAGTCCGGCGGACGGTTTCGGCGACGCCCTGAGGAGGTGGGACGATGCTCTGGATGGTTTTGTTTTGGGAATTCGCGAAGGTCGGGCTTTTCTGCGTGGGCGGCGGCTACGCGTCGATGCCGCTGATCCAGGCCTGCGTCGTGGACGACTATCATTGGCTGACGCTTTCCGAGTTCATCGACGTTTTTACCATTTCCCAGATGACGCCGGGTCCCATAGGTATCAACGCGGCGACCTTCGCGGGCATGAAAGTCGCGGGATTTCCCGGTTCGGTGGCGGCGACGCTGGGGTTCGCCTCGCCGTCGTTCCTGCTTTGTCTTTTCGTGGCGCGCCTTTTTGCCCGATACGGAAATATCGGCCGCATCCGCGGCGTGCTGAACGGGCTGCGTCCTGCCGTCGTCGCGCTGATCTGCGCGGCGGGGATTTCGTTTATATCGCTGTCGCTCTTCGGGACGGAGCAGTTTCCACTGGAGGCGGCCGCCATGAAAGCAGGCTTCGACCCGAAAAACACGCTGATTTTAGTGCTGGCGCTGATCGCCGCCCGGCGGAAGGTGAACGTGATCTACATCCTGTTGGGCTCCGGCCTTTTCGGCGTGGCGTTGGGGATGATGGGATAAGATGATTTGGCGGGCAAAAGTTCCGTTATGTATACCGAAATACATAACGCTGTAAGATAGACAAAGAAAAAGCGGCGTGCTATACTTCTCCATGGTAACGGCAATGAAGCCTTGCGGCGGCGCGCATCCCTGCGTCTTCGTAATGAGGCTTTTATTTTTTCGGAGGTGGAATGTATGGAACGCATCGAGGACATTATCCTTCGCCATTCACAACGGGGCATGACGAAGCTGCGGCCCTATATGGATGCGAATTATTGCCGCTTGGCCGCGGAGGAAATCTATTCGTGGAAGAGGGGCGTCGTTTTCCTGACGACGGGATTTTACGTGGCCGGCTATCCGGAAACGGACGGGCCGACGGGCACGGCGGTTTTGGCCAGCGTGCTTCGGGATATGGGCTTTAGCCCGATCATCGTCACCGAGCCGGAAAACGCGGCGTTGTTCACCATCCGGGGCTTTGAGGTCATCCCGGCGGAGGTCGGCGTGGAGGCCGGCTTCTTCCGGCAGTTGATTTCCGAGCATCAGCCGGTGGGCATGATTTCGGTGGAGCGCTGCGGGCTGAACGCCGAGAACGATTACGCGAATATGCGCGGCGTCTCGATTCGCGAGCATAACGCGCCGACGGACGAGCTGTTCCGGATCGCTCCCGAATATAGCGTCCCGACGGTGGGCATCGGCGACGGCGGCAACGAGATCGGCATGGGTAACGTCGCCGACGTGATCGAGAAGGATTTGTCCCTCGTGCCCTGCGTCGTGAAGGTCGATCATCTGGTCATCGCCAGCGTCTCGAACTGGGGCGCTTACGGTCTTGCCGCTTATTTGTCGATCCTTGACGGCAAGCACCTGATGCCGTCTTATGACTGGGCGGCAGACTATATGAAGGAAACGGTGGAAATCGGCAGCGTGGACGGCATCACCCACGAGCGCGTGACCCACGTGGACGGTTTCGACGAGAGCGTGGAGCAGGAAATCCTTGACGCACTGGCGGCCGAAATCGACGCGGAACTGGCACAATGCGCCGCGGTATAATATTATTGAAGAGATTTGAGGAGGAAATCACAGAATGAAAAACCTTGGTTATTACAATGGAAAGTACGACGAACTGGAGAATATGTCGATCCCGATGAACGACCGTTCCCACTGGTTTGGCGACGGCGTTTACGATGCGGGTCCGGCGCGCAATTATCATATTTTTGCGATTGACGACCATGTGGACCGCTTCTTCAACAGCGCGGCTCTGCTCGATATCAATATGCCGGTGACGAAGCAGGAGCTAAAAGACCTCCTGAACGACCTCGTCAAGAAGGTGGACACTGGCAACCTGTTCGTCTATTACCAGGTGACTCGCGGCACGGGCATCCGCAACCACGTTTTCACCGAGGGCAAAGGCAACCTCTGGGTCATGCTGATTCCGTCGGAAATCAACGACGGCTCGAAGGCGGTATCGGTCATCACCGAGCCGGACACCCGGTTCTTCCATTGCAATATCAAGACGCTGAACCTGATCCCGTCGGTCATGGCGGCGGAGAAGGCGAAGAAGGCGGGCTGCCATGAGGCGATCCTCTATCGTCCGGGCGGACGCGTGACGGAGTGCGCACACAGCAACTGCCATATCATCAAGGACGGCAAGCTGTTCACGGCGCCGACGGACGAGCTGATCCTGCCGGGCATCGCGCGCGCCCATCTGATCAGGAAGTGCAAGGAGCTGGGCATCGCGGTCAGCGAGACGCCGTACTATCTGAACGACCTGATGAACGCCGAGGAAGTCCTCGTCACGAGCTCTTCGAACCTCTGCGTCCGCGTCGATCACATCGACGGAAAGCCGGTGGGCGGCAAGCAGCCGGAGCTGTTCGAGAAGATGCGCAAGGCGGTCCTGGACGAGTTCATGGAAGCAACGAAATAACAGTATGGCAAATATGAGAATTGTTCCGGCGGGGGACAGGGCGCTGGTGGCGGACTTCGGAAACGTGATTTCCGAAGACGTGAACCGTAAGGTCAACGCACTGAAAAAATCCCTGCTGGCGGAAAAGGCAGCGGGCGTGCGGGAGATGATCCCCACGTACCGCTCTCTTTTGGTGGAATACGATCCGGCCGTTATCTCCATGCAGGAGCTTTCGCGGCGCATCGAGGCGGCGAGTCTCGGCGGCGCGCAGGCGGAAGCGGAGAAAAAACGCGTGCTGGAAATCCCCTGCTGCTACGGCGGCCAATACGGCGAGGATTTGGCGGGGCTGTCGGAGCTTACGGGACTCTCCGAAAAAGAAATCATCGACATTCACGCGGGGACGGAATACCGCGTTTACATGCTCGGCTTTTTGCCGGGCTTTGTCTATTTGGGCGGCATGGACGAGCGCATCGCCGCGCCGCGGCTCAAATCGCCGCGGGTGTCGATACCCGCCGGGTCGGTAGGTATCGGCGGCAGCCAGACGGGGGTTTATCCGATGGCGTCGCCGGGCGGCTGGCGGCTCATCGGCATGACGCCGGTTTCGTTTTACGACCCGAACCGGGGAAAGCCTGTGCTCTGCGAGGCGGGCGACTATATCCGTTTCGTGCCGATCCCGCCGGAAGAATATGAGCGGCAAATAAAGGAGGGCGGCGCGTCATGAGCGTTCTTGTGAAAACGCCCGGCCCCCTGACGACGGTGCAGGACGAGGGCCGGTTCTTTTACCAGTCCAGCGGCATCCGGCCGTCCGGTGTGATGGACGGCGCCGCCTATGAGGCGGCCAATGCGCTCGTCGGCAACGTGAAGGGCGAGGCGGTGCTGGAAATGACGTTCCTCGGCGCGACGCTGGAATTCCAGTCGGCGGCGTGGTTCGCGCTGACCGGCGCCGATATGCAGGCAAAGCTGGACGGCGTTCCCGTGGAACGCTATCGGGCCGTCAGGGCCGAGGCGGGGCAGACCCTTGCCGTCGGCATGGCGGCGACAGGATGCCGGGGTTATCTGGCCGTGTGGGGCGGTTTTGACGTGCCGCTGGTCATGGGCAGCCGTTCCACCGACGTCAGCGCGAAGTTAGGCGGTTTCGAGGGGCGGGCTCTGAAAGCGGGCGACGTTTTGCCGACGCTTGCCGCCGACGATTGGACGCCGACGGATCTGTGCTATGAGCCGCCCGTTTATGAAAGCGAGATTACGGTGCGTGTCGTTCCAGGCCCCCAGGAGGAATACTTCACGGCGGCGGGCGTCGATACGTTTTTCTCGGCCGCTTACGAGATCAGTCCGAACAGTGACCGCATGGGGCTTCGCCTCGACGGGCCGGAAATCGAGAGAATAAGCGGCACGGACATCGTTTCCGACGGCATCGTGTTCGGTTCGATCCAGGTGCCTTCCGGCGGCGTTCCCATCATTCTGATGGCCGACCATCAGACGGCGGGCGGCTACGCGAAGATCGGCACGGTGCTCTCGTTTGACCTGCCGAAGCTGGCGCAGGCGAGACCGGGCGATGTGGTGCGGTTTGAGAAGATAAGCGCGGAGGACGCGCAAAAGCTTTATTGAGAGTGAAGAGTGGAGAGTTGAGAGTGAAGATAAAACGCTCTCAATTCCACTCTTCACTCTTCACTCTTTACTCTTTATAGGGGGAAACACAATGGACTACAGCAAAGCCAAACCCTCGGAAGTACGAAAACTCATCCGGGAACAAAAAATCACCGGACAGACCTCCGGCATGTGCGACGGGTACGCGCAGGCGAATCTCGTGATTCTGCCGAAGGCGCTGGCCTACGATTTCCTGCTGTTCTGCCAGCGGAATCCGAAGCCCTGCCCGCTGCTGGAAGTCAGCGACGTCGGCTCGCGGCTTTTGCATACGATAGCAGACAGCGCGGACATCGCAACCGATTTGCCGAAATACCGCCTCTACAGGAAAGGCGAGCTGGCCGGCGAATACACGGACGTGTCGGAGCTTTGGCAGGACGATTTCGTCAGCTTCCTGATCGGGTGCAGTTTCTCCTTCGAGGGGGACCTGCTGGCGGCGGACGTGCCCGTGCGCCAGATCGAGGAAGGAAAGAACGTGCCGATGTACGACACGAACATTCCCTGCGAATCCGCCGGCGTTTTTCACGGCAACATGGTCGTTTCCATGCGCCCGCTGCCTCACGGCTTCGTGCCGAAGGCGGTATTGATTACCGGGCAGATGCCCCGCGTGCACGGCGCTCCTATCCATATCGGCGCACCGGAAGCTATCGGCATCAAAGACCTTGCGCATCCTGACTATGGCGACGCGGTGACGATCCGCAAGGGAGAGGTCCCCGTCTTTTGGCCCTGCGGCGTTACGCCGCAAAACGTGGTCATGCAGTCAAAGCCCGACTTCGTAATTACCCACGCGCCGGGCCATATGCTGATTACCGACGTGAAGAATGTGAACCTGAAATACTGAAGTAATTAGCCCTCCCCTATGGGGAGGGGGGACCGCCGCAGGCGGTGGGTGAGGTGGCTGTAAGGTTGCGATTACGTTAAATGCTGACTTGCAACACCTCATCCGTCGCGCTTCGCACGACAAGCGACAGGCCACTGGACTGTCGCTCCCCTCAAGGGGAAGGCAATTCTTGAAGGAAGGGAACTCATTATGATTAAAGTCGATCTCAACTGCGATATGGGCGAAAGCTTCGGCAACTATGTCTGCGGCATGGACGCCGACGTGGTGCCGCACATTTCCTCGGCGAACGTCGCCTGCGGCTTTCACGCTTCCGACCCGCTGGTCATGGAAAAGACCGTCGCCCTCTGCAAGAAGAGCGGCGTCCGCGTCGGCGCGCACCCCGGTTTTCCCGACCTCGTGGGCTTCGGGCGGCGGCAAATGCAGGTCAGCCCGGACGAACTCCGCACCATGGTCATATACCAGGTCGGCGCGCTGAAAACCTTTTGCGGCGCGGCGGGGGTAAAGCTCCAGCACGTCAAGCCCCACGGCGCGATGTACAATATGGCGGGCAAGGACGAGCAAATGGCCCGCGCGATTTGCGAGGGCGTCTACGCCGTCGATCCGTCGCTGATCCTGCTCGGCCTCTCCGGGTCGAAGCTTGTGGCGGCGGCGAAAAAAGTCGGCCTGCGCGCGGCGAAGGAAGTCTTTGCCGACCGCGCCTATGAGGAGGACGGCTCGCTGGTCGCCCGGAGCAAGCCCGGCGCGATGATCACGGACGAGAATGAGGCCATCGCCCGCGTCGTCTCGATGGTGACGGAGCGCAAAGTCAAAGCGATCACCGGCAAGGAAATCGCCATCGAAGCGGACAGTATCTGCCTGCACGGCGATTCGCCGAAGGCAGTGCTCTTCGCGGAAAAAATCAGCGCCGCGCTGAAAGCGGCGGGCGCGGCCATCGCGCCGATGGCGGAAATTACCGGCTGATAAAATGCAGAAAAGAGGGCATGGCAGCTTTGCCATGCCCTCTCTGCTTTTTCGACGGTCTTATACGTCAAATTCCTCAATCAAGTCCATCATGCCCCGCATCTCGGCGTGGCCGTTTTCCAGATAGAATAGCCCCATTTCCCATTTGTTCTTGTCGTAGATGGCCATGATTTCCGGCAGGATTTCGCGGACCTTGGCGAGCAGGGCGTCGTCCTTCACCACTTTGGCGACGCCGTCGTAACGCATGAATTCGCGGTCGACGACGGCCAGCACCTCGACCTTGGGATTCTTCGTGAGCTGCTTGAAGACGTTCTTGTAAGTCCCGCAGCCGAAATAGATCCTGCCGTCCACGAGCATGTGGAATCCGAAGGGGCGGCCTTTGGGCTGGTTGCCGTCGGCGGTCAGGAAATAGAATACTTTGGCCTTGTCCAGAAACGCGTTCACTTTTTCGATGTTCGACATCAGAATTCCTCCTTTGATATAGGTCGTTACCGTTATTTTCACACGACGGCGCGCGGATTGTCAAGAAGAAATGGGACTGGCGGCGTCCGGCTCCCGTCCTGTATACATTATATCTGCATTGTATACATTATATTTGCGGCTTTTGCATTGACAGACGCGGGTTTGGACCGTATTATAATATGCATGAAAAGCAATGACGCTTTTAACCGTGAGGACTCGGTGGGGTTGTCATTGTTTTTTATTTAGGAATTATTTGTATTTTGGAGGGGTTTTTATGGATGTATCAAAATTGCTCAATGACGTGAACAATTTCGTTTGGGGGCCGATAATGCTGGCGCTCCTGGTCGGCACCGGCATATTCCTGACGATCCGGCTGAAGTTTTTGCCCTGGCGCAATCTCTTCTACGCGGTCGGCATGATTTTCCAGAAAAAGGAAAAGCATGAGGGCGATATTTCCCCGTTCCAGTCGTTGATGACGGCGCTTTCCGCCACTGTCGGCACCGGCAATATCGTCGGCGTCGCGACGGCCATGGTCCTCGGCGGTCCCGGCGCTCTCGTCTGGATGTGGGTCAGCGCGCTGTTCGGGCTTTCCACGAAATACGGCGAGTCGGTGCTGGCGGTCAAGTACCGTGAGACGAACAGCGTCGGCGAAATGTCGGGCGGCCCGATGTATGCCATGAAGCACGGTATCGGCGGGGCCTTCGGCGGCTTGATGGCAACGCTCTTCGCGCTGTTCGCGGTCTTCTCTTCCTTCGGCATCGGCAACATGACGCAGGCGAACTCGATTGCTTCGGCGATCCACACGAGCTTCGGCGTCTCGACGACGGTGACCGGCGCAATTATCATGGTCCTTTCGCTGCTGATTCTCGTCCGCGGCATTCACAGCATCGGCAAGGTGTCCAGCGTGGTCGTTCCGTTCATGGCGGCTTTCTACTTCGTCGCGGCGATCATCGCCATCGGCTTGAATTTCTCCGCGGTTCCGGCGGGCGTCGCCGAGATCTTCCGCATGGCCTTCTCCTTTGACGCGGTGGCGGGCGGCGTCGGCGGCTCCATCGTCGCTTCCATGCTGACCTCCATGCGCTGGGGCGTGGCCCGCGGCGTCTTCTCCAACGAGGCGGGCATGGGCTCCGCTCCGATCGCCGCCGCTGCGGCGCGTACCGACCATCCGTCCCGTCAGGGCTACGTCAATATGACCGGTACCTTCTTCGACACGATGATCATCTGCATGCTGACGGGCCTCGTCATCGCTTCTTCCGGCGCGCTCGGTATGACCGACCCGGCGACGGGCAAGCTGATTTCCGGCGCGAACCTGACGATCCTGGCGTTCAAGTCCGCCTTTGGCGACGCGGCGCCGCTGATCGTTTCCGTTTCTCTCGCGCTCTTCGCGTTTTCCACGATTCTCGGCTGGGAGTATTACGGCGAGAAGGCGCTGGAGTATCTGGTGAAGGCCCGCGCCGCGATCATGGCGTACCGCGTGGTGTTCTCCCTGATTACCTTCGTCGGCGCGACTACGACCCTCGAAATCGTCTGGAACTTCTCCGACACGATGAACGGCCTGATGTCCATCCCGAACCTGATTTGCCTGATCTGGCTCAGCAAGGATATCGCGCAGGAATGCTTCGACTATGAGGAAAAAGTCGTCGCGCGCGAGAAGATGGGCGAAGAAGTCGATTATGAGGACGAAGGGATTCAAACGTCCGAGGCGCACGTCTGATACAAACCGGTTGAAAAAAGCCGTCGCGATTTGCGGCGGCTTTTTCTATGGCCGGAAGCAGGGGCGCCACGGCTTTTACGTATGAAAGGGCTTTGCGAAAAAATGTGAGGTAAGAAAGTAAGAAATTCTTACCTCACATTTTGGGGATGGAAACGAATGGGGAAAACTCTTGCAAACAAGGAATCCGGGCTTGACGGAAAAATTCGTGGCTGCCAAAAAGGCCTGATGCAGGAAGAAGTGTTCTTCCTGCATCAGGCCTTTGGTTTGTGTTATGGGATGCGGTTTTCGAGAGGGGGATTATACCCAGCCCTGTGCCTGCATGGCCGTGGCGACTTTCTCGAAGCCCGCGAGGTTCGCGCCGGCCAGGAGGTTGCCCTTTACGCCGTAACGCTCGGCGGCTTCCTTCGCCTGCGTGTAGCTGCCGTGCATGATGCCCTTCAGGCGCTCGTCGACTTCCTCGAAGGTCCAGTGCAGACGCTCGGAGTTCTGGCTCATTTCGAGGGCGGAGACGGAAACGCCGCCGACGTTGGAGGCTTTCGCCGGGCCAAAGAGCACGTTGTTCTGCTGCAGGTATTCGATGGCGTCCAGCGTGGAAGGCATGTTCGCGCCTTCGCCCACGGCCTTGACGCCGTTCTTGACCAGTTCTTTCGCGCTGTCGAGATTCAGCTCGTTCTGCGTCGCGCAGGGAAGCGCCACGTCGGCGGGAACCGTCCAAACGCCCTTCGAGCCGTCCTTGTCCTCATGGTACTCCGCTTTCGTGCGGACCTTGACGTATTCGCTGATGCGTGCGCGGCGGACTTCCTTGATATCCTTCAGGAGCGCCACGTCGATGCCGTCCGGGTCGTACACATAGCCGTTGGAGTCGGAGCAGGTGATGACTTTCGCGCCCATCTGCTGCGCCTTCTCGATGGCGTAGGTCGCGACGTTGCCCGCGCCGGAAACGAGGACTTTCTTGCCCTTGATGTCGATGCCGGCGTCTTCCAGCATTTCCTTGACGAAATACAGGAGGCCGTAGCCCGTCGCCTCAGTGCGTGCGAGGCTGCCGCCGAAGGTCAGGCCCTTGCCCGTCAAAACGCCTTCGTAGAGTTTCGTGATGCGCTTGTACTGGCCGTACAGATAGCCGATCTCGCGGCCGCCGACGCCGATGTCGCCCGCCGGGACGTCAATGTCCGCGCCGATATGACGATAGAGCTCCGTCATGAAGCTCTGGCAGAAGCGCATGACCTCGCCGTCGGACTTGCCCTTCGGGTCGAAGTCGGAACCGCCTTTGCCGCCGCCGATGGGCAGACCGGAAAGCGCGTTCTTCAGTACCTGCTCCATGGCGAGGAATTTCATGATGGAAAGGTTGACGCTGGGATGGAAACGCAGGCCGCCTTTGTACGGGCCGATGGCGCTGGACATCTGCACGCGGAAGCCGCGGTTCACCTGAAGCTGGCCTTTGTCGTCGGCCCAGGGAACGCGGAAAATCACGACGCGCTCCGGCTCGATGAAACGCTCCAGGAGTTTGTTTTCCTTATATTCAGGATGCCCCTCGAGCACCGGGATAATCGAGTAGAGAACCTCCTTCGCGGTGTTCATGAATTCGGGCTGGTTCCAGTCCTTCTTCTTGATGAGCTCCAGCACATCTTCAACATACGCTTTCATGTCTGCCATTAGAATCGCTCCTTTGCAATTTGCCGCCGGTATTCGGCGGTTATTATCTTCTATGCCTTTCGACGCTACATAGTATAATCCAAATGATATAGAAGATACAATAGCTGTATGGCAAAAATACTGTATACAATAGTAGGGAAAATGAGAAAACGCTCCGCCGCGCCGAAAAAGCGCAAGCGGAGCGTTCGTCGATCTTGCTGATTTATGCCTGCTTTCCCCTAATGGCCGCCGCCATTTTCTCGATGATCACATAGAACACCGGGATCAGGAAAACGCCCATTATCGTCGCGAAGGTCATGCCGCCGACGACGGCGATGCCCATGTTGTTGCGAGCGCCCGCGCCCGCACCGGTGGCGATGGCCAGCGGCAGGCAGCCGATGATCGTGGTCAGCGCGGTCATCATGATGGGGCGCAGACGGAGCCGCGCGCCTTCGAGAGCTGCGCTCACCGGATCTTCGCCCTTGTCCACGCGGTCTTTCGCGAACTCGACGATCAGGATGGCGTTCTTCGCCACGAGGCCGATGACCATGATGACGCCGATCTGCATATAGATGCTGTTTTGCTGCCTGAAGATGAATTCCGAGGCCAGCGCGCCGAAAATACCCGTGGGCACCGTCGCCAGGATCGCGAGGGGCACGCTCCAGCTCTCATAGAGCGCGGCCAGCGCCAGGAAGGAGAAGACGAGAGAAAGCGCCAAAACCTGCAGCGTCTTGGAGCCCGCCTTCTTTTCCTCACGGCTCTGTCCGGCCCAGTCGATGTTGAAGCCGGCCGGCGCGTTGGTGCGGACGACTTCCTCAAGGGCCGCCATGGCCTGTCCGGAGCTGTAGCCCGGCGCCTCGTTGCCCTGGATCGTGATGCTGCGCGCGGAGTTGAAGCGTGAGATGATTGGCGCGCCGGTGTCGAGTCTCGGCCGCAGGAGCGTGTCGAGCGGCACGAGGGTGCCCGTGCTCGATTTCACGAAGACGAATTTCGCCGCTTCCGCTTCGCTGCGGTAAGAGGTATCGGACTGCAGCACGACCTTGTAGGTACGGCCGAACCGGTTGAAGTCGTTGACCTCGAAGCCGCCGAAATTCACCTGCAGCGCTGCGAACACGTCGGCGAGGTTCACGCCGAGGTTCATGACCTTCTCGCGGTCGATCTCGAAGTCGCAGATCGGCGAATTGATGGAGTAGGTGGAATAGACGCCCATCAGCTCCGGACGTTGGTTCGCCGCCGCGACGACGCGCTTCGTGATCTCGTCCAGCTCCGTGTCCGTATGACCGGACATATCAAGAAGCTGCATATTGAAGCCGCCGACGGCGCCGAGACCGGGAAGCGACGGCGGGTTGAAGGCGATGACGAAGGCTTCCGGCGTCACGGCCTGCCCGAGACCGAAGGTCCTGCCGATGGCGGCGTTCAGGGACGTTTCCAGCGTCTCGCGCATGGACCATTCGTGCATCCCGACGAACATGGTGCCCGTGTTGGGCTTCGCGCCGTTGGACAGGATGTCGAGGCCGGTAATGTTCATGACGTTTTCCACGCCGGGGGACTCCTTGAGCTGCGCCGCGAGGCGCTGGGTCGTTTCCAGCGTGCGGTTCAGCGAGGTGCCCTCGGGAAGGGTGATGGACACGATATAGAAGCCCTGGTCCTCCTGCGGGATGAACGTGGAGGGCACGACCTTATACAGGAGGCCCATCAGCACGGTGATGACGAGCAGCGCGATCGCCGCCAGCCGCAGCCGCGAGATCAGCCAGCGCACCTTGTCGACGTAGCTTCCCGTCGTGCGCTCGAACCAGTCGTTGAATTTCGTGAAGAAGCCGGCGAAGAAGCTGGCCTGCGAGCCCGTCTCATGGGGCTTCAGCAGGAGCGCGCAGAGCGCCGGGGAAAGAGTCAGCGCCACGAAGGTGGAGAACGCTACGGAGACCGTGATGGTCAGCGCGAACTGCTTGTAGAGGACGCCCATCATGCCGCCGAGGAACGCCACCGGCACGAAGACTGCCGCCAGCACGAAGGTCGTGGCGATGACCGGCCCCTGCACCTCGTCCATGGCAATCTCCGTCGCCTTGTCTGCGGGGAGATCTTTTTCCACCATGTTGCGCTCGACGTTCTCGATGACGACGATGGCGTCGTCGACGACGAGGCCGATGGCCAGAACCATCGCGAACAATGTCAGCGTGTTGATGGAGAATCCCAGCACGACGAAAGCGCCGAAGGTCGCGATCAGCGACACGGGGATGGCCAGCGCCGGAACCAGCGTCGCCCGCCAGTTTTGCAGGAACAGATACAGGATCAGCGTGACGAGGATCAGCGCTTCGATGAAGGTCTCGGCGACCTCATGGATCGACGCGCGGATATATCTCGTGCTGTCCACGATTTCCATGTATTTCAGGTCGGGCGGGAAGTCCTTCTCCGCTTCGCGGATGACTTCCTGCACCCCGCGTACCGTGTCCATGGCGTTGGCGTCGCTGGTGAGCTGGATGCCGAAGCCGATGCCGACGTGTCCGTTGGACATGGCCTCGACGGCGACGCGGCGCGCCCCCGTCTCGATGCGCGCGATATCCTTCATGCGGACGAAGGAACCGTTGGCGTCGGAACGCACGATGATGTTGGCGAAGTCCTCGTCGGTGACGAGGCGTCCCGCCACGCGGCCCGTGTACTGTTTTTCCAGTGAAGCCGGCGCGGGCTGCATGCCGATGGTGCCCGCCGGGGCCTGCACGTTCTGGCTCCTGATGGCGCTGGTGACGTCGGCAATGGAAATCCCAAGCTCCGCCATCTTGTCCGGGTTCAGCCAAAGGCGCATCGCGTAGTCAGGACCGAAGATGCTGATATCGCCGACGCCCGGCACACGCTTGATCTTGTCGATGATATAGATGTCGGCGTAGTTCTTCATGAACTGCCGCGTATAGGTGCCGTTGGGCGAGTACAGCGAGCCTGCCAGCGCCATGTCCGGCGACGCCTTCTTCGTCGTCACGCCGAAGGCCGTGACCTCGTTCGGCAGGCTGTGGGACGATATGGAGACGTTGTTCTGCGTCTTGACCGTGTCCATGTCCGCGTCGGAGTCGAGGCCGAAGACTACGGACAAACGATAGCGCCCCGTGTCGTCGGAGTTCGACGACATGTAGTCCATGCCCTCGGTGCCGTTGACCTGCTGCTCGATGACCTGCGCCACCGTCTCATTGACGACGGCGGCGTTGGCGCCTACATAGCTGGCCGAGACGCTGACCGTCGGCGGCGAGATTTTCGGGTATTGTGCGACGGGCAGCGAAAGCCCCGCCAGCACGCCGATGATGACCAGCGCAATCGCGATGACGATGGCGAAGATCGGACGGCGGATAAAAAACTTCGGCAAGATGAATTCCTCCTTTGAGGATAGAGATTGACAATAAAAAATCATTTCTATTATAGCAGAAAATGCACCTATGCGCGGCAGAAAATCATTAAAAAGAAATTAAACTTTTGAACGGCGCGGCCGGCCGGTATTATTGACAGGCGAGGCAGGAATCCCGCGGCCGACGGCGAAATATTCTCTCAGAAATGCAAGGCGCAGGCAATGAAAAAATACATGAAGGAGATGGGACGGATATGAAACTTTGGAAAAAACTTTTGATCGGCGTGCTGGTGGTCGCGGCTATCGCCATCGGCCTCGTCGGGTACGGCATTTTCAAGGCGCAGAAGCTCTACACGGAGAAAATCGCGCCGGACATGGTGCGCTATACGCAGATGACTACGGCGGAGCAGGACAAGTATATCGTTTCCCGTATGGCGGAACTCACGACGATGATTGCCGGCGAGGACAAAGACGGGAAGGGCAAGGCCGTGGTCGAGGCCATGGAGAAGAATCCCGAGCTGCGGCAGGCGGGCATCGTCTGGGGCCGCGCGGTGTGCGCGTCCATCATCAAGGACGACAACGACCTCTCGTCGCGGCTGACGCCCGCGCAAAAGGCGCAGTACAAGAAAGAGGCCGAAGACCTCGACGATAAGAGCGAGCATTTCCAGAACATGATGCGAAAGGCGGGACTCTTGAAGAAGTAGAGGAACACGCGGACATTTTTATTACTGCGTCAGCCTGCGGGCGGTTTTCTTCGCAGGATACATCGGCGAGGCCACAAAAAAAGGCTTCCGGGCATTTTGCTCGGAAGCCTTGTGTTTTCCTGGCGGAGAGGGTGGGATTCGAACCCACGGTAGCTTTCACTACAACAGATTTCGAGTCTGTCACCTTCGACCACTCGGACACCTCTCCAGTGACGTAGTCTCTGCTGTCACGAAACATATAGTAGCATTTTTCTCTCCGCGCGTCAAGATTGTTTCTGTGCGCCCAGCCCGCAGGGCGTTATTTCTTCCTTTCGTCGATCAGGCGCTTTGCCTTGTGCTCGGAGCGCGTGTCCAAGTTTCCTTCCGCGTAGACGATGACGTCCGCCGGTTTGACCCCGATGCGCGCTTTCAGGGCGTTCTGCACGCGCTCGGCGATTTCCCTGTCGGTCGCCGGGCTGTCGTCCTCTTTTTCCACTTCCACGGCGTACTTGCTGGTGTAGTCTTCGTCGTAAACGCGGATGCGGTATTCGTTCGTGATGCCCTCGACGTCGTGCACGACCGCCTCGACGTCGCTGGGGAAGACGTTGACGGCGGACACGATGAACATATCGTCCCTGCGGCCGGTGATGTAGATGCGGCCTTCGGTCCGTCCGCAGGCGCAGGGCTCCGTCACGAACCGTCCGATGTCGCCGGAGCGGAATCGGATCATCGGGCGCGCCTTTTTGCGGAGCGTGGTGAATACCAGCTCGCCGAGCTCGCCGTTCGGGATGACCTCGCCGGTCTCCGGGTTGATGGTTTCCACCAGGATGTGGTCCTCCGCCATGTGGAGGCCGTCCTTCTTTTCGCACATGGCCGCGCAGGGGCCGAAGATATCCGACAGCCCGTAGAAATCATAAAGGTCCGCGCCCCAAAGCTCCTCGATGGTTTTTCGCGTCGCGCCGATGGAGGCGCCCGGCTCGCCGCCCGTCAGGATTTTCCGGACGGAAAGCTCCTTCGGGTCGATGCCCTTCTTCCGCGCCTTTTCCCCGAGGCTCCACGCGTACGACGGGCTCGTGTAGATAATGCCCGGCTTGTAGTTTTCCAGGATGAACAGCAGCCGGTCGCTGGGCAGCGTGCCGCCCCATATGCTCAGCGCGCCCAAATTCTGCGCGCCGAGGACGTCCGGTCCGCCGATGTAGAGGGAGAAATTCAGCGCGTGCAGGTACCGGTCGCTGGGCCGCATCCCGATCTGCCAAAACATACGGCTGACCACGTCGATGAAGTCGTCGAAGTCCGCCTTCGTGAAGGGGCTCATGGTCGGAACGCCCGTCGAGCCGCTGGAGGTCGAGAGAAAAATCACGTCCTCCTCCGGTACGGCGGCGAGCTCTCCGAGGAAGGAGCCGACGCCCTGCGTTTCCCGCTCCGTGTGCTTGTTGATGAAGGGAAATCTCGCAAGATCCTTCAGCGTCTTGAGATCCGACGGCTTCACCCCCGCGGCGTCAAAGCTGCGGCGGTAGTAAGGCGAATGTTCGTAGGCGAAGGCGACTTCCTCTTTCAGTTCTCGGAGCTGGAGGGCTTCGATGGTTTCCCACGGCGCGGTTTCAATTTCTTCCTTCCAATAGGTTCTGTATTCTTTCCCCATACCCATTACGACCTTTCTCGTTGTCTCTGCAGCGGTTATTTGTCATCGTACTGCGGGGGCCGCTTTTCGCCGAAGGCGGCGGAGGCTTCCCTAAAATCGTGGTAGTCCTGATAGGCGATGGTCGCCTGCAGGTTGCCGTTGAATTTTTCCGCGAGCCGGTGGTCATAGTTCTCGTTCAGGCTCTTTTTCCAGAACATCAGCGCGCGGCGGGCGTTCTCCGAGAATTCCGCCGCGAGTTTCTTCGCTTCCTCCAGCACCACTTCCCTCGGAACGACCTTCCAGATGCCGCCCCATGCCGCGATTTGCTCCGCCGTCACCGGATTGCCGGAAAAGGCCATGTAGCGCAGGACTTTCTCGGGCACCAAAAGGGAAGCGAAGCCGTCGGCACCGATGATGCCGACCTTGATCTCGGAAAGGATGAATTTTGCGTGTTCCGCCGCGATCAGGACGTCGCAGCAGCCGGCGAAGGCCAGCCCCGCGCCCGCCGCGGCTCCGTTGACGGCGCCGATGACCGGATAGCGGCAGTTCTTTACGGCGAGATACGCGTTGCGGATGACGTCATAATAGGCGGTACATTTGGCCGGGGTCTGGAATTCGTCGAATTCTCCCAGCTCGTTGCCCGCCATGAAAATCTTGCCCGCGCCTGTCAGGATGACGACTTTGACGTCGTTCCGGCGGTCGATGGCGTAAAAGACGTCCCGGATTTCCTCATAGGCCGCCCGATTCGTCGCGTTCGCCGGCGGGCGGTCGATGGTCACGACGCAGATCTTGTTTTCCACCGTTACGGTAAGCGCTCCCATGGCGCACACTCCCTTTCTTGTATCAGCTGCGCTGCTTCTGCATGGTTTCGGCGAGGCTGTCGCCGAGGACCTGGATGAGCTGGACGAGCACGACCAGAATCACGACGCAGACGATCATGATGTCGGTGCGGTACTGCTGATATCCGTACCGGTACGCCAGATCCCCAAGGCCGCCGCCGCCGACCAGCCCCGCCATGGCGGAGGAGCCGATCACGGAGATGGTCGTGATGGTCACGTTCTTGATCAGGTTCGTCGCCGCTTCCGGCAGCAGGATTTTCCAAATCACCGTGAGCTCCGAGGCGCCCGACGCCACATAGGCCTCCAGCACGCCGTGGCTCACGGAGGAAAAGGAAACCTCGGCCAGCCGCGCGAAAAACGCGATGGTCGCGATGGACAGCGGCACGATGACTGCGTCCGGTCCGATTTTTGTCCCGACGAGAATCTTGGACAGCGGCAGGACGAAAATCATCAGGATCAGGAAAGGCAGGGAGCGCACAATGTTGATGGCGCTGCTCATGACGTGATTGACGAAGCGGTTTCGGAGGAAGAGCGGGTCCGCCGTCACGAAGAGCAGCAGCCCCAGCAGGCCGCCAAAAATGATGGAGATGATCAGCGACAGGACGACCATGTAGGCGGTCTCTAAGAGCGCCGTATTCACATGGAGCATCAGGCTGTTGACGTCAGAAAACATGATGAATCACCTCTAATTCCGCCACCCGCGTCCGAAGCTCGTCCTCGGCGGCGTCGATGTCTTCCGGGGCTCCGATCAGGTTGACATAGAGCACGCCCGTGGGCTGCGACGCGATGTACTCGATTTTCCCGTGCAGGATGTTGTATCCGACGCGGTACTTGCTCGACGTGTCCGACAGCACCGGCTCGACGGCGCTGTTTCCCTGATAGACGATCTTCAGCACCTTGCCGGTAATCGTTTCCCAGACTTCTTCCGGGATCTTGTAGTTCTGCGTGTGCGCGATGAGCTGCCGCGTGAAATCGGATTTGGGCTGCGTGAAGACGTCATAGACCGGTCCCGATTCCACGACCTCGCCGTGGTTCATAACGGCCACTTCGTCGCAGATGCTTTTGACCACGTCCAGCTCATGAGTGATGATGACGATAGTGACGCCGAAGTCGCGGTTGACCTTTTTCAAAAGCTCCAGTACCGACGCCGTCGTCTCCGCGTCCAGCGCCGAGGTGGGCTCGTCGCAGAGCAGGATTTTCGTGTGGTTGGCCAGGGCGCGCGCGATAGCGACGCGCTGCTTCTGCCCGCCGGAAAGCCTGCCGGGATACGCGTCCCGCTTGTCGGAGATGTTCACGTACTCCAAGAGCTCCGTAATCCTCGCGTCGATCTTGGATTTTTCCCATCCCGCCGCTTCCAGCATGAAGGAAATGTTCTGACAGACGGTCTTGCTCTCCGCGAGATTGAAATGCTGGAAAATCATGCCGATGTTGCTGCGGAGCGTCCGAAGCTCCCGGCGCCCGAGAGAAGAGACCGACTGGCCGCCTACGATGACCTCGCCGTCGGTGGCCGGCTGCAGTCCGTTGATGGTGCGGAGCAGGGTGCTTTTCCCCGCGCCGCTTCCACCGACGATTCCGTAGATCGAGCCTTCCCCGACAGACAGCGAGACCTTCCGCACGGCGTCAACGTGTTCTTCTCCCTGCTGGAACGCAACGCTGACGTTCTTGAACTCGATCATCGGGAGTCACCTCACTTGTTGTCGTTGTATCCGGCCGGACGCGCGAAAGCGAAGAACGGGTTGCTCTTGTCTTCGATTACCTTGCGGAATGCGTCCGAGTAAATCGCGGAAATGATGTCCTTCGTGAACTGTGCGTCCACGTCTTCCTTGCGGACCGTGATCGTGTTGTAATAACGGTCGGGAATCTTCTCGAAGAAGATGGCGTCCGCGAGATTGAGACCGGCGCCTACGGCGTAATTGCCGTTGATGATGGCGGCGTCAACGCTGTCGAGCATGCCCGGGAGCAGCTCCGCGTTCGCGGCCTTGATTTTGTAATGATGCGGATTTTCCAGGATGTCGCCCTCCGGCGTCACCTTCGCCGCGTCGATGTCGGCCTTCAGCTTGATGTAGTTGCCCTGCTCCAGGACGCGCAGGGAACGGAGGATGTTCGTGTTGTCGTTCGGAATCGCGATCACCGCGCCGTCCGGCAGCTCCTCCATCTTCTTGTACTTGGCGGAATAGATGTTGATCGGCGCCGTGGGAACCTCGGCGACCCATTTCAGGTCAAAGCCCAGCGCCTTGTTGGAGTTCTCCAGGAAGACCTGGTTCTGGAAGAGGCTGGCGTCGATCTCGCCCTCGGCCAGCGAAGTGTTCGGCTGCACGTAGTCGGAGAACTCGACGAGTTTGATCTTGTAGCCCTTGGCCTCCAGCGTCGGACGGATCGCTTTGTCGAACATCGGGCCGTAGGGGCCTGCGCATACGCCGACTTTATAGACCTTTTCGGTTCCCTTGGAGGCTGATTTTCCGCCGCCGCCGCAGCCGGCCAGCAAGAGCGTGGCTGCCAGAAGAAGACCCAGGAATACGATGCTTCCTATTTTTTTCATGATGATTACCCCTTTTCGTTTATTCTTTGTTCTGGTTTTCGTTTTCGTGCCGCCGGTCATCTACACATTCGATCCGCCGGATGCAGTCGGAAAAGGGTTTCCAAAATCGACGCCGCCATGCTCCTCACGCTCCCTTATAAAACGAAAAGGCCGGGATGATACGGAAGGGGAGCGCGCGGCGTGTGCCGCAGGCTTGCCTTTCCGTATGTCCCGACCTTCACTGCTTGTGATCAGTCTTCGTGTCTATTTCATACTCGATGAATATGATTTAGGCAATATTATATCCGGATTTGATTATCTGTCAAGCGTTTTTTATGAAAAATTTTCACGCCTCGTTATTCTGGCCGATGCGGCCCGCATGGATCACATGGTAGCCATGGTTTTCCAGTTCCTGCGCCAGTGCATCGTCGTTCATGAAATCGCCGCGGACGATGATGTCGTATTTGCCCATATCCTTCTTGCAGGTGACGAAGCTGTCGATATTGAAGCCCGCGTCGGCGAAGATGCCCGCGATGTCCTTCACGACGCCGACCTTGTTCTCGACCTCGATGGTGATGCGGTCCTTGCCTTCGGAGAGGCCCATGATCTCGACGAGGGCGTTGAAGATATCCGTTTCGGTGATGATGCCGACGACGGTGCCCACGTCGGTGACGACGGGAACGCCGCCGATCTTGTTCATCGACATCAGGAGAGCCGCTTCCTCGATGGGGGCGTTCTCGTTGACGGCGATGACTTTGTCGCTCATGACTTCGCGGATGGAGATTTTCGCCAGCAGGGAGTTGATCTCATACCGGGAGAGCGTCGTGGCGGCGGACGGGGATACGCGCATCAGGTCCTTGTCCGTGACGATGCCTACGAGCTTGCCGTGATCGACCACGGGCAGACGCCGGATCTTGTGCTCTTTGAAAAGCGCCGCGGCGGTATCGACCTTGTCTTCGGGCTTGATGGAAATGGGATTTCGGGTCATGCGATCGCATACAAACATGATAGTGGCTCCTTTCGTCGGGCGTGCCAATGATGTGCCCATAGCTCTAAGTAATTTGCGCGGGATACGGAAGCGTATCCGCGATTCGTTTTCCGAATTTGCCAAAGATAGTATTCGCTGTGCGGCGAAAAAATCCTCTTTTTTATAAAATTATCCGCCCAAATAGGCTTTTCGGACTTCTTCGCTGGCGGCGAGTTCTTTCGCGTCGCCGGAAAGCGCGATGCGTCCCGTCTCGAGAACGTACGCGCGGTGCGCGATGGAAAGCGCCATGTTCGCGTTCTGCTCGACGAGGAGGACCGTCGTCCCCGCCCGGTTGATGTCCTCGATGATGCTGAAAATCTCGCGGATCAAAAGCGGCGCGAGGCCCATGGAGGGCTCGTCCAGGAGCAGGAGCCGCGGGTGGCTCATCAGCGCGCGGCCCATGGCCAGCATCTGCTGCTCGCCGCCGGACAGGGTGCCCGCCGCCTGTTCCTTGCGTTCCAGGAGGCGGGGGAAGCGCTTGAAGACCATGTGCATGTCCGCTTCGATACCGTCGGCGTCGGAGCGGGAGAAGGCCCCCAATTCCAGATTCTCCATGACGGTCATGTTCGCGAAGATGCGGCGGCCTTCCGGGACCTGGGAGATGCCGGCCTTGACGATGTCCTGCGCCGGACGGCCCGCGATGGATTCCCCTTCAAATAAGATGTCGCCTTCCTTCGGTTTCAGGAGGCCGGAGATCGTACGAAGCGTCGTGGATTTTCCCGCGCCGTTGGAGCCGATCAGCGTGACGATCTCGCCCTGCCGGACGGAGAGGCTCACGCCCTTGATGGCGTGAATCGCGCCGTAATAGACGTGAATGTCCTTGATTTCCAGCATATCCGCCATCAGGCCTCACCTCCCAAATACGCGCGAATGACTTCGGGATTGTTCTGGATCTCTTCCGGGGTGCCGTGGGCGATGATCTGTCCGTACTCCAGGACGTAAATGCGCTCGCAGATGCCCATGACGAGGCTCATGTCGTGCTCGATCAACAGGATGGTCAGCGAGAACTGGTCGCGGATCCAGCGGATCATGTCCATCAGCTCTTGGGTTTCCTGCGGGTTCATGCCCGCGGCGGGCTCGTCGAGCAGGAGGAGCTTCGGTTGGGAAGCCAGCGCCCGGGCGATCTCAAGCCGCCGCTGCGCGCCGTAGGGGAGATTCTTCGCGGTCTCGTTCGCCTTGTCGTCCAGCTTGAAGATTTTCAGGAGACGCATGCTGTCGGCGACGACTTCCTCTTCTTCGGCGAAATAGCGGCCGACGCGGAAGATCGCTTCCGCCAGCCCGTATTTCACGTGCTGATGGCAGGCGATTTTCACGTTGTCCAGCACGGAAAGCTCGGAGAAGAGCCGGATGTTCTGGAAGGTGCGCGCGATGCCGCGCTGGGTGATCTGGTACGGCTTCAGCCCGACGAGGCTGTCCCCCTCGAAGGCGATATGGCCGCTGGTCGGCTGGTAGACGCCCGTGAACAGGTTGAACGCGGTAGTCTTGCCCGCGCCGTTGGGCCCGATGAGGCCGATCAGTTCGCCTGCGTTGATATACATATTGAAGTCGGAAACGGCCTTCAGGCCGCCGAACATTTCCACGACATTCGTGGCTTTGAGAAGCGGCTCATCCATTGTCTTTGCCTCCCTTCGCGAAACGCTTGAAAGGAGCGAGGCTCGTCAGCTCCATGTAGCCGAAAAGGCCCTGCGGCCGGTAGAACATCAGCAGGATCAGCGCCAGCGCGTAGATGATCATGCGGTATTCCGGCCAGTCCGCCAAAATCGCCGAAATAAAAGTTACGACGAATGCGCCCGCGATGGCCCCGGTAATCGAGCCGAGACCGCCCAGGACGACCATGATCAGATAGTTGAAGGACTGCATGAACGTAAAGGAAAGCGGCGTGATGATGTAAAAGACGTGGGCGAAAAGACCGCCCGCCACGCCGGCGAAGGCCGCGCCGATGGTGAAGGCCATGACCTTGTATTTCGTCGTGTTGACGCCCATCGCTTCCGCCGCGATCTCGTTCTCGCGGATTGCGATGCAGGCGCGTCCGTGGGTCGAGTTCACGAAATTCTTGATGATGAAAAGCGTCGCCAGGAGCGAGAAGAACACCCAGGGGAACGTGGTCAGGTGCGGGATGCCGGAAAAGCCGGCCGCGCCGCCGACATACTGGATATTCATCAGCACGATGCGGATGATCTCGGAAAGACCCAGCGTCGCGATCGCGAGATAGTCGCCGGACAGCCGGAGCGTCGGAAGACCGATCAGGCAGCCGAGCGCGCCCGCCGCCGCGCCGCCCGCCAGGAGCGCCGCTAAAAACGGCAGATGGAAATTCGTGGTCAGCACCACCGACACATACGCGCCGACGGCCATGAAGCCTGCGTGACCGAGAGAGAACTGGCCGGTGTAGCCGTTGATGAGATTCAGGCTCGCCGCCATGATGATATTGATGCCGATAATCAGGATATTGAGCTTCCAAAAGGAGCCGATGACGCCCGTTTCCATCAGTCCGTACAGGACTGCGAAAATGACAAGCCCCAAAGCGAGCATGACGGTGTCCCGTTTCTGTGATGTATTCATGCCGCCACCTCACACCTTCTCCTGCGCGTCCCGGCCGAAAATGCCGCTGGGACGGAACAGGAGGACCAAAATCAAGATTGCGAAGGCCGCCGCGTCGCGGAACGTCGAGGACAGGAAGCCCGACACGAAGGCCTCTATGACGCCCAGGATCAGTCCTCCGACCACCGCGCCGGGCAGGCTGCCGATACCGCCGAGCACCGCCGCGACGAAGGCTTTCAGTCCCGGCATGATGCCCATCAGCGGGTCGATGGAATTGTAATAGACGCCGACGAGCACGCCGCCCGCCGCCGCCAGCGCGGAGCCGATGCCGAAGGTCGCGCTGATGACGCGGTTGGCGTCAATCCCCATGAGCTGCGCCGTTTCCGTATCGAAAGACACCGCGCGCATGGCCTTTCCAATCTTCGTTTTCTGTACGATATACGTCAGCAGCACCGTCAGCACAAAGGTGATCGCGAAAATCAAGAGCTGCTGTCCGTTCACGATGAATTCCCCGATATGGTACGCGACGCTCGAATCAAAGATTTCCGGGAACGTGCGCGGCGTCGGCGAGACGAAGAGCATGCTCGCGTATTCGAGGAAGAACGAAACGCCGATCGCGGTGATGAGGAGCGAGATGCGCGGCGCGTGCCGAAGCGGTTTGTAGGCGACGCGTTCCACGAGGCAGCCGAGCAGCCCCGTCAGGACCATCGAGATTATCAACGCCGGGAAGATTCCCAGTCCTGCGTTGGCCACCGCGAAAAATCCGATATAGGCGCCTACCATATAAATATCGCCGTGGGCGAAATTGATCAGTTTGATGATGCCGTAAACCATCGTATAGCCGAGGGCGATCAGCGCGTAAATGCTCCCTAAGGAAACGCCGTTGATGAGCTGCTGCACCACTTGGCTCATGAAATCCATTGAAACCACCTCAAATAAAGAGTGAAGAGTGGAGAGTGAAGAGTGGAGATACAGCTGCATCTTCACTCTTCACTCTTAACTCTCCACTCTCTTAAAAAGGAAGGCCGCATTGCTGCGGCCCCCTTGCTTTCCTATCAGAATGCCCGCGTCGATTACGGGACGATCTTCGCGACAACCTCGCGGCCGCCGTTCTTGTTTTCGAGAATGACCGCCTGCTTGATCGGGTTGTGGTTCGCGTCCATCGAAATCGTGCCCGTGCCGGCCTTCAGGTTCTTCGTCTCGGCAATCGCCTTTGCGAGCTTCTCCGAATCGTCGGAACCCGCGCGCTTCAGCGCGTCGATCAGCACCTTGCCGGCGTCGTAGCCGAGAGCCGCGAACACGTTCGGGGCATGGCCGAACTTCTTGTTGAACGCGTCAAGGAACGGCTTGACTTCCGCGTCCTTATCGGAGTAATGGGTGCAGAAGAACGTGTTGTTGATAGCGTCCGCGCCCGCGATGTCCTTGACTTTCGGGTCATCCCAGCCGTCCGTGCCGAGAATCGGCATGGTGATGCCGAGCTCGCGCGCCTGCTTCACGATCTTGCCGACTTCCTCATAATACGCCGGAACGAACATGACCTGCGCGTTCGCCGTCTTCAGTTTCGTCAGCGTCGCCTTGAAATCCTGGTCCTTCTGGACGAAGGCTTCTTCCATCAGCACTTTGCCGCCCGCGGCCTCAAACTTTTCCTTGAAGACCTGCGCGAGGCTCTTGGAATAGTCGGACGAGGAATCGAAATAAACGACCGCCGTTGCGGCCTTCAGGTTTTCCTTCGCGAACTTCGCCATGACGTCGCCCTGCTGTGGGTCGATGAAGCAGCTGCGGAAAACGAACGGCTGCACTTTGCCGTTGTCCACCGTGACCTTCGCGCTCGTCGCGCAGGGAGCCAGGATCGGAACCTTGTGCTCGGTGGCGACCTGGGTCTCCGCGATGACCGGAGCCGTCGTTGCCGGGCCGACCAGCACCTTGACCTTGTCGTCGGCGATCAGCTTCGTCGCCGAGTTTACCGCCTCGGAAGTCTCAGACTTCGTATCCGCTTTGATCAGTTTGATTTTCTTGCCGTTGATGCCGCCCGCCGCGTTGATCTCGTCGATGGCCAGCTCGAGGCCTTCGTAGGTCGCTACGCCGTAGTTCGCCACGTTGCCCGTCAGCTCGAAATTCGCGCCGATCTTGATTTCGTTCGTGTCAGCTTTCTTGTCGCCGCCGCCTCCGCCGCAGCCAGTCAAAACGCCGCCGAGCATCATGACGCCAGCCAGCAGCGCGGCCATGCGGCCCTTCTTTCCGAATTTCATCCAAACCCCTCCTTAAAAATTACCGTCGCGCCTTATTTATATTATATGGAAGGCGCCGTTTTGCGAAACAAAAAACTCCATGCGTCTATGCTCCGCATGGAGTTAATTATATGTGACTGCTTTTCAATAGTCAATAGTACACGGGAGAAAAACGAAATGTATACTTTCGGCGCTCACGCCTCGAAAAATTCTGCTTCCGCCGCGATGCAAAGCGCGTGATAGACGGGCAGATGAAGCTCCTGGATGCGGAAGGTTTCGTCGTCGGGGACGGCGACAGTAATATCCGCAAGGCCTTTGAGCTTCCCGCCGGAGCGCCCGGTCAGCGCAATGGTGCGGAGGCCGAGGACGCGGGCCGTTTTCACGGCGTAAACGACATTCTTCGAGTTGCCGGAGGTGCTGATGGCCAGCAGTACGTCGCCCTCGCGCCCGACGCCGAGCACCTGCTGGGCGAAAACGAGGTCGGGGGCCTGATCGTTGGCGAAGGCGGTGCCGAGCCCCACCTGATTGACAAGGGAAAGGGCGGGCAGCGCGCCCTGCAGGTTCCTGTACAGGTAATCGGCGTCCTCCGGGAATGCCGCCTTCATTTTTTCACGAAGCGGCTCCGGCAGCGGACGTTTCTTCAAAAAGCCTTTCATCAGCTCGCCCACGATATGCTCCGCGTCGGCCGCACTGCCGCCGTTGCCGCAGACCATGAGCTTCCTGCCTGCGCGGTAAGCGCCGCAGATCGTTTCTGCCGCCGCGAAAATATCGGCGCGGCAGGCCGCCAGCGCCGGATAACGGGAGAAGAGCGTCTCCAACTGTTTGCTTGTGGATTCCTTCATCGTCATTTGCTCCTATACCAATCCGCCGTACGCTTCGGCTCGTAATCCGTGCCGTTCAGAGCGGCAGCATGCGCGCGCTGCGGCGGGCGAATGTCCCGGATGGGGAAGGGGGCGGCGTTTTCTTCGCGGGGTTCCTGCCGATAGGGATTCGTCCGCGTTGTGGAGCCGCCGTGGGCCCCGCCGAAAAGCCGAGAGAGGAAACGGAATGCGGCGAAAATCAAGAGGCCGTTGATGAGCAGCCCGAAGAAATCGCTCATGAAGCTGCCTGCGCCGAAGCCGAACAGATTGCCCAAGAGCCCGCCCAGCATCATGCCGCCGGCCAGGAGCCCTATGTTTCGCATCATATTGCCCCAGCGGGTGCCGCGATAAGGAACGGAATTCATATTCGCGCGGTCCGACGGAGCGGCAGCACGGGGCGACGAAGGAATCTCGCCCGCCCGTTGGGATGGATGGTACTGCTGATTGGGACGGGCGTTCGGCGCAGGCGTATTCGCGCGCGGGATGGGAGCCCGGGGCGCGTTCATGCGCGGCGCCGTCATCCGCGGCGCGCGCATGCCTCCGACGGCAGCCTCTGCGGTTTCCGGCAGCCCCGCCGCCGAATACAGAAGAAGAGCCGCCGAGGCGACGGCAATGAGCCTGTTTCGTTCCATTAATATAATGCCTCCTACTCCGCGCTTGCTTTTATATCGTCGGGAAACGCGAAAATCTCGCCGAGGGTGTCAAGCTCTCCCGAAAGGTAACGGTCGATATCGTGCACGTCGATGAACAGCTTGCAGTCGATATTGAGATAGCCCTGTTCCCTGGCGCCGGAAACGTCGCGCACGGCGATCAGCTTTTCCCGCAGCGCGAGACATTCGCTGCGCGTCGCGTGCACGTCCAATTTTATCAGCGGAACGCCGTATTCCTTCAGCACTTCCTGCATTGTCAACCGTTCTGACAATTCTATCTCTCCTCTGTTGATTATAGGAGAATTATGCTGTCACAATCTGATTTTCAAATGAAAAGGGAGACGGCGATTATCAATCGTCGTCTCCCTTTTCATTTGCTTTTGCCAAAATCCGTTCCAGCGCACGGATCGCGTATCGCTGCGTCTCGTAGTCGAGATCGCTGGCCTCTGCCGCCATGCGCTTCCGCATTTCGTCAAGCTGCCGTTCCAGCCGCAGCCGCGTTTCCTTGTCCATGGGTGTTCCTCCTGCCATTGCAAAATGGGATTTTATTTTCAACAAAAAGTTTTGTTGTGGCTTGTCCGATTACACTTATTCGTCATTTATGAATTATCTTGGCGGGGCTTTGCCCCTCCAACCCTCCCCACACAAGGGGAGAGCCCCTTGTGAATCCCCCGGAAGGGCTCTGCGGAGCCGAGGATTCCGCGGTCAAAGGAATGAATAACTTTAGGAATCATTTATCCCACGCTCACGGTTAGAATAACTTATACTTTAGCCATGTTACATAATTTGGATTCCATTTGCGCTGTTGCATCTTCAACCCGCAAAAACGGGCTAAAGTAAAAGTTGTCAAAAGGCTTAATCGCGGGATGAACTGCCCAAGAAGATGTTCCGAGCTTTCACCGCGGAATCTTGGGCCCGCAGGCCCCTAAGGGAGGTTCCAAAGGGAGGAACGCCCTTTGCAGGGTCTGCAGGGGCAGCGCCCCTGCAAAATATATTTGCAACTGCAAATATATTTTCTAAACAAAAAGGAAAGCTAACAAAGGAAATGTTTCACGTGAAATAATTTATTTTGTTTGACAAACCGCCGGCGCCATGTTTTACTTATATATCATTATCTTTAACATTATATCACTATACAATATGGAAAGGTGATTTTCTTGGTTCTCATTTATGTTCTTTTAGGCGTGCTCGTCCTGCTCTTCCTTTGTGAGATGTGGCGCCAGCTCTACAAGCTCAACACCGTCAACAACCTGATCCGCACCTATGAGCACGATGTGGAAAACCCGAAGCTCATCGACGAGATGTACGCCTTCTGCTTGAAAGACCGCAAACTGAAAAAGGTCATGGCGAAGCACAATCCGACGAAGGAGGACTTCGACAAGCTCTATCACAAGCTGCTGCTTTGGACGAATTTCCGCAAGTATCGCCGATTCGTGCCGATCTCGTCGTTCTTCGCGGTCTATTCCCTCGATTACCTGCTGTCCCACAAGGACATGGACGCCTACGACCTGTCGAAGAAGATGTGCAATTTCTTCAATATATAATTTCTTCTCAAAGGAGGCATCTTCATGAAAAAGAAGAACAAACTCGCATCCATTCTGCTGGCGGCCAGCCTGATGTTCTTGCCGGTGTGCTGCCATGCGGAGGCGGAGCCGGCGGAAGCGGCGACGGAGGTCGAGACCTCCGAAGCGGCGGGTGGCGTCTATGAGATGGAGAAAAAGACGGCGACGATTTATTACGGCAATATGGAGGCGGAGCGCAAGGGCACGATCGACCTTTACTTCGTCAACGGCGCGGACGACGTTCCGTACATTTCCGTGAATACCGCCAAGGACGTACTGATCCGCGCGGTCAGGGGGCTGGACGCCCCTGCCTACGATCTGACGGTGGAAACCAAAGGGGAAAAGGTCGCCCTGAGCAGGGAAACCCATTACCCTGTGATTTTCGACTGCGAAGAGGACACCATCTTCTTCTGGGATTACGACGCTTTCATGCTCCATAATCCGAACGCGACGCTGATGGATCTTGTGGCGGTTTCCGGCTTCAACGAACAGGGCGAAGCGGAACTCTTCCAACGCAGCGATACCTCCTTCGAGCGGTACGGTGAGGCGATCACCTTCCGGCCGGGGGATTACGGCATCGACATGTTCTATCAGGACGGGGAGCATTATCTGCCGCTCCAGCTTTTCAGCGATATCCTGCTGTCGCAGAACGCGATGAACACACTGTACAACGGCAAGGACGTTTTCATCCTGCTGGGCGGGAATCTCGCCCCCTTCGAGGAGGCCTATTACAATGTCCCGCATCCGGCAAGAAGGAGCGAGGCGCTGGCCGAGTTCAACTACAACGAGCTCTGTTTTGCTCTCGACTCGCTTTACGGCCTGAAGGAACAGCATAATATCAAGAAGTTCGATACGATGTTCATGCAGTCGGGCTTGAAGTGGAAGCTCTTGAGCACGGATCCGCAGGAGGCGGGACAGGCGCTTTGCGACCTGACCTTCATGCATCTCGACGACCTGCACAGCGCCTTTGCCAAGCATTCCTATATGATGAAGGAAAAGCCGGAGCGCCGCTTCGGTACGTCCTGCCGTCAAAGCCTTGCCGACATGGAGCGGTACAGGAAGGCCCGGAAGGCAGTCTTCCCTGATGGCGCGCCTGCCTATGAGGAGGTCGGGAACACCGCTTATATCACTTTCGACGAATTTGCCGTCGAGGACGTAGACTATTATACGGCAAAGGCGGAGGATCATCTGGGAGATACGATGTCGCTGATGATCCACTCGTTCTCCAAGATCACGCGGAAAGACAGCCCGATCAAGAACGTGGTGCTGGACCTTTCCAATAACGGGGGCGGCGCCGCTCCGACCGCTGCTTTCATCATCGGCATGTTCCTGGGCGAAGGCTCCATCAGCGTCGCGAACCCCTTGACGGGCGCCCTTGTCACCCAGAATTTCAAGGCCGACCTGAATCTGGACCGGAAGTTTGACGAAAAGGACAATCTCCTGAACTACAACCTTTTCTGCCTGACGTCGCCAAACAGTTTCTCCTGCGGCAATCTGGTGCCCAGCGCGCTGAAGAATTCCCATCGTGTCACGATTCTCGGACAGACCTCGGGAGGCGGCGCCTGCGTGGTGCAGAACATGACGACCGCCGACGGATGCGTGTTCACGATTTCGGGGCCATACCGTCTGGCCTATACGAAGAACGGGTCCTTCTACGACATCGACCAGGGCGTGACGCCGGACTTCGTGCTGCCCACGCCGGAGCAGTTCTACAACAGGAAAGCTCTGACGAATTATATCAATAAGATTATGTGGAAATAACAAAATAATAACAGGGCGGCTGCACGCTTGTTTCCGTGCAGCCGTCCCGTTTCTTTTGTCTTTTCAGCGCTGCTTCATCAGCAGCGTTTTTTTGATTTCTAGGTCCTTGACCTGCTTGTTGAGCCGCGAGTACTCCAGCTTGTTTTCCATCAGCGACTGCATCGCTTCTTTTTTTTCCTCGGGCGTCGCCGCAGCGTCGACTTGGTACTGTGCGTACTCGATGCGGATGTTCACCTCGTCCATCTCCGCGCCCAGCCGCTCGATGATCTTCTCGATCAGCTCCGGGTCCTTCAGCTCGTCCAGGTCTTCAAAATCCGTAGGCGTTCCCTCGGCTTCCGCCTTGTCGCCGTTCATGCCGAACAGCGCGCCGCCCGTCACCAGCCCGCCGACGAAACCTCCGATGGGGCCGCCGATCAGCCGTCCGACGATGGAGCCGCCCGCGACGAGCGCCGTCTTGCTCCAGAGCGAGCCGAGCTTCTTGTCCTGCCGTTCCGCGTACTTTCGAAACGACTCCCATGGGATTTGATATCCTGCGCGGTTCGACTGGCGGTCGCCCTCGATCTCCCCATCCCGTATCTTTTTTCTCACCGTATATTCGCTGAGGCCGAGCTGCTCCGCAACCTCTTTCACCGTCAGCGTTTTCTGCTCCGTCATGTTTCGTCCTTCTTTCCGTTTCTTTCCATTATAATAGCACGCGCCACAAATAAACGCAATGATATATCGTTGCGTTTATTTATATGTAAGGGCAAGTTATCGTAAATAAAATGGCGGAGCAATATTAATTTGTTGCTTTAATTAAATTTTAATGTATTTTTATATTGACAAAGCAATATAAAAATATTATCATACGCACAGATAAGGAACCCAAGCAGAATGGAAACCGACAGAAAGGATGAGGCCGATGGAGAAAGCGCGTTTCTACAATCCGCGGACGGGAGAGACGCGGGAGATCGACGTGGAGTACTACGGAGGGGCGTATACGGAAGAGAGCTTTTGGGACAAGGTCCGGAGCAAACTGAAATCGGCTGGGCTCCAGCTCATCTACAAAGCGATGCAGCTCTACTACGCGACAGAAAATCCCAACTGCCCGGCGAAAGTCAAAGCGGGCATCTACGCGGCGCTCGGCTACTTCATAGCCCCGCTGGACCTGATGCCGGACTTCGTGCCCTTCGGCGGGTACACCGACGACCTTTCGGCGATCCTCCTGGCGACGATGATGGCGCAGGCCTACATCGACGACGAGGTCAGGGAAAAAGCGCGGCAGAAGCTGGGCAGCATCTTCGGGCGGAAGATCTTGGAAAACCTCCCCGAAGAACAGGCGGCGTGAAAAAAGTGAAGAGTGATTTGTTGGTCGAACAACAATAAAGGAGGAAAAGAAAATGAGCATGGCAAAGAATGGAATCCTGTTGGCAATCGGCGGTATGGTGGGCGCGTTCATCGCGGCGGTGATGACGAACGACGAGGCGAAGGAGGCGGCGAAAGACGCGGCGAAAGCCTGCAAGGAATTTGCTGCGATGGATCGCCTGATCGACACGCTGCGCATGGAAGGGGAAAAGGCCCTGAAAGTCTGCACCAGCGATGAAGAGCGCGAGGCCGTCTATGAGAAGATTCGCGCGTCCGTGATGAACCTCAAGGACGAACTGCAGGAGCGCGGCGAGGCGCTGATCGCCGAGTTTCGCGCCAAAGCGCTGGCCGAAGCGGCCGGCGGCGAAACCGAGACGGCAAGCGAGGCCGAAGGGCACGTCGAGAATATCCGGCAGACGCTGGAGCGGTTCAGCGAATCCCTGGACGAGACGCTCCGGGCGCTGAATCCCCAGCCCCCCGCCGTAGAAGGCTGAATCAAACGAAAACTGCCGCACGAGGCGAAACGCTTCGGCGGCAGTTTTTCTATTTATGGCTTTTAATAATGGTCGCAGCAAGCAACAATATAAATGATTTCATCCTGTTCGTAATACACGATGCGGTTTTCATCATCTATACGCCTGCTCCATAGCCCCTTCAAATTATGTTTCAATGGTTCTGGCTTTCCTATCCCCTCGAAGGGGTGACGTTTGATGTCTTTAATCAGGTCGTTTATTCTTTTTAGTTTCTTTTTGTCCTTCGTCTGCCATCCTACATAATCATTCCAAGCCCGATCTTCCCATAATAACCGTATTATTTTTCCTCTAAAAGCTCATGCTCTGCAAAGTGTGCTTTCCCGGATTTTATATCTTGCATAATGCCTTCCAAATATTGCGTATTCCTATCAGAATCAGCAGTTATTTCGAAGGGAATTCTTCGCTCGCGTCCTACTTTTTTAGCAAAGATTGTAAAAGCGGCACTCATGGATAGCCCCATGTCACGACAAGCGCTTTCCATGCTTTTTTTGACGTCCGGGGCGAGCTTGAAATTCACGCTTACAGCTTGTCCTGCCATAAATTTTCACTCCTTCGTTTTTCTATATTATATTATATATAAAGAAAAAATACAGCGCTTTTATATATTTTAGCATTCCAAAATCATTCGTTGAACGATACACCTAAAATAATGAATCGTAGTAGCTCTCAGTAATTTTTATATGGATCAAAAATGTCCCCTCCGTGTCCCCAATAAGCCTATCACTTCAAATCCTTGTCAAAAATTTTCACAAAAGAGAGATAAAATCCGAAAAAATGTTTCACGTGAAACATTCGGAAACGATTTCCGTTTTTGTGTCGGAACCGGCGCTATAGCAAAAAAGCATAGCAAATCATGAAGGATAAGCATTGGACAGAGAAGCCCGCGGCGCTTATAATAAATAAAAGCGCCGCATGCTTTCCTTTCGCATACCGAAAGCGCGGCGGATGGAAAACATAAAGGAGTGACGGAAATTGAAAAAATGGTTCACGATGGTGGCGCTGGCGATTTGCGCCTTGACATTGACCGCTTGCGGCGGCGCCCCCGCGAAGAGCGCCGGCTCGTCCGCGCCGAAGGTCGAGGCGCCGGCGAAGAAGGAAGCCGCGCCTGCGGGCAAGCGCGCGCTGGTCGTCTATTTCTCCCGCGCCGATGAAAATTACAACGTCGGCTATATAGAAAAGGGCAACACGAAGATTCTCGCAGAAATGATCGCCGAGGCGACGGGCGCGGACATGTTCGAGATCAAACCGGCAAAGCCCTACCCGAAGGAATACACCGCGACGACGAACTTGGCGAAAAAGGAGAAGAACGAAAAAGCCCGTCCGGAGATTGTCGGCACGATGCCGGACGTTTCGGGCTACGACGTGATTTTCTTCGGCTATCCGATCTGGTGGGGCGACCTGCCGATGCCCTGCTATACCTTCTTTGAAAAAGTGAAGCTGGTGGGCAAGACCATCGCGCCCTTCTGCACCCATGAGGGCAGCGGCCTCGCCGGCACCGACCGCTATATCGCCAGCGCGACGAATACGACCGTGACCGCGGCCCTCGAAGTAACGGGCACGACGGCGCAGAAGAATCAAGACGAGGCGAAGAAAGAAGTCCTCGCGTGGCTGAAAACGATCGGCTTCGGGAAATAACCCCGGCCCGTCCGCGCACAACCGCATAAAAAATGAGGAGCGGCTTCCATCGAAGCCGCTCCTTTTCTATGGATATTCTCCTTATTTTTCTCCAAAAGCCTAACTCTTTATAACTTCCGCCAGCGTCCGCATCATCTGCGGGATGTCGATCGGCTTCGCGATATGGCCGTTCATGCCGACCTCCTTTGCCTTTGCCACGTCCTCGCTGAACGCGTTGGCGGTCATCGCCAGAATCGGAACTTTGGACTGCTCGCCGGGCAGGGCGCGAATGGCCTGCGTCGCCTCATAGCCGTTCATTTCCGGCATTTGGATATCCATCAGTACGGCGCTGTACGTCCCGGGGCTTGCGGCGGCCACTTTGTCCACGGCCTCCCGACCGTTCACCGCCGTGTCGATTTCGAATCCCGCGCCCATCAGCAGCATCTTCGCGATTTCCCGGTTAACGTCCAGATCGTCCGCCAGGAGCAGCCGCTTCCCTGCAAAAGCCGCCCCTTCGTCAACCGCCGGCGCTTCCTTCTGTGCCGCTGCCTCCTCTTCGGCCAGCTCGGGCGCCAGCCGGAGCCGAAAGCGGATGATGAATTCCGTTCCTTCGCCGGGCGCCGTCTCCACGTCAATCGTGCCGCCCATCATATCGACGATGTTCTTCGTGATGGCCATGCCGAGCCCCGTGCCCTGTATGCCGCTGACCGTCGAAGTCCGTTCCCGCGTAAAGGACTCGAACACCGTCGCGGCAAATTCTTTCGCCATGCCGATGCCGCTGTCCTTCACCCGAAGCTCGAACGCGGCTTCCGCCTCGTCGGCTTCCGTCTCCGTCAGCGTCATGGAGATCGAGCCGCCCTTCGGCGTGAATTTGTATGCGTTCGACAAGAGATTCAAGAGCACGCGGTTCAGCCGGTTCTTGTCGAAATACGCATAGCGGTGCTCCACCGCAGCGGCGTCCACGGTAAACGCCACGCCCTTCTCTTCCATCTGCGCCGCGAACAAATCCCGTATCTCGTCAAAGGCGCGCACGATATTGTCCGGCGCGTACTCCAGCTCCATCTTGCCGCTCTCGATGCGGCTCATTTCCAATATATCGTTGATCAGCGCGAGCAAATGCTTGCTGGACGCGTTGATCTTCTCCAGGAACTCCTCCGTCTTCTCGGGCACCTCTTTGTCGCAGTGCCCCGCCGGACAGACTTCGCAGGTATCGCATTGGGCGCGCAGCCGCTTCGCCAGCTCGATATAGCCGATGATCGCGTTCATCGGCGTGCGGATGTCGTGGGACATGTTGGACAGGAACGTGGTTTTTGCCTTGCTGTTCTCCTCCGCCCGCGTCCGCTCGATATCCGCTTCCTGCTCCCGCCGCCGCATCGTCGAATAAATGTTGAACATGATCGCGAGGCTCAGCGAAATCAAGAGCAGCTGAATCGTCGTGTTCTTCAGAAGCGCGCTCTGCAGAGAGTCCATCTTCTCGAACAGATACCGTTCCTCGAAGTCCTTGCGGCTCCGGCCGCGCGCCAGTCCCTGGATTTCCATCTCCCGCGTGTAGAACTCGTTCACGTTGCCGACCATATCCACCATCATATCGTGGGTCGTCTGCTTGATCCACATCGTGGAGGAAAGCAGGATCAGGAACAGCAGGGCGATCCATGAAACGGTGGACTGCCCGAACCGGTGCTGCTTGTCGCGGTTGAACACGAGGCGGAACACCACGAAGCCCAGGATGCTCCAAAACGCCAATATGATATAGCTCTCGGCGGCGAGCGTGTTCATATTCCAAAGCTCCGGCGCAATCAGGAACAGACTGAACAGCGCGGAAAAAACGACGCCCAGCGCGCCCGTCAGCCGCGTCAGCCTGTCGTCTCCAGCCGAAACGTAGGCCGCCGCCGACGTGTAGCAATAGGCGATCGTCGCGCCCACCGTCGTCACGTCGACGATCCAGCCCGTCGCCGTCCGTCCGAAGAACGGGATGATCAGCGAAATGACCATGATGAAAAGCACGGCGTTTTTCGGCGTGCGGTCCTTCGTCAGCACGGCGAACCAAGACGGAAGGATATCCTCCGCCGCCATCGTGTAGATCAGGCGGCTGGCCGCGACGTACATACCGATCAACCCGGTGACCACGCCGCCCAGTACCGCCGCGCCGAGAATCACGACGCCCGCGTCTCCCATGGCCCCATGGGCGGCGAAAAAGGTCGGCAGCCCCGCGAGGCCGTTCATGCCGTCCGCCAACGAGGCCATATAGTCGCGCCACGTCCTGCATCCCTCCGGCAGCACCGTGACCGCCAAAAGCGTCAGCAGCGTATAGGCCAGGAAACTTGCAAGGACGGAAAGCCCAATGATGAAGGGGATTTTTTTCGGGGAAAACGCGACCCCCGTCGCGGAGTGGGAAATCGACTCAAACCCGATGAACGCCCACGGCGCGAGAGCCGCGACATGAAAAATCTGGAGAGGCACGGAGCTGTCCGAGGAAAAAGGCGGAACGAAAGTCGCGGTAATATTCCCATGGGCGCTAACCGCCGCGCCGAAAACGATGAGAATGCCGCCCAGCAGGAAAAACGCGAACGCCGTCTGCGTGTGCGCGGCCAGCCGTTTGCCGCCGATAACCAACGCGCCGAAAAACACGATGGCGGCGTCGGACAGCAAAATCTCGCCGAGCCAGACGTCATACCCCGCGATACTGTAATGGAAGCCGAACTGGAACACGCCGCCCAAAAGATTTCGCACAATCAGCGACAGCGCGGTGGCGTTCGCCCAAAGGATCGCGATATACGTCAGCGCCAGGAACCATGCGCTGAAAAAACCGTGGTCGTAGCCGAAAATGTGCTTCGCGTAGGAAAACGTGCCGCCCGCGTCAGGGTACTTCTTCATCATCGCGATATAATTCCAGCCGATGACGAGCATCACGAGAGACCCGATCAGCATGCCGACCGTCGTGCCGATCGGCCCCGCAATCGGCAGGAACGTCGTCCCCGGCATGACGAACGCGCCCCATCCCACGGCGCAGCCGAAAGACAGCGCCCACGCCGCCACCGGGGAAAGATATCGGGAAAGCCCCGTCTCGTTCGCTATTATTTCCTTCGGATTGTCCATGACAGATTCCTCTCCTTGCACTATCGGGAATCGGGAAAGATGCCCGCCCGTGTCCTTCTTTCAAGAGCAGGACGCCAGCGCGCATGGATTAATGCTGTTTATTATGATTTGATTTTATCATAAAACATCGGCCCACGCCACAGGCGAAGAAGCGCCGCAAACTCTGCTCCGCGACGATGCGCGGCTGCAACCGCACAAGCCGATGCCGAAACCTTTTGCATAAAAATTTGCATCCATGCAGCACGTGCCTGACTTTTTGCGGAGCCCCGCCAAATTTCCCCCTTGCAAATCGCGCGGCGTATTATAAAATAATACACAGTACGGACAGCGATTCTTTGCTGTTTTTATAGGAGGGTTTGGACATGAGACGAAACAAGCTGTATGCCGCGGTGATGGCGGCGATGATTGGCGCGAGCTGCCTGACGGGCGTGCCGGCGTGCTCCGAGGCGGCGACGCGGGCGGAAATCGCGGAAATGGAGGCGCCGACAGACGGCGACCTTTATTATTGGACGGAAGATTCCTTTGCGAAAGAGACCCTTGTTTCTTTTGTCGAAGACGTGACGGACGAGGCAAGCGAGAATTTCATCCCGGTCGCCGACCGCGTCGCGGTCTTTGATATGGACGGCACCTTCCTCTGCGAGACGGCGCCCTTCTATTTCGACCATATGCTCTTCCTCAAGCGCGCGCTGCACGACCCGAACTATACGCCGTCCAAAGAGGACAAGGAGTTTGCGCTCGGCCTCGAAAAGTGGCTGAAAAACAGGGACTCGAGCGACATCCTGAGCCAGAGCGCGCCGCATCAGTCCTCGGTCTTTGCCGGCACCTCGTACGCCGACTACGAAGCGTATGCGAAGCGGTTCATGGAAACGCCGGTGGAGGGGTTGGCTCCGCTGAAATGGGGCGAGGCGTTTTACCTGCCGATGATCCAGGTGATGAAGTATCTGCAGGCCAACGACTTCAAGGTTTATGTGATTTCCGGCACCGAGCGGGAGCTGTCCCGCATCCTCGTCTGCGATTTGCTGGACATTCCCACCGAGCGCGTCATCGGCACCGACATAAAAACGCTGGCGACGCATCAGGGCGAGACCGACGGTCTCCAATATACGTATCAGCGCGACGACTCTTTGATCCGGGGCGGTTTTGTCATCAAGAACCTCAAGATGAACAAGGTATCGGCCATCGTACGCGAGATCGGGCGGAAGCCGGTTCTTGCTTTCGGCAACAGCTCCGGCGATTCCGCCATGCTGAATTACACGATCAACGGCAATAAGTATCGGAGCGCGGCTTTCTTCCTGCTGTGCGACGACCTGGAACGCGAGATCGGGAATCTCAACAAGGCGGCGAAATGTAAAGAGCTCGCCGACACCTATGGCTGGATCCCCGTCTCCATGCGGGACGACTTCGCGACGATCTACGGCGAGAACGTGACCCGTACCGCAAAGCCTTAAGGAAACACCGAACAAGTCCCTCCATGCCCTTGTCGGGTCTTTTTCCGTCATGCTGCGTCAGAGGCCGTTCGACGTAGCGATGCTACGCCTTCACGCCCTCTTTCTTGCCTGACGAAAAAATCCTTCGACAAGGTCACGAATTGACTTATTCGTTGTTTCCTTAAAGAAAAGGAGTCTGTCTTATGACCATTCGCCAACTCGGACGGAAAGCGTCCGTCCTCTTCTGCACTTGTTTGTGGCTGCTCGCGAGCGGCTGCGGGTCCCAAGCGAGCAGCGGCGCTCCGCCTGCCCCCAAGCAGGAAGCCGCCGCGCCGAAACAGGAGACCGCCGCCTCCAAACAGGCGACAGCCGCGCCGGAAGCGAAAGACGCAGCCGTTGCTCCGTATGTCACGGCGGCGGAAGATTTCGGCAATCTGGCGTTGGACGATCCCGCGCTGCCCGTGTACGACCGCTATACGCTGAGGGAACGCCGGGCCAAAGGCCTGCCCGTCGCCCTGCCCGCGATCGCTCCCTATGAGAAGCAGAAGACGGCCTATCTCACCTTTGACGACGGTCCCGACGAAAAGAACACGGACGCCATACTGGATATCCTGAAGCAGGAAGGCGTCAAGGCCACTTTCTACGTCGTGGGCCGGAACGTCGACGCCTATCCCGAGACCGTCAGGCGCATCTTTGCCGAAGGCCACGCCCTGGGCAATCACAGCTACGATCACGACTACGACCGCCTCTATGCTTCCGTGGACAACTATCTGGAGGAAATGGAAGAGGCGGACGAAGCCGTCTATCGCCTGATCGGGATGCGCCCGCTGATTACCCGCGCGCCCGGCGGCCGCATGAGCCATTTCGACGAAGCGTACGACGCCGTGACCGCGGACAACGGCTATGTGGAGCACGACTGGAACGTGAGCTCGGCCGATTCCGACCCCAACGGTCCGGTTGCGCAGGATTTCATCGACAACATTGCCGGGCAGGCGGTGATGGACAGCGCCATCATCCTGATGCACAGCTCGGCGGGTCACGAGGAAACCGTCAAGGCCCTGCCGGAAATCATCCGCGTCCTGCGGGAAAAAGGCTACGCCTTCGGCGTGGTGACGCCGATGACGCCCCAGCCCTGGTAAAACGCCGTTCATACCGCCGCCGGGTTTTCCTTGCATATCAAAATCAGCTGTGCTATGTTGTCTGCAGAAGCTCTTTTAAGGTTCATGAGCAAGACTATATTAAAAGGATACGGAGGTATGTGCAATGAATTGGAAGAAAGCAGCTCTCGGATTGATGGCGGGACTTGTTTCCGCGACGATTCTCGCGGGGTGCGGCGGAGGCGGCGGCACAAAAACCGACGGCGATCCCAAGAAGCCGGCGGCGACGCCCTCGGCGCAGCTGGAACTGAAGGGCGAGCCGAGCTCGACGTTCCAGTTCGGCAGCAAGACCGCGAAGATTTACGAATTGAAAGGCCCCGCGGCGGACAAGGATTTCATTTTCACCGGCGAACGTGTCGTTTACGCGAACGGCGCCATCTATCTCCATGGGGAAGCCTCCGACGGCAAGGGAGGCGACGTCAAGGGCCTGTACAAGCTGCCCTTGAAGGGTGACGAGATCACCGGAAAGACAATGGTGGCGAAAAGCGACGGCGACGACGCCGACAAACGCAATCTGGCCGTCTGCCGCGACAAGGTGCTGTTCAAGCTCATGGACGGGGACAAGTTAGGCCTATACAACGGCAGCAGCCTCGACAAGAGCGACGGCAAATGGAAGGACGACTATGACAGCATGGTGGGCTTCGCCGAGGGAAGCGAGCTTCTGATGGTGCGCGGCACTGACAAGGTGTGTGTGGCCAATCAGGAGCTGTCGGATATCAAGAACGTAAAAGTCGTGGTCGACGACGCCAAGAAGGCTCTGAAGCTGGAAGACGCGGTGATGCGTCCGGTCTATGCCGACGCCAACGAGCTGTTCCTGAGCACGCCCCTCAGCTTCGAGAATTTCACTACCGATCTCGTCGTCTTCGACAAGAAGGGCAAGCTGCTTGCCCGCTATGCCGGCCTGAAGGACGACCCAGCCGACTGGGCCGTGACGAAGCATTATCTCGTGCAGGCCAGCGCCACCGGCGACGTGCTGATTTACGACCGTTCCAACGGCAAGATGGTCTTCAACGCCAGGGTCAATCAGTTTGTGCCGCGGTATCTTTACTCCATGGGCGGCGACATGATCCTCGCCTGCGACAACGTGACGAAGTTCTACATCCTGAAGCTGGAGTAATTAAAACATAATGCCTTTGGCTGCCGCAAGCGTGATAATGTCGCGGCGTAAAACGGAAAGACGAAAGGGGCGCCGCCTATCCGGACGGACGCCTCTCAACCGGGATACTCCCCTCATAAGAGCCAGTGAAAAGCAAGCGGTCTCTTATAAGGGGAGTATTTATTATTTATGTGAGAGCAGCGCAAGGCTTGCTCGACGGACACAGGATTATAGGGGACGCGTTGGATGACATAAAAGTGTGACAGTTGTAACAGAATTTTCTTGACAATGATTTATAGCGACATATTATATAAGGTAAGTAGAAAAAATTTGAAAAGCGTCAATTTTGGAAGGTCTGCCTTGTATCTATAGGTAGAAAACAATAAAGGTTAGTATTCTGCGGGGAGGAATCATTATGGCGGAACAATCCAGAGGGACAAAATTCACGAAGGAACAGATCGAAAAGGCAATGCAGTGCAAGAACGCCGACGAACTCTTAGCGCTGGCGAAGGCTGAACGCTATGACATGACGCGGGACGAGGCCGAGGCATACATGGCGGAGATGGCGGACATAGAGTTGGACGAAGCGACACTGAAAAAGGCGGCCGGCGGCGTTTGCTGGGATAATTGTCCGACGGAAGGAAGCTGCTCCCACCATGTCTGCGGGACCGTGGGCTGGGAAAACTTCAAGGGTTGTTAATGTAAGGAGGGGTTCATCATGGCAGTCAACAGAAAAGAAATCACAAACGAGCAGATCATGAAGGCGGCGCAGTGCAGGACCGCGGACGAACTGATGGCGCTGGCGAAGGCCGAGGGTGTTGATATTACCAGGGAAGAAGCCGAGGCATACCTGGCGGAGCTGGCCGACGTTGAGTTGGACAATAACGCGCTGGGGAAGGTAGCAGGGGGCGATTGCTATCATTACTGCCCGCCGGATTGCCACAATTGTCCGAGTGACATTTAACATTCCTGCCATTAAAGCCTCTCTCACAGAGGGAGGCGGCAGCCCTCAGGGCTACGGAGAGAGTTTTTAGAGTGTTTCTGCTTCAGATAAGGAGGTTTTCATCATGGCGATCAACAAAAAAGAACTCACAAACGAGCAGATTGTGAAAGCTATGCAGTGCAGGACTGCAGACGAGTTGATGAAGCTGGCGAAGACCGAGGGCTTTGACATTACCAGGGACGAGGCAGCGGCGTATCTGGCGGAGCTGGCCGATCACGATCTGGACGAGGCGGCGCTGCAGGCTGCCGCCGGCGGCACCGGTCCTTATGATGCGCAACGAGACGGCAAAAAATGAAAATGCTGATTGATCATAAAAGAGGAGATTTTCATCATGCCGATCAATAACAAAGAAATCACAAAAGAGATGATTGAAAAAGCCATGCAGTGCAGGACCGCCGACGAGCTGACGGCGCTGGCGAAGGCCGAGGGCTTTGACATTTCCAAAGAAGAAGCCGAGGCGTACATGGCGGAGCTCGACGATATGGAACTGGACGAACAGATACTGAGAAATGTTGCGGGCGGTACCTGCATAACGGATGGTACGAGTTGCTGGACGCTTAGTTGATTGAAGTTATAAGTTGGCGGTACCATTATTCTATTTTCTTGTGAGGAGGATTTCATCATGCCGATCAGTAAGAACGAACTCACAAAAGAGCAGCTCATGAAAGCCATGAAGTGCAGGACCGCCGACGAGCTGAGGGCGCTGGCCAAATCGGAAGGCGTTGACATTACCGGGGAAGAAGCCGAAGCGTACCTGGCCGAACTGTCGGAGTTTGAGCTGAAAGACGGAGAGCTCAAACGCGCTGCGGGCGGTTTTTGCGGAAATGATTGCGAATGTCCCAGCTTTTGCACGGAGTATAAAGCACCTTATTGAACATAATTGAAAGGAGGGGTTTATCATGCCGATCAACAAGAAGGAACTCACTAAAGCACAGGTCGCGAAGGCCATGCAGTGCAAGACCGCCGACGAACTGATGACGCTGGCGAAGGGCTCTGGATTTGACATTACCAAAGCAGAAGCCGAGGCGTATATGGCGGAGCTGGCCGACGTGGAGCTGGACGGCGAGCAGCTGCAGAAGGTGGCCGGCGGCGGATGCTACCCGGACTGCAAAAACGATTACTGCTTCGAAAACTGATGTGGACCCGGCATCACCAATGTCACGGAAAAGGGCCATGCGGGCGAGTGATTTCCCTGCATGGTCCTTTTGGTATGTGTTATAATAAAATCTGTAGTACTGCGACATATAGTGCAGGCGCGCTTATCCCGACGATAGGAAGTTTGGAGAGGGGATCGGGCACATGAAAAGCAAGGAAAAACGTGAAATCTATTTTTTCAGCCGTTTGGCGAAGTCGATTTACGAGGACGCCGAAGCGCTGGACGCGCTGCACTATTGCCGCCGATTCACCGATATATTGAGGACTCTGCAATATTACGGCTATCTGGCGGACATGACGCTGGACGAATACGTCGAGACCGCGCTGAAGGCGGCCGACGACCTCAAATACTTTCTCGACCCGGATACGGGCGATTTTTCCGAGGACGCGGTGTCCAACGCGGACGAGGCGGCGTTCCGAGGTTCTTTTCAGCAGCACCACGACCTGATTCTGCAGCTGATAGGCATTTCCAACGGGCCTGCTCTCTTCCCGCTGATCGTGGAGGTGGAGAACGGAAAGGTCCGCGGCAATCTGGAACGCCTGCACCGCGCGGCGCAATGGTTCGGCATTCCCTACGCCGCGCCCGCGTCGGGCGAAAACCGCTGGAGAAAGCCGCAGCCCGCGCCGCGGATCGAGCGCGTGCTGAACTGCACGAAGCCCGGCGAGAGGAACCTGCAAATCGCATACGGCAAGCCGGTCGGCGCCGAGGGCAGGCTGACCCTCAATATCTGCCGCCGCAATTCGCCGGACCGGGGGCTGCCCGTCATGGTGTACTTCCACGGCGGCAATTTTCAGACCGGGCAGCCGGAGGAATGGCTGGGCAACAAATTCAGCGAGTCGCTGAACGTCGTTCACGTCAGCGTGGCCTACCGTCTGGGGGCGCTGGGCTTCAATCCGCTCCCCACGCTTCGGACCGGCGACGCGGAAGAGGACAGCGGCAATTTCGTGCTGCTGGACATGATCGCCGCCCTGCGGTGGGTGCAGCGGAATATCGCGGCCTTCGGCGGCGACCCGGGCAACGTGACTGTCAGCGGTTATTCCGCCGGAGGACGCGCAATCACGGTATTGTTGACCAGTCACCTGGCCCGCGGACTTTTCTATCGGGCCGTCTGCTTCAGCGCCGGCTTCCTGGTCTGCGAGCCGGAGCCTTCGCGCCGGATCTTCGCGGAGCGCTTCGCCCCTCTGGCTGTGGAGGACGGCGTAAAAGAATCAAAAGAAGAGGCGGAGGCGTGGCTGCTCTCCGAAGCCGAGGAAGACAGGAAAACGGCGCGGCAGTGGCTTTGCGGCCTGTCCGGCTCCCGCATCGCCGGCATTTTCTCTCCCGCGTGGGGGCGCATGGAATCGTTCCCGATCTTCTTCCGGGACGGGACGGTGGTGCCGTCGGATTCCTTTGACGATTCCGATATGAACCACGTTCCGGTGCTCGTCTTTTACAGCACGGACGAGTTCAGCATCCTGGCCGACGCCGACGCCTGGTTCCGGCAGCGGCGGAAAGCGCAGACGCCGGAAAAACCGGATGCGACGCTGGAACAGGACAAGGCCTTCAGCATAAAATACGGCAGCCTGATCTGGGGGGATTTCAATTCCCATCAGCTGGCGGAGAGCCTTTATCCCCACCTGGACGCGCCCATCTATATCGGGAAGTTCCATTACGGCCATGAGGCCAAGGATTTCGGCGAGGAATTCACCCGCCGGTACGGCGCGCTGCACGGCGTGTATCTGCCGTTCCTGACCGACCAGTACAAGAGCCCATGGAAGCGGGGCAACGATTTCTTCGAGCATGCCGGGGCCGAGTATTTAGGCTCGCAGTTTTTCAGCTACATCGGCCAGTTCATGGATACCGGCGACCCGAACTTCGACGAAAGGGAAACGCCCTGGAAGGCGTGGACGCCGGAGATGCAGTTTGAGATGTTTTTCGACGGCGACAGGGAGCGCGGCTATGTGAAGCCGGGCATGAACGAGTACAGCTTCGAGGACGTGGCGGCCCGGTTTGACGCCGACCCGTCGGTCTCGGAGGAATGCAAGGCGTTCATCGCCGCCCGTGTTTTCAATCACCGCATTTTCAGCCGCGAGTGGGACGCCCGTTACGGGAACCTGCCCGATCCGATGCTGCGCAATTCACTACGATCCGATCGGGAGGATGAAACGAGATGAAACAATACATCGTCGACGCGTTCACGGACAAGCCCTTTGCAGGCAACCCGGCGGCGGTCTGCGTCATGGACGCGCCGCTGCCAGACAGCTTCATGCAGATGCTGGCCGTGGAAAACAATTTCTCGGAGACGGCGTTCCTCCTCCGGGAAGGAGAGGGGTGGCGGCTCCGCTGGTTCACGCCGGGGGCGGAGGTCGATCTCTGCGGCCACGCGACGCTGGCCTCGTCGTTCGTGATGCTGAATTACTACGAGAAGGAAAAGGACAGCGTGCGTTTTTTCACCCGGAGCGGCGTCCTGACCGTCACGCGGAAGGGCGGACTGTACGAGATGGACTTTCCCGTCTATCCGCAGCGTGAGATTCCGGTCACGGACGAAATGGAGGCGGCCTTCGGCGTCCGTCCCGTCAAGGCGCTCCTTGGTCCGGATCTCGTCTGCGTCTTTGCCGACGAGGAAGAAATCCGGCGCATGACGCCAGACCAGGCGCTGCTATGGAAACTGGATGGCAGGGGACAAATCGTCACTGCCCGCGGCGCGGAAAGCGACTGCGTATCCCGCAGCTTTTTCCCGAAGCTCGCCATCCCCGAGGATCCCGTCTGCGGTTCGGCGCATTGCCAAATCGCTCCCTACTGGGGCGAGGTCATGGGCAAGACGGAAATCCACGCTTATCAGGCGTCGAAGCGGGGCGGCCATCTTTACTGCCGCCTGACGGGGAACGGACGCATCGCCATCAGCGGCGAAGCGGCGCTGGTCGCCGTCGCCGAGATCGTCGCGAAACCGTGATACAGACGTAAAAAAAGCTGCAAGCGAAAAGGCTTGCAGCTTTTTGTATGGGAAGGGGATTTTTTCGGAAAGGTTTCCAATCACACTTTGAACTGGCCCGTGGCCGATTGTAACTCCGTGGCGAGGTCGGCCAGCGAATGGGAGGCCGACGCAATCTCTTCGCTGGACGCGGACTGCTCCTCCGCGGCCGCCGAAATGGTCTGCGTCTCCTCCGACGTGGAGCGGCTCACTTCGTCGATGGTATCCATCGCGGTGACGATGCCCTGCATCCCTTTCGAGACCTTCTGCACCTCGTCGTTGATTTCCACCATCTCCGACTTGATTGACGCGACCCGCGCCGTGATGTCCTGGAACTGTTCGCCCACTTCGCGGATGGCCTGGGTGCCGAGCGCCACTTCGTTAGTGCCCGCTTCCATGGCGACAACCGCGTCTGCCGTATCTCCCTGGATGACGGCGATGCGTTCCTTGATTTCCTCAGCCGAGAGCTGGGACTGTTCGGCGAGCTTTCGGACTTCCTCCGCCACGACGGAGAAGCCGCGGCCCGCTTCGCCTGCCCGCGCCGCCTCGATGGCCGCGTTCAGCGCGAGGAGGTTCGTCTGGTCGGCGATGGCCGAGATGCTTTCAACGATCTGACCGATCTGCTTCGAGTTTTCGCCGAGCTTCTTGACGACCTGCGCCGAGTTCGCCACGCTCTGCTCGATGCCGTTCATCTTTTCCATGGCGTTGTTCATGAGCTCCGCGCCGTGATCCGCCGCGCCCGCCATCTGCTCGGTGTTTTCCGTGACGACCGCCGCTTTTTCCGTCATGGTGTTGATGTCGATGAAGGCCGCGTCGATGTTTTGCTTGGCGCTGTCAACGCTGGACAGCTGCTTGTCCATGCCGCCCGCCACTTCGACGACGGTTTGTGCGACGTGGGTAGCCGCCTCCGCCGCCTGCTGGGAGCTGGCCGTCAGCTCTTCGCTGGAGGCCGCGACCTGCTCGGCGCTGTTTGCCATCTGGGTAATCAATCCGCGCAGATTTTTCAGCATGGCATTGAATTCTTCCGACATCAGGCCGATCTCGTCACTGGACGTGACGGGCAGCGGCTCCAGCCGCAGATTGCCCTGCGACATCTCGCCCATGTGGCCGACCAGTCCGTTAATCTGCTTGACGACCCGCCCGATGACAAACCAGGAGATCGCGCCGATAACGACCAGCAGCACGATAACCGCAATGGCGATGGTCCGAATGAAGCCGGACTGGATCTCGTCGAGCTCCTTCGTGGGGATGCCCATGAACAGCATGCCGACTACCTGGCCGCTCTGGTTCTTGAGCGGTTTATACGCGCTCAAATAACGGTTGCCCAAGACTTCCGCGTAGCCGGAGAAGGATTTTCCCTCCTGCAGGACGGTCTTGATGATCGCTTCCGAGGCTTTCGTCCCGACCGGGCGTTTCCCTGCGGCGTCCTGGAACGTAGTCGCGACGCGCGTGTCCTTGTTGAACATCGTCACGTTGTTGCCCGAGAGCTGCCCCAACTCGTCCAGCAGCTTATTGTCGTCGTTGAACTTTTTCCCGCCTTTGTAAAGACCGTCCGGCTTGGATTCCCAGGCCCCCGGATAGCGGGCTTCCAGCACGGCGTTGATTTCCTCCAAGTCGTGCACTGCTTTTTCTTCCAGCGCAAATCCAAATCCGTGGTCCGCCGTGAAATATCCGAGCACGCCGACGATGACGCAGGCGACTGCCAATAGGATATTGAATGCCAGTATCGCTTTTCCCTGTAATTTCATTTCCCTGATTCTCCTTTTCCGGCTGTTCCTGTCTGCAAAGAGGCAACAACCTTGCTCATACTGCCTTCTTCTCGTTTCGTTCCGTTCCTGTGCGTTCCTTGCATAAACTCCTCCTTTGGACCCGTGTTTTTTGTTTCGTATCGTTTCATACTAACCTGATTGTATTTTATTCCTCCTGTCGGAATGAAAACAATAACCGATTGGGCACGGCCTATCCAAACGGGCGAAGTCTTAGTTCCTATTTTCGTATATTTGCAGACAAATGGCTCAATTTTATGATATCATGAAACTGCCCGCCTTCAGTGCGTGTCGTGAAAGCGGGCAGCCATCATGCTGAGGATATGGCGGATGAGGAGAAGGACACGATGGAGCCATTCGACTGGAAACAAAAATTTGACGTTTCGTATACATGTTTAGACAGTACCGACGGATTCGACCGTTATCACATCGAAAATGAAACTGGCGACGGAACGATTACCTCGTGCACGGTTTGTCCCGGCCTTCAGGCGATCCTGCTGGATTTTCGCCTGCGCCGCTGCGACAATGCGCTGACGCTGAACAAGGACGTCATTGATATGGGATATTGCATCGACGGGCGTTTTGAGTGCAACGTCAACCGGCAGTACTGCTATCTCGCTTCCGCCGGGGATTTTTCCCTGGGCTTCTTCGGGAAGCAGGAATCCCACGGCATATTTCCGGCAGGGCAGTATCAGGGCATTAACATTTTTCTTGATGAGAAGCAGTTCCGGCAGAGTCATGCCGAGTTGCTGCGGGAACTGGATATCCGTATGGAGCGGATCCATGCGCTGGCGGATCGGAGATTCCGCTGTTACGTGCTGCGCCGCAGCCCGGAGCTTGCAGCCATCGAGACGGCGATTGCGGACGGATTCAGGGACAAAAGCCTTCCACGTCTGCGAGTCAAGATGATGGAACTGCTGTTGTTCCTCAGTAATCTGGACGATGCCGCAACCCGTGAGCGGCCGGCCTATCTCAACAAAAGGCATGCGGCGCTTGCCGAGACTGTGCATGAACGCTTGACGGCCGATGGATTCGGGCACATCACGGTAGAACGGTTGGCGGCTGAATTAGGCGTGGGGACTACGGCGCTGAAGACGTCGTTCAAAACCGTTTACGGCGTCCCAATCTACCAGTACCAGAAAGATTTGCGCCTCCAAAAGGCGCAGCGGCTGCTTCGGGAAACGACGCTCCCCGTTTCCGACGTCGCCGCGGAAGTCGGCTACGCAAATCCGGCCAAGTTTTCTTCGGCGTTCAAGAAGAGATTCGGCGTTTCACCCACGGAATATAAAAAACGGCAGGCCGAATCCGAAGAGGCGGAATGAGAGACCCTGTCATAACCTTTCCTGCGGCGGGCACCGCAGGGACGTTGTTCATATTTCCTTTCTGCTGCCGATGCAGCAAAGAAACGCGTTCGCGATGAGCGGCGCGTTTCTTTTTTGCGCTGCCTCCGTTTGGGAAGCGGGAGCACAGGAATTCCCCCCTGGGATGGCCGCTGAAATCTTTGGGCGGATGGATGCAAGGCGTTCCGTAAAAATGATATAATAGAAGCGTATCAGAACGGAACGGGGGGAGTACCATGAAGAACATCATCGCAATCAACGGCAGCCCGCGCAGGAACGGCAACACGGCGGAGCTCCTGCAGCAAGCCCTGCGGGGCGCGGAGGAGGCGGGGGCGAAGACGGAGCTGGTGCATCTTTACAGCCTGAAGTACACGGGCTGTCTCAGCTGCTTCTACTGCAAGCGGAAGGACGTCGCGCACGGCGTCTGCGCGCTGAAGGACGACCTCGCGCCGATTCTTGAGCGTGTGAAGCAAGCGGACGCGCTGATCATGGGCGCGCCGATCTATTTCATGAATTTGTCCGCCGGGATGCTGGCGTTCATCGAGAGGCTCTTCTTCTCGAACTACATTTACAGCGAGGAGATTCCCACGGTGTTCCCGAAGCCGCTGCCCCACGCTTTCATTTACACGATGAACATGACGGAGGCCCATGTGGAGCAGTTCAGGATGCGGGAACGGCTGGGCATTTACGAGGGCTCCGCGGCGCGGATCCTGAAAGCTGAGACGAAAACCCTCTGGGCGTACAATACCTATCAATTCAGCGATTACTCGAAATACGAGTCCTCAATCTTCAACGAGCCGGAAAAGGCGGCCTACCGCAAAGAGGCCTTCCCGAAGCAGTGCGCGGAAGCGTATGAAATCGGGAAATCGCTGGCGGAGTGAAGGGACGCGGAGCGCATCATGCAAAACAAAGCGATGACAAAGGGGCTGATTGCCCGCTCCCTTGTCCGGTTGGCGGCGACGAAAAGCCTCGACAAGATCACGATACAGGAAATCGCGGCGGACTGTGGGCTGACGAAGACGACTTTTTACAACCATTTCAGGGACAAGTACGATCTGATTGTCTGGGCGTATGCGGAGCCGGTGCGGAAAATCATGGGCCGCCTCGGAAGCGGGGACTGCTCGGTGGACGACGCCATCCTGGACATTGTCCGATATTTCGACGAAAACAGGAAATTCATCCTGAACGCCCTGCAAAATACCTCGGGGCAAAATTATTTCCTGCATCATGTGGCACGGATTCATTACGCGGTTTTGCGGGAATTCGTGACCCGCGGCCATGGGAGCGGAGCCGGAAGGCCGTCGCCGAAGCTCGAGGTCCTGATGAAGCTTTATGCCTACGGGACAGTGCAGATGGTTTGCGAGTGGCTGCTGGACGGTACGCCGATCCCGGCGGAGGAATTCACGGCCTTCTTGGAGGCCGGTATCCCGGAGGAATTAAAGCCGCTGCTGTATCCTGCGCAAGTTGACGATTTGCCGAAATCGTAAATTGAAAACGGATGACGTGAATGATACAATTTTTGTAGCATCTTGAACAAAACGGGGGGGGTTCATGAGCATTTACGGACAAACCAAGGGGACGCCGCTGGAGCAGCTTTCGGAAATGATGGCGAAGGCCGAGGCCAACGGCACGATGATGTATTACGCGCTGGCGCGTCTCGCGAAGGAGCAGGGCCTGACGGACGTGTCAAAGACCTTTATCGACGCCGCGAATCAGGAGACGGTGCACGCGGGATTCTACGCGACGCTGAACGCCAAAGTGCCGCAGGATTTCTGGATGCTGGTGCGCGGCGTGATGGCCGCCGAATATGCCGGCGAGAAAACGGTCAAGGATTTCGCGGACAAATATCGCGCCGCCGGGCTGACCGAGGCAGCCGACGAGATGGAGATTTTCGCGAAGCAGGAAGGACACCACGGCGAGATGATGGAGGCGCTTCTGAAAAAGTACAAGCCGGAAGCGCTGGACGTGGAGGGTAAGACCATCTATGTCTGCAGATGCTGCGGCTACGAATACATCGGCGACCTCGACGCCGAGCCGGAGGACTTCGTCTGCCCGGTCTGCGGCATGCAGAAAAAGGTGTTCAAGAAGAAAGCGTAAGGGGGACGTCGCATGGAAATCAAAGCAGTCAAGCTCTATGAGAACGGATTTATGACACAGCCCTTTGCCATGGGGCTGGAGGACGGCGAGGACAAGTTCGACAAGAACGTGAAATACCGCAGCACCTTGCAGAATTTCCTCATCGACCTCGGCGGCGAAGTCATCCTCGTCGATACCGGCATGCCCGTCGAGCAGCCGGATATGGCGGCGGACGTGGACGCTCCCATTTATATCGGCGCGCGGATCGACGATTATGTGACGGCGCTTTCAAAACTTGGCTACAAAAAGGAGCAGGTGACGAAAATCCTTGTCACCCACAAGCACCCCGACCACACGGGCGAGCTTCGCAGCTTCCCCAACGCGAAGATTTACATTTCCCGCGTCGAGGCGGACGCGATGGAACTGAAAGGCGACAATGTCGTCCGGGTGGACTTCGAGGACGGCGCGTATGCGAATTTTGACAAGTGCAAGAAAATCGCCGACGGCGTCTATTACATCTTCGCCCCCGGCCACACCACGGGCAACAGCATCGTCATCGCGGAAAACGAGGGCCTGCATTACCTGATGCACGGCGACGTGACCTACACGGACGAGGCATTGTATCAAAACAAGCTGTCGGTGGCCACCGAGGACAAGGCGGCGGCACGGGACACCCTGAACAAGGTCCGCGCGTTCATCGAAAGCCACAAGACGGTTTATCTTTCCACCCATACGCCTTTGGGGTACGAAAACCTCGACGCGAAGAAGGTCGTCGATCTCGCGGACATGCCCGCGCCGGTTCCGCCCGCGATGAATTACGGCGAGCAAAAGACGACGGGCAAATACGTCTGCTCCGTCTGCGGCACGGTCTACGATCCGGCCGTGGGCGACCCGGAGCATGGCATCCCCGCAGGCACGGCCTTCGAGGATTTGCCCGCCGACTGGAAATGCCCGGTCTGCAAACAAGGCAAGGATAAGTTTAACAAGGCGTAAAAACTTAGGAGGATATGAAATGACAAAAACGGAAATCATTGAAAAAGTCAAAGACCTGATCGCGGCGCCGAGCTGCTATGGACCGCTCAAGGCGCTGGCCAAAGAATGGCTGGAATCAGTGGGCACGCCTGACGAAAAGGCCATGAGCGCGAAGCTCGTCGCCGAGCTGGAAGCGGATGTGCAAACCGCCGAGGATTCCCTGCGTTTCTTTGAATCGGAGACCGGCAAGAAAATCGTCGGTGAAGACTTTGCCGCGCAGATGGCGGCCCATTTCAGGGAACTGATCGCCTCCGGCGGCAAGTGGTGCGACTGCCCGGCCTGCACGCCCGGGCGGGCGATTCTGGACAACAAAGAAGTCATTTTGTAAGAAAGGCAAGGTGTTACGTCATGACCAATGAAGAGATCATCCGCTCATTTCATTTGATGTGGGACGGGTTTCCCGAGCCGGTCATGCTCATAAAGAAGAGTCGGGAAATCGTCGCCGCGAACAAGAAGGCAGAGGCCTTTGGCATCAAGGTGGGGTCGAAATGCTCGTCCTACGGCAAGCCGGAACAGCATAAAGGCTGCCGTTGCAACGAGGCGGCGGACGAAAAGAAAACCATCGCCGTTACCTACAAAGGGCCTTTTGGCAAAGACGCTTACGGCTATTGGATTCCGCTGCCGGAGCAGCCGGAGTATATCCTCCATTTCAGCGTCGGCATCACGATGGAATACGAGGAAGCGAAGAATGTGACGATTACGAAGGATATCGTGAACAACTGACATGGCAAACGAAATCAACAGACAAGACGAACTTTCGGCGGAAAGCCGGGACAAGATTATCATCCGCACCAGCGTCGTCGGCATCCTGGCCAATGTGCTGCTGGCGGCGGCGAAGGCCGCCATCGGCTTCGCGGCGAACTCCATCGCGGTGATTCTCGACGCGGTGAACAACCTGTCCGACGCGATGTCCTCGGTCATCACCATCCTCGGTGCGAAGCTGGCGGGCAAAGCACCGGACAGGGAGCACCCGTTCGGCTATGGGCGCGTGGAATATCTGAGCGCGATGATCGTTTCCGGTCTCGTGCTGTACGCAGGCATCACCTCCGCCGTGGAGTCGGTGAAGAAAATCCTCCATCCGGAAACGGCGGATTATGACACGGTGGGCCTCGTCATCATCGGGATCGCCGTCGTCGTGAAAATTGTTTTGGGGCGCTATGTGAAGGCGCAGGGCGAGAAGACGAACTCCGGCGCGCTGATCGCTTCCGGCGCGGACGCGTCCTTCGACGCGGTCCTGTCGCTGTCCGTCCTCGCCTCGGCGCTGATTTTCCTTTATACGGGAATTTCGCTGGAGGCCTATGTGGGCGTCGTCATTTCCGGCTTCATCATCAAGTCGGGCGTCGATATGATGAAGGAGACGCTGGACGACGTCTTGGGCGTGCGCATGGACAAGGAACTGTCGCGCAGGATCAAGGGGCTACTGAACGAAGAGCCGGAAGTGCGGGGCGCTTACGACCTCGTCCTGCACAATTACGGGCCGGACAAGAATCTCGCTTCCGTGCACCTTGAGCTGCCGGACACGATGACCGTGGCGGAAGTGGATCGGCTGACGCGGAAAGTGGAGCGGAAGATCGCGGAGGAAACCGGCGTCTTCCTCGTCGGGGTCGGCGTCTATTCCCACAACACGGGAGACGACGAAGCCGCGAAAATGCAAAAGGCCGTGCGGGAGATCGTCATGGCCCACGACTGGGCGGTGCAGATTCACGGATTTTACGTGGAGCCGGAGAAAAAGGCCCTGCGCTGCGATGTGGTGATAAGCTTCGACGTCGACCACAAGGAAGGCGTGCGCATCCTCACCGAAGAAATCAGCGCGGCCTATCCCGAGTATACCGTTCACGTCGCGCCGGACGTGGACATTTCCGACTGAAACGATATGCAAGGAGCCGGACGTTTGGAAACTCCAGCGTCCGGCTCTTTTTTGCGTTATTTTGACCGCACATCGCCCAAAATAAAACGGTTCGCGCCGTGAGACGATGGGAAACGCGGAATCAAAATTTCTGGCTGCGGGACTGACAAACGGGTTGTACCCGCGGCGCTTTGATGGTATGCTGTCTATATGACGTGAAAATATCTTGCGAAGGAGATATGTGCTATGCGGATACATGCTTTGGCCGTTGGGTTAGCTGTCGGCTGTTTCCTTGCGGCTCCCGCTTCCTGCGCGCCGGCGCAGGCGGCCGCGCCTGCGGAAAAGGCGGAGAAGTCCGCTGCATTGACCCCAAAGCGCGATAATTGGGAAGTGCAGCTGGAATATCTGGACGCCCGCTTTTTCAAGAATCGCGACGTCAATTCTTACAACGTCCATTTTTTCCAGGTCGCGCATAAGTGCCGGGCGCTCACCATCCATCGCGGCCTCACTTTCAGCCGTCCCCTCGGCTACACTTCCGAGTACGGGTATTCTGAGGACAGTCAGGCCGTCGGCCTCGGCCCCGCCGTCATGCTTCGGTGGACGCAGAAGATTTCCGGCAAATTGTCGGCTTCCTGGGATGCTTCGGGCAGCCTGATGGTTTACAACCGGGCGCATCCGGCCCATGGCCGCGCCTTTGGCTTCCTGTGGAGGACCGGGCCTCGGCTCATCTGGAATTACGCCGACAACGGCTCGTTCAGCCTCGGCTGGTCGATCGCCCATTCTTCCAACGGCATGGGCACGCACAACCCCGGTTACAACGGCGTCGGATTCTCTCTCGGCTTCAGCCATGCGTTTTGACAGGAGGAATGCACAATGAAACGGAACTTTAAGTGGCTTGCGGCGTCGGCTGTTTTTGTCTGCATGGCGCCGAAGGCCTTTGCCGCGGAAAATCCCTTTTCGGACGTCCCGTTGGATCACTGGTCGTATGCCGCGGTGGCGCAGCTGGCGGCCGACGGCGTCATTGAAGGATACGGCGACGGCACATATCGCGGCGAGCAGGAGATCACCCGCTACGAGATGGCGCAGATGGTCGCCCGCGCCATGGCGAAAGGCGGCGGAGACAAGGCGCTGATCGACAAGCTGGCCGCCGAGTATGCGGACGAGCTTCACAGCCTTGGCGTCCGCGTTTCCGCGCTGGAGAAAAAGGTGGACAACGTGAAGTGGGGCGGCGTCCTCCGCTATCGGTACAAGACCATCCGGGTCGACGGCGAGGACAAGAAAAATTCCCAATACGTCACACTGCGGCTGGAGCCGGAAGCCAGGATCAACGACCACTGGGTCGGCAAAGCGCGGATGGAATACAACACGGACATGGACACTGCGCGGAACAGCACGGGCAGAGGTCCTTCCGTGAACATGAACCGGGAGCCGGAATTCCGCATGAACCGTGCGTGGGTGGAAGGAACGTACGGCAATACGGTGATCCGGCTGGGAAAATTGCCGTTCTTCACGATGGTGGACAACGGCATGGTGGCCGACGACAGCATTTCCGGCGGGCAGCTCGTTTTCGGCAAGGATGTGAAGGTCTCCCTTACCGCCGGACGCGCGAACCAGGCGCCCGACGGCATGCCGCGCATCGACCCCATGGCGGGGGAGCCGGACAATTACACCTCCAGCTATCAGGGCATTGAGATTTACAACGACAGGAACGCGAAATGGACTTGGGGCGTGGGGTGGCACACCTTCCGCAACAAAGACATGCTGCGCTACCATTACAACAAGGACGCCGCCAACATCTGGGACGTGGGCGTCGGCTACAAGTTCAGCCGCAATCTGTCCGCGAATTTCTACATGGCGTGGAACACGGCACCGGACCGGGTGGACTACGGCGCGGGCGACCTGGTGAAGAAAGGGCAGCGGCGCGCATGGACCTTCCAGGTCAATTACAAGGGGGTCAATCCCCAGCAGCCCGGCTCCTACGGCCTCTGGTTCCGGCTTCGGATGCTGGGACGCTTCGCGGCATGGATGCCGACGGACACTGCGCTGGGCCTTAGCCAGAAGGGACAAGAATACGGCTTCGACTATGCCTTTGCCAAAAACGTCGTCGGCTCGTTCATGTATTTCAACGGAAGCACCATGGGTATCGTCGAGGGAGCGAAGAACATCGACTCTTCCACGTTCTTCGGGGAATTGAACTTCTATTTTTGACGCAAACGAAAAAGCGTGTCTCCATGTTTTATGGGGACACGCTTTTTTTGCAGCGCAGAAAACCCCATTCGTCAGACGCGAATGGGGTTTCGTATGTCGCCTGGAGCCGCGCGGGCTGTTTTTCATCCCTGTCCGCGCAGATATTTTCCGGTCACGCTGCCTTTCGCGGCGGCGATGTCTTCCGGCGTGCCGCAGGCGACGATCCGTCCGCCCGCTTCGCCGCCGCCCGGTCCCATATCGATGATATAGTCGCTGTTCCTGACGACGTCCAGATCGTGCTCGATGACGACGACGGTGGCGCCCGCTTTCACCAGCTTGTGAAACACTTCGAGAAGTACCTGTACGTCGAGAGGGTGCAGGCCGATGGTGGGCTCGTCGAAGACGAAGACCGCGTCCTGCTGCGTTTTTCCCATCTCGGCGGCCAGCTTCAGCCGCTGCGCCTCGCCGCCGGAAAGCGCCGGGGTGTCCTCGCCGAGGGTCAGATAGCCGAGCCCCAGCCCGTCGAGGACGGCGAGCTTGTTGTAGATCTTTTTCGAGGGGGCGAAGAGGGGCATCGCCTCCCGGACGGTCATTTGCATGAGCTCGGGGAGCGTGTAGGACGCCTCTGCTTTTTTCGGCGTCCAGCGAACGCGCTCCGCGTCTTTGCCGTAACGCGAGCCGTGGCAGTCCGGGCAGGAGATCGTCACGTCCGGCAGGAACTGCACGTCGAGGGAAATCTGCCCCGTGCCGTCGCAGGTCGGGCAGCGCAGCTTCCCCGTGTTGTAGGAAAAGGCACCCGCGCCTAATTTTTGCGCCTTGGCTTCCTTCGTCGCGGCGAACAGCTTTCGGAGGTCGTCCAGCACGCCGCTGTATGTCGCAAGCGTGGACCGGATATTGATGCCGATGGGCGTCGCGTCGATGAGATTCGCGCGGGAAATTCCCACCGCCTCTACCTTCCTGATATGCGGCGGCGGTGTCTTCCCTTCGATTTGCGCTTGCAGGGCGGGAATCAGGCTTTCCAGCACCATCGTAGTCTTGCCGGAGCCGGACACTCCCGTCACGGCCGTCAGCCGCCCCTTCGGAATTTCCACGGAAAGGCTGCGTACGGTGTGGAGGGGAGACGTTTCCAGCCGAATCCGCCCGTTGGCGAAGAGCTCCTTTTTGCCGACGCGTTCGCGCAGGATTTTCGCCTTTCCCGTGAGGAACGGCGCGATCTTCGACGCCTTGTTTTTCCCGATTTCCGCGACGCTGCCACGGGCGATGACCGTGCCGCCCTCGCTGCCCGCCAGCGGTCCCATCTCGATCATGTAGTCCGCGTGCTTCAGGACCTGCACGTCGTGATCCACCAGCACCACCGTGTTGCCGTCGGCGATCAGGCTGTCCATGACGTTCATCAGCCCTTCGAGGTCGGAAGGGTGCAGGCCGATGCTGGGCTCGTCCAGCACATAGAGCACGCCCGTCGTCTCGTTTCGCACCGCCCGCGCCAGCTGCACCCGCTGGCGTTCTCCGTTGGAAAGGGTGCTGCTGGCCCGGTCGAGGGAGAGATAGCCGAGGCCGAGGTCTTTCAGCCGCTTCGCGTTGTCTAAAAACGATTGGATGATATTTCTCGCCATCGGGCGAAGCTCCTCCGGCAGCGTCCCGGGGACGGATTTCACCCACGGGATCAGCGCGTCCAGCGTCATGGCTGTGGCCTCGGCGAGGTTTTTCCCCGCCAATATGGATTTTCGCACGGTCTCCGAGAGCCGCGTGCCGCGGCAGTCCGGGCAGACGCCGACCCGCAGGAATTTTTCCACCCGCTTCATGCCTTTCTCGTCCTTGACGTGGGAAAGGGCGTTTTCCACCGTGTAGATGGCGTTGAAATAGGTGAAGTCCATCTCGCCCGCCGCGCCCGTTTTCTGAACCTGGTATACCATGTGGTGCTTCACCGCGGGGCCGTGGAACACGATCTCGCGCTCCTTCTTCGTCAGCTCACGAAAGGGCACGTCGGTCCGCACGCCGAGTTCCCGGGCGATGTCCTTCATCAGCGACCACATCAGGGTCTGCCAGGGCAGCACCGCGCCCTCGTCGATGGAGAGGGATTCGTCCGGCACCAGCGTGGACTCGTCCACGACGCGATGGACGCCCGTGCCGCCGCAGGTGGGGCAGGCGCCGTCGGAATTGAAGGCCATGGCTTCGGCGCCGGGGCCGTAAAATTCCTCGCCGCAGACTTCGCAGCGCGTCGGCTGCATCAGCGCCACCGCCATGCTCGGCTTCGCCAGATGGCCGTTGGGGCAGGGGTGGTTGCCAAGACGGGAGAAAAGCAGCCGCAGGCTGTTCAAGAGCTCCGAGGCCGTGCCGAAGGTGCTCCGCACGCCCGGAACGCCCGGACGCTGCCGCAGGGCGAGGGCGGCGGGCACATGGCGCACCTCGTCCACGTCCGCTTTGCCCGCCTGGGAAATGCGTCGCCGCGTGTAGGTGGAGAGCGCCTCCATGTAGCGGCGCGAGCCTTCGGCATAGAGCGTGCCGAGCGCCAGCGACGATTTGCCGGAGCCGGACACCCCCGCGATGGCGGTCAGCTTCCCCAAGGGAATCTCCACGTCGATGTTCTTCAGATTGTGCGCCCGCGCGCCCCGCACCGTGATATGCCGCGGCGCGGTTTTCTTTTCCTTTTCGGGCCTGACGTCTCGCGTGTTCATGAAAAGCCACTTCCGTTCTGTAAAGGTCGTCAAAATGTTCTTGTCACGGCTTGACGAAATTGGTTTCTCCTTAACGGAGCCTGTTTTCTATCCTGTGCCCGATGATCGCGTACAGTCCGAAGACGGCGACGAGGACGAGCAGGAACGCGGCGGGGGAGGGCAGCTTTGTCGCCGCCGTGCCGAAAACGTGCTTCATCATCAGACGGTCGCCGATCCGGTGCAGGAACGACCCCGTGACGCCGAGGGCGAAAACCGCGACTCGCGCGAACCGTACGCCGACGCGATAACGCATCGAGGAAACGTCCCAGCCCCGCCAGCGGACGAAGCGCGTCCAAAGGGCCGGCCAGTGCAGTCCCAAATGAAGCCCCGAAAAAATCAGAAGCCAGTAAGAGGAAGCGATGTGGGCCTGATGAGCGACGATGCTTTTCTGCCACGCGAGGCCGAACAGGCCGGGGAAGAGGCGGTTCGCGATGGCAAGGCCGCTGACCAGCGCCACGGCGAAGGAAACCGTCAGCCCGAGATTGACGACGACCGAAGCCGCCCGACGGGCGCTCCACGAGCCCCGGCCCAGCGAGGAAAACCATTTTCCGTTCCACATGAGGTGAAGCAGCACGAAAACGCCCATGACGACGCCCAGCGCTTCGTGCAGCGGCTTCGGCAGCACCTGAAATCCCATGAGAAGGATGAGCAGTACAAAGAGCAGCCCGTCCAAAACGATCCGTTTCATATCGTCCTCCCGTAAACAGTAAGTAGTATCCGTTTCCATGTTCATTATAAAGCGGCGGCTTCCTATAATCAAATACTTGTATCCTATAGCTTTCTATGCGAAAATCGAATAGAAAAGGGCGCGATGCGGCAGGAAGCGTTTGACAAACGGGAATTTGGCGTTTATGCTGATAGCCGGTTGACGATTAGAGATTCCCATCGATAGGAGACTTGTTTCATGCTTGAATTTGTCCTGCAGGCGGCGGAAGCCATGTTCCCGATTATCGCCTTGGTGGCGCTGGGCAGCCTGTTGAGCCGGGCGGGCTGGTTCGACGCGGTCAGCGGCGCGTTGATCGCGCGGCTCGTCACGGTGATCTCCCTGCCGTGCTCGATCTTTATCGGCCTGACGCAGAATTTCACCGCCGAGAAATTGGCGGCGCTTCTGCCCGATACGGTGCTGCCCGTCGCCTCCATGCTGCTGGCGATGGTCGTGGGCGGCGCCGCCGCGCGGTTCCTGGATATCCGACCGGGGCGGCGCGGCGCGTTTCAGGTCAATTATTTCATTTCCAATACCATGTTCATCGGCCTGCCGGTGAATCTCGCGCTGTTCGGCGACGAGAGCGTCCCTGCGGTCATGCTGTATTACGTGGCCAACACGCTGCTCTTTTGGACGCTGGGCGTCAATATCATCGTCGGCGACGTCGCGCGGAAGCGGGAGCGGTTCTTTTCCATGGATACCCTGCGGAAAATCTTGTCCCCGTCGCTGCTCGCGTTCATCGGCGCCATCCTGTTCGTCCTCTCCGGCTTTTCCCTGCCCGACTGCCTGCGGGCGACGCTTCGCTACACGGGGAACATGACCACGCCGCTGTCGCTGCTTTTCATCGGCATGGAGGTGGGGCGCATCTCCCTGCGGGAATTCCGTTTTGAAAAGGACATCGTCTGGGGCCTCGTCGGGCGCTATCTCGTCTGCCCGCTGGCCGTGCTGGCGCTCACGCCTGTCTTCCCGGCCTCGTCTCTCTCCGTCAAGGTCTTCACCATGCAGGCTGCCATGCCCGCCATGACCATGCTGACCATCGTGGCGAAGCAGTACAAGGCGGACAGCCAATACACCGCCGCGCTTTCCTTCATCACCATCCTGTTCGGCCTCGTGGTCATCCCGTTTTACATGACGATCGTGAACTTGTATTTTTGACGCGTTCCGGCGGGTATGGTCCCGCTCGTTTGTCACGTCGTTTTTTGGGGACTTGCATGGCATTTTTTCTTATCGTATCGCATACTTTTTTCGCGCCCAACAATAAATATCCCCCGGCATAGCCGGGGGTTTTATATTAACGGCCCAAAGGGCCTCAAACTACCAGCGGCGCTTAAAAGCGCATGTACGGTCCGTC
>ONUH01000005.1 GCA_900321035.1 uncultured Selenomonadales bacterium | reverse complement strand
AATTGTTAGGTTCATGTGTTAAACACAAACCGCACATCTGGCTTGAATTCATCTTTGGATGATCCATTCTGCATTGTTCAGTTTTCAGGGTGCGCCCGCTGCCCTCTGGGGCGTTCCCCCCGTCGGTCAGCTTGTTTATGATACCTCACGGAAATTACTTTGTCAATCTTTTTTTGGAAAAACTTGCCGGAGGGTTGCATGCCTCACAGGCCCATTGTTTTCTCTTCACTTCCCAAATGAAAGGTCCCGTTAACCAGTTCGACAGTCACATATCCGTCGTCCAGCCGCAGGATATTGACCGCCGTATTGTCCTGCCGTATCGACCACAGGTAATGCAGCGGAATGTGCATCAGTCCGGACAAGATGGTTTTATTGATTGCGCCATGGGCGAAAACGGCGACGTTTTTATCAGCATGTTCTTTACATAAGGCGTCAATTTTTGCAAGCGCGCGCTTTTGGAGATCCTGGAACGTCTCCCCGTTGGGGATTTTCAGTTCGTCAGGCGCGGTGAACAGCTTATTCGCTTCCTCCGGCCACCGCGTCGAAATCTCCTGATAGGTCAACCCTTCCCAATCGCCGAAGGAAAGTTCACGAAAAGCCGGCTCCGGCTGAACCGGAACGCCGAACTTCCTGCCGACGCATTCCGCCGTCTCCCGCGCCCTGTCCAGGTCGCTGGAATAGATTGCGTCCAATCCTTGAACGGGAAAGCCCGCCGCCAAACATTCCGCCTGCCTGCGCCCGAGTTCCGAAAGCGCCACGTTCGACTGCCCCTGATAGCGCCCGTTGGCGTTCCATTCCGTCTGCCCGTGGCGCACCAAAATAAGCCGCATCATTTCCTTTCCCCCCTCGCGCGCCGAAACGCCTCCAGTAAGAGCTCGTTTTCCTCCCGCTTCCTGACGGCGACGCGAATATAGGTATCATCCAGGCCAGGATAATTCGAACAATCCCGGAGCAAGATGCCTTCCTCTTTCATGCGCTCACAAAACGCGGGCGCGCTGCCCCAAGACGGCGACAGCCGCAGGAAAATGAAATTCACCATCGGCGGATACGCCTTGATTCCTTCAAATGCAGCCAGCGATCGGAACAAATAATCCCGTTCCGTTTCCAGCCATTGCAGGGTCTGTTTTTTATATTCCCCGTCGCCGAGCGCCGCGACGCCAGCCGCCTGCGCCAAGAGATTCGTATTCCACGGATCTTTTGCCGCTTCGAGCTTTTCTGCCAAGCACGGCGGCGCGACCGCGAAACCGAGACGCAGTCCCGGAATCGCGAAGAATTTCGTCAGCGACTGCACAACGAGCAGATTGTCATAGACGCCCGCCAAAGAGCGAACCGTAAAGTCTTCGGCGTCGGAACGAAAATCCACGAACGACTCGTCCAAGACGACATTTGCGCCTTTCCGTCCGGCTTCGGCAATCAGTTTTTCCAGCGCATCTGCTTTGACCATCTGCCCTGTCGGATTGTTCGGATTGCCTATGATCAAGCAGTCCCCCGCCGCCATCTGCGTGCAAAGAACGCGCTCGTCGAGGCGAAAATCCGCTTCCTCGCGGAGTGCGACATACGAGATTTCAGCCCCCGCCGAGATCGCCGCCCGCTCGTATTCGCTGAAGGAGGGAATCGGCAGCAGTACCCGCCTGGGTCGTACGGCATGGAAAAAGACATAAAAAAGCTCCGCGCCGCCGTTGCCCAGAACGATTTTTTCCCGCGGCACGCCGTAGCGCTCCGCAATCGCCTGTTTCAAAGCCCGCGCCGCGGGGTCGGGATAATGGACGAGGTTTTCAATCCCGTCTTCAATCGCCCGCCGGACCTTTTCCGAAAGCCCCAGCGGATTGATATTCGCACTGAAATCCAGCCACTCCCTGCCCGCAGGGGCGGCGTCATAAACGTTCCCTCCGTGTGCAAATCGTCGATTCATGCCTTCACTCATTTCCTTATTATAGTATGTAAGCGCCGACTAAAAACGTCAGCAGGACCAAGCCCTCGTTCAGCGTCGTGATTGCGCCGTACACGTCCCCGGTAAGGCCGCCGAGCCGTTTTTCCGTATAATTGCCGAAAAACGCCGTAAACGCGACGCACACAGCAAGGCTCGCCCAAGCCAACGCCCCCGCCCATGCGGTCAATACCAACGTGCAAACCGCAGCGAAGGTCAGCGCGCCACGCCCCGCGTATTGTGCGAATGCTTTGCCGAGCCCGTCGGGGCGCGCATACGGGAAAAGCGTGATCCCCGCGACCATCATCAGCCGCGCGGTAACCGGCATGACAAAGAGCGCAGGCGCAACGATGCTCTTCGGCATATCGAGCAAAACCGCAAACTCCAAAAACATCAGCACTACAAAGCAGAATACTGCATTCGAGCCCGTGCAGCTGTCCTTCATGATTTCCAGCATCCGCTCACGGGAACGGCCGGAAAAGACGCCGTCCATCGTGTCCATGAAGCCGTCGCAATGGAGGCCGCCCGTCAAAAGCGGCGGCAGGATCAAGAGCACCGCCGCCGTCAAATGGGGCGGGAGCACGACGCCCCGCGCCGGAAGCCAATCGTAAAACGCATAGGCGAACGCCGCGTAAATCGTCCCGAGCACTGCGCCAATCAGCGGGAAAAACTTCACGCTGCGCCCGAAATCCTCCGCCGTCCAGTTATCCTGCCGCACAATCGAAATCCGGGTCAAAAACTGCAGGCCGATAAAAAAAGCCCTCATAACATAAGTCCTCCCGGCACAGATCCGCCGAGCAGCCATGAGGCCGCCAGCATCAACGCGAGAAACATCACGGTCACCGTATACATCATGCGGATCGCCAACGAAATATGGTTCGCCTCAAGCGCATGTACGGGGTCTCCCATATACGTGCGGAAAGACGGCTTGCCGAAATAATAATTGAGGCCGCCCAGCCGGATGCCCAGCGCGCCCGCTACCGTCGATTCCGTCCAGCCGCCGTTGGGGCTTGGATGCTTTGCAGCATCCCTGCGCATCATCTTCCATGCGCCGCGCCAGTCGAACCCCAGCAAAAACGCCGCCGCCACGAGCATCAGTCCCGTCAGGCGCGCGGGAATATAATTCCAAACGTCGTCCGCCAGCGCCGCCGCGCGCCCGAAGAAAAGATACTTGTCGTTCTTATAGCCGATCATCGAATCCATCGTGTTCGCCGCGCGGTAAGCCACCGCCAGCGGCAGTCCGCCGATAAAAAAATAGAACAGCGGCGAAATGATGCCGTCCACGATATTTTCCGAAATCGTCTCCACCGTCGCGCGCGTCGCTTCGCCCTCCGTCAGGTTATCCGTGTCCCGGCCGACAATCCAGCCGACCTTGAAACGCGCCATTTCCAAATTTCCTTCCAATAAATAGTCGCGAATTTCCCGGCCCGCCTCCGCTAAATTGCGCGGAGAAATCATGAAACTCAGCAGAACGGCCTGCACGCCGGCGAAAACATACGCGTTACCAAACCGCGCCGCAAAATGAAGAACGCTCTCCGCCGCGCCGTACGACACCGACAGAACGCAAGCCATCAAGACCGCGCCGCAAAAAAGCTTCTGCCGCTCCGAATCCCGCTCATTGTACAGCAGTCCCTCAAAAAAGGAAATAAGCTTCCCCATTAAAACGACAGGATGGAGGGGCGACCGCGGATCGCCGATCAGGCAATCGACAACAAACGCCAATACCGCAATCATCATTTCGCATCCATGCCCATAATCGCGCGTACCTTGTCCATGTCAAGGTGCGCGCGCACCACGTCGGCCAACGCGTCGTAGCTGCGCTCTTTTTCAGCGCGGACGTTCCGGGTATTTTTCAGCGCGGGCAGCCCCTTCTGTTTGCGGATTGTATTGAGCACCGCGCGCCGGAACTCGTCATGGTCGAAAATCCCATGGATATAGGTGCCGAAAACGAGCCCGTCCGCACGGCAGGTCCCCTCGGTAATCTTGACAGAGGCGTCGGCGCGTTTCGTAATCGTCAGCGGGTGTGCGTCGGCCTCGCCTAAAAACTTTGTCTCGCCCATGTGAATCTCATACCCGCGAAGTCCCTTCGCGGATATTTCTTCACCCATGAACCGCCAGCCGGAGCAGTCCGCCTCCACCTGCGACGTCAGCTTCTCTTCGCTGAACGTCGTCGTCATGTCGAGCAACCCGAGCCCTTCCGTGCCGTCCTTTTCCGATTCCGTATGATGCGGGTCGCGAATCTCCTTTCCGAGCATCTGATAGCCGCCGCAAATACCGATCAGCGGCGTACCTTTCGCCACCCGGTCCTTCACCGCCGCCGCGATTCCCGACGAACGCAGATACATCATATCCTCCGTCGTATTCTTGCTGCCAGGCAGCATGATCAGGTCCGGCTCGCCGATTGATGCGGCGTCCTGCGCATAGTAAAGCGAGACGTCCTCCTCGCCCGACAGGCAGTCGAAATCCGTGAAATTGGAAATTTTCGGCGTGCGGATCACCGCGATTTTCACGTCGCCGTCCTTCGGTTTCTCCTGCTTTTCCTCCAGCGAAACGGAATCCTCGTCGTCGATGCCCATGTGATCGATATGCGGAATAATGCCCAGCACGGGTTTTCCCGTCTTTTGCTCCAGGAAATCGACGGCGGGCTGCAGGAGCGAAACGTCGCCACGGAACTTGTTGATAATCAGGCCTTTGACCAACGCGCGTTCTTCTTCCGTTAAAAGCTCCAGCGTGCCGACCAGCGACGCCAGCGCGCCGCCCCGGTCGATGTCGGCAATCAGCAGCACCGGCGCCTGCAAATGACGCGCCACGCGCATATTCACGATATCGTTGTCGTGCAGGTTCACCTCGGCGGGACTGCCCGCGCCCTCGATGACAATCACTTCATATTCTTTATCGAGGCGCGCCAACGCCTCCTTCACCGTATCGAACAGCTTCACCGAATAGCCTTTGTGATACTCCTTCGCCGACATATTGCCGATGGGCTTCCCCATCAGCACCACCTGCGACGAGGCGTGCCCCGTCGGCTTCAGCAGCACCGGGTTCATATCGACCTCCGGCGCAAGCCCTGCCGCCTCAGCCTGCGCCACCTGCGCGCGTCCCATTTCCTTCCCGTCCCGCGTGACGTAAGAATTCAGCGCCATATTCTGCGCCTTGAACGGAACGACATGCAAGCCGTCCTGATAAAAAATCCGGCAGAGCGCCGTAACGAGAATACTCTTTCCCACATGAGAACTGGTTCCCTGCATCATGATCGTCTTTGCCATGCGATTATCGTCCTCCGAATCCGCGCATATTATTCTCATCATTCATTTTGTCGCACTATGCCTTCAATTATAACATGATTTATTCTTTCGGCAACAAAAAGAAATGCGGCGACGCCTACAATCTTTTCCGGGCGATTCCCCAATTCAAGATTTTGTGATATAATGCAACCGATTTTTTGTATACACGAGCGAAAAATACAAACAACAGCAAGGCCGGAGCGAGGACGGAAGTTTTTTCCTTACCCGCTCCGACTTTTAATTAAGGAAACGACGAATACCTCAAGTCGCGGTCTGTCGGCGTTTCCTTCAAGAAAGGCAGAGATTTCCTTGGACGAAAAAAGAAGCTCCTTTTCCGGATCGATCGGATTCGTGCTCGCAGCGGCGGGCAGCGCCATCGGACTCGGGAACCTATGGCGGTTCCCCTATCTCGCGGCGAAAAACGGCGGCGGTCTGTTTCTCGCCGTCTATCTCGCGCTTTTGGTGACCTTCGGCTTTACGCTTCTGGTCACGGAGGTCGCCATCGGGCGAAAGACGAAAAGCAGCCCGCTGATGGCCTACGGCAAGCTGCACGAAAAATGGAAATGGATCGGCGTTTTCGCCGTCGTCGTGCCGTTCCTGATTTTGCCGTATTACTGCGTGATTGGCGGCTGGGTGCTGAAATACTGCGTCGTCTTTCTGACCGGACAGGTTGCCGCCGCTTCGGAAAACGGCTTTTTCTCCGGCTACATCACGAGCACGGCAGAGCCTTTGGTCTTTATGGCGCTTTACCTCTTCTTGACCTTCTTCGTCGTCTATCGCGAGATTGACGACGGAATCGAAAAATTCTCCAAGCTCCTGATGCCGGTGCTCCTCTTGATCGTCATCGGCGTCGCGCTCTTCTCGCTGACGATTCGCTACGACGACGGCACGGTCACACGGACCGGTATGGACGGACTGGCTGTGTATCTGATCCCAAATCTCGACGGACTGACGGCCGGCGGCTTTATGTCGGTGCTGCTTGCCGCCATGGGACAGCTCTTCTTCTCCATCAGCGTCGCGATGGGCATCATGATTACCTACGGCTCCTATTTCAAGGACCGCGGCAACATCTTCACGAGCGTTTGGCAGATCGGCATCTTTGACACCGCCGTCGCCATCCTGGCCGGACTCATGACCGTGGTGCCGATTTACGTGCTGATGGGCCAGGAGGGCATGAACGCCTCCGGGCCGTCGCTGCTGTTCGTCGCCATGCCAAAAACCTTTCATTCGATGGGCTTCACGGGCACAGTCGTCGGCGCCGCCTTCTTCATCATGGCTTTTTTCGCCGCGTTGACAAGCTCTATCTCCATCATGGAAGCCGTCGTTTCGTCGATGATGGAACGCCTTTCCGTCTCCCGGAAGAAGGCCGCGGTCATCGAGAGCCTCGTCGCGTTCGCCATCGGCGCCGTCGTTTGCTTCGGATACAATCTCCTGTATTTTGAGATTCCCCTGCCGAACGGTTCCGTCGGGCAGGTCCTCGACGTGCTGGATTACATAAGCAACGGTCTTTTGATGCCCGTCGTGGAAATCGGCACCTGCCTTTTGATCGGCTGGGCCTTGACGCCGGACGTCGTCATCGACGAAGCGACGAAAAACGGAGAACCTTTTGGACAAAAGGGAATGTTCAAAACCATGATCCGTTTCATCGCGCCGATCCTTTTAACCGTACTGCTCCTGCAATCGCTGGGAAGCATCGGATAAAACCAGGACCACGCAAAAACTCCGCCGCACCAAAGGTGCGGCGGAGTTTTTCGTTACCCTATATAAAAAACTGCCTTTTCATATTTTCGCGCCGTGGGCGCGCTTCCATTCCTTGATTTCCGCAAGACGCGCCTTGAATCGTCCCTCGACGCCCTGCTCCGTCGGCCGGTAGTATTCCCTTCCGAGCAGCGAATCGGGCAGGCACTGCATGTTCGTGATTTTTTCCTGCGTGTCGTGAGCGTATTGATAGCCCTTTCCATAGCCGAGTTCCTTCATCAGCTTTGTGGGCGCGTTTCGTATCACCAGCGGCACCGGCTCGTCGATTTCCTTGAGCGCGTCCTCCCGCGCCGTCAGATAGGCGACCTCCATCGCGTTGGACTTCGGCGCCATCGCGAGATAGACCACCGCCTCGGTCAGATGTACCGAGCATTCCGGCATCCCGATAAAATGACACGCCTGATACGCCGCCACCGCAATCTCCAGCGCGCGGGGATCGGCAAGTCCCACGTCCTCGCTGGCAAAGCGCGTCACGCGCCGCGCGACGTAAAGAGGGTCCTCTCCCGCCTCCAGCATTCGCGCCAGCCAATAGACCGCCGCGTCGGGATCGGAGTTCCGCATGGACTTGTGCAGCGCGGAAATCAGATTGTAATGCTCCTCGCCCTTCTTGTCGTACAGCAGCGACTTCCGGGATATGCACTGCTCCAGGATTTCCTTCGTGACCGTGATCGTACCCTTTTTCTCCTCGCCGTTCAGTACGACCATCTCGAGCGTGGAAAGGGCGGAACGCGCATCGCCGTTCGCAAAGCCCGCGATGACTTCCAAATGCTCCGGCGCGATCTTGATTTTCTGCCCGCCGAAGCCGCGCTCGTCAGTGAGCGCCCGCGAGAGCAGCGAAACGACGTCTTCCGTCGAAAGCGGCTGCAGCACGAAGACCTTGCATCGGGACAAAAGCGCGCCGTTGACCTCGAAGGACGGGTTTTCCGTCGTCGCGCCGATCAAAATGATGCTGCCCTTCTCGACGAAGGGCAGAAACGCATCCTGCTGCGCCTTGTTGAAACGGTGGATTTCATCTACGAATACGATGGTGCGGTCGCCGTAGCGGCGGTTTTCCTCCGCCTGCTGCATGACGCCGCGAATCTCCTTGATGCCGCTGGTCACAGCAGAAAAGTCAATGAACGACGACTTCGTGTGCACGGCGATAATGCGCGCCAGCGTCGTCTTACCGACGCCCGGCGGCCCCCAGAAAATCATCGAGGCAATCCGGTCGCTCTCAATGAGGCGGCGGAGCACCTTTCCCTCACCGATCAAATGCTTTTGGCCGACAAATTCCGAAAGCGTCTGCGGGCGAAGCCGCGCGGCCAGCGGCTGCGTCTCCCGATCCGACGTCTGAAAAAGCGAAGCTTGCTCCACGCGGCTTCCCTCCTTTCGGCAAAGATCTCAAATCACCACTGCAAGTACGGGTTACACTGCCGCTCCCAGCCAATCTCAGAAGACGGACCGTGCCCGGAATAGACCTTCATCTCGTCCGGCAGTGCGAGCAGCTTTTTCTTGATATTCCCGATCAGCTCGACCTCCGAACCGCCGGGAAAATCGCTCCTGCCGATGGACCCGGCGAAAAGCGTGTCCCCGGTGAACACGACGCCGTCGCCGACGAAGCAGACGCCGCCCACCGTGTGACCAGGGGTATGGATGACCTCCAGCTCGGACTGCCCGAAGGAAATCTTGTCGCCCTCCGAAAGCAGATGCTCCGCCGGGCGGGAAAGCGCCTTGAAGCCCATGAACGCGGACAAATTCAGCCGCATATCGGAAAGCATCGGCGCGTCCGCTTTGTGAATATAGAGCGGCGCCCCCGTCTCGTCGCGGACGGCGTCGTTCGCGCCGATATGGTCGCAATGGCCGTGGGTATCGAGCACCGCCTGAATGGAGAGCTTCTTTTCCCGGATGTACGCCAGAATCTCCTTTGCCATTCCGCCAGGGTCGATGACGACGCCCTCGCCCGTATCGTCAGAAACGACATAGCAATTCTCGTCGAACGGCATAACCGCAAACGACCGGATTGTCAGCTTTCCCATTATTCCTCCCCTTCCCTTTCTTCCAGCCCGTGCACCTCTTTCATCTTCGCGGGCATCGTACGGCTGACGCTGTAAACGTCCTTCAGGCGGCGGAACTTCGTCATGATCTGCGCAACCTGCTGGGCGTTCTTGACTTCAAGCCCCATGACCACCGTCGAGGTCTTGTTGTTCCGATTCGGTTTCGCGTTAATGGAGCTGATATTGACCTTCATCTCGGACGTGACCGCCAAAAGATTCGTCAGCATGCCGCTCCTGTCGTTACAGGTAATGACAATCTGCACCGTGTAATCCTTGTCGAGCCCGATGTCCCAATCCACTTCCAGCGCGCGGGAATAATCGCCCGCATCGTGGAAAATATTCGTGCAGTCCGCCCGATGCACCGAGACGCCGCGTCCCCGCGTCACAAAGCCCACGATGGGATCGCCGGGAATCGGGTTGCAGCAGCGCGCAAGGTGGACGAGAATCCCCGCCTCGCCCTCTACGAGCACGCCGTGGCTGGACTTCTTGACCTCGCCCTGCTGCGGCTTCAGCTCGGAAAGCAGCTTGGAAACGTCCGGCGCGGTGTTTTCTTTCAATTCCTGCTTATGCAGGTCGATCAACTTCGTCAGGATGCCGTTGACCGTGACGCCGCCGAAGCCCAGTGACGCCAGGAGATCGTCCTCCGTGTTGACGTTGAACTTCTTCGCCACCTGCGTCAGGCGGTCGTTCTTCAAAAGCTCCTTCGGCTCGTAGCCCAGCCGCTTCGCTTCTTTTTCAATCAGCTCGCGCCCGCGCTCGATATTCTCCTCCCGCGTCGCCTTCTTGAACCACGAGCGGATCTTGTTCCGCGTCTCCGACGACGCGACGATATTCAGCCAATCACGGGACGGACCGTTGTTCGCCTTGTTCGTGATGATGGAAACGATGTCGCCGTTTTTCAGTTTGTATTCGAGAGGGACGAGCTTGCCGTTGACCTTCGCGCCGACGCAGTGATGGCCAACCTCTGTATGGATGCGGTAAGCGAAATCCAGGGGAATCGAGCCCTTCGGCAGGCCGATGACGTCCCCCCGCGGCGTGAAGACGAATACCTCGTCCGCGAACACGTCCACTTTCAGCGCCTCGACGTACTCCCGCGGATCGGCGAGCTCCTGCTGGAGATTCACCATCTGCCGGAGCCACGACATTTTTTGGTCGTAAGCATTTGCGGCGTTGGTGCTTTTCCCCGTCTCCTTGTATTTCCAGTGGGCGGCGAAACCATACTCGGACACCTGATGCATCGCGAACGTACGAATCTGGATTTCCAGCGGATAGCCGCGGGTCATCACCGTCGTATGGAGCGACTGGTAGCCGTTGGACTTAGGCATCGCGATATAATCCTTGAACCGGCCCGGCATCGGCTTCCACATCGCATGGATCAGGCCGAGCACGCCGTAGCATTCGGACTCGGTCTCCACCAGCACGCGCACGGCGGACAGGTCGTAAATCTCGCTGATATCCTTGTTGTCACGACGCATCTTTCGGTAAATGCTGTAAAAATGCTTGGCGCGGCCGCGAATCTCCGCCTTCATGCCGGCGGAAACAAGCTTCTCGCGAAGCTGCGCCATCGCATCGTCGATGAAGGCCTGCCGCTCCTGCCGCTTCTGCTTCACGTTCTCCACGAGATCGTAATAGATTTCCGGCTCCAAATAGCGGAGGCACAGATCTTCCAGCTCGCACTTGATATTCGAAATACCGAGTCGGTTCGCCAGCGGCGCGTAAATCTCGATGGTCTCACGGGCGATGCGTTTCTGCTTGTCCGCACGCATATATTTCAGCGTCCGCATATTGTGCAGCCGGTCCGCCAACTTGATGAGGATGACGCGCAAATCCTTCGCCATCGCCAAAAACAGCTTGCGATAATTCTCCAGCTGTTGCTCTTCCTTTGATTTGTATTCAATCTTGCCGAGCTTCGTCACGCCGTCAATCAGCATCGCGACCTCGTCGCCGAACTTCTCCTGCATCTCCTCGATGGTGAAGGTCGTATCCTCCACCACATCATGCAGCAGCGCCGCCGAAATCGCCGCCTCGTCGAGGTGCATATCCGAAAGGATATAAGCCACGTTCAGCGGGTGAATGATGTACTCCTCGCCGGACGCGCGCTTCTGTCCCTCATGCGCTTCCCGCGCCAGCTCATAGGCATTGGAGATCAACTCCACATTCGCGCCCGGCTGCGTGTGTTTGACCTCGGAAACTATATCGTCTATCGTAATCGGTTTTGGCTTCGTCATAGGGTCCACCCCGTTGCGTATTGTCTGTAATCGTATCTTTTATTATAACACATGGCAAAGAAAAAGGGCAAAAGATGACAAGTAAATTTGCGCTTCCGCGCCTCCATGATTTTTTACCGTCGGCTGAAAGAATGACTCAGAAAAAGCTGACGGAATCTGCCACCCGCCGCCTCGGCCTTCCCTTTGCGGGGACCGGCGTAGCCGGTGGGCGAGGTGTTGTAACGTAACGGCAATGTAAGCGTTACGTTACAAAGAGAATTTCTTTAGCGAAAGATTATGACAGTAACTTGTACGATGATTCATCATTGTGAAATTATACCAGGGGCGCCGCCCCTCGTAACAGTCCAGTGGACTGTTACGCCCTGCAAAGGGCGTTCCTCCCATTGGAACCCTCCTTAAGGCTCTGCGGAGCCGGGAATCCGCGGTGAAAGGAAAGAATATCTTTAGGATTCGTTCATCCCGCGATTCTGCCTCTTGGAAACTTCAACTTTAGCCCATTTTTGCGGGTTTTGGTTCCGCGGCGCAGACGTAATTCCTGTAATTGAGCCTTCCTCTCCGGGCGTAACTAACGTGCCAGTGGCATGTTGCGGGGATCGCCGCTCCTTGCCTTCCCCTTCGAGGGGAAGGTGTCAGCGAAGCTGACGGATGAGGTGGAATGACGCAACGCTTAACGTCAGCGAAACCTCAATGACACCTCATCCGCCGCCTTGCGAGGACCGGCGAAGCCGTCAAATGAGCTCTTGAAAACGTAATGGTTAAAAATTCAGGATTATTTTTGAGGATGCTAAAAAGCGTACCCGGCGCGGAACATTTTCGCACCGGGTACGCTTTTGTCGTTTAGAAGCATCAACTGCATCAATATGTGAAATTGTATTCAAAATCGTTTCCGAGGTGCTGCTGGCACTGCAGCTGCACCCGCCGAGCAGCGCAAGGCTCAGAGCGAGACACAGCGGCAGGAAAGCCCGCTTCGGAAAACTATTCTTCATGATATGACTCCCCATACATGAAAGAACATATACGATATCACTTATCGCCTTCCGGCTTTTTGTTCGGGACGGGATTCCCCGCCGCCGCCACATCATCCAACATCTCGTCATCGATCCGCTGCGTCCACAGGTCTTTGTTTGCCTGTGCAAGCAACTCTTGCGAACGACGAAGGCCCAGCAATTTTTGCAGCAACGGCTCCCGCACCGGAGACAACGTCGAGAAATCAAATCCCGAAAGCCGCCGTTCCATTTCATGTTCTTTCATATGCGCCGCTCCCCTTTCATTTTTCTTTTCATCCGTATATATGCACGAGATAAAAAATCGTGACAGGATTTTGGAAAAAATTTTTTCGAGGCGCGACGCCAAGGAGAATCGATTACCATGAATACCGCAGCGAAAGGCTTGCGGTCACGTCCTGATCGTGGGCGCCCTGCGCGAGGCCGACTTCTGCACCGATACGCCAGCGGTCGTTGATGGCTTGGCTGCCATAGACGCCCGCCACCACTCGCGTCTTATCCATCGAAGCGCTGCGGATCGTGAATTTTTCCCCGCCGCCGACGACAGGCGACGCCGTGGACAGCCCCACAAGAATCACCGCCGCAAAAAATATCATAAAAATCCGGGGTAAGAAAGTAATAATTTCTTACCTCAGATTTTTTGAGGGCCCTCAAAAGCGCGTCCGGCGCGGAACTTTTTTTCGCATCTGACACGCTTTTCATTTTTCTTTTTTATTGCCAAGCCTTGCAGACGTCGATCCATGCGGCGAAGGACGAATAGGTCTCCAATTCCTCCATCGTCAGCTCAATGGCGCTGTTTGCGCTGCCGCAGGCGGGGAATACCGTTTTAAACCGCTTCAGCGATTCGTCCAGATAGATTTTCACGCCGTCGTTGACGGCGAAGGGACAAACGCCGCCCACCGCGTGACCGATCAACTCGACGTTTTCCTCCGGCGTCAGCATCTTCGGCTTCGTACCGAACTGCGCCTTGAATTTCGGATTGTCGATTTTCGCGTCCCCCGCGGCGACGACCAAGAGCGGACCTTCCTTTCCCATGAAGGAAAGCGTCTTTGCTATGCGGCACGGCTCGCAATGAAGCGCCTGCGCCGCCAGCTCCACCGTCGCGCTGGAGGTCTCGAATTCCAGCACTTTGTCTTCCATGCCGTGCTGCCGGAAAAATGCCTTCACCTTTTCGATTGCCATTTTATCCTCCCGCGCTAATACTTATCTTCGACCAAAATTCAATAAAATTCAGACCGAAGATAAGCCTGCTTCACAGGCTGCAGACACGCCTAAGGCACGTCTGATGTCTCATAAATCGCAGTAAAGATTAAAAATCTTAACTGCGATTAGTATCACAGGAAAATATATTTCATAATGAACAATACCGTCAGCACATACATGAGCGGCGTGACTTTGTCCAACTTTCCGGTCAGGACATGGAGCAGCGTATAGAAAATGAAGCCGAACGCGATGCCTTCCGAGATGGAGTAGGCAAACGCCATGGTGGTGATGGCGATGAACGCCGGAATCGCTTCCGTGTAATCCGTGAACCAGTCGATGTCCTTCACCTGCTGCATCATCAGGAATCCGACCATGATCAACGCGGGCGCGGTGGCAAAGGCCGGAATCGCGAGGAACAGCGGCGAGAAAAACAGCGCCAGCAGGAACAGCCCCGCCGTCACAACGGAGGAAAGCCCCGTGCGTCCGCCCTGGGCGATACCCGCGGAGGACTCGACGAAGGACGAGATGGTCGACGTGCCCAAGAGCGCGCCCACCGCCGTGCCGACGGCGTCTGCCATCAGCACGTTCCGAATATTCGGCAGCCGCCCTTCTTCGTCCAGCATCCCCGCTTTCGACGCGCAGCCGATAACGGTCCCAAGCGTATCAAACGTATCCACGAATAAAAACGCAAAGAGGATCGTGAGGAAATTCACCGAATAGATGGATGCGAAATCGAGCTGCAAAAATGTCGGCGCCATGGACGCGGGCATCGAGACGATCCCCGACGGGAACAGGCTGAAATATCCCTTCGCCGGGTCGGGGATATAAAATCCCGCGAGCTGGCAGACCATCCCCAGTCCCCATGTGGCGATAATGCCCAAAAGGACGCCGCCTTTGACATTTTTCGCCATCAGCACCGCCGTCAGCAGAAGCCCGACCAGCGCCAAAAATACGGTAATCCCTTCCGTGCGGAACGTCCCGTCCGCCAGCGCCGTGCTGAACGGATAGAGCTTTACAAGCGTCGGGCCGTCCACAACGACATGCGCGTTTTGCAGACCGATGAAACAGATGAACATTCCGATGCCGACCGACACCGCCGTTTTCAGCTGCTTCGGAATCGCGTCAAAAAGCGCTTCACGAATCCTTGTCAGGGACAGCACGCAAAAGATGATGCCTTCCACGAAGACCGCAGCCAGCGCCTGCTGCCAAGTGTAGCCCATACCGATGACCACTGTGAACGCGAAGTACGCATTCAGACCCATGGCCGCCGAAAGCGCGATAGGCATATTCGCGCAGATCGCCATGAAGAGCGTGCCGATCGCCGACGCCAGCGCCGTCGCCGTGAAGACCGCGCCCGCGTCCATGCCGGCCGCGCTCAAGATGCCCGGATTGACCGCAAGGATGTACGCCATCGTCATGAACGTAGTCAGACCCGCCATTACTTCCGTGCGGACGTCGGTTCCCCGTTCCTGCAACTTGAAAAAATGTTCCATTTGTTTATCCCCCCATAGCTCTTATTATAACGCCTTAGTTCCAATTTTGTCGACAGACAAAATACCCCTCAGCGGCGTTTCATCGAAGCAAAGCTTCGATATAACGCCTTAGTTCCAATTTTGTCGACAGACAAAATACTCCTCAGCGGCGTTTCATCGTGGCAAGGCTTCGATATACTCCCCCAATCTTTTCCGTCTATCCGCATAAATAGCTGAACACAAAGCCCCATTCTTTCAGTAATCCTTGAAATAACGCATGGCGTTTAGTATAATTGATAAAATAGTACTATTATGTATTATAGATAGGTAAGATTGGGAAGGAGGTGTCCGTCATGCGAAAACGCGCATTCCTTGCGGCAATCCTGCTCGCACTGGGGTTTCTTTTGCCGTGCGCGTCCACGGCCGAAGCCGACACGCCCGTACTGCGCGTCGGATATACTGACGTGCCCGGATATATTTCCAAGGGCAAGGACGGCTATTTCCGCGGCTTCCTATACGACTATCTGGAAGCCATCGCCGTTTACGGCGGCTACCGTTTTGAGTACGTCGAGGCGCAGCCCACGCAGTGCGTGGAAAAACTTCGGCTCGGCGAAATCGATTTAATAGCCGCGTTGCCGGACACATACGACGCCCAGCCAGATCTCGTGACAGCGAAGCACTCGATTACCTATTCCCCGATCGGCGTCACCATCCGTCCGGACAAAACGTTGGCTGCCGGACAGAAGCTCCGTATCGGATATACCTCGTTCATCTGCTCCGAGCAGGATATTCGCTCTGCCCTTCTTTCGCACGGCCTCCACGAAAATCAGGATTTTGTGCTCGTTCCCGCCGAAAGATTCTTCCAAATCATTACCATGTACAAAAACGGCGAGATCGACGCCTTCATAGACGCCGCCGTCTATCACGGCACGGAATCTCCGATGAACGCTTATCTGTTTACAAAACCTTTTTCCATCGCCACTCGGGAGGACCGCGCCGAAATCCGCGAAAATATCAATCAAGCCGTCGAGCAGCTGATGCTGCTCAACCCTCATATCCGAGGCCAGTTTTACGCAAAATATGCCGGGCAGAACGGCGCGCCGCTTCTCCTGACGCCCGATGAAAAGGAATATTTGGAAAAGCACCCGGTCATTACCGCCGTCTCGTCGCCGGGACAGAAGCCTTACACCTATTTCGAGAACGGCGAGGCAAAGGGCATCATCGCCGAAATCATCCGGCGCATGGAATCGGACCTCGGCGTCCGTTTCGACGTTCGCGAAACGAAAACCAACGGGGAATTGGTACAGCTTTTGGAAAAAGGCGACGTCGAAGTCGTCACCGATTATTACGCCGATTTTAACTGGGGCCACCTGCACAACGCCATCCTGACGTTTCCCTACCTCACCATCAATTATGTGCCGGTCATGCGCCGCGACAGCGAATTACCGAAGAATCCTGTCATCGCCTGCGCAAAAAGCCATTTTTACACCCATGAATACATTGAGCAGAAATATCCCGCCGAACAGCTTGCATATTTCGACACCATCGCCGAATGTATGGACGCGGTCAATCGAAAGGCCGCAGACGTGACCTTCCTGAAAGCGATCACAGTAGAGCACGACATCGAAGAAGGCAATTACCTAAACTTGTTCACGAACGGCAACATCGCCTTTTCCCATCAAGTTTCCTTCGCGGTCAGCGAAAAGGCCGACCCACGCCTCGTCCATATCCTGAACAAGGAAATCAACCACCTGGGCGACACGCCCATTGAGGAGATCCTGTCGCGACACATGTTTGCGGCGGAACAGAACCGAAGCCTGAAAGCGTACATCGCAAGGAATCCGCTGCAATCCATCACTGTTTTAGCCATAGCGCTGCTTTCCGTCATCGGCTTCCAGCTCTATCTGATGTGGATCCGCCAGCGCGCTTCCAAGGAAGCCTATGACATCGCCCATCATAATTTGCAAACGGGACTGCCAAACGTCCGCTGGTTCGAGGAAAAAGCGCCGCGCCTAATCAAAAAACACGAAAAAGACCGCAAGGAAGGCAGACTGTTCGTCCTGGTGCTCAGCACCCAGCGCATCGACCTTTTGAAAGCGTCGCTGAATCCGGAAGCGATTGCGCGGGGCATACGCGAACTCGTCGAGAAGGTCCGGAGGGAAAACCCGTGGATGCTCGCGGACGGTCTTTCCTCGGAACTGACACATCTTTATGTTCTCGGTCGTCTCGAGAATGGCATGACGCTCCGCGACGCGGCGAAGAAACTCGCCGCCGACACGGCCATCATGACGAGCCAAGGCTACGACGTTCACATGCAGTATTATTACGGCATCTGCGCCGTCCCGACAGACGAAGTCCCTCCCATCGCGAACCTGATGGCGAACGCGGACACCGCCCAAGTGGAAGCGATGGACGCCGGCGACAATATCGGCATTTACGACGAAAAGCTCCAAAAAAAGCGGCTGCAGCAAAAAATGGTGGAAAAGCTGATGCAAAAAGCGTTGGCGAACGACGAATTCCAAATCTGGCTCCAGCCGAAATACGACCTTCGCACGCACAAGATCATCGGCGCGGAAGCCCTGACCCGCTGGCAGAGCCCGGAGCTCGGCTTTGTGATGCCGGGGCTGTTCATCAGCGTTTTCGAGAAAAACGGATTCATCATCGAATTCGATTACTATGTGCTGGAAAACGTCTGCCGGATGCAGCGGAGACGCCTCGACGAAGGCAGACCTCTCATTCCCTTCTCGGTCAATCAGTCCGGCCTGCATATCCGCGAGCCGGGCTATCTCGACCGCCTGCGTGAAATCATCGGACGCTACGAGCTGCCACCCGGCGCCCTCGACCTTGAAATCACGGAAACGGCGTTCGTCGATTTTGACACGCAGGAAGGAAAGGGAAACGCCGCGGCCATCATCGCGGCGATAAAGGAAATGGGCTGCACCGTCTCCATGGACGATTTCTGCACCGGCTACTCGTCCATCGCGATGCTCCAGCACCTCGACATGGACATCATGAAAATCGACCGGGCGATGCTGCTTGCCGCCGAGTCCTCCAGCCGCGGATTGAAAATTCTGCGCCGCGTGGTGGCCCTCGGCAGCGACCTCGACATACTCGTACTTTGCGAGGGCGTCGAGACGAAGGAACAGGAAGAACTGCTCCTTGCAAACGGCTGCTGCTATGCCCAGGGCTTCCTTTTCGGAAAACCGATGCCGGCAGACGAGTTCTTCGTCTTCGCCGACAAGCTGCAAACGGAAAACGCCTAAACAGGACCATGCCATACTAAAGAAAATACCTCCGATCGTTCCCAAAAACGGGCTCCGGTCGGAGGTTTTCTTATGTCGTGTTTGTTTTTATATCATTCTTATAAAATATGAAACAATTCTTCTCGGCTGCGCTTCGGTACGCAGTAATCCTTCTTCTCATCCAAATAATATTTGATTTCTCCATCTTTCACATCGACGATATGCGACTCGTGCGTCGGATAGCCGAAGGCCACGACGGTCGCAATCTCCTTCGATGCCGGAATCCCCAAAGCCTCGCGAATCGGATCGCGTTCAATATTGGCGAGGATGCAGCTTCCGACGCCTTCGGCGGCGGCTGCAAGCGTCATGCGCGTTTCGGCGATGGCAATATCCATATCCGTCCACTTTGCTTTTTCCGACGCCTCATATGTCGGCACGACAAAGAGCGTCGGATGCTCGCCGTCCTTCGGCTGCCCGAGCTCCTTCGGCAGCGCCGACGCCCAATGGGTGAACGGAAACATCTTTTCCACCATTTCCGGGGAGCGGACGACGAAAAAGCGAAGCTGCTGGCGGTTCGACGCCGAGCTCGCGAGCCGCGACGCCTCCATGATATTTTCCAGCACGTTTTCCGGAATCGCCCGCGACTGGTCAAACCGTCGATAGCTGCGGCACCATTTCATAAGCTGCATAATATCCATGACGCCAACCTCATTTCTTTCCTTTTCTGATTTCCGTGACGGGCACGCCTCCGATTCCCCAGTTGTCCGTTTCCACCTCGTCGATGGTCACGACGGTGGTCGCCTTGTTCTTTCCGAGAACGTCGTGCAGAAGATTTGTCGCCCCCTCGATGAGCTGCCTCTTCTGCTCCGCCGTCACCTCCCCTTCGCGGGTGATCTTGATGTTGACATACGGCATTGAAAGTCCCTCCTTACGTGATCAAAATAATCAAAGATACTTCACCATATCTTCCAACGGGATTCGCTCGTCGTGCAGATACGCGGGCTTCGCACCCTCCGCCGGATACCCCAGGAACAGCATCGAAATCAGCGTCGTCTCTTTCGTCTCCGGAAATTCCCCGTGCACTTTCGTCGGGTCGAACAGCCCGATGCAGATATTGCCGACGCCGAGATTGGTCGCCTGCAGCATCATCTGCGTGATAGCAATCGTCGCGTCCATCATGCCGAAATCGAAGTTGCCGATCGTATGCTTGGCCGAGATTTTCTCGTCGTAGCCGATGATCAAAATGACCGGCGCATGGAAATGACATTCCGTGCATTTATCCGCCTTGGCCAGCGCCTCCGGCGTGTTCGCGACGAAAATGCGCTGGGGCTGATAATTTTTCGCCGTCGGCGCGCTGCGTCCCGCTTCCAAGATCAAGTCGAGCTTTTCCTGCTCCAAAGGTCTGTCGCTGAATTTCCGAAGCGAATACCGCGCCCGGCTGAGCTGTGCAAAATCCATAAGTCGCGCTCCTTTCCTGCTGGAAATAAAAATCCCTCTTCTCGGCTTTTATTCGCCAAAAAGAGGGATTTTCCTTCTCGCCCTTCAAAACATTTTATTCGGTCTGTCCGTGGTATTCGACGTCGCGCACCTCGACAGGGCGATTCTTTTCGTCCACCATGACCACCGTCGGCTTCCAGCTTTTCGCCTCCGCCTCGTCCATCCACGCGTAGGCCATGATGATGACCGTGTCGCCGGGCTGAGCGCAGCGCGCCGCCGCGCCGTTCAGGCAGATGACGCCGGAGCCTTTCGGGCCGGGAATCACATAGGTCTCGAGACGCGCGCCGTTGTTGTTGTCCACCACCTGCACGCGCTCGTTGGGCAGGATATGCGCCTTTTCCATCAGCGCCTCGTCGATGGTGATGCTCCCCATGTAGTTGAGGTTTGCTTCCGTGACCGTCGCACGGTGTATTTTGGACTTGAAAAGATTCAAAAACATCGCGCTCACTCCCCCAAAATCACATTATCGATCAGCCGCGTCTTCCCGATTTTCACCGCAATCGCCAAAAGCGCAGGCTCTGCAACCTTCTCGATCGGCAAAAGCGCCGGGAACGAATAGATATCCACATAGTCGATGACCGCCGTCGGCTCCGTCCCGATTTCCCCGCGGACGATATTCTTCAGCGCCTCCACGTCCTTCTCGCCGCCGTCGAAAGCCGCTTTGCCTTTTTTCAGGCTGCGGGACAGCACCAGCGCCGCCTCTTTTTCTTCGGCGGAAAGGTACTGGTTGCGCGAGCTCCGCGCCAGGCCGCTCTCCTCCCGCACGATCGGCACCATCACTATCTCGGTGGGAATGTTCAGGTCGGAAACGAACCGCTTGACCACCACGACCTGCTGCGCGTCCTTCTGCCCGAAATAGGCGCGGTCGGCGCGGGACAGATTCATCAGTTTCGTCACCACCGTCGCGACACCTCGGAAATGGCCGGGCCGCTGCGCGCCGCAGAGCTTCTTCGTGATGTCGCCCTCGACGTTCACATAGGTGCAGTAGCCCTCGGGGTACATCTCCTTCGGCTCCGGATGGAATACCGCGTCCACCGGCACCGTCTCCATTTTCGCGCAGTCTTCCTCGAAGCGGCGCGGATATGCGTCAAAATCCTCGTTCGGGCCGAACTGCGTCGGGTTCACGAACACCGACGCGATTACCACGTCGTTTTCCTGCCGCGCACGGCGCATCAGCGTCAAGTGTCCCTCATGGAGAGCTCCCATCGTCGGCACGAGACCGATGCTCTTTCCCGCGTCCTTCGCAGCCTTGGAAAACGCCTGTATTTCCTGTACGGTACGCAATACCTTCATCGTTTTTCTCCTTTTATCCTGACCTTCCAAATTTTCTGAGGCAAGAAAGCAAGAATTTCTTGCCTCAGAATTATCTATACGGATGCAGCCAATCTGAACCGCGGCTGAAATGCCTTCGCCGCGCCCGTCACACTGCGGAGTGCGCGTCCATCAGCTCGCCGTCTGCACGCGCGTCCTTCCGCACGAAGTAATTGGCGAGGAACGATCCGGACACATTGTGCCACAGGCTGAAAATCGCGCCCGGCACCGCAGCCAGCGGGTTGAAATACATGACCGCCAGCGAAGCGGCAAGACCGGAATTCTGCATGCCGACCTCGATTGCGACGGCACGCGCCTTCGCCGGGGTCAGGTGGAACACCTTCGCCAGCGTATAGCCGCACAAAAGACCGAAGCCGTTGTGCAGGATCACGACGAGGAAAATCAAGAGCCCGTGCGCAAAGAGCTTTTCCGCCGACAGCGCCACGACGCCGCCGACCAGCAGGGCAATCGCGATAACCGAGATCAACGGCAGCACCGGCAGGAATTTCTCAACGAACTTGCCGGCGAAATGATTGACCAGGAGGCCGGCAATCACCGGGCAGAGCACCATCATGGCGATGGATTTCATCATCGCGACGAGGGAAATGTCCACCCATGCGCCCGCCAATACCCAAGTCAGGAACGGCGTCACCAGCGGCGCCAAGAGCGTCGTCGTCATCGTCATGGCGACGGACAGCGCCACATCGCCCTTCGCGAGATACGTTATCACGTTAGACGCAGTACCGCCCGGGCAGGTGCCGACGAGCACGACGCCGATGGCGATATCCGGCGGCAGCGCAAAGAGCTTGACCAGCGCCCAGGCAATCAGCGGCATCAACGTAAACTGCGCCAGCGCGCCAACGCCGACCTCCCAGGGCCGTTTCGCCAGCATGTGGAAATCTTCAAACCGCAGCGTCATCCCCATGCCGAACATCACGACGCCGAGCATCCACGGCACATGAGGCCCGACCCACGTCAACGAGGCGGGAACCGCCGCGCCCAAAATCGAGATCAGAATGATAAGAATCGCCATGTTGTCCACAATCAAACCGCAAAACTTTTTCATCAGAACCCCTCCTTCACTTAAAGCCCGCATATCACGGCTATATAAAAAAGCGCCTCCCGGCAAAGACCGAAAGGCGCAGAAAAATCCTGTGCAAAAAGCCCTTCTGTCTCAGTCCGTAAAAGATCTAAGCAGGCGTTTTTCCAACGAATACAACCAAAAGTATAATTCCAAAAGGGATATTATCTTTTGCCGTGTGTAGGATAGCACAATGCTGCAGAAATTGCAATGAAAAAAATGAATTTTAACCGCAATTTAAGAAATCAAAGTTTCAAGAATTCCAGCTCGCCCAAAATCTCTTTCGGCACGTCCTCGCCCGGTTTCATCTTCTGCACTTTCTTGGCAAACAAATCCGTACCGTGGTATTTGGCTCCCTGCGTCACGCTCCAACGCTCCAGCAAAGGCTGGTATTGCGGATTGCTGGACAGCGCCTTGCGGAACTTTTTCGACAGGGTGCAGTACCGGAACACGATTTCACGCGCAATCTTGTTGAGACGAGGTAAACCGAAGGCCTCGTTTATAATGTACATCTCGTAGTCCGCAACGAACACGCCCTTGTAATCGTTTCGCGCCTTTTGCAGGGCGCTCTTGATGCGGTCCTTCATATCGCTGGACAAGTTCCCGTTCTTCTTGTAAAACTGGAGGTAATTCGTGTACTCCGACGTGAGCGAGGGCTCCGTAATATCCGAATACCGCACGCCCTGTATGCGCCGGCACATTTCCCAACGGAACTGGGCGCACATCCGCACAAGCGTCACCTCCAAATCTTCCATATGGAAGAGCGACACCACCATATGGGCGGGCGTCGTCCGCTTCACGCCCTCGATCTCCTGCCACATCAGCCCGCGGCTTCCGATGTTCGGCATCAGAATCAGATACGGCTTTACCTCCACATTGTAAACGAAGTGCTGAATCTTCAGCTCGGGATACGAAATCAGCGTCGGCCGATAAAAACAGCTGAAGTCGATATCCGTCACCTTGTCGAATACCGCCCGCGCCCGCGCAGGGTTCACAAGGCACTTGTCCAGCGGCCGGACTACGTCGTGGGCGCAGAAAATCGGAACGAAGGAAACCATCTGCCCGTTCGTGACGCGATTCGCGCTCTTGAACATATTCTTGATCTCGAAGCTGACCATCGCCCGCCTGTCGGTCAGCAGCTCATCCGCTTTTTTCTGCGTGATCGACGCCGAACGAACCTCGTCGCGGAGATATTCCTGCCAGTCGTTGTCGAACTCGTTCTTCGACGGGGCAGCCTCCCCGTTGTAGATTTTTACAAGCCAATCATAGACGGGCATGATCCTTTCGTCGGGATCCTTCTCCCATTCCACGGCGGTACGGTACAGCGCCGCAGTATTCGCCTCTCCCGCCAAATTCTCGTCCACAAAGCCGAACAGGAAGAACATCCGAACCTCGGCGGGAATATGCTTGGCCTCCATGCTCTTGAAAAACGCCGATTCGTAAATCTCATAATATGCCTGCGCGAGACTCATGCGCAGATGGCGCATCTCATCCGACTTTGCCCGCCGGTCCGGCGCATCCGTATAGCGCTTGATGTCTTTCCGAAAGGTTTCCGCCACATCGCTGCTGACGCCGGAGAAAGACAAAATAACGTCCAACGCGTTGCTGATGGCCGGCGCATCTTCCGCCGGCGAAGCTCCGCGCGTTTCCGTATCCACCCTCGACTTGACGTCATAAAACGCCTTGTTGAAATCCTCCGTCCAGGTTTTCGTCGTGCGGATGAACTCCGCTGTCGCCTGCAAGTCCTTGCGGGCCTGTCGGCCGATCTCCGCCGCCCGCATCACCGCTTCCACGCAGAAGCTCACGTTCAGCGGATAAAACGCCTTTTTCAGCGCCGCCTGCTGCTCGCAGAATGCTTTGACGATCTCAAACTGCCAGCCGGAAGTCAATGCCGACGGCTCGGGCTGGGTCAACGCTTCCACCAGCGGGAAACGCACCGGATCCTTCTGAAGCTTCGCGCACAAGAACTTGTAATCGTTATAGTTGTATCGAATCTCTTTGCAGAGCTCCGTCGCCGCCTCTTCAATGGAAACCAGCGCATCCAAGACTCCCGACGTATGTTCCATGCTCGCCGCCGCCATGGCAGGGGCAATCGCAGCGGTGCTCGTCACCGCCTCCGCCAGATCCTCATCCGCGTTGTACTCCATCGTGATCAGCGTGGAATCCTCGGACGCCACATAATCAAAATCATATTCTTCGCCGGGAGAATACACTGCGCCGGCCACAGCGCCGCTTCCCAAACGGACCTCTACGTCATGCCCGTCCGTCATTAAAAGTCCGCCCGAAAGCACAATCTCTATAAGCCGCACTTCGTCGCCCCGTTTGTGCAGGACCTGCCCCTTCGTGACTTTTATTTTTTCCATCGCACGAACCCCCCGCGCTCATAATATCAGCGAAATCTACAGTTCTTCCAGGTTCCGGATATTCTGTCGTTTTCATCATGCTTATTTTTACATTGTACTCCACAATCGGCATAAACGACAAGGGTGATGTAGTACTAAATTTTCCCCGCCTTTGAGAAAAGCCGCCGGCCCTTACCTTCTGTTACGCGTCGCACAAGGAATCGCGCCCATCAAAAAGCGCCGACAAGAACAAAAGATTCAATCTTTCGTCCTATCGGCGTTTTCATTATCTCTATGCTTGCCCTGCGATGCCTTTCGTTATTTCGCCATCAGTTTCGCGACTTTGTTCGCGAAGTCCACCGGATTCTCCGGCAAGATGCCCTCAATCAGGAGCGCCTGCGTGTAGAGCAAATCGCAGTAGTCCTTGAAATCCTGGCTGTCCTTGCCCGCCTCGTGGAGCTTTTGCAGACGCCCGAAGAGATCGTGGTGCGGATTCAGTTCGAGGATGCGCTTCGCCTTGAACAGCGGATTGTCCATTTCGGCGAAGGTCTGCTCCATCGAAAGGCTCGGGCCCATCTCGTCGGCTACGAGGCAGACCGCACTGGTCTTGAGACGCTGCGAAACCTTGACGTCCGCCACTTTTTCGCCCAGTGTTTCCTTGATATCCTTGATGAGGTCGTCGTTCTTCTTCGCGATGTCCTCGGTTTCTTTCTTCGCCGTCTCGGACTCCGCGTCGCCGAGGTCGAGATCGCCGCGGGCGATGGACTGGAATTCCTTGCCGTCGTAATCATGCAGCGCCTCGATGGCAAACTCGTCCACCGGGTCGGTGCAGAACAGCACTTCGAGCCCTTTCTCGCGCAAAAGCTCCATCTGCGGCAGCGCCTCGATGATGGCCTTGTCCTTGCCGGTCGCGTAATAGATCTTCTTCTGACTCTCCGGCATGCGCTCCTTGTATTCCTTCAACGTGACGAGCTTCTCTTCCTTCGAGCTTGGGAACAGCACCAGGTCTTTCAGTTTCTCCTTCGCGTCCCCCGCCGTATAGATCGTATTGTAAATGCCGATTTTCAGCGACTTGCCGAACTCAGCCCAGAACTTCTCGTACTTCTCGCGGTCTTTTTCCAGCGTTTTTTCGAGGGATTTCAGGATCGTCTTTTCGAGATTCTTGCCGATGACTTTGAGCTCGCGGCTCTGCTGCAAAAGCTCGCGGGAAATGTTCAGCGAGAGGTCCGGCGAATCCACGAGGCCCTTGACGAAACGCAGATAATCCGGCAAGAGGTCTTTGCACTTCTCCATGATGAAGACATGGCGCGAATAGAGCTGCATGCCCGGCTCGAAATCGGTATGATACAGATTGAACGGCGCTTTCGACGGAATGTACATCAACGCCGTGTACTCCACCGTGCCTTCGGCCTTCGTATGGAAAACCTCCATCGGATCTTCCCACTCGTGGAACTGGTTCTTGTAAAACTCGTTGTACTCCTCGGGCTTGATGTCGCTCTTGTTCTTCGTCCAAAGCGGCTGCATGGAGTTCAGCGTGCGGACCTCCACCTTCTTCTCCGGCTTCGCGTCCTCGATGACCTTGCCGTCTTTGTCCTTCGGCTTCTCCTCGGTGACGAAATCCATCTTGATCGGATAGCGCACATAGTCCGAGTATTTCTTCACGAGGCGCTCCAACTTATACGTCTCGGTGAAGTTCTCCTCCGCCTCGGCACCGTAAAATTCTTTCTTCAGGGAAAGGGTAATCGTCGTGCCGCGCTTCTCCTTCTCGCAGGGCTCGATGCTGAACGTGCCGCTGCCGTCGGACTCCCAGCGCACGGCCTCTTTCGTCCCCGCTTTGCGCGTCACAATGGTGACTTTATCCGCCACCATGAACGCCGAATAAAAGCCCACGCCAAACTGACCGATCATATCCTTGTCCGTGACGTCGGAGCCCCCCTCTTTCGCCTCCTTCAGCTTTTCGAGGAACGCCTTCGTGCCGGATTTCGCGATCGTACCGATATTCTCGATGACCTCGTCCTTCGTCATGCCGAGCCCGTTGTCCGAAATCGTCAGCGTGTGGCTGTCCTTATCGGGCACGAGGTAAATCTCATAGTCCTCGTCCCCTTCCAAAATCTCTCGGTTCGTCAGCGACTCAAAGTGCAGCTTGTCGATCGCGTCCGACGCGTTCGAGATCAGTTCCCGCAAAAAAATCTCCTTGTTCGTGTAGATGGAATTGACCATCAAATCGAGCAGTTGCTTCGTCTCCGCTTGAAATTCGTGCATTTCCTTCGCCATGAAAAACAGACTCCTTCATAAATAAAAATAAGTTTGGCACTCTCACTCTCCGAGTGCCAAACTTATAATACATCAAAAGGTCAAACTTTGCAAGACGGTTATAAAATTTGTATGACTCTTGAAATCATCCAACGGTTTTGCTTTCCGCCTCATAGAGTTAAATTCCCTCCCACGCACATTATGATAGAACGGAAACCCCGTACCTAACGCTTAAAACAGCGCTCGCAAGGCTTCTTTTGCAAGCGCCGCTTTGACAAGAACGAAGATAACAAAACAACTGCAAAACACATTAGACCGCGATCAAGGAGAACAGGAAAGCGAAGGACCGTCCAACTTATGCCGAACATCATTAAGCCATTCACCTTTATATTTGAAAGAACGCGGTCCAGCAACAGGATACTTACTACCAAGAAGTAATTGTGCAAGCGCCGAAAGCGAATATGACTTGCCCAAATAATTAACCGTCCGATCATCCACGACTGTACATTTTATTTCTTCGTTATTGGCGTATTCAATTTGCTCGCCCTTTTGGATACCGCACATGGAAAAGCGAAAAGGCGACTGCCTCTCCTTGTGTTCGGCGTCAATCTCCTGCGCCGTCTCTTCCGCCTGTTTTTCCGCTTCATCCATTGCTGCCAGTTTGAGCTTATCAGCACAGCCGTGAATCTCAGCAATAGCCTCCAAAATAGAATACGCATCTTCCGCTGACATAGCATAGAATTCACGAATTCTCTGTTTCCCATTGAAATTATCAATGGAACGCAAATTGGGATTCAGCTTGTCGATGATGCTGTGGATTTTCAAGTCGGAAAGCCGAGAGTTGACCTCATAGGTCGCATAAACGCGAAACGCAAACGGAATACATTCGCTTCGGTTGAGTTGTTGCAACCGTTTGTCAATATCGTCCGCATATCCGATTTTTACATATTCAGGAAAAGATGGATTAGTCAGTATGTAAACAACGCCTGTTCGATCCATAAGAAACACCTCAGTTTATTTTTTCGAAAATCGTTTTATAGAAGTCATTTTACAATTTATAGTAGTCAATCAAACACTGTTTAATCTTATTTTGAAGTGTTTGATAATCACCATTAAAACGAATCTGTTCAAACATTTTGATATTGGCCGGAATATAATCTTCAACCTTTGCAGGGCTCCCATTATACACAAGAATTAAAGCTTTTTTTAGTCCCATTGCATATCCGATTTCGTGCGGAATATTCGGGCGACCACTGCTGAGGTCAGCTATTACCAATCCAGAGTTTTCTATGTCTCGAAGCACACGATCTGAAATTTGTCCTGTCGTCCCCTCCTGATGTTGGTCTACTCTAATAAGTTTTATTCCGGTCTTTTTCTCTTCGTTTATTTGTTTTATTGCTCTCCGGATTGCATTTTCTGTCTCATCGTACTGTGGCAAGAAACACCTAGACATAAAGATTGTTTGCTCAGTTGACTGAACGTATCTTTTAAAGATTGCCTCAATACACTCCGCATTGTTTGCCGCATTTTGTTCGGTATCAATTTGTGCGTCTGTGATTTGATACTTATCTGCCCACGCCAAGAGCCGATCCTTATATTGAATTGCTTCCGTTGACGACGATGACATTTCAATTTCATAATACAGCTTAACCAACAGAAATAGCATCCCTGACGATATTTGAAGTGTTTTTCCGCTATCTAGCTTTGCCTTGGAGAGGGCATTACTTAGTGCATTTCCAAAGGCTTCTTCCGCTTCTAATGTCTGTATATCTCCATATCGTTTTTGAACAATGCTTATCATATCCACTAACGCCGACATCAAATCAGAACTAACCCATGGAATTGACCGAAGTTTTCGAATAGCCAGAGGCTTGCTTTCTAACATTTTTCTGGCCAATAGATACTCGTGTCCAAAATTCTCATCTAATTCTTTATCTGAAAAAGAGAATTCATCTTTGCTGTCAGCAAGAATACTTGTCAGTAATCTCTCTGAACGAATAGGTATTGCTTTCGAATTGATATTATGGAAAATAATTTTTTCATCTTTCATGTTAGCATTTTCAGGGAATATAATAATGCAGAAGGGGATTAAATAATTGCTTCGCATCTCCCCTATAGAAATCAGCTTTTCAATTGCCAAAAGCCTATGATTACCATCGACTCTCCTAAATGGCTTATCCTCAATGTGATCATACTTTTTATCCGGGATAGAAAGAGTATACAAAAAACCGTTAGCAACCGCTCGTTCCTTTTTGAATACAATACCATCGACATTTGATGCAAACCCTTTTCCAGATTTAATGTCAGATAATGCATCAACATCAGAAGATGCCCCCTGAGCATAATAATCATACCGCGCAGTATACGCGAGAACTATCTCTGGACTAAAGCTATTCGAACCAGCAGCAATAAAGGAACTTATTTGGGCAACGTGTTCATCCTCTGGGGGACGCTGATACCCTGGATGCGGATACGAAAGGCCAACAATTTCGTTGTACTTAGCATAGCCTCGAAGCGTACAAGCTCCCCCAAGCGATTCGTTATAAATTCCAGAAAGTCTAATCATACTCTATCCCTCGTTTTCTTTTTTCTATTGCAAACTACAAATCGATTTCATCTATCTTATACATCAACATGCTCGCAAACATCAATCGCCGCATAGCCTCTTCTGGAGACAATTTTTCCTCGTTTGAATGAGCTTTAGGATTTCGCAAAGCTGACATAGCGCCTCCCAGCATGAAACGATAGCCGTTATGTATATCTCTACCTGTCTGTGTACTTCTATCATGTATAGATACAAGCGGACAATCTTCAGAAAAAAGCTTATTCATTAAAGTTACACCATCAGGAATTTTGGGTTCATTGGGATTAAGCGCAGAATATAACTCCTTAATATATGCATTGACTTCAATAAACGCATCTTCTGCAGCGTTCGCATAATGTCCGTCAAGATATAATTTTTTTGATACGGAAATAATTCGCGGATGAATGTGACTCCATATCGGTTTGTTTTTTCTCTGATGCTGCTCAAGCAAAAGGCCAAGTATTTCGAGGATTCTCCCCATCATAAAAGGATTTATCTGTATATATGGAACGATTTTTATAAACAGTTGTTCATTCCATTTTTTCAAATGATTACTCAATAATGGCTGATCTTCCTCAATTTCTGTGGCAAGCGAGAGTATAAAATTTTTCGTATTTTGTACATCACCATAGTTAAGAGGCGTAGGACGGTGCGTCATCTCTCGTAAAAACTTGTAATATGTATTCAATCTATTAATATCCATACTCATCCCCCCAACAGTTCCTTTTCAAACTTTTGCTTTGCCCCTAACCACTCTTGTTCTGCATCTTGACGTAATGCCGTTGCTTTACGCAATGCTACAAAAACTTTATCTGCCAATGCTTTTTGTATTTTCAGCGGCGGCAAGATAATTGGAAATTTCTTTAAAAACGTATCTGGTACTCGTTGTTGACCTGCGGAGCCGCTGAACATTCCCTGTGCGGCTTCCAAAATATGCTCGTCGGTAAGCAATGCCCAAAGAAACGGCATATAAATACGGTCGCTTTGGGGCCGCAAAACATGGAATTCTGTAGAGCCAAAGCCAACCTGCGTAGGCATATCATCTGACAAAAATGCTTTCCCATTCTGCATACAAGGCGTAATTTTTGCCCATAGCAAATCGCCCTTCTGAAACGGAGTAAAGCCTGTCTTGACGTTTTCATATTGCATTGTCGTATATTCAACGCCGTTTGTTTTTTCCTCAACCGCTGACATTGGAACGAAAGAAACTTCCGTATCATCTTGTAGTTTCTTTCGTTCAATGTTGGGGTTTATCGCCACATAATCTTCAAGACAACCTGCAAAATGCTTATTATCTTTGAGCGCTTGGAACACATGGTTCAGATATGCGCTATGAGAATTGCAATAAAGTCCGAACTCTTTAATATCTTTTAATTGCACAAAATTATATAAAGAAGGTTTATAGTCTGGAAAGTTAATTCCGAGATTGGAAAACAATTCTCGCGTTGCATTTATGATATATTCATCGGCTGAATCATGTTCTTCCTTGTAATTGTTAAGGGCTTCGTCCATTTTTGTAGATAATGATTGTTGAACTTCTATGCTTGGCAGTATAATCTCAAACGATTTATATTCTTCCTTATTGATATTCGGTTGCCCTGAAGGTCGCTGAATCCCTTGCACCCACGATTTATATGTTTCTGTCTTTGTGTACCAATAAACAAATTTAGGCAAGACTTTTTTCTTGTCGAACCGAAAGCGGATACAATATCCTGCAAAAACCGAAGTACCAATAGAGCCGTCGTAATAATAAGTTTTTCCGACCGTAGCGCCAGAACGCGCAAAAAGTATATCCCCTGCCTGCAATATATGTTTATCGGAGTATGAAGCCGCTGTCATATATTCATGGTCAGGCGCAATGCCAAAATCATCAAAGTCTGTTATGCGAATATATTTCGGTTGATTTTCATTAGTGCGAACTATTGCCGTTGCTGACGTTCCATAACAAGGTTCCTCAACGCATAGTTCGCCTAACGATACTTTCTTTGCTATAGATTTTTCAGGATTACGCAAATATAAGGCATATTTAACATCAAAGCGCCCTTCGATTTTCCCCCGCTTGACTGCGAAAACGCAAAGCTCGTTTTCGCCGGGGGTTATGCAAAAAAAGGCGTTGCGTCTTTTTGAAATTCCTCGTACTTCGCAACGATTTCATCGAGTTCCGAATCGGTCTCGCGCCCCGTCGCGTCGTATCCGATTTTCTCCGGCGCCGCCATGAAGATAGCTTCGTTTTCGTCCGGCGTCTCATTTGCCGCCCGCTTGCGGACGAAAATCACCGACGCCTTGACGCCCGCGCCGAAATGCGCAAAAGCGAATTGCGGCATACTGATTACCGCCAAAAGTTGGAAACGCTCCAAGATGAAGTCGCGCACATATTGTGCGGAGCTGTTCGTCAGAATCCCGTCCGGCAGGACAATTGCGGCTTTTCCCGTGCCGGGCTTCAAAAATTCCCATATCCGCTCGATGAACAGGATTTCCGAGCTCTGGTTTTTGCGCGGCTTCGCCTTGCCTGCCGCCGTGTAGGTATTGCCGAGGGTATAGCCGGAGAGATATAGTTTTTCCGCACTGTTCACCACAGAGCCGAAGGGCGGATTAGTCAGGATCAGATCGAACTGGTCTTTCTTGAAGCCGTGATTTTTTGCGTTCATTTTGTCGATACTGTCCAGTGCGTCGAAGCTGATGACGTTCGTATGGCCGTCGTCGTGGACAATCATGTTCATCTTTGCGACTCGGGCGATCTCGTCGTTGATTTCAATGCCATAAAGATGATTTGCAGCGAAGTCATGCCAATAATTATAATGGTCGACGGATTGCGCGTCGAAGTATTCACCGGCCTGTCTCCGCATATAGTCGAGCGTGTGCAGCAAAAAGCCGCCCGAACCGCACGAGGGGTCGAGCACATCCCAATCGTTTTGCGGCTTCATCATTTTTACCGCGAACTCGATAATCGGGCGCGGCGTGAAATACTGTCCGAAGTCGCCTTTGAAAAATCCGTCCATGAACTGCTCAAAGGCTACACCTTTTACGTCAAGGTCGGTTTTGTTCAGGTTGATAGCCTCTAAATGGGAAACAACCGTCCGAAGTACACGGTCGTCCACTTTGATAGATTCCGTGAAAACTTCGGGGTCTTTTTTCTTTTGCTCATCATAGAGTGCTTCGATACGTTCCGCTAACTTTGGCGACGGTTCATGGGTCTTGATTTGAAATTGGTACGGCTCGCCTTTTTTCCGAGGCTTTTTCTCGTCGCTGATTTTGACGAAAATGATTTTGCAAAGCTCGCCGAAGGCGGTTGGAGGGGACATACGCCCGCCGCCCCAGAGCGTTTGATGGCATTTCTTGATGGCGACAATCAGGTCTTCACGGTTTACCTCCGAAATATCCGAAGCAGTTTCGCCCTTTGCGGTCACGCCGCCTTTGTAAAAGCGGAACTCCTGCGGCTTTCCGTAGGCTTTCGGTAAGTCAGCAAGGATATTTTTCTCGCGTTCCATTGCGCCGAATTTGTCCGACACATCGAGTACGCGGCGCGTCCCGCCGGCGACGATTACCACATATTCCGCACGGAGCTTGACCCATGTGGCGTTACCAACGCCCTGCTCGATGGCCTGCGCAAATTCCGCGTCGGTGACACCGTCCTTCTTGCATTCCACGACTGTATAGGGGCGCTTGCAATCGTCATCTTTGAACACGACAATATCGGCGCGATCGGTAGGCAAACGGTCGGGAACGGTGACTTCAATTTTGATGCGCGATGCGGGATAGTCGTATTTATAGATGAGTTCCGCCCAAAACTCCGCGCGGACTTTTTCTTCAGGGTCGTTGTAATTCTCACTGTGGTTATCAGATGACACATAAATGATTTTCTGTTTGTTTTCCGCGCCCGAGATTGTTGCGTATCCGTCTTTGATTGCTCTATCAAGGTAAGTCATTGCTATCTTCCTTTCCGATTCATATTCAAGTACCACATTGTCCGAATCCGGCAAATAACTTTAATTTTTCAACGCCGTAATCGGAACAACATATACCCCATCATCCCTCCGATACGCATAAGGTGAAGTTCCTGCCAGAACCATCAAGAAGGCAGGTACTTTCATTTTTGTCGTGTCAATCTTATCCGCAACTGCTTTGAGGGTGCGCACGCCTTCCTCAATCAGCTTATCACCGCCAAGCTTGATTTCCACCAGGCCATAGCTTCCGTTGCGCAGATGGACTACGGCGTCACATTCCAAACCTTCTTTGGTTCGGAAATGGTACACACTGCCGCCCAATGCTTCCGCATAAACGCGCAAATCGCGAATGCAGAGCGTTTCAAAGAACAGACCGCATGTCTCCAAGTCGTTCAGGAGATCGCCGGGGCCGACACCGAGAGCGGCAGTTGCAATAGACGGATCGACAAAGTACCGTGTGTCCGAGGTGCGAATCGCCGTCTTTGAGCGAAGGTTAGGATTCCACGCAGGGCTGTCCTCAATCACGAAAATCTTTTTCAACGCATTCGTATAAGACACCACTGTATCCTTGCTCAGTTCCCTGTCATCACTCATGTTAATATCTTCACAAATTGTCGTGTTTGGCGCTTGCGTCCCTTGATGCCGTGCCAAAGAGCGCATGATAAGACGCGCGCTGGTCTCGTTGCGCGAAACATCGTCCACACGGCTAATATCGGATTTCACGACAGCATCCAAATAATCAAAGGACTGTATCAGCGCATCCTCACCATCCAGAAATGTTGCCTGCGGCCATCCGCCGCGACAAATGAGAAAGGCAATGTCCTCCAATGTTGATTTGTTTTCGGCAAAAATCGCTTCATCCGAAGAGGAAAACAGTGCGCCGAGGCTGACGGAACCGGAGGACTCCCCGGACTCATAAAGGCTCATAGGACGCATCCTAATCCATGCAAATCTGCCTGTCCCGGTGTGATGTATTTGATCCATTTCTGCGGGAACTGCGGAGCCAGTCAACAAAAAAAGCCCAAAACCGTCTCGATGATCCACCTCAAAACGCACAGCATCCCATAGTTTAGGCGCCATCTGCCATTCGTCAATCAAGCGCGGCGTCTCACCTTGCAGAAGGGAACTCGGGCTTATATCCGCCAGTTGTAAATTCTGCTTCACACGGTCGGGATTGCTCATATACAGAATACTTGCAGCGTGTTGTTCACAAGTTGTGGTCTTACCGCACCACTTCGCACCTTCCACAAGTATTGCGCCCTTATTCTTCAGACGATGTGCGATAGCTTCGTCGATAATCCTCGGCTTGTAGTTCGCCATCCCTGCTTCCTCCAGTCTATAATATATTGTCATTATAATGCTTAATTATATCGATTACAAGGGAAACCTTCGATTTGGCAAAAATCCATCCTGCGAAATGTCGTTTTTTCGACCCGCGTTTTGGGGAATTATCTCATGGTGATTCGACGTAAAAAGCGATCGGAATTATCTCCGACCGCTTTTTATATCATCCCTATAGTTTTTCACACCTTCAGCCCTTTAATGGGGGCCTCCCGAATTCACGCTTCCGCCTTCCAAAGTCCGTGCAGATTGCAATACTCATAAGCCGCAACCGGCGCGTCGCCTTCCGCCAGTGCAAAGGTCGCCTCCGGCGCGTCGCCCGGCGCGAAGAAATGGAACTGTCCGCCGTTTTTCGTATGGAGATACACCCACTGGATGTAATGCGCCTCCACCATCGGATGCGGAGCGCTGCCAATTTTGACCGTAACCTGGCCTCCCTTTGCTTCGATGACCGGCACGTGCTTTTCCTGCGAAGCGTCCGTCGTGTTCGCCGTCAAAAGCTCCGCCGTACCCTCGCCGCAGCATTCCGCATGATCTTTTCCGCCCGGCAGCGCCATCACCAATCGCCCGCAGGTGCGGCAACGCAAAAATTTCGGCTCAAACGTCATGGAAATCCCTCCGTTCAATCCTCGTTCTCTTCCTCGTCCATCAGGGCCTCGTAAGCCGCCAGCACCGCCTCGAATTCCTCGTCCGTCGGCTCGATATACGCCTCTTCGCCGCTCTCGTCAAGCACGATTTTTGCGAAGAACGCAGCGTCATCGTCGTCTTCTTCGTGATTATGATCGTGGCAGTGGCAATGCCCTTCCTCTTCCTCGTCGTCCTCGCAAGTCGGAACCAGCAGCGCGTACTTGTCGCCCTGCACTTCCAGGATCAACTCTTGCACATAATAATACTCATTGCCGTCATCGTCGGTCATTACGACGATAATCTCGTCGTCCTCCATCTGCTCCTCGTCCATCGGCATCTCTTTTTCCGAAGCCATGCGCGCACCTCTTTCTTTCCATACATTTTTATCTGTCGCATCTATCGCATTGTACCGTACTTTGCCTTGGATTGTCAACGACGCGGGCGTCAAAAAATCCCGACGGCAACTTTGCGCTTCCAAAAGGAACGCAACGCTGACCGCCGGGATTTCCATTTTATTTCGCGAGGCTGTCCAAATACCCTTGCAGGATAAAGACCGCCGCCATCTTATCGATGACCTTCTTGCGTTTTTTTCGGCTGACGTCCGCCTGGATCAGCGACTTCGCCGCCGCGACCGTGGAAAGCCTCTCGTCCCAAAAGACGATGTCCGCTTCCGGCAGCGCCTTTTTGATTTCCTCGGCAAAGGCGCGCACGATCTCGCACCGGTCACCTTCCGTGCCGTTCATATTGCGCGGCAGACCGACCACCAAACGCACCGCGTCGTATTCGTGCATCAGCTCGCCGAGACGAGCCAAGTCCTTTTCCAATGTCTCCCGTCGAATCGTCTCTACGCCCTGCGCGGTCATCAAGAGCAAATCGCTGGCCGCGACGCCCACTGTACGGTCGCCGACGTCGAGACCGAGTATCCGCTGCCCCGTCATTTCCCCGCTTCTTTTTTCATGTTCGCGAGATAGGAACGCACGAACTCTTCCAGGAGCTCGTCCCGCTCAATCTTCCGTATCATGCTGCGCGCGTCGTTGTGGCTGGTGATATAGGCGGGATCGCCCGAGAGCAGATAGCCGACAAGCTGATTGATGGGATTGTAGCCTTTCTCCTCCATCGCCGCGCAGGCAATCCGGATTGTCTTTTCCGCCGCGTTTTCCTCCGCCGCAGGCCGAAACAGCATCGTCTCGTCGCTGACCCAATCCATTTCTGTCCCTCCTATCGTCAAATGGATAAACCAAAACTGCTAAAGACTCCCTCCGTCACGCCTACGGCAGCAACGTGCCACTGGCACGTTGCTCCTCCCTCAGAGGGGGAGGCTTTTCCTGCCCCCCCTCATAGAGGAGGGTGTCAGCGAAGCTGACGGGGGGGAGTCAAACAAAATCTTATTAGATCAAAGCATATCGTTCTTTATCATATACTCCGCAATTTGGAGCGCGTTCAAAGCGGCGCCTTTGCGGATCTGGTCGCCGCAAAGCCAGAAATTTAGGCCGTGATCCACCGAGTAATCCTTGCGGATACGCCCGACCTCCACGTCGTCCTTGCCGGAGGTAAAGAGCGGCATCGGATATTCCATCTCGTCCGGATTGTCGTTCACGATGAGACCGGGGAATGCGGCGAACGCCTTTTTCGCGGCTTCCTCCGTGACCTCGCCCTCGAACTCGACGTTTACCGACTCCGCATGGCTGCGATAGACAGGCACGCGCACCGTCGTCGCCGTGATGCGCATATCGGGTGCGGACAGGATTTTCCGCGTCTCGTCGATCATCTTCATTTCTTCCTTTGTATAGAGGTTTTCCTTGAAAACGTCAATCTGCGGAATCAGGTTGAAAGCGATCTGATAATGCTTGGCAAGGCTCGCCCCCGGCAGGATTTCCGCCTTGACCGGACGGCCGTTCACAATGTCGTCCACCTGCTGCTCCAGCTCCGCCATCGCCTCCTTGCCGCCGCCGGAAACCGCCTGATAAGTGGAGACGACGACGCGCTTGATCTTCTTCACGTCATGGAGCGGCTTCAGCGCCATGACCATGATAATCGTCGAGCAGTTCGGGTTCGCGATGATGCCCTTGTGCTGCGCGATCGCCTCGGGATTGACCTCGGGAACGACCAACGGCACATTCGGGTCCATGCGGAACGTGGAGGAATTGTCGATGACCACCGCGCCCGCCTTGACTGCGGGATTGGCAAACGTCTTGCTGGCGGAACCTCCCGCGAACAAAGCGATCTTCACGTCCTTGAAGGAGTCCTCCGTCGCTTCCTCGACGACGTACTCCTTCCCCTTGATCGTAATCTTCGTCCCCGCCGAACGCTTCGACGCCAAAAGTTTCAAATTATCAAAGGGAAAATCCCGCTCCTCGATGAGCTTCAAGAACTCCTGCCCCACTGCGCCCGTCGCGCCAAGAAGCGCCGTATTATACTTTTTCATATCGTTCATTCCCTTCCATTACAAAATATTTTCAAGACCGACGACAAGACCGGTCAGTCCGCGGACCTTTTTGCAGGCCAACACTACGCCCGGCATGAAAGACTCGCGATCCATCGAATCGTGACGAATCGAGAGCGTCTGCCCGAGACCGCCGAAGATGATTTCCTGATGCGCGACGTAACCGGGGAGCCGAACGCTGTGAATATGGAGACCGCCGACCACCGCGCCGCGCGCGCCGGGAATCGTCTCTTTTTCGTCGGGATGCCCCTGCCGCATGTCGCCGCGCACCTCGCGAATCAGCTCCGCCGTTTGGAGCGCCGTACCGGAGGGCGCGTCGAGCTTGTTGTCGTGGTGCAGCTCGATGATCTCTACATTCGGCATATATTTCGCAGCCTGCTTCGCCATCATCATCATAAGGACCGCGCCGATAGCAAAGTTCGGAGCGATGAAGCACGGCGTCTTCGTCTTTTCGGAAATGGCCGTCAACTGTTTTTTGGCGTCGGCGGAAAGTCCCGTCGTACCGATGACGGGCGCAACGCCGCTTTCCAGCGCCGTAATCGCGTTTTGCAGCGCCACATCCGGCCGCGTAAAGTCTACCATGACGTCAGGATGCGCCGCGTCAATGGCGTCCGCCAAATGCGTCGTCACAGGGACGCCGCAGGCCGGCTGTCCGACCATCGTCCCCGCATCCTCCGCGCCATGAATATCCACCGCCGCGACCAGCGAAAGCTCTTCATCGGCAAGCACCGCTTTTACTACCGACTGACCCATCCGCCCGCAAGCGCCGTTCACCAAAACTTTTACCATGTCAACGCCTCCAAACCTTTCCCGGAAAGCGACCGCTTTCTGAAACACTAAAAAAATAATAATGTTTACTTTAACATATTTTGCCTATAAAAATCAAGAAATCGGATTTTCGTCCTCCTTTTCTTTTTTTCGACGATGGATATACCAAATCGCGACGTAAACCAACGTCGCCAACAGCACCACGCAGGCCAGCCGGTTCATGTGCTTATGGAAAAGCACCGCGTCGTGTCCGATGATAACTTCCAACGCCGTGGACGGAAACTTTCCTATTAAATTGGAAAGCATATAATCCTTCACGCTGATCCGGCTGACCGCGCCCAGCGCCGTCAAAATGCCGGAAGGAAAATACGGCAGCGTCCGCGCGATCAGCATCATTTGAAAGCCTTTTTTGCCGCTGAATTCGTCGAGGCGCGTCAAATAAGGGCTTTTTTGTATCAGCTTTTCCGCCGAATCCCGCAGGATCGTCCGCATCAGGAGAAAACTCAGGATGACGCCCGTCGTCTCCGCGAGCCACGACACGATCACGCCCGGCACGATGCCAAAAAGCACGCCGTTCGCCGTCGAAATAAAAATGGAAGGCAAAAATCCCAAAGCGTTGACGAGCACGTCGAGACAAAAGCTGAAAAGCATCGCCCAAACGCCGAAAGACTGGATATAATCAATCGTCTCCTGCATGCTGCCGCAGGTCATCACATGCCAAAGACGGGCGCAAACTTCGGGGCACGTCAGGCGAATGCCGGCAAACAGCAAGACAAGGAGCAGGAGCGCGACAATCTTCACCGTGCCCTCTGATTTGACCCGCAAAACGATTCCTCCAAATCCTTCAAAATATAAATCACGCAAAGCATAACGAGCAATTCTGAAAAACGGCGGGGCAAAATTATCCATTCCAATGAATCGTTTCGCCCCGCCCATCCTGACGCTATTACGCGTCCAATATTTTCCCGAACCTGTCGCTGTAATTCAGCCGCAGGACGTCAAGCACATACCGCGTATCCTGCGCTTCCTCCATTGTCTCCATCGCCGCGCGTCGCGCGCGCAGCAGGATATCCGTATCGCGAAGCACGTTCGCGACCTTCAGGTCGCCGAGCCCGTGCTGCATGGAGCCGAAGAACTGCCCCGGCCCGCGAAGCCGCAGATCCTCCTCCGCGAGATCGAAGCCGCTGGCCGTGCGTTCCATCGCGCGCAGCCGTTCGTTGGCTGCTCCTTCCTTCCCACCGCCGATCAAGATGCAGTACGATTGAAATTTTCCGCGTCCGATACGGCCGCGAAGCTGATGCAGCTGCGCAAGGCCGAACCGTTCGGCGTGCTCGACGACAATCACGGTCGCATTCGGCACGTCCACGCCGACTTCGATGACCGTCGTCGCCACAAGCAGCTTTGTTTCCCCCTCGTAAAACGAGCGCATGACGGCTTCCTTTTCCTTCGGTTTCAGTTTCCCATGCACCAGCCCGCAGGGAACGCCGCGAAAAATCCCTCCGGAAAGCTCCTGATAAATTGCCTCCGCCGACGGAAGCTCCGTTTCCTCGCTTTCCTCGATCAACGGACAGACGACGTAAGCCTGCCTCCCCGCCTCGATTTCTTTTCTCACGAACGCGTAAATCAGTCCCCGCCGTTCTTCCGTCCGCACGAAGGTGCGGACGGGCCGGCGCCCTGGCGGCAGCTCCTCGATGCGCGACACGTCAAGATCGCCGTACACTGTCAGCGTCATCGTCCGGGGAATCGGCGTCGCCGTCATGACCAGCACGTCCGGCGTCTTCTCGCTTCTCCTGTTGAGCTCGGCACGCTGGGCGATGCCGAAGCGGTGCTGCTCGTCTGTCACTACCAGCCCAAGTTCGTCGTAACGCACCTTATCCTGTATCAGCGCATGGGTGCCGACGACGATATCGACGTCATGGGCCGCAATCGAAGCCAGCATCTCCTCATGCTGCTTTGCGGTCAGTTTGCCCGACAGCAGTCCGATACGGACGTCGGTATTTTTCAGGAGCTTTGAGAACGTCTCGTAATGCTGCCGTGCCAAAATTTCCGTCGGCGCCATCAAAACCCCCTGATAGCCGTTTTCCACCGTCTTGACGAGCGCAAGCAGCGCCACCGCCGTTTTGCCCGAGCCGACGTCGCCCTGCACGAGCCGCCGCATCGGCACGGATTTTTCCATATCGGAGGAAATCTCGGCCCACGCGTTCGCCTGTCCCTTCGTCAGACGGAAAGGCAGCGAGGCTTCCACCTGCTGAACCAGGCTGCCGTTCATCAAATGACGGACGCCCTGTTCTTTTTCCCGCGTTTTTTTCTTCAAGATGAGCAGTCCGCACTGGATCAGATATAATTCCTCAAACGCCAGCCGCGCCCGCGCCTCCGAAAGCTCCTTCGCGGACTTTGGGAAATGCATCGCGACGAACGCTCGGTCGCGGTCCATCAAGCCGTAACGGGAGCGCACGCTCTCGGGAATCACCTCCGGCAGCTCCGGCTTTTTTTCCAGCGCCTGCTTCAAAAGGCCGCGAAAAAATTTCTGGTTGAGCGCGGCCGTTGCCCCGTAAACGGGAAGCACGCCGCCCCGGGCGGCGTCCCCGCCCTCTCCCAGCAATTCAAAAGCCGACATCTGCGTCATCGCCAGCCCGCCATGACCGCCATAGGCATAGTCCACCTTTCCCGTGGCGAAAATCCGCTGCCCCTCGAAAAGCTTTTTCGCCAAGAAGGGCTGATTGAACCAAGTCATCGCCAAATATCCGGTGCCGTCGCTCAAATACGCGGTCAGTATGCTGAGCTTTCCGCCCCTCCCCGAACGACGTTCCCGCACGCTGACGACGACGCCCGAAACCGTCGCCTCCATCCCCGCCGAAAGCCGGGCAAAAGGCGTCACCGTCGTCTGATCGATATATGCGCGCGGATAATACGCGAGCAGATCAAAGAGCGTCGAAATCCCCAGCCGCGCCAACGCCGCCTCTTTTTTCGGCCCGACGCCAGAAAGCTTTCCGACTCCGTCCAAAAGCTCCATGCGCTTTACCTCCCGATAGCGTCGCGGATGGCAGGGAGCCCGGCATATCCGCGTTCATGCCGGTCGTCTCGAGCGCCGCTGCTGCACGCCGACAGCCCCGTCCCGCAACCGTTCGTTTCATCCAATCGCCGCGCCCTCTTGCACGGCCGTTCTCGAATCGCAGTGATTAAAGTGATATTATTCGCCATTGTTTTCATAAAATCCTGCCGGCATCCGCAATTCCCGAAAAGCTCTATTTTGAAAATTATATTCATCTTCATCTTGACAAATCATGTCCAAAGTTTTATATTTTGATAAAGAGAATTAGTTTGATTATATTTTTCAAAAACAGGGAGGCAACAAAATGACTTTACGGGAAGGAACCTCCGGGCAGCGGTTTATCATTCGCTCCGTCGCGGAATCACCCTTAAAAAATCGACTGATGACTATGGGACTCGTCCCCGGGACGACGGTGACGGTGCTGCGCTCCGCGCCCCTCGGCGACCCGATGGCGCTTCGGGTGCGTTCGTACCATCTGGCCCTTCGTCGGGACGACGCGGCTTCCATCGAGGTCGAAGCGACGGCATGAAAATTTTTTGATCAGAAAATCTGATTTTCCGAATTTCTGATTTTCCGAATTTCTGACTCTAAAATTTTTACGGCTTTTGTATATTACATAAAGAAGGGAAACAAAAAATGTCTTCATTAGCAGTCGCCCTGACGGGCAACCCGAATACGGGAAAATCCACCATCTTCAACGAGCTGACCGGCGCACGGCAGAAAATCGGCAACTGGCCGGGCGTGACCGTGGACAAGAAAATCGGCTATCTCTCCCACCAGGGACGAAACATCTCAGTGGTCGATCTTCCGGGCACTTACAGCGTAAACGCACGCTCGCCGGAGGAAAAAATCGTCATCGACTACCTGCTGAACGAAAAGCCGGATCTCGTGGTGGACGTGCTCGATTCGTCAAACTTAGAGCGCAATCTCTATCTGACCATTCAACTCTTAGAGCAGGGAATCCCGCTGCTCCTCGACCTCAATATGCAGGACGAGGCGAAACGCCACGGCATCCGCGTGGATACGGAAAAGCTTGGCGCCGCGCTCGGCATGCCGGTCGTGGAGACGACGGCACGAAGCCGCAGCAGCATCAAAACGCTGCTTGACGTCTTCACCTCTACCATGATGGAGAAATACCAGCCCAGCGAAAAAGTACGCGCCCATATCGCCCGCGTGGAGGGGCTTCGCGCCGGCAATCTCGCCGCAGACGCGCTGGAGGAAAAAATCATCGAGGAGCGGTATGCGTTCATCGACAGCGTCGTGTCGGAGTGCGTTTCCGTCGCGGGCGCCAGCTCCGACCTCACGGAAAAAATCGACGCGGTGCTGGCCAACGGCTGGACGGCGCTGCCGCTCTTCCTCGTCATGCTCTATGCGGTATTCCAGATTACCTTCGAATGGATCGGGCAGCCGATGGCCGACGCGCTGGACGACTTCATCGGCGGACCTTTGACGGAAAGCGTGACCGCAACCTTGGAATCCTGGGAAGTTGCCGACTGGATGCAGTCGCTGATCGTGGACGGCGTCATCGGCGGCGTGGGCGGCGTGCTGACTTTCGTGCCGCTGATTTTCGTGCTGTTCTTCTGCCTGAGCTTTTTGGACGGTACCGGCTACATGGCGCGGGTCGCTTTCATCACCGATCCGATCATGCGCCGCGTCGGCCTGACGGGCAAAGGCATCATGCCCCTGATGATGGGCTTCGGCTGCGCCGTCCCCGCCATCATGGGCGCCCGGACGCTGGACTCGGAAAAGGACCGCATGACCTCGATTCTCGTCACGCCGTTCCTGACCTGCGGCGCGAAACTGCCGATCATGGCGCTGTTCGCCGCGATGTTCTTCCCGGACAACGCCGCGAACGTCGTCTTTGCCATGTATATCTTAGGCGTCATCATGGCGATTATCGCCGCAAAGCTCTTGGGCGGCACAGTCTTTCAGGAGAAAGGCTCCACGTTTCTCCTGGAGCTCCCTCCCTACCGCATCCCCGATATGAAAACAGTTCTTTTGGAGACCTGGGATAAAGGCAAGGGCTATCTGATCAAGGCCGGAACGATTATCTTCGCGATGTCCGTCCTGATCTGGTTCCTCGGCAACTTCAACTTCAACGGCATGACCGAGGAAATGAACGAGAGCTTCCTTGCCGCCCTCGGCACGGGCATGTCGAAGCTCTTCATCTTCCACGGCTTCGACACGTGGGAAGCGGGCGCCGCCGTCATCACGGGCATCTTAGCGAAGGAATCCGTCGTTTCCACGATGGGCATCCTGTACGGCGTCGGTGAAATCTCCGCCGAAGCGGAAGACGCGGTGGAAACCGCCGCGACGCTGATGCAGAGCGGCATGGCCACGGCTTTTACCACCATGTCCGCCGTCGCGTTCATGGTCTTCTCCCAGCTCTACACGCCCTGCGTCACCGCCCTCGGCACCATCAAGAAGGAAACCGGCTCATGGAAGTGGATGGGCTTCTCCGCCGCCTACATGTTCGCCATCGCTTGGGTTGTATCCCTGCTCGTCTATCAGGGCGGCAGGCTGATGGGATTTTGAGGTGAAGTAATCATGGCAACTTACATTTTAGGCGCTGTTCTCGTCGTCGCGCTTATCGCCGCCGGGCGCCACATCTACCGCAATTTCGCCGACGACAAGCACGACTGCTGCGGCACGGAAATGAACTGTACAAAATGCCCGCATTGCGGGAAATAAAAAGCATAATACAAAAGGCTGTCGCATGAAAGAAACTTTCAGCGGCAGCCTTTTGATTTATTTCCAATACTCGTTGACTTCCAAGCGTTTCAATAATACTGCTCAATATACCCATAAGCCTTATCAAAAACTTCCTTGTCCTTGATTTTGTACTTTACCCAAACGACGCTGCGAAGAGCTTTTTTCACCTCTTGCTTTCCGGCAGTCGTATTTTGCCAACCGTCAAACCGCACGATTTTCACGATGCCGTCAATATCTGTGACAATCCGCTCTACGATTACAGGCGTATTCTGATTTTTGACGCCGTTAAAAAGCTCGGTAAGCGCCGCCTTGCCTTTGTCAATTTCCTCTTCCGGTACGACCTCCTTCTCGGCCTGCGCCGCTTCTCTTGCCATCTCCAACAGCCGTTTCAAAAACTCAATGCTGGTGATAAGCCCTTGTTCGTGCTGCTCGCGCAGTTTCTCCAACCGTTCCCCAAGCTGCACGAACTTTGGATCATTTCCGTGTTTTTGGATTCTCGCCACTAAATCGATTTCCACACGCTTTGCCGCCGTTTTTGCGTCCCTATACTTCGCGATAAAATCATCAATCAAATCCGCATTCAAGGACAAAATCTCCATATCCTCATGGGTAGTTCCCACTTCCAGATTATCATGAACAATCTCCAGCGTCTTGGCGCCGAGCGCCGCCCAAATCAGCGCGCCGCTGTTGCTCGCAGGTTTTACGGATTCATATACCTTCGTGAGCCATACATAATCTGTCTGATACGGAGCCAACACAGGGTCAGGAGAAAGAGCATTCCATGCGCGGTGCAAAACGCCGTAATCGGCAGCGAACTCATCTTTCTCTTTATTCGTCGGAATACACTCTTGCGCGGCCATAAGACCTTCCCAACCTTCCACGGTGCGATCCACGCCCATGAAATAGCTGAGGCACTTGCGCATTAACGCCGGAACCTTCTTTTTCACTTCATCAATATTGGTGACAATCTTCTTCATACTGGATTCGTCGAAATTCAAGGCCTTCGCGACATTGTCAAAAATGCCGACGTAATCGACAATCAACCCAAACGTCTTGCCTTCATCAAATGTGCGATTCGTTCGGCAAATGGCCTGTAAAAGCGTGTGGTCTTTCATCGGCTTATCCAGATACATGACCTGCAAAACAGGCGCATCAAATCCCGTAAGCAGCTTTGAAGTTACGATCACAATCTGTAATTCGTCGTTTGGATCACGGAATCGGTCAAGAACCTTTGCTTCATCTTCCTTCGAGCGTCGATAGGCCTTGTATTCATCCGCTTTATCGTTCTTCGTATCCATGACGATCGTAGAGTATTTCGCGCCCAACAATTTATCGAGTTCTTTCTTGTATTGCAGGCAGCAATGGCGGTCATAAACGACGACCTGTGCCTTATACCCGTTAGGGCGGATTTTTTCCGTAAAATGCTTGACGATATGAACGCAGACTTTATGAATCCGCTTCTCGTCGTACATAATCGCCTGCATGTCGACACGCTTGGACAGCTCCGCCCGCTCCTCGTCGCTGAGGCCCTCAGTCAAAACATCAAACTCGCGGTCCAGCGTCTCGCGATCCACCCGCAAATCAATCGGCACCGGCTCAAAATGCAGCGGCAGCGTCGCCTTATCCCGAATCGAATCCGAAAAAGAATACTTGCTCATATATCCGCTGCGGTCTTCGGTCGTGCCGAAAGTAGCAAAGGTATTTTTGTCCAGGCGATTGATTGGAGTACCCGTGAGGCCGAAGAAAAAAGCGTTCGGCAATGCCCGCCGCATCTTGACGCCGAGATCGCCCTCCTGCGTCCGATGGCATTCATCGACCATGACGATAATATTGTCGCGCCGCGAAAGTTCGCCCTCCACCTCCTGAAAGCGGAAAATCGTTGTAATGATAATTTTGCGAATGTCCTGACGGAGCTTTTCCATCAAATCTTGGCGGCTCACAGCCGATTCCAGATTCCCCACGTCCGAGGAATGAAACTGCGCGGTAATCTGCGATTCCAAATCAATACGGTCGTCCACGATAAGCACCGTAGGATTTTTCAAATCCGGCAGCATCCGCATTTTTACCGCCGCAAACTCCATCAGATACGACTTCCCCGATCCCTGGAAATGCCAAATGAGTCCCTGCTTCGGATGGCCGACGCGCACACGGTCGATAATCATGTTGGCGCCTTCATACTGCTGGTATCGGGCGATAACCTTATACTTGCGATACTTATTATCCGTAGCATAAAGCGTGAAAAACTGGAAAATATCCATCACCTTATACGGCGTAATCATATTTTCCACGCTCGTTTGCACGGCGACGAGATTGCCATCCGACTTGTCGTCCGTCGTATGCCACGGCCCCCACTTCGCCGCGGGCATACAAACCGAACCGTACCGATACCGTTTGCCTTCCGTGGCGAAATTGAACACATTGCAGACAAACATCGTCGGTATGCTTTTTTCATAATCATTAACGTCCTGCGCGCCGTCGAGCCAAGTAATCGCGGCACGAGTGGGGGTCTTGAGCTCGCCGACGACAAACGGAAAACCGTTCACCAATAGAACGATGTCCAGCCGCTTGCCGCCTTTCTTCGACGGGTACGGCCATTGATTGGTGACCACATAACGGTTCTTGTCCTGCTTGCCGTTGATCTCCGTGCCGAAAAAGTCAATCGAGACTTGCCTTCCGTCTTCGTCAAAGGGATAGGAATTTTTCTCGAACACCAATTCCTTGAATTTCTCGTTCTGCGTGACGAGATTTTCCGCCGTGGTCCCGGCAAAAAGCTGGTGCAGCTTATACAGGACTTCATCAGCTCGGTCCGGCTCCTCGGCAATCTCCGGATTGAGCGCGATCAGCGCGTCCCACACCATCGATTCTACAATGGGCTCGTTCTCTTCACGCTTCAACGCTTCCGGCGGTATATATTCCCAGCCGTTTTTTACCAACGTGGAGATAATCATTTGCTCCGTGGTGTTGTCCTCGTTAAACATGGCGTGTTCCTTTCTCCAAACTTCGATTTGGCAGATTAAGAACCAGAATGTACAAAATTTGGTTCTTATCAAAAGCTAAGAACCAAAAACCATCGAATTTGGTTCTTAATTGGATAAAAGCATTTTATATTGAGAATCACACACTCAGCAAACTATTCTCCACAATACCTTTCGCCCATTCCACAAATTCCTTTGCCATTCGGATAGCCTTCTCTGCGTGGTGTTCCTCCAAAGCTAACTCATTGGGATAACGGACTGCTATGCCGTAAGGCGCAAGTATATCTGCATAGTCATAAAACTTTGTATCAATGGCGACCATATTTTTGATTTGGTTAAGCAAAAGGAATACGTCATGTTTTTTGGGTATACCTCCCTGACTGCCATGCAGAACAATCAGCGCTTTGACGGATTTCTCTGCCGCCTGTTGACAATGGAATCCGATAATGGACAGCGGTTTAGGGTAATACGTCTTGAAGAGGTGCTCCGCCACACCAAGATCATTTTCCGCATAGGAAAGCCATTCCTTTGCGTCAATCAGATTTTCACGCTCCATACAAAAGCACCCCTTTACTTGCAACTTCATTCTCGATTCCCATACGATTTTTTCGGCTCTCGAATCTGCTTTCTGTGCCAATGATGATATCCACCGCGCGACTGCGCACGTCACGAATGGCTTTATATGCCTCGGCGGTCAGGTCCATCAGGTTTTCCGTGCCGTCTTTGACAATGATATAGAAGTCAAAGTCGCTGTCTTCGGTAGCAGTTCCCTTGGCATAGGAGCCAAATAGGTAGATTTTTTTAGGGGATAATCTATGAATGAATTTTTCTTTAATCAAGTTGATTTCCGTTTCAGGCATTGCAATCACTCCTTCTTCAAAATGCTTCTATTCCAAAATTCTTCACAAAAACGTCATTGCGAATGTCCACGCCGCTATTCTCCGTGGCTTCGCCGCGCGTATAGGAGCCGAAAAGATAGGCTTGCGCGACGTCGTAATTCTTGCAAATGGAGGTGATTTTGGTTTTAATATCGTTGATCGATAAAGTTGGCATAAAAATTCCTCCCTAAAATCTTTACAGTAACGCTTCTATAAGGTTAATAAGAATATCTGTAGACTTTTTAAGTTCTTCATTATTATAGCTTCTACTGGGGTTTTCAGGATGATCTATCGTATTTCTAATATATGTTGGTAATGTTTCCGTGATAGTATTTCCGTTTCTTAACGCGTTTTTATCGTCATTGGAATTATATTCTGATTGCCTCCTAATATAATCGTCCATATCGTTTATAGTATTGCAACCAGTTTTCGCCTGCAATCTCCCATATAATTCAACATGATAATCTATTGAATATATTCCGAATGCCTTAAAATTGATTTCCGCCGAAGTTAAATGTAACAAAAGATGCGGCGCCTCAGCTCGCGTTTGTTCGATAACCCCATTCTCGTCTTTAAGTATTATCACTAAAGTATTGTCTTTATCTTCCAATGCCTTGCGAACAACATACTCAGAATGTGTCGCCATGATTATTTGTGCCTTTTGTTCTCCATTTTGCATAAAAAGATTTTTATAAAATGATAAAATTTTTTGTTGCCATGTTGGATGCATACTGAGTTCAGGCTCATCAATGAGAATTATTCCATGACTAACAGCGTTACTATTTTTTAACAAGTAGGTTCCGCGAAATACGATTTGTTTTTCGCCGGTACTTAAATCATCAATAAGGATATCTATCCCATGTTTTTTAAAAATGATCCTTTGCAAATTAGCCAACGAATCATCTATACGATCAAATTGGATATTATCAAAGAAAGAATTGAACGCTGATTTAAATCGATACATTTTGGATTGGGGCTCAAATTCAGATAAAGAGATATTATTTGTCTGATTTATTCTTCTGTATTCTTTAGCATCTTGTGCATCTATATCAACCAATAATTGTTTTATTTCTGTGAAATCATTTTTGCTGTCGAATTCGTATTTATTTGCATCTAATTGTTGAGTTGTAATCCCTTGTATATTTTGAGTCTGAAACTGTGATTTCGCCATTGAATAAACACACCCGTAAGAGCGTAAATCATTTTCATCGTTTTGCATTTTATCTGGGCTATTATTGAAATTAGTCGTTACTTGTGTTATACGCCCGTTTGACATATCTTTCCGTGTATGAAAGCCCAAATTTGCATTTCTCTGTACTGGTTCTATCCAAAAATCTTTTCCACTGATCTCGTATTCCAAATATGAAAACGGAACGATAGAATGTCCCGTCAAAAATTGTCCAAGCGTTTCTAATATCGTAGTTTTCCCAGTTCCATTTTCACCAGCTAAAATAATTGTAGAATACGCACTTCCATCCGGCTTACGAAAATCTAAATCCAAATTTCCCAACGCTTTATAATTATTCCACTTTACCTTTTTTAACATAATATCCCTCCAGAATTACCCTAACCATTCCCGCATCGCCGCCGCTTTCATAACGGCATTTTTTTCAAGCATGGATTGAACTGCCAATTTCGATTTGTCAACCTGTTCAACGAAAGCGGCAAATTGGTTTTGTAGGTCAAGTGGCGGAAGAGAAATTGTAAATTTTCTAGCATCTGCAACATTGACATGTGGCACTGTTGAACCTGTATTTTTGCTATCAGCTTGTTTTTTTACATCATCCGAAGTAAGCGCATACAATAGATATTCAGGTAAACATTTATACCGATTAACTCTAAATAACATAACTCTCTGCCCTAAACAAAAATTATAGCCTTCAGGTAATATAGCGGCATTGCCATAAGTTCCTTCCCGTCCGTATACAATATCCCCAGCAATCGGTGTGAGCCTCGCTATACGTTTTTCATATTCTTCTATTGAAACATATTTCATAGTTGACCAATCAATATAACCCGGTTTAATTTCATTTGTTCGTATCGCTGGATAAAGAAGTTTTCCTTGATACTTCGGGGTTGTATGTGGACAATCTACAATATCAGAACAAACCTCATCAATGTTCACATCAGGGAATTTGCCAGCGCCAAACATCTCGATAAACCGCGCTTTGACAAGTTCGTCTGTTGCTTGCTCCAAACGCTGATAAGCCGTTCGCGTGTCCTCGATTGCCCATAACACTTCCGCCAATTCGCGTTGTTTCTCCAAGGACGGCAACGTGAAACTATACGTTTTCAAATGCTCCCACTTAACGCGAGGAGACAAGGAGCCTGCCGAACGCCCTACGGCAAAATCAAAAAAATCTTCGCTCTGAATGATAAACGGCAGCAGTTCCGGCACGATCTTGTCCGGCAAAGCGCGAATCACGGTAATATCGCCGGAGCAGATACCGTCAAACGGAGCGACGGCCGCTTTTTTCAAATATGCGCGACGGCGGCCAAACAACATATCGCCTTTACGAAATAGCTTCGTAAAGGTATTCTCATCATTTTCCGCCCAATTCGTCAACGTGATGTCGCCCGGCGTGATATGCTCCAGCCCCACAACAGGGTAGCCGGATTTATCGCCTTTGCACGTCTCCTTGCTCTCTGCTGCAACCTCTCCCAAAGTAACCTTCGGCATCCGTCTCGCCTCCTTTCGCTAAAATATACTTATTCGTTCAATCCTTCAGCAGTTCATTGAGCCGTTCATAAGATTTCCGCATTTCCAAGGACGACTTCTTCCAATCCGCATAACATTCTTCAACAGTCCGTGTTTCCTGAACGTTTTCATCCGTCGTGGCTTGCACATATAGCGATATATTCAACGAAAAATCGTTTTTCTCAATTTCCCGAATCGAAACCTTTTTTGCAAAGCCGTCCTCCGATTTGTATTTCTCGTAGCTCGTTGCAATACGCTCGATGTGCTGCGGCTCCAAATTGCTCTGGGCATTTTTCCGAGTCACTTCATTGACCGCGTTGATAAAAAGCACATGACCGCGATGCGCGTCCGGCTTTTTTGTGCGGCAGATTACAATGCATGCTTCCATCGGCGAATTGTAAAAGAGATTCGGCCCCAGCCCGATGACGGCGTCCACCCAATCGGAACGCACCAGCTTTTCCCGCATTTCCTTTTCTTCATTGCGGAAGAGGACGCCATGCGGAAACAGGATTGCGCAGCGCCCGGTCTTTTGCTTCATGCTCGCGAGGATATGCTGGAAAAACGCATAGTCGGCACGGCTTTGCGGCGGAACGCCGAGTATGTTCCTGCCGTATTTGTCCGATTCAAACGCTTTTCGATTCCACTGGTTAATCGAGTACGGCGGATTGGCTACGATCATGTCGAACTGCTGTAGTTTTCCGTTCTCAATAAATGCAGGCTCTTCCAATGTGTTTCCGCCCGCGATATGAAAATCCTCGATACCGTGCAAAAAGAGATTCATACGACCAATGGCGCAGGTAAGCGCATTGAACTCCTGCCCATAGAGCGACACGTTGCGCCATTTCTTCTGCTGCGCTTTCAAATAGGCTACGGCGGAAATGAGCATCCCCGCACTGCCGCAGGTAGGATCATAAATCGATTCTCCCGGCTTCGGCTTCAGCATTTCCGTCATCAGATGGACGACGGTACGATTCGTATAAAATTCCTGTGCCGTATGGCCGCTGTCGTCGGCGAATTTTTTGACGAGATACTCGTATCCCTGCCCGAGTTCGTCCTCCGGACAGTTTTCGAGGGAAAGCGTGTATTTGCTGAAATGCTCCAGCAAATCCTTCAACAGCCTGTCCGGCAGACGGTTCTTGTTCGTCCATGTGCCGTCGCCGAATATGCCGGAGAGCTTTTCGGAATTTGCTTTTTCGAGAGCCCGAAACGCTTTTACAATGGCCTTGCCTACACTTTCCGATACGTTTCTGACATCATCCCAATGCGCGCCGACGGGGAGTTTGTAACGGTGAATCTCTTCCCAATCTGCCGCTTCCTCTCCGTTTTCCTCCACCGCTTTTCTCGTTTCTTCCTCATAGACGTCGTTCAGACGCTTGAAAAAGAGCAACGGGAAAATATATTGCTTGTAAGAGCCGGCGTCAATATGATTTCGGAGCAGCACCGCCGAGTCCCACAGATAGGATTCGAGCTCCGGCATGGTCATCTTACTATCCACGCACATAGCCTCCCTTGATCAAAAGGCGCTGCATTTTGTCCTCCGCCGCCCGCACTTTTTCCCACGCGTCCAGGTAATTGCGGCGCACGATTTCCGGCGGCGTCGTTTCCTGCGGTTTCTTCTCGATGTAGCGCTTTACGTTGAGATCAAAGCCGCCCTGCTCCACTTCGGAGATAGATACGACCTTGCAGCGTTCCACGACGTCTGCATAATCGGCGTAAAGCATATAGAGTGTATCGACATTTTCTTCCGAAAGGATATTATGCGCCCGCATCGGCGTGTAAATTTCCGAACCGTCGATCAGGCAGATTCGTCCTTTATGCTTGCGCTGCTTCTGATTGACGAGGAAGAGAATGCAGGCCGATACGCCCGTACTGAAAAAGACGCCGCCCGCCAATGTGATAACGGCTTCCAGAAGATCGGCCCTGACAATATCCTCGCGGATATCGCCTTCCTTTCCGCCATGAAAGAGAACGCCCTGCGGCAGAACGACAGCGCAGCGTCCGGTCTTGGCTTTCATGGACAGAATCATGTGTTGCAGCCAGGCGTAATCTGCATTGGAATCCGTCGGACTGCCCCAGAGATTTCGTCCGTATGGGTCGGAGGCAAATTGTTCTGCGCCCCATTTTTTCATACCGAAAGGAGGATTCGCCAATACGCAGTCAAAGGTCTGGATTTTCCCCCGCTGCAAAAACAGCGGCTTTCTCAGCGTGTCCCCCTGCCGAATCTGCACGTCTTTTGCTCCATGCAGATAGAGGTTCATTTTCGCAATGGCCGAGGTCGAGAGATTGTTCTCCTGTCCATAAATCTTTCCGTAGGTCAGCTTGCTGTTTTTCATGTGCCGTATGGACTCGATCAGCATGCCGCCTGTGCCGCAAGCAGGATCATATACTGATTCTCCCGGCTTCGGGTCGAGCAGCCGCACCATCAATTTGACAATCGGGCGCGGCGTGTAAAACTCGCCCGCGTTCTTTTTTGAAAGGTCCGCGAATTTCTTGATCAGATATTCGTAGCTGTCGCCCATTATATCGGCGGAATAGTTTTTGTTGCCCACCTTGACCTTGGACATGTGCTCGATAAGGTCTTTCAGCCGCTCGTCCGTCAATTTCCTTTTGTCCGTCCAGGTTGCGTCGTCAAAGCTGCTGAATACGCCGGACAGCGTTTCCGGGTTGGCTTTCTCGATTCCCGTCATCGCCTTGACGATGGCTTTTCCTACGTTCTTGCTGACGCCGCGAATATCTTCCCAATGGCAGCCCTTCGGAATCACGAATAAGTGCATATCCTCGGCGGAGGCGTATTCCTCATCGTTGCCGGATTCCTCCAGCGCGTCGGCATATTCCTCGTCGTACACGTCCGAAATCCGCTTGAAAAAGAGAATCGGTATGACGTAACTCTTGAATTCGTCCTGATTGATCGGGCCGCGCAGAATGTTGCACGCGCCGAAAAGATGATTGAAAAGCTGTTCGCTGGTCGTTTGTTTCGATGCTTGCGAAGCCTCTTTCACGTCGGCGTCGGCGGCTTGCACCGCAGATTCCATGCGTTTTTCCCGGCTGTCGCCGCTCACCTTGCGTGCACGTTTTCTTTTGACCGGTACATGCATATCCTTCGTTTGCTTTTCCATCATCGGAGGATATTTATTTTCGAACTCCGTCAAAATCCGCAAGAGTTCTTCGTCCAAAAAAGTCAGCGCGTGCTTTCGAATGTCCGCAGGAATACCGTAATAGGCTTCGGCAACGCCGCCCGTAATCGCAGCGAGAGTGTCGCTGTCGCCGCCGATGGAAACGGCGTTTCGTATCGCGTCTTCAAATCCCGTCGATTCAAAGAACGCCATCAAAGCCTGCGGCACAGTTCCCTGGCATGTTTCATCGAAGGTATAGCTGCTGCGAATCTGTCGCAGCGTAAAATTCATCGGATAGTAATTTTTGTCGATTTCGTCCCGAATTTCCAAAATGCTGCTGCCGCTCCGCGCCATGTAAATCGCGACGACGGTTGCCTCGGCGCCTTTCATTCCTTCCGGATGGTTATGTGTCACGGCAGTCATATCTCTGGCAAGTTGCTTTGCTTCCTCCATACTGGACGCCGCAAAGCCGGCCGCACTTACCCGCATAGCGGCCCCATTACCGAAACTGCCATACGGCTGCGGGGACTCGGCTACAATCCAATTGCGAAAGCTGCCGCCGTATCCGCAATCCGGATATTTCCTGCCGATACGTTGCATGCACTCTACAGCTTTTTCCGAAAGATCGCTATAGTCCGATTTGCTTTCTAAAATGGCCTGTGCCAAAGCCAGTGACATGACACTATCGTCGGTTGGAAAGCATTTATATGTGAGAAACTCAAAATCCTTCGCTCGATAATTGTTCCACTCAAACCGAGAGCCGACAATATCTCCAATGATTGCCCCTAACACGCCTGAACGCCCCTTTTCAAAGCTCCGACTGCAACTTCTTTACGACAGTCTGCCAACGATCTTCCGCCTGTTTCATGGATTCAGTATAAATTTGCAGTTCCTTTTCATACTCTGCCGCCAGCTCATTTTGCTTTTCGATAGGAGGAAAAGGGATTTCGATTTCCTGCAAATCTTTGTAGCTCAGATTTACCACTGTCGCTCCTTGCTGTGCAGAAGCCAAAATCTTTCCTCCAAGAGGACTATCCAAAAACATCTTCAAGTAAACGCTTGACAGCAAGTCTTTTTGCGGTCGGATGATGACAATGTTGGATGAAGCGATACAGGGATAATCTTGCTCCTCGAATACGGCGACACGGGTAGTCGTTCCCCGCGCCGGAAGCAGCACGTCGCCGTCCTGCAACAGATAATTAGTTAGCTTTCGTTCTGTTTCGTCAATGTACTCAAGCCCATCATAATCAATATTGTATTCGCCAATCTGTGAAATATTGATAACCCCCACATTCCCTGTACTTCTCTTGTGCGAAATGCTTTTCCCCCGAAAAACCTGCGCAACTTCCCGAAGGCGAATCCGGCTGCCGCGTTCCATGAAATGCTTCCATTCCTCGTCTTGCCGTGCAAACAGCTTATCCAAGTTCCAATCTCCTTGCTCGACCAGTTCCGACGCAACAACAAAAGATTCGTCACGCAAAACCATTTTCTTATCACTATCAAAATCATATCTTTTAATCATCACATCTTCCGTATGTCCAGTCGATATACACAGAAGATATGTTTTTATACCCGTTGTACGAAAAGCTCCGTTTGGAAGTTCTGAGATTTCTTCCAAACAATACATTTCCTGGATAAAATTGCGTAATTCTCTTATCTGTGCCCCCGCAAATGTGATTTTGGCCGGCATAATAATTGCCAACTGTCCGTCGGGCGACAAGTGCAGCAACAAATTCTCCAACGCAACCATTTCGTATTCCCGACAAATAAATTTTGTCGTTTCATCAACTAAACTTCTCGTACCAAAAGCGGGGAGTGCCAAAATAAGGTCAAATTTCTGCTGTAAAAATTCATATGTGTAAACATTAGCTTGCTCCACCACAACATTTGCAGAATCTGTGAAAACCTCTTTCAAAATGGCGGCGTAAAGTTCTTCTTGCGCCGTAATCACATATTGGCAATGTGAATACCTATCAATCGTCTTCTTGAGAAAGGGAGCGAATTTTTGGCCTTCAGCTATCAACACTTGATTCGTGTCCGGCTGAAAACGCTCCTCCATCATTTTGAAAATCTCCGACGGTATGTGCACGGCCCCAGACATTTTGGGATCTTCAATCGCCAACAAAAATTCCCAGTCAATCACTTCTATATCTTCAAAAATCCGATAATTATAAATGAAATCTTCACTTGAAAGAAAAGGATTTGTCACTTTTTCCATGTCGGCCTGCTCTAACATTGTATTATAGATTTGCTCCTCACCTGCCGCCCCTTTCCGTCCATCCAACGCTTGTCTCGTCCGAGACAACAAAAAGATTGCTGACAAAATCGTTCTATCTGATGCGTCATTCAATACTTTACGGCAAGCATCATATAGCTTCATTTCCGCTTTAACAATTTCCATCAATATTCCTCCCACATTGGCCTTCCTCTTAAAAAAATATACCATGCGGTATTTTTCTTGTCAATATCCTTTTTTGGTATTAAAATACTTTATTTTAGTTTTTTGCTTTTTAATCTTTGCTCTTAATAAAAAACTTCGTCACACCGTTTGGTCGCATGACGAAGTTTTTTTGGTTCGTGTATTTATTTGATGATCCCCAATTCCTCCAGCAACGCAAAGTCGATATGCGTGGAAAGCTCCGGGTGGCGTTTCAGATAGCCTTGATGTTCCTCGTCCGCCGGGTGAAAGCTTTTCAACCGCATGGCCTCCGCGTAGCACTGCCGCGGCCCGTTCGGATCGTGGTTCGGGTCGTTGACGGTCAGCGCCGCGTTGGTGGCGGCGGGAGCCTTTTTGCGATTGCGGATGAAGTTCATGTGATAGTCGATGATCGGCTCGTCCTCCGCAGAATCGTAATAAACGCCGCTCCGGTACATCGGCCCCTCGCAGCTTCCCTGCCTGTCCTTGCTGTAAGGATTGATGACGGTGAACAGGATATCCATCAGCATGGAGACGTCAATCTTTTTCGGATTGAAACTCACCTCGACGCCCATCGCCGCGCCGGTTTTGCCGCGAATCACGTCCTCGTACTGCGGCGACTCGACTTCGGAATTGATATAACCCGCGGTGGCGGACACGACGCCCTGCACCCGCGAGAAAACCTCCTGCAGCTCGTGAAAGCTGCCGCCTGAAAAATAAATCTTTTTTGTGTACATGAAAGCCCCCTCCACTCTTTTATTTTACGCCAAGAAAAGCGCCGCCTTTTACGGGACGACGCTTTTCTTTTTTAATTATTTGTTTCCGGATGGAGCAAATCGACGTGGCGCTTTGCCGCCCGCTCGATGTCGAACATATTGATCAGCTCAGCCACGGCCTGTGTCGGCGAAATGACGCCCTTCAGGACGGCTTCCTTGATCTCCGGCATACGCCCTTGGATCACGGGGTCGTCGAAGAACAGGTTGTGCAGATGCTCGTCCACCATGCTGTGCACCCAATCGAGGAGCTGCTCCTCACGACGGCGCTGGAACACGCCGGAATCATGCGTTACCTTCTCGAAGGCGCGGATGATGTCCCACAGTTCCTTGAGCCCCGTCTTTTTCAGCGCGGAAGCAAGGTAGGCATGGGTCTGCCAGCCCTCGGTGGCCGGGCGGATGAACTCGATCATACGCTCGTACTCGCCGCGCGTGACCTTCGCCTTGACGTAGTTGTCGCCGTCCGCCTTGTTGACCACGATGGCGTCCGCAAGCTCCATGATGCCCTTCTTGATCCCTTGCAGATCGTCGCCCGCGCCTGTCAGCACCACGAGCATGAAGAAATCCACCATCGAGCGGACCGTGGTCTCGGACTGGCCGACGCCCACCGTCTCGACGAGAATCACATCATAGCCCGCCGCTTCGCAGAGCAGCATCGTCTCGCGGCTCTTTCTCGCGACGCCGCCGAGCATCCCCCCCGCCGGGGAAGGCCGGATGAATACCTCCGGCCTTCTCGACAGGGTTCCCATACGGGTCTTGTCGCCGAGTATCGAGCCCCGCGTGACGGAGCTGGTCGGATCGACCGCGAGCACCGCGACGTGGTGCCCCATGTCGCAGAGCATATTCCCGAACGCTTCGATCAACGTGCTCTTTCCTGCGCCCGGTACGCCGGTGATTCCGATTCGGAGTGCCTTCCCCGTCTTCGGGAGCAATCCTTGGAGAACGCGCTGGGCTCTCGGAAAATGCGAGGGGTTGTTGCTCTCGATCAGCGTGATCGCCCGCGAGAGCATGACCCTGTCGCCGTTCCCGATTCCCTCCACGTATTCGTCAACCGTGGGCTCCTTCCGACGCTTCGGCTTCAGCGCCCCGCTTTTGATGGCAGGATTCACGTTGCCGATAGTCGTGTCGGTGATGCCTTCGATGCCGCTCATTACGCCGCATGCGAATTTATCGTCGTTTTCGTCGGGCGCCCACTCCGGTTTTGAGGTCGTATACTCGGGCATAATCTCAGCCCTCCGCCGCAGCTTCTTCTTTCGCGCGCTTGATGAGAATGTTCAGGAGCGTGATGCCCGCCTCCGGGATGTTGGTGCCCGGTGCGAAGATCGCAACCGCGCCGCCCTCGTAGAGGTGGTCGTAGTCCTGAACCGGGATGACACCGCCGATGGCGACGAGAATATCCTCGCGGCCGCGCTTCTTGAGCTCCTGTACCAGCTCAGGAAGCAGCGTGTTGTGACCGGCAGCCAGCGAGCTGAAGCCGACCATATCGACGTCGTTGTCCACCGCGTCCTGCGCAGTCTCTTCCGGTGTCTGGAACAGCGGCCCGACGTCGACGGTCCAGCCCATATCCGCGAAGGAAGAAGCGATAACCTTCTGCCCACGGTCGTGGCCGTCCTGCCCCATCTTCGCGACGAAGATACGCGGGCGGCGACCGGTGATGTTCTCAAACTGGTCGGCGAGAGCGCGCGCCTTGTCAAGCGCGGTCTTGTCGGTGAACTCGGAGGAATAGACACCGGAAATCGTATGGATGACCGCCTGATAGCGGCCGGATACTTTCTCGACAGCGTCGGAAATCTCGCCCAGCGAGCAGCGGACGCGGGCAGCCTCGACGGCGCATTCCAGCAGGTTGCCGTTCTTGCGGTCCTCGGCTGCTTTCGTGATCGCTTCGAGAGCGGCGCGGACGTCGTCCTCGTTGCGCTCGCGGCGCAGCTTCTCGAGACGCTCCACCTGCGCGTTGCGCACGGCGGTGTTGTCGATGGCGAGGATTTCCAGCGGATCTTCCTTGTCCAGACGATACTTGTTCAGACCGATGATCGCCTCGTTGTTGGAATCGATACGAGCCTGGCGGCGCGCAGCGGCTTCCTCGATACGCATCTTCGGCAGGCCCGTCGGGATAGCTTTCGCCATGCCGCCGAGAGCCTCGACTTCCTGGATATGCGCCCAGGCGCGGCGAATGATCTCGTTAGTGAGGGCCTCGACGTAGTAGGAGCCGCCCCACGGATCGATGATCTTGCAGACGCTGGTCTCATCCTGGATGTAAAGCTGGGTATTACGCGCAATACGCGCCGAGAAGTCCGTCGGCAGCGCGATGGCCTCGTCGAGAGCGTTGGTGTGCAGCGACTGGGTGTGGCCGAGAGCCGCGCCCATAGCTTCCATCGCCGTGCGGGCGACGTTGTTGAACGGATCCTGCGCGGTAAGCGACCAACCGGAAGTCTGGCTGTGCGTACGCAGAGCCATGGACTTGTCGTTGGTGCCGCCCATCTGCTTGACGATCTTCGCCCAGAGCACGCGGGCCGCGCGCATCTTCGCGATTTCCATGAAGTAGTTCTTGCCGATCGCCCAGAAGAAGGACAGCCGCTTCGCAAAGGCGTCGACCTTCAGGCCGGCCTTGATGCCCGTGCGGATGTACTCGAGACCGTCGGCCAGCGTATAGCCGAGCTCGATGTCCGCCGGAGCGCCTGCTTCCTGCATGTGGTAGCCGGAAATCGAGATGCTGTTGAACTTCGGCATGTAGTTCGTGGTGTATTCGAAAATATCGCCGATGATGCGCATGGACATATCCGGCGGATAAATGTAGGTGTTGCGCACCATGAACTCTTTGAGGATATCATTCTGGATCGTACCGGCCATGATCGCCTTGTCCACGCCCTGCTCAATACCGGACTGGATGAAGAACGAAAGGATCGGCAGCACCGCGCCGTTCATCGTCATCGAAACGGACATCTGATCGAGCGGAATGCCGCTGAACAGGATGTTCATGTCGAGCATCGAGCAGACGGAAACGCCCGCCTTGCCGACGTCGCCGAAGACGCGCGGATTATCGGCGTCGTAGCCGCGATGGGTCGGCAGGTCGAACGCGATGGAAAGACCTTTCTGACCGGCGGCCAGGTTGCGGCGATAGAACGCGTTGGACTCCTCAGCGGTGGAGAAACCCGCGTACTGGCGGACCGTCCACGGACGGAACACGTACATCGTCGAGTACGGGCCGCGCAGGCAGGGCGGGATGCCGCTGGCGAAATCGAGATGGTGCATGTGGTCGTACTCGTCATGGGTATAGAACGAGCGAACCTTGACGTGCTCCATCGTGGTGTTCACGATATCGTCGTACTTCTTGCCCACTTCCGCCTCAAGCTGCTTCTTCCATGCCGCTTCATCACGGGCAGGCGCAGCGTCGAGGGAAAGCTTCGTGAAATCAGGATTCTGAAACGCCATCAATCAATCATCCCTTTCTTCTTCTGCAGGAACCGCAGGATCTGGTAGCAGTTCGCCTTGACCGAAATGAAATCGTCAACGCCCGCGTCCTTATATGTCTGCTCGAGGTCTTTCGGAGCCGCGCCCGCAAGATAGATCGTCGCGTTCGGCAGCGCCTTCTTGAGCTTCGGCGCGAGGTCCGGAACAATCTCCGGATACGTCTTGTCCGTCGAGCAGATGACCGCCACGTCGGCGCCGGAAGCCTTCGCGGCCTCGGCGGCCTCGTCCGTCGTCTTGAAGCCGTTATTGAGCTCCACCTGGAACTCGCCGACCTGCAGGAAGCTCGTCGAGAAATCGGCACGCGCCTTATGCTGCGGAATCGGGCCCATATTAGCGAGGAACACCTTGACGTTGTCGCCGTTGTGCTCCTTCTTGTATTTCTCCGTCGCCATGCGGAGATTTTCGTAACGCTCGCTCCAACGGTGCGGCTCGATGACCGTGACGCTCTCCGCTTCGCCGCCCTTGTTCAGGGCCTTGCGAATCTCGGCGATCGTCGCGCCGGCCTGCGCCGCCGCAATCGCAGCGTCTACCACGGCGCCCTCGCCGGCCTTCGCCAGCGCGTCCAGCGTCTGCGTCTTGTGCTTGTCGTCGATGTCCTTCAGATAGGCCTCGACGTCGGCCACGCGCTGCTTCTTCAGAGCCGCATGGTCTTCCTCACGGCGGTCCAAGAGCTCTTCCGTCATATTCGGATACATATTGCTTCCGACGATGCGGTCTTTGCGAAGCTCCAGCGCTTTGAAGCGGGCTTCCAGCGTCTTCGCGATTTCCGCCTGCGGATAGCCTTCGAGGAGAGCCTTGACGATACCGCCCTTCGCCTCGATATTCTGGAATTCCGCCCAAATCTTTTCCTTGATCTGCTTCGTCAGCGACTCGACAGCCCAGGAACCGCCGGACGGATCGATCGGCTGCGTCAGGCCGAACTCGTCCTGCAGCATGATCTGCATGTTGCGCGCGATACGGCGCGAGAACACGTCGCCCTTGCGGATCGGCTCGTCGAAGACGGAGCTCTCATAAGAATCAATGCCGCCGACGACGCCGGAGAAGATTTCCGTCGTGTTGCGGAGCATATTGACATACGGATCGAACACGGTCTTGAAGAACAGCGCCGGACGCCCATGCACGTGCATCGCGCCGTCCTCTTCCGAGCCGCCGAACGCCTTGATGATATTCGCCCAGATCGGACGCGCCGCACGCAGCTTCGCAATCTGCATGAAGAAGTTCGCGCCCATGGAAATGCCGAACATGATCTGGCTCGCGGCTTCCTTGATGGTAAGGCCGCGCTCCATCAACGCGCGCAGATACTCGACCGCGATCGCGATGATATATGCGGTGTCCTGCACATCGTTGGCGCCGCCGCGGCTGAATACGTCGTCACGGACCATGACCGTGCGGAGACCCGGCGCATTCTTCAGCGCCCACTTCGCCGTCTCGGCCATCTCGTCATACAGCTGCTTCAGCGGAGCGATGCCCTTGCCCATGCGGACAAGCTGTCCAATCGGATTCGCGCCGACAAAGCCCTTCAAATCCGCCGTCTTCTGGCCGGAAGCCTTCATCGTACCCGCAACCATCGCCAGCATCGGCACAGCCGACGCACCGCCGTAAATATAAAGCGGGTACTGGTCGAGTTTCAGCCCGTCCAAAGTCTCGTGCATATCGTCGAGCGTCGTGATGCTTGTGCCGTCCTCGCCGACCTTCGCCGCATCCTTCGCGTCAATATTCTGGAGCGTCGCCGTATCGAGGCGAACGTTGTAAACCGTCGAGCCCTTCTCCACCTCGAACTTCAGCAGCTCGTTGTTGTCCTTCGGCAGCGTCTCATCGCAGGACTGCGCGACGCCCCAGGGCTTCTTGACATACCCGCTGACATTCGAGCCGCGCAGGAAATCGCCCATGCCGGGGAACGAGTTCTTCGGCAAAATATCCTCGGTGTGCTTGCGGGTGTACATCGGCTCAAAGGTGATGCCCTCGTAAGTCTTGGTGAACATGACCTTGTCAAAGGGAGCGCCTTTCAACAGCGCCTCGCAGGCCACCTTCCATTCCTCGTCCGTAGGCGGCGTGAACTCGTCCAGCGGCACTTCAGGGAAGTCCGTCTTGCTTTCCGCCTGCTTCAGGATTGCCTGCAGGTCGAGTTCGCCCTCGGGAGCTTTCTTTGTTTCTTCCATCAGAACCCTCCTTTGCATAATAAAGACCAACTAAAAAAATCTGTCCGCGAAAGGCGGGCAGATTAACTGGCCGATGCAGCGGGGCTCGTTTTCAGGCCGCTTAAAAAATCCGGCATTAAAGCCGGAAACGCTAAACCAAAACGTTCGCCCTTGAATCTCCAGATCTCCTCCCCGTCTTTCGCAGGTGCAAGCGTCCGAGCGTCTCGGACACTAACGGCGATCGTGAGACAGGCAGGTCTTCTGGCTTAGGTTCATCGCATTTCATCGCCTTCCCAAAGCATCTGCTTCAGTGGCCTTTTGATGATTGCTCCCCTTTACAGCGGCGGGACCGCTCCGGCTTGACGGGATCGGAAGATTCCATGACCGGATTCCCTGTTAGGTCAAAATGGCTGACACCTGTCCCCACACTATTCCGTTGTCGGTTTTAAGTTTATTCCTAAAAATGAATTTTGTCAATCTAAAACTCTATTTTTGCGAATAAATAAATCCTTTCCGAATAATATTCATTATGATAAAACATCTCGCCTAAAATGAAAATTTCTGAGGTACGAAAGAAAGAAATTCTTACCTCAGAAATTTTCACATCGCTCAACCCCTTGCCCCGCAAGGATAAAAAAATCGCATGTGCGCATGCGGAAAAATATGCACCGACGGAGCTTTTTGATCCGCAAACAAAAAACGCTTGACCCCATAAGCCAAGCGCAAAACCACAAAGAGGAGGGATGCTTCCGGCAAGCATTCCGCCGGAAGCCCGACCGCAAAGCGACCTCCCACAGAAAGGAAATGAATTATGAACAACGTTTCTCCATGGAGCGGAATTCCATAGAGAAAACTTTATGCCGAGGAGGTGTCCCGGAGCTGTCACCAAACTCCGGGACTGCTGCCAAACGACAGCGTTCTGAATGAAAATATGGTAAACGTGGACATGCAAAGGAGGTTGGGCCGGCCTCTCCCGTATAGCCGGCCCCGGCTACTGCGCCGCGTCCAGAAGATGAGAACCGCGGCGATAAGAAAAAGCAAAACAAAAACCCTTTCCCGAACGCAGGGAAAGGGCAAACTATCGAAATCACGCGACACGCAAATAAAAAGCCTATCGCCCGATCCCTTCCCTGTCGCTCGCAGGTCAAACAGTGACCGTCAATCAGGTAATTCTCCTGGCTTCAGTTCATCGCGTCCCGACGCCTTCCCATGCTCTCGCACAGTGGCTTCTGTCGGGCGCTCCCTTTCACAGTGGCGGGACCGCGCCGGATTTCAACCGGCTTCCTTATTAAGTCTTTCGACGCCTGATCCAATTAATATGAATTTTTAAATTCAATATTCATCTTACAGTTGCATTGTAATTGATTCTTTTTTTCCTGTCAAGCGCTTATTTGATAAATATTTACGCCCTACGCCCCACTTTCCTTGACATACGCCGCTTTTTACCTTATAGTGAAAATGAATTATATTATAGTAGTTTTCATGTTTTCTTTTATATTGAATTCACAGAGAATCCCCTTTGTCATCTACAGGAAGGAAGTCTTACGAATGGACTGGAGAACGGATTTAGCCATGTATCGGGAAGCCTTGCGCGCCGAGCGTATCGCCACCGCCCGATGGGATATAAAAACAGACCGCGTCTATGGAGACTCGACAATGATGAACTTGTTCCCCGGCCACCTGACCGACGGGCCTTATTCGGAATTCCTGCTGCGCCGTCCGGGGCTGCACCCGAACGATGTGAAATATTTCGAGTCGCTGATGCGCTTCCTACAGGCGCCGCACCACGAACACGCCGACGCCTCCCATGAGATCGTCGTCGAGTACCGGCTGGCGGATGCGGGGGGGCAGGAACAATGGTTCCATATGCGTTTCATCATTCACTTTGAGCGCGAATGGCCGCGGGACGCCATCCTCCTGCTCCGCAACACGGACTCCGAGCACCGCCACGAGGAAACGCTCCGACAGAAAGCGGAGCGGGATGCCATGACGGGACTTTACAACAAAGGCCACGCCCGGGAGCTGATTGACGCAGCGCTGACCGTTCCCGGCACGACGAAAGCGCTTCTCGTGTTAGACATGGACGGCTTCAAAAAGGTAAACGACAATCTCGGCCATCTCTTCGGCGACGCGGTGATTTCCGACATGGCGCTGTCACTGGCAGAGGTCTTTTCTTCGGACGGTGACATCATCGGCCGGATTGGCGGCGACGAATTCGTCGTGTTGATACGGGACGTCGAGAACCGCGACGCGGTGGTGGCGAGCTGCGAAAAGCTCCGGGATATGCTGCGCCGAAGCTTCGAGTACGGAAAAAACCAGACACTGAACGTCAGCGGCAGCGTCGGCATCGCCCTGTCTCCGGAATTCGGCGATTCTTTCGAGACGCTTTTCTCCTGCGCGGACAAGGCGCTGTACGAGGCCAAGCGGCAAGGCCGGGACACGCAGGTCTTTTACACGGACGCACTGCGCGAAGGCGAAAAAAAGAACGCGGGGGAAAACGAAATCGCCGAAGGGCGGGAAGCGCTCCTCGACCATCCCGTGGAATTCATCTTCCGAATGCTGTACGAAACGAGAAATCCGCGCATCACCGTGGAGACCCTTCTGTCGCTTTTCGCAAAATACTTCATGGTGCATCGGGTTGTGATTTACCAAAACCAGGGGGAGAATGCCGGCTGCTGGTTCGAGTGGCACGCCGCAGGGATACTCCCGACGGAAGAGGCCCACGAAGGCGACGTGGGCGAATTCCTCAACCGCAACTACCGAAAAGAAATCTACGGGCATTTTCTCGAATTTGCAGACACCTCAAAAATCAGCGGAAAGATGGGAAAGATTTTGCCCGCGCGAAACATTTTCGCGCTGCTGTATGCCAGCGTCATGAACGGGGACAAGCGGATCGGCTGCGTCGGATTCGAAGACTGCCGAGCTCCAAGGATATGGACCAAACGGGAGCATGAAATCCTTCGAACCTTCTCCGACATCCTCGGCACGTTCCTGATTGACCAGATGCACTACAAAATGGTGCGGAGAGGCTACCGCCGCCTGCAGGGCGTCTTAGACGCCATCACAGGGCCCCTATGGGTCGTCGCCACGGACAACGGCCACATCGCTTACATGAACAGGGCGACCCGGGCTATGCTCGCAAAAAGTGAAAACGAAGAAACGAAAAACTGCTATAAAGTACGCACCGACACGAACCGTCCCTGCGTCCGCTGCGAGTATGCCAAACTGCACGCAAACTGCCCCGGCGCAATCCCCCTGCGGGAGGAAGCGGAGCGCCGCGGCCTCGTCCCGATCCCGATCCGATGGAATAGCGGGCTGGACGGCCATCTCTATCTCATCGACAAATAACCGCATAAAATATATCGATATATTTTCCAACTTCATATTGACAGAGCACAGCCGATATGACAAAATGAAATTATAATCAATAATATTCATATCATCAAACATATTGTCTGATTGGATAAAGCAAGACAATATTAAAGAAATGGAGGTACCACTATGAACCAACTTTCCATCAAGGCAAGGCTCATCATGGGCTTCGGCGCGATCGTCGCGCTGTTCATTTTCTTCGCCGCCTTCGTTTACATCGAGATGGTCGGCGTGGACGAGAACCTCGATCTCATCACCGAGGATATGGTGCCCATTACCCGCACAATCAACGATTTTGACCGGGCGGTCGGCGACGGGCGCCGCGCCGTGCTGGCGGAAATTTCGCGCCGGAATAAGGAAGCGGCGGCCAAGCGAGTGGACAGCATCGTAGCGGGCCACAAGGAGGCGGACAAAGCCATCGCGACGCTGAAGAAACAGATTTCGGAAGCGATGTACGGTACCGAAGCCGAACGCAAGGCCGACCTGGCGGAAATTGACGCTATAGAAAAGCTTTGGAAGGTCTATGAAGCCGATGAAACCGAATCGGCAAAACTTGCAGGCGCGGGCCAATTTGAAAAGGCGCTGGAAGTGTCCGGGAAAGGGCCCGGACGCCAGGCTTTCATGGAAATGAACAAGAAAGTCGACGCGCTGGTAGAGAAGTGCAATAAGCTCAGTGACGAGGCGGGCCTCGTGGCCATGGCCGACGTCCATAACATGATGCACTATGCTGTTATCGTCGCCACTATCGCAGTCGTTTTGTCCGTCATTATCGCGTTCATGCTCATCCGCACCATCGAGAGCGGCTGCGCGGAACTCCTGCGCGTCGCAAACGCCGTCGCCAACGGCGACCTCACCCAGAGGGCGGACATTTCCGGTGAGAACGAATTCGCTTCCCTCGCCGACAGCAACAACACAATGATTACTAATATGCGGAAGCTCATCAAGCACATTCAGGATTCGGCGCAGCAGGTCGCCGCTTCCTCTGAAGAGCTGAACGCGAACTCCCAGCAATCCGCCGAGGTCTCCCAGACCATCGCCCAGTCCGTAACCGATATGTCGTCGGCGGCAACGGCGCAGCTCGAAACGATGAGCGATACCGTCAACATGACGAACGAGGTTTCCCACGACGCGCAGACGACGGCAGAAGTCGTCCGCACCACGGCGGAACAGACGGCGAGCGCGCTGGAACAGGCGCAGGCGGGCAGCGAGCTGGTCGGCAAGACCGTTTCGCAAATGCAGCAGGTCGCGCAGGAAGTGGACGAATCCGCACAGGTTGTCGAAAAGCTTGGCGAGCGCTCGAAAGAAATCGGTCAGATCGTCGAAAGCATCTCGGCCATCGCCGACCAGACGAACCTCTTAGCGCTGAACGCCGCCATCGAAGCGGCACGCGCCGGCGAAGCGGGACGCGGCTTCTCCGTCGTCGCGGAGGAAGTCCGCAAGTTGGCGGAGCAGTCCCAGGAATCCGCCCAGCATATCAGTACCCTGATCGCCTCCATCCAGAGCGACACGTCGCAGGCGGTAGACGCGATGGCGCGCGGCACCGCGAAGGTCAAGGAAGGGTCGGCAAGCGTCGATTCCCTCGGCTCGGCCTTCGAGAATATCCACAGCGTCGTCGAGGGCCTGAGCCGCGAAGCTACCGCCTCCCTCAGCACCTTTGAGGAACTGGAAAAGAAGATCGACGGCATCGCGTCCTCGGCGCGGGAAGTCGCGAACTCCGCGAAAATGGTCAACGACGAAGCGCAGTCCGCCTCCGCATCCGTGCAGGAGCAGTCGGCGGGCATGGAAGAAATCGCCTCGGCCTCGTCGAGCCTCGCGACGCTGGCCAACAGCCTGAACAGCGCCGTAGGGCAGTTCAAAGTCTAATACGACCGCGGCAGCAAAGGACGCTTTCCCTGTATCCGGGGAAAGCGTCCTTTGTTTTAATTTCATGTTTTCCATGTGTTATAAGCTACGTCTGCATAAGCGACTGTATAAAGCCAACGCATGCAACAGTCGCCAATCACGTGAAACAAGCTGGACCCGAAAAAATACGGGCAGGAAAATGATTTAGCGGCTTATTATAATTGTAAAATGAATACATATATGTTATATTCATGTTGGTAATATATCCAATCCGACACCGCATCATCACAGCAGTACGGCAGGTGATACATCATGACGAATAATCTTTCCGCGGCAAACAGAATAAAAAAGAGTTTCATTGGGCTGTGTCTGCTGCTCTTGCTGGCAGTCCTTTTGCCCGCGATCTCTTTTGCCGACGTGCAGGAGAAAAAGACCGTGCGGGTAGGCTGGTTTGAATCGCCCTTCAATATGACGGATTCCTTCGGCGGGCGTTCCGGTTTTGCTTACGAATACCAGCAGAAGGTCGCCGCTTATACCGGCTGGGAATACGAATATGTGAGTGCGAGCTGGCCGGAGCTTTTGCAAATGCTGGAGCGGGGCGAAATCGACCTTTTGAGCGATGTTTCCTATAAAGAAGAACGGGCGCCGCACATGCTGTATTCCGCCCTGCCAATGGGGGAAGAGGAATATTATATCTATGTTTCGAGCCGCAATACGAGAATCAGCCTGGACGACTACGCCTCCTTCAACGGAAAACGGGTGGGCATAAACAAGGGCAGCGTACAGAAGGATGCTTTTGCCATCTGGGCGGCAAAGTACGGCGTTGAGACGAAAATCGTGGATCTGTCGGGCGGCGAGAAGGATTCTCTGGCCATGCTGAGCCGCGGTGAGCTGGATATGTATGTGGGAACGAACATCATCAAGAAAGAGGAAGGCGACGACGCTCCCATCCCCATTTGCAGCGTGGGGTCCTCCCCGTTCTTCTTCGCAGTGAGCAAAAACCGTCCCGACCTGCTGCGGGAACTTGACGCCGCCATGAACAGGATACAGGATGAAAACCGATACTACAGTCAGCAGATGTATAAAAAATATTTCTACATCAACGCCTACAGCGCCTATCTCACGCCTGCCGAGGTCGACTGGCTTGCGCGCCACGGCGTCATCCGTGTGGGATACCGGGCCGATTATCTCCCCTACTGCGCAAAGGACAACAACACGGGAACGCTGACAGGATCCTTGAAGGATTATCTGGAAATCGCTTCCTCCGGCGTGAAAAACGCAAATTTGGTCTTTGACCCGGTGCCGTTCCCCACCCCGGAAGCCGCGCTGGAAGCGCTGAAAAAAGGGGAAATCGACTGCGTATTCCCGGTCAATTTCTCAGATTTCGAAGGCGAAAAGGCGGGGGTATTGGTGACCTCGTCGCCCATGCACGCAGACATGCTCGCGGTGGTGCGGAAAGACGACCGCGAAAAATATTCGCTGAAGGAAATCGAGAGCGTCGCCTATGTGAAAGGCAACCACTACCATGAAAACTTCGTAAAGAAATATTTCCCGAAATGGGAAGTCAGGCTCTGCGACAAACGGGAAGACCGGCTGCGGGCGGTGGCCTCCGGCGAGGCGGACTGCTTCCTGATTTCCCTGTACCGGCTCAACAGCATTGCCGACCAATGCAATAAATACAAGCTGACGTCGCTTTCCACCGGAGAAGACATCAGCCTGTCCTTCGCCCTGCGGCGGGATGACGCCCAGCTCTACTCCATCCTCAACAAAGTCAACAATCTTGTGCCGGAAGGCCCGATCTATTCCGCTTTGGCTGGGTATTCCTATGAAGACAAGAAGGTCAGCTTCGCGGAATACGTGAGAGACAACCTTTCCGCCGTGATAGCCGCCGTCGCCACCGTCGCCGCAATCATCCTTTCCCTGCTGTTGTATGGCGCGAAGACGCGGAAAAAAGCAAAAGAGAGGCAGCAACTCATTTCCGCGACGGAAAACGACGAGCTGACCGGCCTGTTCAACCGAAGCTTTTTCAACGAATACGCCCGACGTTTCCCCGACACGTATCCGAACTTAAAGATGGACGCCATCGTGCTGAACATCGAGCAGTTCCAGCTTGTCAACGAGTTGAACGGAAGAGACTTCGGCGACAGGGTATTGTGCTTTTTGGGCGATGAAATAAAAACTTTCCTCGAGGGAACGATAGGCATCGCCAGCCGCATCGAGGCGGACCGGTTCGATATTTACTGCAAGCATCTGGAAGACTATCAGGCGCTGCTGGACCGTTTCCAGAACCGGCTGAATGAATTGTCGCCGAGCGCCAGCATCCGCCTGCGCATGGGCGTCATGCCCTGGCAGGAAGGGCTGGGATCGGATCAGGCCTTTGACCGTGCGTGGTCGGCCTGCAACAGGGTGCGGGGCGGCAACAGGCACCTGATGATTTACAATCAGGAAATACGCGCCCGTGAAAACTACAACCAGCGCCTGCTGAACGACCTCCGACGGGCGGTGGAGCAGCGGGAATTCATAGTGTACTACCAGCCCAAATACAACATCCAGTGCGACCCACCGCGGCTGACCAGCGCGGAAGCGCTGATACGCTGGCAGCATCCGGAGCTGGGCCTGATCCCGCCCAACGATTTTATCCCGCTGTTCGAGGGCAACGGTCAGATCAGCATCGTCGACAAATATGTATGGGCGGAAACTGCCCGGCAGATTGCCGCATGGAAGGAAAAGCACGGCGTCGTCCTGCCGGTTTCGGTCAACCTGTCCCGCGTGGACGTGTTCGATCCGAAGCTGGAGGAAATCCTTGACGGCCTGGTAAAAGACAACGGGCTGGAACGTCGGACCCTGCTCCTGGAAGTGACGGAGTCCGCTTACACGGAAAACGCGGGAGAGCTGCTGAAGGTCATAGAACGGCTGCGGAGCAAGGGCTATGAAATCGAGATGGACGACTTCGGCTCCGGCTATTCCTCGCTGAACCTGCTTTCCTCCATGCCGGTGGACGTCCTGAAGATGGACAGGGGCTTCATCCGAAACATCGAACACAGCGAACAGGACTTCCGCTTGGTACAGCTGATCCTGGACATCGCCAAAAACCTGAAAATGCCTGTCATCGCGGAAGGCGTGGAAACGGAGCGCCAGCTTGCAATGCTGAAAGACGCGGGCTGCGACCTGGTGCAGGGCTATTATTTCTCCCGCCCGATCCCGCCGGAAGAGTTCGAGAAATTCATCGAATCCGAAAAAGAAAAATAAAGAAACGCGGAACTTCTTTTACAAAAAATCTGCCGCACGTTCCAATTACGTGCGACAGCTTTTTTGTGTTCTTTGTGATGCGCCGGAACCTGTCGGACATCCGCCTCGCGTTGCCGATTCCTGCTTTTTACGCGCAGTCGTGTTCCTCGATGAACTCGACGTATTTCTCGTTGGGCATCGGCCGCGAGAACAGGAATCCCTGCCCGTACTTGCAGCCGTTTTCCAAGAGCATCCGCTCCTGTTCCTCCGTCTCGATGCCCTCGCAGAGCACGAGCATCTCAAGGCTGCTGCCGAAATTCACTACGTTCTTGAGGATTGTCTGTCCCCGCAGGGAGTTTTCGGAGGCCAGCAACATGGCCCGATCGATTTTCATGACGTCCATCGGAAGCCTTTGCAGCATAGCAATCGAAGAATATCCCGTGCAGAAATCATCCATGGCGATCGCATATCCCATCTCTCGGAGCGCCGCAACGATAGCGGCGGCACTGGTGGACTCTTCCTTCGTGTCATAGTCGATGAAAGCGGTTTCCGTAAGCTCCAGCTCCACCGCGCCGGCCGGAAGAGCGTAAGTCTCCTTTATGGCGCGCATGTTCTCGACAAAGTCGAGCTCGCGCATGTGAAGCCCGGACAGGTTCACCGCGATAGGCACTATCTTTCGCCCCTCCGCCAAATACTTTTGCTGCAGCTTGCAGACATGCTCCAGCATATAATAATCAAACGGAATGATAAACCCGTTCTTCTCAAAGAGGTCGATGAACTGACACGGCATCAGGAAGCCAAGCTCCGGGCTTTGCCAACGGACCAGCGACTCGGCCCCGATGACCTTGTGCGTTCGGAGTTCGTATTTCGGCTGCAGCCAGACCTCGAATTCCTCGTTTTCAAGAGCCTTGCCCATCAGGTCCTCGATTTTCTTTTCCAGTACCCGCCGATCCTGGAGATCCTCGTCATAAACGCCGATGATTTCCCCGTGCTGTACGGCTTCGTTCCGCGCCACGGCGGCATTCGTCATCAGATGCGACAAATCCACCGGGAGCGCCGCCGGAACGTCGCATACCCCCGCCCGGTAACTCATGCAGATAGACGCGTTCTCGCCTTCAATCGTGGGTACTGACTCTATCAGCCGCTGCACCAACTCGGAAGGCGTCATTCCCTCCACTTTCCGACAGAGCAAATACATCTGCGAAAGCTCCGAGCTGATGGAATCATAGAGAATCCAGTCGTTTTTCGCCCGCATTTCCGCAATCAGGTTTCCAATACCGGTGAAAAGGACATTCTGGTCGTAAGCGGCTTTCACCAAGTCGAAACGGTATACGCTGAGATTCACCAAGAACAGCCTGCCCGCAAGCACGTCGTTTTTATATCTCTTTCTCAACAGGCTGGGCACGAACTTTTCAAGCCAGCTCATGGTACGCGTTTTCGTAAAGGGATTTCGGTACGCCACTTCAAAAAGCTTCCGTGAGTTTTTCTTACGGATGCTGCTGATATAGACAAGCACGCCGATGACGGCGGCGGCCACAGCCAGCACGCCGCCGAGCACGCCCACCGGATTTTCGTACACATAGGTTTTCCAGCTTTTCGTCTCTGCAGCCTGATTCATATACTTGCGTACGATCTGCTGAACCTTCGCATGGCCGATATGGGCAAATTCCTTGTTCAGGATGCTGAGGAGCAGCGGCCCTTCATGCTCGCTGACCGCCATCGCCATGCGCGACGTAGCCACGCCATGGCCGCTGGTGTAAAGGTCGTGGTAGTCGGCAAGATCCTGATAGACCGTGATGGACTTCGCAAACATCAAGTCAGCCTTCCCCTGGCTCACGGCCTCAAAGCATTCAGGAAAGTTGTCGCACCACAGGATTTGCTCTGCCGGATAATTCTGCGTGACGTAATTCTGGACAAAGAAATGTTTCCGGGGACAGGCCACCTTCGGCGAATCGGGAAATTTCCCGTACCTGCGCCGGACCGGCACATACTCGAAGCTCAGATAAGCGTCCGTGATATTCGCCTTGTGCTCGCCGGCCCGGTTGTGGTTCGCATTGAAATGCGTCACGACGTCAACCTGCCCGTCGGCCAGCAGCTCCATCATTTGCGCGTTATTCTTGGCCCGTTTCATCTCGAAGCGGACGCCCAGATCGGCTTCGGCAATGTCCAAAATGTCCCGGATGATGCCCTTGAACTCTTCGCCCTTGAATGCGTTGAGCGGCGGCTGGTCGCCGGAGCTGACGGCGATAATCACCGGATGGCTGCGCAGATACTCCCGTTCCTCCCTGCTCAGCACAAGAGGGGTACCGCTCTCGAACCGCAGGGAAGCGGCCCTAAATCCGGGATCGATGAGCAGAGCCTGCCGGATACCCGCCGAAACGGCTTCCTTGACGTCCTGCCTGCCTTTCTGCACGGCGAGAAATATATTGGACGGGAACAGGATACGCTCCACGGGCACGAAATCGTCGAACAGGAAATTGCTGGTGATATAGGCGTCGATCATCCCGTTCCGATAATCCTCGTGAAGCTGCTCCACATCCCCGTAAGGCGTCAGATCGAACTGTTCCAGCACGTCACGGTCGCTGTCCTCGGGATGGTCCCGGAAATAATCGAGCATCAATCCATACGCCGGCGCATAGTAGCCGACGCGGAGCCTTCCTTCCGCCGGTCTGTTGTAAGGGCGGGCCAAATACACGGTGGCGGGTGCGATAAAACGCCCCACCAGGTCGATATTTTCCGTCCCATACTCCCGACGTGTCACGACCCCCGCGAACACGTCGATTTCCCCTTCTTCCAGCGCGCGCTCTGCATCCTCCGGCGCAATTTCACGGTACGTCGCATTGTACCCCGTGTACGCCACCGCTTTTTCAATATTCTCGTAGATCGCTCCGGAATAATCGCCTTTTTCGTTTTGCGTAAAATACCCCGGCGAATTCACATATCCGACTTTTAATACAGGTTCGGCCCCGCATGGACATGCAAAAAAAGCCGCCGCCAGCCAGACGAGACAAAGCCGGCGCAGCATACTGCCTTCTCCTTTTTTACTATTTCGACGACATGCAAAGCGTGCATAATTCATCGCCATAAGTCTTCACATCGCTTTCCCATAGCGAAAAAGCGCCTGACAACACAAGCCAGACGCAAGTTGTAAAAGGAGGGAGTTCCCGGTGTACGTACCGCCGGGAACCTGCCGCAGAGCGGCAAAACCATGAAATAATGTATGAGCAATGCTTCTCTATGGAGCTGAAACCATAGAGAAAACCTTATGCCAATGGGCGGGAATCCCCAAATCCGAGCGGGGATTCCCAAAAAGGAAAGGAATTATATGAACACGCCCTTCGCGGCATCGCCGCCGCGAAGAAACCTGTTGCCAGAGGAGGGGCCCGGGACAAGCCCGGGCCTGCTGCTAACAGCAGCAAATCATATGAATATATATTTGGAGGTGACTACCTTGCAAAGGAGGGGGTTCCGGCTCCCCCTATGAAACCGGAACCGATCAAAGCCGCCGCGATTGGAAGAAGGATCGCGGCAGGAAAAAACGCAAAAAAGCTCTTTTCCGCGAACGGAAAAGAGCTCTCATAACCAAATAAACGTCAAAAGCAGGCATCCCATGATCTCTTCCCCGTCGCTCGCGGGTCAAACAGCGATCGTCAATCAGGCAGTTCTCCTGGCTCCAGTTCATCGCTCCCCGACGTCTTCCCATGCCTTCGGCACAGTGACGCTTGCCGGGTCGCTCGCTGTTACAGTGGCGGGACCGCGCCGGACTTCCACCGGCTTCCCTATTAAGTCTTGCGACGCCTGATCCAATCGTTATGAAATTTTGAATTTGAAATTCATTTATAAATGCAATGTATCACATCTTCATTTTTATGTCAAGCATTTTTACGGAACCGCTGCAAAATCTCTCCATGCTCTTGCCCAAAAAAGAGCAGCAAGGAAACGACCCGTTCAAAGTTTCCGCAGGAAATTCCCTAAAAGCGTCCTTCCCTCCGGGGTCAGGATCGACTCCGGATGGAACTGGACGCCTTCGACGTCGTATTCCTTATGACGCACGCCCATGATGATCCCGTCCTCCGTCTCGGCTGTGACGGCAAGGCAATCGGGCAGCGTCTCACGCTCCAGGATTAGCGAATGGTAGCGGCCCACGTCAAAGGGCTGGGGCAAATCCCGGTAAATGCCCACGCCGTCATGACGGATGCGCGACGTCTTGCCGTGAACGATTTTCGGCGCGCGCACGACCTTGCCGCCGAAAACTTCGCCGATGGCCTGATGGCCGAGACAGACGCCGAGAATCGGCACGACGCCTTTCATCTCGTGAATAAGATCCTCGGTGACGCCGGCGTCCTTCGGCTCGCCGGGACCGGGAGAAATCACGACACCGCTGTAGCCCCGCTTCGACAGCTCGGAGACCGTCGCCGCATCGTTCCGCACGACCTCGATCTCCGCGCCCAACTCGGCTAAAAGCTGATATATATTGTACGTAAAGGAATCGTAATTATCCAAGAGGAGCAGCATCGTTTTCCACCTCCTCGACCACTTTGAACAGCGCTTTCGCCTTCTGCAGGAATTCGTTGTACTCGTTTTCCGGCACGGAGTCCGCAACGATGCCCGCGCCCGCCTGAATGTACGCGGTGTCGTCGTTCTCGATCCGCATAGTGCGGAGCGTGATGCAGACGTCCATGTTCCCGGCAAAGTCCATATAACCGACAGCTCCCGCGTAGCTCTTGCGCGGCACCGGCTCCAGCGAACGCACGATTTCCATCGCGCGGAGCTTTGGCGCGCCGCTGACCGTCCCGGCGGGGAACGACGCCTTGAGCACGTCCATCGGCGTAAAACCGTTTCTCAGATTGCCGATGACCTCGGAGACCATATGCATGACGTGGCTGAAGCGTTCCACCGCCATCAGCTTCGTCACCTTCACGCTGCCCGGCTCGCTGATGCGTCCCAGGTCGTTTCGCGCGAGATCGACGAGCATCGCGTGCTCGGCCCTCTCCTTCTCGTCGGCCTGCAGTTCCTCGGCCAGCGCCGCGTCTTCCGCGTCGTTCCTGCCGCGCCGCCGCGTGCCTGCGATCGGATAGGTGTAGACGACGCCGTCCACGATCTTCACGAGCCGTTCCGGCGAGGCGCCGACCAGCTTCGTCGTGCCGAAATTCATGTAGAACATATACGGCGACGGATTCACCTGCCGCAGCCGCCGATAGAAAAGGAAGGGCGGGCGCGTGATCTTTTCCTCGAAGCGGAAGGACGGCACCGCCTGGAAAATGTCCCCGGCGAAAATGTGCTCCTTGATGGTTCGAATCATGTCGAGAACATGCGCCGGTGGTTTTTCGTACTTTTTCAGAAAATCGACTTTCTCGGCTCTCGGCGTAAACGAAACCGGAGTCGCGGGAATCGGCGCGCGCATTTTCACGAGCAAGGCCTCCATCTTGCGCTCCGCCTCCGCGTATGCCTCCGCCGCGCCGGCCGAAGCGTCGGTCAGGCAGACGAGCCGCGCGGTGTTTTTCAGCGCGTCGAAGACCACCAGGACGCGGCAGACCATGAATTCGCCCAAAAGCTCCTCCTCGCCCGCTTCCATACCGCGCACACGATCGAATGTCGAAACGATTTCATAATTGAAATACCCGACAAGGCCGCCGTTGGCCAACGGAATATTCTCGCCGAAGGCAGCCGGACGGCGCGCCTCCATATACTGCTTCAGCGCGTGGACAGGGTCGCCGTCGATGCACTTCATCAAATCCCTGTCTTTGATCATCAGGCGGTTCCTGAACACCTGCAGGCGAATGAACGGTTCCGCGCCGATAAACGAGTATCGCGCCAGCGTATGGCTGCTGGTGTCCACCGATTCCAGCAGGAACCCTTTCGCGTCCCCGACGAGCTTGTAATAAATCGAGACCGGCGTGTCCAGGTCGATGGAAATCTCCGTACTTACGGCAATCAGCGGCGTTTCCTTCGCACATTTCTCATATTCGTCGAGGGAAGGACGCAGCCTCAGTTTTGTTTCCGGCATGACTTTCCTCTCCCCTCAATAGGCCGCGTCAAGCGCGCGACGAAGCGACGCGACGAAGTCTTCCGCCTCTTTCGTCTTTCCGTCCATCAGTCGGCGCACGACGGCGCTGCCGACAATGACCGCGTCTGCGTCCTTCGCGGCCTCCACCGCCGCCTCCGCCGAGCCGATGCCGAAACCCACGGCAATCGGCACGTTGGTCTCTTCGCGAACCTTGCGGGCCACTTTGCCGATAATCGAGTAGTCGATCTTCTTCTCGCCTGTGACGCCGTTGACCGAAACCGCGTAGATAAAGCCGTTGGCACTTTCACAGGTCTGAGCGAGCCGCTCGGGCGTAGTACCCGGCGTCACGAACTCGATCAGGCGGAAGTCCTGCTTCGCGCAGATTGCGCGAAGCGCGGCGCTTTCCTCATGGGGCACGTCCGGCAGGATCGCGCCGTCGAGCCCCGCCGCTTTCGCGTCGGCGACGAATTGCTCCGCGCCGTAATGCAGCACGTTGTTGATGTATCCCATGCCGATCAGCGGAATCTCGGTGAACTTGCGGAGCTCCTTCACCAGCTCCAAAACGCCCGCCAGCGTCATGCCGCCTTTCAGCGCGCGGATGCCCGCAGCCTGTATCACCGGGCCGTCCGCCAGCGGATCGGAAAACGGCAGGCCGATCTCTATGAAATCCGCTCCCGCGCGTTCCACAGCCTTCACGGCCTCAATCGTGCCCTTCACGTCGGGAACTCCCGCCATCAGATAGATAACCAAGCCTTTTTTCTTCGCATCTTTCAACGCGGCAAATTTCTTTTCTATACGCGTCATGATTTACAGCTCCTCTCCCAGCGCTTTCGCGACCATCTGGACGTCCTTGTCGCCGCGCCCTGACAGGCACAGCACCACTACCTCGTCCTTCTTCGTCTTCGGCATTAGCTTTTCGAGATACGCGAGAGCATGGGCGCTCTCCAGCGCCGGAATGATGCCCTCGATCTCGGACAGCCGGCGGAACGCACCCAGCGCTTCCTGGTCGGTAACAGAAACATACTCGACGATGCCCGCATCTTTGAAATAGGAATGCTCGGGGCCGACGCCCGGATAGTCGAGCCCCGCCGAAAGCGAATAGGCCTCGACAATCTGCCCGTCGCCGTCCTGCAGGACATAGCTGTACGCGCCGTGCAGCACACCCGGCTTTCCCGTGCCGGAGAGCGTTTTCGCGTTGTCGCCCTCGGCCTCGCCGCGACCTCCCGCTTCAATGCCGATTTTTTTCACCGATACGTCGTCCCTGAACTCGTAAAACGTGCCGATGGAGTTGCTGCCGCCGCCGACGCATGCCAAGAGATAGTCGATGCGCCCGCCCGTTTCCTTTTTCGCCTGCGCGCGAATCTCATTGCCGATGCAGGACTGGAAATCGCGCACGATGGTCGGGTACGGGTGCGGCCCTACCGCCGAGCCGATGATATAATGCGTGTCCTCGATATGGGCGGCCCAATACCGGATCGCCTCGCTGGTAGCGTCTTTCAGCGTGCCTGTGCCGCTGGACACGGGAATAACCTGCGCGCCGAGGAGCTTCATGCGAAACACGTTCAGCTTCTGCCGCTCGATGTCCGTCGTGCCCATGAACACATGGCACTCCATGCCGAAAAGCGCCGCCGCCGTCGCCGTCGCAACTCCGTGCTGGCCCGCGCCTGTCTCTGCGATTACGCGCTTCTTTCCCATGCGCTTCGCAAGCACCGCCTGTCCCAGCGCGTTCGTAATCTTATGCGCGCCGGTGTGGAGCAAATCCTCACGCTTCAGGTAAATTTTCGCGCCGCCATAATGCTCGGTCAGCCGCTTCGCGTAATAGAGCATGGTCGGACGGCCCGCGTACCGCTCCAGATAACCGCGCACCTCCGCCTTGAAATCCTCGTCGTCCTTGTACTTCTCATAGGCCGCCTGCAGCTCCGTCAACACCGGCATCACGATCTCCGGCACAAACTGCCCGCCGTATTTCCCGAATCTTCCCGTTGTCATGGATAAAACCTCCCGCTATTGTTCTTCAGTCTTTATGGTATGTATCAATCTCTATAAAGAAACGCGATGAAAATATCAAGTGAGGAGTTATTATAGATTTAACAGCGGAATCACTCCTAACTCCTAATTCCTAACTCCACTCTTTCTTCACGCGCTTTTTTGCGCCGTGCCGCCGACGAAGGAAAGCCGCCGCGTCATCTGCGCCACGCTGGGCGCCGTGACCAGTCCCTCTCCCACGAGGATTCCGTCGCAGCCCGCTTCACGCAGTCTCTCCGCGTCCTCCGGGCTCTGCACGCCGCTCTCGCTGATAATCGTGCGTCCCTCCCCGATCTGCGGCAGCAGCGCCATCGTGTTCTCGATCGAAGTCGTGAACGTCGTCAGGTTGCGGTTGTTGACGCCGATGAACTCCGCAGGCGTCGCCAGCGCCGCTTCGAGGTCGGCCTCATCGTGCACCTCCACCAGCGCGTCCATGCCGAGCCCCCACGTCAGATAGAGGAACTCCATGAGCCGCCTCGGCGGAAGAATCCGCGCAATCAGAAGCACCGCGTCCGCGCCGAGCATCCGCGCCTCATAGATCTGGTACTCGTCGATGATGAAATCCTTTCGGAGCAGCGGCAAATCCGTCATCTTCCGCACGGCGACGAAATCCTCGTTCGAGCCGAGGAAATGCGGGTCGGTGTGCACCGAAAGGGCGCTTGCGCCGTTTTCCTCGTAAATCTTCGCCAGCTCCGTCACCGAATACGCGCGGCAAAGCCGCCCCTTCGCCGGGGACTGGAGCTTGCACTCGGCAATCAGGCTCCATGCCTCGCCGCGCACCCGATGGGACAGGCGAAACCCGCCGGGACGCGCCTGCCGCTTTACTTCGTCAAAAGGCAGGGCCTTTTTCGCCGCCGCCACGATTTCCTTTTTCTTTTCGACGATTTCCGCAAGAATATTTTTCATGACGTTCTTATCCTTTCTATCTCCTGCATAAACGCCGCGATTTTCTCCGGCGACTTCTCCCCGTTTTCCTCCAGGCTGCCGGAAACGTCCAGCGCGAAGGGGGAAAGCGTACGCACCGCCTCTTCGGCGTTCTCCTCCGAGATGCCGCCCGCCAGGAGCAGCGGCTTTTTCAGCTTCCGCGTCTCATTCGCCGCCTCGCGCCATCGGAACGTCTCGCCCGTGCCGCCCGCCATTCCCTTCTTGAACGTGTCGAGCAGAATGTAATCGGCGGGATAATCGTTCGCAGCCTCGACGGAAAAATCGTCGCGCCATCGGAACGCCTTGATGATTCTCACATCCGCCGCAGTGCGAAGCGCCTCCGCGTACTCCGGCGGCTCATGTCCGTGCAGCTGGATCGCGCTGAATCGGCATCGCCGCACCAGCGCCGTGACCTCTTCCATCGGCTGGTCAACGACGACGCCGACGGAAAGCGCGCTCCCCTGCATCGCCCGCACGATGCCCGCCGCGCTCTTTGCGGAAACATAGCGGCGGCTTTCCGGCCACAGAATGAACCCGAGAAAATCCGCGCCCGCGCGTTCCGCCGCCCGTGCGGCTTCCAATGACCGAAGCCCGCAAATCTTGACTTTCATACTGCCTTTCCTTTCCCGAAAATAAATAACGCCCCGACGGAAGTATTCCTTCCATCGGGGCGAAAAATTATTCCGCGGTGCCACCCTGATTCAAGCCCGCAAGACGTTTCAAAATAGAAAAACCCATTTCATCCACCGGGACGAAACGGATTCGCTGTACCACCCTGCTTAGGCTTCTCTATCGGATACAATGTTCTCTATATCCTATCCCTGTAACGGAGGACGCCGTTCCCATCTACTCGCTTGCGCTTTCAAAGGACGCTCACAGAACCATTCGCCTCGCGCCTCCGGCTGGCCATCCCACCTCCGGTTTCCCGGCCGCCAACTCGCTGTACGAAGAACAAACCAAGGTTACTTTTTCTGCTCAACGCTTTAACTTATGATGGGCTTATCATAGACGACTTTTCATAGGTTGTCAATATGTTTCGTAAAGAATTTTGAAAATTTATGCTCCGATACGTCCATACCAAGAAAAAGCGCCCCGCCGACAGTTTCCTTTCGACGGGGTACTCTTGCAAACTTTACTATTTTTAGATGCCGGCCTGCTTCTTCAAATCGTCAGCCTTGTCCGTGTGCTCCCACGGCAGGTCGACGTCGGTGCGGCCGAAGTGGCCGTAAGCAGCCGTCTGCGCGTAAATCGGGCGGCGCAGGTTCAGCGTCTTGATGATGCCCGCCGGACGCAGGTCAAAGTTCTTCTCGACGAGCTCGGCAATCTTGCTGTCGTCGATCTTGCCGGTGCCGAAGGTCTCGACGCGTACGGACACCGGACGCGCGACGCCGATGGCGTAAGCAAGCTGAATCTCGCAGCGATCCGCGAGGCCCGCCGCCACGATGTTCTTCGCCACATAGCGCGCCGCATACGCCGCCGAACGGTCCACCTTCGTGGGGTCCTTGCCGGAGAAAGCGCCGCCGCCGTGACGAGCCATGCCGCCGTAGGTGTCGACGATAATCTTGCGGCCGGTGAGGCCGGAGTCGCCCTGCGGGCCGCCGATGACGAACTTGCCCGTCGGGTTGATGAAATACTTTGTGGAGTCGGTCAGCAGCTCTTTCGGAACGATGACCTTGATGACCTTTTCCAGCATGTCCTTCTTGATCTGCTCCTGCGTCACGTCGGGATCGTGCTGCGTCGAGATAACGATGGTCTCGACCTCGACGGGCTTTCCGTCCTCGTACGCCACCGTCACCTGCGTCTTGCCGTCCGGACGCAGATACTTGAGCTCGCCGCTCTTGCGGACTTCCGTCAGACGATAGGCCAGCTTGTGCGCGAGAGAAATCGGCAGCGGCATCAGCTCCGGCGTCTCGTTCGCCGCGTACCCGAACATCATGCCCTGGTCGCCCGCGCCGATCGCGTCGATCGCGTCCATCTCGCCCGCCTTCGCCTCAAACGCCTTATCGACGCCGAGGGCGATATCCGCCGACTGCTCGTCGATGGAAACGAGGATGCCGCAGGTCTTGCAGTCGAAGCCGTAGTTCGCGTCGGTGTAGCCGATGCGCTCCACCGTGTCGCGGATGATCTTCGGGATGTCGATATAGCACTTCGTCGAGATCTCGCCGACGACGTGCACCTGTCCCGTCGTGACCAGCGTCTCCGCCGCCACGCGGCCCATCGGGTCTTCGGCCATGATCGCGTCAAGGATGCTGTCCGAGATCTGGTCCGCCATCTTGTCGGGGTGGCCTTCCGTCACCGACTCCGACGTGAAAAGGATACGATTTTTTGCCATGTTGTGCGCCTCCTTGCGGGTTTTCCCGCGTTCTATTCCGGTCGCAGCCGAACCGTCTTGAAAATTTCTGAGGTAAGAAATTCTTACTTTCTTACTTCGACATTTTCCAGCCGTGACCGTTGAAAGTTCTCTTCACTAAATAAAGCCCGCCGCGCAAATTCCATAAGAAAAACCGGCCCCCCGATGAGAGAGCCGGAAAACTTCTTCTCTCATCTTATAGGCTTTTCATGCCTAAAGGAATTGGCACCTTTTTGATCGCTCAATGGTTGCCGCAGTTTCATCGGGCCATTCCCTCCGCTGCTCTTGATGAGTCTTTATTCAGCTTTGCGCATAGCATACCCGATAACGCGGAACTTGTCAAGGAAAAAAACGAACCGCGTTCACTTTTGTTCATCCGGAAACTTTTTCAAAGTCCGACGCGGGGTGTTTGCAGATGGGACAGATGAAATCCTTCGGCAGCTCCTCGCCCTCATATTCATATCCGCAGACCCGGCAGCGCCAGATCGTTTTTCCCTTGTCCGCCTTCGCGGAAGGCTGGGGCTTCGGCTTGATATGAGACTGATAATAGGCGTAGGTCGCCGACGGAACGTCGGTAAACACGTCCATGTCGGTGACGGAAGCAAGGAAAAGCGTATGCGTACCGACGTCGATCTGCTGCGTGACGTAAGCGGAAATATAACCGTTCGTCCCCTGCGTCACCGCGAAGGTCTCGTTCGCGACGCGCTTTTTCCCGTCGAGCATCAGGAACTTGTCGGCATTACGCCCGGACTGGAATCCGAACCGCTGGAACAGCGAAAAATCCGCCTGCTCGCTCAGGATCGACACGGTGAATTTCTTCGTCGCCGCAACCATGTCGTGGGTCATGTTCAGCTTGTTCACCGCGATGGTAATCTGGTTCGGTTCCGTCGTGACCTGCCCCGCCGTGTTGATGATGCAGCCGTTGTCTTTGCCGTCCTGCTGCGCCGACAAGACGAAAAGTCCGTAAGACAGGTTATACATGGCTTTGTTGTTCATCTCTCTCCCCCCGATCTCCGTTTTTCGTATTCGATTCCGTTTTATATATTCCATTCCGTTTCCTTTTTTCCTGCCGGTCAAAAAAAGAACTTTCCCCTCTTTCTCCGCAAATGCGAATGTGATAATATATAAAAATAGCATGGAAAGGATGCTGCGACGAAAAAGGAGGAAGTCCCATGCAAAAAGAAGAATTGCTCCGGCTGCTGCAAGATCCCGACGTGTGCCGGGAAATCTTTCTCATCATGAAGAACGGCGGCAAGCCCAACGTCCAGGCCGCCGCGCCAAAAGCGGCTCCGTCCTCCGACGCGGAAAAGCTGGCCTCCATCAAAAATAAATTGAAAAAGATCAACGCAATCGAGGATAGACCGGCCCCCGCCGCTGCGGCGCCGACGCCGCCCCCGGCGGCGAAGCCGAACCTCACAGTCGCACCCGGCGGCGCTTCCTTCGGGGACAAGCTCGCCCTGCTTCGAAATCAGGTGGACAAAACGAACGCGGAGCGCGCTGCGCAGGCGAAAGCCGCCGAGGAGAAAAGAGCCTCCGGCGCCGGCGCGATGGAAAAATACACCTTCGTGCTGGAGCGTCCCTGTCCGGTCTGCGGCCACAACACGCGCGTCGTGAAATGCAAATCCCGCATGATTGCCGAGACGACCGACCTCGACCTCTGCATCCATTACAAGGACTTCAACCCGTATCTGTACCGCGTATGGGCCTGCGAGCATTGCGGCTTCGCGGCGGACGAGCAGAAATTCCTTCGCCGCATGCCGGAAAAGACCCAGGAAAAACTGATGCAATTCATGCAAACGGCGGATCTCGCCCTGCCCTTCGTCGAGGAACGCACCTCCGAGCAGGCAATCCAGTACATCGAGATGGCGATCCTGTTCAACGAGCTCTCCGACCCATCGCCGAACCGCCGCGCCAATCTTTATTTGATCATGGCGTGGATTTACCGTTACGACGGCAACGCGGAGAAAGAGCGCGAGGCGCTGGACAAGGCGGCGGAGCTGTTCGACCTGTCCCTCGACACGGAAAACTATCCGGTGGACAAAATGTCCGACACGATGGCAACCTATCTGACGGGCGCCATCCATGTGCTCCGCAAGGACTACGACAAAGCGACGAAGCATCTGAGCCGCATCATCAGCAATCAGGCGCTTCGCACATCCGCGCCGAAGCTTTTCGAGATGGCGCGCGATATGTGGCAGGAAATCAAGGACGCGAAGGCGAAAGGCTGACGCGCCGGAAACAAAAAGTAAAGCCCGCAGAAAATCGTCCTCTCTGCGGGCTTTCATATTGAAAAAATGCGGTTTATCATATAGAATGAATTTCGTATGAGCAATTCTTAGCAAGGGGAGGCATTTCCTTTGGAACAGTTTTCTTCACGAATCGGCTTCATTTTGATTTCGGCAGGCTGCGCCATCGGCCTCGGCAACGTCTGGCGATTCCCGTTCATCACAGGACGTTACGGCGGCGCAACCTTCGTCATGATCTATCTCGCGTTCTTAGTGCTGCTTGGACTGCCCGTCATGATGGCGGAGTTTGCCGTCGGCCGCGCCAGCGGACGCAGCGTCATGGGCTCTTTCAACGAGCTGGAGCCGGAAGGCACGAAATGGCACTGGTTCCGCCATATCGCACTGGCCGGGAATTTCCTGCTGATGATGTTCTATACGACGGTCGCGGGCTGGATGCCGTACTATCTCTACAAGACATTGGCAGGCGGCTTTGACGGACTTTCGCCGGAAGCCGTCGGCGGCGTCTTCGGCGCCCTCCTGTCCGACCCGACGACCATGATCGGCTACATGGTGGCGACGGTCGTCATTTGCGGCGGCGTCTGCTACCTCGGTCTGGAAAAAGGCGTCGAGCAGTCGGGCAAATGGATCATGAGCGCGCTGTTCGTGCTGATGATCTTGCTGGCCGGCAACTCGATCCTGCTGCCCGGCAGCGGCGAAGGACTTTCCTATTATCTGCTGCCGGACTTCAACCGCTTCATGCAGGACGGCCCGATCGCCGTCATCAACGCCGCCATGGGACAGGCCTTCTTCACGCTGAGCCTCGGCATCGGCGCGCTGGCCATTTTCGGCAGCTATATCGGAAAAGAAAAGCGCCTTGCGGGCGAAGCTATCGTCATCACGGTTCTTGACACGATCGTCGCGCTGATGTCCGGCCTGATCATCTTCCCGGCCTGCTTCAGCTACGGCGTCAGCCCCACCGCCGGGCCGAACCTTATCTTCGTCGCGCTGCCGAACGTGTTCAACCACATGCCGTTCGGACGCTTCTGGGGCGGCATGTTCTTCCTGTTCATGACCTTCGCGTCTTACTCCACCGTCATCGCCGTCTTTGAGAACCTGACGAGCTGCCTGATCGATTACACCGGCGCCAGCCGCAAAACGGTCGTCCGCTGGGGCATCCCCGTCATCATCCTGCTGTCGCTGCCCTGCGCCCTCGGCTTCAACGTATGGGGCTCTTTCGCCCCCCTCGGGCCGGGAACCTGCGTGCTCGACCTCGAAGACTTCATTTTGAGCAACAACATCCTGCCCATCGGCAGCCTGATCTATCTGCTCTTCTGCACGAGCCGCTACGGCTGGGGCTGGGAAAAATTCTTCGCCGAGGTCAACACCGGCGAAGGCGTCCAGCTTCCGAAATCCGTCCGTTTCTACATGACGTGGATTCTCCCGCTGATCATCCTTTGGCTGTTCATCAGCGGCTATCTGTTCAAATAATATTGATGCGACGCCATTTGAAAAGCCGTGCGGTAAATGCCGCACGGCTCTTTTGTTACTTCAGTTTCGGCTTGGGATGATACACCTGCCATCGGTAACGGATGGCGCAGAAACGCAGCACGACCACCACGAAAAATCCCGCCCATGAAGCCAGCTGCATATCGCCATGATACTTCGCCGCCAGACAGACGATGAACGACCCCGCCACGGAAGCCACCGCGTAAACGTCCGCATACAGCACCGTCGGCATCCGCTGCGCCAAGAGGTCGCGCATGACGCCGCCCCCCACCGCCGTAATCAGGCCCAGCAGGATCGGCAGCGTGAATTGGGCGTCTTTCTGCGCCAGCCCGGCGATGACGCCCGTGACGGTGAACGCACCCAGCCCCAGCGTATCGGAAATGAGGAACGCCTTCACAAGCTTTCGTTTCTGCCCCGGCGTGACATGATAGACGCCGTAGAAAACGGACACGAAGACAGCCGTCGCCACCGCCAGCAGGAGATTCGTCGTATTCACCAGCGCCGCCGGCATACTGTCGATCAAAACGTCGCGGACCATGCCGCCTCCCACCGCCGTCAAAACGGCGAGCACGATGACGCCGAAAACGTCCATTTTTTTCGACAGGCCGACCAGCGCTCCCGACAGCGCAAACGCGATGGTGCCGAGCACGTCGAATACATACCATGTAAACGCAAGCGTCATTACGATTCCTCCTCACAGCCATTGTATAATCTCTCGGCCCAAAAAGCAAATCGGAACGACAGAAAATGCCGGACGGCGCAAAACCGTCCGGCATGATTGTTTTTATTCCTTATACGCGTCAGGGCAGCGTCTTGACGAACTCGCGCAGCCTTGCCGTGCGCTCCGTCGTGCGCTGGCGGATCTCCTCGGGATCGACGCTGATGCGGGCGACGCCCGTGTCCATAGCGGCCTTCGCCACAGCGGCGGCAACCGCCGGAGCGACTCTCGGGTCGAAAACGCCGGGGATGATGTAATCCTCGCGCAGCTCCTCGTCGGGAATCAGCTCGCCGATTGCATGAACCGCCGCGCGTTTCATGGCTTCGTTGATCTTGCGCGCACGCACGTCGATAGCGCCGCGGAAGAGACCTGGGAATACAAGCACGTTGTTGACCTGGTTCGGGGAATCGGAACGGCCCGTGCCGACCACCTTCGCGCCGGCTTCCTTCGCCGCGTCGTAGCTCGTCTCAGGAATCGGGTTCGCCATGGCGAAAACGATATTGTCGGGAGCCATGCTCTGGATAATCTCAGGAATGAAAAGCCCCGGCCGCGACACGCCCAGCAGCACGTCCGCGCCCTTCGCAGCGTCGAGAAGATTGCCGCGAAGCTGATCCTTGTTCGTACGCTTCAAAAGGTCGAGCTGGATGCGGTTCAGCACATGAGCCTCCATGCCGTCGTACATGATACCCATGGCGTCTACCATAACGACATTCTCCGCGCCGAGGGAGAGCAGCAGGCGAACGATAGCCGATCCTGCCGCGCCGACGCCGTTGATGACGATGCGCGCCGTCCGCAAATCTTTATTGACGAAACGGAGCGCGTTTGTCAGCGCCGCCGCGCAGGCGATCGCCGTGCCGTGCTGGTCGTCATGGAAAACGGGGATATCCATCTTCTCGATCAGCTCGTCTTCCACGTCGAAGCACTTCGGGGACTCGATATCCTCCAGATTGATGCCCGCGAAGCTCGGCTGCAGATAACGAACGGCCTCGACGAATTTGTCCTTGTCCGTCGTATCGAGGCAGATAGGAACGGAATCAATATCCGCAAAGCACTTGTAAAGCACGGACTTTCCTTCCATGACCGGCATGCCGGCCTCCGGGCCAATATTGCCGAGACCCAAAACGCGCGTGCCGTCCGACACGACCGCTACCATATTGCCTCGGCAGGTATAGTCAAAGGAAAGGTCCTTGTCCTCGCGGATTTTGCGGCAAGGCTCCGCGACGCCCGGCGTATAAAGCACGCTCAAATCATGGGCGTTCTCCAACTTCGCCTTCGGCACTGTCGCCAGTTTGCCGTTGTGCTCCTTATGAACTTGGAGCGCTTCTTCGTTCAGATTCATATGATACCCCTTCCCTTCATTTGATATAAAAAATTTTAGGACGCGAATTTCTCCCATCCCTAAGAGAAGGATACCGTATTTTACGGTGATTGTCAATTTCTAATTTTCTGAAAATCGCTTGTATCCCGTCCCATCCGACAGGCGTTTTCCGTCCGTCGTCTCTGCCCTGCGGCCGTTTCCACACCATGCGGAAAAAGAAAACCCCGGAGCTATGCTCCGGGATGGATATTCTGGAGGCGACACCCAGAGTCGAACTGGGGATAAAGGATTTGCAGTCCTCGGCCTTACCACTTGGCTATGTCGCCGAAAAGAAACCGCCGCGCCGACGCGCGGAGCTCTCAAAATATGCAGTTTTGGAGGCGACACCCAGAGTCGAACTGGGGATAAAGGATTTGCAGTCCTCGGCCTTACCACTTGGCTATGTCGCCCTATATAGCTTGCCTAAATCAAGAAAGGAAAATGGCGACCCGAATGGGACTTGAACCCATGATCTCCGCCGTGACAGGGCGGCATTCTAACCAACTGAACTACCGGGCCGCAAACGCGCGAAAACGGGGCTCCCCGTTTACAGCGCAAATAATATTATACAAGTCTGCGCGACGCTTGTCAACGCCTTGCGCATCCTCCGTCAAATCTCAAACATCTTCTCCGTCTCGTGCAGGATATTGTCGCGCCGCTTCTTCGCGGCGGCGAAGTAATCATGCACGGCGGCGCGGTCCTTCCGCCGGACGGCGTCGGCGACCCTGCCCAGGATTTCCTGCATCTGCGCCAGGTGCGCCTCGATGGCCGCGCCGTTCGTCATGCAGATGTCCGCCCACATATCCGCGTTGGACGAAGCGATGCGCGTAGTGTCCTTGAACCCGCCGCCCGCCAGCTTCAGGCTGTCCTCGTCGTCCTCCGGGTTTTCCGCCAGCAGCGTCACCAGCGCAGCAGCCGTGATGTGCGGCACATGACTGATGAGCGACGCGCAGCGGTCGTGCTTCGCCGTGGAGAGCGTCGTCAGATTCGCCCCGGTCAGACGGATCAGATCCGCCACCTTGTCGTAGGCTTCCTTCGGCGCGGTGGTCTCCTCCAGGATGACGTAGCATTTATGCAGGAAAAGGTCTTTATCCGCCGCCTCGACGCCGCTCCTTTCCTTGCCCGTCATCGGATGGCCGGACACATAATAGACGTGCGGCGGCAAAAGGGGCCGAATCGTATCCCAAAGGTACGACTTCGTGCTGCCCGCGTCGGTCAGTATCGCCCCCTCCCTGACGAAAGGCAGGAGCTTCTTGACCATCGGCACGATCTGGAGCACCGGCGTGCTCAGATAAATCACGTCGGCGTCCTTCACGACCTCGGCAATATCCGCCGAAGCCTCGTCCACCGCGCCCCGCGCCACCGCCGCGTCCATCGACGCCTGCGTGCGGCAAAGGCCCGTGATATGCACGTCGTCCCCGAGGCGGCTTTTCAGCGCGAGGCCGAAAGAACCGCCGATGAGCCCGACGCCGATAATGGCGAGATTCAGCTTGGCCATTTATTTTCTCCCCATGATCGCGGCAATCTTCCGCACCTCGTCCATCGTCGCGCGGAAATTCTTCGGCGTCAGCGACTGGTCGCCGTCCGACAGCGCCACCTCCGGATGCGGGTGCACCTCGATAATCAGGCCGTCCGCGCCTGCGGCCACCGCCGCCCGCGCCATCGGCTGCACCATCTGCCAGCGGCCCGTGCCGTGGCTCGGATCGACGATAATCGGCAGATGGGAAAGCTCCTTGACCGCCGCCACCGCCGAAAGGTCGAGGGTGTTCCGGGTGAACGTCTCATAGGTGCGGATGCCGCGCTCGCAAAGCATGACGGACTCGTTGCCCGCGCTCATGATGTACTCGGCGGCGTTCAGCCACTCGGCAATCGTCGCCGAAAGGCCGCGCTTCAAAAGCACCGGCTTCGTCCCATGCCCCACCGCCTGCAGCAGACGGAAGTTCTGCATATTGCGCGCGCCGATCTGCAGCACGTCCGCGTATTTCGAGACCAGCTCCACATCGTTCAGATCGACGATCTCGGTCACCACGCGCAGGCCAAACTCGTCGCCCACCGAACGGAGCATCTTCAGCCCCTCCTCGGCAAGCCCCTGGAAATCATAAGGCGAAGTGCGGGGCTTGAACGCACCGCCGCGAAGGAACTGCGCGCCGCCCTTCTTCACCTCGGACGCCGCCTCGCGAAGCTGCTCCATGCTCTCCACCGCGCAGGGCCCCGCCATGATCGCCAGCTCCTCGCCGCCGATCTTGAACCCGGCCACGTCGATGACCGTCGGCTCCGGATGGAACTCGCGGCTGACCAGCTTGTATTTCTCCGTGATGCGGACCGCCTTTTCCACGCCGTCCAGGACGCTCATATTCTCCTCGATGCTGCCGATGATCTTCTTGTCGCCGATCACGCCGACGATCGTGCGGGTCTCCCCGACGGAAAGATGATACGACAACCCCGCGCGCTCGATCTTCTCCTTGACCCGCGCAAGGTTTTCCTCGGTAGCGTTCGGCTTCATCACGATAATCATTTGAAATTCCTCCCTCAAAACTTTTTCGGAAATAAAAAAGCCCGTCCCCCTGCAGGGACGAGCTGGAACTCGCGGTACCACCCTGCTTGCCAAAGACAAGCCTCTCTCTTCGGGCACAAAAAATCTATGCCTTAGCCCATGATAACGGAGGCGCCCCGGCGCGGCCTACTCGGTTTCAGCCTGCTGCTTGCGGGTGTATTTCGCGAAATTCCTCCGCCGCGTCGCACCGTCCCGCGGCTCTCTGTGGGATTCCTTCCGTTACTTCTCCCGCGCATCGCATTTTACTGTATGCAAATATAGCATCTGCGAGAATAATTGTCAAGCGCGCCGAACATCATTCCCGAAAAAGGAACATCTCCCGTCACACGTCGAGGATCATCGCGACCTCGTCGCAGTTCGGGAACTTCGGGCATTCGATGCAGTCCTTCCAGACCTTCGGCGGAAGCTCCTCCTTCGCCACCTTGCGGAAACCCATCGCCGCAAAAAAATCCACCTGATACGTCAGCGTGAAAACGAGAGACGCCCCGTACTGCCGCCCCTCCTCAAGGAGCCGCCGCACGATCTCCGCGCCGACGCCCCGCCGCGTGTAGCCATCGGCCACCGCCATCGTCCGCACCTCGGCCAGCTTGTCCCAAATGAAATGCAGCCCGCCGACGCCCACGACGCGCCCGTCCTCCTCCGCCACGACCATATCGCGCAGCGTCTCGTACAGCGTATTGCGCGAGCGCGCCAGCATCGCGCCCTCCTGCGCATAGTCGTACACCATCTGATAAATCGCCTCGACGTCGTCAAACGTCGGCTTCCGGTAAATCACGCTTTCTTTCCTCCGCTCGTCTTTTTCTTCCCGTTCGCCTTTTTCTCGTCTATACCGTCCGTCCCGAAACTCGGACAGAGCTTCGCCAGCGGACACTCCGCGCAAAGCGGGCGGCGGGACTTGCAGATTTTCCGCCCGTGCCATATCAGCCAGTGATGCGCGTCGCTCCACTTCTCCTTCGGGATCGCCTTGTTCAGTCCCAGCTCCACCTCGTCCGGCGTCTCGCCCACAGCCAGCCGCAGACGGTTCGCCACACGGAAGACGTGGGTGTCCACCGCGATCGCCGGACGCCGGAACGCAATGCTCGTCACCACGTTCGCCGTCTTGCGCCCCACGCCGGGCAGCGCGAGCAGCGCGTCGAAATTCTCCGGCACCTTGCCGCCGTAGTCCCGCGCAAGAATCTCGCAGGTCGCGAGGATATTCTTCGCCTTCGCGTGGAAAAAGCCGCACTCGTGAATCTCCTTCTCCAACTTGGGCAGTCCCATCCTGACGATGGCTTCCGGCGTCGCCGCCTTCGCGAACAGCCGCTTCGTCACGATATTGACCCGCTGGTCGGTGCATTGCGCGGACAGGATCACCGCCACGAGCAACTCGAAGGAATTCCTGAACAGCAGCGCAGGCTTCGCGTCCGCATACACCTCGGACAAAATGCGAATCATCTCGTCCTTCGTCTTCTTCGTCACCCGCACGCGCCGCGCCTCCTTTGCAAAAATATATCGTTATTATACCACACAGCGGATATATGCCGCTAAGCTTGCGCTTCGCCCGCGGCTCGCGCTCGCCAAGCGAAAACATTATACCTTATCTTCTCGACGGCGTATAGAAATTTTTTTCAGGAAACGACAAATACGTCAATTTATGATACTGCCGAAAAATTCCCCCTGCGAGAGTAAGATTGGAGACACCCAAAAAATCTAAGATCAGAAAATCAGATTTTCCGAATTTCTGATTTTCCGATTTCCTGACTTAGAATTTTTACGCTGTCAAAGGAATTTTACTGCCGGCGTCGAAAAATATTATGATAGATAGTTTAGATTAAAGAAAGAGGTAAAAAAAATGGTATCTTTAGATTATGCAAGAGTTTTTTTTGAAAAACTTGGATTTGCCGAGTCAAATAATTTATATTCTTTAGAGATTAATAATTATATTATTGAATGTGGTCTTGATATTCAAGACAATCAGATTTCTAGTTCATATATAAATTATGGCGATGACATTATTGTTTCGCACCAAGGAATTTGTAATTTTTCAAAAGAGGAATATCTTGTACAGCTTGAATGCGTTATACGACTATTAAAAATAGGCTACCAACCAAATCAACTTGAATTAGAAAAAACATTTACTTTGGGGCATAAAGATAAAGGAAGATTAGATGTACTTGTAAAGAAACAAAATATTCCATGGCTCATGATTGAATGTAAGACTATTGGAAAAGAATATGATGACGAAATAAAGCGTGTTGAGCGTAATGGTAGCCAGATATTTAGCTACTATGCTCAAGATAGAACCCCTTCACTTATTGGCGTTTATGCTTCAGATGCAACTAAAGATGAGTTTGCGTTTTATCAGATTTCCACACAAAATTTAGAGAAACTGGGGTCTGACAAGGATATATTTAAGAGTTGGGATGGTCATTACAATTCAATAGGATTGTTTGCTAAGGGAATTGCGCCCTACGAGTGCGATGAGTTTAATCTTAGGAAATCTACGTTAAAAGATTTGAATCGAGAAAACGGAATTAAATTATACAACAGATTTATGGAAATTCTTAGAAGACATGCCATTTCGGATAAATCTAATGCATTTAATATATTCTTTAATCTCTTCGTATGCAAAATATATGATGAGGAAACAAAAGCTGAAGACGATGTATTAGATTTTCAATGGAAGCTTTCTGATGATGTAAATATTTTTGTATCACGAATAAGTAAGCTTTATTATTCGTCATTACAACAATATATAGGATTGGAGTGTTCATCAGATTTCTATTCCGAATTTAAGAATGGAGTACTATTTCCGGTTAGAGAATTTTCATTTATAGAAATATTGAATGAAAATGACTTTAATAATAATGCAGGAATTTTAATTGAAGTTGTTAAGCTCCTTCAAGAATATAAGATAAAATATTTTACTCGACAGCAGTTTTTAGGCGATTTTTTCGAAAATCTGTTGAATAAAGGCTTTAAGCAAGAATCAGGGCAGTTTTTTACACCATATCCCCTTGCGAGATTTATGTTACGCTCATTGCCTATCAATAAAATAATTGAGAAAAAGGCCTTAAATCATAATCCTTATATTTTGCCATACACTTTAGATTATGCATGTGGATCTGGGCACTTTTTGACAGAAGCAATTCTTGAGATTGAAAAAACTTTTAATAGTATAGAAATAAAGAAGTTGAATGGTCCACAAAGAAGAAATTTTGAGAATTTGCGGAATAATTACTATTGGGCAAAAGAATATATATATGGGATAGAAAAAGATAGCCGCTTGGCCAAAACAACAAAGATTGCTATGTTCTTAAACGGTGATGGCGATGCAGATATTGTTAGCACAGATGGTTTAGGAGATTTTTATAAAAATCGAGTTTATCGAAATAAGCTTAAAATTTCTTCGCCGCAATACTATAATGCTAACTTTGATTTGTTGGTTTCGAATCCACCGTTTACTGTTGAAGGCTTTTTTAATACTGTAGAAAATTTGGATGCATTCTCACTAAATAAATCACTATCAAAAAATAGTGCGGAGATTGAATGTTTCTTTTTGGAAAGAGCTTTACAAATTCTTTCCTCAAATGGATATTGCGGATTAATTTTCCCAATGTCATTGTTTAATAATAAGAAATCAATATACAACAGTGCTCGACAGCTACTGTTAATAAATTTTGATATTTATGCGTTTATCGAAATGCGTGAAAAAGCATTCAGCGCAACAAATACGACAACAGTGATCGTTTTTGCACAAAAGAAATCGCAAGATAGATTAAAAAATGAATTACTTGCTTTTGCAAAAAAAACAAACAAGGATAAGAATAATGCAAATATTGTTAATGCTCTAGACGATATTAAAAGAAGAACCTATATCACATCAGATATCGACTCACAATTTTGTAAGTATTTAGTTGAATCTTATGATCATGATATTGTTGTGGGCTTTTCAGGAGAAAAGAAAAAACAGGAATATTTCCAAGGTTATAGATTTTCAAAAGGAAGGGGAAAAGAAGAACTTGTTGAAAAGAATTATGGGATACTAACTGCAATTAACGGTGATTATAGTGATGGTGATATAGCAAATGTGATTCACGAATTGTTTAATGGTAAAACAATGGATATCCAAGACGAATTGGCTAAATATTGTCAATACATTTCCATTGATGAAATGTTAACTGAATATAATGACTATCTTCTTTCCCCTCCGTCAAAATGGCTGACAAGTAAAACTATCAAAATCGACAGCATCTCTCCCATCGGTGACGTTATAGATGAATATGAATCTACAAAAATCACCTTGGAAAAACTGATTAAAAAATCAGAGGCGAGTTATTTGCCTGGTTTGATTTACGACAAATCAGACGAAGTACCCTATATAACGAAAAATGTTGTTCTTACAGCAAGCAATATTGATTTAAAAACTGGAACTCTCACTTATGACACTAAATTAGTCTATTTGCATGAACACTATAAAATTAATAAATCAATAATAGCCCAAAAAGGTGACATTGTAATATCAATGTCTAGTGGAAGTCTTAAACATTTAGGCAAAGTTGCATACGTGAATAAGGATACTAATTTCATGATTGGAGGATTTTTGGGCATAATCAGGTGCAAGGATAAAAAACTTGCTAAGGCAATTTATTATAGGCTACTATCAAAAAGATTTCGGGAATATGTATTTTCAAAGAAAGGCCAAAACATTAACAATTTAAGCTCAACTGATTTAGTAAAAATATCACTTGATATACCGAAGGATATAAATGCATTTATTAAGGAAGTAACAAGAATGGCATAGCAAAAAGCACTTACCCAGTTAACCCAAATAACCGATAGCCTCCTCCTTGAAGATTAAACATCCATGCACACTGTATCATCTTTATAATACAATATGCTATACAGGAGGTGGCAATATGGCAATGTACGCGTTGAACCGGAAGCCAAACTTCAGTTTGAAGATTTCTGCAACTAAATCGGAATGAGCATGTCCACAGCAATCAACGTATTCATCAAGGCGGCCCTCCGTGAAAAAAGATTCCCTTTGAGATTGCCGCCGCATCCGATTCGTTCTACAGCGAGAAAAATATGGCTCGTTTGAAGCGGTCCGCTAAGCAAATGGAATCCAGGCGGGGCATCACAAAAACTATAGATGAATTGCAGACGCTGGTCGATAGATAAATTCTTTTCCACGCATCAAAAAAGACCATTTTTCCACTTTGAGATCAATGGTCTTTTTCTATTTCCTAATTCAAGTCAATTCGTAAAACTCCGGATCGGGGCCGGGATGCGGCCGCCGCGGGCGATGAACGCCTCCGAGCTGAATTCGCTCTTTACGAGCATGACCGGGCAGGAGCCTAAAAGCCCGCCGTACTCCACCGAGTCGCCGACTTTCGCGCCCGGCACGGGAATCACGCGACCGCCGTGGTTGTTGGGTAGATATCCCCATACCCCACGGTAGTAAGCGATACCGTCGCCCAATACACAGAGCTTTCATTATACAGCCAAACCTTTTATAAATTCACGAATTTCCTTATATTGATCACTATCCAAATCAGAGTTTTCCTCCAAAACAGCATTTACCCATTCGGGCCCATGACCGCCTACCGATTTAATAAAGCCTTCTAATTCCCCAACAGGAACTAAAAATACACCTTCTTTTCTTAATGCATCGTCAATACGCTCAAATGCTTGTGTTGCACCACCGCTTGGGATTGCTTTCTTTCCGGCTTTCTTTATCTCATTCCATTTAGATGGCTTACGAATAGCGGCATTCAAATTTTTAATTTCTTCATCCGACAAAATATCATTATGAACAGATTGCAGCAACCTAACTATCTCATCCTTTCTTATGTCCGCCTGTGAGCTTCTCAAATTTGAAATCAATATACGGTAATCTTTTGAAACAGCATCCCACTTTTTCCCCACCGCTTCAATAATTCCCTTGAATACCGATTCATTATCTAATACGTCAATATCAGGAATTAATTTTACATTGATCCCCAACTTACGGAGAGCCTTTACTACCTTTGCCATCCTATGTTTTCCACCACAATGAATAAACAGCGTTTCAGAATATTTTCCTTCTTTTTCCTTAAGGTGCCCTTCGATAATGGAATACATCTTACAATCCGAATCGCTTTCACAAAGCACTACGTTTTTATAAAACAAACTACTCATGATATTGGAATATCGTAACAAAGAGTCATTCCAAACCATTTCAACATCTTGATTGTTTAAAACAGAAAAACAATTGATATCCTTTTGTCGCGTAATCCTTACGAGTTTAATCCTCTGTGAACAAGTTTCGAGCAAGCCCTTGATTAGCTCTTCGCTATGCGTAGCAATGAAAGCCTGCTGATGAGCAGATAACGATTGCCCAAGTATTTGTCCCATAATACGCGCCTGTGGCGGATGAAGAAACGCTTCAGGCTCATCTATGAGATATGTACAATAATGATGCAGCATCAAATACAACAAAATCCCAGTGAAACTTTTTACGCCATCGCCTTGATCTTGTACCTGCTTATATTTAGAAAGAATCTTTGCATATTCCTCCAGCCTTGTCTGTTCGTCATCATACTCCCTTGGCAATTTTACATTATCACCTATACATAGAGGAATCGTTGCACCAAATTGTGTATTGGGAATCAATTCCTCTCCAAATGCCTTTTTATAATTATCCGAAAGCCATTTACGATACTCACCATCAAACGCAGCAAAATGAATAGGATTTTGTTTTTGCGCAGTTCGATTAATAATCTGTGCAGGGGAACATATCTGCAATCGGTTAGTAGTATTCAAATTTGCTATAAAAAGTTCTCGAAATCCCCCATAATCTGAACATCGTTGAAACCGTTGTTCCGAATCATCATTAAGTGTTAGACTCCATTGAAGAAACCGATATTGTGTATAATTACGTGTTTTAATTCCTGCCGAAAGAGTCTCTAAAAGAGATTCAATTTTTTTAGGATATTTGTTCACTTCTATGTTTGATATAACTACATTCTGCATCTGACTGGCTGCCAAAAAGTATATATCGCGTAAAGATTGACTCTTTCCTGCATTATTGGGTCCTACAAAAACTACTATATCATCAGCATTTACATTGAGCCGCTCACCATTATTAAATGTAACAGATGAAATATAAGCTCCGACTGCTTCATTAGACATTCAAAAAGCCTCCCAATACAATGATTAGCTAAATTAATACGATTCTCTCGCCATCTTGACGAGCCGTCCCGCTTGATCCGCCATGAAAAGCGGCACGTTCAGTACGCCGCCGTCAAATTTCAGATTATCCAACGACAACCGCACGCGAAGACCGATTTCCTCGCTGAACAGTTCCTTGAATTTTTGCAGACTGCGACTTTTCAGATTTGTTTCCGCTTTGACTTCAAAGGGGATAATCGCATTGTCCTGCTGTACGAGGAAATCCACTTCGTAGGACGGATTGGTTTGCGACCAATAACGCGGGACCTCTTCAAACTGCGGCAAAAGTGCGGTCAGCACGTAGTTTTCCGTCAACGCGCCCTTGAATTCGGTGAAAAGTCGGTTTCCCTCCGCAAATGCTGAAGGTGCAAGCTGCGCCATGCGACGGAGCAAACCCACATCCGCCACATAAATCTTGAAAGCGCTCAGGTCGTCGTAAGCGGAAAGCGGTAGGTTGGGCTTTGTTACACGATAGATTTTATGTACAAGTCCCGCATTCACCAGCCACCCCACCGCGTCCTCATATTCGCGGGCGCGCGCCCCTTCTTTGACCACCTTGTAGAGAAAGCGTTTGTTCTCCCGCGCAAGTTGGGAGGGCAATGACCTCCAAACCAAAGAGAGTTTCGGATATTCCTTCGTGTCCGGATGCTTGGTGAAATCCCGCTCATAGGCTTCCAAAATCTGAAACAATACGCTTTGCACTGCTTCCGTGGAGCGTTCGTCCGTCCAGCGCAGCACCGCTTCCGGCATTCCCCCGGTCACATAATACATTTTGAGCTTTTCGACGAGCGGCAGGAAAAAAGCGTCGGGTAGAGGCTCCAGCGTATCGACCTCGGCTAAATACCGCACGAAATTTGTGTCGCCGTTCGCCATCAAAAACTCCGTGAAATTCATCGGATGGATAAAAAGGAACTCTACCTTCCCCACGGGAAAGGACGACGGCTTCGCCAAAGCGACTCCTAAAAGCGAGCCCGCCGCCGCAACATGATATTCCGGCGCGGTTTCACAAAAGTATTTGAGCGCGCCTAAAACCTTAGGCGCGTCTTGTATTTCATCAAAAATCAGCAACGTCTCGCCCGGTAAAATAGTCTGACCGCCCGCCATCGCCAAGTTTTGCACAATGCGCCGGACGTCCTTCGTCGTCTCAAAGAATTGCTTGTACTCCTCGTTTTCGTCGAAATTAAAATATGCGGTATTCTTGTAATATCTCCGCCCGAATTCTTTGAGAAGCCAAGTTTTTCCCGATTGCCGCACACCTTGAAGCAATAACGGTTTTCGATGAGGCGACTCTTTCCAATTCTTCAGTTGCTCCATTGCTAAACGTTCCATGTTATCACCCTATTTTATATAATCCTGTGATTTATTTCACATAATTATATCATTTTATGTGCGCATTGGCAATTTAGATAAGAATTTATATAATCCCGTGATTTTTTTCACACGATTATACGTTTTTATGTGATTTTCTTTTCCCGCATAAAAAGACCATTGCCCCAGTGAGAGCAATGGTCTTTTTTGATGCGTGAATATTTCTTTAGTTCGTCAGGCTCCGAATCGGGGCCGGGATGCGGCCGCCGCGGGCGATGAACGCCTCCGAGCTGAATTCGCTCTTGACGGGCATGACCGGGCAGGAGCCCAAAAGCCCGCCGTACTCCACCGAGTCGCCGACTTTCGCGCCTGGCACGGGAATCACGCGCACCGCCGTGGTCTTATTGTTGATCATGCCGATGGCCGCCTCGTCCGCGATGATGCCCGAGATCGTCGCCGCCGGGGTATCGCCCGCGATGGCGATCATGTCGAGGCCCACGGAGCAGACGCAGGTCATCGCTTCCAGTTTTTCCAGCGACAGGCTGCCACAGTTCACGGCGTCGATCATGCCCGCGTCCTCGCTGACCGGAATGAAGGCGCCGGAGAGACCGCCGACGTGGGACGACGCCATCAGGCCGCCCTTTTTCACCGCGTCGTTCAAGAGCGCCAGCGCCGCCGTCGTTCCCGGCGCGCCGCAGCTTTCGAGGCCCATCTCTTCCAATACGTTCGCCACGCTGTCGCCGACGGCAGGCGTCGGGGCCAGCGAGAGGTCGATGATGCCGAAAGGAACGCCGAGCCGCCGCGACGCTTCCCGCGCTACGAGCTGACCGACGCGGGTAATCTTGAACGCCGTGCGCTTCACCGTTTCCGCGATTTCCGTGAAGTCCGCGCCTTTCTTGTCTTCCAGCGCGTGCTTGACCACGCCGGGGCCGCTGACGCCGACGGAGACCACCGTTTCCGCCTCGCTGACGCCGTGGAACGCGCCCGCCATGAAGGGATTGTCCCCAGGCGCGTTGGCGAATACGACCAATTTCGCGCAGCCAATCGCCTGCCGGTCGCGGGTCAGCTCCGCCGTGCGCTTGATGATGTCGCCCATTTCACGCACGCAGTCCATATTGATGCCCGCCTTCGTCGAGGCGAGATTGACCGACGAGCAGACGAGATCGGTGGAGGCCAGCGCCTGCGGGATAGACTGAAGCAAAATGCGGTCGCCGTTGGTGAAGCCTTTTTCCACCAGCGCCGAGAAGCCGCCGATGAAATTCACGCCGACTTCCTTTGCCGCCTTGTCCAGCGTTTCCGCCACCGGCACGTAGCTGTCCGTTTTGCATGCCTCCGCCGCGATGGCGATCGGCGTCACCGACACCCGCTTATGGATAATGGGGATGCCGTATTCCGCCTCGATGTCCTCCCCCGTCTTGACGAGGAATTCCGCCGCGGTCGTGATGCGGTCATATACATTGTCGCAAAACTGCTTGATATTCGGATGGGAGCATCCGCGGAGGGAAATCCCCATCGTGATGGTCCGGACGTCGAGCTTGTTCTCGGTGATCATCCGGTTTGTTTCCATAATATCGTCAACCGTAATCAAACCAACAAGCCTCCCTTACACTGTGTGCATCACGTTGAAGATGTCCTGATGCTGCGCCTTGATTTCAACGCCGATGTCCTCGCCCTTCTTTTTGAGCTGCGCAGCCAACTCGCCCAATTTCACGGCGTCGTCGGTGGTCTCCGCCAGCATGACCATATTGAAAAAGCCGTCCATGATATTTTGGTTGATGCTCAGGATGTTCACCTTGTTTTCCGCCAAAAGGCTGCTGACCGTGGCGATGATGCCGACGCGGTCTTTGCCTACGACTGTGACTACAATTTTCATAGCTTCTCCTCCATTGTACAAAAATCTTATTTATTATATCTCATCTTCGTAGCGGAGTATAGAATTTTTTTCATCTTTTCTCGCTCGCTCGCAGAAAAGAAAAGACTTTTCCGCCGCTTTCCATTTCCCCCGGAAAAAACACGCCAAAATCCGGCGGGCGAATAACGCGGCTGGACAAAACGTGCTATAATGACGGCGGACAGGAATGTCCCTGATTTACCGGAAGGGCGAAAGACATCATGCAAATACGAAAATGCCGTGAAACGGAGATCGTCGAGGTCGGGGCGTTTTATGACGAAATCGTCTGGTGGCTGGACAATCATATCAATTACCCGAAGTGGATGTACAAGATTTACCCGTCCGAAAGTTTTGTGCGGGAAAGCACCATGGCCGGGGAGCAGTACGTCTGCATGGAAGGGCGGAAACTGGCCGGCGCGTTCGTCCTCAACGACAATCCCCAGGGAAACTACCAAAAAGGAAAATGGGCGCGCCATATCCCGGACGGGGAATACATGGTCCTGCACGCGCTGGCGATCTCGCCGGAGCTGCAAGGAAAGGGATTGGGCGCGGAGATTGTCCGGTTCTGCACGGAAGAGGCCAAGTCAAAGGGATACAAGGCGTTCCGTTTGGATATTGTTCCGGGCAACGCCCCCGCCCAAAAGCTTTACGAGAAAAGCGGATTCAAATACGCAGGGGACGCCGATCTGGACCGAGGTATCGCGCATATTCCCGTTTTCAGTCTGTATGAGCTGAACTGGTAGTACAAAGCCTGCAAATGGTGTGCGGACAGAAAAAAGGACTGCCGTCGTGTACTGATCCCATCCGTCACATTTTGGTCTGACTTTTGGGAGTCACTGCATCGCGGCAGTCCTTTTCTTATGTCGTTTTACCGATTACTTCTTGTCGATCTTCGTGATGTCCGCGGCGAACCATTTCTGCGAGACTTTCGCCATGGTGCCGTCTTTGCGCATTTCGTCGAGAACCTTCTGCACTTTGTCGCGAAGCTCCTTGTCTTCCTTGCGGAAGCCGACGCCGAACTGCGCGGAGGGGCCGACCGTCACGTCCACCGCCTCGATCTTGTTCGGGTGCTTGCTGATGTAATAGCGGCCGATGATCTCGTCGCAGACGACCGCGTCGATGCGGCCGTTCTCCAGATCCATAAAGGCGGAGAGATAATCCTGATATTTCTTGTATTCCTTGAACGTGCCCGTCAGATCCGGCTTGCCGTCCAGATATTCCTCGATGGTGCCGCCGCCGCTCTGCGTGGCGACGATCTTGCCGGCCAGCGACGCCTCATCCTTGATGTCCGCATTCTTGTTCGCCGCGCGGAAGATGATGAAACGGTTGTTCATGTACGGATCGCTGAACAGGATATTTTCCTTGCGCTTCTCGGTGATGTCGAGACCGTTCCAAAGCATATCGACGCGGCCGCTCTTCAGCTCCGCCTCTTTGCTGGCCCAGTCGATGGGCTTGAAGTCCACTTTCGTGTTCAGACGTTTCGCGGCTTCCGTCGCGAGGTCGATGTCAAAGCCGACAATCTTGTTGTTTTCGTCCACGAATCCCATGGGCGGGAAATTGTCGTCGAGACCAAGCACGATTGGCTTCGCAGCCTCTTTCTTTTCCGCCGGTTTCTGCCCGCCGCCGCAGCCGGCCAACAGGCCGCAGGCGAGCGCCGCCAGCATCAGGACCGCTAATAATTTCTTCATTGTCTTTCCCCTCCATCTAAAGCATGCGTCGTTTCTTTATTTCATGAAAACGCCAAAAATATTATATCCAAACTCCCATCGTTTTGCAATACACAGAAAAGGCGCGGGCGATTTTTTCACCCGCGCCTGCCATACAGAAATTTACTCCGCGTCCACCTCGACCGGCTCGAATTTCGAGCGGATGAAGAAACAGCAGGCCGCCAGCAGCGCGATTCCCACTGCAAGGCCGGCGAAGCCGTTCCTCGTGAAGCCGTCCACGACGTAGCCGACAAAGCTGCACACGCAAACGAGAAGCACATACGGAATCTGGGTGCCCACATGGTCGATGTGGTTGCACTGCGCACCCGCCGACGCAAGGATGGTCGTGTCGGAGATCGGCGAAGCGTGGTCGCCCGCCACCGCGCCGGAAAGCACCGCCGCCACCATCAGCACCAGCAGCTCATACTGATCCAGCCCGACGACGGCCACAGCGATCGGAATCAGGATTCCGAAGGTGCCCCAGGACGTGCCGGTGGAAAACGCGAGGAATCCGGCCACGAGGAAAAATATCGCCGGAAGGAAAAGCCCCACCGCAGAATTCACCTGTACGAGCTGCCCGACGTATCCGCCGAGGTTCAAATACTTGTCGCTGACGATGCCCGACATGGTCCACGCAAGGCAGAGAATGAAAACGGCAGGAACCATGGCCTTGAAGCCCAGCACGAAGCTTTCGCAGAACTGGTCGAAACGCAGCACGCCGCGCAAAAGATACAGGAACGCAATAAACACGAACGTGATGAAGGAGCCGAGCACCAGCGATTTTGCCGAGTCGCAGTCGGCGAACGCTTCAGCGACGGTTTTCCCTTCCAGGATGCCGCCCGTGTAAAGCATGCCGAAAACACAGGCGCAGATCAGGACGAAAATCGGGAGTACCAGGTCGAGCACCGTTCCCTGTCCAATCAGGGTACGACTGTTTCTCTCCTTCTCCTCCGCGTATTCCTTTGGAACGATGAACTTCTCGCGATTGCGGCGGACGAACTCGCCCATCGTCGCGAAGTCGCGTCCCGACCAAGCGATGAACAGCATGAACAGCATGGTCAGGATCGCGTAAAGGTTCACGGGAATCGTCCGCAGGAACAGCGCAAAGCCGTCAATGGAAGTCCCCTCGGGAAGCGACGAACCGACGGCCGCCGCCCAGCTCGAGACAGGTGCGAGGATGCAGACGGGCGCCGCCGTCGCGTCAATGATATAGGCGAGCTTTGCCCGCGAGACCTTGAATCGATCCGTAATCGGCCGCATGACCGTTCCCACCGTCAGACAGTTGAAATAATCGTCGATGAAAATGATCATGCCAAGGAACGCCGTCAGGAAAAGCGCGCTGCGCTTTCCGTGGATGCGTTCCCCCGCCCATCTGCCGTAAGCCTCCGTCGCGCCGGAGCGGGAAATCGCCGCGACAAGGATGCCTAAGATGACGAGGAATACGAGAATATTGACGTTTCCGCCGACCTTTTCCTCCATGACCGCGAACATCGTCAGAATCGCCTGGATGACATTGAAATTGGAATAGAGCATCGCCCCGGAGAAAATGCCGATCAGAAGCGACATATAGACTTCCTTCGTCATCAACGCCAGCACAATGGTCAGAATCGGTGGAAAAACAGACCAAATCGTTTCTGCCATGACGTCCCCCTGCCTTCTTTCTTATTTCACTACAATGTTGACGAGCTTGCCCGGCACCGCGACGACTTTCACCACGGTCTTGCCCTCGGTGTATTGCTGCACCTTCGGCTGCGACAGCGCCGCTTTTTCCATCGCCGTCTTGTCCAGCTCCGCCGGGACGACGATACGGTCGCGCACCTTGCCGTTGATTTGCAGCACGATCTCGACTTCGCTTTCCTTCATGGCTTCCTTGTCGTAGGTCGGCCACTTCTGCGCATGGACGCTGCCCTCGCCGCCGATCTCGCTCCACATCTCCTCGGTGATATGCGGCGAGAACGGAGCCAGCAGCTTGACGAGGCCGAGCACGACCTCGCGGATCAGCCCCGCGTTCACATTCTCAACTTCCTGGAACGTGTAAAGCTCGTTGACCAGCTCCATGATGGAGCTGATGGCCGTATTGAAGGTGAAGCGGGTCTCCACATCGTCGGTGACCTTCGCCACGGTCTGATGCAGCGTGCGGCGGAGCGCCGTTTCCTCCTTCGTCAGCTTCGAGACGTCGTAGTCGTCCTTTCCTTCCTTAACCAGCGGCGCGAACTGCCCGACGATGCGCCAGACGCGGTTCAGGAACCGCCACGCGCCCTCGACGCCCTGATCGCTCCACTCAAGATCGCGTTCCGGCGGCGCGGCGAACAGGATGAAGAGGCGCGCCGTGTCCGCGCCGTACTTCGCGATGATTTCCTCCGGCGATACCACGTTGCCCTTGGACTTCGACATTTTCGAGCCGTCCTTGATGACCATGCCCTGCGTCAGGAGGTTCGTAAACGGTTCGTCGAAATCCACCAGCCCAGCGTCGCGCAAGACTTTCGTGAAGAAGCGCGAATACAGGAGATGCAGGATCGCATGCTCGATGCCGCCGATGTATTGGTCCACCGGCCCCCAGTAATTGACCTTATCCTTCGCGAACGGTTCTTTTTCGTTGTGCGGGTCGGTATAGCGCAGATAGTACCACGACGAGCAGATGAAGGTGTCCATCGTGTCCGTCTCGCGCTTCGCGTCGGCGCCGCACTTCGGACATTTGACGTTAACGAATTCCTCGCACTGCGCCAGCGGCGATACAGCTCCCTGCTCGAATTTCACGTTCTCCGGCAGCTTGACGGGAAGCTCTTCCTCCGGCACCAGTACCTCGCCGCAATGCGGGCAATGGATGATCGGAATCGGCGCGCCCCAATACCTCTGACGGGAAATCAGCCAGTCGCGCAGGCGGTAATTGACACGGCGCTTGCCGAAACCCTTCGCCTCCGCCTCGTCCATGATCGCGCTCAAAGCCGCGTGCATTTCCATGCCGTCGAATTTATCGGAGTTGACCAGCACGCCCTCTTTTTCCACATAGGCGGCGTCCATTTCCGAGAGGTTCAGCGTCTGCCCCTTCGGCTGGATGGTCAGGATTTTCGGGATATTGTATTTCGTCGCGAACATCCAGTCGCGCTGGTCGTGCGCCGGAACGCCCATGACCGCGCCGGTACCGTACTCTGCCAGCACATAGTTCGTGACCCAGATCTGCACTTCGTTTCCGTTGAACGGATTCACGCAGCAGAGCCCGGTGAAAATGCCCTCTTTTTCCGAAGTCTCGGAGGTGCGCTCCATCTCGGACTGATTGCGGGCCTTCTCACAGAAGGCTTTGATCTCCGCCGCCTTCGGATTGTCCGCACAGATCTTTTCCACCAGCGGATGCTCGGCAGCCAGCGCCAGGAACGTGACGCCGAAGGCCGTATCCGGACGTGTGGTGTAAACGGGAATCTTTTCGCCGATGGCCGGGAAATCAAAGGCGAACTCCAGGCCCTCGCTGCGGCCGATCCAGTTGTCCTGCATCGTCTTGACGCGCTCCGGCCAGCCTTTCAAAAGCTCAAGGTCCTTCAAGAGCTCGTCGGCGTAGTCGGTGATTTTCAGGAACCACTGGGAAAGGCTCTTCTTATGCACTTCGGAATCGCAGCGCCAGCATTTGCCGTCCACGACCTGCTCGTTGGCCAGCACCGTGCCGCAGGTGTCGCACCAGTTCACCGACGCCGCTTTCTTGTAGGCAAGACCGCGCTTGTAGAAAAGCTCGAAGAGCCACTGCGTCCAGCGGTAATAATCGGGGCGGCAGGTCTCCACCTCGCGGTCCCAGTCGTAGGAAAGGCCCATCGTCTGCTGCTGCCGCGTCATGTTTTCGATATTCGAGAAGGTCCAGTCCGACGGACGGACGCCGTGCTTGATGGCGGCATTTTCCGCGGGCATGCCGAAGGCGTCGTATCCCATCGGATGGATCACGTTGAAGCCCGCCATGCGCTTGTACCGCGCCAGCACGTCGCCGATGGAATAATTGCGGACGTGTCCCATGTGAAGATTCCCCGACGGGTACGGGAACATTTCCAGCACGTAATACTTTTTCAGCGAGGGATCGGCTTCCGTCTTGTAGGTCTCCTCATCCGCCCACTTCTTTTGCCATTTCTGTTCGATTTCCTTCGGGTTGTATTTCTCCATTTCGGCTTTCCCCTCCAATGATTTGCAAACAAACTTCCGGCAGCCCGCGCCGTCGCCTAAAGAGGACGTCCTGTATCAGACCGCTTAATTTGTAAGTATAGCATATATGGAAGGACAAGGCAAAATCCGCGGGACAAATTTTGCAGGGGCGAATGACAAGAAAAGTCCCCATGCAAAAAAACTGAGACAAGAAAGAAAGTATTTCTTGCCTCAGTTTTATTACATCGCGCAAATGCCTATTCCCACGGGGTAAATTTTTGCATGTGCACAAAGAAGGATTTGTCAATCGATGAATACGATGTTACAATCATAAGGGTCTTCCGCTCGCCCTGTCATCCGGTCTGCGGAATCGACCGCCAATCAAGGAAACAACGATTCGTTATGGAGTGATTCGAACATGCTGATTCGCCGAAGCGTTCTCGCTGCCGCGTTTTTAGCCGCAACCTTTCTCCCCTGCCTGTGCCGCGCAGAGGAACCTCTTTTCCTGGACGGCAATCCTCGCTATCCGTTGGTATACGCGCTGGAAAATTATCGCCATTACCTCGATTTGGATTCCTGCACGTTGATTTCGGGGAATGCGGACAGCTTCGAGATTTCCGCCGAATACATCCATGAGCCCAAATATCCCTCCCATGATTATCCTTACGAATGCCGGTTTCGCAAGAATGAGGAATCCGGAGGGGAATTGCAGGTCTGGGACGATTACAGCCAGAAATGGTGTGCAATCTACAACCCGTACGACCAAGCGACAGTCGAAGGAGCGCTGAAGGAAAACGGGGACGTATATTATCGGCTGCCCGACTTCTATAAGTTCAAGTGCATCTACCGGCAGCTTTTCGGCATTCCCTACGGAGGCGACGCAAACGACGAGGAACTCAGGCGCTCCCTGATTCTTCCCGCCCAGAGCAACGCTTCTGCACGGACGCATCAATATCTTTGGGATCATGAGAATTATCCCTGTATTTGGCGACATCAGGAATTGGCCTGGCACCTGGACAAGCACTCCGTCTATGTGGAGCTGGACGCTCCGCCCCAGTATATCCTCCGCATTCTCGTCCTGAGCGCGCCGCAGGTGCACAACAACGATATCGTGCCGCGTTCCATTGATTTGTATCGGCTGCGCTATGACGAGGACGAGGGGAAAATGTTCGTGGAGAATTCCGCGGGCGATTGGCGCTATATGCCGCCGGACGGCAGCAGCGCGGAATCGGGCAAGGCGATGTTTATCGGCGAAGCCGCGTTTTACATTACGTACGGCCGGCGTTTTTACGGAGCGTCTCCAAAATGGAACCAGAATCTCAATGCATATTTCGACGTGTTCGACGACGCGTTTTATGAACTTTTGGACGGGAAGGCGTAACCCTTACGAACGGCAGGGACTGACAGCCGCGCCTTTTGCAAAATCATTTCATACCGCCGCAGCAAAAAACGGAGGGCGTTCATTCGCTCTCCGTTTTTATCGTCTTTTTATTCAATTTCAATCTTGGCCGCTCACGCGGTGAGTCCGCCGTCCACGCTCCAGCACGCGCCGGTCACGAAGGACGCTTTCGGCGACGCAAGGAAATACGCCACCGCAGCGATTTCCTCCGCCGTTCCGATGCGCCCCAACGGATAAACGGAGGCCATCGCGGACAGGCCTTCCTCCCTTGTCGGCGCTTTTTGAATCTGCGCTTCCGTCATGGGCGTCAGCACGTCCCCCGGCGCGACGCAATTCACGCGTACGCCGAAACGCGCCGCTTCTATCGCCAGCGCGCGGGTGTACAGCACCACCGCCCCCTTGGAGGCGCAATAGAGGCTGCACAGGTAATTTCCCTGCACCCCCGCGTCCGAGGCCACGTTGACGATATTCCCCTTCGTCTCCCGTAAAAACGGCAGGGCCGCGCGCGACAAAAACATCGTGCCCTTGACGTTCGTATCCATGACCTCCGCGTAGGAGGCTTCCGTCAGCTCTTCCGCCGCTTCTTCCCGATAGACGCCGGCGGAATTCATCAACACGTCCAGCCGCCCCAGCCGTTCCTTCGCCTGTCTCGCCAGCGCGCCGCAGGCTGAAGGCTCCCGCAGGTCAGCGGATATGAAAGACGCCCGCTCGCCGCCCGCCAAGTCCCGAAGCGCAGCTTCGCCCCGGGCGGCGTTCCGGCCCGCCAAAACCACCCGCGCGCCTTCCGAAAGAAAAATCCGCGCCGCCGCAAGCCCGATGCCAGACGTTCCCCCGGCAATCAGAACGCCCCGATTTTTCATTTCCTCCACATGAACGTCCTCCCCAACAGAGAAATCGCCGAACCGGCCCTTCCCTGCGGTCTTTTCCGCCATCCCCCGCAAGCGCTGGAATTTTTATCCGATGATTTCTCAAGAATAAATTTCCGGCTTCAGGATGCCGATGCAGGGAAGGTTCCGATAACGCTCGGCGTAATCGAGACCGTAGCCGACGAGGAACTCATCCGGCACTTCCCAGCCGCAGTAATCAATCTTCACATCGACTTCCCGCCGCGCGGGCTTCGAGAGCAGCGCGCAGAGCCGGAGGCTGGCGGGCTTTCTCGTTTCAAGCATCGCGAACAGGTTGCTCATCGTGACGCCTGAGTCAATGATATCCTCGCAAATGATCACATGACGGTCCCGGACGTCCGCATCCATGTCCTTGCGAATCCTGACCGTCCCGCTGGTCTTGGTTCCCGCGCCGTAGCTCGACACGACCATGAAGTCAAGCTGCATCGGCGTTTCGATCTTACGGACGATATCGGTCGTGAATATGGACGCGCCCTTCAGGATGCCGACGACAATCGGATTCTTGCCCGCATAGTCCCGAGTCAGCTCCGCCCCCATCTCCGCGACCCGTTTCGCAATCTGCTCCTCCGTGTAAAGAACGCTCTTCAAATCATCAGTCATCATAGCCGTTCCTCTCCCTTCTGTGTGTCGTCCCATACCATACGCAAAGCGACAGCCCGCTTTGTTTCTTCCGTTACAAGCGCAATAGCCGCCCGACGGACGCCGCCGATCCAGAATATCTCCCCGCCCGCCGTAAAAATCGGCACGCGGTCGCGAAGCGCCCTCGGCACCTTTTTGTCGATCAGAAGCTCTTTCACCTTCTGCCGTCCGCCGCCTTCGAGCCGAAAAGAATCACCGTCCCGTCTCCTTCTCACGATCAAAGGCTGCTGCAGCGCATCCACGTCGATGACGGCCTCCGCATCGGAAATCGCAGCTCCCGGCTTCCACGGCGAAGCGCAGATTGTCAGCCCGACGGCCTCGATCCGCGTAGTTCCCGAAAGTGATAATTCCGTTTCTCCCCATTCTGCCGGCGCTTCCGCCCCGTCGCGGAAAAGCACTTCGCCATACCGGCATTCTGCAGTCTTGTTCTGCGGCAGCGCCAAGCGCTTCCCGGTCTCGCCGGAGCAGCAAAACGCATCGAGAGCCTCGTAATGCGAATGGAACAGGCTTTGCCGAAGTCCGATTTCTTCTGCCAGCCTGCGCAAGAGCGCTTTCCGAACGGCGACGGGCTGCGCCCCGTACGCTTCCCGACGGAGGCATACCGTCCCGTCCCGACGCTCCGCCACGGTTTCCCATACCGCGTCCGCCGACTGCCGCAAGAAATCGACGATCTCCGCCTCCGCGTCGGCCAGTCGGCACAACGCGTCGTCAACGGATGGGCTGTACCGGCGAAGCGCAGGCAGGAGCTCCAATCGCACGCGGTTCCGCGCAGCGTCGGCATGGAAATTCGTTTCATCCCACCGCGGCTCCAAGCCCTTCTCTTCCAAATATCGAAGGACGTCCTGCCTCGAAACGCAAAGCAGCGGACGAATGCGATTTCCCCGCCGCGGACGCATGCCCGCAAGCCCGTCGCTCCCGCTCCCCCGAAGCAGATGCATCAACACTGTTTCCGCCTGATCTCCCGCATGATGCCCGGTGGCAATCAGGGCGTCCCCGCCCATCATGCGCGCCGTTCGTTCCAGGAAAGCGTATCGTCGGTTTCTCGCCGCCGTTTCCAGAGAGAGGCCTTCCCGCGCGGCATAAGCGGGAATATCCTCGCAAACGACGTCGCAGGGGGCCCCATGCGCCTCGGCGAAAGCCCGCACGAAGTCGGCGTCGGCCACAGAAGCCGCGCCCCGTATCCCATGCTCAAAATGCGCAATCCGAAGCGAAAGACACCATTTATCCCGAAGCGCCAACAGAACCGACGCCAGCGCCAAAGAATCCGGACCGCCCGAACAGGCGACGACGATGCGGCTGCCCATGGAAAAAATCCCATGCCGCCGCACAAAAGCGTCAACGCGGCTCTCTAACTCCATCTGCATTCTCCCGTAAACCAAGAAAAGCACTCTTTGCAGAGTGCTTTGTTTTATCTGTCAGCCGGAACGTCTGGAGCCGCGGCCGCCGCGCTTGGAATCTGTTTTCCTGCGAAGATCGGTCAGCCGTTCGTCGCTGTCCTTCAGGAACTTGGAAAGCTTGTCCTCAAAGGATACCGGCCCCGCCGGATAACGTCCAGCCGGTCTGCCGCGAAAATCGTTGCCGACAGGACGGCGCGCCGGGCTGGAAGACTGCGCGGGCATCCCCGTCGGAGCTTCCGGCTTCTTCGGCTGCAAACGCTTGATGGAAAGACCGATCTTGCCGTGGTCGTCCACACTCAAAATTTTGACTTTGACTTTTTGCCCCACTTTCAGAAAGTCTTTGACGTCATTGACATAGACGTCCGCCACCTCCGAGATGTGAACGAGTCCCACTTTTCCATCCGTCAAATCGACGAATGCGCCAAACTTCGTAATGCCGGTGACTGTACCTTCCACCACGCCGCCAACTTCAATCGACAAAATCGCGCCTCCTCAAAACATTAAAAATGAACGTTATATGAAATCCGATTTATTATACCCTTGCCATTCCATGCCTGTCAACGGCGAAACGGTCATTTCTTTCCCGGAATATACGGCATTTCTTCCTGCCGCGTCATGCCCAATTCTTCCCGCGCGACTTTCTCGATGAATTCCGGCTTATCCATGCTGTCGCGCTCTTTCTTCAGCTCCGCGTTGCGGGCCCGCGCCTCTTCCAGCCGCGTAACCGCCACCGCGCGATCGTCCGCAACCTCGTCCAAGTGCGATTGCTGCACATAAAATTTATAACCGAAACCGAGGAGCCAAAGTACAACAATGACGGTAAACAGATTGGGCATCCAACCGTCTTTTCTCTCCTCCACCCGCTTTGTCCCGCCTTTCCTGCCAATATCGGCTTCATGCAAATCAAGTTTTACGCGCTCACTCTCATCCTGCGGCGCAGTTTCCGCCTTGCGCAGGCGCGGCAAAGACGTTCAGTTCCCGCCTGATTCGCGTAAAAACCCATACGTTCAAAATCCCTATTGTCTATAATACTAATATTTCGGTCGATTTGCAAGAAAAAAACAAGAAATCGCCGCGCTTTTTTTTGCGTTTTGAGGAATGCAGGAAGCGCTAACCCCCAAGAAACCGCTGCTTTCTCAAGGAAGTTTGTCTTCTTCTTCCTGCGAGAAGGGAACGTAAAACCCCGACGTCAAGACTTCACGATAGAAAACGCCGCAGGTATCGCACTCATATTTCGGCTTGACGTTCTCCATATCCACTTTCCCGTTGACGACGCGCACCGCGCCGCCAGCCACAAACCGGAAGAGTCCTCCGCAGACGGGGCATTTTTCTTTGCCCGTCGGTTCCTTGGGCAGCGCAATCGGATCCCTGCCGCCGGCCGCGGCCTCTTCCTTCTGCGGCGAATCACCGCCCTCTTTCCGCTCGGACGCGGAAGCAGGCGGTTTGTCTTCATCCAACTGCGGATACGGCAGATAAAAGCCCGAAGACAGTACTTCACGGTAAAATACGCCGCAAGTGTCGCACTCATACTTCGGCTTGACGTTCTCCATATCCACTTTTCCGTCGACGACACGCACCGCGCCGCCGTCCACAAACCGGAGGAGTCCTCCGCAGACGGGGCATTTCTCTTTGCCCGTCGGCTCCTTGGGCAACGCAATCGGCCCTTTTCCCTGCGGCGTCTCCGCAGACGCCTCGGGGGCCCCGTTCGCTTCCTCGGACGGTTCCGCGTCGTCCAACGGAAAAACGTCGTAATAATCCGTCGTCAGCACGGACCGATAATATACCTGGCAGTCATCGCAGATATAACGCGGCTTATAATTCTCCATATCCAGCTGACCGTCTATCACTGCCACGGTCTCGCCGTCCTTGAAACGAAGCGGCTTTCCACACTCAGGGCACACAAAGTTGCCGTCTTCCCGTTTTTCCAGCTTTCTCAGCGTCATATTCTCACCCAAATACGCTCAATGTATCTAACTATACTAATTATTCGCGACAAAGGAAAAAATCCCTGCCGAATCCGCCTGTCTTCCACGAATTTTTTTAAGGAACCGCCTCGTCCGTCCATTCACGTCACTGACAATCGCGGCTGCCGCCAAGCGGAGATGACAAGCGTTGGCTTGCTATCGGCTCCCTTCGGCGGAAAATCGTTCATACGCCTCGGCAAAATGCTCCGCTATATCGCGCGCCGCATACGGCTTTTTCATTTCACGGGCGCGGGCGCGCATCGCGGCCAACGTCTCCTCCGACGACAGGAGCTCTTCTATCGCGTCGGAGAGTTTTTCCTCGGTATTCGCCCAGATTGCGGCTCCCTTTCGAGCGATATACACGGCGTTTTCCGTTTCCGGGCCGGGAATCGGATCGTGCAAAAGCATCGGAAGCTCGGACGCAAGCGCCTCGCTGATGGTCAGCGCCCCCGGCTTCGTAATGATAAAATCCGCAATCGCCATGAACTCGCGCACCCGCGGAGAGTATCCCCATACGAGGATCGTATGGCGGGACGACTGCGCCAGCTGCTCCGCCCGCAATTTCAGTTCTTTATTCTTCCCCGCGACCACCAGCATCTGTATCGGGTCCGCCATCTGCTCCAGCGTGTGAAGCGCCGCGTCGAGGCCGCCAATACCCAGCCCGCCGCCCATCAGGAGCACCGTTTTCCGCTCAGACGACAGGCCGAGGCTCTCCAAAAGCGCCTCCCGGTCCTCTTCACAGTGAAACTTGGAAATGACGGGGATTCCCGTGACAAATATCTTTTCCGCCGGAAGCCCCGCAGCGATCAAATCGGTCTTCATTTCTTCCCGGGCCACAAAGTAGCAATCGACGTTCGGATAAATCCACATCTGATGCACGGAATAATCCGTGATGACCGTCGAATACAGGAATTCGTCGGGGTGGCGCTTCTTCCTCCAGGAAGCCGCCCCCGCTGGAAACGGATGGGTGCAGATCACCGCCTCAGGGCGATGTTTTTTGACAAGCGCAGCGATGTCCCGGGCCGTAAAAGCGGAAATCAGGCTCTGCACGGAAAGTCCGCCGGCCTTCCCGCCGGTGAACCGATACATCAGCTCGTACAGGTTCGGGATGAAACGCAGCATAAAAAGATAGCACGCTTTCATGAACGCCGTCGCCCATGAAATGCGCCACATCGTGAAATCCTCGGTCTGGATCTGCGCGTCGGGATATTTTGTTTTCAGCGCGTCCCCCACCGCCTCGGCCGCCTTGATATGACCGGAACCAATGGAGGCCGCGATAATCAGGAAATGCTTCTCCCGCATCGACCATCCTCCTATACGGACCCATTGTAGCACAACCGCAGGTATTATGGCAATCAGAACAGGTCAGGACGAAACGGCCTCAAAAGGCGGCGCGCCACACAAAAAAATCCCCGAAAGCACAAAAACTTTCAGGGATTCCGTTTCATTTCTTCGGCTTGCTTTCCGCACCCGCCGGGACGTGCTCCAAGAGAATCGCGTTTCCTTCGCGCCGGACGTTGATGCGATAGTCGGAAACGCCCTGCTTGAAAAGGTCCAGCTTGATTTCCAGCAGCAGTTTCTCCATCGTGTCGACGGCGGCCGGAGAGAGATAGGTCTGATACGCGCCGTCGCGGGGTTCGCTTTTAAATGCCCGCGCCGCCTGCGGACGCGCCGGCCGTTTCGGCTCCGCCGCTTTCAGCATCGTTTCTTCGATGGTCGGCTCTTCCTGCCAGCCCTTGAACATATCCTTGTCCGAGAGGTTCTTCGGTATCTTCGCCATTTATCCCTTCACCTTGCCCCATGTATCTTTCAGGCCGACGACCTCGTTGAATACGAGATGGTCGGGCGTCGTATCTTTATCCACGCAGAAATAGCCCTTGCGCAGGAATTGATACCGCGTGCCCTCGGCAGCATAGCGCACGCTCGGCTCGATCAGCGCGTTCTTCAAGACGCGCAGGGAATCGGGATTCAAGTGCGCTAAGAAATCGTCGGGGACGTTGCCGTTCTCATCGGTCATCAGCAGATAATCGTAAAGGCGGACCTCCGCCTTGATTGCCGTTTTCGCTTCCACCCAATGAAGCGTGCCTTTGACCTTGCGCCCCGCCGCAGCGCCGCCGCTCTTCGAGTCGGGGTCGTACGTGCAGCGAAGCTCGACAATATTGCCCGCCTCGTCCTTAACGGCCTCTTCGCATTTGATGATATAGGCGTGCTTCAGTCGCACCTCGCCGCCCGGCTTCAACCGGAAGAATTTTTTCGGCGGGTCCTCCATGAAGTCTTCCTGCTCGATGTAAATCTCCCGGGAAAAGGGCACGTACCGATGGCCGCCCCGGGTCGGATGGTTCTCCGCCACGAGGTATTCCGTCTGTCCCTCGGGATAATTCGTAATGACGACTTTCAGCGGCTCCAGCACCGCCATCACGCGATCCGCGTTCTCGTTCAGGTCCTCACGGACGCAATGCTCCAGCATCGCCACGTCTACCAGGCTGTTGCTTTTCGCCACGCCGATGCGTTCGCAGAAGTCACGGATAGACGCCGCCGTATAGCCGCGCCGCCGCAAGCCGGAAATCGTCGGCATCCGCGGGTCGTCCCAACCGGAGACATAGCCGCCCTCGACAAGCTGACGAAGCTTCCGCTTGCTCATCACCGTGTTCGTCAAGTTCAGCCGCGCGAACTCGTACTGATGGGGCCGCTTCGCGTCGAAGCCCAGCGACTCCAGGAGCCAGTCGTACAGCGGACGGTGATCCTCAAACTCCAACGTGCAGACGGAATGCGTGATGTCCTCGATGGCGTCGGACAACGGATGCGCGAAGTCATACATCGGGTAAATGCACCACGCGTCGCCGGTGCGATGGTGCGTCGTACGCGCAATGCGGTACAGCACCGGGTCGCGCATCGTGATATTCGGAGACGCCATATCGATCTTCGCGCGCAGGACGTGAGAGCCGTCGGGGAATTCCCCCGCCTTCATCCGCGCGAACAAATCCAGATTTTCCTCGACGCTGCGATTCCTGAACGGGCTTTCCTGTCCCGGCTCGGTCAATGTGCCGCGCGTGGCGCGAATCTCGTCGGCGGAAAGATCGCAGACGAACGCCTTGCCTCGCTTGATCAGTTCCACCGCGTACCCGTACAGCTTCTCAAAATAATCGGAGGCGTAAAACTTACGGTCGTCCCAAGTGAAGCCAAGCCATTTGACGTCCTCCTGAATGGAATCGACGTACTCGGTGTCCTCCTTCGTCGGGTTCGTGTCATCGAAGCGCAGGTTGCATTTGCCGCCGAATTTCCGCGCAAGACCGAAATTCAGGCAGATCGACTTCGCATGCCCGATGTGCAGATACCCGTTGGGCTCTGGCGGAAACCGCGTATGGATTTCCTCCGGCACGTATTTCCCGCTTTTCAGGTCGCCGTCGATGATGTTTTCCACAAAATTCGCGTTCATTGCCTCATTTTTTTCCGCCATTGGTTACATCCCCTCTATATTCTCACACTCATGCGAGCTTTGAAAACCGACGTCATCCTTTTCCGTCAGCTTCTTCCTCTCAAATTCGAGAAGCCGCGCCACGCCCAGCTCGACTTTTTCGCCCTTCGGCAGGCAGCGGATGAGCTCCTTGATATATCCGCGCTCCTCGATGCGCTGAAGCGTCCAAGCGAAATAGACATCGTACACCCACATCAGCCGGACGAGCTTCCGATCGTCCTCGGTGCCCGACATCGTGTAATCGCACTGCACGCCCTCGACGAATTTCTCGATGAAGTTCGGACTGACGCCGCTGCCGTCTTTCGACGGGAGGAACGGCTCCAATACATGGTAGATATCCAGCTTGTCCGCGTCCCGAAGCATTTTCGCATAGCCAAGGTGGCAGGCGTCGGGCGCAGGCGCAATTTCCTTCTTATTGTGCCATTCGACAGCGAAGCGGACAAGGGACTGCTCCCAAGGCAAAAGGCCGTCCAACAGTCCGTGCTCTTCCATCAGCTTCAGTCCCGCCGCCGCGTGATCCTCCGACAGATGATCCTTGAAAGTCCGATAAACGGTAAACTGCCGGAATCGCCCGATGTCATGCAGCAGTCCCATGATTTCCGCCAGCGCCACATCCTCCTCGGACAGCCCGAGATGGACGGCAAGGTCGCGAATGATGGCCCGCACACGGCCCGTGTGCGCTTCTTTCATCAGCATCGCATGCTGGATTTCCTCGTCCTCGTTGTAAAAGGACTTCATATAATCCCGCATCCAGTCCGCGTTTCGGACAAGCACAGCCTGCCGTGCAGCGAGGCGGGACGCATTCTCTCCTTCGGGCATTTCGCTTCTCTCCTTCGCCCTCTATGAAAAAAGCCGCCCCAATCAAAGAGGCGGCTCTGATCTTCTGGTGACGCGTACGGGATTCGAACCCATGAAACCGCCGTGAAAGGGCGGTGTCTTAACCACTTGACCAACGCGCCATGGCTCCTTGAGCAGGACTCGAACCTGCGACCGATCGGTTAACAGCCGATTGCTCTACCGACTGAGCTATCAAGGAATCAAAGCGATGCTTGTTGCACCGCACGAAATATTATAGGGTATCGCGGGGAAAAAAGCAAGCCCCGGCAAAATTTTTTCGCCATGCTTGCGCAAAAAATCCGGCGGCACTTCCGTTTTTGGAAATTCCGCCGGATTCCGGTCTCTTGATGAAATTCTCTTGGCTATTTCCCGTCCATGTCTGCGTTCTATTTGCAATTCTTTTTATTCACAGGTCCTTCCGCATGCAGCAGTTCTTGTATTTCTTGCCGCTGCCGCAGGGACAGGGATCGTTCCTGCCGACCTTCGCCTTCTTGCGGCGCGCCGCCTCGAAGGAAATGATGTCGCCGCCCTCCGGGTCGAGCTTGCCCGTGACGATTTCCGTAGTCGTGTGGCCTTTGAGTTTCCACATGCGAAGCGACTGATGGAATCCGATCAGAAGCGGCGAAAGCGCTTCCATATCCTTTTCGCTGGCCGGTTCGCCCAATTTCTCGATATAGCCGAGCACGTCCTTCATCTCGCCGCCGTTCTGCAGAAGAATCGTGATCTGCCCGACGACCTCCGCCGCACGCAGCACGTCCATCTTGTAGGCCGCCATGAAGAACTGCGCGAGCCCCTTGTATTCGTCCGTCGCCTCGATGTAGTCCGCCTCGCCCGCATCGAAAACCTGCCCGTAGGACAGCTTCGCGAAGCCGACGCCGATCTTATCCTGCGCTTCCATCGTCTTTCCGGGGTCCATCACCGTGTAATAATAGGCGACATGTTCGGCGGTGCGGACGTTGCGCTGCCAGCACGAACCATTGAACATGACCTTCATGAAATCCGAGAAGCTCAAATCGTCCGTGGTGATCTCCAGATGCTGGCGCACTTTCGCAAAAAGGTGGTCGTAATCCATTACCCCGTAGTAGAACAGTAGTCCAGCCGCGATACGGAAAACGTCGTTATTCAGCTCGACGGCCTTTTGGAACGCCTGGTTCTTGTCAAGCTGCTGGAATTCTTCCATGATCTCTTTCGGCAGGTACCAGGCCAGTTCGCCTTTATGCGCACCGCAGGCCATCAGGCCGAGGCTCTGGAAATAGTCGAGCCGGGTTTCGTCCGCGCGGAATTCCGTGGAGATGCCGCCTTTTTTCTGCGTCAAATGACGGAACGCCTGATACTGCTCGTCGAGCAGCGAGACAAACCATGTGCGTGAAAATTCCTTGACTGCCGGAACCAGTTTTTCTATCAGCTCCGCCTTGTTCATGCCGCTCGTTCCCGAGAGGCCGACGTTATAACGGATATCGTCGAGCTCCTGCCGCGTCATTGTCGCCAGCGCGTTTTTCAGCGTGCGCCGCGTAGGAACTTCCCGCTTCATCAGCTGCTTTTTGCGCTTTTCCGCCGCTTCCTGCGCTTCCTTCTGAAGCTCTTCCAATCTCTGTTTCGCCGTGTTCTCGATTTCCATACATCATTTTCCTTCCCTATTTATTTTGGAGTGACGCGCCGCCGGCGTTCACTCACCGAAAAAATCGGAGATACCGTTCACAATACCGATGGCGGCCTTCTGCACGCCCTTCTTCGACGTCAGGAGCTTTTCCTCCTTCGGGTTGGACACGAAAGCGACTTCAATGAGCGTCGCCGGCATTTTCGTGTGCTTGACGACGTAAAAATTACAAGTCTTGATGCCCCTGCTCGTCGTCTTGAGCTGCCCCACGAGCTCCGACTGGATGGCCGCCGCCAGCCGCTTGCTTGCCGCCGACCCCTTCGTATAGTAATACCCGGTGGTGCCGGAGGCTTCCCTGCTCGTGAAGGAATCCATGTGGATGGAGATAAAGATATCCGCCTTCGCTTTGTTCGCCACGTCGCAGCGCGCCTGCAGCTCATCCACGTCCGTCGCCTGCCGGTGCTTCGGTGAAACCTCCGTGTCCGTCGTGCGCGTCATGGTGACCTTCGCGCCCGCCTCTTTCAGCATCCGCTCCACTTCCTTCGCGATTTGGAGCGTGATGCTCTTCTCGGTCACGCCGGAGGGACCGATAGCGCCGGAATCCTCGCCGCCGTGGCCTGGGTCGATTACGATTTTCTTGCCCTTGATTCCCGGTGAAAACTTGACGTCCTCCGTAAGCACTTCCGTACTGTCGTCGGGCTTTTTATCCTTGTCCGGCTTTTCCTTGCCGCCTTCGCTTTTTTCTTCCTTGCCCGGCGTTTCCGTCCCCTGCGGCTTCGGCTTATCCGGCTCCGGTTCGTCCGGCTTCCCCGTCGACGGCTCTCCTGAACCGACCCGATCGTCGGTAATACCGCCCCCGTAGGAATCGTCCTTCGCCCTGCCGATCTTACCGAAATCCAGCACCACGCGATACGGGATCGCGCCGCCCTCGATGGAAAACACGTCGTAATGGCCTTTGCCCATCGTCGTCTCCACGACGACGCGCACCGTATTCTCATTGAATTGTGCCACGCGCACCTTGCTGGCAAATCGGCTCTCAATCACCGTCTCCCGCGCGACGTTGGGACTCAGCCACGCGCCGTGCAGATCGACGACGACGCGGGACGGATTCGACAGCACCATCACTGCGTAATCGACTTCTTTATTCGCGTCCAGCACGATGCGGAGCCGTTCCATCGACCCCGCCATGCGCACCGCCGTTACCCCGGAAAGCTTCGCCGCTTTCTCGCTGAACGGCGTCGCCGCCTCCGCAGGCTGCGACAGCATCGCGCCGAGCAAACAGAGCAGCATACATAAAATCCGAATCATCCAAACCTCCGAAAAATTAAAGAGCAACCCGTGAACTATAAAAACATCGAAATGTCTTTTTATTTTACCTCAATTTCACGCAAAAGAAAAGCACGGCGAATATTTTGCCGCGCTTCACTTTTTTTGCGTCGTTTCTTTCCGTAGATTTTTCAGGCTATGTTCGATTGTTACAGGCTTCGCCTGCATAAGAAACGCTAAAAAGCTGACGCTTCCAAGCGTTTCTAATCACGTGAAACATGTTGAGAATCTTTCGCGTGTTTAATTCAGCCGTTCCAACGCCCGATGCGCGATATCTTTCCGATAATGTGCTCCGTCGAAGGATATTTTCTCGACGCCCGCGTAAGCTTTTTTCACCGCTTCGCGAATATCCTTCGCGACGCCGACCACGTTCAGCACACGGCCGCCCGCAGTGACGAGCGCGCCGTCTTTTTCCGCCGTGCCCGCATGGAATACCAGCGCGCCGCTCTTTTCCGCTTCGCCGACGCCCGCGATCTTTTTACCCTTCTCATATTCGCCCGGATAGCCGCCCGAAGCCATGACAACGGAAACCGCCGCCTCGTCAGACCACTCCACCTTCGTCTCCGCCAGCTTTCCGTCCACGCAGGCCAGCATGACCTCGACGAGGTCGCTCTTCAAAAGCGGCAGCACAACCTGCGTCTCCGGGTCGCCAAACCGCGCGTTGAACTCGACGACCTTCGGCCCCTTCGCGGTAATCATCAGCCCCGCGTACAAGCAGCCCTTGAAGGGACGCCCTTCCTTTTTCATGCCTTCGATGGTCGGCTTCAGGATTTCCTCCATCACGCGCTCCCGCATCTCCGGCGTGATGACCGGCGCCGGCGCGTAGGCGCCCATGCCGCCCGTATTCAGCCCCTCGTCGCCGTCGTTGACGCGCTTATGGTCCTGGGAAGCGGGCATGGCGACAATCGTCTCGCCGTCGGTAAACGTCAGCATGGAGGCTTCCTCGCCTTCCATGAATTCCTCGATGACAACGCGATTTCCCGCGTCGCCGAAGGCTTTTTGGTTCATCAGGAGATCGATCGCCTCGATCGCCTCGTCCGCCGTTTTCGTCAGGATTACGCCCTTGCCCGCCGCGAGGCCGTCCGCCTTGATAGCGAAAGGCTGCCGCATCTGCCGGACGTAAACGTGGGCGCGGGACGGATCGCCAAAGACCTCGCTGCGCGCCGTCGGGATTTTATAACGGCGCATGACGACCTTCGCATAGACCTTCGAGCCTTCCAGCTCGGCAGCGTCCTTCGTCGGGCCGAAGGCCTTGATGCCTGCTGCCGTCAGCGCGTCCACGACGCCGTTTACCAGCGGCACCTCCGGGCCGACTACCACGAGGCCGATATTTTTCTCCTTCGCCAACGCGACAATCGCGTCGTTGTCCTCCACCGAGACGCCGGAAATGCACTCGGCAAAATTCGCGATGCCGGGATTGCCCGGAACGGCGTACAGCTTATCCGTATGTTTGCTTTGGCTGAGCTTCCACGCCAGCGCGTGCTCGCGTCCGCCGCTGCCGATCAGTAAAATATTCATAGAACGCCGCCCCTTTACTTTTCAATCTGTTCCTTCAAATACGACTGGATATGCGCGTCGTAGTCAGCCGTATGCGCGAACGCCTCCTGGGCGAGCTGCATCCGCAGCATCCCGCTGGTCGCGCCGTCCGAAAGGATCGCCTCGGCAACCTCATCATAACGCGCGGGATTTGTCACCACCGTGACGAACTTGAAATTCTTCGCCGCCGCACGGATCATTGCCGGACCGCCGATGTCGATATTCTCGATGGCCTCCGCCAGCGTCACGCCCGGCTTCGCGATTGTCTCCTTGAACGGATACAGATTGACCGCCACCAAGTCGATGGGGATGATCTTGTGCTCCTTCATCGCCTGCTGATGCGTCGGATTGTCCCGCACCGCAAGGATACCGCCGTGGATATACGGGTTCAGCGTCTTGACGCGCCCGTCCATGATCTCGGGAAATCCCGTCACGTCGCTGACGTAAAGCACGGGAATCCCCGCCTCCTTCAGCGCGCGCATCGTGCCGCCCGTTGAAACGATCTCGACTCCCGCCGCGTTGAGCTTCCGCGCAAACTCGACGACTCCCGTCTTGTCCGAAACGCTGATGAGCGCCCGTTTGATTTTCATTATGATGACCTCCTGTGAAAGATTCACGCCGTAATAGAAACGTTCCGTTTCATTTTATCATGTTTTCCTTTTCCTGCAAAGGCAGAAATGTTTCGCGCCAATTCCAAGTCCAACGTCGCGCCATTTCGCGGCGGCTCCTCCTTTCCCTCCCCATGGAAAACCCAGCGAATTCCGCCTTTATGGATATTGCGGTCCTTCATGCTCCGTGCTATACTTGTCTTTAAACTCAAAGGCATGGAACGAACCCACTGTTTGCCGGCCGCGCCCAATCAAGGAAAAACCTGCTTCACCCGCCGCGCAGACAGAAATCACGCCGCCGGAATGAAAGGAGGTGAATACGGATGAAGAGTTCTATAACGAAGCACTTTTGGCTGACGGTTATATTGATCTTTGTCCTGCAAGCGGTTATGCTCGCATTCATATTCACCTCCTTTTTCCAAAGTTCTTCGGCAAATATCAGGGAGCTTGGCGTCGGCAACCTGAAGAGCCAGGCCACGATGATCGAGAATTATTTGAATAAAGGCCGGGATGTACTGTGGTTTGCGGCGGAATCCGTCGACTTCATGGCGAAAAACGGAGCCGATCGTGAAGAGATCATGGCGTATATCCAAGCGGAAACCGTTTCCATGCAGCGGCAGTTCGATAAAAATTTCACCGGCATTTACGGATATTTGCGCGGCGGATACATCGACGGCGTCGGATGGGTTCCCCCCGCGGACTATATCGCCACGGAGAGAAGCTGGTATACCGAGGCGAAACTTGCGGGCAACAAAATGGTGATGACGCCTCCGTATATCGACGCCCAGACGGGAGACACAGTCGTCTCCTTCAGCCAGATGCTTTCTGACGGCGAGAGCGTCATCGCGCTTGACATCGTGCTGAATGAAGTACAGCGCATTACGGAGAATATGAACATCAACGGAATGGGCTATGGCTTCATACTGGACGGCAACGGCCGCGTAATCGCCCACAGCAACAAGGCAGAACGAGGAGAATCCTATTTCGAGCCGGGAGAGCACGGAGCGATTCTCTCGGGCGTTTTCGGGAGCGCCGGCCAAGGATTTGAAACCGACATTGGCGGCGAGCGGTGCACCGTATTTTCACAGCCTATCGTGGACGACCTTTACGTCGTCATCGTCGTAAGCAATACGCGGCTGTTCCACGGTCTCTGGATGCAGATTATCGCCGGCGTCCTGCTTTCCGCAATCATCTTCGGAATCATCGTCGTATTCTGCGTGATTTCCACGCGAAGGATCGCCCGCGCGGAAAAATTGGAGAAGAAGAGCCGGGAACGCCTCGACCAGGTGAATATGAACATCATCCGCGCGCTCACGTCGACGATTGACGCGAAAGACCGCTACACCAGCGGACACTCGCACCGCGTCGCGGACTACGCGCTGACGATCGCCAAGCGAATGGGCAAATCCGAAGAGGAACAGCAAGCCATTTATTACGCCGGCGTGCTTCACGACGTCGGAAAAATACGCATCCCCCTTTCCGTCATCAACAAGCCCGGAAAGCTCACGAAAGAGGAATTCAATTATATACGCATCCATCCGGTCAGCGGATATAATATCCTGCGCGATATTCACAACGACGAGCGCATCAGCCAGGGCGCGAAGTATCACCATGAACGGTATGACGGAAAAGGATACCCGAGCGGACTCGCAGGCGAGAACATCCCGGAAGTCGCGCGCATCCTTGCCGTGGCGGACGCTTACGACGCAATGGCAAGCGACAGAAGTTACCGGCGCGCGCTGCCGCAGGACGTCATCCGCAGCGAGATTGAGAAAGGCAAAGGCACCCAGTTTGACCCCGCGATCGCCGACATCATGCTGCAGCTGATCGACGAGGACAAAGGGTATGAGATGCGCCAAAAAGAATCCGGGACGAAAAATATATTGATCGTCGATACCGACCCAACGAATATCCAAGCAGCGAGGGATATCCTGAGCAAAATCAAAAGCGTCAGCGTGCTGGGAGCAGACAGTGCGGAAACAGCGCTCCTCGCACTCCACGAGAATAATATATCTCTCATTTTGCTCGATATCACAGTTCCGGGCACAGACGGACGCGCACTGTACCAAAGCATTGGCGAAGAGAGTCATACGCCCATCGTAATCATGACGTCGGAAAAAGGCGGCGATATGCTGGAACGAATCGGCGAGCTGAACATCGCCGACTACCTTACCAAACCGCTGAACGAATTCATCACTTTGGAAACGGTGCACGGCATCCTGTACGGCAACGGCACAAAAAATTGATTTTCCCGCATATAAAAAGCCTTTCGGAGCAGCTGGACTGTATCCTAAAAAATGGACAGTGAAAAAAGAGACCTCCTGTTGTAGAATCAATCTATAACAGGAGGTCATTCTTATGCCCAGACCGTATATCAG
>ONUH01000020.1 GCA_900321035.1 uncultured Selenomonadales bacterium | reverse complement strand
TATTCGTGGACTACCTTGTTTTTGAATTCGTAGCTGTACTTTGCCATAAACTAACCCCCATAAGCTAGATTTTTGGTCTAACTTATGGGGGTCAGTACATTTTGGATGGGAGTTTTTGCGCGGCCGCGAAAATGTAAGATTCAATCCCCTTATGGGTTGGTCAGCGCCTCTCGGCAAAATGCCGTCCGTTCCTCCGGCGTCATGGTCATGTAATCCCTGGAAAGCGCGCTGAGCCACGAGCCGTAAACGGGATTGGGGAACATGACGTACAGCGTCCCGAAATCGCTTTGGGCGGCGTCGATGATCGCCTCCCGTTCCGCGAGGTTCTTTCCCTTCGTGCGAAGGGGCAAGTCCCCGACGTTGTCGCCCATATAGACGATGACGTCATAGTTCGCGGTGATGCTGTCGAATCGCGGCTGCTTGTCGCTGGCCTTCGTGTCGTCCATCATCAGCAGATGTTCCCGATCCACGGAAGGGAACTGCAGCGCCTTGAGATTCTCCACCGTGGCGTCGTAATTCACCACGCTGTAGCGGTTCGTGACGTAAAAGATCTCGACGCCGCGCCGGTGCACCTCCGCGAGGAACTCCGCCGCGCCCGGCATCGCTTCCGCCTTGCCCTCGTGGACGGTATTCCGCCACCAAAGGCTCGTGAAGCCGCCGTTCCCGTCGGCGACAGACTTCGCCATCGCGCGGGCACTGGTCACCACCGTCTCGTCGCAATCCAGCACGATGGCCGGCGGTTTCCCGCCGCGCGCCGAAGGATTCGCCAGCGCGCGGTCCACCGCCGCCAGCGCTATGTTGTACCCCTGATAGCAGAGCGCGCGGTACTCCGCAGCCGTCTTCATCCAAAGCAGCGAAGCAATCTGCGCGTTGGCAAGCTGCCGCGCCGAAATCCGGGCCTGCGTCTCCTCGGACAGCGCCGCCTCCGCCGGCGTTCCCGCGAAGCAGAAAAACGCCGCGCACCCTGCCAAAAGCCACTTCTTCCAAGTCCTCATCATTTCACGTCCTTTGCATAGTATAAAAACGCACTATGGATAACGGCTTCATTATAGCATGAAACAAGGCGCCGAAAAAGCCTTTGCCGGGACTGCCCCGCGAAAAAGGGAAGCCGTCATGTTCCATACATAATCCTCATTGACACTGCCGTATCGCCGTCATATTATAATAATGCGGCGAAAACGGAGTTCGCCGACATAAAGGGACGCAAGAAAGGAGCAAAAACTATGTTTCATTTTGCCCACAACAATCTCAACGTGCTGGATTTGGACCGCAGCATAAAATTCTATGAGGAAGCCCTGGGGCTGAAAGAAGTCCGCCGTATCAACGGCGAGGGTTTCATCATCGTCTATTTGGGCGACGCCCACAAAAGCAAGCATCTTTTAGAGCTGACCTGGCTGAAAGACCGGAAAGAGCCGTATAACTTAGGGGACAACGAGTTCCATCTGGCGTTCACGGCAGACGACTTTGACGCCGCCCATGAAAAGCACAAGCAAATGGGCTGCATCTGCTACGAGAATCCGGGCATGGGGATTTACTTCATTTCCGATCCGGACGGCTATTGGCTGGAAGTCCTGCCGCAGTGACGCCAAAGTCTCGCCTCCGCGGAAACGCCCGATAAAAAGGAAGAACGCAAAAAGCACTGTCGAAGCATTACGCCTTCGGCAGTGCTTTTTACTATAGCGAAATTCCTGCAACCAATATCCGCCGCGATTACTTTTTCGCGCGCACACAAAGCCAGCGTCCCGCATCGCCCATGACGGATTTCTGGTCCGTGCGCACGTCCCGGAAGCCCGCTTTTTCCAGCGCGCAGACCAGATTGTCCCGGGATACCAGCTTCATGCCGTCGATGATGCGCGTCCATTTCTCGTCCGACGGGCAGGAGCCGTCGGCTTCGCAGACGATCAGGAACTCTCCTCCGGGCTTCAGGATGCGATGAACCCCCGGAAAGGAATTATCCGGCCAGAAATAAATCGTTTCAAAAGCCGTGGCCGCGTCGAAGGATTCGTCGGGGAAAGGCAGCGCAGCCACGTTCCCCTCCACGATCCGGCAGCGCCCTTCGCGGATCGCCGCGGCGTTTTTCTTTTTCGACGCCGTCACGCTGACCGGCGAATAGTCGAGCCCCGTCACGCGTCCCTCGGGGCACGCGTCGAGCATGGCCGATATGTTGCTGCCGCCGCCGCACCCCAGGTCGATCACTTCGGCGTCCGGCGCCAGGTCCAGATGCGAAAGCCCCCATTTGGAAACCGGCCCGTGAGACGCGTTCATCATGCTCACTATCCATTTCCCTATCCGTCCCTCCGGCTTCGCGCAGTTCTGGAAAACACGGTGCAAAAGATTTTGAAAGAAAGATTGTTTCAATGTCATTCCTCTTTTCTTGAAAATAATTCTCATAAATAATAAGAAACATTTTCAATTTTGTCAAGCGCGCAATTTCCTTTCATTGCGAAAAATGATTTGGCAAATTTTTTTGGTAAGAAAATTGGAAAATCAGAAAATCAGGAAATCTGATTTTCTGATTCCAACTTTTTTATCCCAGCGCAGTATCGAGAGCCATCATGACGGTGAAGCCGACGGCGAAGCAGACGACGCCGACGTTGGAATGCTCCCCCGCCGACATTTCGGGAATCAGCTCCTCTACAACCACATACATCATGGCGCCCGCGGCAAAGCTCAGAAAGCAGGGAAGCGCGGGCACGATCAGTCCGGCGGCCAGTATGGTGAGTACGCCGCCGACGGGCTCCACGACGCCGGACAGTACGCCGCCCATGAACGCGCATGGGCGGCTTTTTCCGTTGACGTAAAGCGGCATGGAAATAATCGCGCCCTCGGGAAAGTTTTGGATGGCGATGCCGAGGGAGAGCGCCAGCGCGCCGCCAATCGTGACCTCGGACGCGCCCTCGGCGAGTCCCGCCAGCATGACGCCCACCGCCATACCCTCGGGGATATTGTGGAGCGTCACGGCCAGCACCATCATCGTCGTGCGGGAAAGGCGGGCCGGGATTCCCTCCGCTTTTTCCGCGTCCATGTGCAGATGCGGGATTATGCGGTCGAGCAGCAAAAGGAACAGCGTGCCGGTCCAGAAGCCGCCCGCAGCGGGCAGGAACGCGAACCTCCCCATGGGCGCGCACATATCCATCGCGGGGATGAGCAGGCTCCAGACCGACGCCGCCACCATCACGCCGGACGCGAATCCGGTCAGCGCCTTTTGCGTGCCGGGCGAAAGCGCCTGCCGCGAAAGGAACACACAGGCCGCGCCCAGGCACGTTCCTATAAAAGGAATCAGCAGAGAAAGAATTATCTCTGGACGAAACATCATAAACACCTCATTTCATAAGCCTATCATAACATAATTGAAAAAAACTCTCAAAAGGTATTGAAAAACATTTTCATTTATGTTATGATTTCGTCATCACAGGAGGTGAGCCGATGACGACAGCGGATTTCGAGGAACTGCTCGCTCATCAGTGCGCCCCGACGTTTATCGGTCTGAAGGCGGCAAGTCTCGTCGCTTTTCAAAAGAACCGGTTCGACGATTTCGACGCGCAGCTTGCCGACTATGAGCCCTGCTTCGCCTGTCACGGCGTCCTGATGCTTCGACTGCTGGACGAGGAAAGCCGCGCGCTCGTGCTCTTTTACCGGGCCGACGTCCTGGACGGCATCCTTCGGCAGCGGGACGCGCAGACGCTTCTCAGGCGATACGGGTATCGTCCGTCGGATTCGCTTTCGGCGATGCTCGGACGGCTTCGTCGGCGCGTACAGCTCTATGCCGGCGCAAGCAAAGACTTTCCTCATGAGATCGGCCTCTTTCTCGGCTACCCCCCGCATGACGTCAGAGGCTTCATCGAACACAAGGGACGCGGCTTTCTCTGCTGCGGGCTTTGGAAGGTCTATGCCGACGCCGATACGTCGATGACGCTTTTCAAGCGCTATGCCGACTGCACCGCGCGCTTCTGCACGCGGCTCGCCAGCGGCGTCCCGATGGCCGATATCCTGGAAGCTGTTTAGTTTCGTCGTATCCGTCATCCCCCCGACGATGCGGCGAAGCTGCGGCAAGGGGCATCACACGGAAAGGAGTATGCCATGAAGAAAATTGCGGTAGTCTATTGGAGCGGAGGCGGAAACACGGAAGCCATGGCGAAGGCCGCCGTCGAAGGCGCGCAAAAGGCCGGCGGCGACGCGGCGCTTTTTCGGGTGGACGCGTTTTCCGCACAGGATATGAAAGACTACGACGGATTCCTCTTCGGCTGCCCCGCGATGGGCGCCGAGGTGCTTGAGGAAGCGGAGTTCGAGCCGTTCTTTCAGGAAGCTGAAACGAAGATTTCCGGCGTTCCCGTCGGCCTCTTCGGCTCCTACGGCTGGGGCGGCGGCGAATGGATGCGCCAATGGGAAGCGCGGGTCAAAGACGACGGCGCGCGGCTCATAGGCCAAGGCCTTGCCGTCGAGAACGCCCCCGACGAAAAAGGACTTGCCGAATGCGCGGCGCTTGGCGAAACCCTCGTCAAAGCGCTTGCATGAATTTTTTGTTTAACCTCTCATTTTCTCTCCCATAAGCAGAACGCCCGAAGTCTTTCACCAAAGGCTTGCGGGCGTTTCTGCATTCTAAATGTGTATCGTCATCCATCGAATTCATCTTGACAATGAGAATTACATGCGATATTATACAGGTAATGATTTTCATTTCATAAAACACAGGGGGAATGAAGAATGTTTGCAAGAAGCGATTTTTGGATTGGAATGGCTGTGGGCGTCGTCGCCGGGGTTTTCGGCTACCGCTATATGCAGGAGCGCGAGCAGCAGATGATGGCGCTGGCAGGCGGCGCCCCGGCCGGACAGGTGCCGCTGGCGGAGCTGGAGCGGCAGAAGGAAGAGCTTGAAGATATGATCGCGGCGCAAAAAGCGCAGGAGAACTAAGTCGTAAAAAGAAGGAGACTGCCTTTTGCCGGACAGTCTCCTTCTTTGTTTGGGAGGCGTTTTAATGACGCAAATGTCGCTTGGGCTGCCCCTGATGGGCGCGGCGGCGGGGACGCTCCTTTCGCTGGCGCTGCCGTCGAAACGGGGGCATATCGTCTGCGGGATGGCGTGGGCCGGGCTTTCGGCGCTCCACGCGTGGCAGTACCGCAAGAAATTGGCGCAAGACATTAAAAAGAACGGCAGGTTTTTGGTTATGACGAATTTCCCGCAATCGAAGCTGGATTTTTTCATCCGCGCGGTGGAGATTGCCTCGTACATTCCCGGCCGGGCGCGGCTCTATGCCCGTCCCCTCGTGGGCAACGAAGCGCTGGCCGCCCAGGTGAAAAAGGAGCTTTCCCGCGCGGCGGGCATGAAAAGCGTCCGCACGAACACGACGACGGGCTCGATCCTCATCGAGTACGACCCGGAAACGCTCCGAAAAGATCCGGATCTGGCGCGGATGGAAGAGTATATCCGAACGCACGTAAAGAAAAGATAGAGTAAAGAGTTAAGAGTGGAGAGTTAAGATGAACTACGCGATATTTCCACTCTTCCCTCTCCACACTCCACTCTAAAAAGGCTTGTATTGGAAAAGCAACTCCTATGAACAATATGCACGTTACGGAAAGGGATGAAACTATTATGTCCTATATGTCCGGCATGATGATGGGGCTGGCCTTCGGGCAGGGCGTCCGGCGGCTGCTGACGGGCGGCGCGAAAAAGTTCGCCGCGCCGGCATTCGCGCTGGCGCGGGCCATTCCGGGGCGGCGGCGCTACTATGCGAAAGCGCTGATCGGAAACGACGCGCTGGCGGCAGAGATTGAAAAGGCACTGTCCAAGCTTGCCTGCATCGACGAGGTGAAAGCGAATCCCGTATCGGGAAGCCTGCTGCTCGTCTATCACGGCGACGAGGCGCAAATCGACGCCGTGGCCGAGAGGCTGGCGAGCCGCGTTTTCTCCGTCCCCGCACAGACAAAGAGCGCGGACGCGCCGACGCCCTTCGAGGAAGCCGCCGACGGACTCGCCTCCTTCGGGCAGCGTCTCCACGGCACGTTTGCCTCCATCAACCGCCACATGAAAATCGTGACCCGCGGCTGGTTCGATTTGCCGTCGCTGCTCTCTCTCGTCTTCACCATCCGCGGCCTGCAGAAAATCCTGCTGACGAAACAGCTCCCCACCGGGCCGCAGCTCATTTGGTGGGCGTTCTCGCTGCTGAGAGGATGGCGGATCGCATGAGCTATCGCCTTGTTACCGTCCCGCTCCTTTCGGAGCTTTCTCATGAAGCGCGCATCCTTGCCGGGGCGCGCCTCCGCGCCGCGCGGGGCGTCGTCTCCGTAGCAGCGGACGGCAAAGCGCTCCGCATCTGGCACACAGGCGCGCGGCTTTCGCCCGCGGCGGTCCGGCTCGTCCGGCACATCCGGGAGGAATCCGAGGCGCGGGTGGCCGAGCCGACGATGGCCGACTACCGCCGGGACGCCCTGATTTCCGTCGGCGTATTCGCCGCGATGAAGCTACTTGAAAAGAACGCGCCCGCCGCTTACGCGGGGCTTCGCGTCATCCGAAGCCTGCTCGTCCTCGGCATGGCGAGGAATCTCTTTGAGAGCGGCTATGGCGGACTGATCCGCGACCGCCGCCCAAACGCCGACACGCTGACCGCCACGGCAGTGGCCGCGTCGGTGCTGTCCGGCCGTCCCGAGTCGAGCCTGACGCTCCTGACGCTGTCGAACGTCGCCGAAATGCTGACGAGCTACGCCGCGGAACGGGCGCGCCGCCAAATCTCCGGACTCCTGAACCTGAACCAGCGCTATGTGTGGCTCGTGGAGGGCGGCGTCGAACGAAAAGTCCCGGTGGAAACTCTCGCAGCGGGAGACATGATCGCCGCCCACGCCGGGGAAATGATCTGCATCGACGGGCGCGTCCTGGCCGGCTCCGCCGCCGTCAACCAATCGTCGATCACCGGCGAATCGAATCCCGCCATGAAGCAGGAAAAATCCCGGGTGTACGCGGGCAGCGTCGTCGAAGCCGGGGAGCTTACCATCCTCGTCGAGAAGACCGGGCAGGACACTTCCCTCGCCCACATCGTGCATCTCGTCGAGGAGGCGCAGGCCGAGCGAGCGCCCGTGCAGAACTTCGCCGACCAGATGGCGAACCTGCTGGTGCCGGTGTCGCTCCTCGGCGCCTTCGTCGTTTACGGCGCAACGCGGGACTGGCAGCGGGTGCTGAATCTCCTTTTCATCGACTTTTCCTGCGGGCTGAAGCTGTCCACCGCCACGGCGATTTCCGCCGCCATTGCCGCCGCCGCGAAGAAGGGCATCCTCGTCAAAGGCGGCAACTACATCGAGGCGCTGGCGGAGGCCGACACCGTGGTCCTCGACAAGACCGGTACGCTGACCATCGGCGTGCCGCAGATCTCTTACATCCGCACCGTCGAGGGCGTCAGCGAAAAGGAAACGGTCCTCTTAGCCGCGTCGGCAGAAATGCACTCCGTCCATCCGCTGGCGGTGGCCATCCAAAAATACGTGCGCGAACAGGAGTGGGAAGTGCCGCAGCACAAGAGCTCCACCACCGTCGTCGCCCGCGGCATGAAAGCCGTCGTGCCGGATTTCGGGAAATGCAGGGGCGGCTCCGTCCTGGTCGGCAGCCGGAAATTCATGGAGGAGTCGAAGGTCAAAAACCTCGACGCCATCGAGATTGAGGAAACCGCGCCGAACCGCATCTACGTCGCACGGGACAAGAAGCTCCTGGGCGTCATCGGCATCCACGACCCCATCCGTCCGAAGATGAAGAAGACGCTGAATCAAATGCGCCGTTACGGCATCGACGAGATCGTGATGCTGACCGGAGACTCAAGGGAGGTCGCCGCCGAGGTCGCGCAGGATATGGACATCGACGCGTTCCATGCCGAGGTGCTGCCGGAGGACAAGGCGAACTATGTGCAAAAGCTCAAGGAGCGCGGCTGCATCATGATGGTCGGCGACGGCATCAACGACGCGCCCGCCCTCGCCTTCGCCGACGTGGGCGTAAGCCTCGGCGGACAGCAGACCGACATCGCCGCAGAATCGTCGGCCGTCACCATCCGCTCCGAAGACCCCGAGGGCCTGATGACCGCCCTGACCATCGGCCGGCGCACCATGCGGCTGATTCGCCAGAACTTCGTGGCCACCATCGCGGTGAACTCCGCGGCCATGCTGCTCGGCGCGCTGGGCAAGATCAACCCGCTCTGGGCGGCGATCATCCACAATACGGCCACGCTGGCCGTCGTGCTGAACAGCGCGCGGATCTTGGGCAGCGGGAAGCGGAGATTCCTGCCGCCCGCGGGATAAAAACCACATCGACAAAACGAAGCCCGGAGGGACGATTTCCCTCCGGGCTTTTGTCATTGTTCTCTCAGCCAACGTCTCAAAAGAAAAGCGCAAAAATACGGAATAGTGGCGATGCGTTTTTCCAGACCGAGGTTCCCTGCGCAAAGCTTAACGCCCCTTTTTATATCTGGATAGCTGTCGCTCTCAATCATGGTTTTCAAGGATTTTGCCTGTCGATTTTGCGCCTTGACCTCGATAGGAATCAACTCGTCCGCCGTCCTGACCAGGAAATCCATTTCTAAGGTCGCGTTTGAACGTTTGTAGTAATACAGCGGATAACCGCTTTTCGCCAGCGCCTCGCCGGCGAAATTCTCATACAGCGCCCCCTTGTAAACGCCCAAATTGCGGTTCGCCCGAAGATTCTCCTGCGCCTCTTCGTCCAACGACGCCACCAACAACCCCGTATCTCGAAAATACAGCTTGTAGCTTTTATCCTCGGCGTTGCCCTTCAGCGGAAGCTCCGGAAACCGCAGGCATCGACAAATGTTCAGTATCCCCGCTTCGGCCAGCCATTCGATGCAGCCCCAATAATCCTTACTTCTCGCCCCATGAGCCACCTTGCCAATTTGAAATTTCTTGTTTTCTTTTGCCAACTGAGACGGCACGCTGCGAAAGACGTTCAACACACGCGTCTGGTCCAACCCCGTCAAATATTTCCGCATATCCTCCTCGTAGTCGCGAAGGAGCTGCCGCTGTAACCTCAAAGAAGCCTCGAAGCTGCCGCGCTCGATATAGCCCCGGACCACGGCGGGCATTCCGCCCAATATACAGTAATCAAGGAACAACTCGGCGTACAACTTCATTTCCAGCGTGTTGAAGGGCTCCGCGTCAATCATGTGTGCCAGCATGCTGTCAACATGCGCCGCCTCATAACCCTTCGCCCACAAAAACTCCTCGAAGTCCATCGAGTACATATCGTAATCTTCTTTGTATCCCACGCTGTTGCTTTCAATTTCCCGATAGCTGATACCCAAAAGGGAACCGCTGGCAATCACATCAAAACGACCGTCCTGCCGAAAAAATTTCAGCGTCGTAGCAATATCGGGGCAAGCTTGTATTTCATCGAAAAAAAGCAGAGTTTTCCCCGGCAGAAAACGACGCCGGGGGGCAATACGTGAAAGGTTCAACAGCACCGCGTCCGTACTCGGCCCGTCAGCCAAGATTTGCCTGTATGCGGGACGTTCCACAAAATTGATTTCCACAACATTTTCGTAATGCGTTTTCGCAAAGCGTCGAATGGTTTCCGTCTTGCCTACTTGCCTGGGGCCTCGCACAATAACAGGGTTATGATCAGGACGCGATTTCCAATCGTCAAGCCACTGATCGGCCTTCCTTTTCAGATACATGTCTCCCACCCCCCAATCACATTTTTATGAGCGACTTTTTATTCACATTATACATTTTTATGAATGACTTTTCAATGAAATTTACATTTTTCATAGCGTTATGCTGGCCGTCGTGCTGAACAGCGCGCGAATCTTGGGCAGCGGGAAGCGAAGATTCCTGCCGCCCGCGGGATAAAAACCACATCGACAAAACGAAGCCCGGAGGGACGATTTCCCTCCGGGCTTTTCCTTGCTATCCGCCGCGCGGTGTGATATGCTGAATTCAGTGAGTTCGCTCAAAAAAGGAGGTTGCGTATGAAAAAGAAAACGGTTTTCGCGCTGGCGCTCTGCGCGGCGCTGTCCACGGGGATTACGCCCGTCCCGCAGTTCGACGCGCCCGCCGTGCTGGCGGCGGAGGCTTACGCCGACGCGTCGCTCCAATATCTGCCGCTGATGAAGCGCACGCGCTATTTCGCGGACGGCGACCAGTCCGGACCGCTGTTTGTCTCGCACTGGACCGGCGTCGATTTCACCGGCCGCGCCGGCATCTATGGCGATATCGCCACGGCTCTCGCCGAAAACACCAGGAAGGAAATGCTAAACGCCGATGCCGCCCGCGCCGAGATGACCTCCGACGCGGCGCAGGAACGGGCCTCGCGCAAAGCGGACGGCGGAACTTTTTACGGGCCATTCGAGCGCACACGGGATATCTTCGTCCGCCGCGCCGACTCGCGCGTCGTCAGCCTGCTGGAATTGGGCTCGTCTTACACGGGCGGCGTGCATGGCTCCTACGGCTCAGGCGGAACGAACTTCGACGCCCGGACGGGGAAACAGCTCGCCCTTTCCGACGTCTGCCCGGATAAGGAGGGACTGATCGCGGCAATCATCGCCCAGATGGGCTTCGACTACCCGGACGCTTCCTTTATGCAAAACGGCAGCACGCTGATGCAGGACATGGTGCGACAAATGGTATCGGACGGCTCGATCCCCTGGACGCTGGATGCGCGCGGCGTTTCGTTCTATTTCAATCCGTACCTGATTGCCTCTTACGCCGAGGGCATTTTCACCACGACGATCCTCTTCTCCGAGCACCCGGAGCTTTTCGCCGAAGAATATTGCGCAGGCCCCGCGAATTACGCGATGGAGCTACAGCCGTATCTTGTCACGCGGCTTTCGGACAGCCCGCGGGATCATCGGCTGATGGTCAGCGGCGGCGTCAACGAACTCGTGATTACCTTCGGCGGCGTGAATCTCAGCGACCCCGTCGCCGTGAAGGACATTCATCCCGTCGTAGTCGGCCTCGAGGACGGGCGGCACTACCTCTATGTGGACTGCCTGCAGGAGGAGGGGAACGTCCGCATGATCCGCGTCTATGACCTGAACCGCCCGGAGCTTGACTGCATCGGCGTCCAGCCCCTGACGCTGCTGGCCTCCCCCACGGACCGCGACGACGATAAGGAGTGGTATGTGATGACGGACCCGATGGATTTCCCGGCGACCTCCATGGAACAGGGCGGCATACACCCGGCGGGAACGCGGCTCCGCTGCCGCGTCGGCTCCGACGGACGCATCGAGATCATCGGCGCGGAAGGCGCGCAGGGATAATACAGGAAACGCAGACCAAGCGCCCGGCGGAAATTCCCGTCGGGCGCATTCCGTTTCTTGCCCTCCGCAAATACCTATCATATAATAAAGGGAAGAAAACATCGCAGGAGGGGCGACATGAGCGAAGACATCCTTTCGGGACTGAACGAGAAACAGCGTGAGGCCGTGCTGGCCACCGAAGGCGCGGTGCGCGTCGTCGCGGGCGCCGGCTCCGGCAAGACGCGGGTCATCAGCCGCCGCTTCGCCTATCTGGTCACGGAGCTTGGCGTCTTGCCCCGCCATATCCTCTGCGCCACCTTCACCAACAAGGCCGCCGGCGTCATGCGCGCCCGCATCCGCCGTCTGATCGGCGACGACGACACTGGCTACATCTCCACCTTTCACGGTTTCTGCGTCTCGGTGCTGAAGGAGGACAGCCACGCGGTCAGCTATCCGAAAAGTTTCCTCGTCGTGGACAACGCCGACATCGACGCGATGCTGGCGCGGGTGTACGAGGAGCGTGGCCTGACGCTTCGCCACCGGACGTTTTCCGACGCCCGGGACATGATCGAGATCAAAAAGACCTTCCAACAGCCCGACTATTACAAAGACCTGATCGCGATGCCCCTCGAAGCCCTGCGGGAAAAATACATGGCGGCCCAGGACGCCGACGAGATCATTTTCCTCGGCTACCTCTGGCAGGAGAAAAAATGTTTCGCCCTCGACTACAACGACCTGATCGTCTTCACGCTGCACATCTTCGAGGAAAACGAGGCCATCCGGCAGAAATGGCAGGAACGCCTCGAATACGTCATGGTGGACGAATTCCAGGATATCGACGACCTGCAATACCGGCTGCTGAAGGCCCTCGTCGCCCACCACGGAAACCTCTTCGTCGTCGGCGACCCCGACCAGACCATTTACACATGGCGCGGCGCCAACGGCCGTTTCCTGCTGGACTTCGACAAGCATTTCCCCGACGCGAAAACCGTCCTGATGATGCAAAACTACCGCTCCACGCCGGAAATCCTGTCGGCGGTCAACTCCCTGATTGCGAAGAACCGCGACCGCATCAGGAAGGATTTGCTGCCCGTCCGCGAAAACGGCGCCGTCCCCGTCTGCCATCACGGGCCGGACGCCAAGGAGGAAGCCCGCTGGATCGCCGCCAAGATCGCGGAACTGACGGCGGCGGGCACGAAGCCCTCCGACGTCGCGGTGCTGTACCGCGCCCACTATGTAACCCGCGCCCTGGAGGAAGCGCTGATCGACGCGAAGATTCCCTACGTCATCTACAGCGGCACGCCTTTTTTCGCGCGGCGCGAAATCAAGGACGCCCTCTCTTACCTCCGCATGGCCGTTTACAAGGACGACCTCTCCTTTCGCCGCGTGGCGAACCTGCCGAAGCGGAACCTTGGCCGGCGCCGCATGGCGTTCCTGGAGGAAGCCGCGGAAAAAGAGAACTGCACGCTCTACCAGGCGCTCCAGAAGAATCTCGACGACGACATTTTCAAACGCACAAAAGCGAAGGAATTCGTCGAATTAGTGGAAACCTTCGCCGGACGGACGGAGGAATCCGTCACCGAGCTGTTGGCGGCCATCCTTGACGTCAGCGGCTACGAGCGTCTCCTGCGCACCGAAGGCAGCCAGGAACGGCTGGACAACTTAGCGGAGCTGAAGGCCGCCGTCCGCGAATACGAGGAAACCTGCGGCGAAGAAGCCGGCGCCGCCGACTTCCTGAACCACGTCGCCCTCTTCACCAACAGCGACGCCGAAACCTACCGCGACCGCATACGGCTCATGACGATCCACGCGGCGAAGGGGCTGGAATTTCCCGTCGTCTTCCTGATGGCGCTGAACGAAGGCGTCCTCCCCTCCCGCAAGACGAAGACGCGGGAGGCTATGGAAGAAGAGCGGCGCCTCGCCTTCGTTGCGATGACGCGGGCGAAGGACAGGCTTTTCCTCTCCGAAGCGGAAGGGCTTTCCAACGACGGATACGTTCGCTTCCCCTCCCGCTTCCTGCTCGACGTGGACAACGCGCTGCTCGACTTCGACCCGGCCCCCTGCGATACGCTGGTGGAAGAAGCCCGCGCCGAAATCGCCGCGAAGGACGCGCGCCTCGCTCCCCCCGCCGCCGACGGCCTCGCCCCCGGCCAACGGGTGCGCCACGCCGCCTTCGGCAACGGCACAATCCTCTCCATGGAAAACGACGCCGTCAAAGTGCAGTTCGACGCGATAAAAACCCCGCGGGCAATCGCCGCGGGGAAGCTGAAGCGAGTATAAGGCCGGATGAAGCGGGAAAACGGGCTTATCACCATCAGCGGCGAAGCGACGCTCGTCGCCGTTTCCGCGATTGTCGCCAAACCATGACGACGCTTCCTGCCTTCCCTGCACTCGACTCATAATGAAAACAAACAAAGACCGGGGATGAGGGACTGACCCTCGACGCCCGGTCTTTGTTCGCTCAGCGGCAACGCCTTTCAACAGGTTCCGGCGTCAGCCGGCTGCTTTTTCCCAATGGGTGGAGCTGTTGAAACGCCAACGGAATTTCTGATGATATTCGGGAATATCCGGGTTTTGGATATACACCGTGTACTCCATGCTTTCCCCCGGAGCAATATAGTAGTCGTCGATTTCGTGGCGGATTCCGGTGTCCGACCACATCTGCTGTCCGTTGTCGGCGATGAGCGTCAGGTCGATGTCCGTCCACTTGACGTGCGCCCCTTCATCACCGGAATTCTCAATGTAGCCGACGAGCGTCGCCTCCCCCGGAGTTTCCAGATAGACGTGTTGAACATGGAATTTGATGACAGGCCTCGCCAGCGCTGCCTGCGGAAACGCCGCCGCGCACAACAGGGAGAAAACAAAAAACGCGAACATTTTAGATACGAATGACTTCATAACTTGACCTCCTCCAAATTTGTCATGCTGCAATCGTTATCCCTGTCAAGCCGGCCATGTCCGTCTCCCTGGACGCGCCGTTGCCCGGTGCATGGCTGCCGGCCATATCGCATCCACACGATATTCGTCGCCAGTCCGCCGAGCGCTCGCCGCCGCCAGCGCCTTTTCCGGCAAATCACCCCCTCGTTGTATTATATACTATGCTTCGCGCATGGGAAACCCTTTAGGAAAGGATTAAGTTTTCCTTAAGAAATTCCTATTTTCTTACCACAGAAAATTTCATGGATCGCGCCGCGTGACGAGAGCCGAAGAAACTCACGCGACAGAAAAGCCGCGAAGTCGTCCTTCGCGGCTTTTCCAACAGGATCAATACCCGAAAACCTCTTTTGCCCTCCGCATATTCGCCCGCACGTCGACGCCGAAGGGGCAGCGGGTCTCGCAGACGCCGCACTGCACGCATTCCCCCGCGCGGTGCGGGAGGAGGGCGTAATGCTCGCGCACCGTTTCCGGAACACCTTTCTGTGCCTCCGCCAAATGCAGGAACTTCGTGACGTCGGCGACGCTGATTTTTTGCGGGCACGGGGCGCAATGGCTGCAATACATGCAGTGCCCCTGCCAGCGGATGCGCGGGAAGGCGGCGAAGGCCGCCGCGTAATCCCGTTCTGCTTCGCCCGCTTCCTCATAGGCGAGGCTCGTCAGGAACTGCTCCGCCGAGTGGGCGCCCGCCAGTACCGTCGCCACCGCCGGACGGGTCAGCGCGTAATGGATGCACTGGTTCACCGTCAGCGCCGCCCCCGCAGGCGAGAGCTTCGCGTCGAGAAGGTCGCCGCCGCCAAAGCATTTCATCACGGTGATTCCCACGCCCAGCCGCTGGCACGTCTCATAGAGCCGCTGACGCTCCGGGTCCATGTTCGTCAGCTCGCCCTCGTAGTTCTTGGCGGCCCAGATTTCCTCCACGTCCTCCGAGGCGGGCTGGAGGTCGTAGCAGGGATTGACGCTGAACATCAGCACCTCGACGGCACCGCTTTCCACGGCCTTCAAAGCGACCTCGGGATTGTGGCTCGAAAGGCCGATGTGCCGGACGCGCCCCCCGGCTTTCAGTTCCTTCGCGTAGTCCAGGATACCGCTCGTTTCGATTTCCTCCCAATCGGAAAGGGCGTCGCAGTAGTGAATCATGCCCACGTCGAGATAGTCCGTCCGGAGGAGCTTCATCATCTCGTCAAAGCCCGCCCGGGCTTCCGCCACGTCCCGCGTGCGCTTGTACTGCCCGTCCTGCCAGATCGAGCAGATATGGGACTGGATATAAAACTTGTCCCGCCGCCCGGCAAGGGCGTCGCCGACGGCGCGGCGCACGTCGGGATTCGACGTGTAGAGGTCGAAATAATTGACCCCGCGGGCCTCGGCCAGGTCGAACAGCGTCTTCGTCATCTTGCAGCCTTCCTCGGCAAAGCCCTCGCAGCCCATGCCGATCTCGCTGACCTGCAGCCCGGTATTTCCCAATTCCCGATACTTCATTTTTCCCGTCCTTTCCACGTTTCGCCACACCAATACGGATTCAGGGCAAGTCAAAAGCCACAGGGACGTCGCCCGGTCCCAGCGCTTCCGCCAGCCCCGCCGGATCCTCCACGCGCCCCAATCGCGTATAGGAATAGCTCGTGGAAAAATCCCGATAAAAGAGCACGATGCAGTTTCCATTATACAGCATCAAATCGCCTGTGTGAACGGTTCCGACGTTTTGGTCGGAAGACGGCAATCGTTCCGGCAGCCTATAATACTTCTCATTTCCGTTCAGTTCCGTCATCGTGACCGTCAGAGGCAGCTTCGCGGAAAACGCCCGCGCGGCCTCATTGTCTTCCAGGACGGCCAAGAATGTTTTTCCGCCTGCGCGGATTTCCACGGATTTTTTCTGTTTCAACGTGATTTGCTCCTTTTCCTGCGATGAAGACGTCGACGCGTCCGCCGGCGGGGCGGCTTTGCCGCAGCCCATGGAAACGCAAAGCGCAGTAAAAAGCAGGCAAACCATAAGAAGTTTTTGCATCCGCTGTCCCTCCGATTACCCGTTCACGCCTGCCGCGGCGCCGCCCAGCGGGTTCATGGCCGGGCGACAGCTTTGCCCCCAGACGGTGGCAGCGGCAAGAGCGGCGAAGGCGAGGCCGCCCAGGAAAACGAATTGCGTGCCTATCGCTTCGATAAAGACGCCGCTGAACGCGGTGCCGGCCATGCAGCCGAGATTCGCCGCCGTCAGGAAAAGGCCGTTGGCGAAGTCCGGCGCTTCCGGCGCGGCGCGAAAAATCCAGAATTGGTTGATGTTGGCGTTGACGCCGCCCAGAAGCCCCCAAAGCACGACGAGCAGCGCCGTCATCGCCGGCGCGTGGCCGCCCGAAAGGAAGGGCAGATACACCAGCCCTACGGCAAAGGGAAAGAACTTCACCGTGCCGAGGGGATTTTGCGTCAGGAGCCGCCCCGCAATCATGCTGCCGAAAATATTGCAGGCGCCATAGACGAACAACGTGGCGCTGACCAGCGCCGGAGCCAGCCCCGCGACGCGCCCCAGATACTCCGCCATATAGTTGAATACGCCGAAGACGGAGCCGTTCAGGAAAATGACGGCGACGATGGAGGCCCAGAGCATGGGCTTTTTCAGGACGCGAAGCTGGCTGCCGTAAGTCATACGCTCCGTGGCCGGCATGGACGGCACGAAAAACCATGTCGCCAGGAAGACCAGGAAAGTCACGACGGCGAAAAACGCCATAGACGCGGAAAGGGAAATGTTTTCCGCGAGAAAATTGCTGACGGGGACGCCCGCCACCATACCCGCCGAAACGCCGATATTGATTTTCGCCACGGCTTTCGGCGCTTCTTTCTCTCCCGCGATCATGGCCGCCACGGTAAAGGCCATGGAGCAATAGACCGGATGGAAGAATGCGGGCAGCACGCGCACAGCCAGCAGCAAATTGAAATCCCCGGCAAAGACCGAGATTACGTTGCAGACCGTGAAAAGCCCCAGCACCAGCAGCATGACCGTTTTCCGGTTGAACCGGGAGAAAAACAGCGGCATGGTCGGCCCGGCAATCGCCACCCCCAGCGCGAACAGGCTGATCAAAAGCCCCGCGTGCACCACCGTAACGCTGTACCGTTCCGCGATATAGGGCAGGATGCCGATAAAGCCCATTTCCGTGTTGAGAATCCCGAACACGCCCGTCATCAGGATAAATATAAGCAGATTCTTGTTGTTCATGCGTACCACCTTTATATAAGAAAGGGCCTGCCTCGTCGGGAAGCAAGCCGTTCCTCTCTCCGATTATTTCAGGTTTTTGTCAAAGAACGCGATCAGCCGGTCGAAGGGGATCTTGTCCATCTGGTCGTAGAGGTCCACATGGGTCGCGCCGGGCACCACGATCTCTTCCTTCGGCCCCGCGATTTTTTCGTAGACGTTGTCCGAGAAATACTTGGAGTGCGCCTTGTCGCCGGTAATCAGGAGAACCGGCGTTTCGCCAAGCTCGCCGATGTTGTCCATCAGATTGAAGTCGAAGAAGCCATAGGGCGTCGTGGAATCCCATGCCAGCGTATTGGAATTGATGGCTCTCGGATGGTAGGCGCGGCCCACATAGTAGCCGAAGAAGTCCTGGATGACCGGATTCGCGTCCGCGGGCAGTTTGTCGGGGAACATGGTGTCAAAGGTCAGGACGCTGCCGTTCGCGTCCACTTCCAATTCATGGGCGCCGCGGATGGACTTGCCCGTCTTGGCCTCCTCGTCCCGCATTTTCGCCAGGTGCTTTTTCACTAATTCGCGCTGCTCCGGCGTGTAATAAGCGCCGTTGTAATGGTCGCCGATGCTCTCGCTCATATCGTACATGGCCGAGGTCGCCACCGCCTTGATGCGGCTGTCGCTGCCCGCCGCCGTGATGGCCATGCCGGACAAGCCGCAGATGCCGACGGCGCCCACCTGCTCCGGGTTGACGAATTTCAGGTTCGTCACGAAGTCCACCGCCGCGTGATAATCCTCGGTGAAGATTTCCGGCGAGCCCATATTGCGGCGCGTACCGCTGCTCTCGCCGGTCATGGACGGATCGAAGGCCACGGCCACGAAGCCCGCCTTCGCCATTTCCTGCGCGTAGAGGCCGGAGGCCTGCTCCTTCACCGCGCCGAAAGGCCCCGTGACGACGACGGCCTTGTATTGCCTCGTGGCGTCGAAATCCTTCGGCAGATAGAGATGGCCGGCCACCTCGAAGCCGTAACGGTTCTGGAAACGGACGCTCTTCGCCTCGACGGACTTGTCCACGGCGAAGACGCGGGTGTCGTCCGTGAGCTCGCTAATGGAAGACAGTTTCATCTGCGAGACTTGGGCAAGGCTCCTGGCGGGCGTCGCCGCCTGCGCCGCGCCCACCGCGCCGAAGGTCATCGTCCCGGCCAGCATGGCCGCCAGTATCAGCAGGGAATTTTTCTTGTTTATCGTTTTCATGGGAAAAACCTCTCTTTCGTTTTGTTTTCTTTCTGCAGTTGATTATAGAAGACAAAACCTTTTATGACAAATACATATATTGCATAATAATCCATAATTGAATTGCATGATAAAATCCGTTACAATAGAAACAGAGGTGAAGCGTCATGGAATTTCGCGTGCTGAAATATTTTCTTGCCACGGCCCGTACGGAGAACATTTCCCGGGCCGCCGAGGCGCTGAATATCTCCCAGCCGGCGCTCTCCCGCCAGCTCATGGACCTGGAGGAAGAGCTGGGCGTCAAGCTCCTTTCGCGGAGCAAACGCCGCACCACGCTGACGGAGGCGGGGTATCTCCTGAAGAAGCGCGCCGAGGAAATCGAGGAGCTCGTGGACAAGACCGTCGAGGAACTGACCCACGCCGACGCGGAGGTCGGCGGCAGCGTCCGCATCGGCTGCGCCGAGACGGCGGGCATGCGGATCATCGCCGAGACCGTCCAGGCGCTGCGGCAGGACTATCCAAAAGTCCGCGTCCATCTGTACAGTCTTGACGACAGCGGCGTGAAAGAGCGGCTGGAAAAAGGGACGCTGGATTTCGGCGTCCTGGTGGAGCCGGAACCGCCGCAGAATTATCCGTACATCGAGATCGGTCACGAGGACCGCTGGGGCGTTTTCATGAAAAAGGACAGCCCTCTCGCCTCCCTCGCGGAAATTCATCCGGAGGATTTGGAAGGGCTGCCCTTGCTCCTTTCCCAGCAGGCGCTGGCCAACAAGGAACTGAAAAACTGGTTCGGCAAGGACGAGCGCGAGCTGAACATCGTCGCCACCTACACGCTCATCTACAACGCGTCCCTGATGGCGGAAGCGGGCGTCGGGTATCTCCTGAGCCTCGACCGCATCCTGAATCTCACGAAGGAAAGCAGTCTCGTCTTCCGTCCGCTGGCTCCGGCCTGCCTCTGCCGCATCTTCTTCATCTGGAAAGCCGGGCAGATGTTCAGCAAGGCGGCGGAACTGCTGAAAGAGAGACTCTCGCAAAGATAAAACCGGGGCGGCTCCTCCGCGAAGCCGCCCCTTTCCTATTAGCCTGCGCTATATCTTCATCATGCCAGCGCCTTCGCTACCTTTTCCAGCTCGTCGCGAATCGCGATATGCTGCGGGCACGCCTTTTCGCAGGCGCCGCATTTCACGCAGTCCGCCGCGGGCTTTTTGCCGTGCATGTTCACGAGCCAGTTTTCCTGATGCTTCGCCGCCTCTTTGTCGCCGTACAGCGTCAGGTAATTCATCGCGGTGAACGAGCCGGAGACGCCGATGTTCTGCGGGCAGACCTTCGCGCAATAGTTGCAGGTGGTGCAGGGAATGATCGGGATTTTCGCCAGCGCTTCCCGCGCCTTTTCGATGGTTTCTTCCTGCTTCGGCGTCAGCTTTTTGAAATCCTTCATATACGAAAGGTTGTCCTCCATCTGCTCGACGCTGGACATGCCGGAAAGTACCGTGACCAGCCCGTCGAGGTTCGCGGCGAACCGCACCGCCCAGGACGCGCAGGAGGACTCCGGCTCCGCCGCGTTCAGGATTTCCCTGACACTTTCCGGCGGATTCGCCAGCATGCCGCCCTTGACCGGCTCCATGATGATGACGGGCTTGTCGTATTTCCGCGCCGTTTCGTAACAGGCCCGGGACTGGATAGCCGGGTTCTCCCAATCGCCGTAGTTGATCTGGAGCTGCACGAATTCCATTTCCGGGTGCGCCTTCAGGATTTCCTCTAATTCCTCCGGCGTGGAATGGAACGAGAAGCCGGCGTGACGAATCTTGCCTTCCTTCTTCTTTTCCTGCACGAAGGACCACATATCGAAGTCGTCGAAGAACTTCGTGCGGCTCTCGCCGAGATTGTGCAGCAGGTAAAAGTCGAAATAGCCCGCGCCCGTCTGCTTCAGCGAAGTCTCGAACTGCGCGACGGCGTCCTCCCGCGTCTTGCAGTTGATCCATGCCGCATTCTTCGTGGCGAGCTGGAATTTCTCCCGCGGATACCGCTCGACGAGAGCCTGCCGGATGGCGTCCTCACTGCCCGGATAGGCCCACGCCGTATCAAAGTAAGTGAAGCCCGCTGCGAGGAACTTGTCCACCATGACCTTCACCTGCTCCACGTCGATGACGCCGTCCTTCTGCGGCAGCCGCATCAAGCCAAAGCCTAACTTCCTGATGTCCTCTCCCAAGTACATGAAATTCCCCCCTGTTCTTCCATCCATCTGCGTCATTACATCATCTCTTCCCACCAGCGGGAAAAGGTCTGCCCCTTTTCTCCGATCCGGACTTTCTCGCCGATCATCGGCGTCAGCCATTCGTAAGGCTTGCCCGCGCTGTACTTCGCCATTTCGAGATACGGCTCCTTCCAGGTATGCAGCGCCAGCGCGAATTTCCCGTTGTGCGATGTCACGACCTGACGCGCGCCCACGTCCTGCGACGCCTGCGCCGTTTCCGGAGGCAGCAGATGAATCCTGTGCCAGCTTTCGTTGTACTGGCCGTTCTCCATGACCGCAAGGTCGAAGCCGCCGAAGCGTTTCCCGATGGCGGCGAAGTGCGCGCCATAGCCGCCGTCGCCGCTGAAAAACACCTTCCGTTTCGGCGTCGTGAAGGCGAAACCGCACCACTCGGTGGGATTCTGGGTCAGGAACCGCCCGGAGAAATGCTGGGACGGCAGGATATGCACCTTGAAATCCTTGGACAGCTCAATTTCCGCGCCCCAGTCCTCCTCGTGCAAAGCAGCCGGGTCGAAGCCCCACTGCTCGAAATATTCGCCGACGCCCAGCGGACAGACGATATGCCGCACCTTCGGGCGCAGGGCCATGACGCTGGCGTAGTCAAGATGATCCCAATGGTCGTGGGTGATCGCCAGCACGTCCACCTCGGGGAAATCCTCCGCCGTATAGATATTGCTGCCGGGAAAGGCGCGGTTCACGAAAAAGACGGGCGAGCCGTAATCCGAGAACACGGGGTCGATCAGCACGCGTTGGCCGCCAAGCTGCATATAGTACGACGAATGGCCGAGCCAGACCAGGACGTCCTCGTCGCGGGAAAGCGACGCGATCTCCGTCTTTTTCGACAGCATCGGCTGCTCCGGCGTCAGCCCTTTGCTGTCCCGCGTCAGGAATTTTATCGTGGCGGCGAGACGGCTTTCGTTCTTCGCCATGACCTCCACAGGCTCGAGGCACTGGAACTTCCCGTTCACGAAATGGGGCGACGCCTGTATCCGCGCCAGCCGCGCACCGGAGGGCAGACGCCCGAACTTCGGCTGGCTGGTAAACCAGACGCCGCCGCCCGCCGCGAGACCGACAGCGCCCAAAAGCCCGAAAAGAAACGTTCTTCGCTCCATCATTCGCTCCTGAAAACCATGATAAGAACCGCCAAAAGAGCCTGCGTCCCGTGTGGCAGGCTCTTTTGCCTTTCCTTCAGCTGATTGCAATCAATTCATACTGATCGCTGCCCATCCTGAGTTCCTTCATGGCCGAGAGCTGGCGGAGCCCCTTGCGGCTCTCGATGCGCTCGATCAGGTCGTTCTTGCGCGCGTCGCCGAAATTGTAGACCATATCGACGGACGCCTTGTCGATGGCGAGGATATCCGTCGAGGCCATCATCCCGAGGTCGGGAATCACCGGCTCGGCGGCGCCCGTACCGGCGCAGTCGCAGTCCACGCTCATGCGGCGCAGGACGTTCAGGAACGTGATGTGCTTTCCGAAATGGTCGCAGGTCGCTTTGCCGCTGTCCGCCATCAGCTCCATGAAAAGCTCGCCCGTCACCCATTCGCCGTAATCGACGACGCCGTGGACCTGACGCTTGCCCGTCTTGCCCGAGGCGCAGCCGATGGCGATATTCTTCAGCGAGCCGCCGAAGCCGCCCATCGCGTGTCCTTTGAAATGGGTCAGCACCACGAGGGAATCGTAATTCGCCAAATGCGCGCCCATCGCCACTTCCTTCAGGTGCAGCCCGTCCTTCACCGGGAAATTGACGTCGCCCGCCTCGTCGATGATGTCCACCGGGCAGAAGGTCCAGCCGTTCGTCTCCAGCGTTTCCCGATGGCCTTCCGTGGAAGCGCGGGGACTGCCGTAAGCCACGTTCGCCTCGATGATCGTCGCGCCGGGAATCTGCGCCATGAAATCCCGCACCATGTCCCGGGGCAGGATGTTCGGTCCGTGGGGCTCCCCCGTATGCAGCTTGACGGCGACCTTGCCCTGAATCTCCGCGTTCACCTTTTGGTAGAGCTTGATCAGATGCTCGGCGTCGATCTTGTCGGTGAAATAGACCTTGGCCTTTTCGGCGGACTCCGGCCCGGACGCAGCCGCTTTCGCCGCCGCCGTCGTCTTGCCGTCGGCGGCCTTCGCCCCGCCGCAGCCTGCCGCGAGGCCGGAAATCCCCGCAAAACTCAGACCGAGCGCCGCCATACCCGCCGTCTTCATGAAATCACGCCGGGAAAGTTTTTTCATACGGTTTCCCCCATTCCTTGAAAATGATACCAAATTATTCATATCATAATTGTACCACTCGGCAGCGGCTACCGGTCAAGCGTTTTTTCATCGTTTCCCATACGCAGATGTTTTATCCGTTCATTTTCCCGTTTCCGCTTAGCTTACAGGCTCCATCCATGTTGTCGTCGCCCCGTTTTGCATGATGGCAAGATGCTGGAACCAAACGTCTTCCGCCGCACCGTGCCAATGTTTTGTCTCAGCGGGAATCGTCACCGTCTCGCCCGGACGGATTTCCTTCGGTTCTTCTCCCCAAATTTGATACCGACCGCGCCCGGAGACGCCGACGAGAATCTGGCAAGAACCGTGATGCACATGCCAATGGTTGATGCAGCCGGGGGCAAAGGTCACGTTCGCGACACGTACATTGTCGGATGCCAGCGACGCGACGTAGCTTTTGCCCGTGAAATACTGCGCGTAGGCGTCGTTCGATTTCCCGATGGGGAATACCGTACCGCCTTCCGTTTCCAGCGCCTCCGTGATTTCCTCCGTGGGAACCGCTTCTTCCGCCGCCTGCACGATTGGAGAGAACAGCGTTCCAAAACCGAATACGGCAGCCGCCGTAAACAACTGCACTTTGTTCATACAAAACGCCTCTTTTCTTTTATCCATGGATTTTCCAACCCAAAATCATCTTCACAAAGTCGGGACTGCCATGATCGACGATCTCGCTGCGCCCCAAATCTTTGGCCGCCACCGCAGCCATCTCCTCTTCCGTCAACGCAAAATCCCAAATGGCAAGATTCTGCTTCATACGCTCTATATGGACGGACTTCGGGATTATCGAGACGCCCCGCTGCACGTTCCAGCGGAGCGCGACCTGCGCAGCCGTTTTGCCGTATTTTTCCCCGATAGTCGTCAGCGAATCATCCGTGAAGATACCATGCTTTCCTTCCGCCAACGGTCCCCATGCCTGCGGCTGAACGCCATAGGCTTTCATATTGGCAAGCGCCCCCTCTTGAACGAAGAAAGGATGCAGCTCAATTTGATTCACGGCGGGGATCGTCTCCACCGTCTCGCAGAGATTGGCGAGAATGGCCGGATAGTAATTCGCCACGCCGACGGATTTTGTCAGACCGTCCCGTTTTGCCTTTTCGATGCCCCGATAAGCTGCGAAGTAGTCGCCCATCGGTTGATGCAGCAAGAGAAGGTCAACATATTCCATTCCCAACTTTTTCAAGGAGGATTTCGTCGCCTGATAAGCCGTTTCCTCGTTTTTTTGATCCTGCACCCACACCTTCGTAGTGACAAAAAGCTCCTCCCGTTTGACAATCCCGTCAGCAATCGCCCGCGCGACAGCCCTTCCCACGGCTTCTTCGTTCATATAGGCAGCCGCCGTGTCGATTAGTCGATAACCGACGCGAATAGCGTCATAGGTCACCCTCCCACACTCCGCCGCATCGGGAATCTGAAACACACCGAAGCCCTCCATAGGCATCTTATTTCCATCGTTCAATACGACATATTCCATACAGAAATACCTCCTCGCATCATTTCACCGAATTCATGACTTCGTTGACACAGCGGACTGCGTTCAGTGTTCGTGGAAAACCGATATAGGGCAGCGCCTCCGCGATGGCGGAGAGGATGGTCTTGCGGTCGTTGCCCACGGCGAGGTTTCCCGCGATATGCCCTTTGAGCTGCGGCTCTGTACCCAAAGCCGCCAGCGCGGACAGCGTCAAAAGCTCCCGTTCCCTGATGTCCAGCGTCCCCCGCGTATAGGTGTCGCCGAAGCAATAGCCGGAAAGCCCGTCCTGCACGAAGCGTTCGTCCTCCGGCGCGGTTTCGCGCATTTTCGTGATGCGCTCGCCGTAGATGCCAACTTGCACGTCCAGCCCTTTTTGCAGGCGGTTTTCCTCCGTCACCGTCCCTTGGTCCGGGAGTGGCAGGGCGATTCCCCGTGCCGCGAAAACCGCGTTCGCCGTATCCAGCGCGTCGAAGACCCGCCCGAAGCCGATATAGGGCGCGACCTGATAGAGCGACTCCCGAATTTCCAGCGGCGTCACGCCCGCGTTCAAAGCTCCCTCCACATTCTTTGTGAGGAGCTTTTCGTTTTGCGTGGTCGCCAGCACCACAATCGTCACAAGCTGCTTGTGCTTGGTGTCAAGATTGCTCGCCGCCGCGATTTCGCCATAAACGAAACGCTTCATGGTGTTCGCCAGTTCCGGGTCGTTTTTCGCTTCTTCCATCGGTGCGCCCCCGAACAGTGCGGCATAGTTTTCATCGCTGATTGTGACTCTGTCCATTGCCAGTGCCTCGCCTCCCCAAATGCTCACCGCAAAAAGTCCGGTCAACGCGACAGCTTTGGCAACACTTACGAATTTCATATTCCTTTCCCCATTTCATACGCCTGCGCCTCAAAGGGCGAGCCTTTCGCGTCATTTTTCTCGTAAAGCCCGTGGGCGAGAATCGCTCCTTTCTCCGTGCTTCCCCGGAAGCAATCCGCGAAGCCCCGGAAACATTCGAGGAAACGCTGCATAATGGCTTCCTCGTCTTCCCCCGCCGTCAGGATATAATAAAATTCCTTGTCCCTGAGCTCCGTCCACCGCGCCAGTGTGCGGTCGAGCACCGTCTTAATCTGGGCGTCGATGGAATAAAAATACACGGGCGATGCCAGTACAAGCACGTCTGCTGCCAACATCTTCGCGAGAATCTCCTCCATGTCGTCCTTCTGCACGCATTTTCCCGTGTTTTTGCAAGCGTAGCAGGCGCGGCAATAGCCTACCTTCTTCCCGCTGATAAAGATTTTTGCCGCCTCGTGACCCGCTTCTTGCGCCCCCGCTATAAATCGGTCGCAGAGGTAATCGGAGTTCCCGCCCTTGCGCGGGCTGCCAGACAAAACCAAAATTTTCTTTCCCATGTGTTATCCCCCGTTGCTTTTATTGTTCCTTGGCGTGAATCCGTTCCAAGAGCCACGCCATGTTCTCGCCAAGGTTTCTCATGTTTGCCATGCCCTCCTCGTCTTTTCGCACGTCGCCGGGCGCGAGGCCATAAACCATGTTCCAGTAGGCCGCGCCCACGAGAATCCCTTCCGTGATATGGAAAAAGTGATTCATCGTGTCAAAGGCGTGCATACCGCCCGCGCGGCGCACCGCCGTCACCGAGGCGCAGACCTTGTGCCTGAGCATCCCTCCCCCCGCGCCGTAAGACACCAGCGCGCCCCGGTCGATCAGCGCGGCGACTTCCGGCGTGACATCGGAGGTATAGACGGGCGAGCCGAGAATGATGCCCTCCGCCGCTTTCATCTTTTCGAGAATTTCGTTGCAAATATCCGTCTTGATGATACATTCCCCGTTTTTCAACTCGCAGCATTGGAAGCAGCCGAGGCAGGGACGTATCCCGGAGCCTCCGAGCTGGATAAACTCCGTATCGATGCCGTGCGCTTCCAGCACATGGAACACTTCGCGAATGATGATCGCGGTGTTTCCCTCCCTGTGGGGGCTGCCGTTGATTCCGATGACTTTCATCCCGATCACCTCACTTCATCAAATTATTGCCGAAGAACGCTTCCAGCTTGTTCACCGCTTTGTCCACGTACTCCGGTACCCAGTAGGTGCGAATGTGGCTCGCGCCCTCGATCAAAAAAAGTTCCTTGTTCTCCGTACCGCTGGCTTTCGCGAAAGCATCCTCCGTCATGTAGAGGGTGTCCGCTCTTTCCCCGGCGATCATCAGGAGCGGTTGGTCGATGAGATCCATCCTGTCCTCCGTGTCGAAGGCCATGAGCTTCATGAAGGACTCCGTGGTATAACTGCCCGTGGCGTTCGGATGGCGATGGGACAGGCCGTAATACTCGATGCCGTCGCGATAGAGGGTGTTTTCCGGAAGCTCCGCCATTTTCGCCCGGAGTTGGTCGTCGGTGGCGTTCGGCGGCAGGAACCCTTCGTAGAGGATTTCCCCGGCAAGCTCCTTGTCCCGCGCCTCTGCCGCCTTTTGGAGCCGCTTGGGAATTCCCGCCTTGTCCGCGTCCAGGAATCCGTTCCGGCGCACCCGACCGGAATTGAACATGGAGAGCGTCGCCACCGCTTTGATGCGCTTGTCCGTCTGGGCCGCCGCCAGCGTATAGCCGCCGCCCCCGCAGATGCCGAGGGAGCCGATGCGCGACTTGTCCACCTTCGGCAACATGGAGAGATAATCCACCATGCCGCTGACATCCTCGATGCGGTTCGACGGATAATCCCGCAGCCTCGGCTCGCCGCCGCTGGCCCCTTGGTACCGCGCGTCGGCGGCGACGGCGATATAGCCAAGCTCCGCCAATTTCTGCGCGTACAGTCCCGCCACTTGCTCCTTGCAGCCGCCATTGGGGTGGGCGACGGTCACGGCGGCGTAAGTCTTGCCGTCCTTCTCGTCATAGCCCGACGGAAGGTAGAGATTGGCGGCGACCTTGATGCCGTTCACCTTATATTCCACAGGCCGAATGTTCACCTTGCCGGGCTCGTTCTTCTCAATCGCACCCCGATAGACAAGCCCAAAGGGGTTCTTGTTTTCCGCCGTCTTCATCTCAGTTCCCTCCGTCGTTTTCGCCGCCGCCATCGCCGCCGGCATTTCACTTACATAACCCGTGCTCGTCCCTAAAACAATTCCCGCCATCAAAAACGACGCGACCAGTTTTGCTTTCATCTTCATAAAAAACCGTCCTTCCATTTGTTTGATATCGCTTCCCTTATTCCGCAAGCCCTTTTTCCTGCAGCCATGCCTCCATCAAGTCGGCAACCTCGATGTTGTTCAGGTCGGAAAAAGGGAAATGCGTGTTGCCTGTGACGCCGACGTCCGGCAGATGCACTACTGTCGCGTCGCCGCCGTGGCGATTGACTGTCTCGGCCCAGAGCCGCGCCATTTCGAGGCGCGCCCGCCAGCCGTCCTTGTTCCATTCCTTGGTGTAGCTGTCCGCGATGAAGTCGCCGTAATAGATGACAATGGGAATTTTCGTGAGCTTCAAAAAATCCGCCATAGGCACGGAATTTGCCGCGAGGTCGCCCATGGGGTGCGTGGTCTTGACGGGGGGCGGCGTCTCGCCCTCGGGAAAGATGAAGCCGCTGCCCGGCTCGTAGGAAACGATGCCTTTGACTTTGCCGCTCTTGATGGCGGTCAGCCAACCGATGCCGCCGCCTTGGGAATGGGTGACGAGCACGCCCTCGCCGGCCTTCTCGAAAATCGCCGCCATCGCGTCCGAGATAACGCCCGCGTCATAAGGGCCGGTGTTTGGCGTCATTTGCCGCAGATACTGATTAAGCGCTTCCTTCGTTTTGGAAAACTGTACGCCGTCAAAGTATCCCGGACTGTGGCTCGCATCGTCCCAATTTCCCACTCGGAAATTGCTGAACCAAAACTGATCGTAGGTATCCGCCGTCAGCGCCGCAGGCTGCGTGGATTGTCCTGCCTTGCCCCGTCTCGGCTGATCCACCAAATAGGTGCTGAAGCCGCGTTCAAGAAAAATATTCTGGAATCCGTCGCGCCCATCCGGCGTCGTCTCCCATGTTTTCGCCGACTGCCCCGCGCCGTGCAGGAACACCAGCGGATATTGCTTCGCGTTCGCCGGGCGCTGGTAAAACACATAGGCATGGTCTCCGTGCATCGTCTGACCGTGCTGATTCAGCGGTTTTTGAAAGTCCATCCGTCCCGGCGTTTCCGTCATCGTACCGCCCGCGAAGAAACTGCCCTGATCGACGATAGTGACCGGCCGCATCGCCGACGCCGTTCCCATGTACAGGCTTGCCGCCGCTATGGCGACGAGAAATTTACGTTTCATCTTCTTTTGCTCCCTTCTTGTCATCCGTCATTTATTTTGCTATGATTGCAGTGTAGCAAACGGTAGCATCTACCGGTCAAGTGTTTTTTGAAAATTTTTTGGAGGGTTCAATATGTACACGATGCGGGAGGTCTGCAAGGAAACCGGCATGACCTACGAAGGGCTGAAATTCTACTGCAATCAGGGGCTTGTCCCGAACGTCAGGCGAGACAGGAACAACCGCCGCGTCTTTGACGAACACGCCATGCGCTGGGTGAAAAGCCTTTCCTGTCTGAAAAACTGCGAAATGAGCATCGCCGAGATGCAGCAATACCTCGCCTATTGCCTCGAAGGGCCGTCTTCGATTCCCGTGCGGAAGGAGATGCTGGCAAAGAAGCAGGACGAACTGCGGGAAAAAATCAAGCTGCTGCAGGAGGCGGTGGATTACATCGACTGGAAGCAGCAGCTGTACGACGATATATTGTCGGGCAGGCAGGAATACCACAGCGACCTGATCCCGGCGGAAGAATGAAAGGAGCAACGTCATGAGAGCAAGAAAATACACTGAGGCGGATTTGCCCGCCATGATCCCCATTTGGAATGAGATCGTGGAGGAAGGCGTCGCGTTTCCGCAGGAAGAACTGCTGACCATGGAAACGGGGCGGGCCTTCTTTGCCGCGCAAAGCCATACGGCGGTCATCGAAGACGAGACGGGGAGAATCCTCGGTCTCTATATCCTCCACCCTAATAACGTCGGCCGCTGCTCCCATATCTGCAACGCCAGCTACGCGGTCGGCTCCGCCAGCCGCGGCAAGCATATCGGCGAGAAGTTAGTGCTGGACTGCATTCGGGAAGCAAAGCGGCTCGGATTCCTGATCCTGCAGTTCAACGCCGTGGTGGAAAGCAATATCCATGCCCGGCACCTCTACGAGCGGATCGGCTTCCGGCAGCTCGGCACCATCCCCGGGGGATTCCGCATGAAGGACGGCCATTACGAAAATATCTGCCCCTACTTCATATGCCTGGATAAAACGCCGTCCGACGCATAGCCGAAAACGCCCCTTGCGCGCGTTAGCCCGGAGACGTTCAAAATTTGAGAGGTGAATATCGAAATGATCATTGTAGCCGTCATTGAAGTCATCGTATCTATTATGATTATCCGATGGCTGATCCGTAAGAAAACCGGCGAACCCTTCTCCCGAAAGGCCATCCTCAAGATCCTGCTCTTCGGCGCCGCAACCGCGTTCATTATCATGATCGCCAGCCTTTTCGCACCGGACGCGTCCCCCTCCGACATGCCCAACCCCATCCTTGTCGGATTCATAGACGCCCTGACTATGGCCGCCCTACTGGAAGAAGGCCTGAAATACGGCGCATTTCGGCTGGCCATGCGGAACAACGCGGAAGCGCGCTGCCATCTGGACGCCGTCCTTGTGGGCGCCCTGATCGCCATGGGCTTCGCGCTGATCGAGGACGTGGAGTATTCCATATTCGGCAATTTTTACACGCTGATCCGCGCCGTCCTCCCCCTGCACGCCTTCTTCGGCACGATCATGGGATATTATTACGGAAAAGCGAAAGCCACGGGCAGCACGAAATATCATGTCCTTTCGCTGGCGGTCCCGATATTCGGCCATACGTTTTACGATATGTGGATCGTCGCGATAAAACACATCCTGGACGCAGCCGGCACCGCCGCCGACACCCTCACCGAGGAAGAGCTCCTGGCGCTGCCCTACGGGGAATATCTCGAACCGCTGGGATACGTGGCCATCACTACGATGGTGGTGTTCTTCATCCTGATCGTGACGGCCTTCCGGAAGATCAGCCAATGGAGCAGGAACGAAGAATTGCAGGAAAGCATCGTCACGCGATAACTCCTTGCGCGAAAAAAGCAAAAAATCCGGTTCTGCGCGCAACCGAAAATTCCCCTTTGCGGGAGTAAGATTGAAGCGGTCAAATGCCCTCCTCGCGCGCGAACCACAAACACGAGCGTAATGACAGAATTTATCTTCGTATTCGTCAGGGGAATTTTTCGTCTCTCTCCTTGTTGCCAAAGCATCATTTTCCTTGCTTTTGCGCGACCATTTGGTATGATTTACGCAGAAAGTTTTTTGTATGGCAGCCTAAAGGAGTTGACCGCCATGAAAGCGATGTTCATGTTTCGCAAGGAGGCACAGCCGTTCAGACAGACAGGCAGACAGCGAAACCACGTTCGTAACCGATGTGATTTGCACGCGTTCTTTTTTGTGCGCGGAAAATATGGTTTTTAAGCGCAAGGGCGATTTACGCCCTTGCGCTTTTTTGTATCCCTGAATCACTTCGTTACCTCTAAAAAGCAATCATATATAAACGGAGGGATCCCATTATGAACCTTTCCAAGAAAAAGAAAAAACTCCTTTCCGCCGTTCTCGGCATGGCGCTTTCCTTCGCCGCCGGCGGCATGGCGGACGCCGCCGTCAATTACAATCCCGATCCGCCCGGCGCCGTGATGGCGGAGACCGGCGAGGCTTCCTACATCGTCAAGGAGCTGGTAATCACCGGAAACAAAAACCACTCCGAGGAGGAAATCAAACGCCTCGTGCCGGAGGCCACCCGCCCCCTCGTGCGTACCGGTAAGCTCTCCCGCCAGCTCTCGCTCTTGAACGACGGGCAGGTCATGCGCATCGACTCCGCCTTCACCCCCATCGGCGATCAGGAATACCGCCTGACTCTCGTCGTGGAGGAAATCAAGAACGACAAATTCGCGATCTCCCTCAACAACACCGGCAATAAATTCACCGGCGACTGGCGCGTGAACTTCTCGTGGATGAACACCGACATCACGAGAAACGGCGACGCCCTCGGCCTCGCCTACACCACCTCGCCGGACGAACACATCTCCGACGTGCAGCAGGTGGGCCTCACTTACAAGACGATATTCCCGAACAGCGGCGACACCATGTACTTCGCCTACAGCTACTCCAACGTGGACATGGGCGAAATCGCGAATTTCGGCCCGCTGTCCATCGAAGCCACGGGCAAGGGCCACACCGCGAGCCTGCATTACCAGCGCAACCTCTATTTCAGCAGAGCGCACCGCCAGATCCTCGACTTCGGATTCGACTACAAGAAATACGAGAATGCCCAGAGCTACCTATTCAGAGCCTTGGGGCTTCCCAACATCGACAACGAAAACAATTACGACGTCGGCACCTTCTCCACGACCTACTATGACGTGACGAGAAACGAACACGACGCCTTCTCGTGGAATGTGGGCTGGACGGCAAACCTGATCGGCAACCAAGACGACTACGACCGGATCCGCTGGGACTCCGACAGGGACTTTCACATCTTCCGCTTCGGTGCGGGCTACCAGTATACGACGAAAAACGACTGGCTCTTCGGCCTCTCCGCCCATGCCCAATGGACGCCCAACGATCTCGTGCAGAGCGAGCAGTTCGGCGCGGGTGGTCTCGGCAGCGTGCGCGGCTTCAAGGAACGCGTGGCGACGGGAGACAACGGTATCGGCGGCAGCTTTGAGATCTACACGCCGCAATACATCCCCGATTCGAGATTCGTCGTCTTCGTGGACGGAGCATGGATGTCCAACAACACCATCAACGCCGGTGAGAGAGGGAACCGGCACATTTCGTCCTGGGGCCTCGGGTACCGCTACGGCAGCGAAAAGCTGGGCCTCTACGCCAGCATCGACTACGCCCATCCGATGACCTACGACGGCATCGACAACGGCGATTCGTTACGGCCATGGACGTTTATGCTGACGAAAACGTTCTGAAAAAGAGAGAAAATCGAAGTAGCAAAAGCCTTCCCCTTGAGGGGAAGGTGGCGCGCGAAGCGCGACGGATGAGGTGTTAAGACGTTACGACTGACACAAGTGCAACATTTCTGCCACCTCACCCCCCGCCTGCGGCGGGACCCTCCCCTCAAGGGGAGGGCAAGATTAGAAATATATTTCAGGACATAAAAAGGAGTTGAATTCTATGTCCATGTCAAGAAAGCTGAAAAAGAAACTGATAGCGGCGGCAGCCGCGCTGACCGTGATCGGCGCAGGCGCGGCGAACGTCTATGCCGCTCCCACCGACCCGAACAATCTACCAACAGGCGGCGCCGTCACTTTCGGAGGCGTCACGATAGGCGGAAACACTTACGCCAGCACCATGCCCACCATTACAAATGGAATGACCATCATAGCCAATCAAAACACACTGATTAACTGGGCAACGTTCAGTGTTCAGGGCGGACAGGCATTATATTTCAATACCAACGGTAATGTTCTGGTAAACCAAGTACCAGCCGGTCCTATGTCGTTTTTGACTGGCACTATGGGGAATCAGACGGGGGCGGCCGGAACCTTGTATGTAATCAATCCGGCGGGCGTCTATACGTCAGGCGGAAATATTTTCAGCGTTGACACCACGATAAATACCCTCATAACCACCCAAGCCCAGCTTGACGCCCTTGCTGGCGGCGGCGTCACCCCTACCCCCACCCCGGCGGAACAGGCCGCCGCTGCTTTGCGCGAGGCGCAGGAATCTGGCAGAGTGGTGGATGCGCTGAACCTGCTCGACGCCACGCGGAGCAACGACGCCGCCGCGCAGGCCGCACAGGAAGCTTTGACCAGCGCGCAGAGCGACAACAAAAACCAAGGCAGCACCATCAACGACACCTCCCTCACCGGCGTGCAGGACCACGTCTATGTCGTGCAGACCGGCGCGGAGCAGAACAACATTCCGAACATCACCAAAGGTCTCGAAGGCCTCACCGTGCAGGAGGTCTCTGCCCGTTCGCGCAATCTTGCGAAGCAGTATGTGAAAGCTTTGGAAGAGGGCAAAAAAGACGAGGCCGAGGTACTGGAAAAACAACTGAAGGACGCCAACCGGGCCGTCAAGCTTTTGAAAGAAGAAGAAAAGCTCACCAAGGAAACTACCCAGCAGCAGATTGGCGAAGGCTATCGCATGACCCCCGAAGGCGAGCGCGAATTGGCCGAAAAGGAAGCCGCGGAAAAGGCCGCGATGGAAAAAGCGCTGAAGGACGCGCAGGAGAAGCTCGACCAGATCAGAAAGGACGCCTTTGACAAATACGCGGATTGGCAAAAAGCCCAGCATGACTTGTCAGCCGCCGAAGAAAAAGCGGAACTGGCCGCGCGGGATTATCTGAACGCCCTGAAGACAGGCGACCCGGAAATCATCGCGGCGTACAAAGAACGTTTGCAAGAGGCGAACGACGCGCTGCTGGAGGCAAAGCGGAACGAAGAGGCCGCGAAACAGGCGACGTATGAGGCTTCCTCTAATGTCGCCCGTGCGCAGGCAGAACTCAACAACGTCCAGAACAACTTCAATGATTCCGGCGCGGCAGGCGGAGAGACCCAGCAGACCACGCAACAGGCAGTCGAGCAACCGACACAGCAACAGACCGTCGAGCA
>ONUH01000013.1 GCA_900321035.1 uncultured Selenomonadales bacterium | reverse complement strand
AGGGACGGACCGTACATGCGCTTTTAAGCGCCGCTGGTAGTTTGAGGCCCTTTGGGCCGTTAATATAAAACCCCCGGCTATGCCGGGGGATATTTATTTTATGGAAATATTTTTGAAAACGCGCGTAGGACGGCAGGATTTTTTTTGCGCGTCGCGAAATATACCAATAGCAAAACAGGAAACGACGCCAAAGGAGGGAACGGCCATGCTGATTCGGGACGCGTGTGCGGTGGCTCTTTATTGCCAGCGTTGCGGCAGCATTCATATCCATGACGTCCCGTTCTTTTCGTCTAATCGGACGGCGGCGGTCATTTGCGAGAGCTGCGGCCATGAAAAGGCGCGGCTCGTTCGCCTTCCGCACGGCCGCGTCGCGATCGACGTTTCTTGCGTCGTCTGCGGTACGGAAAATCGTTTTGTCTATGAACTGCGGCGGCTTCCCCATATCGGCCTTGAAAAAATATACTGCGCTGCGGACCGTTTTGAGCTTGGCTATCTCGGGCGCTCAAAACGCATCGAGGAATTGATGCGTTTTAACCAGGCGGAATTCGAGGCGCTCCATCCGCACGACGGCAAGAACTTTATCGAGAAGCAGCGTATTCTGCTCGAAGCGCTGAACCGCATCCACGATATGGCGCAGGCGGGCGATATCGTCTGCCCGTGCGGCAGCGAGGAGCTGACGGCGGACATCCGAGGCAGTTATATCGTGCTGGAGTGTGAGCGCTGCGGCAGTTCCTGCGTGCTTCGGGCGGAGAATGCAAACGACTTGAGAAAGCTGCGCTTCGGCGTCGGCCTTCGCGCGCCGAGCCGTGCGTGAAGATAAAAAGGTTTTCTTCTTCTATTCTGTTCCCAGGCAGGACGACCAATTTCATAGTCCAAACGGACGGTGCGTTACACAAATAATTCTGCGGCAATAAAAATCTGTGGTAAGAAAGTAAGAATTTCTTCCCACAGTTTTTTTTATGGATAGTAACCAATGGCAAACGCCTGCAAATCAAGGACTGTAGAATCAACTGAATATTTTGTGGCTGTAAACAATTTTTACAGGAAGAAAAATTCTTCCTGCGACGGCTCCTCTTTTTTTGCAGGAACAAGAAAAATTATTTCCTATTGACAAAGTAGGAAATAGGGAATATCATATACGAAATCAAAATAGCAGACAGATATTGGAGGTTTTGCCATGATATACGCGGATAACGCGGCGACGACAAAGATGAGCCGGACGGCCGTCGAGGCGATGCTGCCGTGCATCGAAGAAAACTGGGGAAACGCGTCGAGCCTTTACGGTTTCGGACAGAAGGCGAAGGAGGCTTTGGAAGGAGCGCGGGCGAAAGTGGCCGACTGTCTCGGAGCAAGCCCGAGCGGTATTTATTTCACCGCAGGCGGCAGCGAAGCGGACAATCAGGCAATTATTTCCGCCGCGCACTTCGGGGCGAAAAAAGGGAAGAAGCATATCATTTCCACGGCCTTTGAGCATCACGCGGTGCTTCACACATTAAAAAAATTGGAAAAAGAAGGCTTCGAGGTCGAGCTTTTGGACGTCCACGAAAACGGCGTCGTGCTCCCCGAGCAGGTGGCAAAGGCGATTCGCGATGACACCGCTTTAGTGACGGTCATGTACGCGAACAATGAGATTGGTTCTGTGCAGCCCATCGCGGAAATCGGCGCGATTTGCCGGGAACGGAAGGTGATCTTCCACACGGACGCGGTGCAGGCGGCGGGACATCTTCCGATTGACGTGCAGGCGCAGAATATTGATATGCTGTCCCTGTCCGGCCACAAATTCCATGGGCCGAAGGGCGTCGGAGTTCTGTACGCGCGCGTCGGGATTCCGCTGGAAAATCTCATCGAGGGCGGCGCGCAGGAGCGGGGCAAGCGGGGGGGCACCGAAAACGTGCCCGCCATCGTCGGCATGGCGGCGGCGCTCGAAGAGGCTTGCGCGCATCTTGCGGAGAACACGGCGAAGGTGCGGGCATTGCGGGATAAATTGATCGACGGGCTGCGGAAGATCCCCTACAGCGTGCTGAACGGCGACGAAACGCACCGGCTACCGGGAAACGTCAATTTCTGTTTTGAAGGGATTGAGGGTGAGAGCCTGCTGTTGCTGCTGGACGACAAAGGCGTCTGCGCGTCCTCCGGTTCCGCCTGCACTTCCGGCTCCCTGGACCCGAGCCATGTGCTGCTCGCCATAGGGCGGCCCCATGAAATCGCGCATGGTTCCCTCCGTCTGTCGCTCTCGGAGGAGAACACGGAGGCGGAGGTCGAGGAGATCTTGCAGGCGGTGGCGGAAGTCGTGGAATATCTGCGTGGAATTTCCCCGCTTTGGAAGGACAAGGTTATCGGCAAGCGGGCGTTCTTGCTGCCGGAATGAACTTCCCCGCGAAGCATGACGAATGAGATTTATACGATTAGGAGGCATTTGCTATGGCATTGTACAGTGAAAAAGTGATGGATCATTTTCGCAATCCCCGCAACGTGGGGAGTATAGAGAACGCCGACGGCGTCGGCGAGGTCGGCAACGCGAAATGCGGCGACATCATGAAGATTTATCTGAAGATTGACGAGGACGTGGTGTCCGACGTGAAATTCGAAACCTTCGGCTGCGGATCGGCCATCGCGTCCAGCTCCATGGCCACGGAGCTGATCAAAGGGAAGCCTGTCGGCGAGGCGCTGGCGCTTACGAACAAGGCGGTAGCGGAGGCTCTCGACGGCCTCCCGGCGCACAAGCTTCATTGTTCGGTGCTGGCGGAGGAAGCAATCCGCGCGGCGGTCAAGGACTACTACGACAAGAACGGCGTCGCTTACGACGCGGAGCAGTTCTCCTCGCCCTGCGCCGCCTGTCACGCTTAACAGCGCGGAACCTGCCGGGGAGGGGAAAGCATGACGTTCCTCCAACTGAAGTATATGCTGGCGATTGCCGAATACGGTTCGGTGAGCCTTGCGGCGCGCAATCTTTTCATTTCGCAGCCGAGTCTCACCGAGGCTCTTTCCTCGCTGGAGCGGGAAATACGGCAGACGCTTTTTGTGCGCGGCCCGCGGGGCGTGACGCCCACCGACGAGGGGCGCAAGTTCCTGGGCTTCGCACGGCAGGTTGTCGAACAGATGCGGCTCTTAGAGGATCGGTACAGCGGGGAGAGCGGCAAACGGTATTTTTCCGTTTCCACCCAGCACTATACCTTCGTTGCCAGCGCCTTTGTCGAGCTGGCCAAGAAACATAGCGGCGACGACTATGAATTATCGCTTTTGGAAGAGCGCACCGGGAAAATCATCGAGAACGTGCGGAATTTCAAAAGCGAGATTGGCGTTCTCTATATGAGCCGGTCCAACGAGACGGTGCTTCGGAAATTATTGAAGGAGAGCCGTCTCGTTTTTTCGCCGCTGTTTATGGCGCGCCCGCACGTTTTCCTCTATCGGAAGCACCCGCTGGCGAAGCGGGCGTCCGTCGGCTTCGCCGATTTGGGGGAATTCCCCTGCGTCACCTTCGATCAGGGGGAGGAGAATCCTTTTTACTTCGCCGAGGAAGTCGGCAGCGAACGTCAGATGAAGAAGCGCGTCCTCGTCACCGACCGGGCTGCGGTGGCGAATTTCTTGATGGCGTTGGACGCCTATATCGTGACCACAGGCGTGCTGCCCTCGTTCCTGCACGGACGAGATATCGTTGCCGTACCACTGGATGTGGACGAGCCGATGACCGTCGGCACCGTTCGTCACGCCGACCGCAGGCTATCCGAGCTGGGCCACGCTTTCATGACGTCGCTGGCGGAAACGGCGGGAAAGATGGGGCTGGCGGAGGTGAAATAGCATGATATAGGTTTTCCCTATGGCTGAAGATAGGATTTAAGGATTTTTCAATGGGATGCGAAGATGCTATAATGCGAAACATGAAAGGCGAATACGCAGGCTGATCAGAAAGACTGAAGGCCGGACAGAAAAGCAAATGAACGAATCGTTTGTTTTTCCGTTCGGCCTTCTTAATTTGGAAAGCAAGTTGGGGGGATGTAATATGTACGATGACTCGCTTTGTGAGACCTATGCATACAGCAAGCCGTAATTCACTTCGTGCAAACGGCCTGTAATAAAGGAAGACTGTATGCGAAAATAAACAATGATCTATCAATAGAGTTGCAGATTTATGGAAAGGATGTATGAGAAATGGCGGATGTATTAGGTAAGCTGAAAGGCGCAATCCTGGAATTTGACGAGGACGCGGCGTTGGAGGCCGCAAAGGAGGCCGTGGCCGAGGGCGTCGATCCGGTGAAGGCCATCGGCGCGCTGGCGGAAGGGCTGAACGAGCTGGGCGAGGCCTTTGAGAAGATGGAGGTGTTCCTGCCGGAAATCATGTTGGCTTCCGACGCCTTCAAGGCGGCGCTGGAGATATTGGAGCCGGAGCTGAAGAAGTCCCACAAGGAGGGCGAGAAAGCGATCCCGGTGGTCATCGGCACGATCCAGGGCGATGTGCATCAGGTGGGCAAGGACATGGTGGCCACGTTTCTGACGACGGCGGGTTTCGACGTGCACGACCTCGGCGTTGACGTGGCGCCGTCCAGATTCCTCGAGGAGGCGAAGAAAGTCGGTGCGAAGGTCATTGCTGTCGCCGCGCTGATGTCCACCACGCGCCCGGTACAGAAAGACCTGATCGACTTCCTCGAAGCGAAAGGCGTCAGAGACAATTACATCGTGCTGGTCGGCGGCGGCGTGGTCACGAAGGAATGGGCTGACGAGATCAAGGCGGACGGCTACGGACAGGACGCCATCGCCACGGTGGAAATCGCGAAAAAGCTGCTGCACGTCGCGTAATTTGGAAATCATTTCCGAATGTTTCACGTGGAACAATAGAACGTAACATGAAAATAAAATGAAAGAAGATAAATGGAGGAGAGTTGTATGAGCGTACATGGAGCGAAAGGTAAATTCATCGAGTATTGGGGCCGCGGCGAAACGGGACCGATTGCGTTTCAGAAGGAATTTGACACGAAGATTTATTGGCCGCGGCTGAAGGAACTGACGAAGAAGTACAACATCGAATACGCGCCGGGCAAGGTCGTGCCGACGGACGACGACGAGCTGGACGCGATTTGGCAGGCGGGCAAGGAACTGCTGCTCGACGTGGGCATCCTGAATGTGTCCACGGAGCGCCGCATCACGTTCACTGAGGACGAATTGGACGAAGCGTTGGAGAATCTGCCCACGGAGGTCACGCTGGGCGAGGGTAAGGACAGCATCACGATTCCGCATCGCGGTTTCGAGGACTACGACAGCGGGCGCACGCCGGTCGGGACGATGGGGCGCATCCTCGGCCCGATTTCCGACGACCTTTATGAGAAAGTCGCGCTGTCTTACGCGCAGGAGCCGCTAATCGATTATGTGCATTTCCAGGGCGTCAAGGAAAAGGTCAACGGCATCCCGGTCAAGCCCGGCTCCCCCTTCGAAATGATGGCGGAGATCCAGCATGTCGCGACGGTCAAGGACGTGCTGCGCCGCGTCAATCGTCCCGGTTTCCCGGACGGCGGTTCCACGCCGGTGAATCTGCGCGCCGAGATGGCGGCGGCGAATCCGCTTTGGGGCGTGGGCAAGGGCGACGTGCGTCACGTCTACATCATGCCGCAGCTCAAGACCGATTACGACCAGATGTGCCGCGCCTATTTCTGGCATCAGTACGGCGCGAATATTTGGGGCATCCTGCAGTCGTACATTGGCGGCGCGGCGGGCGGTCCAGCCACCTCGGCGGTCAACGGCGTCGCAGACCTTCTCGCCTACGTCATGCTGTATGAGCCGACGATTCTCGGCACATGGCCGACGGACGCGCTCTATTTCTCCAACAGCAGCAAGTACGCGCTCTATGTGGCGAACTACGGCGGTGCGGCGTTCCAGAAGCACACGCATTTCCCGGCACTTGTCGGCGCGGCATGGCAAATGACGGCGGGCATCGGAAGCGAAGAATACTTCTGGGAGACGGCGGCAGGCGCCATCGGAAGCGCGACGCTGGGTTTCCTCGTGGCGGGTGGTACCGGCCACCAGAGCGCGGGTCTCGATCACGCCTGCGGTCTCGGCGCGCGCTTCGCGGCGGAGGTCGGGCGCGCCGTCGGAAAAGCGCGGCTCACCCGGGTACAGGCCAACGAGCTTGTCAACAAGATTCTGCCGAAATACCAGCCGCTGATCGACAACCGCACGCTGCACACCAAGGGCGGCGACTTCCGTACGGTCTACGACCTCGAGACGGTACAGCCGAAGCCGGAATATCTTGCGATTTACAACAAGGTCAAGGCGGAGCTGCGCGAGCTGGGATTGCCGATTAAATAAACCGGCGACATGAAATTGTGAAAAGGCCGCAAAGGCGCTTTGGGGAACCCTCCCATAAAGCACCTTTGCACCTTTTCTATAAAGGGTTGGAAAATCTTTTCTCTACAAGTTGAATATGATACAATGACAAAGCTGTTAAGGGATGATGATTTTGGATTTTGAGTTCTTTTGCGGTACGATTCTAACTGTAAGCATTATCTTGCTCATGACTGTAATGGGCGAAACGGAATGAGGTGTTTTTGATGACAAGAGCAGAACCATATTCGCGTATTTCCGCGCGAGAAATATGCGTGGCGGGCTTGATGGCGGCCTTCGTCTTCATCGCGACGTTCGTGCCGCAGATTCCGATTCCGTTGGGGTACGCGCATCTCGGCGACGGCGCGATTTTTCTCGCCGTGTTTCTGACGGGGCGCAGGGCAGGCATTTTCGCCGGAGCTTTCGGCTCAGCGCTGGCCGACTTGGCGGGCGGCTTTCCGGTCTGGATTCTGCCGACGCTTATCATAAAGGCGGTTATGGCGGAAATTTTCTACCGCGCGGCTCTCGCCGGAAACGACGCGCCGAAATTCTCCTCGCCGCGGGTTCTCGGCGGCATGGCCGCCGCGTGCCTTTTCATGACGGCGGGCTATACGCTGGCGGGCGCGTTCCTCTACGACAGCCTCACCCTCGGCCTTGCGTCTGCGCCGGGCTTGCTTTTAAAAAGCGCGGTCAATATTGCGGCGGCGTGTCTCGCGGGCGGCGTGTTGAGCCGCGCGCGTCTTTTCCGTTGAAAGCATGAGATGATATAATAGGAGTGAAAGGGGGGAGGCCTGTGGAAGAAAAACTGCGCGCTTTGCTTGACCGATTAAAAACATGCGGCAGTCTTGTGGTGGCGCTTTCCGGCGGCGTCGACAGCTCGACGCTGGCGAAGGCGGCGGTTCTTGCGCTGGGGGAGAAAACTGTCGCTATTACTGCACGATCGGAGCTTTTGTCTTATGACGAGCTGACGGACGCCAAGGCGATGGCTCGGGCGGCGGGCATTTGTCATATCATTTTGGACGCCCATGACCTCGACAATCCCGATATTGTCAAGAACGACAAAGAACGCTGCTATTATTGCAAGCGCAGTCGATTTGAAAAGCTCTGCGCATGGGCGAAGGAAAACGGTTTCGCCTATGTCGCCGATGGCGGCAATCTCGATGACAAAGGCGACTATCGCCCCGGCATGAGGGCCATAGAGGAGCTTGCACCCATGGTGATTTCCCCGTTCATGGAATGCGGTTGGACGAAGGCGGATATTCGCGCCCAGGCGCGGGCATGGGGACTTCCCGTGGCGGAAAAGCCCAGCGCCGCCTGCCTCGCTTCCCGCGTGGTGTATGGTCTGCCGTTGACGGCGGCAAGGCTCTCGCAAGTCGAGGCGGCGGAAAAAATTGTCCATGCCTGCGCGGAAGGACAGATTCGCGTTCGTCACCACGGCAATCTCGCGCGAATCGAGGTTGAGCCCGCTGCGTTGCCGGAAATTATGGCGCGTCGCGAGGAGATTGCCGACGCGCTGAAAAACCTTGGCTTCACTTATACGTCCCTCGACCTTGTCGGTTACCGTACGGGGAGCACGAACGAGGCGCTGTAACAAATAAAAAATAGCCGGGATATCCCTATTGACATAGTATGATTCGCGCTATATAATACCTTCAACATAACAATGCCGAAGGGGGAAGGGGCTATGGAGCAGAAACGTTCCCTTCGTCCCGGCGAAATTCCCGGCGGGGCGATGGCGTTCATTTCGCGTGGGCTGTCGGAAATCGGCAGCGGGCGAATCGTCTTGACCGCGCAGGATTCGCGGCTTGTTTCCGTGGAACGGGAGGAGCGTATCGGCGGCGACGCGCTTTTCACGAAGGGAAGCGGAAAATCCGGCGCTGCGGGAGACGGGGCGCTTCCGGAAAAAATCCGCCAATCGTTTCAGGATTTGCCGTACGGGCAGGTCATCATTACGATGAAGGACGGCGCGGTGCGGCAGGTGGAGCGTTTGACGCGCAGCCGCTTCACGGGATTGGACGGCGAAGGAATTTGACAACATCATAAAAAAGCTGACCGGAAACAACGGAGGCTTCGAGAGAACGCGAAAGCGTTTGTCTTGAAGCCTCTTTTTATATGAAAGGAAGATGAACAAATGGGAAAGACGAAGAAGGAAAGAGTGCTGGGCACGCTGCGGGGAGAAAAGGAGCAGATTGCGGCCATAAGCGTTTGCCAATACGCTACCTATGAATTGATGGAGAAGACCGGAGCCTATTGGCCGGAAGCGCACTATGAGGCGGAGCCGATGGCGAAGCTGGCGGCGGGCGGCGCGACGGTCATTGGTCTCGGCGCGGTGCGGGTGCCGTACTGTCAGACCGTCGAGGCGGAGATTTACGGCGCGAAAATCAAGGACGGCGGCAAAACGCATATCCCGAGTATCGCGGAGCATCCGTATAAAATCGGCGACGAGCCGAAAATTCCGGCGGATTTCGTCAAGAAGGGGCGTATTCCGGCGATTCTTGAAGCGATCCGTATCTTGAAGCGGGAAGTCGGCGAGAAGGCCGTCGTGATGGGCAGCATCGTCGGACCGTTCAGCGTGGCGGCGAATCTTGTGGGAATCTCTGCGCTCTTGAAGGCGAGCCTGAAAAAGCCGGACAGTATCGTGCCCTATATCGAAACGGCGACGGAGACGGCGATTCAGTATGCGGAGGCCGTCATCGAAGCGGGGGCGGACGCGATTGTCATCGAGGACATGATGGCGTCTCTCGACATGATCAGCCCGCGTACCTATAAGGCGCTCGCCGCGCCCTTTGAGCAGCGAGTGATTGCGGCGGTGGCGAAACGGATTCCCGTGATTGTCCACATCTGCGGTAAGCTCGATCAGGTGATGACGGACATCGCGGCGACGGGCGCGGACGCCATCAGTGTGGAGTCCGCAGTCAATATTCCCGCGGCGCGGCAAAAATTCGACGAGGCGGGAATCAAAATGCCGATCTTCGGCGCAGTGCATCCAATCAAAGCGTTGCTGGAAGGGACGCCGGAAGACGTAGCGGCGGCGGTGAAGAAGTCGGCGGAGGACGGCGCGGCGTTGATTTCGCCGGATTGCTCGGTGGCGCCGAATACGCCGCTGAAACAGTTGATCGCAATGGTCGAAGAGACGGAAAAACTTGCATGAAATGAGGGAACGGTCATGGCGGAAACGGTAAAAAGAGTGCAGATAGTATTTCAGCCGTCGGGGCGGCGGGGCGAGATCGAGGCGGGGAAAAGCGTGCTGGAAGCGGCGCGAACGCTGGGCGTCGGCATCGAAGCGGCTTGTGGCGGCGCGCGAGTCTGCGGCAAGTGCCGCGTCGTCGTGGAGACTGGTCGTTTTGAAAAGCTGAACCTGACTTCGTCCGCCGACCATGTTTCGCCCGTGGGCGAGGCGGAAAAGAAATTCCTGACGGCGGAGGAACTGGCTCGCGGCTATCGCCTTGCCTGCAATGCGTTCCTCTCTGGCGACCTTGTCGTGACCGTACCGGAGGAGAGCCGCAGCGCTAAACAGGTCATTCTCGAAAAGGGGAGGGAACGGCAAATCGAGCTTCGCCCTGCGGTGAAAAATGTTACGGTGACGCTCGCTCCGGCCACGCTTTCCGATTTCCGCGACGACGCGCGGCGGCTCCTCGACGCGCTGGAAAAAGAAACGGGGCTTCACGGATTGACGGTGGATTTTCCCGTACTCCGGAATCTGCCGGAAATCCTCCGGCAAAACGACTGGCAGGCGACGGCGACAATCTGGCAGGGCAAGGAAGTGATTCGCGTCGCGCCGGGCCGACGGGAAACGAGCCTTGGCGTTGCGATCGACGTAGGTACGACGACACTGGCGGCGTTTCTATGCGACCTGACGACGGGCGCGGTGCTCGCGAAAGCGTCCCGCATGAATCCGCAGATTGGCTATGGAGAGGACGTGTTGGCGCGGATTTCCTACGCGGCGTCGGAGCCGGACGGCAGGAAGAAATTGCAGGACGCTATTATCGAGGCAATCAACGCCCTGGCGGCGGACATGGCGGAAAAAGCGGGTTTCGTCGCCGACGACGTGGACGAGATGGTGCTGGTCTACAATACGGCGATGCACCATCTGGCGCTTGGCCTCGATCCGAGATATGTGGGGCGCGCGCCCTTCGCCCCGGCGGTCAGGGAGCCGCTGGACGTCAAAGCGCGGGATCTTGGCGTCAAGATCAACCCGTCGGGCAACGTTTATTCGCTGCCGGTGGAGGCGGGCTTCGTCGGTGCGGACAACGTGGCGGTGCTGTTGGCAGAAGAGCCATACAACAGCGACGCGGTGAAGCTGATTATCGACATCGGAACCAACGGCGAAATCGACCTCGGAAACAAAAACCGCCTGCTCTCGACTTCCTGCGCCACAGGTCCGGCTCTCGAGGGGGCGCAGATCGCTTTCGGGATGCGCGCCGCACCGGGAGCCATCGAACGCGTGAAAATCGACCCGATGACTTACGAACCCCGCTATAAGGTCATCGGGCAGGACGAATGGTATCCGGTTCCTTACGACTGGCACCCGACGGTGCAAAAAGTCGGAGCGCAAGGTATCTGCGGTTCCGGCGTCATTGATGCCATCGCCGCCATGCACAAGGCTGGCGTGATATCGAAGGCGGGCCGCATTGACGCGAAACTCAATACGCCTCGCGTGCGGCGCGGCGAAAGCGGAAAGCTCGAATATGTGCTGGCCTGGGCGAAGGAAACGGCTGTCGGTAAAGATATCGTAATCACGCAGGCCGATATCCGCGCCGTGCAGCTTGCGAAAGCCGCGCTTTATGTCGGCGCGCAGTATCTGATGGAGCGTTACGGCGTCGACCATGTGGACGAAGTGATTTTGGCTGGCGCGTTCGGCAGCTACATCGACAAAGAAAGCGCGATGGCCATCGGCATGTTCCCCGATTGCGATCTCTCACGTGTGCATGCGGTGGGAAACGCCGCAGGGGACGGCGCGCGCATCGCGCTCCTCGACGTGGAGAAGAGACGGGAAGCGGCAAAGGTCGCGCGTCGGGTGGAGTTCATCGAAACGGCGGCGGAGCCTGACTTCCAGAAAAAATTTATGGATGCGATCGCGATACCGCACGCGAAAGACAAATTCCCACATATAGAATAGAAAGCGAGGTGGGCCTATGGCCGAGGGGGAAACATGGAACGAGGAATTGGAACAGGAACTTTCCTATGAATGCCTCGGCGAGCCGGAGAGGCCGATTACCGAGGAGCTTTGCTCGAACGCGGGGGCAAAATACGCGGCGGTGTTCAGCAAAGCCGAGGACATGGTGAAAGCGGCTCTCGAAGTGAAAAAGCTGAACCGGGACGCGTTTTGCAAGCTGCCTTTTTGCGTGACCATCGAAGCGGAAGCTTTCGGCGCGGAGGTCTCGCTGAATTCGCTGTACGGCGTTCCGGCGGTGGCGCGTTTTCGTTATGAGCGCGTCGAGGACATTCCCTCGCTGCCTGAAATGGATTTTTCCAAAGGGCGCGTCTACGAAGTTCTTCGCGCGGCGACCATCCTGCGGGATATGGGAGAGACAGTGATCCTGAATATTGAGGGGCCGTTCACGGTGTTGAGCCAGCTCGTGCCGTCGAAACAAATTTACAAGGGGCTGTACCGCCAACGGGATAAACTGCGGGAACTGAGCGCATGGATTACGGTGCAGCTCGTCCGTTACGCGCAGGAAGCCGAGCGTCACGGAGTAAACGTGCTTTCCTATGCCGACCCGACGGTGGCCGCCGACCTCATTTCACCGAAGCTTTACACCGATCTTTGCGGCGAAATCTCCTATGAGGTGTTGAGAGCTATTGAAGACGCAACGGAAAACGTCGTCCTGCACCTCTGCAACAAAACTTCGGTGGCCTTCCAAAAGGCGGGCTTCTGCTCGATGGAGCGAATTCTTTTGCGGTCGGGGCTGACCTACGGCGAGGCGCTCTTGGAGGCGATTCACAGGCCGGACGTCCGTTGCATCGGACATGGCTGCATACAGAGGACTTTCTGCCCGATGTCAAACGGGTGCATATATAAGTTGACGCTGAGATGACAGAAATGAGTGAGCAATGTGGAGAAAAAACAAGAACTGGCTTCTTTGAAGGCGAAGCTGAAACGAAAAGCGAAAACGCTGGATATGAATTTGTTCGGCGTGGCCGACGTGGCGCGTTGGGAGTCGAGGCCGCGCTACGACGACAAAAAAGGCTCTGTCACGATGGAGCGCAATCCGATCACCCCGAAAGAGTACTGGCCGCAGACGATATGGCCCTGGGCGCGGCGCGTGATCGTCATGGGCGTGCAGATTTTCCCTTCGATGATCGAGACGACGCCTTCGGTGGTTTATTCGGAGCTTTACAACACCACGAACCGTTATTTGGATGAGGCCGCCTATCGTATCGCGAACGTGCTGAACGAGCAGGGATTTCGTGCGCACTTTTTTCCGCGTGACTGTTACGGCGACATCTCGGTGCTGGTGAAGAAGCCCGAGGCGGCGTTTTCGCAGGTCTTGGCGGGACTCTATGCGGGACTCGGCACCGTCGGCATGAACCATACGCTGTTGACGCCGGAGTACGGACCGCGGGTTCGGCTCGTGTCCGTGATTACCGATGCGGAGCTTCCTGCGGACAAGATGTTGAAAAAAGAGCTTTGCGTCCGTTGCCGCGCCTGCGTGCGCCGATGCCCGATGCAGGCGTTCGCCCCCGTGGACGGTCAGACCGTCGCGCAGATGGACAAATTCAAATGCGCTGGGTACCACCAGCAAATCAAGAACGAGTTCCGCTATCCCTGCGGCCTTTGCACCGCCGTCTGCCCCGTGGGTGCGGACAAGAAGCGCTGGGGCGCGTCGGCGGTCAGTAAAGAGGGAATCGCCCACTGCCAAAATTTCGGATCCAAGAACGCGGTGGAAAATCTGTAACGAAGAAAACCCCGGCCCCGCCTCGATCGGTAGAGCGGGCGATAGAATCGACAATGCAAAGCCGCCCGGCTGGAAAAGATATCTTTTCGGCCGGGCGGCTTTCTGCACGATTGACAAAGAAGCGCGTTTCCATCAGAATAGAGCCGCATGGATGGCGGCAGGTTTCGAAGCGCTTGGGAGGGAATCGTTTTAGTTGAGTCGGTCTGCGCGATGATTTGCGTGATGCACAGCGTTCTCGGCGATATCGCCATGACTACGGCGTTGACAGGCAGGGAAAGCTGATGGATGAAACCGTGTGCGGAAACCGCTGAATACGTTCCTGCGCTTTGCATAAGCGAGGCTGCGCCTTCGTGAGCCTGCCGCACGCGAATGTATGAATGGATGCGAACGTCTTTATTGCGGACGTTCTATTTTCCCGCGCGTCATTATGAACAATTCATCCAACCGCAGACCGGTTTTCAGCGCCGTGACCATTTCTTTTGTCAGCTTAATATCCTTGCGTTTATTTACCCCTTTTAATCGAATCGTGGGATTGGTTCCTTCGACCAACAGGCGGTACCCCGTGGAAAGATTGTTGAATTGCGTCTGATAGTATTCATACATTCCTGTATTGTTCTTGGACACTTCTTTTCCGCCGCCCGTGTTGCCGTTGCAGTTGGGGATTTGATATTCCAATTTCTTTTCATCCGTTATAAATATGATCGTATGCCAATATACCAGACTATCCATCCCTTTGGACGCACCCCATTTTGTCCCGTCCGCGATAATTGCGTCCATTCTGACGGTATCGCCGGTTTGCGTCACTTGCCACGAAGGATATAGGCCGAATTCCGTAAACGGCCGGTAATAAGTCGTCCTTTCCACGCTGTCCTTGTCTTTTTTGACGATATCCGAGTCTAATATTTGATTGATTTCGGCATACGTCGCTTTCATATCTATTTGCGGCTTGTTTTGTGACGCTTGCTTCGATGAACTTTGACCTCCGCAGCCGACAAGCAGAAAACTGAGCAATACGGCAAACAATGTCCCGAAAAATAATCCGCGTTTTAACAATGTCATCAGCCTCCCAATGACTTTCGTTCCTTCTTCCTGATGCTATTATACATCATTTTGCGCCGCGTGTCCTCCAAAGTCATCTTTCTTCGGCGCATGTCTATGAGGCGACAATATGCAGCGTTGACGATTTGCCCGGCGTGAGTGCCAATAAAAAGGAATGACCGCCACGGCTTTAAGCGTGCGGTCATTTTTCGGTGGATAGGGGCTGTCATTTACTGATAGCTTCTTTTTGTGGTTTTAAGATGAGGGAGCGCCTTCTTGCGGCAGTTCTGTTTGTGATTAGCACAAGGCGGGCATGAATTTGGCGAATAAATACAGTCCGTTTTCACCTGCACGGACTTCGTGATGCACTTTGGACGGCATGATGGAAATGACGCCCGGCGCGTACTCGATTTCCTGCCCGTCGTTGATACAGACGCCGCTTCCGCAAATGACTTCATGGGTTTCCAGCTGCGGGTCATGGATGTGGTCGAGAATGGCTTTGTTTGGAGCAATCCGTACAAGATGAAAGCTGTATGCGCCTCCGGTTTCTTTGGACGTTAGGATGTGTTTCAGTTCCACGCCTTCAAACGTCGGATGTTTCGACCACAGGACGTCCTTGAATGACTTCGTTTGTCCCGGGATGGCGAGCCTTCCTGTGTCGAATGCCTCAAATACTTTGTTTTCCATAGTGATTGTCCTCCATTTCTTTTTGATGGGGCAATCATAACAAAAACGTTTCACTGCGCATTGGACAAAATTGCGGAGTTTGCAAATTGATTCGGGGAGACGCCCACCTGTGCCTTGAAGACCCGGTCGAGATGGCTTTGGTCGCAGAAGCCGACCATATGGGCGACGTCAACAACTTTATATCCCTGCTTCAAAAGCTCCTGTGCCTTTCGTACGCGGCACTGCATCTGAAACTTGTGCGGTGGGAGACCGTTTTCTTCGGCAAATTTGCGAATCATGTGATAGGAACTGATATGCACCTTTTCCGACATGGTCGCGACACTGATTTCCATTGCAGGATTCCCGAGGATTTCATTCCGTATGATGTCCAGCTCTTTGGAAACGTCTTCTCTTCTCGGAATGCAGGTGGTAATCATGGAGTAGGATTCGGACAACGGCTGAATGGCGTGGCGGACGTCCGGAAACACCGAGAAATATTCGCCCGCAGAGCATATAAACCGTTCGTCCCCGATTTGAATGGAAATGGTTCCTTCCGTAACGATTCCCAGCACATAATGTCCCGTATGCGTATGCGGCGGATAGGACAGACGCGTGTGTTCAAGGCTGACCACTTCTATCCCCGTAGACTTGTCTTCGATGAATTCGAGTTTTTCCGCGTTTGACGTTGGTTTCATTTCCGGCGTCCTTTTCTGCTTGCGTGAATTGAAAAGTCATCTGCTTTTTTGCGCTTCATTGCATATGCGAACCGAATACGGCATGATGTGTTCCCAATTATAGGAAAATTCCATTGTAAAATCAATATTTGCCGCCCATGTGGCTTTTTTTACGCGTGAAAAAGGAAAAACGCCGAGCCGTGTCGAATATGTACGGCACAGTAAAATCGCGGTTTTGCATCAAGGAGTGAAAATATGTTTGAAAGATGGCGGTCCTTCACGCTGGAGAAGGAAAATTACGGGGAGACGATCGAGGCGATTGGCGAGACGCTGAAAGCGCTGGGCGTTTCGGAAAAAGAGGCGGAAACCGGCAAAGAGCTGGCGACGCACATTTATTCTTTGCAGCTTGCGGTGCGGCACGAGGTCTCTGTCAAGGTGACGGTGCGCAAGCGCTTCGGCGACATTTCCCTGCGCATGGAGACACGGGGGGGCGAGTACAACCCGCTCTCGATGCTGACGGAGTGGAACGAGGACGACCCGGACTACCGTCGGACGATCGTGCTCAAATCGAAGAAAGAGCAGCTTTCTTACGCTCACAAAAACGGAATCAACATCGTCACCATCAAGGTGCATGAAGCGGGGAACAAGCAGATCCGCTACACATTGTTCGCGATGGTCATGGGTATCCTGGCGGGTGCGATCCTGAAGGAAATGATCTCGCCGGAACTCATCGCGATGGTGAACAAGACCGTCATCGGCAGTATTCGGACGATGTTCCTCAATTCCCTGAACATGATGATCGCTCCGGTGGTGTTCTTTTCCATCATCTCTGGCCTGACCAGCATCTCGAACGCCTCCGACATCGGGCGCATCGGCGGCAAGCTGGTGGGCGTCTATATGTGCACGACGGTGATTGCCACGATCTTCAGCATCGTCATCGGCCTCTTCATGTTCCACAGCGGCGTGCCGCAAATGGGGACGATTACCGAAAGCGGCGGCGGAGTCAGCATATCCCTGCTGGACATGATCGTGAACGTGGTGCCGGAAAACCTGATCCAGCCCATCGTCAATCGCGATATGCTGCAAATCATCTTCGTCTCCATACTGTTCGGCGTCACGCTGAATATGCTGGGGGAGAAAGCGCAGATGCTGAAGGACTTCACGGAGACTGCCAACACCTTCTGCCTGCGGGTCATCACGCTCCTGGCGCAGTTCATCCCGCTGATCGCGTTCCTGTCCATGATGGCGCTGATGTTCACGGTGGGCGCGGATTCGCTGTTGCTCCTCGGTCGTGTGCTGGCAGGGCAGTTCATCGGCTCTATGTGCATGGTCGGCGTCTATTCGGTGGTCATGGTCATTTTGGGGAAAATCTCTCCCGTGCCGTTCCTGAAAAAAATCGGAGAGTTTGTGCCGGTGGCGATTTCCATGGGCAGCAGCAGCGCCGCGATGCCCTTCACCATGAATTTCTGCACCGAGAAAATGGGCGTCTCGCCCCGGCTGTCCTCGTTTTCCATTCCGCTGGGCGCGACGGTCAACATGGACGGCGGCTGCTTCTATTTCTCGATCCAGGCGATCCTGCTGGCGAAGATGTACGGCGTGGAAATGACGCCGGCTTTTATCTGGGCGCTCTTCATCACGGTGGTCGCCCTGTCCATCGGCGCGCCGGGCGTGCCGGGCGGTTCCTTCGTCTGCCTGACCTCGATCATCGTCTCCTTCGGCGTGCCTGTGGAGGCGGCAGCCATCGTGCTGGGCATCGACCCGCTGACTTCCATGTTCCGCACCACCATCAACACCATGGGAGATATCGCGGTGACGACGGCGCTGTCGAAGAACGAGGGCATGATGGATGAAGCAGTGTATATGAAAACGTCGGATGCCGCGTAGGATTTGCGCCGTACGGTAGAATCGAAAAAACCGTACGATTCAAAGGAGACGGTTCTTTTGCTGAAGAAGCTGGCTTTTGGACTGGCGATGTCTTTGCTTATAGGGGCAAGCGCCGAGGCCTGCACGGTGATCGTGGTGACGAAGGGAGCGTCGGAGAACGGGAGCATGATGGTCTCCCACTCCAACGACGGGTACGACGGGGAGGTGAATCTCGCCTATGTGCCCGCGAAGGATCATCCGGTGGGCAGCATGCGCCCGGTATATGCTTCGGCGGCGGCGCTGGGCGCCATGCCGGAATACAACACTTACGACCAGCCGAACCTTGTCGCGCCGGAGCGCAGCGACGACTATGACTTCCCCGACAGACCCCGCACGCGGGCGATCGGCTATATCCCGGAAGTCGAGCACACTTATGCCTATATGGACGCCGATTATGGCATAGTCAACGAGCACGGCCTGATGATGGGGGAATGCACCGATATGTCCGCGCATTTGCCCGAAGTGCCGTTCAAAGAAGGCGGCGGGATATTTTACGCCTCCGAGCTCTCCCGCGTGGCTCTTGAACGATGCAGGACCGCACGGGAAGCCGTCGAGCTGATGGGCGCGCTGATTGACGAATACGGTCTCTGGGGCTCCGGTGAGACTTTGGCCGTCGCCGACAGGGAAGAGGCCTGGGTTTTCGAGATGCAGATGTCGCCGACGGGCAAAGGCGGCTTTTGGATCGCGGAAAAGATTCCCGACGGGGACTTTTTCATCGAGACGAGCCAGTTTCGGATTCGAGGCATCCGGGAGGGCGATCCGGACCAGATCTTCAATCCGAAGCTGCCGCAAATGCTGAAGCAAGCCGGCTGGGCGGCGTACGACGGGGAAGGCCGCGTGGACTGGGTGAAATCGCTGCAGTCGCAGGAGTTCTATCACCCGTATTATTCCAAGCGCCGCGTCTGGCGGGGCATGCAACTCGTCGCGCCGTCGAAGAATCTTCCGGCCAATGTCGGGGGATGGGACGAGAAAACCTACCCGTTCTCGATCCGTCCCGACAAGAAGCTGAACGTCGAAGACGTCGCGCGTATTCATCGCGATTATTATCAGGGCACCGAGTTTGACAAGTCGAAGAGCCCGCTGGCGGGCATGTACGGTTCGCCGTACCATTACGAGGCCGAGATAGGCGAGAGATCCATCCTCTCATCGAATACCAGCTACACCCATATCGCGCAGGTCAATGACGCGCTCCCGTCTCCGATGGTCTGGATGTCCATGAACACGCCCTATGAGAATCCTTTCATTCCCTTCGCCGTATCGGAGGTGCCGGAGGAATACCGCGCGTTGCGCGATACCTACGATCCTTCGAAAATGTACTGGACCTCCAATGAAGTCATGGCGCTGACACATGGCTATTTCAACGTTATGTCGCCTATGGTCAGAAATGCGGTGGAACGGTCGGAGGCAAATACCATGCGGTTGGTCAACGCTTCCGCGGGTCTCTCGAAGGAACAATTCGCCGAGGCCCTGCGCGACAACGCGCTGAAAATCTTTGAAGACTGGAAAGAGCTTTCCAAGAAGCTCCTGATGAAGTTCAACGCCGCCGCGGGAGTGAAGTACGATCGCCGGCCGGAGCCCAATACGCCGAAGGAATATTGACGGTCAAAAACGAGGACATGATAGACGAGGAAGTTTATATGAAAACATCGGATGAATAATTTCCTGTTGACAAACTATGTTTTATGATTTATACTGCTTTCATCAAAAAGAGCTGACCGGAACAAACGGAGGCTTCGAAAACGTTGCGCGCGTTTTCGGAGCCTCTTTTTTTGTTCAAGATACAAGGAGTGATGAGCAATGACGAGAGAAGAAGAGTTGCACAAAGGGTTGTCGGAGGCCGTGGTGGACATGGACGAGGATTTGGCGAAAGAATTGGCGCAGGCAGTCGTGGACGAGGGCTTCGATGCTTACGAGGCCATTGACAAGGGACTGTCCGCTGGCATGGAGGAGGTCGGGCGGCTTTACGAGGAAGAGGAATATTTCATCCCAGAGCTTCTGCTCTGTTCCGACGCGATGTATGCGGGCATCGAGATATTGAAGCCGCATATCAAAAAACGGGAGGACGCGGTACGCCATACCGTCGTGATCGGCGTCGTCGAGGGCGACACCCACGACATCGGCAAGAATCTTGTGAAGATTATGCTGGAAAGCGCGGGCTTCAATGTGATTGACCTCGGGCGCGACATCCCCGCCGTCGAGTTCGTCAAGGCGGCTGAAGAGCACCACGCGGAGATCATCGCGCTGGCGACGCTGATGACGACGGCGATGCCCGCCATGCGCGAGGTCTTGGAGGTCTTGGAAAAAGAAGCCAAGCGCGGAAATTTCAAGGTTGTGGTGGGCGGCGGCCCGATTTCCCCGGCCTTTGCGGAAAAGATCGGCGCGGACGTTTACGCGGTGAACGCGGCGGAGGCGGCGCGCCTCGCCCGGGAACTCGTAGCGTAAGGGGGGACGGACATGAACGACCTTTCCCCGAAGGAACGCCTGCTCCGCGTTCTTTCAAATCAGACCGTGGACCGCGCGCCGGTCATCTGTCCCGGCGGTATGATGAACAGCGCGACGGTGGATGTGATTGAGGGACTTGGGCTTTCCTTCCCGAAGGTTCATCCCGACGCGGAAGCCATGACGCGCCTCTCGTCGGCAGTGGAGGAAAAGACGGGCTTCGAGAATTTCGGCATCCCGTACTGTATGACGGTGGAGGCCGAGGTGCTGGGCAGCGAAATCGATTTCGGTACGCCGGTCTGCGAGCCGAAGATTGCGAAAGAACGATATGCTTCCGCCGCCGATGTGGAAGTCCGAGACGTGAAGCAGCTCGTGCGCGAGGGGCGCGTCGAGGCGATTGCGCGGGCGGGACAGACGATTGCAGAGAAGAATCCGGACGTGCCGGTCATCGGCAGCCTGACCGGGCCGATTTCCACGGCGGCGTCCATCGTTGACCCGATGACGTTCCTGAAGGAACTTCGGAAGGATAAGACGAACGCCCACCGCGTCCTCGACTATGTAACGGATTTTCTGGTGGCGTATGCGGGCGTGCTGATAGAGAGCGGTTTTCCCGTCATCACGATTGCCGATCCGACGGCGACGGGGGAGATATTGGGGCCGAAGATGTTCGGCGACTACGCGGTGCCATATATCAACCGCCTCGTGGACGCGATTCACGGGCGCGGCGCGAAGGCCATCGTGCACATCTGCGGACGGCTGGACTCGGTGAAGAAGCACATCCCGACGCTGCACGGCGACGCGGTCAGCACCGACGCAATGGTGAACCTGAAAGCCCTGAAAGCGGAAACGGGCATCCCCGTCGTCATGGGGAACGTCAGCACCTTTGCGCTCCAACTGCAGGAGCCGGAAACGATACGCAAAGTGACGGAAAAGCTCGTCGAGGACGGCATCGACATCATTTCCCCCGCCTGCGGGCTCTCGACGAAGACCCCGGTTGGAAATATAGCGGCCATGACGGAAGTCGTGAAGGATAGATAGGAGGAGTTCCCTATGATTACGGCGCAGGAAAGCATCACCGCGAAGCTTTGCTCCTTCGCACGCGCCTATCACTCGACGATGGGACAGGAAAAGATATTCGACGATTATTTGGCGTACGACATCATTGGACGCGACGAGTACGCGCGTCTTGACGGACTTCTGCGCGAGGCGTTTTCGGCGCTTCCCACAAAGCCGCGCTATGGTTTTGAGAACGTCTGGCTCTTTGAGGCGCTGGATCGCTGTTTCACTCCGGTGACGCTGCCACGACTGGCCTTTGCGGAGGAGGCGCTGGAGAATTTCGCGAAAGCTCACGGACACGTGCAATATGTGATTTGCGGCGCGGGGATGGACACCTTCGCCTATCGGAACGCGAATCCCGCGATTACCGTTTTCGAGCTGGACTTACCGAAAACCCAGGCCTACAAGCAGGAACGCCTGAAGGAGTTGGCATGGAAATCGGCGGGGAAAATCCATTTCGTCCCGGTGGACTTCGCCAAGGACGAGCTTGAGGACAGGCTGATGGCGGCGGGCTTTTCCATGAAAACCCCCACATTCTTCTCGATGCTGGGCGTGGCCTATTATCTTTCCTATCCGGTGTTGTCGCATTTCCTTGGCGAGATCGGCGCTCTGGCGACGACGGGAGATCAGTTCGTGTTTGATTTCCCAGATGAGACGACCTTTTCCAAGCGCGCTCCGGAGCGTGTGCGGGAGCTGGCGGCCATCACGGAGAGCCTTGGCGAGCCGATGCAGCCGGGCTGCACGTTGGACGAGATCTGGCGCGCGCTCCACGAGGCGGGATTCGCGGTCAGCGAGCATGAACCGCCTTTCGGGGTCCAGCAGCGTTTCTTCGGTCACGGGACGAGCCAGCGGCAGGCGTTTGAGAATATCCATTTTATCCTGGCGGAAAAACAACCGATGAATTGATATATATTTGGAGGGAATTTTATGGAATCGGACATGTATGGCATGCGATTTGCGACGGCGCTGATTCACGGCGGCGTCCATGAGGACGGCGGCACGGGCTCGGTGAACGTGCCGGTTTACCAGACCTCGACATACGCACAGGAAAATATAGGCGGTACGCCCCGATGGGAGTATTCGCGCACGGGCAATCCGACCCGGGCGGCTCTCGAATCACTGATCACCGATTTGGAGCACGGCACGGCAGGCTTCGCCTTCGCTTCGGGACTTGCGGCGGAAACCGCGGTTTTGAGTCTTTTTGAGAGCGGCGACCACATCCTGCTTTCGGAAAACGTCTACGGCGGCACCTTCCGTTTGATGGACAAGGTGTTCAAACATTTCGGGATTACGTTCTCGCTGGCGGACACCACGAATCCAGAAGCCTTTGCAGCGGCCTTCACGCCGCGGACGAAAGCCATCCTGATCGAGAGCCCGGCGAACCCTCTCCTAACGGTCACGGACATCGAGGCGACGGCGAAAATCGCCCATGCGCACGGCGCGACGGTCATCGTGGATAACACTTTCATGACGCCGTATCTCCAGCGCCCCCTCGACCTCGGTGCGGACGTCGTGCTGCACAGCGCGACGAAATATCTCGGCGGCCACAGCGATCTTGTGGCGGGGCTTGTCGTCGTAAAAGACGCGGCTCTTGCCGAGCGGCTCGCTTTCATCCAGAATTCCACGGGCGGCGTGCTGGCGCCCTTCGATTCGTTCCTCTTGATTCGCGGCATCCGCACCCTCGCCGTCCGTATGGACAGACACACCGAGAACGCGGAAAAGATCGCCCGTCACCTCGCCGCGCATCCCGCCGTCAAGAAGGTTTATTATCCGGGGCTCGAAACGGCGCAGGGGCATGACGTGCAGAAAAAGCAGGCAAGGAACGGCGGCGCGATGGTTTCCTTCGAGCTTGCGCCGGACCGCGACATCCGCAAGTTCTTCCCCGCGCTCCGCGTCGTGACATTGGCGGAAAGCCTCGGCGGCGTCGAGAGCCTCGTCTGCCATCCGGCGACTATGACCCACGCTGCCATCCCGAAAGAAACGCGGGAGGCTGTGGGAATCACGGACGGGCTGATCCGCCTGTCCGTCGGCATTGAAGACGCGGACGATCTGATTGCCGATATTGATTGGGCAATTGAAGGAAGCGAGGGAAAATGATATGCGATACTATGCATCTATGCAGGAATTGATCGGCCATACGCCGCTGGTGGAATTGACACATGTGAACGTGCCGGAGGGCGCGAGATTCTTCGCGAAGCTGGAGCTTTGGAATCCCGGCGGCAGCGCGAAGGACCGCATCGGTCGCTCGATGATCGCCGATGCGGAAAAGACCGGACGGCTGAAGCCGGGCGGTACCATCGTCGAAGGCACGGCGGGCAACACGGGCCTCGGCATCGCGTTCGCCGCGCTGAATAAAGGCTATCGCGTGATTTTCGTCGTGCCGGAAAAATTCTCGGTGGAAAAGCAGACGCTGATGAAGGCTCTCGGCGCGGAAATCGTCTCGACGCCGCGCTCCGGCGGTATGCTGATGGCCGAGGCGAAAGCGGAGGAACTGGCGGCGTCGATTCCCGGCGCGATCACCATGCGGCAGTTTAAGAACCAGGCGAACCCGCGCGCCCATTACGAGACGACGGGGCCGGAAATTTTCGAGGATCTCGACGGGAAGATTGATTACCTCGTTTGCGGCGCGGGCAGCGGCGGCACCTTCTCCGGCATCATGAAATATCTGAAAGAAAAGGATCCCGCCGTCAAAGGCGTGCTGGCCGATCCCATCGGCTCCACGTTGGGGGGCGGCGAGCACGGCGACTACGAGATAGAGGGCATCGGCAACGACTTCGTCGCGGAAACGATGGACATGAGCTTCGTCGATCAGGTGGTCAAGGTCAGCGATGACGAGGCCTTTGCGGGCGTCAAACGGCTGGCGGCGAAGGAAGGCGTCTTCGCGGGCTCGTCCTCCGGCGCGACGCTGGCGGCGGCGGAAAAGCTGGCGGCAGACGGCGCGAAAGGCAATATCGTGCTCGTCTTCGCCGACCGTGCAGAGCGGTACTTCTCGAAAAACATTCTTTCGTGAGTTGATTTCCTGAACATAGGGGAACGTCAGTCATTGGCGTTTCCCTGATTTGGCAGTAAGGTGTGATATTCAATGAAGAAACTTTCCATGAGCGCGAAGGTCTTTTTAGGCTTCGGCCTCGGCGCGGTGCTGGGACTTCTTTTCCAGGAAAAGATCCTGTTCGTGCAGCCTGTCGGCGATCTTTTTTTGAAGCTGATCCAGATGATCGTGATTCCGCTGATTTTTTGCTCGATCATCAGCGGTATCGCAAGCATCGGGGACGTGGCGAAGCTGAAGCGCATCGGCGCGAAGGTCATGGGATTCTATATCGTGACGACTATCCTCTCCACGATCCTCGGCCTTGCGGTTTCGCACCTGATGCAGCCGGGGCGCGGATTTGGCATCTCGAGCATCGTGGAATCCGGCGAGCCGATCAAAGCGGCGGAGCCGATGACCGTCGGCTCGGCGATTCTCGGCATGGTGCCGTCGAATCCGGTTGCCGCCCTCGCGAAGGGCGACTTGATCCAGACCATCGTCTTCGCGGTGTTCGTCGGCGTGGCGCTGACGATTCTCGGGGAAAAGGCCGCCCGCGTCAAAGGCGTCATCGACGAGGCGACGCAGGTGATGTTCAAGATCACCGACCTCGTGATGCGGGCGACGCCCTACGGCGTCTGCGCGCTGGCAGCGTGCAGCACCGGCGCGTACGGCCTTTCCGTTTTCGGTGTCATGGGGAAATTCATCCTCACGCACTATATGGCGGCGGCGTCCATCGTCATTTTCATTTATCTTTTCATCATCAAGGGCATTGCGAAAATTCCGCTGTCCGATTTTTTCCGCAAGATTTCCGAGGTCTGGTGGGTGGCCTTCAGCACCACGTCCAGCTCCGGTACGCTGCCGGTCACGCTTCGCGTCACGGAGCAGGAGTTTCACGTCAGGCACGAACTGGCGTCCTTCACGCTGCCGCTGGGCGCCACGGTGAACATGAACGGAATCGCCGCCTATTACGCGGTCACGGTGCTGTTCGTCTCGCAGATTTACGGCGTGGACCTGACGCTCTATCAGCAGGCGATGTTCGTCTTCATGACGACGCTGATCTCCATCGGCACGTCGGGCATCCCGAACAGCGGCATCGTGCTGACGGTGATGCTGCTTGGCACGATGGGCCTGCCCGCGACGATCATGGGCATGGTCGTCGGAATCTTCCGTCCCATCGACATGATCCACACCGCGCTGAACGTTACCGGCGACGTGGTATCGACGCTGGCGGTGGCGCGGCTCGAAAATATGTACGAGGACCCCTGAGGCATGGAACCGCGCCGCTGGCGGCATGCGGATGGCCCGGCGATTGCCGGCGATGAAAATGCGTGGCTCGTACTTTATGTTCGGAATCCGTTTCAATTTTGTCCCTCGGAGATTTCCGAGGGACTTTTTGATTTACAGTCGTTCATGTGGGGTGTATAATATAAAAATGTATCGTGAAAATTCTGTTCCGGTGTAACAAGCAACGGGCGGCATTTTGAAACATTTTTTATTTTTAATGAGGGGGATCACGGTTTATGGGAAAGAAAATGAAGACGATGGACGGCAACACGGCGGCTGCGTATATCTCTTACGCGTTCACCGACGTGGCGGCAATCTATCCGATTACGCCGTCTTCGCCGATGGCGGAGCATGTGGACGAGATGGCGGCGCGGGGGGAGAAGAATCTCTTCGGTCAGCAGGTGCGCGTCATCGAGCTGCAGTCTGAGGCCGGCGCGGCCGGTGCGGTGCACGGCTCTCTGCAGGCAGGCGCGCTGACGACGACGTACACGGCGTCGCAGGGCATGCTGCTGATGATCCCGAATATGTATAAGATCGCCGGCGAGCTCTTGCCAGGCGTGTTCCATATCAGTGCCCGTGCGCTGGCAGCCTCGTCGCTGAACATCTTCGGCGACCATCAGGACGTCATGGCGGCGCGGCAGACCGGCGTTGCGATGCTGGCCGAGGCCAGCGTGCAGGAGGTCATGGACCTCGGCGCCGTCGCGCATCTTGTCGCGATCAAGGGACGCGTGCCGTTCATCAACTTCTTTGACGGCTTCCGTACCTCCCATGAGATTCAAAAAATCGAGACCATCGACTATGCCGACCTCGGCAAGCTGCTCGATTGGGACGCCGTCGAGGCGTTCCGTCACCGTGCGCTGAATCCGGATCATCCTGTGGTCCGCGGCACGGCGCAGAATCCCGATATTTATTTCCAGACCCGCGAGGGCGTCAACGAATATTATACGAAAATCCCCGATATGGTTGAGGAGGCCATGGCGGAGCTTGCGAAGATCACGGGCCGCGAGCATCACATTTTCGACTACTATGGCGCGAAGGATGCGGAGCGCGTCGTTATCGCCATCGGCTCTGTCACCGAGGCGGCGGCGGAAGCCGTGGATTATCTCTCATCGCAGGGCGAGAAGGTCGGCGTCGTGTCCGTCCATCTCTATCGTCCTTTCTCCGTCAAGCATTTCCTCTCCGCGCTGCCGAAGACGGTGAAAAAGATTGCCGTCCTCGACCGTACGAAGGAGCCGGGTGCGCTCGGCGAGCCGCTCTATCTCGACGTCAAGGCGGCTTACTACGACGCGGCGGAGAAGCCGGTCATCGTCGGCGGCCGCTACGGTCTTGGCGGCAAGGACGTGACGCCGGACCAGATTTTCGGCGTATTCGAGGAGCTGAAAAAGGACGCGCCGAAAAACGGCTTCACCATCGGCATCGAAGACGACGTGACGAAGCTTTCGCTGTCTCCCGCACACAGCGACGTGGACCTGACGCCGGAGGGCACCACGGCCTGCAAGTTCTGGGGCCTCGGCTCCGACGGCACGGTGGGCGCGAACAAGTCTGCCATCAAGATCATCGGCGACAACACGGATATGTACGCGCAGGCGTATTTCGCCTACGACTCGAAGAAGTCCGGCGGCATCACGATGTCCCATCTGCGCTTCGGCAAGCTGCCGATTCGTTCCCCGTACCTCATCAACAAAGCGAATTTCATTTCCTGCTCGAAGGAATCCTATGTGCATCAGTATGACCTCCTGGCGGGCATCAAGGACGGCGGCGTCTTCCTGCTTAATACGACCTGGAAGGAGTCGGAGCTTAGCGAGCATCTGCCCGCGTCCATGAAGCGCACGATTGCGCAGAAGCACGTCAAGTTCTACATCATCAATGCGGTGGAGGCGGCGCAGGAACTTGGCCTCGGCGGGCGCTTCAATATGATCATGCAGTCGGCGTTCTTCAAGCTCGCCGACATTATCCCGCTGGACAAGGCGGTCAAGTACTTGAAAGACTCCGTGGTCACATCTTACGGCAACAAGGGTCAGAAGGTCATCGACATGAACAACGCCGCTATCGACAAGGGCATCGACCCGGCGGCGCTGATCGAGGTCAAGGTTCCGGCGGACTGGGAGAACGCGAAGGACGAGCCCGCGCCGAAGAAAGATGCGCCGGAGTACATCACGGCGGCGCAGGACGTCATGAACCGGCAGGAAGGCGAAAAACTTCCCGTCAGCACCTTCGAGAAGCTCGGCGTCGTAGACGGTACGTTCCCGTCCGGCACCTCGGCCTATGAGAAGCGCGGCATCGCCATCGACGTGCCGGAGTGGCAGCCCGACCTTTGCATCCAGTGCAACCAGTGCTCGTTCGTCTGCCCGCACGCGGCAATCCGCCCGATCCTGATGACGGCGGACGAGAAGGCGAAAGCGCCGGAAGGGACACAGGCGAATCCTGCCCTCGGCGCGAAGGATATGTTCTTCACCATGGCGGTTTCGCAGATGGACTGCCTCGGCTGCGGCAACTGCGCCGAGATCTGCCCCGCTCCGAAGGGCAAGGCGCTGGTCATGAAGCCCTTCGGTACGCAGGAACACAAACAGCCGACCTTCGACTACGGCGTGAACAAAGTCGCGCCGAAGCAGAATCCGATGAACAAGAAGACCGTCAAAGGCAGCCAGTTCGAAAAACCGCTCTTGGAATTCTCCGGCGCCTGCGCTGGCTGCGGCGAGACGCCGTATGTGAAGCTCGTCACCCAGCTTTTCGGCGACCGCATGATGATCGCGAACGCTACCGGCTGCTCGTCGATCTGGGGCGCTTCGGCTCCGTCGATGCCTTACACGAAGAACCATCTCGGACAGGGACCGGCGTGGGCGAATTCGCTGTTCGAGGACGACGCGGAATTCGGTCTCGGCATGTTCCTTGGCACGAAGGCCGTTCGCGACGCGCTGGCGGCGCTCGTCGATGAAGCAATCGCAGCGGGCAAAGGCTCGGCGGATTTGCAGGCTGCCATGAAGGAATGGAAAGAGAACATGAACGAGGGCGAAGGCACCCGCGACCGTGCGGCGAAGCTGACCGCGCTTCTCGAAAAGGAAAAGGGCGGCGACGCGCTCCTCAACAAGATTTATGACAAGCGCGACTTCCTCGTCAAGCGTTCCCAGTGGATCATTGGCGGCGACGGCTGGAGCTACGACATCGGCTACGGCGGCCTCGACCATGTGCTGGCTTCCGGCGAGGACGTCAACGTGTTGGTGCTCGACACCGAGGTTTACTCGAACACCGGCGGCCAGTCGTCGAAATCGACGCCGGCGGCGGCCATCGCGCAGTTCGCGGCTAGCGGCAAGCGCACGAAGAAGAAAGACCTCGGCATGATGGCCATGAGCTACGGCTACGTCTATGTGGCGCAGGTCGCCATGGGAGCGGACAAGAACCAGACGCTGAAGGCCATCTGCGAAGCGGAAGCCTATCACGGCCCGTCCCTTGTCATTGCCTACGCGCCGTGCATCAACCACGGCATCCGCGCAGGCATGGGCAAGAGCCAGCGCGAGGAGGAAAAAGCGGTCAAGTCCGGCTACTGGGCGACCTACCGCTACAATCCGGAGCTGGTCGGCACGGACAAGAATCCGTTCGTCCTCGACTCGAAGGAGCCGACGGAGAGCTTCCAGGAGTTCCTGCAGGGCGAAGTCCGCTTCAGCTCGCTGAAGCGCGCGTTCCCGGAAATCGCGGACGAGCTCTACGCGAAGACCGAGCGCGACGCGAAAGCAAGACTCGAAGGGTACAAGAAGCTGGCAGGGCAAGCGTAAATCGTATAAGAAAGGCGGCGTTCCATTGCGGAGCGCCGCCTTTTCTCTGCGATTTTTCGACGGGTCAAAAATGGAAACCGTTTCCGAATGTTTCACGTGAAACATTTTTCGTTTTTTTCTTTTAGGTTATAAATTATATTTGCGACTGCAAATATAATTTGCAGGGGCGCCGCCCCTCGTAACAGTCCACTGGACTGTTACGCCCTGCAAAGGGCGTTCCTCCCTTTGGAACCCTCCTTAGGGCTCTGCGGAGCCGGGAATCCGCGGTCATAGGAGAAAATAACTTTAAGATTCGTTCATCCCGCGAGAAAGCTCTTGATAACTTTGACTTTAGCCCATGTTTGTCGGTTTTGTTTTCGCGGCGCAAACACTTAATTCTGTAAAACGGGCTAAACTTTAAGTCGCTAAGAGGCTTAGTCGCGGGATAACTTATCCGATAAGCTGATTTGAGCTTTCACCGCGGAATCTTGGCCCCATAGGGCCTTTCTGGGGGATTTACAAGGGGCTCTCCCCTTGTGTGGGGAGGGTTGGAGGGGCAACGCCCCTCCAAATCCATTCCATAACGATGAGTGAAAACAATCGTACAAGCCACTGCAAAACCTTTCGCGAAAAGATCATTGTCATAGAAAAAATTTTCACAAAAGAAAATACAAATCCACCAAATTGTTTTACGTGAAACAATCGAACATAAAGTGAAAATCAGATGAAATGGATAGACGGATGGTTTGGCCTGCGCCGGCGGGATTGTTTTTTCCGGAGGCCTATGCTACATTAAAATTACATTTCATGAAAGAGGAAAGGCGGCGGCAGGATGAATCTGAAGCGGATAGCGGCGTTCATCGCTTTTTGTGCAGTGATTTCCATTTTCGGCGTCTGCATGACGCCGGCAGGAACAGCGGAGGCGCGGCGCGATAATCGACAGACGGCGAGGCATTCGGATGTCCGTATCCGCGCGCGCGGAACCGCGCTGAAGCCGGGAGATTGCATCGGCATCCTGGCTCCCGCTTCGTGGGAGGCGAGGTCCGAATGGGAAGATGGGGTGCGCCTCCTGAAGCGACAAGGGTATCGCGTGAAGCTTGCGCCGTCCTGCACGGCGGTTTATGGTTTTTTTGCGGGAACCGACGAGGCGCGGGCTGCGGATGTCAATCGTTTTTTCTGCGACGACGAGGTGAAGGCGATTCTTTGTTTGTGCGGCGGTTATGGATCGGCGAGGATTTTGGATCGGCTGGATTATGCGGAGATCGCCCGCCATCCGAAGCCCCTGATCGGGTTCAGCGATAATACCGCGCTTCATATCGCCTTGGGGGAGAAGAGCGGGATTGTCACCGTGCACGGCCCGATGCTCGTGACCCTTGCCAACAAGAGCGCGACTGACTACACGGCAAAGGAGTTTTTCCGCGGCGTATCGTCGGAGAGACCGTTGGGGGAGCTTCCGATGCCGGGCGGCAGGAAGATGAAAGCGCTCGTGGAGGGCGAGGCGGAGGGCGTCGTCATCGGCGGCAATCTGAGCATGATCCTTTCCCTGATCGGGACGCCGTATGAACTGAAGGCGGACGGCGCGCTGCTTCTGCTGGAAGACGTGGGAATGGCTTCCTATCAGGTTGACAGGGCGCTCTATCAGCTGTGGCAGAGCGGGCTCTTGCGCCGGGTGAACGGCGTCTTGTTCGGAGCGTTCACCGGGGGCGACGACCAGAACGACCCCGGCGACCCGTCGACGGCGGAGGTCATCGAATCTTACGCGCGTCTTGTCGGGAAGCCCGCGATTACGAACGTGCCTGCCGGGCATATCTGGACCAACGGCTATATCCCATTTGGCGTCCACGCAGTCATGAAGGCGAACGCCGACGGGACGGCGAGTCTCGTTTTTGACGAGGCGGCGGCGCTGCCCCGGGAGGACAAAAAGTGAATCGGCGCGGCGAAACGGCGTTCCTTTTCGGAGCGCTGTTTTGTTTTGTGAAAAGTTGACACTCCCCGGAAAACAATATAAAATAAATTCGTATAACTTTGCCACATAGTTATATTGCAAACAGAAACAAAAGGCCGGAAGGCACAAAATTTAATTTATGAGGAGGCGTATATTATCTTTGAATTGATATTGGCATCTGCACTTGCATTGATTGTTGGCGCAGGCGGCGGCTACTACGTGCGCAGGCAACAGGCGGAGGGAGCGATCGGCTCCGCCGAGGAAGAGGCGCGGCGCATCGTGGAGAAGGCCGAGGCGGCGGGCGAGGCCAGAAAGAAAGAGGCCGTGCTCGAAGCCAAAGAAGAAATCCATCAAATGCGTCAAAATCTTGACAGAGATACGAAGGAACGCAAAGGCGAACTGGCGCGGCAGGAGCGCCGCCTTCAGCAGAAGGAGGAGAACCTTGACCGCAAGCTCGACGCGCTGGAAAAGAAGGAAGAGGCGCTGATCGCGAAAGACGCGTCGCTGGAGGAAGAGCGCGCCCATGCCGCAGAGATGCACGAGAAGCAGAAAGCGGAACTGGAGCGCATCTCCAAATTGACCACCGAGGAAGCGAAAGCGATGCTCATGGCCGAGGCAGAGGAAGAAATGCGCCATGAGAAGGCTCTGATGATCAAGGAGTACGAGCAGCAGGCAAAGGACGAGGCGGACAAGCGCGCCCGGGATATCGTATCCCAGGCAATCCAGCGCTGCGCTGCCGATCAGGTGGCGGAAACCACCGTTTCCGTGGTCGCGCTGCCCAACGACGAGATGAAGGGCCGCATCATCGGCCGCGAGGGCCGCAATATCCGGGCGCTCGAAACGCTGACGGGCATCGATCTCATCATCGACGACACGCCGGAAGCGGTCATCTTGTCCGGTTTCGATCCGGTGCGACGCGAGATTGCGCGTATCGCACTCGAGAAACTCATCACGGACGGCCGGATTCATCCGGCGCGCATCGAGGAAATGGTGGACAAGGCGAAGCGCGAGGTTGACCAGAGAATCAAAGAGGCCGGCGAGCAGGCGACCTTCGACACAGGGGTGCACGGCCTGCATCCGGAGCTCATCAAGCTGCTGGGCCGTTTGAAGTATCGTACCAGCTACGGACAAAACGTGCTCAATCATTCTATCGAGGTCTCGCATTTGGCAGGCATCATGGCGTCCGAGCTGGGCGTCGATGTGATGATGGCGAAACGCGGCGGCCTGCTGCATGATATCGGCAAGGCCATCGACCATGAGGGCGAGGGCACGCATGTTACCATCGGCGCGGATATCGCCCGTAAATACCGGGAGTCTGCGGAGGTCATCAACGCTATTGCCGCGCATCACGGCGACGAGGAAGCGACTTCGGTGGAGGCGGTCTTGGTGGCCGCTGCCGACGCGATTTCCGCGGCAAGGCCGGGCGCGCGCCGCGAGAGCCTCGAATCGTATCTGAAGCGTCTGACGCGTCTCGAAGAGATTGCGAAATCCTTCGACGGCGTCGATAACTGCTATGCAATCCAAGCCGGACGAGAGGTCCGTATCATGGTGAAGCCGGACAAGGTGGATGATGTGGCGTCCGTCGCTTTGGCACATGACATCGTGAAGAAGATCGAGTCGGAACTCGAGTATCCGGGGCAGATCAAGGCAACGGTCATTCGGGAGACGCGGGTTGTCGATTACGCAAAATAATGGGTTGGAACATGGGAAAGGGGAGTGACAGCCATGCAGTTTGGTCGAAGAAAGAAACCGAATATGGATGGAATCAATCTCCTCGTTTCCATTTTGGTGTGCTATCCGGAGATCGGCACGATCAGCTTCGAGCCCCGGGAAGAGGCGCTGCATTTCTCGTTTGCTCTGCAGGAAGTGCCGCCGCGCCAAGTCTATGAGGACGTCGGAGAGCTGATTCGCGAGAGCATACTGACGTATCACAGCATCGAAGGCATCGAGGACGGCCGCATCGAGATTTATCTGGAGGGACAGGGACACACGGCGTTCTTCCATGTCGTTCGCGACATACGCTCGATTTCCCAGGGGGAAATCAGCATGATCTCAACGATCATGCGGGAGCGGTTTGAAAAGACGCTGATTGTCGATCCCGACAGCCGGCCCGACGATTTTGAGTTTGATCTCGCGGCCCATGAAAACGCCATCGATCACATGATCGGCACGTTGAAGGTCGCGCGGGTCACGAACCGCATGATCGGCATCCGCGAGGAAGGCCGGGTTTTGGTATTCAACAAATAAGAAAGAGGCATTTGTTTTGCGCATATTGATGGTTGGAGACGTGATAGGCCGCCTGGGCAGGGCGGCCTTTGCCAAATATACGCCGACGCTGCGGCGGGAAAAGCAGGTGGATCTCGTCGTCGTCAACGGGGAGAACTCCGCGGAAGGCAGGGGCGTCACGAGAAAGACGCTGGATGAGCTGATGCTGGGCGGCGCCGACGTGGTGACCAGCGGGAACCACATCTGGGACAAGAAAGAAGTCTTGCAGTTTATCGACGACGAGCCGTATCTGCTGCGTCCGGGGAATTATCCCGTGGGCGTTCCGGGAAAAGGCGCCTGCGTCTATCCGTTCAAGGGCAGGAATGTTGGCGTGATGAATCTTTCCGGGCGCGCGTTCCTGCAGGATCTTGATTGTCCCTTCCAGCGGGTGGAGGAACTCCTGCGGGAGCTGTCCGGGGCGTGCGATGTGATTCTGCTTGATTTCCACGGGGAATCGACGTCGGAGAAGATGGCCATGGGCTGGTATTTGGACGGCCGCGTGACGGCGGTGGTCGGAACGCATACTCATGTGCAGACGGCGGACGAACGAATCCTGCCCGGCGGCACGGCGTTCATTTCCGATCTCGGCATGGTCGGGCCGTGGAATTCCGTCATCGGCTTTACCAAGGAGCCGGTGCTGGCGAAAACGACGACGGGCATGCCCGTGCGGTTTGAGGTAGCCGACGGGCCTGCCGTGTATTCGGCGGCGCTGCTGTCCATCGACGACAAGACCGGAAAGGCGGAGAACATCGAGCGGATCCAGATACGAGAGGACGTCGCGTAGCCTCGTTTTCGCGGGTTGGCGCTTCGGCTTGGCCCGGCCTCGACGTGTGATTTTGACGGAGACGAGACGGGTGTGGTATAATACATAAATAAATATTCTGATATTTCGTTCAAAGCGCAGGGACGCGGGCAAAATGGCACGGGAAGTGAAGGTTGATTTATGGCAAGCGACTTACATACCCATACGAGTTTTTCGGATGGGAAGCTTTCGCCGGAAGAACTCCTGGCTGCGGCGAAAGAGGCGGGACTTTCCTATATCGCGGTTACCGATCATGACACGGTAGACGGGATTCGTCATCTGTACGAGCAGGGACTTTACCCGTCGAAAACGATCAACATCATTCCGGGGATTGAATTCAGCTGCGAGGTGGACGAGCACGACGTCCATATTTTGGGCTACGATTTCGATATCTACAATCAGGATCTGGCCGATAAAATCACGGAACTCTCGGAATCGCGCTGGACACGTTTCTCTCTGATGATGGAGAAGCTGCAGGAAATCGGCTACGCGATTACGGAATCCGACGTCCTGCAGATTGCCGGAACGTCCAAGTCCATCGGACGCGCGCACGTGGCGCGCGCATTGGTGAAGAAGGGCCTGACGGGTTCCGTGCACGAGGCGTTCGACAAGCTGTTGGAACATGGACAGCCCTGTTATGTGCCGCATTACCGGATCGATCCGGAGGAAGCGGTGGCGCTGATTCGGAACGCGGGAGGCGTGCCGGTGCTGGCGCATCCGAAACTGGTGCAGGACGATGCCGTCGTGGAACGCATGCTGGCGCTGGACTTCGGCGGAGTGGAGGTCTATTATCCGAAGCATGACGCCGAGGACACGGCCCGGTATAAGGCGATGGCCGAACAGCGGGGGCTCCTCATGACGGGCGGTTCGGATTTTCACGCGGTTCCGCAGCGAGAGCCGTTGGAACTTGGCGTGTTCACTGTACCCGACGAGCTTGCGGCGCCGTTGTTCCATCCGCCGCAGGGTTTGCAATAACAGAAAACAGGAATCACGCATCGGTGCGGTTCCTAAGCGTGGCAGGTGAATGTAATGGACGTCATAGCGCTGGTCGGTCCCAGCGGGACCGGGAAGAGCCATCGGGCTCTTTTGGTGGCGAATCAGTACAAAGCCGACATCATCATCGACGACGGGCTCCTGATCAAGGACGGGAAGATTATTGCGGGCAGCTCGGCGAAAAAGGAGAAAAGCCGTATCATGGCGGTGCGGAGGGCCATCTTCATTTTGCCCGGGCACGCGGAGGAAGCGCGGAACGCCATTGAGCGGGAGCAGCCGAACCGCATGCTGATCCTGGCGACTTCGGAAAATATGGTGCACAAGATTGCGAAGATTTTGCGCCTGCCGGCCGTCAGCCGCGTCATCCATATCGAGGATATCGCCTCCGAGACCGACATGAAAAAAGCGGCCTTCCATCGGCTTAAAGAAGGAAAGCACATCATTCCGGTGCCGACCATCGAGTTGAAGCCGCATTTTTCCGGTTACTTGGTGGATCCGCTGCAGTCGTTTTTCCGTCGGCCTTCGGCGCGCCCGCGCCGCAAGCTGGGCGAGAAGTCCATCGTGCGCCCGGTGTTCAGCTATTACGGAAAACTCATCATCGACGATTCGGTGATTACGACCATCGTGAAGCGTTTTGTGGGCGAGAAGGATTTTGTCAATCAAGTCGCCCATATCCGCGTGCGTCATTTGAAGGATGGTGATGAGGACCAGGGCATCGAGGTTTCGATGGAAGTCGTGCTACGCTACGGCAAGCACATCCCGACGTTGATTCATCAGACGCAGGAAATGCTCAAGGCCGAGATCGAGCGCATCACCGGCATGGTGGTGCAGGAAGTCAATATCATGGTGCGCACGCTGTATGTGGGCGCGACCTGAACGTATAAGAAAAAAGCCGACGTCCGGAAAATCCGGCGTCGGCTTTTTTGTGCGCGCATTACGGAAGGCGTTCGATTTGCGCCTGCGTGCGAAGGTCAATCTCGAACGTGCGGGGCCACGGGTAACGGGCGGAGCAGGTAAGACCGACGACGCGGAGGCGGAGCGGTCCGCCGGGCGCGTCGAAGGTCACGGGCGTCTGAAAGGCGTCGGTGCGGGCAAGGCGCGCGCTGTAATGTCGGACGGCGCTTTCGAGCAGCAGGGAGGCCAACGGATAGTTGTAATTGTATTCGAGACCGCGCCCGTTTTGCGCGCCGCATTTTTCAAGGGAATCGCTGATGTGGTTGACGCCGTTCTTCAGATAGTAATTGTCTTCCAAAAAACGCCCGTCGAGGAAGGAAAGGTGCGCGACGGCAAGGCGCAGGACGTCGTCCGGGTTTTTTGCGCGGCGTTCGGCGATTTGCAGGAGGACGGCGTGGGCGACGGCTGTGCCGATGGAATTGCTGGCGGTATTCCAACCAGCGTAGGCGGCCATCGCATGGATTGGCGCTTTGGCTTCGAGCAGCAGCGGCAGCAGCGTCTCATCGGCGTTGAGATGCTCGGAGAGGTCCGCGAGGGCGACGCTTTGTCCGCGGTCCAGAAGAGCGGCGACTTCCCGGACGGCGGATTCCCGCTGCTCCCGCATGGTCTTGTCATGGGCGGACACATAGAGCACGACGTCCGCGTCCTTATCGGAGGGAACGAAAACGCCGCCGGTAAAGCGGATTTTTTCCAGCGCGGTGTCCTGCAGCGCCGCCCCCATATACGGGAGAACACGGTCGGGCGTCGAAGCGTCGTTGTATCGCAACGCGACCCGCGGCACGAAGCCGTCCCAGGCGGCTTCGTCGGCGGCTAAGATAGACAGGGCCAGCTCGTCGGCTCCTTGGACGAGAAAGACGCGGTCTTCGCCGATATTATTTTTTGCGAGCGTCTCTGAAAGTTGACGCAGGACAAGATTTGGGATGCTGTACGGCTCGCTGTCATCCTGTCCTATGACGAGACGCCGGAGGACGCCGCCCTCGGCCAGGCTGAGCAGCCGTCCGCTGAAATCGGCATAGTTTGCGAAAAGCGACTCATAGCGGGCGAGAATGTCCGGGGCAATGGAGGTGCGCAGGGTTTCAAGCGCGGCAAGGTCTTCTGTCGACGGGCGCGCCTGCAGGGAAATCCGTCCGACGAGCCGCGAGTATCGCATCAGCCGTTTTTGCTCTTCCCAGTCGCAAAGGCCGTCCGGCGGCGTCATGCGGGGGAGGATGCTGAACGCGTACAGCGGGATGTCGGGATGGGCGGCGTTCAGGTTTTGCAGGAACAGGAGCAGCGCCTTTTCGTCGTCGGGCGTTTTTTTCGACTGTCGGGAAGCCAGGAGGCCGCCGTGCAAGAGTTGATCGACGGACAAAATCGCCGCGTCGCAGCCCGCAAGGTTTTCCACCGTCCATTTCTGCAGGGCGGCGGTATCGCCGGGACGAAAATATTCGTCGAGCAGCTCGGCGGGCGGCAGGATCACTTCTACGCCCGCGATTCGCGCCGCGTCCTGTACGAAGCGCCCGCAGGGCGGCCGGCTGTCCAGAGGGACCAGCAGCACGCGGCGGATCGTTCGAGGCAGGTCGGGAGGCACGGCGACGCCGCGGTTTTTTTCCGGCGCCGTCAAAAGCAGCGTGCAGAGAAGCAGCGCTCCGATGATGAGAACGGGCGTAAGCCGTCGGGGGAAATGCACGTTCGCGCCTCCTTTCTGTTTTTTGATAAAAAATGCTTGTCGTTGTTCTTTCTATCATATACTATATAGCAGAATGAAAAAAGGGGTTTATTCGACGGGAGAGGAGCGAGGATATGAGAGCGGTAGTGACGCGGGTGCGCGAAGCGTCGGTGACGATTGACGGGGCGTGCTGCGGGAAGATAGGCAATGGGTTTTTGGTGCTGCTGGGCGTCGGACCCGACGACACGGAAAAAGAAGCGGACTGGCTTGCAGACAAAGTCTGCGGTCTTCGTGTTTTCGAGGACGAAGCGGGTAAGATGAATCTTTCCCTTGAGACGGTCGGCGGACAGCTTCTCGTCGTTTCACAGTTCACGCTGTACGCGGATCTCAAGAGCCGGCGTCCCGGATTTTCCAAGGCGGCGAAGCCCGACGTGGCGGAACCTCTTTACGAGCGGTTCATGGCGGCGTGCGAGGCGCGGGGGTTTGCCGTCGAACGCGGACGGTTCGGCGCGGATATGCAGGTCGCGTCGGTTAACGACGGACCGGTGACGCTGATTTTCGATACCGACGCAATGTAAATAATTTAAGGAAAATTTCTTTATCGAAAGATTTTGGCAGTTGTTTGTACGATTACAACTTCTTATCATTGCGTAAATAAATTTGGCGGGGCGTCGCCCCTCCCCCTTGACTTTTCACGACGATAAACAGTCGTAAACATTATCATCAAAGAATATGTTGGCAAATAGACACAAAAAACCGCAGGAACAGATTTTGCTCCTGCGGTTTTCCCTTCTGTGCTTACGCTTGCGGAACGACGTCGTTCAGCCCTTTCATCAGGCTGTCGATATCAATGCCGTGAGCCAGCGCGCCCTGCTCGATGTTTTCAAAATGCGCGGCGGCGCAGCCGAGGCAGCCCATGCCGGAATTCATGAAGACCTCGACGGTGTCGGGGTATTTTTGGACAACCTCCATAATGCTCATATCCTTGGTAATCGTCATGTCCCATCCTCCTGTTCGTGGTATTTTGATTTGATTGGTATAGTATAGCACGTTTTTTTTCGTCGGGGTAGCTTTTTTTTGCGAAGGGGGGTACAATAAGCTGGATTACGGAGATGGAGGAATGAACGTGCATCGTATCGCGGAGCGGATTGCCGCGCGGAAAAAAATTGTGCTGCCGCTGCTTTTGGCAGTGTCTTTGTTAGCGGGCTTCTTCCTGCGGCAGGAAGGAGGGAAAGCTGCGGGAACGGCAGACAGCGCCGGCGGTCCGAAGGTCATCGTGCTCAACTACCATAAAGTCGACAATATGAATATTTCATTGTCCGTGCCGCCGTCGGAATTCGAGCGGCAGATTGCATTTTTGGCGCAGAACGGCTACCATACGATTACGCCCCATGAGCTCTACATGGCGTTCACCGACGGCGCGGAGCTGCCGACGAATCCGGTGCTGATTACGTTTGACGACGGCTATGCCGACAATTACACTTACGCGTATCCGATCCTGAAAAAGTACGGCGTGAAGGCGACGATTTTCGTCATCACGGATTTGCTGGACAGGAATTATCCCGGATATCTGACCTGGGGGCAGGCGGCGGAAATGGACGCCTCCGGCGTCGTCTCCATCGAGTCGCACACCGTTACCCACGGTTCTTTGACCGACCTGACGGATGAGCAGATCCGTTACGAGCTGACCGAATCCAAGCACAACATCGAGCAGCGGCTGGGCAAGGAAGTGGAGTTCTTGGCGTACCCGACGGGCGCATATAACCTGCATATCGCAAGCCTCGTCAAGGAAGCGGGCTACAAGGGCGCGTTCACCGTCCGAAACGGCAATATGGACCGCGCCACGAATTTTTATGCCATCGAGCGCGTGCCGATTTTCCGGACGCCGGACACCTTCGCGTCGTTTTTGGAGCGGCTGAAATTTGTGCCGTTGTTTGAGCAGATCGGGTGGAATAAACATTAAAATTCCATAGGCAACAGAAAAATAAATCATAAGTCCCTCAAGAACATCGGATTGTTCTTTGAGGGGCTTTTTTTATGCGAAAATGCAAGGGATGGGCAGGGTATTTTGTCCCAATGCACTTGTGCGGAGAGAGAAAATGGCGTGTTTTTATGGCGTTATAGAGCATGCGTTCCCTAAAAATGTTGATTTTATGTGGGGAAAATGTAAAAAAATAATGCATAAAGTGGGGAAAAGTGGTAGAATGTGGTTGCTGAATCCTGAAAGGTGGTGAATGAAGATGCTCATGGGCGAGTACGCGCATACTATCGACGCGAAGGGACGCGTGATCCTTCCGGCGGATTTCCGCGTCGCGTTGGGCGAGCATTTTTTCATCACGAAGGGGTTGGACCAATGCTTGTTCATTTTCGGCGAGAACGAGTGGACCCGATGGGAGCAGAAGCTCCAAAGCCTGCCGATGGTAAGCCCGGAGGCGAGGCGGCTTGTGCGCCATTTCTGCTCGGGAGGACGCGAGCTGGAGTGTGACCGGCAGGGAAGATTTCTCGTGCCGGGTAATCTCAGGACCTACGCGAAGCTGGAAAAGGACGTAGTGCTGACCGGCGCGTCAAACCGTGTCGAGGTTTGGAGCAAGGCCGAGTGGGAACGCTACAACGCGATGGAGGACGATTCTCCGGAGGCGTTCACCGCGTCGCTGGCAAATCTTGGGATTTGACCGATGGAGGGCGCGGAGTTTCAGCACGTCAGCGTCATGCCGAAGGAGACTGTCGAAGGGCTCCTGTCCACGACGGCGGGCGTTTACGTAGATTGTACGCTGGGCGGCGCGGGGCATTCGCTCCGCATCGCTTCGCGGCTTTCTGCAGACGGTTGGCTCATCGGAATCGATCGGGACGCGGCCGCGGTGGCGGCGGCAAAGGAACGGCTGAAAGACGTTCCCTGCCGGGTGAGTATTGTGCATGACAATTTCAGAAACCTCGACGCAATCCTCGGGGAACTCGGCGCGGACGCCGTGGACGGGGTGCTGTTCGATCTCGGGGTGTCCTCGCATCAGATCGACACGGCGGAGCGCGGGTTTTCCTACATGCACGATGCGCCGCTGGACATGCGCATGGACGAGAGGCAAAAGCTCACGGCTTACGAGATTGTCAATTCGTATTCGGAAGAAGCGTTGGCCCGCATTTTTCATGATTACGGCGAAGAACGTTGGGGAAAACGCATCGCCGCCTTCATTGTGGAAATGCGGAAGGAGACCCCTGTAAGGACGACGGCGGAGCTGGTGGACATTGTCTGCCGGGCTGTGCCGAAGGCCGTTCGGAGAGCTGCCGCCGGTCATCCGGCGAAGCGCGTGTTTCAGGCCATTCGCATTGAAGCGAATGACGAGCTTTCGATTTTGGAAGCGTCGATCCGGACGGCGGTCCGACACTTGCGGCCGGGGGGCCGCATCGCGATTCTCACTTTCCATTCGCTGGAAGATCGAATCGCAAAGAACACGCTGCGCGATATGGCGCGCGGCTGCATCTGTCCGCCAGGCGTTCCTGTTTGCGTTTGCGGCCACAGGCCGGAGGTGCGCCTTTTGGGGAAGGCGAGGAAGCCGGGGGCGGACGAGGTGAAGGGGAATCCGCGGGCGAAGAGCGCAAAGCTCCGCCTGGCGGAAAAAGAACCGGGGGCGAAATAGAGGTTCGGCGGCGCAGGGGACGCAGGAGCCGGAGAAGGATTTGGGCATGCTGATGCCAAGCTTTTTCCGGGCCTGTGGACGCCGCCGGACGATTTCGCAAAGCAGAAGGGGGAAATGCAGATGCCGCAGGCAGCTAAAAGAGTGTGGGCGGAGGAGACGGAAGAACAACAGGTCGTCGTCCGCCGGCACAACAGGCGGCGCCCGGCGCTTGCCGCACGCGCTCAGGTGAATACGGAGCTTCGGTTCAAGGCGCTTATGTTGTTTTTGCTCTTCGCGATTACCGCTACGGTGACGTTGATACGGAGCGAGGAAAGCGCGATGCGGGGTTATGAACTCGTACAGCTTCGGCAGGAGGCGCTGCGACTGGAACGGGAGAACAAGAATATCGAGCTGAAAATCGCGGAAATGAAGGCGCCGCAACGCATCAAGAATCGGGCGCTCAATGAGCTCGGCATGGTGATACCGAAGGAATTCTACTTTGCCGCGGAAGGCAATAAATGACAGCGAATAGAAAGCGTTGCGGGGCAGCGCTTTTTATTTTTTATAGAATAAAAGATATGTTCGCTGTAAAAATCCAAAATAAGCCGTATAATATAATTTTATAACGAGGAAAAAAGAGAGCCCGTCTCTGTCGACGGGACTGAGGTGCAAACGGCGGTCGGCGCGCATGCGTCTGTCTCGTCGGAACGCCGAAAGGGACGGCCTTGCCCGCGGCAAGCCCCGAGCGAAGGCGCTGTAATGCAGGTTGCAATTTTTGGGAGGAGACGGCATGAGAAAGAAAATCGGAAAGTTGGCGGCATTGGTTCCCGGCGCGGAGGTGCGCGGAAATGCCGATACGTTTGTCACCGATATCGTACAGGATTCGCGGCAGGTCACGCCGGGGGCGTTGTTTGTCTGCGTGGCGGGAGAGCATGTGGACGGGCATAAGTTCATCCCCGACGTCAAGGCGAAAGGCGCGGCGGCCATTGTGACGGAGCGGGATATAGAGCCGCAGCAGGGGATCGTCGTGCTCAAGGTGCCGAATCTTGACGAGGCACTGCAGGTCATCGTGCCGTTCTTTTTCGACGTTCCGTCCCAGCGGCTTCGGTTGATCGGCATTACGGGGACGAACGGCAAGACGACGACGAGCTTTTTGCTGCGCTCGATTTTGCGGCATGCGGGCCATAAAGTCGGCTTGATCGGGACCATCCAGACGATGATTGAGGAGCAGCGCCTGCCGAGCCAGAACACGACGCCGAACATCGTCGACCTTCAGCGTCTGCTGGCGCAGATGGTGGAAGACGGCATCGAGTACGTGGTGATGGAAGTGTCGTCCCATGCGCTGGCGCAGAACCGGGTGGCGGGCTGCGAGTTCGATACGGCGGTGTTCACGAATTTCACGCAGGACCATCTGGACTACCATAAGACGATGGAAAATTATCTCGCCGCGAAGGCGAAGCTGTTCGAGGGACTCGGCGGCCCCGGCATCAAGCCGGACAAGACGGCGGTGGTGAATCTCGACGACGAGCAGGCGCAATACATTTTGGAACGTTCCCAATGCGGCCATCTGACTTATGCGTTGGGAGATGAATCGGCGGATTTACGGGCGGTGGATATAAAGTTAGGACCGCTGGGCTCGGAGTTCACGATTCAAGGGGCGTACGGGCGGCTGCCGGTTCGGACGCACATTGCGGGTTTGTTCAATATCTATAACGTGCTTTCGGCGACGGGAGCGGCGGCGGCGGAGAATGTGCCGTACGCGGTCATCGGGGAAGCGGTCTCGGAATTCCGCGGAGTGCCGGGGCGTTTTGAGACAGTGGACGCGGGGCAGCTTTTCAACGTGGTGGTGGATTACGCGCATACGCCGGACGGGCTGGAAAACATCCTGCACACGGCCCGGGATATCACGGAGAACCGCATCATCACGGTGTTCGGCTGCGGCGGCGACCGCGACCACACGAAACGCCCGATCATGGGACGCATCGCGGCCCAGCTCTCCGATATTGTCATCACGACTTCGGACAATCCGCGCACGGAGGACCCTGAGGCGATTCTCGCCGAGGTCGAGGCCGGCGTCGCGGAGGTTATCGGGAAAAAGACGCATGAAAAAGTCACGGACCGTCGGGAAGCGATTTATTTGGCGATATCACTGGCGCACGCGGGAGACACGGTCATCATCGCGGGCAAGGGCCATGAGGATTATCAAATCATCGGTACGGAAAAGGTGCATTTCGACGACCGTGAAGTGGCGCGGGAAGCGTTGGGAGGTTTGGGCTGATGCCGGGCTTTGCGATGGAGGAAATTCTCCGGGCGACGGGAGCCGCCGTCTCGGGCGGCGGCGACGTCTCGTTTTCCGATGTGACGACGGACACGCGCGCGATTGAAAAAGACGCGCTGTTCATCGCGCTGAAGGGCGAGCGGTTCAACGGAGAGGATTTCTTGCAGAAAGCGCAGGAAGCAGGCGCGGCGGGCGTCTTGGTTTCCGACGGATGCAGCCCGGAGAAGACGGAAGGGCTTTCGGTGCCTGTGCTCCGCGTACCCGACACGTTGAGAGCGTATCAGGAAATCGCTCATGCATGGCGGGCGAAATTTTCTCTGCCAGTCGTCGCCATCACTGGATCCAACGGCAAGACGACCACGAAGGATTTGACGGCGTCGGTGCTGGGTGCGAGTTTCCCCGTGCTCCGGACGGAAGCAAATTTCAACAATGAAATCGGGCTGCCGAAGACGCTGCTGGGTTTGCGCCCGGAACATCGGGCGGCGGTGGTGGAGATCGGCATGCGCGGTCTCGGACAGATTGCGGCGCTTGCGCCCTTTGCGGCTCCTACCGTCGGCGTCGTCACGAACGTCGGGGAGACGCATATCGAGCTGCTTGGCTCGATCGAGAATATCGCGAAGGCGAAATCCGAAATGGTGGAGGCGCTGCCCGCAGGCGGCACGGCGGTATTGAACGCGGACGACCCGCGCGTTTTGGCGATGCGCGGGAAAGCGGGAGAAGACGTTTCCGTCGTGACGTTCGGGGAAAGCGAAGACGCGGACGTGCGCGGCACGGAGATTGTCCAGGATGGCATGGAGTCGCGGTTCACCGCGGTTTTCCCCGATGGAAGAAAGCAGCCGTACCGGCTCCCGCTTCCGGGACGGCACAATGTGTCGAACGCACTGGCGGCGCTTGCCGTGGGTTACGCGCTTGGCCTTCCGCCGGAAACGATGGCGGCGGGCCTTGAAGCGCCCGCGATGTCGGGCGCGCGGTTTGCCTGCGAGAAACGCGGAGAATATACGATTATCAACGACGCGTATAACGCCAGTCCGCTTTCCATGAGCGCGGCTATCCGCACCATGAAGGAGATTGCGGAGGGACGGCGCGTGGCGGTGCTCGGCGATATGCTGGAGCTTGGAGACCACGCGAAGGCGGCGCATCGGCGCGTCGGCGAGGAACTGGCGGAGTCGGGGGCAGCGGCGCTGGTGACTCGCGGTCCGCTGGGCGAGGAAATCGCCGCCGGCGCGGAAGCAGCGGGTATGAAAGATGTTTACCGCTGCGCCTCCCGCGAGGAAGCGGCGGCGAAGCTGAAAGAAATCCTGCGGCCCGGCGACACGGTACTGTTCAAAGGTTCGCACGGGATGCAGATGGATAAGATCATCGAGTTGTTGTAACTTGGGAGGCTTTTTATTTATGGAAGTTTCTGCCGCGCTAAAGGCGGCAATCATTTCTGCGCTTGTGGTTCTCCTTTCGGGTCCTTTTGTGATTCCCGAGCTTCGCAAGCTGAAATTCGGACAGAGCATCCGCGAGGAGGGGCCGAAGAGTCATCAGGCGAAAAGCGGGACGCCAACGATGGGCGGCCTGATGATTCTCGCCGCGTTGACGGCGGGATCGCTTTTTGCGGCGGGATTCGAGCCGTCGGTGCTGCTGGCGTTGTTTGTGACGCTGGGACACGGCGTCATCGGATTTATCGACGACTATATCAAGGTCGTGAAGAAGCGCAACCTTGGGCTGCGCCCGCGCCATAAATTCTTGGGGCAGGTAATCATGGCGGTGGTCGTGGCACTGATTGGCTCGATTTTTCTCGGCGTGACGACGGAGCTTTGGGTTCCGGTTTTCAATAAAATTGTGGATTTCGGCATTTTCTATTACGTTCTGATTTTCTTTGTACTCGTCGGCACGACGAACGCGGTGAATCTTACGGACGGTCTGGACGGTCTGGCGACAGGAACCGTGGCTGTAGCGGCGATTTGCTATGCGGTCGTCTGCGTTATGTTCGGGAAGGCGGCGCTCGCCTCCTTCTGCATTGCCGTGGCGGCGGCCTGTATCGCGTTCCTGCGTTTCAACGCGCACCCCGCGAAGGTGTTCATGGGCGATACGGGCTCGCTGGCCCTCGGCGGCGCGCTTGCTGCGGCGGCAATCCTGACGAAGACGGAGCTCTTGCTTGTCGTCATTGGCGGTGTTTTCGTGATCGAGGCGCTGTCTGTCATCATTCAGGTTACCTATTTTAAGCTGACAGGCGGGCAGCGGATTTTTCTGATGAGCCCGATTCATCACCATTATGAACTCAAAGGCTGGCCGGAGACAAAGGTCGTCCGTACGTTTTGGGCGGCGGGCGTGTTTTTTGGAATTGTGGCCTTGGCGCTTGTTTGATAATGAGGAGCAGGGGTGTGAAGTGAGGCGTTTTTTGCGTGTTACTTGTGTTATACTCCGCACGCCTAATCTTATAGAATGAAAAGTAGTCATTATTATTTAAGGAAGTGTATTGTCTTGGATTTGTCAGGGAAAAAAGTTTTGGTAGTCGGGCTTGGTATCAGCGGTGTGGCGGCGGCAAAGCTCGCAAAGCGTTTCGGTGCGGAAGTCGTTGTCAGCGATTCGAAGGAAGAAGAAAAACTCGGCGACGAAGTCCGTGAGCTTCGGGATGCAGGCATTCGCGTCGAATGCGGACCGCAGACGAACGACCTCCTGGACGGCGTCGACCATATCATCGTGTCTCCCGCCGTACCGGTACGCATCCCGCTTTTGCAGGAGGCCTATCAGCGGGACATGGATGTGGAGAGCGAAATCGAGTTCGCCTATCATATTGCGAAGTCGCCGATTCTTGCCGTCACGGGCACGAACGGCAAGACGACCACTACGACGCTGCTCGGTAAGCTGATGGAGACGGCGTTTCCTGTGGTTGGCGTCGGCGGCAATATCGGCGTCCCGCTTTCGGAGGAATGCCTGCGGGTAGGCGAGGGCGGCTGCGTCGTCGCGGAGATTTCCAGTTATCAGATGGAGGCGACCGACGATTTTCGTCCGCATGTGGCGTCGGTGCTGAACGTGACGCCTGACCATGTGGTGCGCCATGGAAATCTTGAAGTGTACCAGCAGATGAAGGAAAAGATGTTTGCGCAGCAGACGAAAGACGATTTCCTCGTTCTGAACTACGACGACCCGAAAACCCGCAGTATGGCGGATCGCGCCCCCGGAACGGTTTGTTTATTCAGCCGGACGGAAGATTTGAAAGAGGGAGCCGTCGTAGAGAACGGCGTGTTGACGATGCGCTGGCAGGGGAAAAATATTCCGGTCTTGCCGGTGAAAGAGCTTCAGATTCGCGGCGGGCATAACGTGGAAAACGCGCTGGCGGCTATGGCTATGGCGTATCTTGCGGGTGCGGAGCCGAAAAAAATCGCCGAAGTGCTGCGCGCCTTCGAGGGCGTCGAGCACCGCATAGAGCCGGTCTTGAAATTTGAAGGCGTCGATTATTACAACGATTCCAAGGCTACGAATACGGACTCGGCCATCAAGGCGCTGGAGAGTTTCGATGTGCCTGTCGTGCTGCTTGCGGGCGGTGATGACAAGATGACCGATCTCACGGACTTCATGAACCTCGTCAAGGAAAGATGCCGTGCGCTCGTGCTCGTCGGCAATGCGGCGGCGCGGTTCAAGGAAGCGGCGCTGAAAGCGGGCATTTCACCGGAAGCGATTTTCGAGGCGGGGTACTCGATGGAAAAAGCCGTAGAGCTTGCGAGGGTGGCGGCGCAATCCGGCGACGTGGTGCTGCTCTCTCCGGCCTGTGCCAGCTTCGATATGTATTCGGGGATGGCGGAACGCGGGCGGCATTTCAAGGACATTGTGCGCCGTATGGCGGGAAAATAAAAAGGTAAGTTAGGGGCGTTTTTCGTGCGGATCATCGTCTCCGGCGGCGGCACCGGCGGGCATATTTACCCGGCGCTGACCATCGTGCGGGCAATCCAGAAAAGAATACCGGACGCGGAGTTTCTTTACGTCGGGACAAAGGACGGCCTCGAAGCGGATATTGTACCGAAGGAAGGGATTGCCTTCGAGACGGTGAATATCCGAGGCTTCAAGCGGAGCCTGACGCCGGAGAATTTCCTGCGGGGCGCGCAGGCGTTCGGCGGCGTCATGAAAGCGATGGGCGTTGTGCGTCGTTTTCATCCCGACGTCGCCATCGGCACGGGCGGGTACGTCTGCGGTCCGATCCTGCTGGCGGCGAGTCTTATGGGCGTGCCGACGCTGATTCAGGAGCAGAACGTCATGCCGGGCATCACGAACCGGCTCCTGTCCCGCTTTGTTTCCTGCATTGCCATGGGAACGAAAGAAGCGGCGCAGTATTTCCCAAAGGGAAAGCGGGTATTTACAGGAAACCCTATTCGAGAGGAAGTCTTAAAGGCGCGCAGCGGCGAAAGTCGGGAACTGTTCGGGCTCGATCCGAAAGCGAAAACGGTGCTGGTGTCAGGAGGCAGCCGGGGTGCGAGGAGCATCAATAAGGCCATGATCGGCGTGCTGGCGCATTACGCGGGTAGGGACGGCGTGCAGTTCCTGCATGTGACAGGAAAAGCGGGCTATGAGGATACGATGGCGCAGCTCCAGGAGGCGGGCGTGGACGTTTCGGCTTCGGGCAATCTTTTTGTGGAGCCGTATCTTTATAATATGCCGCAGGCATTGGCTTGTGCCGATGTGGCGGTGTTCCGGGCGGGCGCTATCGGCATCGCGGAGCTGACGGCGCGCGGCGTGCCGTCGGTGCTGATTCCGTATCCGTTTGCGGCGGCGAACCATCAGGAAATGAACGCCCGGGCTATCGTTGCGGCGGGCGCGGCCCGGATGATTCTTGACCGGGAATTGACAGCAGAGAGACTGCTTTCGGTGCTGGCGGAGCTTTTGAGCGAAGACGCGAAACTCCGGCGCATGGCAAAATCGGCAAAACGGCTGGGACGCCCGCAGGCGGCGGATGAAATTGCGAGCAGGGCGATACGGCTGGCAAAAGGGCAGAAGGCCCCCGTCCCCGTTGGCGAGTGAACAGAAAAGGAGAGGAAGCGGCGATGCTGCAGGGAATCCATAAAATTCATTTTATCGGCGTCGGCGGCGCGGGAATGAGCGCGCTGGCCCGGATACTGTTGGACCAAGGGTATCAGGTTTCCGGTTCCGATCAGAAAGCTTCCGTTATCGCGCAGAAATTAGCGGAGCGCGGGGCAAAGATTTTTGAGGGACATGATGCGGCGAATGTGAAGGGCTCGGAAGCGGTCGTTGTCTCTTCCGCGATTCCCGAGGACAATGTGGAAGTGCGTGCGGCGGCCGATATGGGTTTGCGTCGTCTGCATCGCTCGGACGTCAACGCGGCGCTCTTGAATGCGGCCAAGGGGATAGCCGTCGCCGGCGCCCATGGCAAGACTACGACGACGTCCATGATCGGTTTGATTTTAGAGCATGGCGGCGTCGATCCCACCATTATCATCGGCGGACAAGTGGACTATTTGGCGGACAGCAACGCCCGTCTTGGCAAAGGCGAATACTTGGTATCCGAGGCGGACGAGAGCGACGGCTCCTTCCTGAAGCTTCTGCCGCATATCGCGGTGGTCACCAATGTGGAAAACGACCATATGGACCATTACGGCACGATGGATAATATCAAGAAGGCGTTCCGGCAGTTCCTCGAAAATACGGACGAAAAAACGGGGACCTGCGTGCTTTGTGCGGAAAATGAGAACTTGCGGGAAATTGCCAAAGGGCTGTCCCGACGCGTCGTCTTTTACGGTACGTCGGAGGGCGCCGACTATCGGGCGGTGAATATTGCGCCGGAGGGAGCCGGCGTCGCCTTTGACGTAGAGAAGGACGGAAAGACGCTGGCACACGTGCGGCTGATCATTCCCGGCCGTCACAACGTGCTGAATGCGTTAGGTTCCATCGTTGCGGGCATTCTCTGCGGCGTCTCGCCGGAAAAGGCGGCGGAGGCGCTCTCCCTGTTCCACGGAGCGAAGCGCCGGTTCGAGACGAAGGGGCGCGCGGAGGGCGTTTGGATTGTGGACGATTACGCCCATCACCCGACGGAGATCGCAGTGACGCTGAAGGCGGCGCGGCAGACGAATCCGAAGCGGCTGATTTGCGCGTTCCAGCCCCATCGGTATTCGCGTACACAGCTTTTGCAGAAAGAATTCGGAGGCGCGTTCGAGGACGCCGACCTGTTGATTTTGACGGATATTTACTCGGCGGGGGAGCCGGCGATTCCCGGCGTCAACGGCGAGACGATACTGAACGCCGTCAAGGCGGCCACGGGGCAAAAAACGACGTATGTCAAATCCCGTGCCGACGTTGCACCGTATCTTGAAACCATCGTCCGTGACGGAGATCTCGTGCTCACGATGGGCGCGGGGGATATATACCGCACGGGAGAAGAATTGCTGGCGCTCTTGTCGGCACGGAGGGAAAATAAAGCATGAAAGACCGGAAAATCATCGTCGTGATGGGCGGCCCGTCCTCGGAGGCGGAGGTCTCGCGGCGCAGCGCCGCCGCCGTGTTGGCCGCGCTGAAATCAAAAGGCTATAATGCGGAAGGACTGGAATTTTCGCCGCGTAATTTTTTTGCCGATATGCAAAGACTGCGCCCCGATATTGTGTTCAACGCCATGCACGGAGCATATGGGGAAGACGGGCGCATGCAGGCGGTGCTGGACTTGATGGGGATTCCCTGCACCGGGTCCGGGGTGTTGGCGTCGGCCATGTCGATGGACAAGGCGGCGGCGAAAAACGTGATGCTCGGCGCGGGCATTTCGACGCCGAAGGCGCGCGCCTATCGGACTGCCGACCGCGCAGGTCTCAGAGCGAGAATCCTTAGGGAGATGTCTGTGCCTATGGTGGTCAAGCCGACGGCGCAAGGCTCGAGTGTCGGCGTCGTCGTGGTCAAAGACGCGGCGGAGCTTCCCGATGCGCTGGATGAGGCGTTTGCTTACGGAGACGAAGTATTGGTGGAGGAGTTTATCGACGGGCCGGAACTGACGGCGGCGGTCTGGGGCACGCCGGATACCTGTGACGCCCTGCCGGTGATTGAGATTACGACGACTTCGGGCCGTTACGACTACGAGAGCAAATACACCGTCGGCGCGTCCCGCCATATCATTCCGGCGCGTATCAGTGCGACGGCGATGGAACGGGTGCGGGAGACGGCGGAGCGGACATTCCGCGTTTTTGGCTGTCGGGGCGTCGCCCGTATCGATATGATGCTTTCGTCGGAGGACGTGCCGTATGTCATCGACATCAACACGATGCCGGGTATGACGGAGACGTCGCTGGTTCCGGACGCGGCGCGTGCGGCGGGTGTCTCGTTCGAGGATTTCTGCGAACGGCTTTTGGAAATGACGATTAAAGAATGCGGAGTGTAGAGTTAGGGGATTTTGGCATATTAAATATGTAATCACTCCACACTGAAAGGGGGCGACGGCGATGGACGAGGAACAGATGCAGGAATTGGCGCTCGAAGACGCGGGCCCGCGCGAGCCTTCGCGCAAATGGCAATGGCTGTTTCAGATGGTCGGTTTTTTAGGGGTGGTAGGGGTGACTGCGGCCGCCGTCATGTACCTGCCCGTATTCAAGCTGGAAGACATTTCCATTGCCGGGAATCCCACGTATATCTCTGCGGAAGATATTTGCCGCATCGCGGGCGTTTACAAGGGACAGCACATGTTCCAGGTGGAAACCGACAAAGCCGCGCAAAATCTCCGCAAGGATTTGCGCATTGAACAGGCCGTCGTGAAGCGGACGTTTCCGAACGGCATCGTGATCGAGGTGGAAGAGCGCCGGCCTGTGGCCTGCGTTGCCTGCGAGTTTGGTTTTCTCGACCTCGACCGCAAGGGGATGGTGCTGAACGCTTACCGTGTCCGGCACTTGCAGACGACGCCGCTTTTGGTCGGCGTGACGGCCAGAGACCTTTATATCGGGGATGCGATCGGGGACGAACAGGCGCTTTTGGCTGTAGAGTATTTGGCGCACCTTGACGACCTGACGCTTTCGCAGATCGTGGAAATGAATGTGTCGAATCCCGAGCATGTGGTGGCTCGCACGACGAATGCGGCGGAAATCCGGATCGGCGTCCTTGAGCGGTTGGAAGAAAAGGCGAAGTACACGACGAGCTTCCTGGAAGACCTTCGGACGACGAAGCGTCCGATTGAGTACATAGACCTGACATATACCCAGGCGGTCATCCCCAAGCAGGATCCCGTGCAAAAGTGAGGCGCAGGTGAAAATATGATAACGTATAAGAGGGGGCATCTTTCCATTGCGTTTGTCTGCATGGTGCTCGGCTTCATGCTGGCACTGCAGTTCCGTATCGCCATGGACCAGAAAGCTTCCCTTCCATACCAGCGCGTGGAAGAACTGTCCGCGCGGCTGATCGAGACGGAGAAGGAGCGGGACGCCCTGCAGGAAAAAGTGGCGAGCCTTCAGCAGGTGCAGCCCGCGCCCGGCAATACGGAAGGCGAGCAAATGCTGAGGGAGCTTCGGCTGCGTTCCGGCCTGACTGCGCTGACGGGCCCGGGCGTCATCGTGACGATTGACGACAGCAAGATCAAGTCCAAGGCGGGCGAGAACCAAAATCTTTACATTATCCACGACGATGATTTGCTGAAAGTCATCAACGAGCTCCGGGCGGCGGGCGCAGAGGCGATTTCCGTCAACGGACAGCGGCTCATGGCGACTTCGGAGATTCGCTGCGCGGGGCCTACGCTTTCCGTAAATAATGTGCGTTCGGCGCCGCCGTATGAGATACGGGCAATCGGCGACAGCGCGACGCTGGAGAGCGCGCTTCGGATGCGCGGCGGCGTGATGGAGACGCTGCAGGTTTGGGGAATCCAGCTGGAGGTTAAGGCGGCCCAGGATATTGTCGTTCCTGCCTATAAGGGCGCCTCGAAATTCAGCTTCGCGAAAGAAGCGGAGGAGGCGGCGTCATGATTCTTGCGTTGGTAGGTCTTGGCGTCGGGCTGATTTTGGGGAGCCTTTGCCCGCTGACAATCCCGGTCACGTATTCCAAACTTTTTTCCGTGGCGCTGCTTGCCGGTCTCGACTCGGTTTTCGGCGGATTTCGTTCGGCGCTGGACGATCGTTTCGACAATATGGTGTTTATGTCGGGTTTTTTTGTCAACGGTCTTTTGGCAGCGTTTCTCGTCTATGCGGGAGACCGCCTCGGTATTGATTTGTATTATGTCGCCTTACTTGCGTTCGGATTGCGAATTTTTCAGAATCTTGCCATCATCAGAAGGTATTATTTGAAAAAACGCAGATAAAAAGCCTACTTGCATGAAACGCGCTTTCATAGTAAAATGTGAGGGATAAAGACGAATTTTGGTTTCATGCGCGTTCTCGCATGGCAGTTGTAGGGCGTTTTGCTCGGCGTGGAGGGGTATTTGTGATTGAACTGGATGATACGGTAATCAACGATATGGCAAAAATCAAAGTCATCGGCGTGGGCGGCGGCGGTTCCAACGCCATTGACCGCATGATTTCTTCCGGTCTCAAGGGCGTTGAATTTATTGCCATCAATACGGATTCACAGGCGCTGATGAAGTCTTTGGCACCCAAACGGCTGCAGATCGGCGAGAAGCTGACCCGCGGGCTTGGCGCTGGCGCGCGCCCTGAGATTGGCGCTGCTGCGGCCGAGGAAAGCCGTGATGAAATCATTGCCGCGGTGAGCGGCGCGGATATGGTATTTATTACCGCAGGCATGGGCGGCGGCACCGGAACGGGCGCGGCCCCGGTCGTGGCGGAGTGCGCGCGGGAGGCAGGCGCTCTGACGGTGGGCGTCGTTACCAAGCCGTTCAAGTTTGAAGGCAAGCGGCGGATGCAGAACGCTGAAATGGGCATCCTCAATCTGAAGGATGCCGTCGATACCATTATTACGATTCCGAACAATCAGCTGTTGCAGATTGTCAGCCGCAACACGCCGATGATGGAGGCGTTCCGTATCGCGGACGACGTATTGCATCAGGGCGTGCAGGGAATTTCCGATCTTTTGGTGGTGCCGGGGCTTATCAATCTTGACTTTGCCGACGTCCAGTCCATTATGAAGGATACCGGGACGGCGCTGATGGGAATCGGCGAAGGAACCGGGGAGAGCGCGGCGGCGGACGCGGCGCGGGAGGCGGTAACGTCCCCGCTCCTGGAGACGTCCATCGAGGGCGCGCACGGCGTACTGCTGAACTTCACGGGGTCCATGGACAAATTGAGCATCTACGACGTCAACGAGGCGGCGGCGGAAATCGAGGAGATGGTCCATACCGACGCGAACATCATTTTCGGCGCTGCATTTGACGACACGCTCGGCGATACGGTTCGAGTGACGGTCATTGCCACGGGCTTTGACATGGAGGGAGAAAAAATCGGCGTAGAGCCGCAGCAAAACAAGGAAGCCGACCAACAGGGGAACCAGACGCAGGAACAGCCGGCGCAGCAGCCGCAGCCGATGGCGCCTTTCGGCGGCAATTTTGATTCGCTTACGATTCCTGACTGGCTTCGTCACAGCTGATCCGACGGTTTGCCGCGCTGTGGAAGACGGCGGATGATTTCGGCGCGGCGGGGAATCCCGCCGCGCTTTCCTGTTTTATTTCTGAGCTACTCGGAGGAATCGTCATGAAACGATATACTTCGCTCTTGTTTTTAGCCTTCGTGCTCGTACTCGGCACGGTGGTCGGCGTCACGTTCCTTTCCGGGTACGCCGACCGCACGCCGGCGGCCTCGGAGCGGACGGTGACGGTTTATACGACCATGCCGCCGGAGCAGGCGAGCCTGCTGGCTTCCGAATATGAAAAGACAAAAAAGGTCGGCGTCCGGTTCGTCCCGATGACGGGCGACGAGCTGACGGCGCGTCTGAAAAAAGAGGGCGCCGAGCCCAAGGCGGACATGGTGCTTGCGGACAGCAGCGTCATGCGGAAAGGCGCCGCCATGGGCGCTTTCGTTCCGTATTTTTCGGAGGAAACGGATTCCGTGGCGGATTCCTTGAAGGATGAGGAAGGCGCCTGGACGGGCGTTTGGTACGACCCCGTCGTATTCTGCGTGAACAGCGATTATATGCGTACGCTGCCCCGGATTCCGGAAACTTGGGCGGAATTTGCCGCTTATCCCGACATGCGGGTTGGGATGACGGATTTTCTCGCCGCCGATGCGGCCTCCAATTTGTATTTTACGCTGCTGACGGTTTACGGCGAGCCGGAGGTTTTTCAGTGGCTGTCTGCCATACATCCGAAAGTCGTGCAGTATGTGAAGTTCCTTTCCACGCCGGTTCGCATGGCGGGCATGGGAGAGGTTGACGCCGCCGTGGCGGTGCAGAGCGAGACGCTCCGGTATCTGTCCGACGGGTATCCGCTTCGCATCGTTTATCCGATGGACGGGACGGCGTACATGCTGACGGGAGCCGGTCTTTTACATGACGGGCGGCCTTCGGCGGAGGCGTTTTTGGAGTGGTTGTTGTCCGACGAAGCGCATCTGGCCCTGCAGCGGGAAAATGTGTTTTTCGTTCCTGCCAATCCGGGGACGCTGGCGTATAAGCAGATGGCTGGAAAAAACGTCGTGCTGTTCGACGCGGCGCCGGCATTTACGGCGGAGGAACGAAGCGCGCTCTTGGACCGGTGGCTGCAAAACGTTCGTTTCAAATAAACGTGTGCCGCTTTTGAGGAAGCGGCACGCTTTCTGTTGTTTGGGGGAGTTTAGGTGAAAGCGGGTATTATCAGTCTCGGCTGCGCTAAGAATTTGGTGGATACCGAGAATATGCTCGGTTTATTGCAAAAAGGCGGGATCGAGCTGACGAAGGAGCCGGGAGAGGCGGATATCCTGATTGTCAACACCTGCGCATTTATTGAGACCGCAAAGAAGGAATCCATTACGACGGTGCTCAACATGGCGGAGTACAAAACTGCCGGCAAATGCCGTTCACTGATCGTGGCGGGCTGTCTCGGGCAGCGATACGGGCAGACGCTCCTGGATGAAATGCCGGAGGCGGACGGTATCGTAGGCACTGGGGCGTGGAACCGCATCATGGAAGCCGTCGAGGAAACGCTTCGCGGCCGCCGCGTCCTATTGGTCGGGGAATCGGAAATCATTTATGACGCGAAAACGCCGCGCATTTTGGCGACGCCCGGCTATACGGCGTATCTGAAAATTGCCGAGGGTTGTGACAATCGCTGTTCCTTCTGTGCTATTCCGATGATTCGCGGACGGTATCGCAGCCGCAAGGTGGAGGACGTCGTCGCGGAGGCGAAAGCACTGGCGGTGCAGGGCGTCAAGGAACTGAATCTCATCGCGCAGGATACGACGGCGTATGGACGGGATATCTACGGAAAAGCGGAATTGCCAAGGCTTTTGAAGGAACTGGCAAAAATCGAAGAGGTGCGCTGGATACGCTGCCTGTATTCGTACCCGCGCTTCTTTACGGACGAGCTGATCGATGTCATTGCTTCGGAACCGAAGCTGGTCAAATATGTCGATTTGCCGCTGCAGCATGCGGACGACGGTTTGCTTCGGCAAATGCATCGGGCCGATACGCGGGCGTCGATGGAAGCGCTTTTGGCCAAGCTGCGGGACCGTATTCCGGGCGTTGCGATCCGCTCCACGTTTATCGTGGGATTTCCGGGTGAGACAGAGGAGCAGTTTGCGTCTCTCCGCTCTTTTATCGAAGAACAGCGTTTTGACAAGGCGGGCATTTTTACGTACTCGGCAGAGGAAGGAACGCCTGCGGCGGAATTCCCAGGGCGGATCGCAGAGGATGTGATGCAGGCCCGGTATCACGAGCTGATGAGTATTCAATGCAAGATTTCCGAAGAAGTCAATCAATCGCTGGAGGGGAAGGTACTGGAGGTGCTTGTCGAAGGCCGCGAGGAGGAGCAGGAAAACGTCGCTTATGGCCGTTCCTATCGTGAGGCGCCGGAGGTGGACGGGCAGGTCTTCATTGAAGGCTGCGGAGACGCCCGGCTGGGCGATATGATGCGCGTGCGCGTATCTCAAGGCTTCACATACGACGTGGTGGGCGAGCCGGAAGATTAAGATTCCCTTAAAACGGCCTGTACTTCACGCGTTTTTCAGAGAGAAGGAAGAATATGATTGCAGAGCTTGTGACGACGGGAAGCGAGCTGCTTTTAGGGCAGATCGTCAATACGAACGCCGCCTATATGGCTCGGGAACTCAATAAAATAGGCGTTGACGTCTGCTTCCAGACGACGGTGGGCGACAACCGGGAACGGATGAAAGAAGTTCTTTCCCATGCGCTTTCCCGAGCCGATCTCGTCATCACGTCCGGCGGGCTTGGTCCGACCCGGGGCGATATTACGAAGGAAGTGTCCGCAGAAGTCATGGGGCGGAGCATGGCCTTGAACGAGGAATGTGCCGCCCGTCTCAAAAGCTATTTTGCCCGTATCGGGCGCGAGATGACGGAGAACAATCTGCGGCAGGCCATGATTCCCGAGGGAGCGCACGTTTTCGTCAATCACGCGGGAACGGCGCCGGGCGTGGCGATGGAGGCAAACGGGAAGCTGCTGACGAATCTGCCGGGACCGCCCTCGGAAATGAAGGACATGCTCCATCGAAGCCTGCTGCCGTATCTTGCGGAAAAATACGGCGTTTCTGCCGTAACGGTTTCGCGCGTGCTGCATACCTTCGGCATCGGCGAGTCGATGCTGGAGACGAAGCTCGACGATTTGATCCTGGCACAGAAAAATCCGACCCTTGCTCTTTTGGTTCGGCCGACGGGCGTAATCGTCCGTATTACGGCGAAAGCGGAAAGCGAGGAGGGCGCGCGGCGTCTGATTGCGCCGTTGGAAGAAGAGATTCGATTACGTCTTGGCGATTTTGTTTACGGTGCGGATGATGAGACGATGGAGGAAGCCGTCGGACGGGAACTGAAATCACGGAGGCTTTTCGTGGCGACGGCAGAGTCCTGCACGGGCGGTCTTGTGGCGAGCCGGTTGACCGACGTGGCCGGAAGCAGTGAATATGTCAAGGGCGGCGTCGTTTCGTACACGAACGAGGTAAAGGCGGACGTCTTGGCGGTTGACCGCGATATGCTCGCTCGGGAGGGAGCGGTTTCAGACGCTGTGGCGCGGGCCATGGCGGAAGGCGTGCGGCGGAAATTGGGCGCGGATTTCGGCGTCAGTACGACGGGGCTGGCCGGGCCGGGCGGCGGCACGGAGGAAACGCCTGTCGGCACTGTGTTTATCGCCGTCGCGGGCAATGAGGGTACGACGGCGGAAAAATATCGTTTCACGGGAAGACGGGAACAGGTAAAATTTCGCGCGTCGCAGGCGGCGCTTGCGGCGTTGCGTGCATATATCAAAAAGTATGGGCAATGACTTTGCATTGGAGGAGGATTCTTCATGGATTGGAAAAAGATGACGACGGCGGCGCTGGCTTCGGTATGGATGGCCTTTTCGGCGACGTCTCCGGTCTCGGCGGCGGAGGAGCCGGTAATCGCGGCGGAGGCGCCCAGCGCCAGCGAACAGGCGCAGATGACGCCCGAGGAAGCTTTGCAGGCATATATCGACAGCGGATATAAATATACGAGCAAGCGTTACGGGTACTCGATTGTCTGCCCAGCCAAGCCGACGGTTGTTCCTTTGAGCGTGCTGTTCGGGGACAATACGGAAAAGGGAGACGTGCTGATTTTCCGGAGCAACGGCTATGATATTGCTTACGGCTGGATCGTTATGGTCGACGCTTTCGACGAGGCGACGCTTCCCCCGGATATCACAAAGCAGTCGGAGGATAATCAGAAAGCCTTTATCGATAAGTTCATGAAGAGTTCCCCCTATGAGTTTGTCCGCCTGACCGAGGTTGACGGCCGTTCGGGCGTTTACGCGGTGACGGCGAAGGAAATCGAGGTTGACACCAACGGCGACGGAAAGGTCGACGAGGTCATGACGGCGGAATCCCAAATGGTCAGGACGTTTTTCCGCGGCGCGTATGGCGGGCGTTTTGGCGTTATGCTGATGGACAATCCGAAGCTGACGCAGCAGGGAATCGCTCTCTATGAATTCGGCCTTCTGACGTTCCAGGAATGGCCTTCGAGCATGCAGAACGGCGCGAACGTCGGAAAGAAGAAATAATTGCAAATACGAAAAACGGCAGCCGGATTTTTCCGGCTGCCGTTTTTTGATGACCGAAAACATTTGGAGCGGACGCTGGCAGAGCCCGAACCCTGCCCGTCAATCGAGGAGTGTCTCTTTGCAGAAATCCATGAACGCCGCCGCTGCTTTTGAAATGTAGCGGTCTTTCTTCCAGGCGAGGCCGATATCGAAGCGCATCGGCCGGTTGAAGGGGAGCACGCGGAAGCTTTGGTTCCCCTTGGTTACGCAGTCAAGCAGACACGCCAGTCCGATGCCGTTTGCCACCAAATGCTTGATGATCTCGATCTGATTGGATTCGAGCACTACGTTGGGAGAAATCCCCATGGAGGCGAAACGATCGGAGAGCATGCGGCGGATGAAAGAACCGTGTTTCATCACGATCAGGTTTTCTTTGTCAAAATCCTTTAATCGGAAGGAAGTTCGGGAAGACAGCGGCGAGCTTTCCGGCACGCAGGCCACGAGCTCGGAGGTGCACATGGGGAATGTGTTCAGCGCGGCGGGAATGTCAGACAAAATGATAATGCCGAAATCCAGCTCTCCCGCTTCCAGGTTTTCGCGGATGGCCATGGAGCCTTCCTCGTAAAGCGATATGGAGAGATGGGGGTAGATTTTTTGGAAATCCGAGCAGATGCGCGGGAACAGATAGGCGCCGATCATGGGCGGGATGCCGATGCGGATGTTGCCTTTGGAGAGGTTCTTGTAGTCCTCTAATTCCCGCAGCGCATCGTGCAGAATGTCGAGAGCCGGTTCCACGCGATGGAGGAAGATTTCACCTTCGGTGGTCAGGAGTACTTGCTTTTGGCTGCGGTCGAAGAGACGGAGGCCGAGCAGGTTTTCGAGTTTTTGGATGGCGACGGTGATGTTCGGCTGAGAGACTTCAAGCTCCGCCGCCGCGCGCGTCAGATTGCGCAGCCTCGCCGTCATGCGGAAATACTCAAGCTGCCGCAGCTCCATGGGGATTCTTTTCATTTTGCTCACACACTTTCCTGTAGGATGGCCGGATGTTCCGGCGGTTCCTTTCTACTGCCAAGCGGTTTAAGGCAAGGCATTTATTTATATATTCATAAGTATAACATATACATTTTGGCAATGCCATAAGAAGCTTTTTTGATTTTTTGCCGCCGGACCATTTCGCGCCGCAGAAAATAGCGCAGAAAATAAAGAAATAGAATATTTAACTATAGAAAAATCAGTATTGTTGTGATACACTATATTCGGTTAAGAGATAATCTCCAAGGTTCTTTGGGTGCACGGATTCGCTCCCCGTGAAATTCCGCTTTTGGCGGCGAAAAGGAGAGGAATTGTTTTGGAAACATCAACAGTAATCGGTCTTATCATGGGCTTGATTTCGATTTTTGTCGGTATGGTCATCAAGGGCGCGCCGTTGTCGGCGCTGAACAACCCGGCGGCGTTCCTGATCATCATCTGCGGCACGATTTCCTGCCTCTTCACGGGATTCCCCATGGAGAACATGAAGAACATCCCGAATCTTTTCAAGAAGGTTATCAATCGTCCGCAGCTCAAGGATCGCGGCGAGCTGTTGAAGATGTTTGTCGAGCTTTCCCAGATTGCCCGCCGTGAAGGTATCCTGGCTCTTGAGAGCAAGGTGCAGGAGATTGAAGACCCGTTCTTCCGTTCCGGTCTCGGCATGGTCATCGACGGTATGGATCCGGAGTTCGTCTCGGACGTCATGGACGCGGAGCTGACGGTCATGCAGGCCCGCCATGCTGAAGGCCGTTCGGTGTTCAAACAGGCCGGTACTTACGCGCCGACGTTGGGCGTTTTGGGCGCCGTGGTCGGTCTGATCGCGGCGTTGGGCAACATGAACGATATCGACAAGCTGGGCCACGCGATCGCGGCGGCGTTTGTCGCCACGATTCTCGGTATCTATACGGGTTACGTGCTTTGGCTGCCGTTCGAGAACAAGCTGAAAGTGTTCTCGGAAATGGAGATTAGCCAAAAGCGTATGATCATTGAAGGTATTCTTTCGCTGCAAGCGGGCGATTCGCCCACGGCAATCGAGGCGAAACTGATGGTATTCATTCCGCAGTCGGAGCGCGAAGGTCTGAAGACGGAGGGATAATCTATGTCGAAGAAGAAAAAACACGGCCCGCCTCACGAAGAAGAAGCGGGCGAGGCTTGGTTGCTTCCGTATTCCGATTTGATGACGCTGCTGTTGGCGCTGTTCCTCTGCTTGTTCTGTATGTCGAAGGTGGACGGCGGCAAGGCGAAGCAAATGGGCGCGGCCTTCGGGAAGGCGTTCGGCATCGGCATGGGCGGCGGAGGGCTTCTGCCGGGTCTCGGCCTTGCGGTGTATCCGCAGGCGGGAGGCGGCGGTGGCGGCGACGGTGACGGAACCGGAAACGGGGACGGCAGCGGCGACGGCGTGGACCATGGCAACCGCGCGTATCTTGCGGAGAATGAAACGCTGGAGCATTTGCAGCAGACGATGGATCAATACATCGCGACGAATCATTTGAAGGACTCGCTTCGGACGACGCTGACGGAAGAAGGCCTGATGATCCGCATCAAGGAGACGGCGCTTTTTCCGTCGGGCTCTGCGGAACTGGTCAACGAGTCGCAGCTTATCGTGCCTGTGGTGGCGGGGCTTTTGGCGGCGATTCCCGAGCGGGTGATTATTTCCGGCCATACGGATAATGTGCCTATCGCAACGGAACAGTATCCGTCGAACTGGGAACTTTCGTCGGCGCGCGCCATGACTTTTATGAAAGCGCTTTTCGCATCGAACGCATCACTGAATCCGGCAAGGTTCAGCGCTATCGGGTACAGCGAGTATCGGCCGGTGGCGTCCAACGAGACGGAGGACGGCCGGAGGCGGAACCGCCGCGTCGAAATCATGATTGCGCGTTCCTTTAAGATGGCGGAAGGAACGATTGTCGCACGGTAATAGGAAAAAAAGACAGGCTGTCGTTTCTAACGGCAGCCTGTTTATGTAAACGGAGGTAACGGCATGAAAATCGCCTTGGCCGAGGAAATGAGCCGCATTGACAAGATGGCGGCGGATACATACGGGATTGACACGCTGCTGTTGATGGAGAACGCGGGCCGCGCGGCGGCGGATGCGTTGACCGGAGTTTTGGGCGAAGTCGCCGGAAGGACGGTCTGCGTGCTTGCGGGCAGCGGAAACAACGGCGGAGACGCCTACGCGGCAGCCCGCCACCTCTTGAGCAGGGGCGCGAAGGTTGCGATATACGCCGTGGGCAACGCAGAGCATTTAACGCCCGCGGCGAAAAACAATTTGGAGATATGCAGGAAATTAGGCATTCCCGTTCGCGCGCTGGAGCAGGACCGCGATTGGGAGAAGCTGCGTATTTATCTGCGCTTGGCAGACGGCGTGCTGGACGGTATTTTAGGTACCGGCGTCAAGGGGCCGCTGCGGGAGACGGAGGACCGGCTGATCCGCATGGTCAACGAGGAAGCGCGGCATGTAGTCTCCATTGACGTGCCCAGCGGCGTGGACGCGGATACGGGCATGACGCACGGCGCGGCGATTCTGGCAGAGACGACGGCGTCCTTCGGGCTGCCGAAAGCGGGGCTGTTCTTCTGTCCCGGCGCGGCCTGCGCAGGAAAGATCGTCGTGGATTCCATCAGCCTGCCGCAGGCGCTGTTGGAAGATAAAGCCATCCTGCAGGAATATTTGGACGACGCGGCGGCGCAGGCGCTTTTGCCCTCGCGTCCGGCGGACGCGCACAAGGGCGTCTGCGGATGCGTGCTGGTGGTAGCGGGTTCCCGTGGGATGACGGGGGCGGCGGCGATGGCGGCAAAGGCGGTGCTGCGTTCGGGCGCGGGCGTCGCCACGGTGGCGACGGCGGACAGCGTCGCGGATATTTTGGCGGCGAAGCTCACGGAGGTCATGACTAAGCCGCTGCCGGAGATTCAGCGCGGCGTGCTGGGCGAAACGGCGACGGACGCGCTGGCGGCGATGCTGCCCAAATATGATACGGTGCTGATTGGGCCGGGGTTAGGCCGCGCGCCGGAGACGGGGGCGATGGTGCGGCGTTTTGCCGCCCGCGTAAAGGCCCCCCTGGTATTGGACGCCGACGCGCTCTATGCTTTCTGCGGGCACACGGAAGAGCTTCCGGGAATTGGCGCACCGCTTATCATGACGCCGCATCTTGGCGAGATGGCGGAGCTGTTAGGGATAAAAGCGCCGCAGCTTCGGGAGAATCTTGTCGCCCACGCGCGCAAGGCGGCGGCGGACTGGCGGGCAATCCTTGTGCTCAAGAGCGAGTGCACGATTGTCGCATTCCCGGACGGGCGCGTATTCTTTACCTCGAAGGGGAATTCTTCCATGGCGACGGCGGGCGCGGGAGACGTGCTGGCTGGCGCGGTGGCGGGCATGACAAAAGAAGCGGGGCCGGAAGCGGCGGCGCTTTTGGGCATGTTCCTGCACGGGTACGCCGGGGATTTGGCGGCGGAGGAAAAAGCGGAAGGCTTGATCGCGGGCGATATCCTGGAAAAGCTGCCTGAAGCGAGGCGCCGTCTGAAAAACGGGGAATGATGCAGCGTTATTTTTTAGGTTTTATTTTTCCGTTTCTTGACTGTGAAGGGCAACAGGCATAAAATAAAACCGTTATATTTTTAAAAGCTTATAAAAGTTTGCGAGGAGATGGATTTTCATGGCGGAGATCAGATTTGTGAAAGCGGATTCGTTGAAGGAGAAGCCGGACGTATCGAAAATCGGGTTCGGCACGCATTTCACGGATTACATGTTCGAGATGGACTATACGGAAAAGGACGGCTGGCATGACGCCCGCATCATTCCGTACGGCGATATTGCGGTCAGCCCGGCCAACACAACGCTGCATTACGGGCAGGCAGTCTTTGAGGGGCTGAAGGCATACCGGCAGGGGAAGCGCGCGGTGATTTTCCGCCCGAAAACGCACCTGGAACGCATGGAAAATTCCTGCCGTCTGCTGGATATCCCCGAGTTCCCGTTGGAGACGGTACATGAAGGGCTGAAGCAGCTCGTCGCTTTGGAAAAGGACTGGATTCCGAAAGAAAAGGGGCAGAGCCTGTATATCCGTCCGTTCATTTTCGCCGACGACCCGTATCTCGGCGTCAGCGTCAGCGGCTCGTACAAGCTCCTGATCATCCTTTCACCGGTGGCGGCGTACTATGCGCACGGCTTCGCGCCGGTCAAGATCATGGTGGAGGACACCTATGTGCGCGCGGTGCGCGGCGGTCTCGGCGAAGCGAAGACGCCGGCGAACTATGCGGCGAGCCTCCACGCGGGCCTCGTTGCGCATCAGAAGGGCTATGACCAGACGCTTTGGCTGGACGGCGTGGAGCGCAAATATATCGAGGAAGTCGGCTCGATGAACATCCTGTTCAAGATTGGCGGCAAGGTGGTCACGCCGGAGCTGGACGGCAGCATCCTGAACGGTGTCACGCGGCGCACGGTGCTGGCGGTGGCGAAGGAGTGGGGCGTACCGACGGAAGAGCGCAAGATTTCCGTGGACGAGATCATCGACGGCTACAAGAGCGGCGCACTGGAGGAAGTCTTCGGCTCCGGCACGGCGGCGGTCATTTCTCCGGTAGGCGTGCTGGGTTACAAGAATCACGATATGGTCATCGGCGGCGGCAAGATCGGGCCCTTCGCGCAGAAGATGTACGATTACATCGAGGGCCTGCACATCGGCGAGGTCGAGGATAAGTACGGCTTCATCGAGACGGTGGCGGAATACTGATATTAATAGAGATAAAAATCCCGGCGGAAATGTGTAGTGACCCCAAAAAGTTAGACCTGGCGTAGTAGCAACATTGCTACTACGCTATTTTTATGCTACGGAATGTATCCGCCGGTATTCAACGGGGCTC
>ONUH01000006.1 GCA_900321035.1 uncultured Selenomonadales bacterium | reverse complement strand
ATTCGTGGACTACCTTGTTTTTGAATTCGTAGCTGTACTTTGCCATAAACTAACCCCCATAAGCTAGATTTTTGGTCTAACTTATGGGGGTCAGTACAATGCTTCCGTCGGGATTTTTTGCGTTTGGTTTACTTAGAAGAAGAAATTCAGCTCAGTGAAGAGTTTGTAGGCGGAAGATTGCGGAGCCTCATCGCCGATGTCGTCCTCCACATTCTTGCCGAAGAAGTATTTGACCGTACCCATGATATTTTTTGCGAAGACGTAATCGACGCCCAGCTCTACGCCTTTCCATCCCGCCTGCATCGCGTCATAGGTCGGCGTGATGACGGCCCATGATCCGAGGTCGCGGTACGCGACGAAAGCGCCCCAGGAGCCTTTGTCGGCGGGATTCGCACCCTTGTAATCGAACTCGATGCTCCAAGCGCGCTTGGCAGTGGCAGCCAAGGGCTCTTCAGGTTCCACTCCTCCCGGCGCCGTCGCATTTGGGTGCGCCATTTCGCCACGAGGACTGTTCGTCCAGGCATACGCGCCGTTGACGGAAAGATTCTTGTTGAACTTGTAGCCGAGGGCGCCCTCCCAGATATTGATGGCCGACGCTTCGGCTTCCCATTGGATAAGCTCCTTGTTTGCCCAGCGGTGGAAGGCTACGCCCCAAGTCCATTTGTCGGCGCGGTCGTTGTAAATTTCGATGGCCTGATAGCTGCCCGTTCTTCCTTGAGGAGTAGGCTTGCCCGCCTCCTGCACGGGGGGGAAATTCGGGTCGGCGCCTGCTGCAGCGAAACTGTTGGAACGCCCCACCGTCAGCGTCGCCTTGACCTTGTTGCCGAAGGTGAGCTGACCGCCGGCCACGTTGTCATCGTAAATCATGCCGTTGTCAATATTGGTCAAGTACGGCAACTTACCGAGGAGAATTTGGAAGTTCTTGTAGTCGCCCTGCACCCAGACGCGCTCGACACAAATTCCCGGTGCGACATTCGTTCCGATTACAGTGTTACCCGTCGTATTGGCGGCGGAGTCCATATCGCTGTTGTAGTCGATGCGCGCGTGCCCGGTCCAATGCTCGTTAATCTTCATGGAGGGTTCCAAGCGAAGAGTCATATATTGATCTGTGGTCCGCGTTACTCGGTTGTCTTCAGTGATTCGCGATGTTATGTACCGATAGCGTACCGTGCCTTTCCAAGTCACATTGTCGACCTTCTTTTCAAGGGCCGCTACGCGGACACCGAGCTGGTTCAGCTCGTCTGCAAACTCCGCCGCCAGCTTGTCAAGGATTGCTTTGTTTCCGCCACCTTTCGCCATGGCACGTGCAATCATCTGCGCCATCTCATAGCGCGTGATTGCCTGGTCACCGCGATACGTGCCGTCGCCGTAGCCCTCAATCACGCCTTCGGCGGCGAGCTGCGCAATCGCGTCATAGGCCCAATGGTCGGTGGGAACATCCTCAAAGGGGTTTGTCGCGGCAAATGTTGTGGATGCAGAGGCAGCAATAAACGCCGCCGCAAAGGTGGAGACAACTGTCTTCTTCATTCAACAACAACTTCTTTCCTATAATTATGAGGTTAGTCGTATAGGTCGCACTTGATCTTTACGACCGCGCCGTTCATCGCCTCGATTTTCAGCTTCATGCGGCTGTCGGAAGCGTAGTAGGTGTATTCGTTCTTGCCGTCATCGTATTCCATTTTGTCCGGCTGCCCGTAGGCTTCGACAATCGCGCTTTCCGGCGAGCTGATGCCTATTCCGGCGGGCGTTGTAACGCCGCTGCCCGGTCGATTGATTTTCAGTTCTTCAATCAGGTTGCGGTTGAAGTCGTCAAGATCCGCTTTGACGCCGTTTTGGAAGTAAGCGTCGTCTCCACGATAAGTTGCTTGACCGTACACTGCAACAGCTTCATCAACGCTCATACCTGGCGCGACGCCGCTCAGTGTGATCTCTGCGCTCGGAATCATCGCAAAAGCCGTCGCGCTCGACATCATCATTAACCCCGTAAGTATCGTTGCCATTTTCGTTTTCATGAAAATACCTCCTAAATTTAAGTTACGATGAATCATATTGAATAAGTTAATTATGCACGTTTGTTTCCCAACTTGCAAGATATGGTTACAATTATCCTTATATAAATACAATTAATTTGTCGATATGGGGAGCAAACGGCGTGACAAAGATGGCGCGGTATTGTATTATAAAGCAAGAAGAAAGGGGCGGCGCGATGAAATACGGGGAGTTTATGGCAAAACTGCGGAAGGGAATTCCCCACGCGATGCTGTTGGCGGGGGAGGAGCCGTATTATATCGAAAAGGCGGAGACGGCGATCCTTGGCGCGCTGCTGCCGGACGAGGCGGAACGGACGGCAGCGGTTCAATATTTGGAGCGCGATCCTGCGCTTCACGAACTGGCGGACCTGTTGGCGACGCTGCCGTTCCTGTCGGAAAAAGCGGTGTTCGTGCTCCGCGGCACGGAGCTGTTTCGCGAGAAAAAAAGCGCCGGGGAAGACGCGGAAAAGGGAAAGGCGAAAGACAAAGGATTGGAGCGGCTGTTGGCGGCGATTGCCGATATGCCGGAGACGAACTATGTAATCTTTGAAAGCAAGGCAAAGGCGGACAAGCGGAAAAAGCTCACCAAGGCGATGGAAAAGGTCGGCGCGGTATTGGACGCCGAGCCGGAGAAGCCATGGACGATTGAGCCGTGGATTCGCGGCAAGCTTGCGGAGATGGGGCGGTCCTTCGATCGGGAGGCGGCGGCGTATTTCATGAACGCGGTTTCCATGATGAAGACGATTTCCCTTTCTTTTCTAGACCGCGAACTATCCAAGTTGGCGCTGTATACCGACGCGCCGCGATTCAGCTGCGCAGACTTGGAACGGGCGTTTTCGTCGGTGCCGGAGGTTTCAGGCTTCGCGCTTCACGACGCGATCAGCGAAAGGAACGTGAAGCGCGCGATGTCCGTTTTGGAGCGGGAGATCGGCGACGGCGCGTATTTGCCGATGATTATCGCAGGGCTTACGCGCCATGTGCGCCAGCTGTGGCAGGCGAAACGTCTGGAGGCGCGGGGCGTACGCGGCAAGGCCTTGGGGCAGCCCCTGGGACTGAATCCGTTTATCGCGGAAAAATTGGGGCGTGCGGCGCAGGGCTTCGACGAGGGGACGCTCAAAGCGGCTTTTCTCGAACTTGCGGACGCCGATTATTTGCTGAAAACCGGCCAGGCGGGACCGGAACTTTTGGAACACGCGGTAATCCGGCTTTGCGGGCGGAGTGCTGAAGCGAAACGGCGGCAGGCTTGATTTGCCCCGCCTTTTTTCATAAATATCATTGATAATGGAACTATAGAAAAGCGAAGGAGGTTTTATTATGCGGGTGCTTTTGGCGGAGGACGACGCGCGGCTCGGCAAGCTGACGAAATACATGATGGAGCAGAACGGCATACAGGTGGAATGGGTGAAGCGCGGCGACGAGATCGTGGAATACGCGAATTACGACGACTACGACGTGCTGGTGCTGGACTGGATGATGCCGGGGGAGAGCGGCGTGGACGCCTGCAAACGCCTCCGGGAGAACGGCTACGAAAAGGCGATTCTGATTTTGACCGCCCGGGATGACGTGACGGACCGGGTGACGGGACTTGACGCGGGGGCCGACGACTATCTCGTGAAGCCCTTCGAGTTCGCGGAGCTTTTGGCTCGCCTTCGGGCGCTGGGACGGCGCAGCAGCCAAAAGATACAGCAGGACGTGGTGAAGGTGGGCGACTTCACGCTGAACCGCACCGCGAAGGTCTTGAAGAAAAAGGATCAGGTCATCCAGCTCTCCCCGCGGGAGTTCCAGATTTTCGACCTTTTGGCGCAGAATCTTGGCATCGTGGTGCCGCGGGAAATCATTCTCGACCGTATATGGGGGCTGGAGTCCGAAGTCAGCTCCAACAATATTGATTCCTATGTGAAGCTGATCCGCAAGAAGCTGGATCTCGGCGACGGGAAGACGATGATTCATACGATTCGCGGCGTCGGATACAAACTGGAAGCGGAGTGATCGCTCGCCATGAACGTATTTCAGCAAAGCCGCCGTCAGCTTACGCTGTATTATTCTCTGATTATGGCGGTGTTCCTGATTGTGCTGATTGTCGTCGTGCATCAGAGCATGGAATGGTCGATGAAGTCCGAGCAGGCCCGGGAACTGGTCGGGACGGCGGAATATATCGCGGGCGGCCAGGAACATCTTATGCAGCATCCGGAGCTGGCGGAAGAGATGGAAGATTGGCGCACGAGCAGCGACCGCCTGTTTTTCTATGTGTTCGACATGGACGGCGAGCCAATCAATTTTTCCCGCGCTTCCGAGCAGCTCGAACCTTTCGTGATAGACCTCATCAGCCGTTGGGACATGGAGGCGGGCGAGGTCGCTGTGAAGACCGACCGGGGAAAGCGGCGCCATGTGCGCGTGATGATGATCGCCCAGCCGATGATGGAGGACGGCGAGCAGATTGCCACCGTTTACGTCGGCAAGGACGTTACCGCGATGTATAACGGCCTTGAAAAGGCGACGTATTCCTTGGCCGGGTTGGCGGTACTGGCGCTGGCGGTGGCGGCGGGCGTCGGGCATTTCCTGGCGGGTAAAGCCATCGTGCCGCTGATCGAGGCTTATGAAAAACAGCGGCAGTTCGCTGCGGACGCTTCCCATGAATTGCGGACGCCGCTGTCCGTCGTCATGGCGTCGGCGGATCTTTTGGAGGGCGACCCGTCCATCAAGTCCCCGTTTTTGAAACAGGTCATCGGCGACGTGCGGGACGAAGTCAAGAAAATGACGAAGCTCGTCAGCGACTTGCTGTTCGTTGCGCGAAGCGACAACCAGGCTTTGCGATTAAAGCTGTCGAAAGTCGACCTTGCCGCCGACGCCGACCAGACCATCCGGCTTATGCAGCCCTTGGCGGACAAGAAGAAAATCACACTCCTTCGGGAGGGCGAGGCGTCGCTCGTTGCGAAGCTGGACGAGCAGAAGATGAAGCAGCTCCTGCTGATTCTCGTGGACAACGCGGTCAAATATACGCCGGAGGGCGGAAAAGTCACCGTGCGCGTCATGTCCCCCGCGGCGAAAAAAATCCGCGTTGAAGTGGAGGATACGGGCATCGGCATTTCCGAGGCGGATATGGAGCGCATCTTCGACCGATTCTTCCGCGTGGACAAGGCGCGTTCCCGCGAGATGGGAGGCAACGGCCTCGGCCTGGCCATCGCGCAGGAGATTGTGAATCTCCACGGCGGGACGATCGGCGTGGAAAGCGAGGTCGGCGAAGGGACGAAGTTTGTCGTGTCGCTGAAAGGATAACATCATATCGCTTCGTGGACGAAAAGCCGCGCTGTTTGCAAAAAATGCAGACGGCGCGTTTTTTTACGGGCTGTAAAATCAGCAGGGCAAAAGGTTGAGGTAAGAAAGTAAGAATTTCTTGCCTCGACTTTTTTGAGGGGCTTCTATCCCTCGCGCGACGCATAGAAAAAATCGGGCAGTGACAAAAAAGAGATTTTGGACGGTTCGTTCCTTGCGGCGTATAGAAAAAATCATTGCCCGAAAGGGGCAAGTAGTATAGAATAAACAATCGGTGAACGATGTTAAGAAAACAGAGGGAAAGCGATATGGCGAAGCACGTTGTTTTAATCGGTTTCATGGGGACGGGCAAGACGAGCTGCGGGCGCACACTGGCGACCCGGCTGGGCTGCGGGCTGGTCGATTTGGATAAGTATATCGAAGCGAAGGAAGGAAGAAGCATTCCGGAAATCTTCGCGGCGGAGGGCGAGCCGTATTTCCGTGCGAAGGAGCGGGAAGCGGTCCGGGAGGTTGTGCAGAGGAAATTTGCGGTGATCGCTACGGGCGGCGGAACGGTGAAGGACAAGGAGAATCTTCGGATGCTGAAGGAACGGGGCGTGCTCGTCTGCCTGACCGCCGACGTGGACACGATTCTCCAGCGGACGGAGCGGCGGGGCGAGCGCCCGATGCTCGACAGGAGCGAGGACCGGCGCAAGGCGGTGGAAGAGCTTTTGGAAAGCCGCCGGGAGATTTACGCCGGCGCCGATTTTACCGTCGACACGAGTCGGAGGTCGCCGATGCAGGTGGCGGACGAGATCGTGGATTTTTTGCGGGTGGGGGGCTTTATTCGTGCGTGAAGTGAGAGTCAATCTGCCGGGGAACGGCTACGACATTTTGATTGGGACAGGCATAGAAGAAGCGGTCGTTTCTTTTTTCACGGACGCGGATTTTTCGTCCCGCGTCCTGGTGATTTCCGATACGAACGTGGGAAAGGTCTATGGGGAGAAAGCCGCGGAACTTCTCCGACGGGCGGGGAAGCAGCCGTCCCTTCACCTCGTTCCGGCGGGGGAAAACTCTAAATCCTTGGAGGAAGCGGAGCACGTTTATACGAAGGCCATCAGCGCGGGACTTGACCGCAAATCGGCGATTGTCGCGCTGGGCGGCGGCGTGGTTGGAGATTTGGCGGGATTCATCGCCGCGACGTATATGCGCGGCGTTCCGTTTGTGCAGATGCCGACCAGCCTCTTGGCGCAGGTGGATTCCAGCGTCGGCGGGAAAGTGGCGGTCAACCATCGCCTCGGCAAGAACCTGATCGGCGCTTTTTACCAGCCGAAGCGCGTTTTCATCGACCTCTCCTGCCTGGCTACGCTGCCGAAGCGGGAACTTTCCACGGGGCTCGGCGAGATCGTGAAATACGGCGTGATTTCTGACGAGGCCTTTTTCTCCTATCTGGAGGCAAATTGCGATTCGATCCTTGCGGTTCAGCCCGAGCCGATGGAGCACCTCGTCGTCCGGTCCTGCGAGATCAAGGCGGAAGTGGTGACGCAGGACGAAAAGGAGGCGGGGCTTCGGGCAATCCTCAATTTCGGTCATACGATGGGCCACGCCATCGAGAAGGAAACGCACTATGTGCGGTACAATCACGGCGAGGCAGTCGCCGTCGGCATGATGGGCGCAGCCTATTTGAGCCGGGAGCTGGGATTGGTCGGGGACGCGGAAGTGACGCGGCTCCGCGAGCTGCTCTTGCGTTTTTCCCTGCCGATACAGGCGGAGGGCTGCACTGAGGACGGCATGATGGCGGCGATTTTCCACGACAAGAAGACGATCAACGGGAACGTGAAGTGGATCTTGATGGAAGGGATCGGACGCGTCAGAGCCGTGACGGACGTGCCGGAGAATGTTGTGCGGAAGTGTATGCGATTGATCATATCAAATTGACCCTGCCGGTTCTTTTTCCGCCATGCTGTGTCAGATGGCACTTGACGTAGTGCCTTACTGCGACTTCGTGCCATCTTCCTTGCCTGACGGAAAAATACCTTGGCAGGGTACGGCTTGATTTAATCGATATTGCTTTATTGATTGTGTTCTTGGAGGAATGTATGCGGATTCTTTTGACAAACGACGACGGCGTCGGCGCGCCGGGAATCGCGGCGCTGGCGAGGGCGCTGTCGGAGGAGCACGAGGTGGTCGTGGCGGCACCCGCTGTGGAGCAAAGCGGCATGGCCCACGCCATGACCGTGCATCGGGATATCGAGGTGCGCGCCGTACAGGACTTCGGGGTGGAAGGCGTCGAGGCCTGGGGCATCGACGGCACGCCGACGGATTGCGTAAAGGTTTATTTGGAAGCGATGGCGGCGCGGGAGCAGTGGCCTGAGCTTTTGATTTCCGGCGTCAACAAAGGAGCGAACCTCGGCACGGACGTCCTGTACTCCGGCACGGTGGGCGGCGCATTGGAAGGGTATATGCACGGGATACCCGCCGTCGCCCTTTCGCTGGATCTCCATTCGTCGCTCGCTTTCGACGAGGCGGCGGCGATGTTCGCGGAAAAGTTGACGTGGCTTTGCGAACAGGGCGGGGATTACTTCCTGTTCAATGTGAATTTCCCCAAGCGCCTGCGGCAGAATCCGCCGGAGTTCGTTTGGGCTTCCCTTGGCCACCGCGATTACAAAAACGCCTTTGAGCGGATCGAGCGGGACGGGAATCTCTATTACCATATCGGCGGGGAACCGTACGATTGGGATTGCGACGAACATTCGGACATCCGCCTCGCGGGAGAAGGATTTGTCACGCTGACCCCTCTGACGGCGGATATGACGGATATACCGGCGCTTCGGGCGCGGGGCGTTTCTTCGCGGTTTTCGGGGCGGCTGGCGGAGTGAAGACAATATTGCACAAAACGCAGGGAATCAAGAGGTGTCTTGTTTTCATTGTGTGTTTTTTTGCACGAAAAGAAGAGAATTGTGTAAAAGAATGCGCGGCGTCTGTGCAGAAACGCCAACGCGTGATTTTGGCTTGCCGAGTCGCGCGTTTTTTTATATAATGATAAAATATGAGTGAAGAGTATGCGGCGATGTGCGGGAAAAGGCCGGGCCGCAGCGGAGAACAGGAGGAAACAACATGAAATCTATCGTTCGGGATATGAAGCTGGCGCCGTCGGGGCATGACAAGATCGCTTGGGTCAGGAATTTCATGCCGGTGCTGAACAAGATTGAGGAAGAATATTCAAAGACGAAGCCCTTCAAGGGTTGCCGCATGGTGCTGACGATCCATCTGGAGGCGAAGACCGCGTATCTGGCCGAGGTGCTGAAAAACGCCGGCGCGGAGGTTACGGTGACGGGCAGCAACCCGCTCTCGACCCAGGACGACGTGGCGGCGGCGCTGGTCGAGGACGGCGTGAACGTCTTTGCGACCCATGCCTGCACGGCGGAGGAATACGACGACTTCCTGGAGAAGGCGCTGACGGAGACGAAGCCGAACATCGTTGTGGACGACGGCGGCGATCTCGTGGCGATGATCCGCACCAAGCACCGCGAGCTCCTCGACGGTCTGCTCGGCGGCTCGGAGGAGACGACGACGGGCGTTTTGCGGCTCCACGCTTTGGAGGCAAAAGGCGAGCTCGATTTCCCGATGATCGCGGCGAACGACGCTTATTGCAAGTATCTTTTCGACAACCGGTACGGCACGGGCCAGTCCACGTGGGAAGGCATCATGCGGGCGACGAACCTGATCGTGGCGGGCAAGAACGTGGTCATCGCAGGCTACGGCTGGTGCGGCAAAGGCGGCGCCATGCGCGCGAAGGGCATGGGTGCCAACGTCATCATCACAGAGGTGGACCCGATCAAGGCCATCGAGGCGGTATTTGACGGCTTCCGCGTCATGCCGATGGACGAGGCTGCGAAGATCGGCGACGTGTTCCTGACGCTGACCGGCGACAAGGACGTGGTGCGCGGCCGCCATTACGAAGTGATGAAGAACGGCGCGCTGTTGGCGAACGCCGGGCATTTCGACGTGGAAATCAACATCCCCGAGCTGGAAGCGGCCTCCGTTTCCCATCGGACGGTCAAGCCGAACATCGAGGAATATGTGCAGAAGGACGGGCGCAAGATTTATCTGCTGGCGGAAGGGCGGCTCGTCAATTTGGCGGCGGGCGACGGTCATCCGGCGGAGGTCATGGACCTTTCTTTCGCGGTGCAGGTCTTCTCGGCGCTCCATCTGCTGAACCACCACAAGGAAATGGAGAAGAAGGTCTACCTGATGCCGAACGAGATCAACGACAGGATCGCGCGCATGAAGCTGGCGTCCATGGGTATCGAGATTGATGCGCTGACGGAGGAGCAGAAGGCGTATTTAGGGTTAGCTTAAAATAGCCTTCACTTGAGGGGCGTGACAGTCTGCTGGATTGTCATAGGGACCGTTGTAGGCAGTGGGTGTGCTGGAATAAACGTTTGTTTGCTCTCACCGGCCTGCTTAACACCTCATCCGTCAGCCTTCGGCTGACACCTTCCCCTCAAGGGGAAGGCAAGTTCGTTTGATTAGCTATGATGCAGTACTAAGGAGAAAAACATGAAAACACTCATCAAGAACGCATCCGTGCTTTTGCCGGAAGGGAAAGTGAAGGAAACGGATATCGCGATTGACGGCGCGAAAATCGCGAAGGTCGGCGACGCGAAAGACTTTGCCGCCGATACGGTAATCGACGGCAAGGGCAAGTTTGCCGTGCCGGGATTTGTCAACGCCCACACCCACGCGTCGATGACGCTGCTCCGCAGCTACGCCGACGACATGAACCTGATGGACTGGCTGCAAAACAAGATCTGGCCCATCGAGGCGAAGATGAAGAAGGACGATATCTATTGGGGCGCGATGCTGGCGGCGGTGGAGATGATCCGCACCGGCACTACGACCTTTGCCGATATGTACGGCGATATGGAAAAGGTAGCCGAGGTAGCGATAGATTCCGGCCTTCGCGCCGTGTTGTCGCGGGGCATCATCGGCTCCGCGCCGAACGGCGAGGCTGCGCTGGAGGAGAACCTAAAGCTGTTCGACGACTACCACGGCGCGGGCGACGGCCGTATCACGGTGATGTTCGGTCCCCACGCGCCTTACACCTGCCCGCCGGATTTCCTGCGCCGGGTTGCGAAAATCGCGAAGGAGCGCAAGGCCGAAGTGCATATCCATCTGGCCGAGACGAAGGGCGAGGTGGAAAACTGCCTGAAGGATTACGGGAAAACGCCAATCGCTCTGATGGAGGAGACGGGGATTCTCGACTGCGGCGTTCTCGGCGCCCATTGCGTGCATCTGTCGGATGAAGACATCGCATTGATGAAAAAGTATAATACCCGTGCCGCGCACAACCCGGGCAGCAATATGAAGCTGGCCAGCGGCATCGCGCCGGTACCGAAGCTCTTGAAAGCGGGCGTCTGCGTCGGCCTCGGCACCGACGGCACGTCCAGCAACAACAATCTCGATATGCTCGAGGAAATCCGTCTCGCGGCGCTGCTGCACAAGGTGGATACCCTCGACCCGCTGGCCGTTCCGGCGCTGGAGGCGGTCCGCATGGGGACAGAATACGGCGCGAAGGCCGTGGGGCTCAAGAACATCGGCAAAATCGAGGCTGGCTGCCAGGCGGACGTCGTGCTGTTCGACATGGGCGGCGCGGCATGGACGCCGAAGTTCGACCTCGTTTCGCTGCTGGTGTACGCGGCGAGCAGCGCCGACGTGGATACGGTGATGGTCGCAGGCAGGATGCTGATGGAGAAGAAGCGGCTGCTGACGCTGGACGAGGAGCGGGTGCTGTTCGAGGCGAACCGCTGCGCGGAACGGATTTCCGCGAAATAAGACAATTCAGGTGATTTTGCGTTGAAGAAAAAGAAGACCGGAAAAAAGTCGCTGCGGACGAAGGTTGACGAAGCGACCATACGGCGCAGATACGAATTGATCGGCATCGCCCTCGCGGCGGTGGCGGTCCTTTCGTTGTGCGGTCTTTTAGGCTTCAACGCCGGATTTGTCGGACTGTGGCTGGCGCGGTTCTTCCGCTATTGCTTCGGCGTCGGGAGCTGGATTTTCGTCCTGGCGCTGCTGTGGTTCGGCGGCGTCTGCGTCATGAAGCATCAGGAGGCGAAATATGCCTCCGGCATTTTCGGCTTTGTGGGGCTGATGTCGTTCGCGCTGGCGTTTTATCACCATTTCGCGGTGCAGCCCGGCGCGGAGATCTTGCCGGAGAGCCTCCCGACGGGGGGCGGACTCTTGGGCGGCGGGCTGTTGTTCCTGCTCCGAAAGTTCGTCGGCGTCAGCGGCGGACTGGTGGTGGTGCTCGCGGGACTATTGGGGTCGTTCCTCTGGACGACGAAATGGTCGCTGTCTTCCGGAATCTTGAAAACGCGGGACACGGCGCGGACGGCTTTAGTGTCGGCACGGGAACGCATCGAAGAGCGGAGGGAACGGCGGCGGGCGGAAGAGGAAGCGCGCCGCGCCGCGGAAGAGAAACAGGAAAAAACGACGGCTCCCGTTCCGGCCCTGGCGGAAATTGCGGCGGACGCTCGAAAGGGCGTCGTTTACGATCAGAATTTAGACGATCATTTCACCGAGGAGAGCGCGTCGCCGGTCGCCGGAGGAGAGACCCCCGCGGAGCCGAAGGCGTCCATGGTCGTGGCGCGTCCGAAACAGGGAACGCCCGCACGGGAAGGCTTTTTGGCACGGCTGCGGCGGCGGTCGGAGGCGCGGACCCGCATGGCGGCGATGAAACCGGAAGAAACCCAGTCGACGGAGGAACCGCAGGAAATCGCGGAGCCTGTTCCCGAGGCGGCCGCCGTCCTGTCAGGGGCGGAAGGTGCGGTCCCTGTCGTGCCAGCAGAGGAAACGGCGGCGGATGCGGGAGACGTTTCGCCTGCTGAGAGCCTTTCCAATGATGAAGACGGGGCGGAGGACGGACAGGATGCTCCGCTTGCGGAAACGGAGACGCCAGGCGAAGCCGTTGAGGAGGCAGAATCCGCGTCGGTCGAAACCGAGACGGCGGACGCTGCAGATTCTGAGGAAGCGCCGACGGCCGGATTTTCCATTGAATACAGCCGGGAAGCGAAGCCGGAAGAGACAGCGCCCGAAGAGGAACGGCTTTCCCCGGAGGAGGAGCGGGACGCGCTGGCGCGGGCCATGAGCCGCGCGCTGGGGCACGAGGACTTCTTGGATGAAGCGGAGGAAGCGGAGGACGAGGGCGAGAAAGAGTACCGGCTTCCGAAAATCTCCGAGATACTGGAAAAGCGTCCGGCAGAGCGGGACGGCGAATTGGAACGGGAAATCAGCGAGAATGCGCGGGTATTGGCCAAGACTCTGGAGGATTTCCGCGTGAAGGCGGACATCATCAACGCCTGCCACGGCCCGGCGGTTACGCGGTACGAACTGAAGCCTGCGCCGGGCGTGAAGGTCTCGAAGATCGAGAATCTCGCCGACGATCTGGCGCTGGCGCTGGCGGCCTTTTCCGTGCGCATCGAGCCGGTGCCTGGCAAGGCGGCCATCGGCGTCGAAGTGCCGAACAGGACGCTGGAGGGCGTGACGCTTCGCGACGTCCTCGAAGACGAAGGCTTCCTGCAGGCGGAATCCCCGCTGACCGTCGGCCTCGGCATCGACATCGCGGGACAGGCAATCTTCGCCGACCTCGGGGCGATGCCGCATCTTTTGATTGCGGGCGCGACGGGCTCGGGCAAGTCGGTCTGCGTCAATACGCTGATTACGAGCATCCTGTTCAAAGCGCGGCCCGACGAAGTCAAGTTCATCATGATCGACCCGAAGATGGTCGAGCTTTCCAACTACAACGGCATCCCGCATCTGATGGTCCCCGTGGTCACGGATTCGAAAAAAGCGGCATCGGTGCTGAACTGGGCCGTGCAGGAAATGGAAAAGCGGTACGCGAAGTTCGCCGAGCTCAGCGTCAAGAAAATGGCGGATTACAACGCCGCCGTGCCGGAAGAGAAGATGCCTGCCATCGTCATTATCATCGACGAGCTGGCGGATCTCATGATGGTGGCGCCGAAGGACGTGGAGGAAGCGATTTTCCGTCTCGCGCAGAAGGCGCGCGCCGCGGGCATCCATTTGGTGCTGGCGACGCAAAGACCGTCGGTGGACGTCATCACGGGCACCATCAAGACGAATATCCCGTCCCGCATTTCCTTTGCCGTCTCGTCGCAGATCGACTCGCGGACGATCCTCGACACGGGCGGCGCGGAAAAGCTCCTCGGCAAAGGCGACATGCTCTTTTATCCCATCGGCGCGGCGAAGCCCATGCGTGTGCAGGGCGCTTTCATCAGCGACGAGGAGATTGAGCGGCTCCTGGAATTTGTCCGGTCGCAGGGCGAGGAGCCGGAGCCGGACGAGGAAATCATCCGCTTTACGGAGGCGGCGGAGGAGAGCGCGGACGACAAGGAAAAATCCAAAGGAAAAGCGTCGCAGCAGGACGAACTTTTGGAGAAGGCCGTCGAACTCGTGCTGGCGACGGGGCAGGCGTCCACGTCGAGCATCCAGCGGCGTTTTCGCATCGGCTACACGCGGGCGGGGCGCCTCATCGACACGATGGAAGAACTGGGCATCGTCGGCCCGAACGTCGGCAGCAAGCCGAGAGAAATCCTCGTGATGAAAGAGGAAGCGGAGAAGATTCTGGCAGGGTTGGGAGAGACCGCCGAATAAGTCGGGAGCGGCTTGTTCGGCGGTTTCTTCTCGTCTTGTATTCTTCGCTTCTTTTTCGTATAATAGATAGGAATATGCGAGCAAGGAGAGATGGGAATGTCTCAATGGCTGAGCGATTTTTTGGATGCGTGCATCGATAAACTGCAGAAAATGGATTTGCCGGACACTTCGGTGACGCGTAAGTTCTTGTTTCTTTTGATTGCTATCTTGTTGACCATTTCAGGGATATTGACCTACGCGCTTTTCGGAGACCGGGGCGGGACGGTCGCATCGGGAGAACGGCTGAGCGTGTATGTCAACGTTCAGCCCGGAATGACGGCCACCGACATCGGGAAAATGTTGGAGGAGCGCGGCGTCATCGGCAGCCGGCAGAAGTTTTGGCTGATTGCGAAGCTGGGCGGCTCGGAGGGGCAGTTCAAGGCGGGAACGTATCACATGTATGTCAATATGCCGATCCGGGAGGCGTTGGACGTGCTGGTCGGCGGAGAGGCCTCGATGATGCGGTTCACGATTCCCGAGGGCTTTTCGGTACGGGAGATTGCCGCGCGGCTGGAAAGCGAGGGCATCGTGTCCGGAAAGGAATTCCTGGAAAAAGCGAAAACCTTCGGCCCGTACCGTTATATGCAGGCGCACCGACAGGCAATCTACCGCGCGGAGGGCTTCCTGTTCCCGGACACGTACGAGGTGGAACCGGGGACGGCGCCCGAAGCGATCATGCAGATGATGACCCACAACTTTGACGAACGCCTGACGGAAGAGATGCGCGAACAGGCGAGAAAACAGGACCTTACCATTTACGAGCTGATCACGCTGGCGTCCTTGGTGGAAAAGGAGGCGCGGTTCGAGGAGGACCGCCCGAAGATAGCCCAGGTGTTTTTGAAGCGGCTGGAACTCAATATGCCGCTGCAGTCGGATACGACCATTCAGTATCTGCTGGACGCGCCGAAGGAGGACGTGACTTACAAGGACACGGAGATCGAGTCGCCGTACAATACGTATCAGCATTATGGACTGCCGCCGGGACCGATCGCGAATCCGGGCATCGCGTCCATCAAGGCAGTGCTGGAACCTGCCGACACCGATTACCTGTATTTCGTGGCGGACCGGGGCGGACATAACCATTACTCGAAGAGTTACAGCGAGCATTTGGAAATCGTCAATCGCGTGCGGTGATGGCGGAGACGATAGAGAATCTGCTTCAGGAGATGGAAGCGTATGCGCGGGCGCGCCAGGTGCCGATTTTGACGGAGGCGGCGCGCCCCGTGTTTTTACGGACGGTGCGGGCGGCGGCGCCGCGCCGGATACTGGAGCTTGGCACGGCCATCGGCTATTCGGCGCTTTTGGCGCTTCGGGAATCGCCGGAGGCGGAAATCGTGACAATCGAACGGGACGCGGAGACGGCGGAGACGGCGCGCGGATTCTTTCGCCGCGCGGGGGAGAATTACGAAGCGCGGGCCACGGTGCTTGTCGGCGAGGCGGAAAAGCTGCTGCCTACCCTTTCGGGCGCGTTTGATTTCGTCTTCATCGACGCGGCGAAGTCGCGCTATCCCGATTTCTGGCTCGGCGTGCAGCCGCTTTTGACGCCGCGGGCCGTCGTCGCGGCGGACAACGTGCTGTTTCGCGGGCTCGTCGAGGGCGAGGGCAGCGAGATATGGCCGAAGCATTCGTATCGGACGATGGTGCTTCGGCTTCGGGAGTATTTGCGGATCGTCCGCGCCGCGCCGGGCTTTCGGACCGAGATTTTCCCGGAGGGCGACGGCATGGCCGTATCGCGGAGGGACGCATGAAACGAAAAAAGCCGGAGCTCTTGGCTCCTGCCGGCAACATGGAAAAACTGAAGATGGCGTTCCTTTACGGCGCGGACGCCGTCTATTTAGGCGGCGAGGCATACGGGCTTCGGGCGCAGGGCGGCAATTTCTCCCGTGAGGAACTGGCGGAGGCGGCGCGGTTTGCCCATGAACGCGGCAGGAGGATTTATGTGACGGTCAACGTCTATCCGCACAATGAGGAGTTTTCCGCGTTGCCTGCGTATCTTCGGTATTTGCAGTCCATCGGCGCGGACGCGATACTGGTTTCCGATCTCGGTGTGTTTTCCGCGGCGCGGGAGGCCGTGCCGGATTTGCCCGTGCATATCAGCACGCAGGCGAACACGGTGAATTACGCGGCGGCGGAGGCGTGGGCGCGGCTCGGCGCGGAGCGCGTGGTGCTGGCACGGGAGCTTTCCGTGGATGAGATACGGGAGATTCGCGCGCGCTGCGGAGTGGAGCTGGAAATGTTCGTGCACGGCGCGATGTGCGTTTCCTATTCCGGCCGCTGCCTGATGAGCAATTATTTCACGGGCCGCGACGCGAACCGGGGCGACTGTGCGCAGGCGTGCCGCTGGAAGTACGCGCTGATGGAAGAGACGCGGCCGGGACAGTATTTTCCCGTCGAAGAGGACGGTCGGGGCACTTACATTTTCAACTCGAAGGATCTCTGCCTGCTGCCGTATCTGGCGGAGGTCGTCGAGAGTGGCGTGGACAGCCTGAAAATCGAGGGGCGCATGAAAAGCGTCCATTACGTCGCCAGCGTCACGAAGGCGTACCGCATGGCGCTCGACGCGTATTTTGACGCGCCGGAAACCTTTGCGGTGGCTCCGGCGTGGCTCGAGGAGCTGGACAAGGTTTCGCACCGCGCCTATACGGACGGATTCTTTCATGGCGGGGCGCAGGCGTCCGCACAGATCTACGGCAGCTCGTCCTATACGCAGACCTCGGATTTCGTGGGGCTCGTGCTGGACTACGACGCGGCGTCGGGCTTCGCGCTGGTCGAACAGCGGAACCATATGCGCGTCGGCGAGGAGATCGAGATTTTCCAGCCGAAGGGCGAGGGCTGGCGGCAGACGCTGGCGGAGATGACGGACGAGGACGGCGCGGCCATCGAGGCGGCGCCGCATCCGCAGCAGCATGTGCATATCCGCATGGAGCGGCCGATTGAACAGTTTGCGATACTGCGAAGAGATACAGTTTCGATAAAGGGGGAATAGACAATGAAAACGGTTCGTCACGGGGGACGCTTCATGGGCAGGGTGCAGGGCGTGGGTTTCCGCGTCTTCGTGCAGAACGTCGCGCAGGAGCTTGGCTTCACGGGCTGGGTGAAAAACATGGCGGACGGCTCGGTGGTCATGGAGGCGCAGGGCGACGAGGCGCGGTTCGGCGAGTTGAAGTCACGCATCCAGGAGGGCAACGGCTTCTGCAAAGTCGAGCACATGACCTTCGAGTTCTGCAAGAACGTCGAAGGGGAAACGGGTTTCGAGATTCGACGGTGACAGGGCACAAAAATACCCCAAAAGTTGCATTGGCTTTTGGGGTATTTGTTTTGTAATTGTTACGCGGTCTCGGTTTCCTCTTCGGTGCTGAAGTGCACGTCGCTCTTGCCGTGTTCTTTCACGTCGTAAAGTGAAGTGTCGGCGGATTTCAGGAGATCCTTGACGTCCATGTGGCCGTTGCAGAACGAGACGCCTACGCTGATCGTGACGGCGGGGACGTCGTCTTCCGGGGATTTGAGCTTTTCGTTGATGGCGTGTATCTTTGCGCTCAGATAATTCTGCATGGACGGCGTCGCGTTTTCCATGATGACCGCGAATTCGTCTCCGCCGAACCGGCAAACATACCCTTCGTCTTCAAAGTTCTCGATCAGCGTATCGGCCACCCGGATCAGCACTCTGTCGCCCGCGTCGTGACCGTAGGTGTCGTTGATGCCTTTGAAATTGTCAAGGTCAACGATCAGGAGCGCGGCGCTGCGGAGGTCCAGCTCGTCCAGCAGGGCGTCGAATCCCCGGCGGTTGTAAAGGGTCGTCAGTTTGTCGTGCGTCGCGTCGTAAGTGAGCTGTTTGCGGCGGCGCATGTTCGCCTCCCGGATCTGATTGTACGTTTTCGCCAGGAAGCGGATTTCGGTGGCTCCCCTTACAGGAATTTCCTCATCCTTGCGGATCAGCTGCACGCAGTTTTGCAGCGGGAAGATCACCAGCCGCGAGGTCAGGTACACGATGCAGAGCAGCACCGCGATCAGGAGGAACGTCAGCGCGTGTTCGACAAACATCTGCTGCTCAAGGCCCGCGGCCACCGTCTTTTGCCGTTCCCAGATCTCCCTTTCGAGCGCCTTCAGGCAGTTCTCCGTGTGGCCGATGATATACTGCTTTTGCCGTTTGTATTCGTCGCTGAAAAGCATATTTTTTGCGGCTTCCCCTTTTTCCTGCGGGGAAAGCGCTTCTTCGTGGTGGAACAGCTGGACGTCCTGCACTTCCTTCGGGTAGTCGGCGAGATTGTAGCCGTAGGCGTCCACGGCGAGCCGGGCGGCGTGATATTCCATGTTCATCAGGTAGAGAGAGCCGTTCATCGCGGACTGCAGTTCCGCGTAAGCCACCGAATCCCCGTGCTGGGTCTGGAGCAATGCCAGCGCTCTGTCACGGCGCTTGGTGACGGTAGCTTCCCGGAAGTACTCGTCCAGATAGCCTTTGTCGCCGGTGACGGCAAACATCCGAATCTGCTCGGTGAGGTAATCGGAAGCGAAACGCAGATTGGCGGACGTTTCCTCGTATTTATGAAGCTGCAGGGTGGCGGTATGGGCTTGGTCGTAAGTCGAATTGGTCTGGCGCATGGCGAAGAAGAGTACCGCCGAAATGATCAGGGCGGCGAGCACCATGATGTAGTTGAGCTTTTTCAGCGACAAACCTTTCTCATCCGAATTCGTAAAAAGATGAATTTTTTCCATTTTCTCTCAGGTCCTCTTGCAAAATGAAATGTGGGAATACGCGCCTCGTGCGAGGAGCATATTCCCGCCTGCTGTCCGACGCTTCCGACGGACAGGAAATTCCACAGAGATACGTTCGTTTGATGCGTCCGCATATCGTCATGGTTGCGGACCTATCTTCGTTATTATATAATAGCAGACGGATTTTGTAAATGTTGCGCGAAGCGATACTTTTGACGGGGCTGAAAGCGCGGTACAATGACGGAACGGGGGAGATGCGGCATGAAAAAAATATTGGTCCTGCACGGGCCGAACCTGAATCTTTTGGGGACGCGGGAGCCGGAAATCTACGGACGCACGACGCTGGACGACGTCAATGGGATGATAGCGGCGCGGGCGAAGAAAGCGGGCATCGAAGCGGAATTCCTGCAGTCGAACCATGAAGGCGTCTTGGTGGACGCGCTGCAGGAAGCGCCGAAAAAAGGGTGCGCCTTCGTGATCCTGAATGCGGCGGCGTTCACCCATTACAGCGTGGCGATCCGGGACGCGATTGCCGCCATCGACGTTCCCGTCATCGAGGTGCATCTTTCCAATATCCATCAGCGCGAGGAATTTCGTCATCATTCGGTCATCTCGCCCGTGGTGATGGGGCAGATTGCCGGATTCGGCGCGGACAGCTACATGGCGGCCTTGGAGGTCGTGATTCGCCGCCTTTCGGGGGCGAAAGCATGACGCCGGAAAGGCTTTCAAGGCTGCGGGAGTTCCTGCGTGAAAAAAATGCGGACGCCGTCGTCGTTAATAAGGAAGCGAATCTTCGTTATTTCAGCGGCTTTCGCGGCGACGACACGCTGCTGCTCGTTTCGCAGGCGGACGCGCTTTTGGTGACGGATTCCCGTTATACGGAGCAGGCCGGAAAAGAGGCGCCGCTCTTCGAGGTCGTCGAGCAGAAAGAGGGCCTCTTGGCAAAGGCGGCGGAATGCGTCAAGGCGCGGGGATGGAAAAAGCTTGCGTTTGAGGGCAACGCGATGCTGTACGATTCTTTCGCGAAGCTCGGCGAGCTTTTGGGCGCGGCGGCGGTCTGCGACGTTCCCGTGCATCTGGACGAATTGCGGACGGTCAAGGACGCGGAGGAAATCGCCCGCATGAAAAAGGCCGCCGAGATCGGAGATGCGGCGTTTCTCGATATCCTGGATTTCATCCGTCCGGGCGTGACGGAGCGGGAAGTCGCGGCGCGCATAGAAACGACGATGCGCGAGCTCGGCTCAGAACGCCCCGCCTTTACGACCATCGTCGCTTCCGGTACGCGCGGAAGCCTTCCCCACGGCGTTGCGACGGAAAAGTTGATTGTTTCGGGAGAATTTGTTACAATGGACTACGGCGCGGTGTACGAAGGGTATCATTCGGACATGACGCGCACCGTATGCGTGGGACGCGCGAGCGACGCGCAGCGCAAGCTGTACGGGACCGTGCTTGACGCGCAGGAATTCGGCGTTTCGCTGGTAAAGCCGGGAGCGTCGGGCAAGGCAATCGACGGGGCGGTTCGGCAGCGTTTGACGGACGCGGGGTACGGCGCATATTTCGGCCATGGCCTCGGCCACAGCCTCGGCCTCGAGATCCACGAGGAGCCGCGGCTTTCCCCGAAAAGCGCCTGCGAAAGCCTTGAGCCCGGTATGATCGTTACGGTTGAGCCGGGAGTGTACCTGCCGGGAAAAGGGGGGCTTCGCATCGAGGACTCCGTGCTCGTCACGGAGACGGGCGGCATGCCATTGACGGCAAGCAGCAAAAAGCTGATTGAGATAGTATAAAGAAATATTATTAAAGGAGAGAAACAAATGATTTCAAGCACAGATTTCAGGACGGGACTGACCATCGAGATTGACGGCGGCGCATGGCAGGTCGTGGAGTTCCAGCACGTCAAGCCGGGCAAGGGCGCGGCTTTCGTCCGCACGAAGATCAAGAATGTGGAGACGGGCGCCGTCATTGAGCGCACCTTCAACCCCAACGAGAAAATGCCGCCCGCGCATTTGGAGAGCCGCAAGATGCAGTATCTCTACGAGTCCGACGGACAGTACACGTTCATGGACACGGAGAGCTTCGAGCAGACGGAGCTGACGAAGGAGCAGCTCGGCGACGCGCTGAACTATCTGAAGGAAGAAATGGAAGTCGTCGTACAGTCCTTCAAGGGCCGCATCATCGGCATCACGCTTCCGAACGCCGTCGTGCTGGAGGTCGTCGAGTGCGAGCCCAGCGTCAAGGGCAATACCGCCACGGGCGCGACGAAGATGGCGAAAGTGGAGACGGGCTATGAGGTCCGCGTGCCGCTCTTCGTCAACGAGGGCGACAAGCTCCGCGTCGATACGCGCACCGGCGCCTATATCGAGCGCGCATAAAATACGGAATGGAAAGCCGTCGCGAAAGCGGCGGCTTTTTTGCGTCTTATTTTATACTTGTTTGTTTTTGCGAAAGGTTTTGGAATTGGCTTGTACGAGTACATATTTTTATCGTTGTGGAATAGATTTGGCGGGGCTTCGCCCCTCCAAGCCTCCCCACACAAGGGGAGAGCCCCTTGTGAATCCTCCGGAAAGGGCCTGCGGGCCCAAGATTCCGCGACGTGCGATTGTGAAAGTATAAACGATTATTTATCCCGCGTTGAAGGGTGCAGTGGCTTATACTTTAGCCAAGTTACAGAGTTAAATGTTTGCGCCGCGAACCCGCAAAAATGGGCTAAAGGCAAAGTCGTCAAGAGCTTGATCGCGGGATAAACTCCCCGATAAGCTATTCTGAACTTTCACCGCGGAATCCTGGCCCCGCAGGGCCCTAAGGAGGGGTACAAGGGGAGGAATTCCCCTTGCAGGGCGTAACAGTCCAGTGGACTGTTACGCGGGGCAGCGCCCCTGCATGAGATCTTCATGACGATGAATACAAACAATTGTACAAGCTGATATTAAAACTTTTCGCAAAAGGAAAAACAAAAAAGAAAAAATGTTTCACGTGATTAGAAACGCTTGGAAGCGTCAGCTTTTTAGCGTTTCTTATGCAGGTGAAGCCTGTAACAATCGAACATAACTTGAAAGTTTTTTCATAATTCACCGAATCCTCGAAAATAAAGGACTTCCAAGCTTTGTATTTGAAAAAATGCAAAATATAAAGAAGCTGAAAAGAAAATAACGCGCTTTCGGAACACAAAAAACAAATTCTCTTGATTGTTTGTTGCTTCAATGTCTGTTATAATAGACAGAGCAATACGACCCCTGCGCGGGGAGAAATCATGGATTGCCCTGCCGAATGGCAGTATTAAACATAATGGGAGGTAATTTTCATGGCAGACAACAAATCGACGGAGGCTTTGAACAAGAAAGGCGCGCTGGGCGCGGTTCGGATTGCGGACGAAGTCGTCAGCATCATCGCCGGTCTTGCGGCTACGGAAGTCAAGGGTATCGAGGGCATGAGCGGCGGCATTGCCGGCGGCATCGCTGAGATCCTTGGCAAGAAGAATTTCGCGAAGGGCGTGAAGGTCGAGGTCGGAGAGACGGAAGCCGCCGTAGATCTTTATATCATCGTGAAGTACGGCGTTCGTATTCCTGAGGTCGCGCTGGCTGTGCAGGAGAATGTCAAGCAGGCCATCGAGACGATGACGGGTCTGACCGTGGTCGAGGTCAATATTCATGTGCAGGGCGTAGGCGTTCCCGAAGAGGAGCCGAAGGAAGAGGAAGCCGCTCGCGTTCGCTGATGTGAGGAAGGCATAGTATGGGATATATCAATCGGTTTTTGCTGTTCCTGTATGCGCTGGCAGTCGCTTTGGCGGCGCTGGGCGTGATCGTGCTGTGTCTTCCGGTGTTCCCCGTTCCCGCGATCCTGAACGAGACGGCGTTTTTGCTGTCCCGTTGGGAGACGATTGCGGGCGCGGCCCTTGTTTTCCTCATCAGCGTTCATTTGGTGGCCTGCAGCTTGACCTGCGGCTCGCGGAGCGGTGAGCAAAAGGAGAAGAAGGAGCCGGAGGCCGTCGTCGTGCGCGGCGCGAGCGGCGAAGTGCGCGTCGCGATCCCCGCAGTGTCGAACATGGCGGAAAAGAGCGCGTCGAAGGTTTACGGCGTCGAGAATGTCGATGCGAAGGTGGAGGCCCGCCGCGTCACGGGCGAGGACGGCGTGCCGTCGTCGAAGGTTGCGATCGGTCTTGAGGTGGCTCTTGCCGCGGGACAGAATGTCGCGCAGGCTTCGGACGCGATCCGCGCGGCGGTGTCGGAGCAGATGGACAACGTGCTCGGCCTTGCGGATTATTCGATTGATATTTCGATTGCCGAGTTTGCGGGCATGGACGCGGCGAAAAAGTCGCGGGTGTCCTGACGGATGGTGGGCGGCAATATGAAGGAAGAATGCGCGAGGCTTTTCCAGGAAGCCTGGGAGAATCATCGGGGCTGCTTGTTGGGCGCCGTATTGGGCGCGCTGATTGCGATCCTGATTCTTTTTTTCGGCTTTTGGAGAATACTGTTCATCGGAATCTGCGTGGCGTTCGGTCTTTGGCTGGGAAACCGGATTGACAAGGCCGACGACGGCTGGCTGCAGGAATTTCAGGAAAACGGCGTCGGCGACTTGCTGGCACAGATTCGTCAAAAAAGAGGGAGACTATGAGTCGGAGACGGGCGCGTGAAGCGGCCATGCAGGCGCTTTTTCAGCTCGACATGAATCCGCCGCCGGAGGGCGGAAGGGAAGAATGGAAACGGGCGCTGGACGCGGCGTGGGAAGACGGCGCGACGGAGCAGGCAAATGAGAAACGCCGGGAGGCCGATTACGCGTACGCCTGGACGTTGCTTTCCGGGACGTGCGAGAGCCTTGCCTCGATTGACGAGACGCTGACCAGGCTGTCGAAGGAGTGGAAGGTGCCCCGCATGGCGGGCATCGACCGCAGCGTCTTGCGGCTGGCCGTGTACGAGCTTCGGAACAATGCGGACGTGACGCCGGGCATCGTCATCAACGAGGCGGTGGAGTTGGCGAAAAAGTTCGGCACGGACGATTCGGGCCGGTTTGTCAACGGTGTCTTGGGATCGATGATGCGGGAGGAGAAGTAATGAAATCAGCCGGGCCGCTACACGGGTCTGGCTTTTTTCTTATGGAAAGCTTGGAGGAGCGTATGGGAGCCGTTCACAGCGTCGGAGAAGTGACGAAATGGATACGGAATCTGATCGCGGGCGATCCGATCCTGCGCAATGTCATGGTGCGCGGAGAGATTTCCAATTTCAACGCGTACCGGTCGGGGCACGCGTATTTTACGCTGAAGGACAAGGACGCCTGCCTGAAGTGCGTGATGTTCTCCTGGCGGGACAAGGGTCTTCGGTTCCAGCCGAAGGACGGCATGCAGGTCATCGCCGGCGGCGGGATTCGCGTTTACGAGGTGGGCGGCGTTTACCAGCTCTATGTGGAAACGATGGTCCCCGAGGGAACGGGAGATTTGGCGCTGGCGTTCCAGCAGATCAAGGAACGTCTTGCGGCGGAAGGATTGTTTGCCGAGGCGCACAAGAAGCCGCTGCCGAAGTTCCCCGCGAAAATCGGCGTGGTGACCTCGCTTTCCGGGGCGGTGCTCCGGGATATTTACCGGGTGTCGAAGCGCCGGTTCCCCTCCGTGCAGCTCGTCCTGTATCCGGTGCAGGTGCAGGGGGAGACGTCGGCGGCGGAGGTGGCGGCAGGCGTCCGCTATTTCAACGAGCGGCATCCCGTTGACGTCCTGATCGTAGGACGGGGCGGCGGCTCGGCGGAGGACCTTTGGTCCTTCAACACGGAAGAGGTCGTACGCGCGATCTATGCGTCGCGGATTCCCGTGATTTCCGCGGTGGGGCATGAGACGGACTACACGCTTTCCGATATGGCGGCGGACGTCCGGGCGGCGACGCCGTCCCAGGCGGCGGAGCTGGCGGTGCCGGACGCGCGGGAGCTCTTGTCACGCATTTCCGGTCTTTCGGCGCGCCTCTCGGGGGCGCGGAGCCGCTGGATGAACGCGAAACGCATGAAGTTCCTGATGTGCCTGCGGCGAAAGGCGATGGCGACGCCGACGCGCATCACGGACGCGAAGCGGGCGCGGCTGGAGAGCGCGGCCAAGGCGCTTTCCATAGGCGTTTGGCAGCGTTTCCATGAAAAACAGCAGCGGCTGGACCAGACGCTGGACCAATTGGAGCTCTTGAACCCGATTCGTTTACTGCGGCGCGGTTACGGAATCGTGGAAGATGAGAAAGGAAAGCTGGTCCGCTCGGCGGCGGGGACGAAGACGGGAGACCGTCTGACGGTGATCCTTGCGGACGGGCGCGTGCGGGCGAATGTGACCGAAGTGGAACGGGGAGGGAAAATCTGATGGCGGCGCGGAAAGAAACGACGGGAGCGAAGGAGGCGTCCTTCGAGGAATCGCTGGCGGAGCTGGAAGCAATCGTGGCGCAGATGGAAAACGGCGAGCCGAGTCTTGCCGACTTGATGGAGAATTACAGCCGGGGCATCCGGCTTTCGCAGAAATGCATGAAGGCTTTGGAACGCGCGGAGAAAGCCATGGATTTGCTCGTAAAGGAGAAAACCGGCGAGACGGAGGCGTTGGAGCTCAAGATTGAGGGAGAATGAGATGCTGAAGGCGGAATGGGAAAAACGGCGCGCGCTGGTGGAAGAAGGGCTGGTGCGCGAGCTTCGGACGGACGAGGCGTTTGACGCGCGTCTGGCGGAATCGATGGAGTACAGCCTGACGGCGGGCGGAAAGCGGCTGCGCCCGATCCTTCTGATGGCGGCGGCGGACGCGGCGGGCGGACGCGGAGAGGACTATCTGACCTCCGCCTGCGCCGTTGAGATGATTCATACATATTCGCTGGTCCACGACGACCTGCCGGCGATGGACGACGACGATTACCGCCGGGGCAAGCTGACGAATCACAAGGTTTACGGCGCGGGACTGGCGACGCTGGCGGGCGACGCGCTCTTGACGATGGCTTTCGAGCTGCTGGCGCGGCAGCAGGGCGTTCCGGCGGAGACGATGCTCCGCGTGGTGCGCGAGATTTCCGAGGCGGTGGGCGCGAACGGCATGGTGGGCGGACAGGCTCTTGATTTAGCCTCAGAGGGGAAACGCATTGATATGGACACGCTGCGTCGCATGCACATGGCGAAGACCGGCGCCCTGTTCCGTGCGTCGGTGCGCAGCGGCGCGATTCTCGGCGGTGCGGATGAAGCGCAGCTTGCAGCTTTGACCGAGTATGCGGAAGCCTTCGGACTGGCCTTTCAAATCACCGACGATATCCTCGACGTGACGGGGGATGCGGCGGCCATCGGGAAGCCGGTGGGCAGCGACGAACGCAACCATAAATCGACGTATGTGACGCTGACTTCGCTGGAGGAGGCCAAACGCCTCGCGCGGGAAGCGGCGGACAGGGCCCATGAAGCGCTTGCGCCGCTGGGCGGAAAAGCGGCGTTCCTCGACGAGCTTGCGGAATATCTTGTGACGAGAGACAGATAAAAACGGGATTGGATGAAAGAAGATATGGGCAATCTTTTGGAGCGGATCGACGATCCGGAACAGCTCCATGATTTGACATTGGAAGAATTGGGCGCGCTGGCGGGCGAGCTTCGCGAGCTTCTTGTGCAGACGGTCTCGCGGACGGGCGGCCATCTGGCGCCGAGTCTCGGCGCGGTGGAGCTGACGCTGGCGCTTTACAGCGTACTGCATTTGCCGACGGACAAGGTGGTCTGGGACGTCGGCCATCAGGCGTACGCCCATAAAATATTGACGGGACGGCGGGAACGGTTTCAGGAGCTTCGCCAGTGGCAGGGCATCACGGGCTTTCCCTCACGGGCGGAGTCGGAGTACGACGCGTTCGGCGTCGGTCATGCCAGCACTTCCGTCTCGGCGGCGCTGGGCATGGCGATTGCCCGCGACATCCAGGGGCGCGGCGATCATATCGTCGCGGTCATCGGCGACGGCGCGATGACGGGCGGCGAGGCGTTCGAGGCGCTGAACCATGCGGGCGACCTGGGGACGAACCTGATCGTCGTCTTGAACGACAACGGCATGAGCATTGCCTCCAACGTGGGCGCCATGAGCGAATATCTGTCGCGCATCCGGGTCGCTCCGCAGTACAACCGCGCGAAGGAGGACCTCAAGGATTTCCTCCGCAGCATCCCCCATATCGGCGATACGGTGGTCAAGACGGCGGAATACATCAAGGAAGGCGTCAAGTCCGTATTGGTGCCGGGCGGCCTCTTTGAGGAAATGGGTTTCACCTATATCGGCCCCATCGACGGCCACAATATCCGGCTGATGCGCGACGTGTTCTCGGAGGCCTGCATGCTGGACGGCCCGATCCTCGTCCATGTGCGGACGAAAAAGGGCTGCGGCTATCTGCCTGCGGAAATGGAGCCGGACAAGTTCCACGGCGTCGGCAAATTTGACGCGGCGACGGGCGCCGTGTATAAAGATCCCGCCGCGCCGATGTCCTACACGTCTGTGTTCGGCGACGCGCTGATCGAGCTGGCGCAGGATATGCCGAGGCTGACGGCGATCACGGCGGCGATGCCCGGTGGCACGGGACTGAAAAAGTTTGCTGAGCGCTATCCGAAGCGCTTCTTCGACGTGGGAATCGCCGAGGAGCATGCGGTGACGCTGGCGGCTGGCATGGCGGCTGCGGGGCTTCATCCCGTGGCGGCGATTTATTCGACCTTTGCCCAGCGCGCTTACGACCAGCTGATGCATGACGTCTGCCTGCAAAATCTTCCCGTCACCCTTTGCCTGGACCGGGCCGGGATTGTCGGGGAGGACGGGCCGACCCATCACGGCGTTTTCGACCTCTCGTATCTCAGGACGATGCCGGGTATGACGGTCTTCGTGCCGAAGGACGAAAACGAGCTGCGGGATATGCTCTATACGGCGGTCCACATGGATTCGCCGACGGCGATTCGCTATCCGCGCGGCGCGGGGCTTGGCGTCGAGCTTTCCGAGGGCTTTCGGGAAATCGAGGTCGGCAAGGCGGAAGTGCTTTCCGAAGGCGGCGATATAGCGCTCTTAGCTGTCGGAACGATGGTGGACGCTGCCTGGAAAACGGCGGCGCTCCTTGCGGAAAAAGGCGTCCGTGCTTCGGTGGTCAACATGCGCTTTGTGAAACCGTTGGATACCGAGGCCGTCGATCGCTTTGCCGGAAGCGCGGGGCTGCTGGTGACGATGGAGGAAAACGCCCTGGCGGGCGGGTTCGGCACGGCGGTGACGGAGTATCTGGCGGACGAGGGCTATAGGACGCCCGTGCTTCGCATCGGCATCCCCGACCGGTTCGTTCCGCAGGGCGCGCGAAAGAAGCTCCTGGAATCCTGCGGATTCCTGCCGGAGCAGATGGCGGACAAGATCATGGAGAAATGGGCGGGGCTCTCGTAAGATGGCAAAAGAACGGTTGGACGTATTGCTGGTAAAGCGCGGGCTCGTCGAGAGCCGCGAGAAGGCGAAGACGACGCTGATGGCGGGCCTCGTCCTGGTGGACGGGCAAAAGATCGACAAGGCCGGGACGATGGTGAAGGAGGAAGCGGAGCTCCGCATTCTGGGCAACGCGCTTCCCTATGTGAGCCGGGGCGGGCTGAAGCTCGAAAAGGCGCTGGAAGTCTTCGGGATTTCCCTTGCGGGCAGGGTCATGGCCGACATCGGCGCGTCCACGGGCGGCTTCACGGACTGCGCGCTCCAAAACGGCGCGTCGAAGGTCTATGCCATCGACGTCGGATACGGGCAGCTCGCGTGGAAACTCAGGAACGACCCGCGGGTGGTGAATATGGAGCGGACGAATATCCGCTACGTTTGCCCCGAGGATATTGGGGAACTGCTGGACTTCGCCTCGATCGACGTGGCGTTCATATCCCTGGAGAAGGTGCTGGAACCGGCGAAGCATCTGCTGAAAGACGCGGGAGAGATCGTGGCGCTGATCAAGCCGCAGTTCGAGGCGGGGCGCGGCAACGTCGGGAAGAAAGGCGTGGTGCGCGACCCCGAGGTGCACCGGCAGGTCATCCGTGCGGTCGCGGCTTACAGCCGGGACATTGGATTCTGGCCGGCGGGGCTGACGTTTTCCCCCGTCAAAGGGCCGGAGGGGAATATCGAGTACCTTGTGCGTCTTGCCCAGTCGGAAACCGGACCGGACGCGGCGACAGAGGAGAAAATCGACGGGGTCGTGGCCGAGGCCCACAAGACTCTCGACAGGGAAAGGGACGAACGATGATGCGGATCGCGGTGTTTCCAAACAGGGACAAGGAAGACGCGCCGAACGTCCTGGCGCGCATTTTCCGTTTCTTTCGGGACAAGGACGTGCGCTTGATGACGTCGCAGGAGGACGCGGCGTTTTTCCATTGCGAGGAATACGGCGTTCCCGATATCGACGGGGAGCCGATGGACATGGCGCTTTCCGTCGGCGGCGACGGCACGCTGCTCGGCGTGTGCCGCCGCGTCTACGAGAAAGACGCCCCGGTCTGCGGCGTGAATATCGGCACCTTCGGCTTCCTGGCGGATATCGAGCTGACGGAGCTGGAGGCGAAGCTGGAAAAGATCCTGCGCGGCGAATATCATCTGGAAGAGCGCATGGTCATTTCGGGCTTTGTGCAGAGCGAAGGACAGAAGGAACGGTTCTTGGGCAACGCGGTCAACGACGTGGTCGTGACCAAGGGCGGCGCGGCGCGCATGCTCCAGCTCGGTCTCACGGTCAACGGCTTCCATGTGATGGATTACAAGGCGGACGGGCTTATCGTCTCGACGGCGACCGGCTCCACGGCCTATTCCCTTTCGGCGGGCGGCCCGCTGGTCAACCCGAAGATCAAGGCGCTGCTCCTGACGCCGATTTGTCCGCATACGTTCAACGCGCGGCCCATCGTCATGGACGAGGACGACGAGATCAAGATCGACGTTGCCGCGCTGCATCGGGACATCATGGTGACGTTCGACGGGCAGGACAGCTTCCACATCCTGCCGGGGGACGTGATCATCGTGCGGCGCGCGCCGCTTCCGGCGAAGATCGTCAAATTCGACGACAAGAACTATTATCAGACCATCCGGACGAAGCTCCTCTACAGTGCGTGAAGGCGGCGTTTTTAATGAAGAAAGATGAGCGCATGAAAGCGCTTCGGCAGGAAAAGATACGGGAAATCGTGGAGAATCATATCGTGGAGACGCAGTCGGATTTGGCGGAGCGTCTTCGGCGGGAGGATTTTGCGGTCACGCAGGCGACGGTTTCCCGCGATATAAAGGAATTGATGCTGGTCAAAGTGCCGATGCCGACGGGCGGCGGGCGTTCCCGCTATGCGTTCCCCGCAGCGGAAGCCGGCGGGCGCAAGGAAAGCCGGCTGGAAGGCCTGTTCGCGGACGCCGTTACGGGCGTCGACGCTTCCGGAAATCTTGTCGTCCTGCGAACGCTTCCGGGTATGGCGAATGCCGTCGCTTCCGCCCTTGACACGGCGCAGTGGCCGGAAATCTTGGGGACGGTGGCGGGCGACGATACGATCTTTGCCGCCGTGAAGCCGGAAACAGCCGTGGACGCCGTTGCGAGACGCATGAAAGGCATGCTGGGGAGGAACGCGTAATGCTGAAAACGCTGACCGTTTGGAATTTTGCGCTCTTGGAGCACGTCGAGATCGATTTCGACACGGGGCTCAATATTCTGACGGGCGAGACGGGCGCGGGCAAGTCCATCCTGATCGACGCCCTCGGCGCGGTGCTCGGGCACCGGCTTTCCGCCGACACGATCCGCACGGACTGCGACTGGCTGCGCGTCGAGGCGATTTTTGATATTGCGGGGGAAAAGCGCCTGCATGCGCTGCTGGCGGACCAGGCCATCGACGACGAGGACGATTCCCTGATCATCACGCGGCAGATTACCACGAAAGGGAAAAATGTCATCCTCGTCAACGGCTGCCATGTGACCGTGGGGACGCTCCGCGCCATCGGGGAGTTCCTGGTGGATATTCACGGCCAGCATGAGAATCTGGCCCTCGTCCGCGCGGAAAATCAATTCGCATTGCTGGACGGCAGCGACGACGGCATCCCGAAGCTCCGCGAGGATTACGCGGCGGCGTTTCGCGCGTGGAAAGCCGCAGACGAGGCGCTGGCGGAGAAAAAATCCTCGGCGGAGACGTCCGCCGACCGAATGGATATGCTCAAATGGCAGGCGAAGGAAATCGCCGACGCCAATCTCCGCCTCCATGAGGACGAGGAGTTGGAAGCGGAAATCAACCGCCTTTCCAACGCCGAACGCATTACGGAGAACGTGGGCGAAGCCGCCGCGCTGCTGGAGGGCGGTGCGGAGAGCGAGGGCATACTGGCCGACGTGGGCGCGCTGCAGCGCAGGATCGAGGCGCTGCGGCAGTTCGACAAGACCTTTGACGAGACGGCGCCGATGCTGGAAGACGCGGCCTGCCAGCTGAAGGAAGTATTCTATACCGTGCAGGGCTATCGGGACGGCCTGGAGTTCGACCCGGAACGGCTCGACGAGCTGCAGGCCCGCATGGACGCCATAGAGAAATTAGAGAAAAAATATGGGGATTCCATTGAGGCGGTGTTTGCCTACCGGGAAAAGATAGAGAACGAGATCGAGAGCTTCGAGAATTACGACGAGATCGTCGCCGCGCTGGAAAAGAAGCGCGCGGAGACGCTGGCGGAGGTCGAGCGCCGGGCGGAGCTCCTGACGGCGGCGCGGAAAGAGGCGGCGCAAAAGCTGTCCGCCGCCATCGTGGAACAGCTGGTTGCGCTGGGGATGCCCGACGCGAAGCTGGACGTCTCCCTGCTCCCGGCGGAGCTGTCGGCGCGGGGGGCGGACGAGATAGAGATGATGTTTTCCGCCAATGCCGGGGAGCCGGAAAAAACGCTCTCGAAGGTGGCGTCCGGCGGCGAGCTTTCGCGCATCGCGCTGGCGGTGAAGACCGTGGCGGCGGCGGGAGATTCCGTGGCGCAGAGCATGGTGTTCGACGAGATTGACACGGGCATCGGAGGGCGCACCGCGCAAATGGTCGCCGAGCGCATCGCCCGCGTGGCCGCGCAGAGGCAGGTGCTTTGCATCACGCATTTGCCGCAGATCGCCTGCATGGCGGACGTCCACTATTATCTGGAAAAGACGGCGAAGGACGGAAAGACGTCCACGGACGTGCGCGCCCTGACGCCAAAGGAGCGTGCGAAAGAGATCGCGCGCATGGCGTCGGGAGCGGACGCCACGGAGGCGTCCCTGAGGAACGCGAAGGAAATGATCGCCCGGGCCGCCGAGACGAAAAAGAAATTGCGGAAGCCATAGGAGGCGCGAAATGGACGAAGATTTGATCGAGAAGCGACTTGCGGGCGAGAGCGTCTTCGACGGGAAACTGCTCCATGTGCGGCGCGATACGGTGCTCTTGCCAAACGGTCATGAAACCATACGGGAGTGGGTAAAGCATCCCGGCGCTTCGGCGGTACTGCCGGTTCTGGACGACGGCAGCGTGATCCTGGTGCGGCAGTATCGTTATCCCGTCGGGCGCGTGACGTTGGAAATCCCTGCGGGCAAGCTGGACGTGCCGGGAGAAGACCCGTTGGAATGTGCAAAACGGGAATTGAAAGAGGAAACGGGGTACGCCGCCGAGCGTTATGAGAAACTGTTTTCCCTGGCGACGACGGTGGGATTCTCCGACGAATGGATTCACATCTATCTGGCGGAAGGACTGACGGCGGGGGCGGATTGCCCGGACGAGGACGAGTTCATCCATACCGTCCGCATGCCGCTCGCAGAGGCGCTGGAAAAAGTGAGCGACAACACGATCGTTGACGGCAAGACCGTCACCGCGCTTTTGCTGTATGCGGCGCGAAGGAAAAAGGGGATTTGATATGTTCGGCTTTAATCTGATGGAAATGGTGGCGGGACTGCCGGGGTTGATTATGGCGCTGGCGCTGCACGAGTACGCGCACGCGCGGGCGGCGGTGGCAATGGGGGACTTCACGCCGCGCATGATGGGACGGCTTACGCTGAACCCGTTGGCGCATATCGACCCCATCGGTCTCGCGATGCTCCTGATCGCGCGGTTCGGCTGGGCGAAGCCCGTCGTCATCAATCCGCATAACTTCCGGGACCGGAAGAAAGGCGAGATCCTCGTGGCGCTGGCGGGGCCCGCCATGAATTTTCTGCTGGCGTTTCTCGCTGTCGGCGTGCTGCTTATCCTCACGCGCAAGATGCACATGGAGCTGAGCTACGGCCTGCGCTCGGTGCTCTGGCTCATCGTCGTTTACAATATCAACTTCGGCGTCTTCAACCTGATTCCGCTGCCGCCGCTGGACGGCTCCCGGATCCTGATGGCCGTTCTGCCCTATGAGATGCAGTATCGTTACGCGGGGCTGGAGCGGTACAGCATGATCATCTTCCTCATTTTCATCGCGACGCCGATCCTGGGCTATATCTTGATTCCCATCGCCCAGTTCCTGCTGGGGCTGTTCAGCGGGATATGGATGGTGATTCTGTAATTTTCGGCGGCTGCTTGCGACGGCGCCTCATGACTGCTAAAAAGTGCATATGGGTGAGACTGCGCGGCTGGAAACGACTGCGCGGAACTGATACGCGGGGCGAAAAAGCGAAAGAAGAATGCGCTTTTCGTCCCGTTTTTTCGCGATTTTCGATAAAATTTGACAGTATATATAAAGCGTGATATACTAAAAAATTTTTACACGGAGGAAATTTTTGTGCTATAATAATAAAGCGGCAAAAGGAGGTGAGCGTTTGCTTCAGGTTGGAGACCAGGTCGTGTATCCGATGCACGGCGCGGGCGTAATCGCGGACATCGAGCAGTGCGAAGTCATGGGCGAGGTGAAGTCTTATTACGTCCTGAAAATGCCCATCGGCAGCATGAAAGTGATGATACCCACGGACAATGTGGAAAATATCGGACTGCGCGACGTAATTTCGAAAAAGGGCGTCAAGAAAGTGGCGGAAGTGCTGGCGGATACCCCGGAACGCGCGGTCGGAAGCTGGAACAAACGCTTTCACGCGACGCTGACGCGGATGAAGTCGGGGGATATCTGCGACGTGGCGGCAGTGGCCCGCAATCTGATTCTGCAGGATCGGGTCCGCAAGATTTCCAGCGGGGAGCGCCGGCTGCTGGATCTGGCCAAACAGATATTGGTCAGCGAGCTCGTTTATGCCTGCGGCAAAAAGCCGGAAGAGGTCACCGCATGGATGGACGGGATTTTGGAAAAGAACGGTTTTGACGGATAAATGAGAATCAATTTTTGACAAAAGCGGATGAATTGAGTATTATGAATTTATCCGCTTTTTTCTTTACCATTTAATTTAAGAAAGGAGGTGAGCAAGATGCTGGACAAAGTTTTGCGTTTCTTCATTGCCGCGCTTTTGGCGGCGGCCGGAGCCGCGCTGATGCAGCTGGCCAGTCCTTCTTTGACGCAGTTCATCGGAACGGAGATATTGAAGACGGACATGGGATTCCTGCGCATGACGCTGGCGGGACTGCTTTGCATCCTCGTGGGCGGCGCGATCGGCGCGCTGATCGGCATGGTGACAGCGTCGTACTTCATTTCCGTGCTGAAACGGTTTTCCGCGTGGGTGGAAACGCAGCTCAACAAGATGCCGATTCACGACGTGATCGCAGGCGTGGCGGGGCTTTCTTTAGGACTTATACTTGCTACATTATTAGGCGCCGCGTTTTCCAGGATTCCCATCGTGGGCAATTATATCCCGGTGGTGTTTGCCATCGTATTCGGCTATCTGGGCATTCGCATCACGATGACGAAGCGCGAAGAGATCGCGGAGATGTTCAATTTCATTCCGCGCTTTTTCAAGGACATCCTGCGGGCGCGCGAGACGAAGCCGGAACCGCTGCCTGCGCAGCCTGAGGCGCTGCCGGCGCCGAAGGAGGAAGTCACGGACGGGGATAAGCGGTACAAGCTGCTCGACACCAGCGCCATTATCGACGGCCGCATCGCGGACGTGATCGACAGCGGATTCCTCGAAGGCACGCTGCTGATTCCCGTTTTCGTGCTGGAGGAGCTGCAGCGGATCGCGGATTCGGCGGACGCCTTGAAGCGGGTGCGCGGACGGCGCGGTCTGGACATCCTCCAAAAGATACGCTCGGAGGAAAAGCTGCCGGTGGAAATCGACAGCCGGGATTTCGACGACATCGCGGAGGTGGACTCCAAGCTGGTGCGGCTGGGGCGCATGGTCGGAGGAAAGATCGTCACCAACGATTACAATCTGAACAAGGTCTCGGAGCTGCAGGGCGTTTCCGTGCTCAACGTCAACGAGCTGGCGAACGCGGTGAAGCCGGTGGTGGTTCCCGGCGAATCCATGCACGTGACGGTGGTGAAGGACGGCAAGGAGCAGGGGCAGGGCGTGGCCTATCTTGACGACGGCACGATGATCGTCATTGAGGGCGGACACCGCCATCTGAACCAGGACATCGACGTGGAAGTGACGTCCGCGCTGCAGACGGCGGCGGGGCGCATGATTTTCGCGAAGCCGCGGCGTTACGCGAAAAACTGAATGGAGAAGGAGTGAAGACGAGGCGTTTTCCCGATGCTTTGTCTCGCTCCTTTTTTATTGGAAGGGAGAAGGAAAATGGTTTCTGTGATTTTCCCCGCCGCGGGCGAGGGCCGGCGCATGAACGCGGGAAAAAATAAGGTGCTTTTGGAATTGATGGGAAAGCCGATCCTCGTTCGGACGCTGCTGCGCTTCTCGGAGTGCCCGGCGGTGGATGATTTTATCGTCGTGGTGGGCGAGGAAGACGTGGAGCTCGTAGAGCGGGAACTGCAGAAGGTGGGCGGCCTGAAGCCCTTCCGCGTGGTGGCGGGCGGCTCGGAACGTCAGTACAGCGTGCGAAACGGCATCGCGGCGCTGCACCCGGACGCGGACGTGGTGCTGGTGCATGACGCGGCCCGTCCGCTCGTTTCCGTGAAGACCATCGAGGCGGTGACGGCGGAGGCTTGGCGTTCGGGCGCGGCCATTGCCGCCGTGCGGGCGAAGAACACCATCAAGGTGGTGCGGGGCGACGGCGTGGTGGAAAGCACGCCGGAACGCGCCAATCTTTGGGAAGTGCAGACGCCGCAAGGATTCCGGCGGGACATCCTCGAGGCGGCGTATCGGCGCGCAGAAGCAGACGGATTCCTCGGCACGGACGACGCGGGACTGGTGGAGCGCATGGGCCTTCCAGTGCGCGTGGTCGAGGGCAGCTATCGGAATATCAAAGTCACGACGCCGGAGGACCTTTGGGTGGTGGAGACATTCATGGAGCGCGACGTCATCGGCACGGTGAAGGCGAAAATGGAAAGCGCCGGCGAGGACATCGAGGCGGCGCTGAGCGGGCTCGACGCTTTCGCGGACAAGCTGGCCGCCACGGTCAGCGAGAAATTGCAGGCGTATCGGGGCAAGGGGGAAAAGAAATGACGCGGTTCGGCATGGGATATGACGTGCACCGTCTCGTCGAGGGGCGAAAGCTGATCCTCGGCGGCGTGGAGATTCCGTGGGAGAAGGGGCTGCTCGGCCACTCGGACGCGGACGTGCTGCTGCACGCCGTCGCGGACGCACTGCTCGGCGCGGCGGCCCTCGGGGACATCGGACGGCATTTTCCCGACACGGACGAGAAATTTGCGGGCGCGGACAGCATGAAGCTCTTGGCGGAGGTCGTGCGGCTGGTCCGGGAAAAGGGCTTCCGCGTCGGCAACGTGGACGCGACCATCGTGGCGCAGGCGCCGAAGCTCGCGCCGCACATAGGAAAAATGACGGAAAATATCGCGCGGGTGCTGGACGTTTCCCTCGACTGCGTGAACGTCAAGGCGACCACGGAAGAGCGGCTCGGCTTCACCGGCAGCGGCGAAGGCATGTCGGCGTACGCCGTGGCGGGGCTGGAAACGGCGTAACGACAGCGAATCGGAAGACCGGTTTCCCTTTTTGGGCAGTCCGATTTTTTTCCCTGCGTCGCGACGCGGTTTTGAAGGCGTCAAAAAATCTGAGGTAAGAAATTCTTATTTTCTTCCCTCAGATTTTTTTGCGCGCATTTCGAGCGACGCCGATGTCGTGTCATTTGCCGCTGTTTTGCGCCTCTCCCGCGGGGGCGGTGCGCCATAGTATTTTCCTACTGCCTGCGTTATAATAAGACAAGACTATCGTTTAGGGAGGATTGCCGATGAGATTCGCGCATATTTCCGATCTGCATATAGGAAAGCGGCTGCACGAGGTTTCGCTTTTGGACGATCAGGCGTATATCCTGGAAGAGATCCGCAGGATACTGCGGGACGAGAAGCCGGACGCGGTGCTAATCGCCGGGGATATCTACGACAAGAGCGCGCCGTCGGCGGAAGCGGTGCGGCTGTTCGACGACTTCCTTTCAGGGCTCGCGTCGGACGGGCAAACGGTTTTCGTCATCAGCGGCAATCACGACTCGGCGGCGCGGGTGGCTTACGGCGGACGCATCATGGAGCGGAGCGGCGTGCATCTGTCCGCGCCCGCTTATGAGGGCGGCGTGCGTCCCGTGATGCTGACGGACGGGCACGGCCCCGTGGATATCTATCTGCTGCCGTTCGTCAAGCCTGTGCATGTGTCGCTGGCTTTCCCCGACGAGAAAATCGAGAGCTACACGGATGCGCTTCGCGTCGCGGTGGAGCGCATGGCGGTGAATCCGAAGCGGCGCAGCGTATTGGTCGCCCACCAGTTCGTGACGGGTGCGGTGCGATCGGATTCGGAGGAGGTCTCCGTCGGCGGGCTGGACAATGTGGACGCCGCCGTGTTCGCGCCGTTTTCCTACGTCGCCCTCGGCCATATCCACCGCCCGCAGAATATCGGCTCGCCGCGGGTCCGCTACTCCGGCACGCCGCTCAAATATTCGTTTTCCGAGGCGGCAGACGGGAAGTCGGTCACGATGGCCGAGCTGGACGGGAAAGGGGAGGTCAGCCTCCGCACGGTTCCCCTAACGCCGAAGCGCGATCTGCGGGAAGTCAAGGGGACTTACGAAGAGCTGATGAAAAAAGAAAACTACGAGGGGACGGCGACGGAGGATTACCTTCATATCGTATTGACGGATGAGGAGGACGTGCCGGACGCCATGCGAAAGCTGAAGACCGTCTATCCGAACGTCCTGCGCCTCGATTACGACAACGTCCGGACGAGGAGCGGCGCCGTCGTTGAGGCCGCGCCGGAGGCGGAGGAGAAGTCGCCGCTGGCGCTGGCGGAGGAATTTTACGCGCTGCAAAACGGGCGGCCCATGAGCGGCGCGCAGACCGAATATTTGCGGCGGATGATCGGGACGGTATGGGAGGACGAGGCATGAGACCGCTGACGTTGACAGTGACGGGCTTCGGCCCGTACGCGGAGAGCGAGACCATTGATTTTTCCCGGCTGGGCGACCGGGGGCTGTATTTGATCACGGGCGACACGGGCGCGGGCAAGACGACGATCTTCGACGCCATCGTGTTCGCGCTGTACGGCGTGACCAGCGGCGGCACGCGGACGGCCGCGATGCTCCGCTCGAAATACGCGGCGGCGGACACGCCCACGGAGACGGAGCTTCGCTTTTTGCTGCGGGGCAAGGAATACGTCGTGAAACGGAATCCCGAATACGAGCGCCCGAAGCTGCGCGGCACGGGCACGACGAAGAAGACTGCCGCCGCGGAGCTTCGCCTGCCGGACGGCAGCGTGGTGACGAAGGCCCAGGATGTCACGAAGCGCGTGGAGGAGCTTTTGGGACTGAACGCGACGCAGTTCATGCAGATCGCGATGATCGCGCAGGGGCAGTTCCTGCGGCTCCTGCTGGCGAAGACGGAGGAACGGCAGAAGATCTTTCGCAGCATCTTTCATACGGAGCGGTTTGAACGGCTGGCGGCGGCGGTGAACCGCGACGCCAACGACGCGGAGCGGGCATGGGAGCGTACGCGCGACAAGGCGCTGGATTTGACGGCGACGGTGGACTGCCCGGCGGACCATCTGGGAGCGGCGGAAGCGGAAAAGGCGAGAGCGGGCGAGCTGCTGCCGGAGGACGCGGACAGGCTGCTCCGCGCGCTGATTGAAAGCGACGAGGCGGCGACGGCGGAGGCGCAGAACGCGCTCCAAAAATTAGAGGAGGCCATCGGCGTCCTCAACACCCGCATCGGACGCGCGGGGGAAATCCAGAAGAACCGGGAAGAGCTGCGGTTGGCCAAGGCGGAGGAGACGCGCCGGAAACCGGCGCTGGCGGCGGCGAAGGAAGCGGCGGAAAAAGCGGCGGAGCGGGCGAAAGACGCGGAGGCCTTCGCCCGGGAGGAAGCGCAGATCGAAAAGGAACTGCCCGACTATGAGGCGGCGGAGACAAAGCGGAAGGAGGTCTCGCGCCTTTCGGCGGCGGCGAAAACCGCGGTGGAGGAAGAACGCGGGGCCAAAGAGGCAAAAGCGGCGGCGGGCAAGCGGCTGGAGGAAGAGAAGCAGGAGCTTTCCCGCATGGGCGACGTGGGCGCGGAACGGGAAAAGCTTTCCTCCCACAAGAAAGACGTCCTCCGGCGGCGGGAGCAGATCGCCGCGCTGGCGGAGGAAATGAAGAAGTACGAGGCGCTGTATCAGGAAGTCAACGGCGTATATCAAAAACTGACCGCGGCGACCGAAGCGTGGCACCAAAAAGAAACGGCGTATCTCGCGGCGGAAGGGACGTTCCTCGCCGCGCAGGCGGGCCATATCGCGCAGACGCTCCGGCCGGGGACGCCCTGCCCCGTCTGCGGCTCCACCGACCATCCCAAGGCGGCCGAGCTGCCGGAGAACGCCCCGGACGAGGCGAAGGTGCGCGCGCTCCAGGAGGACCGGAACGCGGCGCAGGCGGAGGCGATGCAGCTTCGCGGGCGCTTCGAGCAGGGGAAAGGCGTACTGGACGAGCGCAAGGCGTCGCTGCAGGCGTCCGTGAAGGAGCATTTAGGCGATTTCAATAATCGGGAAGCGAAGGAGAAATTGCCGGCGGTTCTTACCGAGATCGAGGGAGAACTGTCCGACCTCGAGAAACGGCTGCGGGCCAAGGAGAAGGAAGCGAAGCGGAAAGCCGAGCTGGAGGCGGGAATCCCGCAGGACGAGAAAGCGGCGGCGGAGGCCGACGCGTGGATTGCGGACGCGGGTGCGAAGCGGGCCGCGGCGGAAACGGCCCGCGCCGCGGAAGAGAACGCCTTGAAAGAGCTTGCCGCGAAGCTGCGATTCCCCACGAAAAAAGAGGCGGAGGCACGAATCAAGGCGCTGCGCGGCGAACGCGAGAAGCGGCAGAGCGAGAAAAAGCGGGCGGAAGAAGCCGTCCGCGCGGAAGAAAAAAATTTGCAGGAATTGGCGGGACGCATAGAGACGCTGGAGAAAAGCATCGCCGAGGCGCCGGAGGAAGACGTCGCCAAGCTGCGCGAGGAAAACACGGCGCGGGCCGCCGAACGGCGCGGACTGCAGGAACGTCAAAACAGCCTGCGGGTGCGTCTCGCGAAAAACCGGGAAACCCTCGACGCCCTCGGCAAAGAGGCGGCGCGTCTGGCGGAAGCGGAAGCGCGGTATCAGTGGCTCAAGGCCCTGGCCGATACGGTGATGGGAAAGATCGGCGCCCGGGAAAAAATCATGCTGGAGACCTATGTGCAGATGCGTTATTTCGAGCGCATCGTCTCGCGGGCGAACCTGCGGCTGCTCGTCATGTCCGGCGGTCAGTACGAGCTGCGCCGCCGTGCCTCGGCGACCACGAACAAAGGGCAGAGCGGTCTCGACCTTGACGTCGTGGACCATTACAACGGCTCGATCCGGGGCGTCGAGACACTGTCCGGCGGCGAGTCCTTCAAGGCTTCGCTGTCTCTGGCCCTCGGCCTCGCCGATGAAATCCAGTCCTCGGCGGGGGGCGTGGAGCTGGATACCATGTTCGTCGATGAAGGCTTCGGCTCCCTCGACGACGAATCGCTGGAGCAGGCCATGCGCGCGCTGGCCTCTCTTTCCGAAGGCCGCCGTCTCGTCGGCGTCATTTCTCACGTGGACGCGCTGAAGGAACGGATCGACAGGAAGCTCGTCGTGACGAAGGCGCGGGAGCAGGGAAGCCGCGTCCGGATCGAAGCGTGATACGGCCGTCATATTATTGTTTGACAAGCCATCGTCCTTGTGGTATCATATCGACGGTTAAGCGCGCCTTGGCGCGTTTCCCCAACCGCGCGGCGAGGTTTTTTTGAAATGCGGTCCGCGAATGCGGGCGCTACCGTAGTCGGCGAGTAAACCATCAGGGAGGTGTAAACAGGAATGTACGCGATTATCAAGACCGGCGGCAAGCAGTACAAGGTGGCTGAAGGCGACACGATTTATGTCGAGAAGCTGGAGGCGGCCGTGGACGATGCCGTCACGTTTGATCAGGTGCTCACGGTTGTCACGGACGGCGGCGTCAAAGTCGGCAAGCCGCTCGTTGACGGCGCGAAGGTCACGGGCAAGGTTCTTCAGCAGGGCAAGGAAAAGAAAATCCTCGTCTTCAAGTACAAGGCCAAGTCCAACTACCGTCGTCGTCAGGGCCATCGTCAGCCCTATACGAAGGTCTCCATCGAAAAGATCGAGGCGTAAGCCCGCATGATCGAGATCGAGATTTACGAAGAGAAAGACGGCAGGATATCCGCCTTTTCTGTGCACGGGCACAGCGGCCTTGCGCCGAAGGGCCGGGATATCGTCTGCGCAGGCGTTTCCGCGTTGGCGCAGACCGCTCTTTTGGGCCTGGGAAGGCATTTGCATCGGGAAATAGATTACCATATCGACCCGAGCGGGGACCTTCACATGGAGCTCAAGGATGCGCCTGATGATTTTACGGAGACAATATTGCGAACGATGCGTATGGGAATCGAGGAGATTGAAAAGCTCTATCCCGACGCCGTTCGCACACGGGTTCTGAACGGAATATCCGGGAGGTGAAGGGTATGAATTTTACGTTTGATTTGCAGCTTTTCGCGCATAAGAAGGGCGTTTCGAGCACGCGCAACGGCCGTGACAGCCATTCCAAGCGTCTCGGCGTCAAGGAGCAGGCGAATACGGTGGTGACCGCGGGCAGCGTTCTCGTTCGCCAGCGCGGCACGCATTTCCATCCGGGCACGAACGTCGGCCGGGGCAAGGACGACACGCTGTTTGCGAAGGTCGCCGGCAGGGTCGCTTTCGAGCGCAAGGGCCGCTATAACCGCCAGGTAAGCGTATACCCGGTGGAGGAGACTGCGACGGTGTAATCCGTCCGCAAGGAAAAGCATTGGAGATACCTGCGCTTCGCGGCGCAGGTATTTTTTTAAGGAAACGATGATTCTTTATGCAATTTATTGACAGAACAACCATCACGGTGAAGGGCGGCGACGGCGGCAACGGCAAGTCCGCGTTCCGTCGGGAAAAATTCGTGCCGAAGGGCGGGCCGTCGGGAGGCGACGGCGGGCGCGGCGCGGACGTCGTTTTCGTCGTGGACAACAACATGAATACGCTGCTGGAGTTCCGCTACCATCGGAAATTCCTCGGACAGAACGGCGAGAACGGCGACATCAAGAATCAGTTCGGCGCCTGCGCGCCGCCCTGCATCATCAAGGTGCCGCCGGGCACGATCGTCAAGGACGCGAAAACGGGCGAGGTTTTGGCGGACATGACCGAGAACGGCCAGCGGGAGGTCATCGCCCGGGGCGGGCGCGGCGGACGCGGCAACGCGAAATTCGCATCGAGCCGCAACAAAGCGCCGACCTTTGCCGAGCTGGGCGAGCCGGGGGAGCAGAAGGAGCTCCTCTTGGAAATGAAGCTCCTGGCGGACGTGGGCCTCGTCGGGTATCCCAGCGTCGGCAAGTCCAGCATCATTTCCTGCGTCTCGTCGGCGCGGCCCGAGATCGCCGAGTACCATTTTACGACGATCACGCCGGTGCTGGGCGTGGTGGCCGTGGACGAGGAAAAGAACTTCGTGATGGCGGACATTCCCGGCCTGATCGAAGGCGCGGCGGACGGCGCGGGGCTCGGCCATGAATTCCTGCGCCATATCGAGCGCACGAAGGTCATCCTGCACGTGGTGGACGCGTCGGGCATCGAGGGGCGCGACCCGGTGGAAGATTACCGCCGCATCAACCACGAACTGAAACGGTACAGCGAGAAACTGGCGCGGCGTCCGCAAATCCTCGTCGCGAACAAGATCGACCTGCCGGGGGCGGAGGAAAACCTGCCCCGACTGGAAAAACTGGCGGCGGAGGAGCATATCCCGATGCTGGCGGTGTCGGCGGCGACGCAGGAAGGGCTTCGCACGCTGGTGGAGCGCACGGCGGAGGCGCTCGACGCCTATGTGGAAGAGCCGGAACATGAGGACGGCGTGAAGGTTTACGACGCGTCCAAGGACGAAGACCCGGAGCGGGTCGAGATCAAGCGGGCCGACGACGGCGCCTTTGTCGTCAGCGGCAAGGCGATAGAAAAACTCGTCGCCATGACGAACTTCGCCAACGACGAGGCGATCCGCCGCTTCCAGTACATCTGGCGGATGAAGGGCCTCGACGCGCGGCTTTTGAAGCGTGGCATCAAGGAAGGCGACACCGTGCGCATCGGCGCGATGGAGTTTGAGTACCACGCGTAAGGAAGAGTGAAGAGTGGAGAGTGAAGAGTGGAGTTGAATAACGCTCTCTCTTTGCTTTTTTGGGAGGATATATTTTGATTCGGAATACATTGACGAGCAAGCAGAAGCGGTTCCTGCGCGCGATGGGCACGGAGCTCGACCCGGTGGTGAACGTCGGCAAGGAAGGCGTGACGCCGACGGTGGTGGAGTCGGCCAAGGACGCCATCACGAAGCGCGAGCTGATCAAGGTGCGCGTGCTGCAGAACGCCCCGGAGGAGCCGAAGGACGCCATCGAGCGGCTGACGACGCGCGTGGACGCCGACCTCGTGCAGGTCATCGGGCGGAACGGCCTGCTGTTCAAGCGCAATTTCAAGAAGCCTCAGATCGAGTTCCCCGAGTAGGAGCTTCTTTCGGGCTGCCGCCCCCTCTCTATGAGGGAGGCAAGATAAGCCCCCATCCATGAGAGAGGCAAGATAAGCCCCCCCTCCATGAGGGGGGACGTCAGTGAAGCTGACAGGGGGGAGTATGGGAGACTCGTCTTTCGTCACATTTTCTGAAAGAAGGCGGAGAGCATGAACGTCAGAGACGCATTGAAAAAAGCGAAGCGCGTCGTCGTCAAAGTCGGCACCAGCACCATCACCCGGGAAAACGGCGCGTCGAATCTCGCGCGCATGGAGGAGATCGTGCGCGAGATCGTCGGCCTGAAAGACGAAGGGCGGGAAATGGTGCTGGTTACGTCGGGCGCGATTGCGGCCGGCATGAACCGCATGGGGCTCTCCGTCCGTCCGAAGGGCGTGCCCGAGCGGCAGGCGCTGGCGGCGGTCGGGCAGGGCGTCCTGATGCACCTCTATGAAACGATGTTCGCCTCTTACGGGCAGACAGCGGGGCAGGTGCTCCTGACGAAGGAGAATTCCCTGCGCCACAACCAGTACACGAATTCCCGCAACGCGCTGCTCGCCCTGCTGGACATGGGCGTCGTGCCCGTGGTCAACGAAAACGACGCGGTTTCCGTGGACGAGCTGAAAATCGGCGACAACGACACCCTGTCGGCGACGGTGGCGTCGCTGGTGGACGCCGACGCGCTGATCATCCTGTCCGACGTGGACGGCCTCTTCAACGCGAACCCGCAGGAGAATCCCGACGCGAAGCTGATTTCCGAGGTGCATGAGATCACGCCGGAAATCGAAGGACTCGCGGGCGGCGCCGGAACGGCGGGCGGCACCGGCGGCATGGTCACGAAACTGGCGGCGGCGAAAATCGCCATGAGCGCGGGCGTCACCATGGTCATCGCGCGGGGCGACCGCATCGGCGTCATGCGCGAAGTGCTGTCGGGCGAGCCTGTCGGCACCGTATTCCACGCCAGGGAAGCGCACCTGCGCGCGCGCAAAGCGTGGCTCGCCTTCGGCCGCCATATCGAAGGCAACCTGACCGTGGACGAGGGCTGCGTCGAGGCCATGCGCGGCGGCGCGAGCCTCCTGGCGGCGGGCGTCGTGACGGTGGACGGCGACTTTTCGGAGAAAAGCACGGTGCGCGTGCTCGGCCCCGACGGGCGCGAAATCGCGCGGGGCATCGTGAACTACGGCGCGGAGGACTTGCGCCGCATCGCGGGCAAAAGCACGAAGGAAATCGCAAAGCTGCTTCCCGGCGCGGCCCACGACGAAGTCATCCATCGCGACGATTTGGTGATGATCATATAGCAAAAGAAGAGGGCGCGACATACGCCGCGCCCTCTTCTTTTTTATCGTTATATTACATACGGCTCAATTTCAGGAAAACTGGTTCATCACCATGAATAGGGTCATTATCGACGATTTCCAAAGTTGCTCCGTTGTTATATATTCTGATCCAGCAATCATTCCGGCTCTTCAGCCCCTGAATGTTTGCCCAGCAATGAATAGTTCCATTGTGAACGTAAACGTTCGTTATGTAGTCATGCCCTGTTAATTTTCCTGAGGCATCTTTCTGCTTCCCTATAAATGTGCCATCTTCCATATTGAATGAAACGATACAGCCTATTTGGCTGCAATAATAAGCTTTTAGCGCTCTTGTTTCTCCAACAATTCGATAATCTCCACACAAATCTTGCAGTGTCATCGCACTGGCCGTGCCTGTGTTCATCATCAGTGCGGCACAGGACAGCAACACCGTTAGGCAAAACATCATCAAACCGCTTTTCATTTTCTGCATTTTACATTCCCCCGTTTCCTTTTTCTCGGACGACTTTTTCTTGCGCCTCCTTTTTCGCTTAGGATTGTCCGCTTTGTATGTACATTTTACCCCCCCCATGCACATGTCAAGCGAAGTGAAAAATTGATGAAGTCTTTGCGAGAGTAAGAAAAGAGCCCATTTTTAAGAGAGCTTTAATGTGTTGTTAATTGAAGTTTCATTTGCCGTTGCGGAGTATTGAGAAAATATGCGGCGTATAATGTGAAAGGGAAAACAGCATCTGCTGTTTTCCCTTTCACATTATAGATGGTATCATGATTTCGGTTTTGCGGCGGGGCTGCGGCGGTTTTTGCCGTGCGCGCGGTACTCGATATAGGCGCGCGCACAGTCGTTGTGATACGACTGGCTGATGGGGACGGTCCTGCCGTCCTTCAGGGTAAAATCATCCTTGTTCATCGACTGGATGGAGGGAAGATGCACGACGTAGCTTCGGTGCGTGCGGATGAATTCCTCCGGCGGCAAAAGCTCCATCAGGTTCACGAGCCGCATATAAGTCTTGAACTCTTCCTCGCCGTAGATGACGCACGCCTTGTTGACGGCCTCGATATAGCGGATGGACTGGATGGGAATCAGGACCGGATGATAATCGCAAATCACCTCGACCGTAGCCTCCTGGGGGTTCGGCATTTGCTTCAGCAGGCGCTCGAACACCTTCTCGATCTCGTCCGGCGTGGCGGGCTTGATCAGATAATGCAGCGCGCGCACCTCGTACCCCGAAAGCGCGAACTCCATGCTCATGCTGACGAAGACGAACTCCACCGCCTCGTCCAGCGCCCGCGCCTTGCGCGCCAGGTCGATGCCCAACCCGTTCCCGATATAATTGTCGAAAAAGACCAGCTTGTATTTTTCCGGCTCGAAGGCGCGCAGGAAACTTTCGCCGGAGGAAAACGTGTCGATGGCGATGGTCAGCCCGTGTTTTTCGGCATACGCGGTGAGGACGCCTGTGAGCTGGAGCATATCCTTTTTTTCGTCCTCCACGATGGCGATTCGCATGGTATTCATCTTCTTCCCATTTTATAGTATAATTGTATCATAAGGCGGCTCGAAGAAAAACATCCGGAGCCTGCCCGTGGATTGATGGTTTTTGCGTGAAAGGATTTCGAAGCGCACACATTCGAGTAAAGAAATGAAGGGATTCTCTATGATTCTCACTGTAGGTACGGCGGCGAGCATCACGCTGATCCAGCTCATCGGCGCGTATCTTCGTTATCTGCCTTTTGAGGCGAGGCTCCTGCCGGAGGAACGCGGTCGTCTTTGGAGATACATCCTGTCTTGGGCGCCGGTCGCCTTCACGATTTACGCCGCATATTTTTACCATGCGGGGTGCGACGTCATTACCTTCAAGCGCGTCCAGTACGTCGGCTGGATTCCGTTCTTCGTGTTCTCCCTCGTCGTCATCCGGCACGGGGCCATGCGCCACGTCTTCGTGCTGGGGATGCAGACGCTCTGGTTATTCATGCTGCATACGATCAGCAGCGTGCTGATCCTGGTGCTGCTCCCGCCGACGCTGGGCGCAGGCGACAACCGGATTCTGTCGCAGCCGATCGTGTATATCTGCTGCTTCCTCCTGCTGCTGCCGTTGGAGCAGAGATTTTTCCGAAACCTGCTGCCGCCCTATCTTTTCACCGGCAGCCGGTTGGCGGCATGGTGCTTCGCGATCCTGCCCATAGGGATTTGCGTCACGCCCTTTGTCCTGCTGCTCGACAGGCCGATGATGAATACGACGACGGACATGATGCTGCACTTCATCCGCTTCCTATGGGGATTGATCCTCTACAAATACACGCTGTACGCCGGGGAGCGCGCGGCGCAGATCCAAAGCGGGCGGCACACGAACGAGCTCCTGTCGCAGCAGCTGCAGGCGCTGGAATCCCACGCCACGATGCTCCAGTCGCGGGCGGAAGACGTCCAGCGCGCCCGGCACGACCTGCGCCATTACAATCGCCTCCTGGCGTCCCTGCTCGACGCGGGCGAGGTTGAAAAAGCGCGGGCGCTGATCGAGGCCCAGGACAGGGAACTTTTGGCGCAGCCCATCGCCGCGTATTGCGAGAGCCCGATCCTGAACGCGGCGCTGACCGTCTATATGCAGCTCGCGAAAAAAGAAGGAATCCGGACCTCCTGTGAAGTGGACATAGAGACGGGCGCTTCCCGAAGCGGGGACAACGACCTGGCGATCCTCCTGTCCAACGTCATAGAGAACGCTGTCATCGCCAGCCGCAAGCAGCCGGTGGGGGAGAGGGAAATCCGCGTCTCGCTGGCCCGCACCGAGCGGGAATACGCGCTGGTCGTGGAAAACCGCTGCGACGCGCCCGTCGCCTTTGGCGACGACGGCCTGCCGACAACGGCGGAACGCGGCCACGGCACCGGCATGGTCTCCCTGCGGAACTTCAGCCAGAAATACGGCGCGGAAGTGATTTTCGAGCAGAGGGACAGCTGGGTGCGCCTGCTGATGTACTGGAGCGGTATAGAGAAAACGTAAGATTAACAAATATGGCAAAAGGGCGGACATTGCGTCTGCCCTTTTTTTATTATAACGTCTGCATCATCATCGTGGCGAACTGGAAGATACCCACCGCGCCCACGGCGAGGCCCGCGTACCAAAACCAGATCTGCTTGACGAGGCCGGCCAGGGAGACCATCAGGATCGCGATCTGCAGGAAGGTCAGCGCGCCGGCGAAGCCCTTGTTCAGCTCCAGCGACTTGTCCCGCGTCGCCTCGGCGGCCCGTGCGTCCGCCATGATTTCCTTTTCCTCGGCCTTGTAGCGGTCCACGGTCTCCTGATACTTCTTCATGACCTTTTCCTTCTCCGCGGGGTCGAGGGCGCCGTTCATTCTCATCTGGTCGAGCTGCACCTTGTAGGTGTTTTCCTTCAGGCTCTTCGACTGGTAGTAGGCCCAGCCGTTGGAAGCGGCGTTCTGTGCGAGGATGGCCTTGCTGCTGAACGCGCCCGCTTTCAGGGAGGAGAAGGTCGCGCAGATGGCGAGCACCAGCGCCGAAAGGGCGATGAGCTGCGTCACCCGCTTGGAAAATTCCTTCTCCTTCGGAGCCTCGGGCTCCGTGGATTCCTCTTTCTCGATTTCTTCCGCCATTCTGATAGTTCCTCCTTCATTTGCTTCGGTTGATTTTGTGATGGGTAAAATTGTTGAGGTAAGAAAGTAGGAAAATCAGAAAATCAGAATTTCGGAAAATCTGATTTTCTGATCATAACTTTTTTGGAGTGTTTTGCGATGTGATATAACACCTCACCCACCGGCTTCGCCGGTCCCCCCTCCCCTCAAGGGGAGGGCTTTTGGGTTCGCCCGTTCTTTGCCTTCCCCTTGAGGGGAAGGTGGCAGCCCGCAGGGCTGACGGATGAGGTGTTTCAGCGTCGTTCTCAGAACATCCACGCCACGGATATCCCGCCGGTGACGCCTTGTTTCTTCCCTGCAAACCCTGCCAAATTCAAATCCAGCTTCCACGGGGAATTCTCTCCCGGCGTCATCGTCGCGCCGAGCTCCGCCCGGAAGCTGCCGCCGCCGATGTCCGCGCCCCGAATCGCGTGGCCGTCCACCGTACCGTTTGCCTTCCCGTCGAACTCGTGCTCATAGGCTACGCCGCCGTAGAAATTCCACTTCTCCCGCTTCATCATGTACCTCGCGCCGACGCGCAGCACCTGGCTCGTCACCGCGTCGAGGTCGTAGGCGTTGCCGCCCGTGCGGAAGGAGACGCCGTTCCTGCGGCTCATGAAATACTTGCCGTAAACGTCCACGCTGTTCCCGTCCGCCAGCGCGATTTCCCTGCCCACGCCTAAATGCGCGCCGAGATAGCCCGCGTCGGTCTCATAACTGTAGGTGTTCATGTCGTCGTGCAGCACGTCCCGCGCGTCGTCGTGCACCGTGCCCGCCCGGAAGCTCCCTTCCACATACAGCCCGTGGGCGTCCGTCCATTTCGCGAGAACGCCGCCGCCGGTGTAGTGCAGGCTGCCGTCGCCGCGCCGGGTGTCTTCGCACTCGGTCGTATAGTTCCCGCTGCCGTACTCGAAGAACGCGCCGTACTCGAACGTGCCGCGTTCTTTTTTGTTCGCGTGTCCGAGGGCGAGGATCGCGTTCCAGGTGTGGACGTCCACATGGCTGCCCGTTTCCTGCCGGACGCTGCCGCCGCCCATCTTCGCGAAGGACGACACGCCGTCCGCGCCGACGTTCGAGGCAAGGGAAAGTCCCCGCGCCGCGTCGTCGATGAAAGCGGTGCCCGCGGCAAGAGCAGCCGTGGCCGCCGTCATGGCCATCAGCGTATGGTGGCTGGCTTCGCTGGCGCCGAGGCTGTCCACCTTCGTGATATACCAGTTATTGCCCTTCGCCGTCACCGTAGGCAGATAGGAAAGGCCGCCGACGGTGCTCTTCGCCCCCTCGAACGTCGCCTTGCCGTCCACGCTTTCGGCGACCATCGTATGCGTGGACGCCACGGCGTTGCCCGCCGCCAGCGTCGGGTCGTAATTGATGCGGATCTTGTTCGCCGACGATGCGCCTGTCACACTCGTAATGTGAACAATATCGGCGGCGTTGTTCGCCACGTCGGTATTGACATAGAAATCCGCATGGCCTGACATTTTCGTGACGGTGAGCTCCTTGTGCCCGTCCGCTGCGGCAACAGGCACCGTGAAATCGCCCTCCGCCCGGAGCCGGACGTTGTCCCCCGTCGCCGAGAGATTCGGGACGGTAAAGGTCTCGTTCGCCGAGCCGCCGAAAATGACCGTCGCGTCGCCGAGGTCGCGAAGCTCCACACAGGCGTTGGTTGAGTCTATCTGCGCAACCTGCGCGGTTCCCTTGTCCTCCACGATCAGCGTGCCGCCGTTTGCGATCTTCGTCGCGGTGGCATAGCCGCCGCCGTAAACGTGCTGCACGCCGCTGCTGTTTATGGTCGCGCCCGCGGCCTTGCCGTAAACGTGCTGGGTATGCGTACTGGTAATCGTGCCGCCGGAAGCCACGCCGCCGGCCGCCACCGTCTGGTCGCCGTCGATGGACGCGCCCGACGAAAGAATCTGCGTACCGCCGTTGATGGTCGCAGCGCTGACCACAGCGCCCGGCGCGACGGTCTGCACACCGCCGTTGACCGTCACGCTCGTCGCCGTGCCGCCGGAAGCGATGTTTTGCGTGCCGCCGTTGACCGTCACGTTTTCCGCTTTGCCGCCGTTCTGGACGGTCTGCGTGCCGCTATTCAGCGTGCCGCCCGAGGCGACGCCGCCCGCCGAAACGGTCTGCGTGCCGCCGTTCAAGATGGCGTTCGTCACGATGCCGCCTGACGAAATAGTCTGTACGCCTCCGCTGTTAACGGTCCCTCCCGACGCAACGCCGCCATTTTCGACTTTCTGTATGCCGCCGGAGGCGACGGTGACGCCTGCCGCCGAGCCGCCGCTATGGACAAACTGCTCGCCTGTCAGCGTGCCGCCCGAGGCCACGCCGCCTCCGGCTATGCCATGCGTGCCCGCTAAGATGCCGCCCGCCTCGGCCATCTGTTTGCCGCCGGATAGGATTTGGGCGCCATTCGCCGTACCGCCGCTTTTGACATTCCGCACGCCGCCCCCGGAGATGTAACCGCCCAATGCCACGCCGCCGCTGTTCACGTTCTGCACGCCGCCGCTTTCGATGCTGGTTCCTTCCTGCGTGCCGCCGTCGTTGACGTTCTCCACGCCGCCGTTGTAGATGATGGCTGTGTTCGCCGAGCCGCCGCTGTTGACGTTCATCACGCCGCCCTCGTAGATTTCGGTTATGGTCGCCGAGCCGCCGCTGTTGACGTTCTGCACACCGCCGTTGACGGAGGTTGCGTACGTCGAGCCGCCGTTGTTGACATTCTGCACGCCGCTGCTGTAGATGCTGGTGAATTGCGCATCGCCGCCGTTGCTGACATTCTGCGTGCCGCCGTTGCTGACGGTGGTATTCGATGCTATGCCGCCGCCCACCACATTCGCCGTGCCGCCGCTTTGGACAGTGGCGCTTGTGACCGTTCCGCCGTTCACGACTTCAAGGATATGGCCGGAAACGTTTGTGCCGGTTACCGTTGCGCTGTTCGCAATGCGGTGGGTTCCGCCCGACGCGAAGGAGGCGCCGGTGACGGTTCCGCCGCTGCCTGATTCTTCTATTACGCCGCCGTCATGAACGGAGGTATCTTTAGAAGTGCCGCCGCCATAGACAATCTGCGTGCCGCCGCTCATCAGGGCGGTGACCGTGCCCGTGCCGCTGCTTAGAATGTTCTGTATGCCGCCGCTCATGGTCGTGACAATGCCCGCGCCGCCGCTGCTGACGGTCTGCTTGCCGGCGTTCATGGTCCCGATCGTGCCGGTGCCGCCGTTGTAAATTTCCTGATGGGGCGCGTTGCCGGCATAGCCGCCCATGACGGTCGCCGAGCCTGTGCCGCCGGAATAGATTTTTTGATAACCGTCCAAGGTCTCCACGGTGCCGGAGGCGGAGCCGCCGGAGAGAACCTGTTTGCCCTGCGGGCCTACGCTGTCGATGGAGGCCGAGCCGCCCGCGGTCACTTCGATGGTGCCGGAGGAAAGGGCGTAGATGTTGTAATCAACCGAGGCGCCGTCCTGCACCCGCAGCGTGCCGCCGGAGAGGGCGTAGTCCCCATAGCTGATTGGCATACCATCTGTATTTTGGAAGATGGCGCCGTTGTGAATTTCCAGCACGCCCCCGGCATCCTTGGAGGCTCTAACGATGCCGCCCGCCGAAACGACCTGGGTGCCGCCCATGCCGGCGCTGACGTCCTGCGAGGTGCCGCTGATGGTGGTGCTTACCGCCACGCCGCCGCTCTTGACGATCTGTATGCCGCCGCTGTATAAAACCTCGGGACTTCCGGACTTGTAGCCGGAGGCGAGCATGGTTCCGCTGGCCGTACCGCCGTTCTCGACGATTTGCGTGCCGCCGGTGGCGACGGTTATGCCTGTTGCCCGGCCTGCGACAGACTGCGTACCCGTCAGCGTGCCGCCGCTTGCCGAGCCGCCCGCCTCGATGGTCTGCGTGCCCGCGAGGATGCCGCCCGCCTCGGCCATCTGTTTGCCGCCGCTTTTGACCGTCGTAACTATTGACGTACCGCCGTTCTTGACGGTCTGCGTGCCGCCAAGGCTTGTGACGCTGCCGACGCCGCCGTTTTCAATCGTCTGCGTGCCGCCGGTCATCATGGTCGTGACCGTGCCCGCGCCGCCGTTGCTGACGATCTGCGTGCCGTCGACCATGTTCGTGACCGTGCCCGCGCCGCCGTTGAGGACAACCTGCGTGCCGCTGACGGCCTGCGTGCCGCCGCCGCTGACGTCCAGCGTGCCGCCGGTCATGTTCGTGACCGTGCCCACACCGCCGTTGCTGACGATCTGCGTGCCGCCGGTCATGTTCGTGACCGTGCCCGAGCCGCCGCTTCTGACGACCTGCGTGCCGCCGGTCATGGACGAGACCGTGCCCGAGCCCGTGCCCGTGCCGTTGCTGTCGTTGACGATCTGCTCGCCGTCGAACATGGACGTGACCTTGCCCGTGCCGCCTTTCCAGACAAGCTGCGTGCCGCCGCTCATGATTTCAACCGTGCCCGTGCCGCTAACACAGACATGCTGCTTGCCGCCGTTCATGGTTTCGACCCTGCCCGTGCCCGTGCCCGTGGGGTCGTTCCCGCTTTTGTAGTTGACGTACTGCACGCCGTTGTTCATGGTCACGACCGTGCCGCCGCCGCCGACGCGGAGGTACTGGTAGCCGCCGGACATGGTCGTGACCGTGCCCGTGCCGCCACCCGAGACGGTCTGGGTGCCGGAGTTCTTCATGTTCGTGATATACCCCTCGCCGCCGTTGTTGACAGCCTGCTCGCCGCCATTATTGGTCACGACCGTGCCCATGCCGCCGCTGGAAATCCACTGCTGGCCATCGTTCAAGGTCTCGACCGTGCCAGTACCGCCGCTTTTGATAATCTGCTTGTCGGCCTTGTCTCCCATCGTTCCGCCGGACCAGGCGGCGCTTTTCGTATCTCCGTCGGGTATGGTTTGCGTCGTTGCAGCCTGCGCCGTGCCGTAGAATGCACGGGCAAGGCTATCGGACAGCGGCTCGGCGTGCCCCCCCCCAGTGGACATATCTCTCGCCACGTTGACGTAGGGCAGCGCGATGGGCGCGCAGACGTTCAGCGCGTTGACGACGGACAGCGCCACCGCCAGTTTTTGCTTCAGTGATTTTTTCGAGCGGCTCATAGTATCGGTTTCCTTTCTTTGCGCGTGGTGTGGATTTATTACTCCGGCCATTAAATTTCACGAAATCTTGCCTTCCCCTTTGAGGGGAAGGTGGCGCGCGAAGCGCGACGGATGAGGTGTTAAGACGTAGCGATAAACATAAGCGCAACGCTATTGCCACCTCACCCACCGCCTGCGGCGGTCCCCCGTGACAGTCCATTGGACTGTCACGCCCTCAAGGGGAGGGCTATCTATCTTCCCGCAGGCGGTCGATGGTTTTCTTCACGAAGTCCGGCGCGATACATCGGGTACACTCGAATTCCTGTTCGGTGCCCCGGTGGCGGGGACAGGCGCCGAAGTCCTCGTATTTATGCTCGTTCCGCTGGTCGTTGCCGCAGCTGTGGCAGGTGTGGAACTGCTGGACGCGGTAGGGGGTGGAGAATTCCGTGCCCGGCGACAGGAAGCCCACGATCATCACGACGGGGACGCCCGCGCCCCACGCCAGCCATGAGAGGCCGCTGGACAGGCCGATGAAGAAGTCCGCGCCGGAAATCAGATCGACGCGCTCCTGCAGGGAACGGTCGCCGGTGAAGTCTTCCGTGCCGTAGGGAATCGAGTTGCCGTAAATCCCGTTGACGGTGACGCGCTCCCGGTCCACGCAGAGCACGCGATAGCCCAGCTCTTTCAGATAGGCGACCGTATCCATCCAGCCTTGGGCGTTGTTCCAGTATTTGCACTGGGCCGTGGCCTGCGTGGCGATGCAGACGTAAGGCTCCTTCGGGCGAATCTTTTTCGCGCCGGGGGAGGGCAGGAGCCGGGGCGGCGTTTCTTTTGGCTCTACGCCAAGGAGGTAGGCCGCGTGGGCCTGAAGCCCGACCACGCGCCAGTCCGTGGGCTGGAGATCGCGGTCATCCCACGGCGCGAAGAGACCGACGTAGTACGTCGCGTAGAGGTTGTCGGGCCGCGGGTCGTCGGGGGACAGGAAGTGGATCTTCGGATAGCCCGCCCGCAATATTTCGATATACCGCGCGTCCATCCAGGCGTAAAGCTCGCAGCCGTGCTTTTCGCGGAAGGCCTCGGCGTAGGGGACCCACGCTAAGAGGTCGCCCATGGCCGCGCCGGCGAATTTCATCAGTACGTTCTTTCCCTTCGCGTCGTAGTCGTGGGAGAAGATCAGCTTCTCTTCCAGAAGCGGCTCGTCCTTGTCCTTGCGCGCCCGCTGTTCTTCCTCCGTCGGCGTCTCATAGACTTCGAGGCGGAAGTTGACGAAATACCGCTTCGTGCTGGAGGCGATCACGCCCGAGGCTTTCGCGTCGTAAACGGTCAGCGCCGCGTCCCGGTCGATGAACCGCACCCGGTAGCTGCCCTCCGGCACCGAGACCCGAAGGCCGGCATTGAAGTCGAACCGCAGCCCTTCCACGGGCGTTTCCTGCGTCGGCGTCTGCGGCGGGTCGAAGGTCATATAGGGCTTTTTCTCGGGCGTTTTGTTTTCTTCCATTCTATTGCCTCCTGTGGTTACTTGCCTTCGCTATGAGGCGTGACGTCGAATATTAGTCTTCCCCTCTGGGGAAGGTGGGTTCGTTGCGTCCCGCAAGGGGAAGGCTTGGGGGAGTGCGTCATTTGCCTTCCCCTTGAGGGGAAGGTGGCGCGAAGCGCCGGATGAGGTGTTAAGACGTAGCCATAAACGTAAACGTAAACGCAACGCTGTTTCCACCTCACCCACCGCCTGCGGCGGTCCCCCCTCCCCTCAAGGGGAGGGCTTGGGTTCGTCCGTTACTTGCTTTCCACTTGAGGCGTGACAGTCCAGTGGACTGTCACGGGTGTCAGCGAAGCTGACGGATGAGGTGGCTTTCAATATCCTCGCATACAGTTCTAAATCGCTGATTTACATCGCGATTGGAATACCTAAGGACGGTGATTCCACGCTCATTCAAGTATCTGTCGCGCTCCTCATCCTTAGCCTGTCCTTTTTCTTCGTAATGTTGGGAACCGTCTAATTCGATTGCGATTTTCGCGCTTGCACAATAAAAGTCGAGAATGTATTTGCCAAAGACTTTTTGACGGTTGACGGTGATCGGCAGTTTCTTCAAACCGTCATACCATAGTTTACGTTCTTCTTTTGTCATGTTTTTGCGTAAGTTTTGCGCATTCGTTTTTAGTTTTGGATTGTGTTCTTGGTTCATGGATATAACACCTCATCCACCGCTGACGCGGTCCCCCTTCCCCTCAAGGGGAAGGCTAAATTCGGTTTGCGCCAATACTCCCTCCGGCGCTTCGCGCCACCTCCCTCATAGGGCGAGGCTATTTTCCCTGTTTCCGGTGGCCTTTTTTCGGGTCGAGATTGTAGTCCTGCATCAGGCGGGCGATGGTCTGGCAGACCTGCCCGGAGCTGATGAACCGCGTGCATTCGAATTCCCGCTCCGTATTCTCATGGCGCGGGCACCAGCCGAAATCCGCGTGGACGAATTCCTCGCTGCTGTCCGTCCAGCAGCCGTTGCAGACGTGGAAGTTGATGACGCGGTAGGGGGTGTGGAATTCGTTGTGCGGCAGCGTGAAGCCGGATATCATCACGATGGGGACGCCCGCACCCCAGGCGAGCCACGACAGGCCGCTGGACAGGCCGACGAAGAAGTCCGCGTGGCCGAGGAAATCGACCCGCTCCTGCAAGGGGCGGTCGCCGGTGAAATCCTCCGCGCCATAAGGGATGGTGTTCCAGTGCCGCCCGAAGCCGTGGCATTTTTCCTTGTCGATGCAGAGCACCCGGTAGCCCAGCGCTTTCAAGAAGTCCACGGTCTCGATCCAGCCCTGCGGGTTGTTCCAATACTTGGCCTGGCTGGTGGCCTGCGCCGCGATGCAGACGTAGGGCTCCCTGATCGGCCGCTTCTTCGACGGCGTCAGCAGGGGCCGCCGCTCCGTCACTTCGAGGCCGAGGATGTACGGGATATTGAGCTGCAGGCCGATGACGCGGAAGTCCGTCGGCTGATGGAAACGGTCGTCGGCGGGGAAGAAGATGCCCATGTAATAGGTCGCGTAGCAATTCTCCGGCTCCGTCCCCGGCTTGATGAAGGTGATTTTCGGATAGGCGGGGCGGAGCAGCGCGGCGATCTTTTCGCTCATGGAGCAATAGACGCGGCAGCCGTGCTTCTTTCGGAATTCCTCGGCGTAGGGGAACCACGCCAGGATGTCTCCCAGGGTCCCGACGGGATAACGGATATGCACGGTCCTGCCTTTCAGGCCGAGGTCGTGGGTCAGCTTCAGCTCCCCGTCTTTCCAGACTTCCACGCGGAAGGGGATATAATATTTCTTCGTGCTGGTGACGAGCGCGTTCGACACGTCCGCGTCGTAGAGGATGGAGCTGGTGCTGAGGTCGGTGAGCCGCACATGGTAATTGCCCTCGGGGATCAGCACCCGCGCCCCGTAGTTGAAGTCCAGCTTCACGCCGGGAAGCTCCGTTTCGAGAGAGACGGGGGCGGGATTGAAGCTGACGTAGTTCTTTTTCGGCGCCGTCTGCGCAGAGGCGCTTGCCGTTGTCGTTTGTTCGTCCAATTCGTTCACCGTCCCTTTGCCGGGTTCTTATGCCTGCTGCATGCAAGTGTAAATTTTTTAGTAAGGAAATCAGAAAATCAGAATTTCGGAAAATCTGATTTTCGGAATTTCTGATTGTAATTTTTTGGAGTGTTTCGAGGACTGCGCTCCCATCAGCCTTCCCCTGGAGGGGAAGGTGGCGCGAAGCGCCGGATGAGGTGTTTGCCGCAACAATGATTGTGAACATAACGTCGAAGCCACCTCACCCCCCGCCTGCGGCGGGACCCTCCCCTCAAGGGGAGGGCTTGAGTTCGTTTCGGGCTACACTGCCTCCCTCTCTGAGGGAGGTGGCAGCCCGAAGGGCTGACGGATGAGGTGTTGTAACGTAACGACTAACACAAAGGCAACGTTGCAAGGACCTCACCCACTGGCTTCGCCGGTCCCCCCTCCCCAGAGGGGAGGGCAAGGTAACGGACGGCGGTCCCCGTAACGTGCCACTGGCACGTTACGCCCCAGAGGGGAGGGCTTATCTCGTCAGTGATTCGGCGATGCTGCCGCCGTTACTGCCAACGCCGCCGTCATTGCCGACGGAGGGCGCGCCGCCGCCGGAGAGCTGGTCGGCGATGCTGCCGCCGGTATTTCCTCCGCCGCTCGTTTGCAGGAGTCCCGGATCGGCGCCGTAGCCTGTTTCGGCGAAGCCGCCCTGGGCGCCCGTGGCGCCGGTCATGGAGTTGTCGACGGTGGTGGTGATCTGCCCGTTCTGGATGGTGTAGGTGACCATGTTCGACAGGGCGGAGTTGTTCAGCGGGTCGATGAATTCGAAGAAGTAGCCGTAGGTGCCGTCGCCCACGTATTCGTCCTTGACGGTGAAATTCTCGCCGATGGTGAAGGTGTCCACTTCGACCTCGGAGAGTTCGTCGTCCGGCGCGGAAAGCTTCATGGCGTAGTGGAGGGTGGTGACGCGGTCGCCGGGTTTGAGCTGGATCAGCTCGCGGCTGGCCACGAGGCTGGCGATGCCTTCCTTCTCGTCTTTGCGCGCGCCGAGAATCCGGTATTTCTCGGTCTTGTAGTCATAGACGACCTGCAGGTTGCAGGGGACGCCGTTCAGTTTGATGGGAATCGAGTAGAGGTTGAAGTCTTCGTTTTCGTAAGTGATCTCGATGTAGACGGGATGACCGTCAAGCATCGGCCATTTGCCGAAGAAGTTGTCCTTGAACAGGCCCGTATCCCAGTCGGCGATGATGTTCGTGTCGGAGCCGAGGACGAGCAGGACGTCCTGCTTCTCGTCCATATAGATGAGCTGGCAGTGGACGGCGGAGAGAAGGTCTATGGCCGATGGCGAGAGCTGGACGAAGGCGCTGCCTTCGTGGTCAACGTCCACGGGGGTATCTTCGAGGGCCGCCACGTTGTAAATCGGGTGGGAGCCATGGGCCGGGACAGCGGCGCTCTGTATGGCAGCCGGGGAGAGGGGGGAGGCCGCGCCGGAGGGCTCCGGGGTGTAGGCGGGGGCGCCGGACAGATATTCCTGCGCCGCGTCGGGCATGGAGCCGAAAATCAGGTAGTAGTAAAGGCATTTGATGGGCGTGGGCGCCACGGAAAGCTGGGCGTAGGCGCGCCAAACTTCGGCGTCGGCGTCGTAGGGATGGTAGCAGGAGAGGCCGAGGCCGTTGGGCCGATAGGAGCCGTTTACATGATAGAGGACGCAGTCGTCGAGGGCGGAGAGCACGGGCGACGAGGTCGCGGGCATGGCGCTTTGCGTGTTCTTCACCAGCTCGCCGAGGTCCACCATGTCGTAGTAGCCCTGCTCGCGGGTGTTGCCGCCGTAATTTTCCGAGGCGTCCGCGCCCCGGGCGAGGGTGGAGAAAAGCTGGCGCGGATTCGAGGCGGCGGCCTGGAGCGCCTCGACGCCATACGCGCCGTAAGCGGCCGTCAGCGCGGGGGCTTTCGAGACGTCGGAGAGGGACAGCGTCGCCATTTCTTCCACGTCGTATTCTTTGCAGCCTTCCATGTAGGTGTCGCAGATCGTCTTGCCGAGAGCCGCGCCGCCCATGGCGGGGTTCTTAGCCAGCGCGCCGACCCAGCCGCTGTAGTTCCAGCCGCAGCCCGGCTCGATTTCCTGCGAGGCCACCATGTAGCGGGAAAAGCCGTGGATCGAGCTGAGGGTATCGACGGTGGCCATCAGGCAGGCGTCGAAGCCGATGAGTTCGAAGGGCGGGTTTTCGGGATTCGCGCCATAGACCGTATCAAATGCGGCGCGGACTTCGTCGAGGCTCATGATGTTGTCGGTGCGTTCGTCGAGGCAGACGCCGCCCGCGCTGCCGCCGCCGTGGTCCCAGAAGACGAAGACGCTGTGGTCGGCGGAGAAGTTTTCCTTGCCGAAGCGCAGGAAGTCCTGAAGCGCCGCGCCCGTGCCCATGTCCGCGTTGGGCGTCGGGCCGAGGTCGTGCAGGCCGTCGGCGTCGTAGAGGAGCCGCGCCGTGCCGCGGGCCGGGATGCCTCGGGTCTGCCATTCATTGGCGCCTCCGGCCTGGATCACGACCTTGACGTTGGGCGGCAGGCTGACGCGCTGAAGTTCCGCCAAATCTTCGGAAGCCGCGCCGTTTTGCGATTCGAGGTCGGTGCCGCAGAGATACCAATAGACGACCCAGGTGTCGGACGCGCTGTAAGCGTCGGAAAAGTCCGCGGCCATCCTGACGTGGGACTGGGACGCGGAGCCGGGCTCCGAGCCGCAGCCCGTGATGAATAAAAGCGTGGCGGCGGCTACGGACGCAAGCTTTTTGATGAGTTTTCGTTTCATGGCAGAAGCCTCCAGTTTCATTATTCCTTCATTTCAGATTATACCATTTTTTTCGATTGTCAATATTTAGGGAGTGAATGGTAAATTTATGCCGTGAATGAGCTTTTTTTTCTCATTCACGGCATAAATTTACTGTCTACTCCCTAAATCTTGATTTTGGAAACAGACGATGATATACTTTTTCCGAATTGGGAGACGGGTACACGTCGATCCGGTCGAAATTTGATTATTTTTCAGGAGGCGTATCTACAATGCAGAAAATCAAATCCCTCAAAGTGTTCTTCCTCGCCGCTCTTTTCGTCATGGCGCTGTCCAGCGTCGCTTTCGCGGGCGCTCAGGATTTCACGCTGGTGAACAACACCGGTTATCCGATCTACAAGGTTAACGTCAGCGCCGCCAGCACCAACAGCTGGGAAGAGGATATCCTCGGTTCCGACATCCTGCCGAACGGCTCGTCCGTCCATGTCACTTTCGGCGTCGGCAACCAGCAGTACTGGGATATCCAGGCGATCTTCGAGGATGGCAGCAGCATCGCTTGGTACAACATCGACCTGCTCTCCACGTATCAGGTCACGCTGAACAACGACGGCACTGCGTCGCTCCAGTAAGAAGCTGCGGAACAGGCTTCCGGAAGCAGGAAGTCCTTACCCCTGAATTTCATATTTCCTTCCTTATTAAATAGTCCCCGCCGGTATGTACCTGCCGACGGGGATTTTTGTCGGACGGGAACGGGAACCGCGCCCGCCGTGCGAAAAAATTGACGAAGCGTGCACGGTGTGCAATAATAAGGAAAACAGTTGACGCTGTTTTCCTTTTTGGTTTTCGGAGGGATTTTGCATGAGCAATACGATAGAAGAAATCGTCCGCGAACAGGCGCGGGCGGCGAAGGAGGCTTCCCGGCGGCTGGCGGTGACGTCGTCGGCGGTGAAGGACGCCGCGCTCCGCGCGATGGCGGAGGCGCTGGAAGAGAACGCGGCGAAGATATTGGAGGCGAACGCCGAGGATATGGCTGCGGCGCGGGAAAAGGGAACGCCCCGGGCGATGCTCGACCGTCTGATGCTGGACGAGAAGCGGATACACGGCATGGCGGACGGGCTCCGGCAGACGGCGATGCTGCCCGATCCCATCGGCGAGGGCGAGATGGAGACAATCCGCCCGAACGGGCTGGAGATCCGCCGTGTGAAGGTGCCCATCGGCGTCATCGGCATCATTTACGAGGCGCGGCCGAACGTGACGGCGGACGCCGCCGCCCTTTGCCTGAAATCGGGGAACGCCGTCCTTTTGCGCGGCGGCTCGGAGGCGCTGCAGTCGAACCGCGCCGTCAGCCGGGTCCTGGTGGAGGCCGCAGAGAAGGCGGGGATGCCGAAGGGCGCGCTGCAGTTCATCGACAGCGCGAGCCGCGACGCGGTGGGCGTGATGATGAATCTGACGGGGCTCCTGGACGTGATTATCCCCCGGGGCGGCGCGGGGCTGATTCGCCGCGTGGTCACGGAGAGCGCCGTGCCGGTGATCGAGACCGGCGCGGGCATTTGCCATACGTTTGTGGACGAGGGCGCGGACCTCGACATGGCGCTTCGCATCGCGCTGAACGCGAAGACGTCCCGGCCCGCCGTCTGCAACGCGATGGAGACGATCCTGGTGCATGAGGGCGTCGCGAAGGAGTTCCTGCCGAAGATGGCGAAGGCGATGCGGGAAAAGGACGTGGAGCTGCGCGGCGACGAGGCGGCGCGGGCGGCCGTTCCCGACATGGCGGCGGCGACGGAGGAGGACTGGGCGACGGAGTACGACGATCTGATCCTTTCCGTGAAGGTCGTGAAGAGCCTCGACGAGGCGATCGCCCATATCAACCGTTACAATACGGGCCATTCGGAGACGATCGTGACGAACGACCTGAACCGCGCCCAACGCTTCCAGCGGGAGGTGGACGCGGCGGCGATCTATGTGAACGCGTCCACGCGGTTCACCGACGGGTTTGAGTTCGGCTTCGGCGCGGAGATCGGCATCAGCACGCAGAAGCTCCATGCCCGCGGCCCCATGGGGCTGAACGAGCTGACCAGCACGAAGTATCTGATTTTCGGGGAAGGACAGATTCGGTCATGAGCCTTTCAGATTACATCTCGTCTTTTCAGAGCGCGTGGCGCGACCCGAAAAACCGGTACGATATGATCGACGCGGCGCGGGCCGTGCTGATCGTCGCGGCGACGATGGCGGCCGCGACGGCGGCGGCGTATTGTCTGTTAAGTTAAGGAACCACTGAACAAGTCCCTTCACGTCCTTGCCGGGTCTTTTCCCGTCATGCTGCGTCAGATGTCGTTCGACGTAGCGATGCTACGCCTTCGCGCCATCTTTCTTGCCTGACGAAAAAATCCCTCGGCAAGACCATAAATTGACTTATTCAGTGATTCCTTGGAACGGGGTGCGAATATGGCGGAAACAAAACATCGCGTCGGCATTTTGGGCGGCACGTTCGACCCAATCCATAACGGCCATTTGATGATGGCGGAGGCGGTGCGCGACGAGTACGAGATGGAAAAGGTGCTGTTCATTCCCGCCGCGCAGCCGCCGCACAAGCGGGGCCATAAGATCTCGCCGGCGGAGGACCGTTATATGATGACGGTGCTGGCGACCTGCATGAATCCCGCTTTTGAGGTCTCGGACATCGAGATGCGCCGGGAGGGGCCGTCCTACAGCATCGACACGGTGCGGGCGCTGCTCCGGGCCACCGGCGGCGATTCGGAGTTCTTCTTTATCGCGGGCACCGACGTCATCCGGGAGATCCACACCTGGGAGCGGATCGAGGAGCTGCTGGCCATCTGTCCGTTTATCGCGGCGTCCCGGCCCGGCTGCCGTCCCGACGTGGAACGGACGCGGAACCTGCTGGGCGACTTGGGCGTGCGGCAGATTCATCTGCTCAATACGCCGGAGCTGGAGATCTCGTCGACGGATATCCGCGAGCGCGTCGCCGCGGGCCGGTCGATCAAGTATATCGTTCCGTCCGAAGTGGAACATTACATTTATAAAAAGGGTCTGTATCGTTGATGGATTACGAGGAAATGAAGGATGCGCTTTCCCGCCGCCTGAAGCGGAGCCGCTACGAGCATTCGCTGGGCGTCGCGGACACGGCGGCGTTTTTGGCGCGGCGGTTCGGCGAGGACGAGGCGCGGGCGCGGACGGCGGGGCTCCTGCACGACTGCGCGCGGGAGTTCCCCAACGAGGCGATGCGGGCGGAAGCGGACGCGCGCGGCGTATCCTACGGCGCGGTGGAGGCGTCGATGCCGCTGCTTTTGCACGCGCCGCTGGGCGCGCTGCTCGCCCGGGAGAAATACGGCGCCGAGGACGAGGCCGTGCTGCGCGCCATCGCGCGCCATACGGTGGGCGGCGCGGCCATGACGGCTTTGGATAAGATCGTCTATTTCGCCGATATGGTCGAGCCGACGCGGGAGTATCCGGGGGTAGAGGAGCTTCGCCGCCTTATGCGGGAAGCGGACTTGGACGAGATGACGCTGGCGGGGCTGACGCGCTCCATCGCTTTCGTCCTGGAGAAAGGGCATCTGATCCATCCCGATACGGTGCTGGCCCGGAACGAACTGCTGCTGGCAGGGAAAGCGTCCCGGGGCGCATCGGGGGAGGCGCGATGACGGAGCACAAGAGTACGACGAAAAACAATATTCGGGCGAAGCGCCGAAGGCGGCTGCTGCGGGGGATTCTCGGCATTTTCAAGCTGATGCTGCTCGTCGCCGTCCTGTCCGGCGTCTGCTGGGCGTCGTGGCAGGAGCTTCGCCGGGGTGCGGCGGTCTATCAGAAGTACGAGACGTATTACAACGCGTACAAGGAACGGAAGGAAGCCCGCCGGTCGCCGACAGACGAGAAGTTCGAGGCCTACATGAACGTCCTCGTGCTGGGCACGGACAAGGCCGGGGATTTCGACGGCCGCCACGCGGACACGATCCTGCTTTTGAGCCTTGACAACGCGTCGGGCAAGGTGCGCGTCATTTCCATCCCCCGGGGCACGGTCTTGGTGGCGCCGGACGGCGCGACGTGGGAGCGCATCGGGGAAAAATTCTCGGCGGTCGGCATTTCCGGCATGACCGAGGCGGTGCGGAACCTGCTGGGGGTTCCCGTGGATTATTACGTGGTGGTGGACGCGCAGGCGGCGGGAAGCCTGATCGACGCGCTGGGCGGCATCGACGTCTATGTGGAAATGCGCATGGATTACGACGATCCCGAATTGGGGCTGTCCATACATATCCCCCAAGGGTTCCAGCACATGAACGGCGACGTCGCTCAGAAGTATCTGCGCTTCCGGAGCGGCGAGCTGGGCGATGTGGGGCGCGTGCAGCGGCATCATCGTTTCCTGAAGGCTTTGTACGACCGCATCCTGCATGTGGAGACGCTGGGGCGCCTGCCGGCGCTGGCAAAGGTCCTGCAGGAGCAGGTGAACACCAACGTGGAGGTCTGGGACAGCGCGCAGCTGGCGGAGGTCCTGAAGGGGCTTTCGCAGGAAGCGCCGGAGACGTTCATGCTGCCCGGCCGGCCGTACGCCGGGGATGAAAGCATCTGGCTCCCCGACCGCGAGCAGGCCAAGCAAAAGATGAAGCATTTGTTCCCGAAAGCGGAGGGGAACGCCGATACATGACGGCGCCGGAAGGCGCGGAGGGGTCGCGTTCGCGGCCGAAAGGAGGAAACTGGTTGTTTCAGTCATCGAAAGAGCTGGCTTTGGCGATTGCCGAGGCGGCGAGCAACAAGAAAGCGCACGACATCGTTTTGATGAAGATGGAGGGGCTGACCGTGGCGACGGATTATTTCGTCGTCTGTTCCGCGAATACGGCGACGCAGACCCGGGCCATCGCGGACGAGGTCGAGGAGAAGCTGACGGAGGCCGGCGTGGATTTCAGCCACAAGGAGGGCTATCGCGAGGGCGAATGGATCCTGATGGATTACGGCGACTGCGTGCTGCACGTTTTCACCCGCGACAGCCGCGAATATTATGCGCTGGAGCAGCTTTGGGGCGACGCGGAGCTGACGCCCTATGAGGACTGACAGATGAACGGACCGGAAGGAAAAGAGCCGGAAACAGCGCCGGAGGCACCCGTCCGCAAACGGCGGAGCGTCCACGAGGGCATGGTCGCCGTCATGCGCGTCGTGCGCCTCGGCGAAATGGGCGCGTTCCTCGACGCGGAGACGGGAAATACTTCCGATGACGTATTGCTGCACAGCCAGCAGCAGACGGCTCCCGTCGCCGTGGGCGACGAGGTGGAGGTGTTCCTGTACCGCGACCCGAAGCGCCGCCTGACCGCCAGCATGCGCGTGCCGAAGATGAAGGAAGGGCAGATCGCGCGCATGAAGGTGGTCAACGTCAGCAAGGACGGGGCGTTCCTGGACGTCGGCGCGGAGCGCGGGATTTTCATGCCCTTTGCCGGTATGCGTGGGCGGCCCCGGGTCGGCGAGCGGGTTTGGGCGAAGCTCTACACCGACAAATCGGGCCGCCTCGCCGTGACGATGGAGGTGGAGGACGAGATGCGCCGCGCCTCGAAGCCCGCCGAGGGCGTGAAGGTCGGCGACAGCGTGACCGGGGAGATTTACAATTACACGGATTCGGGCGCGTTCCTGTTTTCCAAAGAGCGGTACATCGTTTTCATCGACAACAAGGAAATGAAGGTCCGCCCGAGGGTGGGGGAGACGGTCACGGCCCGCGTGACGTTCGTTCGCGAGGACGGACGGCTCAACGCATCGCTCCGTGAGATCAAGGAGAAGGCGATGGTCTCGGACGGCGAGGAAATCCTGGCGCTGCTTCGGGAACGGAAGGGGAAGATGCCGTACAGTGACGCTACTTCGCCGGAAATCATCCGGGACAAGTTCGGCGTCAGCAAGGCCGCTTTCAAGCGGGCGTTGGGGCGTCTCCTGAAAGAAGGGAAGATCGAGCAGCGGGACGGCTGGACGTATCTGCGCGCGGGCGTTTGCGAAGAAAATGCAAAAGAATCTTAAAAGAAACGAAGAAAGCGTTGTAAAATTTCTGACAGCTATGATATAATACAATGGAAGCTGTGCGTCGGAGCTTTTTTTGCGGGAAAGAAGGAATTTTTCCGCGCGCGGCGAATAACTAAAATGAAAACCTTTGCCGGGCTTGCGGCGGAGGAGATTTTGGGGGCGATTGGCATGGCAGAGGATAAAAAGGGAATCCTTCTTGAAACAGGTACGAATGAGTTTGAGATCGTCGAGTTTGGGATCGGAGACGTCAATTACGGCATCAATGTCGCCAAGGTGCGCGAAGTTATCACGGCGTCGGATTTTCCTGTTACGGAAATGCCGCAGGCTCACCCGTATATTGACGGCCTGTTCACGCTGCGCGGGCGTTCCATGCCGCTCGTCAATCTGCCGCGCTGCTTGAATGTGCCGGGCTCCGACCGCGCGAAGAACATCATCGTCACGGAAATCAACGCATACTATATCGGCTTCCTGGTGGACAATGTTTCCCGCATTCACCGCGTTTCGTGGAAGGACATGGAACCGGCTCCGGAGGTGGGCGACCAGTCCCGCGTCGTCGGCATCGTGAAGTTCGGCGAGAAGATCGTGCTGCTGCTCGACTTTGAGACGATCATCGCGGAGGTCAATCCGGAAATCAACGCGAAGCTGACCACCTTCGAGGAAGCGGAAGCGGACCTCAAGGAGCGCCGCTCCAAGGAGCATATCGTCGTCGCCGAGGATTCGCCGATGCTTCGCGACCTCCTGACCACGACGCTGCATGAATCCGGCTACAATTACGTCAAGCCGTACTCCAACGGTAAAGAGGCTTGGGACTATCTCGAAGCGCTCGCCGCGAAGGACGCGCCGATCGAGAGCCTTGTCCGGCTCGTCGTCACCGATATCGAGATGCCGCAGATGGACGGCCATCGCCTGCTGAAGCTGATTCGGGCCAACGATCGCCTGCATGACGTTCCGGTCGTGCTGTTCTCCTCGCTGATCAACGAGGAGATGCGCCGCAAGGGCGACGAGCTCGGCGCGAACGGCCAGATCGCGAAGCCGGAGATCAATCAGCTGATCGGCCTTTTGGACGACCTGATTTTCGGCGTCAAGAAGAAAAAGGAAGACTGAGATTGACAAAACGGCCGCCGTGTGAGAATGATCACGCGGCGGTTTTTCTATGCGGGGCGTAGACCTTGCGCGGCGAATGTGGTATTATAGATGATGTTGTGAGATAAGATAAAGAAGGGGATTCTTTGAAACTGATTTCGATTGTTGTGCCCGTTTACAACGAGGAAGTGAATATCCGTCATTTCTATGAAGCAATCCGGGAAGTGATGGAGCCGCTGCCCTATACGTTTGAGCTGATCTTCGTAGACGACGGCTCGACGGATTCCAGCCGGGAGATTCTGCACGCGCTGGAGCAGGAGGACGAGCGGGTGCAGCCGATTTTCCTCGCACGAAACTCCGGCCATCAGCTGGCGCTGACTTGCGGCCTCGATTACGCCGACGGCGACGCGGTCATCATGATGGACGGCGATATGCAGCATCCGCCGGAAATGATCCCGACGCTCCTTGCGGAATGGGAAAACGGCTACGAGGTCGTACAGACGATACGCAAGACCACTGAGGGCGTTTCGTTCATCAAGAAAGCGACGTCCAATCTTTATTACAAGCTGCTGAACATGATTTCCACCGTGCCGATCCAGCCCGGCGGCTCTGATTTCCGCCTAATGGACGGCGTCGCGGTGCGGGCCTTCCGGCGCTATCGCGAGCACGCGCGGTTCATCCGCGGCATGGTGGGCGCCATGGGATACCGGCAGAAAAAGATCGAGTTCGTCGCGCCGCCGCGTTTCGCCGGCGTGTCGAAATTCTCCCCGCGGAAGATGCTGCATTTCGCGTTGGACGGCATTCTCGCCTATTCGACGCTGCCGCTGCGGTTCGCCCTTTACGGCGGCGTATTGTGCGGCTTCGTCAGCTTCTGCCTGTTCCTGCACGTGCTCTTCGTCAAGTACGTGGAGAACGACGCCGTGCCCGGCTGGGCGACGATCCTGGGCTGCATCCTGTTCTTCGGCGGGTTCCAGCTCATCATCCTCGGCATCATGGGGGAATATATCGGGCGTATCTTTGAGGAAACGAAAGGCCGTCCGCTGTACCTGATCGCCAGAGGGAAGCCGAAGGACGAGGCAAACGGCGGGCCCTCGGCAGTGGGCGCAAGAGGATAAGAAAACAAAATGGCAGAGCCGCATTGCGGTTCTGCCATTTTTGCGCTCTTGGCTATGTGCTGGGACAAAACTATGCAAAAAACAGAAATGACCGCCCGAGTCCCACAAACTTGGCGGTCATTCTGACTACTAACGAGGGCTGACCGTTTACCGGCAGCGCCTTTTTCTATGCTTATTATATATTGGTTCCTTTTTTTCGTCAATGCATTTTCCTATATCCCGCTGTTTTCCACTTCGTCGAAGACGGCGGTGACTTCCTCCGACGGCGGGGCGTCAAGAAGGCTCACGACGTAAATCGCGAGGGACGAGAGGAAGAAGCCGGGGATGATTTCGTACAGGCCGAACAACGCGAGCTGCTTCCAGATCAAGACGGTCAGGCCGCCGACTATGATGCCGGCGAGGACGCCGTTTCTTGTGGCGCGCCGCCAAAAGAGGGAGGCCAGGATCGCCGGGCCGAAGGCCGCGCCGAAGCCCGCCCACGCGTAGGCCACGATGTCGAGGATGAAGCTGTCGGGATTCAGCGCCAGCGCCATAGCAATCGCAGCGATGACGAAGGTGGAAACACGGTTTACCCAGACCAGTTCGTTTTCGCCCGCGTCTTTCCGCAGCAGGGTGTGGTAAAGGTCCTGCGCGAAGGCGGAGGATGCGACGAGAAGCTGGGAGGACACGGTGCTCATGATGGCCGCCAGCACGGCGGAGAGGATGATGCTGGCGAAGAACGGAGAGAAGAGTTCGTTCGTCATCAGCAGGAAGACGGTCTCGGAGCCGGCGCCGTGAAGTTCGCCTTTGAGGAACGGGTGGCCTACCATGCCGACGAGTACGGCGGCGGCGAGGGAGACGACGACCCAGATCATGGCGATGCGGGTGGCGCGCCGGATTTCGCCGGAGGTCCGGATGGCCATGAAGCGCACTAAGATGTGCGGCTGGCCGAAGTAGCCGAGACCCCAGCCAAGCAGGGAAATCAGCTCCACAAAGGTCATAGCGGAGCCGTCGGGTTTCGTCAGCGGCTCAAAAAATGCGGGATTGACGGCGCGGACAGCGGCTTCCGTCGCGGCGACGCCGCCGAGAGCATAGGCCGCCATGGCGGGCACGAGGAAAATCGCGCAGAACATCATGATGCCCTGGATGAAGTCGGTCCAGACCACGGCCAAGAATCCGCCGACGCTGGTGTAGAAGATGACGACGGAGGCGCCCAGGAGCAGCGCCCAAATGTACGGAAGCCCGAAGACCGTCTCAAAGAGCTTGCCGCCCGCGACGAAGCTCGACGAAGTATAAATGATGAAGAAAATCAAGATGAAGACGGCGGGGACGATACGCAGGAGATTGCTTTTGTCATCGTAGCGGTTCAGCAGAAAATCCGGCAGCGTCAGGGAGTTGTTCGCCAGCTCCGTGTATTTGCGGAGGCGCTGGGCGACGAATTTCCAGTTTGCCAGCGTGCCGAGGCCGAGGCCGAGGGCAATCCAGCCCGCGTTCAGTCCGGCGAGGTAGGCATACCCCGGAAGCCCCATCAGCATCCAGCCGCTCATGTCGGAGGCTTCGGCGCTCATGGAAATGACCCAGGCGCCGAGCCTGCGGCTGCCGAGGATATAGTCGGACATGTTCTGTGTCCGGCGGTAAAAATAGACGCCGATGACCATCATCACAGAAAGATAGATGATGAAAGCGGCGACGACGGAAGTGTTCTGGGACAAGGGAAAGGCCTCCTAATCGTGCAATTTTCAACACATTATACAAAAAAAGCAGGGAGAAAGGCAAGCATTGGAAGCGAAAGAAAAATATGGTATATTATAGGAAGTGAGTGTGAATATGAGGAGAGGAAACGAATGGGTAAGAAGCAATACGACGTTGCTATTGTAGGCGCGGGGCCGGCCGGTTCTTTCGCGGCTTATGAGCTGCTCGAAAAAAAGCCGGGACTGTCCGTCATAGTGTTGGAAAGCGGCAAGGACATCAACCAGCGAAGCTGCCCCATCGCGCAGGGCAAATCGAAGCGGTGCATCGGGTGCACGCCGTGCAGCATCATGCGGGGCTTCGGCGGCGCGGGCGCGTTTTCCGACGGCAAGTACAATTTCACGACGCAGTTCGGCGGCTGGCTCAACGAATACCTCGACGACGAGGAAGTCATGCGGCTCATCTACTATGTGGATGAGATCAACCAGAAGAACGGCGCGCCGTCGAAGGTTTTCACCACCGAGGGCAGCGAGATCAAGAAGTTCGCGCTGGCATACGACCTGCATCTCCTGGACGCCAGCGTGCGTCACCTCGGCACCGAGAACAATCTGAAGATGCTGCAGAAGATGTATGCCGGTTTGCGGGAAAAGGCGGAGTTCCGTTTCCTTTCGCCGGTGGCGCATATCGAGGCCGACGGCAAAGGCACGCACGCGCTTGTCATGGAGGACGGCGAGCGCATCGAGGCGGAATATCTGATTATCGCGCCGGGCCGCGCGGGGGCGGAGTGGTTCAGCGACGAATGCCGCAGCCTCGGCGTGGAGCTTTTGAACAACCAGGTGGATGTGGGCGTGCGCGTGGAGGTGCCCGACGAGGTCTGGGACCATATTACCTCGAAGGTGTACGAGGCGAAGCTGGTTTACCGCACGAAGCGCTACGGCGACCTTGTGCGGACGTTCTGCATGAATCCCCACGGCCACGTCGTCATGGAAAACACCGACGGCGTGATTACGGTGAACGGCCATTCCTACAGCGATCCGAAGCTCCAAAGCCATAACACGAATTTCGCGCTCCTGGTGTCGAACCGGTTCACGGAGCCTTTCAAGGAGCCGTACAAATACGGCAAGCGCATTGCCTCCTTCTCGAATATGCTGGCGGGAGGCGCGCTTCTGCAGCGGTACGGCGACCTCTTCAAGGGGCGGCGCACCGACATGGACCGTCTGTCCAAGAGCTTCACGAAGCCGACGCTGCAGGCGACGCCGGGCGATCTTTCGCTGGTACTGCCGAAACGCCATTTAGACAATATCCTCGAAATGATCCAGGCGCTGAACAACATCGCGCCGGGCATGACGAACGACGACACGCTGCTTTACGGCGTGGAGGTCAAGTTCTACAGCTCCCGCATCACGCTGACGAAGGAGCTGGAGATGCCGCTGAAAAATATTTTCGCGGCGGGAGACGGCGCGGGCGTCACGAGAGGACTGTCCCAGGCAGGGGCCAGCGGCGTCTATGTGGCGCGGACGATACTGTCCCGCATGGGGTGAGTAAAATTGTTTTGCCGCCCCTTGTGCGCGTGCTATTTTTTCTATATACTATAGGTTATAAGATGACGCGCCGAAATTCCCGAAAGTTTTTTGTGTCCTTTTTCTCAGACAGGCAGGGATTTCATTTTTCGGCGTCGAATATTACAACAATGCTCACAGATAAGGTGGGGAAACTGCATGGAAAGAATCAAGGTTTTGGTCGTGGACGATTCGCGCGTTAGCTGCGCGATGCTTTCCAATATGATGGCAAAGACGAATTTCGAGGTTTGCGGCATGGCTTCCAACTGTGCGGACGCCGTTTTGAAATATGAGTCGCTCCGTCCGATGGCGGTCACGATGGACATGAATCTGCCCGACGCCGACGGCATCGAGTGCAGCCGCCGCATCCGGGAGATCGACCCGGACGCCCGCATCGTCATGATCAGCGCCATGAAGGACGCGAGCCTTATGGAGCGCGGCCGCGAGGTGGGCATCACTTCTTTCCTGCAGAAGCCGGTCAGCCCGTACGAGCTGATTGACGCGCTTTCCTGCATCGTTTCCGACGATATCAAGCGCAATACCAGTATTCGCGACCTTTATATCCAGTCTTTTTCCAAAGTGCTGCGGCAGAGCCTTTTCAGCCTTGTGGGCGTTCACAGCGAAATGTCGATGGAGCGCGCGGAAGGCTCGTATCTCGATATCCCTTCCGGTATCGCCGTCATCGTGGGCCTGACCGGATCGCCCATGGGGCGCGCCATTGTCTATATGGACACGGAGACGATGTTCGCCATGGCGAAAGCTATTTTGATGAAGGAAGACGACGATAAGATGACCGCCGAGGAGGCCGGGGATGTCATCGAGGAAGCGGCCAATATCATCGTCGGGCGCTGTGCGTCCGTCATCAACGACCTGAAGGACGTCGATATGCGCATTTCGCCGCCGGGCACCATCGTAGGCAAGAATATCCGCATCGCGAATTTCAAGATTTCTTCCTACTATATCGAAGCAAAGACCCGTTTTGGGAAAGTCTGTATGAATGTAGGATTCGCAGAGGGGGAATAACGGCATGGATGCAAAATTAGTCAATCCGTTTATCGACGCCCTCGTCGCCGTTATGCCGCAGATGGGTTTTGACGTGCCGAAACGCACGAAGATGAGCGTGAAGAGCCAGACCTGCGCGAGCCTCGGCGTTTCCATTATCGTCGGATTTACGAAGGGACTGCGGGGAAATGTCGTTTACAATCTGTCGGAGGACGCCGCAAAATTCATCGCGTCCAAGATGATGATGGGGATGCCCGTCGAGGCGCTGGATGAAATGGCGCAGAGCGCGCTGTCGGAGATGAGCAATATGCTCACCGCCAACGCGGCGACAAACCTGGCGGCCATGGGTTATACCGTGGATATTTCCACGCCGAGCCTGACGGTGGGGCAGGATTTCCAGATCAAGATCAGCAACGAGAATTATCTCGTGGTGGATATGGATCTCGGCGGACAAATCATGGAGCTGAATATCGCCGTACAGGCGTGAAAAAGCGAGGCGCATGCCTCGCTTTTTTTATGCCTGCACGGCGATATTGTTTATTGTCGTTCCTTGCCTTCCCCTGGAGGGGAAGGTGGCGGCGTAGCCGCCGGATGAGGTGTTATTAAGAAACTTTCGTTTTAAGTATTGCTTAAATACTATTCTTTAGCTAAACATTATATTAGCGGCTTGTACGAATGTTCCTTTCCCGCTCGCCGCGGCAGTGAATGGGATATTTCATTAAATTTTCAGGTTATGTTTTGTTGTTACAGGCTTCGCCTGCATAAGAAACGCTAACAAACTGGCGCTTCCAAGCGTTTCTAATCACGGAAACAATTCCTTTTTCCGGGGGTGGGCGTCGCCCTCCCCCGGATCCCCCGCCCACACGAGGGAGATCCCTCGTGGCTCCCCAGAAGGGCCTGCGGGCCCGGGATTCCGCGGTAAAAGGAAAGTATAACTTTAGGATTCGTTCATCCCGCGAGAAAGCTCTTAATAACTTTGACATTAGCCCATTTTTGCGGGTTTTGGTTGCGGCTGTGCAAACATATTCAAACTCTGCAAAATGGGCTAATCTTTAAGTTGGCAAGAGGCTGAATCGCGGGATAAACGAACCTAAAAGATTTTCTGAGCTTTCACCGCGGAATCCCGGCCCCGCAGGGCCCTAAGGAGGGTTCCAAAGGGAGGAACGCCCTTTGCAGGGTTCCAGGGGCGGCGCCCCTGGTATAATTACACAATGATAAATAGTCGGATAAGCCACTATCATAACCTTTCGCAAAAAATAAAAACGAATCTCAAAATGTTTTACGTGAAAATATCGAACATAACCTGAAAAGATGCTGAAAACAATTCCGCACGACAGTGCAACAGCAGATGCGGCACCGGACGGCGCGGGATTATTTCGCCGTTTTTTGTTTAGGGGCGAAAATTTTCCCATAGACGGAACGGACGGCGTGGGCTATAATATTAAAGTATGTTTTAGGAACTGCGGAACGAGGTGAGAAGATGGACCGGGTCATTGTAAAGGTGCGCGGAGAGCAGACGGGCGCGGACGGCGAGACGAATGCCGTCGAGGTGGTGGCGGAAGGCCGCCATTATTTCAAGAACGGCATGCACTATGTGCTGTATGACGACCATATGGCGGACGAGTCGATTTCCACGATGCTGAAGATCGAGCCGGATCGGCTCCATCTTACCCGCAGCGGCGCGGTCACGCAGGAGCAGCATTTCGCGAACGGCATGGAAAGCACCAGCGAATATGTGACGCCGCTGGGCAGTTTGACGCTGTCGGTCAGGACGCGGAACATGGAGATTTCCTACGGCACGGTGTCGGGGGAAATCCGCGTGGACTACGCGATGGCAATCAACGGCACATGGCAGAGCGACAATACGCTTTCCATCGAGATCAGCCCGGACGCAAGCGAGGTCGGGCGGCTGAATTGATAAGAGAGGGAATGGAATGGATATGAAGGAGAAGCTCGCCGCGGCCATTCGCGCGGCGGCGGAGCAGGGAATCGCCGACGGCGTGTTCCCGGAGGCGGAGCTGGCGGCGGTGGAGCTGGAAGTCCCGCCGAAGAAGGAAATGGGCGATTTCGCGACGAATTTCGCGATGAAGTCGGCGAAAGCGTTTCATAAGAGTCCGCGCCAGATCGCGGAAGAACTGATCGCGCGGATTGCCAGGGACGGGATCGACCGGGCGGAGATTGCGGGGCCGGGCTTTATCAATTTCTACCTAACGAAGGACGTGATCTATGACGGCCTCCGTAAGGCGATAGAGGCGGGGGAGGCCTACGGGAATCTTCCGAATAAGAATCTGCCGAAAGTACAGGTCGAGTATGTCAGCGCGAACCCGACGGGGCCGCTTCACGTGGGGCACGGGCGCGGCGCGGCGGTGGGCAGCGCGCTGGTGAACCTCCTGCGCGCGGCGGGCTACGACGTGGAAGCGGAGTATTACATCAACGACGCGGGCAACCAGATCGACCATTTGGCTGAGTCGGTGAACGCGCGGTATTTGCAGCTTTGCGGGCAGGACGTGGAAGTGCCGGAGGACGGCTACCGCGGACAGGATATCGTGGAGACGGCACGGCGCATCCGGGAGAAGGACGGGGACAAATACCTTTCGATGCCCGAGGCGGAACGGCTGGCGATTTTCAAGGAGCGCGCGCTGTCGGAAAAGCTCGCGGCCCTGAAAGAGGATTTGGCGGCGTTCAACGTGCAGTACGACGTCTGGTTCAGCGAGCGGACGCTGCACCCGGACAAGGTGAATGCGGCGGTGGAGAAGCTCCGCGCCAACGGGAATATTTACGAGAAGGACGGCGCTCTCTGGCTGCGCTCGACGGATTACGGCGACGACAAGGACCGCGTGGTTATCCGCGCGGGCGGCGAGCCGACATATCTGGCGGCGGACATCGCCTATCACAAGGACAAGTTTGAGCGCGGCTTCGGGCGCGTCATCAATCTGTGGGGCGCGGACCATCATGGCTATATCTGCCGCGTGAAGGCGGCCATCAAAGCGATGGGCGGCGACCCGGAGAAGCTGACGGTGATGCTTCTGCAGATGGTGAGCCTCCTGCGCGGCGGCGAGGCCGTGAAGATGTCGAAGCGTACCGGCGAGAGCGTGACGCTGGCCGAGCTGATCGAGGAGGTCGGCACGGACGCGGCGCGGTATTTCTTTGTGATGCGTTCGCCGGACAGCCAGCTGGATTTCGATATCGATTTGGCGAAGTCCCAGTCCAGCGAGAACCCGGTCTATTACGTCCAGTACGCCCACGCGCGCATTGCCAGCGTGTTCCGGCAGGCGGCGGAGACGGGGCTCAAAGAAAGCGATGCGTTCGCGCTTCTGACGGACGAGTCGGAGTTCGATCTCATCAAGAAGATCGAGGAATACCCGAGAGAGGTGGAGAAGGCGGCCGCCGACCTTGCGCCCCAGCGTATCGCCCGGGCTGCGCATGAAATGGCGAGCGCGTTCCACAGTTTTTACAGCCGCTGCCGCATCATGGGCGTGGAGCCGGAGCTGGCGGGAGCGCGTCTCGCGTTGGCAGGGAAGACGGCGCAGGTGATTCGCCATGCGCTTCATATATTGGGCGTCAGCGCGCCCGAAAAAATGTAAGGACGGTAAGGAGGATTTTTCGGTATCATGAATTATGCAAAAAGTTCGGAGACGGACGTCGCGTATTACATTCTCTCCAAGAAGGGCGAGCCGATCTATTACAAGGACCTCGTCACGGAGGTCATCAAGAAGAAGGCGAAGCCGGTGCAGTCCCTTTCCAGGGCTATCGCGGAGGTCTATACGCAGATCAATATGGACAGCCGCTTCCATCATGTGGGAAAGAGCATGTGGGGGCTGACCGAATGGAACCCGCCGGAAACCAAGCGGTCCAGCTCGGCCGCGGGGACGTCGTCTTCCGCTTCGAAGTCGAGCCGCCGCCGGGAGAAGTTGTTGGAGAGCATTCAGGAATAAAGTGCAAGGTTAGGAATTCTTTTCGCGTACCCGACGGAAACAGGAGGTCATTATGGCAAAGTATATTTTCGTTACGGGCGGCGTCGTATCGTCGCTGGGCAAGGGCATTACGGCGGCTTCGCTGGGGCGGCTTCTGAAAAATCGCGGCGTCAAGGTCACGATCCAAAAATTCGACCCGTATATCAATATCGATCCCGGCACCATGAGCCCGTATCAGCACGGCGAGGTTTTCGTGACGGACGACGGCGCGGAGACGGACCTCGATCTCGGACACTATGAGCGTTTTATCGACATCAGCCTGACGAAAATGTCGAACATCACCGCCGGAAAGGTGTATTGGTCGGTGCTGAACAAGGAGCGCAAGGGCGACTATCTCGGCTCGACGGTGCAGGTCATCCCCCATATCACGAATGAGATCAAGCAGCGCGTTTACGACGTGGCGAAAGCGGACGAGGCGGACGTGGTCATCACCGAGATCGGCGGCACTGTGGGCGATATCGAGAGCCTGCCGTTCATCGAGGCGATCCGCCAGGTGAAGAAGGAAGTCGGCAAGAATGACGTCCTCTATATTCATGTGACGCTGGTGCCGTACATTTCCGCTGCGGGCGAGCTGAAGACGAAACCGACCCAGCACAGCGTCAAGGAGCTGCGCGGCATCGGCATCCAGCCGGATATCCTCGTCTGCCGCACGGAAAAGCCGCTGTCGAAGGATATGAAAGAGAAGCTGGCGCTGTTCTGCGACGTGGACGTGAACGCGGTCATTGAGAACCGCACGGCTTCCACGATTTACGAAGTGCCGCTGATGATGCAGAAAGAGGGCCTCGACCGCATCGTCCTCGAAAAGCTGAATATGGACGTTTCCCCGGCGAACATGGAAGAATGGGAAAAGATGGTCTACAAGATCCAGCATCCGACCCATAAAGTCAAGGTCGCCGTGGTCGGAAAGTACGTCGCGCTGCCGGATGCCTATATGTCCGTCACCGAGGCGCTTCATCACGCGGGCATCGCCAACGACGCAGAAATCCGCATCCAGTGGGTGAATTCCGAGTCGCTGGAAAAGGAAGACGCCGCGCTGGACGAGATCTTCGACGGGTGCAAGGGCATCCTTGTTCCCGGCGGTTTTGGCGACCGGGGCGTCGAGGGCAAGATCCGCGCCATCCGCTACGCACGGGAAAACAAGATTCCGTTCCTCGGCCTCTGCCTCGGCATGCAGTGCGCGGTCATCGAGTTCGCGCGGGACGTCTGCAATCTTGCCGACGCCCACAGCACCGAGTTCAACGCGGAGACGAAGAACCCGGTTATCGCGCTGATGGATTCCCAGCAGGGGATTGTCGAGAAGGGCGGCACCATGCGCCTCGGCGCTTATCCCTGCAAGCTGCGCGCGGGCACGAATACGATGGCCGCTTACGGAGAAGAGGAAGTGCAGGAGCGTCATCGTCACCGTTTCGAGTTCAACAACGCCTATCGGGACCAGCTGACAAAGGCGGGGCTCATCATCGCGGGCACGCTGCCCGACGACAGCCTCGTGGAGGTCGTCGAGGTGAAAGATCACCCGTGGTTTGTCGGCTCCCAGTTCCATCCCGAGCTGAAATCCAGACCGAACAAACCGCATCCGCTGTTCCGCGACTTCATCAAGGCCGCGCTGGCCGTGCAGTAACACGATAAACAACCGCAAGCTTCGGCGAATCTTCGTCGGACTTGCGGTTTTTTCGTGGAAAAGGGGGCTGAAGGATTTCACGCCGGGATATTCGTCTTTCGCGCCCGACCATTAAGTTTTGCGGGGAAATGACGATATATAGGCAGAGGACGAGAATGAAAACGAAAGCATGGAAGCCGGAAGGGGATTTGGTATATGCAGATGGATTCCGTGCGCTCTTTGGCATTGTGGGAAACGGCGGCATCGAAAAACGGCGGTCCGGCGCAGGCGCTTCCGTCAGGCGGCGCAGCTTTTGCGGATGTTTTGCAAACGGCGTCACAGCCGGCGGGAAGCTTCGCGGATATGTGGAAAGCCGCGTACGGGAAATATTTTCCGCAGGGCGCGGGTCAGTGGTTTTATCATGTGATGGACGCGTCCGGTATTTCCGACGCAGAGTGGCAGCACAACGATTTCCCCTTTGGCAGGCTGATGCGGGAGGAGCCGGATGCAAGCGTTCTTTCCTGGCGTCCGTCGCGGGCAAATCCACCGCAGCTCGATGCGGAGGTGCAGGCGAAAACGCAGGCGACGCTTGGAAGACATGCGATTTTCGTGCCGCCGGAACTGGACGAGAAGATGAGGCACGATCCGGCGCTTGCGCGTAAAGCGGCGGATGCTGTCGAACGCGTCTATTCGTTTCATCGTCCGCAGCCGTTCCTTCCGATGCCGGGGACAAAATTCTACGGTACGAGAACGTATGGCTCGGTGATCGTGCTGAATGAAGAAGGCGAGGTCGAACATGCCTGCGTGACGAGCGGCGGCGGGATGATCGGCCCGGACGAACACACACTGCGCCAGATTGAACGGGAACAGGCGAAAAAACGGGAAAGACGTGAGGCGGCGCACCGGATAGCGGCCGAGGCGGCGGAAAAGCATTTGCGGCTTGCGGCAATTCACGATACTCAATATTGGAAGACCGAGGTTGTGTAGACAGCTCCTGTCTTTTTGATCCCCATGCCGATTTGTATCGCGCATGGGGATTTTCGAATGGAAAAGTAAGCGTAGTTGTGGTACACTAAAAGAGTTAAAATCCAATATTCACGATGAGGTGAGGAAATGGCGATCCATGTTATCCGCGAAGCTCGGCGCTGCCTGCAATGCAGCGAGCCGACCTGCCGCGAGGACGGCTGCCCGGTGAAGACGAATATTCCCGAAATGATCAAGCTGTTTCTCGAAGGCAATCTGAACGAGGCCGGCACGATGCTTTTCGACAATAACCCGATGAGCGTTTTTTGCTCGCTGGTCTGCGATCATGAAGGGCAGTGCGAAGGGCATTGCATCCAGGGGAAGGAATCGGACAGCCCGGTACAGATCTCCAGCATTGAGCATTACATTTCCGACGCGTATCTTGACCGCCTCGTGGCGACGCGGGAGCCAGACAAGGGGCAGAAGGTCGCCGTCATCGGCAGCGGCCCCGCGGGGCTGACCGTGGCGGTTCGTCTTGCACGGGAGGGTTACAACGTCACCGTCTTTGAGCGGAAGGACAAGATCGGCGGCATGCTCCGCTATGGCATTCCCGAGTTCCGCCTGCCGAAGAAAATCCTGGATCGCTATGAGAAGAAACTCCGGGCGCTGGGCGTCCACATTCGTCCGAATACCACTATCGGCGGCGCGCTCCGCATCGACGACCTTTTCGACGACGGCTTCGACGCGGTGTTCATCGGCGTCGGCACCTGGCGGGCGCGCAGGCTCGGCGTCAAGGGGGAGAGCCTCGGAAACGTCCATTATGCCGTCGATTATCTGCAAAATCCCGACGCCTACGAGCTGGGCGATACGGTGGCAATCATCGGCGCGGGCAACTCCGCGATGGACGTGGCGCGCACGGTCATCCGGCACGGCAGCCGCTACGTTACCATTTATTCCCGGGACAACAAAGTGACCGCCAGCAAACGGGAAGTGGAGTATACGCTGGCGGACGGCGTGGAGATCGCCTACGGCGTGGAAACCCTCGCCATCACCGACGAGGGGCCGCTTTTCGTGCATCGTACTTATAATGACGCGGGTGAGATCGTTTCCCGCAGCGAGCCGGCCATCTCGGCGGCGGACAGCACGATCATCGCCGTCAGCCAGCGGGCGAAGGACAAGCTCTCCAGCACCACCATCGGCCTTGACAGCAATGAGAGGGGCCTGTTGGAAGTGGACGAGAGCGGCAGGACGACGCGCCTGGGCGTATTTGCGGGCGGCGACGTGACCCTCGGCCCGTTTAACGTAGTGCAGGCCGTGAAGAGCGCACGGCACGTGGCAGAAGCCATGAGCGAGTATCTGCGGGAAAAAGCGCGGGAAGAATAAAAGGGAAATAAAAAAGCGGAAGTCACTATCGACTTCCGCTTTTCTGCGTCTTGGGTCATTTTTTCACGAAGTACAGGGATTCGCCGTTTGCTTTCAGCTCGTGGATGCGCAGTTTGAGCCGCTCGATGTTCTTCTTGTGCAGCGTCACCGCGAAATCGGCGCGGATGGATTCCTCCTCGGTCAGCTCCGTGGTCTTCAGCACTTCCTCGATATGCTGCAGGCGCTTCTCCACGTCGTGCAGCTCGTCGGTCAGGAGCTTCTGCTCGCCGAGCACGACGCCGTAAACCGTCCGCATATTTTCCAGCACGATTTGGGCGTAGCCGGCTTCCTTTGACTTGTCTTCCAAATAATTCGCAACGTGGTAGATAATATCGAAGGGATTTTCCGCACTGTGGATCATGCCGAGGATATCCATCTTGATGATCTGGTCCTCGCCGTGAGGCAGCGACACATCCTGTTCTTTTTCCTTCATGGGACTCTTCCTTTCCGGTGATTCATTGGCGCCGGCGGCAAAAAGCGCCGCAGGCGGCTGGATGCGGATTCGCATAACACGCTTTACAGTATAGCAGAAAGCGGGAGAAATGGAAACATCTTCGCCGGGCGGGCGCGGAGGGACTTGCCAAAGAAATTTCTCAAACCTATTGACAGACAAGCGATATCTACGTTATACTATTTCTTGTCAGTCACGCTAGCTTAGCTCAGTTGGTAGAGCAGCTCATTCGTAATGAGCAGGTCGTAGGTTCAAGTCCTATAGCTAGCTCCATAGGAAAATCAAGGCTTCGAGGCACATCGCCCCGAAGTCTTTTTGTATCTTTTGGGCCCCAATGCGCCTTATTTGCGCCTTATGGGGCAGGCTTTTCCAGTGCGAAAATGCGGTTTAGCGAGAATCGTGATATAATATCATAATGAAATACTAAATATGAAAAAAGACATAAAGAGATCGAGGTCTCCGGGGAATCCCGGAGGTCTTTTTGTATGATTTTTGCTCTTGGAAATGATTAGACAGACGCATTTTTTCAAAACATTCCAGGGAGAGGCAGGGAAAGTCGCCGTCTGCGTTGAATATAAATATATTGATATTGGAAAATCATTTTCGCCGCCGGCTTCTTATGCTATACTTTTTATGTACGCAGACCATTTGGAAAGAAGGTTGAATCCCTATGGAAACAAAACCGCAGTCCCGTGTGCTGATCGTGGATGATATGCGGGTCAACCGCATGATTCTCTCGTCGCTCTTGGCGTCAAACGGCGTATTGTCCGATCTTGCGTCAAGCGGCGAGGAATGCCTGCAGCTTTGCCGTGAGAATAAGTACGACCTGATCCTGCTCGACCACAGGATGCCGGGCATCGACGGCGTGGACACTTTCGTGCAGCTCAAGGAGATCTTCAAGGAGCAGGGGCGCGAGGTGCCGGTGGTCTGCCATACGGTGGAAGCGGCGAAGGACAATATCAACCTTTACAAAGCGGCGGGCTTCGCCGACGTGCTGATCAAACCCATTCAGCCCCAGCGCCTTTCGGACGTGCTGATGGAATACCTGCCCGAGGGCAGCGTCGAAAGTCATCGGAACCGTGAGGACGAGGAAGCGAAGCTGAAGGTGGAGCTGGCGAAGCTCCCCCGCTGGCTTTCCGGCGTGCCGGGACTCGACCTCGCCTGCGGCATGGGGAACTGTGAAACTGCGGACGACTATGTGGACGCGCTGGCCGTCTTTGCCGCGTCCGTCACGGATAAAGCCGACGAAATCGAGCGGCTGCTCGCGGAGGAGGATTTCAGCCGCTATACGCTGAAAGTACATTCCCTAAAAAGCATGGCACGCCTCGTCGGCGCATTGAGCCTTTCGGAAGCCGCCGCCGAGATGGAGGCGGCCGGAAAAAACAGCGATTTTGACGTCATCCGGGAAAAGACGCCGATGCTCCTTTCGGCGTATCGCGCTTATGCCGACCATCTCTCGCCGTTGTCCGAGGACGCGGAGGGCGAATCATGAAGACGCCCGAACGCACGATGATCTACATCGGGCAGGAGAAGCATATCGTAACGCAGGCGGTGGAAAACCGGCTGACCGAGGCGGGCTTCCGCGTCATCGCGATTCCGTCGGACATCGACGCAATCAACAAGAATCGTCACAACACCGATATTTTCCTTTGCTACCTCGATTACACCAGCCCGAAGACGGAAATCGTCATGCACTATCTGGCCGACCTTTGCCGCGACGAGCACAAATCCATGTGCCTGATCGTGGACAACGCGACCCGCGCGCAGGTCAAGAAGATGGGCAGCTCTCAATGGGCGGCGCATATCTATGTACGCCCGCTGGACATGAACGACGTCGCCGACGACCTCACGGAGCTGGCGGACGCGCACGATGAGTTCCGGCGCCGGAAGACGCTTCTCGTCGTGGACGACGACAGTGATTTCCTGATGATCATGAACTACTGGCTGCATACCTATTACGACGTCGTCGGCGTGACCTCCGGCGTCGAAGCCGTGAACTATCTCCAGCATCATCCGCTGCCCGATTTGATCCTGCTGGATTACGAGATGCCTGATCTCGACGGTTACGACGTGATGCAATGGCTGCACGCTACGCCGCAAACAGCGGACATCCCGATCATCTTCCTCACCGGCGTCAACGACCGGGAGAGCGTCATGCGCATCGTCCAGCATCGCCCCGACGGCTACCTTTTGAAAACCTGCCGGAAGTCGGAGCTCTTGGACGCGCTGAACCGCTTCTTCGTGATGAGCATTTTCCATTATCGCATGGCGTAAAAAATATGCAGTGATACCGTGGGTTTGAAGCACATGAAAAAAGCTGAGGTGAGAATTTCTTACCTCAGCTTTTTTGACGAAAACGAACTGCGTGCAATCGATTGCAAGGCAAGGGATTGCAAAATTCGCTGAAAATTTCCATATGAAAAAAATTTCCGGTTCAGGAAGATGCGTCCTTCCTGCGCCGGAAATTTTTCATGTCTGCGGCAAAACGACGATACGATAGGGTCCGATCGCAGCCTGTGCTTGCGTCCTTCCGGCAGAGGCAGCGGTCAGTCGAAAAACGCCGCGATCCCCATCAAGAGCCCCGATTTTCCCATCGTCTTCAGCAGGAAGCCTTCCGGGTGCAGGCTTTCGGCGTTCCTGACGTTTTCCTTGTCCTCGGTGCCGGTCAGGAAGACCACGGAAAGACGTTTGAGTTTCGGGTTGGCGCGAATCTGCCGCAGCACTTCCGCGCCGTTCATGTCCGGCATCTCGTAGTCGAGCAGGAGCAGCTCGGGGATTTCCTTTTCCAACGCCGCCAGCGCCTTTTTCCCGGAATTGACTGCCGTGACCGCATAGTCCTTTTTCAGCCAGCGGCTCGTCAGCGCCAGGAAATCGTCGTCGTCGTCCACCAGGAGGATTGTGTGGCGCTTCGTCGTCACCGCGTCGGCCTGCTCCTTCTTTGGGGCGGGGGACAGCGACGCGGCCTCCTCGTTCAGCCGCGACAAAGGCTTGCTCAGATTCCGATAGAGGGTGAGCAGCGCCTCCGTCCCGTTCTCGATGGAACTGATATCGCCCTCTTTCCCCGCCTCCTCCAGCTCCGCCGCCAGACGGGAAAGCTTCATCGCGCCGACGGCCTTGGCCATGCTTTTCAGCGAATGGACCTTAATCGTATAGGCGTCGTAGTCCTTTTCCTTCCAAAAACGCTCGATTTCAGACGACTGGAAATGAATCGACCTCCCGAACAGCGCAAGGGTTTCCAAATATTCGGCGTTGCCGCCGCAAAACAGCACGCCCTTTTTCGTATTGAAGAACGGCGATTCTATCAGCCAGTCGGGCAGCGGCGTGTCATCCGACAGTTCCTGGATTTCTTCCGTTTCGTCCTTCACGACGATCTTCTCCGGGGGCAGCACACGCAGCAGCAGCGCTTCCAATTCCTCCGCCATGACGGGCTTCGACAGGTAGTCCCTGAAGCCCAGCGCGATATACTCTTCCCGCGCGCCGGACATGGCGTTGGCCGTCAGGGAAACCACCGGCGTCTCCGCAAATTTCGCCGCGAAACGCCTCTGGAGCTGCCCAAGCGTCTCCGGACCGTCCATGCCCGGCATCCGGTGGTCAAGGAACACGAGATCGTAGGACTTGACCGCGAATTTCTCGATGCATTCCTCGCCGCTCTCGGCGGTGTCCACCTGGATTTTCGTCCGCTTCAGCAAGCCGGAGATTACGGCGATATTCATCGGCGCGTCGTCCACCACCAAGATCCGTACGTTCGGCGCCGTGAAACGCGTCTTGCGCTTGGCCCGCTTGTCGTTGACCTTCTTCAGCGCCTTGGTGATATCGCCGATGCCCTTCCAGCTGACGACTTTCTGCGGCACTGCAAAGGAGAAGACCGAGCCTACGCCGAACGTGCTCTTGACGTCAAGACCGCTGCCCATCAGTTTCAAGAGCCGCTGGGTGATGTTGATGCCAAGCCCCGTGCCCTCGATTTTTCGCGTGCGCTCCGCGTCGATGCGGTCAAAGGCGTGGAACAGCTTTTGGATATTCTCTTCCCGGATGCCGACGCCCGTATCCTCGACCGATACGTCGAGCATCATTTCACCGTCTCCGACGCGCCGATAGTTCACCGAAAGCGTCACCGATCCTTTTTCCGTATATTTCACCGCGTTTGTCAGCAGGTTCGTGATGATCTGCTTGATGCGCAGCTCGTCGCCGATAAGGCGGGACGGCGTTTCCGGCGCGACCTTCACATAGAGGGACAGGCCGCGTTCCTCCGCCTTCATGCGGATCAGGTTCACAAGGTCGCTAATGAGGGAGGCCAGCTCGTATTCCTGCGGCACGATCTCCATCTTGCCCGCCTCGATTTTCGAGAAATCGAGGATCTCATTGATGATGCCGAGCAGCGAGAGCCCCGCTGCGTGGGCGTTTTCCGCGTATGTCATCACGTTCTCGTCGTCGCATTCGCGCAAAACCATTTCGTTCATGCCGAGCACGGCGTTGATCGGCGTGCGGATCTCGTGGGACATCATCGAGAGGAACTCGGATTTCGCGCGGTTGGCGGCGTTCGCCTCCACCGCCATGTTTTCCAGCTCCTGCGTGGTCTTCTCGAGGAACATCGCAAGCCGCTGCTCTCTGGGGATGGCGCCCGCAGCCTGCGTTTCCGCCGGGAGGACGACGGGTCGTGAAGCGTCTTCTTTGCTCTGAGAGCCCTCGCGCATTCCGACGGACACGATGGCGGCGTTCACAAGGCCGCCGCCTTTCTTGTCCAGCATGATGGCGGTATAGCCGCGCATCCATGAAGACTGGGGCATAATCGCGCGATACGCGGCGACGTCGGAGGCGGCCTGGGAGGCGAGAAAGCGGACGCGATTCTCGCAGACCACGAGGAAAAGCGCCTGCGGCCCGAAGGCCTGCATGGACTCCGCGTAGACACGCGTTTTTTCCAGCAGACGGCGCGGATTGCCGTAGGAAAGCTGCACGGTGTCCCCCTGGTTGACCCGCGCGATAAACGATATGCCGCCTTCCTCGTCGTAACCCGACGGCGTGCGGACGACCAGATGCTCTCCCCGTCGGCAGATGAAAGGGAATTCCCGCACGTTTTCAACAAAATACTCGTCCGGCTCCACGCCGAGATATTCGCGGTAAATGTCCACCGGCGGGCGGCCGTCGATAGACGTGACGCGGGTCCGCCCGTCGGTGCCGGTGATTTTCATCTCCTTGCCGATGGGCGTCCAGCCCATATCGTAATTGTAATAGACGGAAAGGCCTTTCCCATAGAGGACGACGGCGACGATGCCCCGGTCGTCCGGCTCCCCGTCCCGGAACGTGCCGCAGATATAGGGATGCTGCGCGCCGGATTGCGCGCCGAGGATCGGGATTTCGTAGCCTCCATTCTCATTCAGGAGAAAGGTCAGGAACTGGTCGATCTCAAACTCCATGCCCGCCGTGAACAGCAGGATGGCCGCGACGTGTTTCCGGGCCCGGACCGCGTCCTGGAACTTCTGCCCCGCGTCCTTTATGGAAATCTTTCGGCAGTCATAATAGAGAAGCTCCGCCTTCGCCTGCTCCATCAGCAGGAACGAATAATCTTCGCCCTCCAGTGCGAAGCCGTTTTCCACTTCGTTCCTGTGCGTGGTCATGCCGACGATCTTGATTCCGGGCAGTGCACGCCGCACTGTATCAACCCGCGCGGCAAGCGTTTCACGATCGGCGTCGGGGCTGCTGAAGAGCAGCAGTTTGTCCCCTTTGCGCGCGTATTCGGGCAGGCCCTTGATTTCCTCGATATAGGCCGCGAGCTCGTCGGCGTTGTTCGTAATCAGCGTTTTTTGCAGCATGGAATCACAACCTTCTTATGGCGATTTGCCTTGCATCATTCGATGGGGAAAAGGAATTCAATGCGGGGTGGGGAAGCTCATCGGTCAAAGAACGTGGCGATTCCCATCAGAAGCCCTTTCTTTCCCATCGACTTTGGCAGGAAGCCGTCAGGATGCAAATGCTCGGCTTTCCTGATATTTTCCTTGTCTTCCGTTCCGGTCAGGAACACCACCGGCAAATCATGAAGCCTTTGCGTTTCACGGATTTGCTCCAGCACGTCGGCGCCGTTCATTTCAGGCATCTCGTAATCGAGCAGCACGAGGTCGGGCCGCTCTTTCTCCAAATATTTCAAGGCCTTCCTGCCGGAATTGACTGCCGTCACCGCGTAGTCCTTTTTGAGCCAGCGCGTTACCAGCGCGAGGAAGTCCTCGTCGTCGTCCACCAAGAGCAGCGTGTGCCGTCGGTCGGTGACGAGCGTTTTTTCCGCCTCCGCGCCGTCGTCTTGCTTCGGCGTTTCTTCTGTCAGCCGTTTCAGCGGCTCGTCAAGGCTGCGATAGAGCGAAAGCAGCACTTCGGCGCCTGCGGTGAGCGCGGCAATATCGCGATTCTTGCCTGCTTCCTCCATTTCCGCCGCCAGCTCGGAAAGTTCCGCGGCGCCGATGGATTTTGCCATGCTCTTGAGGGCGTGGACTTTTACCGTGTACTCTTTGTAGTCGTGGCTCTTGTAGAGCCGCTCCAGTTCGTCGGCGCGTTCTTCGATGGAAGTGGCAAAAATCTTGAGCGCGTCGAGGTATTCCTGATTGCCGCCGCAGAACTCGACGCCCCGGCGGGTGGAGATCAGCGGGATATCGCTGAGCCAATCCGGGAGAGGCGTGTCTTCCGCCTCTTCGCCCACCTCCGCGAAAATAAGCTTATCGGCGGGCAGATGCTTCAGGATCATCTCGTCCAGTGCGTCGGGCATGACGGGCTTGGAGAGATAGTCCGCGAACCCGGCGGCGAGATATTCCTCCTTCGCGCCGAAAACCGCGTTTGCCGTCAGGGAGATGATCGGCGTGTCCTTGGCTTTGCCCGGATAGAGGCGCCGCAGCTCGCCCAGCGTTTCCATGCCGTCCATGCCCGGCATCCGATGGTCGAGGAAGACAAGGTCGTATTGATTCGCTCCGAATTTCTCGATGCATTCCTCGCCGCTGGAGGCCGTGTCCACAAAAATTTTCGTGCGCCGCAGGAGTCCCGAGATGACCGCGATATTCATCGGCGCGTCGTCCACCACGAGGATTCGCGCGTTCGGCGCAACGAAGCCTGCGTGCCGGCGAACGCGCTTGGCCTCCATACGTTTCAATGCTGCGGAAAGATCGCCGACGCCTTCCCAGTCCACTACTTTCTGCGGCAGGGAGAACGAGAAGGTCGAGCCTTTGCCGAGCACGCTCCGTACCTCGAGGCGGCTTCCCATCAAATCCAGAAGCTGCTGCGTGATGTTGAGGCCGAGACCGGTGCCTTCGATATTTCGCGTCTTTTCCGCGTCCAACCGGTTGAAGGCGGCGAAAAGCTTTTCGATGTCTTCCGCCTTGATGCCGCGGCCGGTGTCGGTGACGGACACGTCGAGGGCGATCTCGTCCGGCGCCGTCTGATGGAACCCGATAGAGAAGGACACGGAACCCTTTTCCGTGTATTTTACCGCGTTGGTCAGGATATTGGTGATGATCTGCTTGACCCGGATCTCGTCGCCGAAGAGAGTGTTGGGCGTGTCCGGATCGACCTTGACGTAAAGGGCAAGGCCGTGCTCCTCCGCCCGCAGGCGCACGAGATTGACGAGGTCGTTCACAAGGGAGGGCAGCGCGTATTCCGTCGGGAGGATGTCCATCTTGCCCGCCTCGATCTTGGAGAAATCGAGAATATCGTTGATGATGGAAAGCAGGCTCATGGAAGCGGCCCGGGCGTTTTCCGCATAGGTCAGCACGTTTTCTTCGGCGCTCTCCCGCAGGATCATCTCGTTCATGCCGATGACGGCGTTGATCGGCGTCCGTATCTCGTGGCTCATCATCGAAAGGAACGCCGACTTCGCTTGGTTCGCCGCCTCCGCCGCTTCACCGGATTCCCTGGCGGCCTGCACCGCGTTCTCCAGCTCTTGTTTCCTCTGCAGGTCGCGGCGCATCTCCGCGTCGACGTCCGCGAATCCCATACAGACGGCGTGGACGACCATGCCCGTTTCGTTTGCTACGGTATTCGCGGCGGAAATCCGAAGCTGCTCATAGCGTTCCTCGCCGTGATGCTTCGCCAGATAACGATAGTTGAAAACCGACTCCTCAGCCAGATGACGACGAATCTCCCCCGGCTCGATGAAGCGGAAGAATTCGCCCTGATATTCCGGATTGACAAATCGTTCGCCATAGGAGGTGAATTTCTGATGATACGGGAAGTGCTCGCCAAGATTCGGCGCGTCCTCCAAGGGATCGTCCGCGCGGTAACATACCGCGTCGTCAGTGTCGAGGTCGACGTAGTAGACGCTTCGGTAATTGGCGGCAAGGGAATTGATGACGTTTTCCTGCTGCGCCTTGTTTTGCTCCTGCGCCAAAAGCTCCTCCTGCAGCGCAAGCTGTTCCTCCAGTTCCTGCTGCTTGCCCCGGTTCTCGGCTTCGGAGACCTCCTTCTCCAGCGTCATCTGGGCGGCTCGTCGGGATTGCATGTAGAGAACGGCGAACACCGCTAAGAGAGCGACCGCCGTCAGCGCGGATTGTGCGAGACTGCGACGGGCAATCCCGTCGGCAATCGGACTGATCTGTTCGTTGATGACGCTGTCCCGCACAAGATAGGTGAGCATCCAATCCGTTCCCTTGATCGGCACATAGCAAAGCGTCTCCCGGATCGTGCCGTAAGTGAAGGACACCACGCCGGCCCTGCCGTCCTCGAAGTCCGCCGCCACCGACTGGAAGGAATGTCCTTTCTTGAACTCCGCGTGCCCGAGCGCTTCCAGGAGATTGTCCTCGCTGGCGAGGCCGCCGAGCACCATGTCCGACAGCGCCGAGCCCTTACGGGTGTATATGTTGCAGAATGTAGTGTTGTTGTTGTCCGTTTGCAGGGAAAGACTCCGAAGCATACGGCCCATGTCAATCTCCATGAAGCAGGCGACCAGCGTTTTCCCTTCCAGCGACAGACGGTCCACCGGCATGGCGATGACGGCTTTTTTCGCGCCGTCCGCGTTTTTCAGGGAGACTTCCGGTCCCGCGATATGGTTGTAGTCGAATTTGTAAAGCTGGATATCTGTCCGCGTGCCCCGGGAGGTGTAGATCAGGCCGTCGCTGTCCACGAAGGCGAATTTTTCCAGCCCGTAGAGCTGCTTCATGCGCGCCTGGTACGCCTGCAGTTTTGCCACGCTGGCCAAGTCGTCGGTTGTGAGCAGCCCGACGGCGGCGTCCATGTTGGCGGCATAGCCCGCCAGCGTAGAGGAAACGACCTGCGCGCGGCGTTCCGCCAGCTCGTCGAGATACATCAGGCTCACCGCGTGGACGGCGGATTCCGTGTCCTCGCTGGCGTTCCTGCCCGTGATGATGGTACCGAATAAAAGAATGGCGGCGACAATGACGCAGCCGATGACAGCTTCCTTCATGAATTCTTTCTGCCCCGCGGATTTCACAGAAAACATCTCCCATCGCGAACAATGCAAACCTTATTTATATATTCTGCACCGTATGGATATATCCTTTTCAAAGCGAGAAAAAAATGCACGAAATCGATGATTTATGTTTTTTTATAGGAAGCCCTTGCCGGGGAATGAAAATGTGATCTGCCGGCGCATCGCGGCATGCGTTCGAGGAACGGCGGTTTACGGCGCGGCGCAGGAATTTCGGGTCAATTTTCTCCGAAGCGTGGGCGGAAATCCCTCTTGTTTTCTGACGGGCAGATGATATAATGAAGGCAGGTGATTGTAAGAATTATCTGAAAGGGGAGATGGATGAAATGAATTTCAAGAAGATGGCAGCGGCGTTCCTGACAGGTGCCTGTATGCTGACCGCGATTGGCTGCGGAGGCGGCGGCGGGGGAGAGAAGCCGAAGGATGCCAAGGCGGAGCAGTCTCTCAAGGGAAAAGAAGTCGTCTTGTACGTCTCTTTCCATGAGGACACGACGAAGGAGCTGGCGAAGGGCTTCAAAGAGAAGACGGGCTGCGAAGTGAAATTCATCCGCCTGCCGACCGGCGAGGCCGTTGCGCGTCTGATCGCGGAGAAGGATGCGCCGAAAGCCGACGTCTGGTTGGGCGGCACCATTGACGCTCATGAGAAGATGAAGGCCGAGGGCATCACGACGAAGTACACGTCGCCGGACGAGAAGAATCTGCCGGCCGCCTATGTGGATAAAGACGGCTTCTGGAAAGGCACGTATCTGGAGACGCTGGCCATCGGCGTGAACGAGGCGCGTTTCAACAAAGAGTTCAAGGGCAAGGTGGAGATGCCCACGAAGCTGGAGGATCTCCTGAATCCGGCGTTCAAGGGCGAGATCATCATGCCGGATCCGGCGAAATCCGGAACGGGCAGCACCTTCCTCACTTCCGTCGTGCAGTGCATGGGCGAGGAGAAAGGTCTGGAGCTCCTGAAGGGCATCAAGGCGAACGTGGCGCAGCTTACGCCGTCCGGTTTCACGCCGGCGCAGAAGTGCGGCGCGGGCGAGTTCCTGATCACGGTGAATTTCCTGTCCGACCAGATGAACGTCAGCAACAAAGGCCAGAAGATTATCAGCACGGTATTCCCGAACGCGGGCTGGACGCTCTGCGGTGTCTCGAAGCTGAAGGGCGCGCCGCATGACGCTGCCGCGAACGCTTTCATCGACTACATGATGTCGAAGGAAGCCGGCGACGCGATGGTCAAGACGGCGAACGGCATCGCCTGCAACCCGAAGTCCATTACGCCGGCGGGCAGCAAGCCGCTGAACGAGCTGCCTCTTTACAAGGATTATGATTTCGCGAAGGCCGGCAAGGAGAAGGACGCTCTCACGGCGAAGTTCGCGGGGCTCTAAGCGGAACCGTGGTTCCATAAAAATCTCGAAAAGAAACTGACAGAGTGAAGCGTGGGGAGTGAAGAGTACGGAGAAATGGCGGAAGCGTCGTCTCTGGACTTTCCCCTCCGCTTCACTCTTATTCTTTGGGAAACGATGGACAAGTCAGGCCGGAATCCTGCCGGGGGAGTTCTCGTCAGGCAAGAGCAGCATGGCGAAAAAAGATCCGGCAAAGGTGAAACCGTCCGGAGGACTGTTTCGGGCGTGACTTGTGCAGCGGTTCCTATATGAGGTGATACTATGCAGGCAGCTTCTGCCGGCCGTGAGCAGACGGGCTGGGCGTCGGAGATTCGTGCGCTTCGCCGCGAGCCGCAGCTTCTGCTGGCCATCGGACTGCTCTTTTTGATGTTTGCGGTCTTTATCATTTATCCGTTTATCAAGCTCATCCTGGTGCCGTCGGCGCTGGATTGGGCGCTGGCCATCACGGGCAAGGAATTCCAGGAGGCTTTTGTCCATACGCTCTTTTCTTCCCTTTTATCGACGGCGTCCGCGATGGTCATGGGATTCCTCTACGCATACGCGATGAATTACACCGACCTGCCGGGACGGCGGTTCTTCCAGGTCGTTGCGCTGTTGCCCTCCATGGCGCCCACGGTGGTTTCGGGTCTTGCCTTTATCATGCTGTTCGGGAGGCGCGGCTTCATCACTTACAACCTTTTGGATTTGAAAGTCGACCTTTACGGCTGGTTCGGCCTTTGGGTGGTACAGACCATCGCCTTTTTCCCGCTGGCCTATATCACGATCTCGGGCGTCCTGAAATCCATCAGCCCGAATTTGGAATTGGCGGCGCAAAATTTGGGCGCCAAGGGCTTCTATCTCTTCCGCACGGTCACACTGCGGCTGGCGACGCCGGGTCTCGCCAGCGCCTTCCTGCTGGTCGCCATCAACAGCCTCGCCGACTTCGGCAATCCGATGCTTGTCGGGGCGAATTATCACGTATTGGCGACGGAGGCCTACGCGCAGGTGGTGGGGGCATGGAATCTCCCCATGGGCGCCGTGCTTTCCGTCTTCCTCGTCATTCCGACGCTGATCGTCTTCTTCATTCAGCGCTATTATCTGGAAAAGAATTCCTACGTTACCGTCACCGGCAAGCCGGTTGCCGGCCTTACCCGGGTCACGGTGAGCCCCGCGGTGCGTTGGATGCTGTTTGCGTTCTGCTGCTTCATTTCCCTTTCCATCCTGCTGATCATCGGCGTCGTCTGCCTCTTCGCGTTTACGCGGACGTTCGGCTTTGACTACACCTTTACCATGGACTACTTCATCGAGGGCGTCCTGCAGTCCTCCTCGCTGAAGAACAGCTGGATGGCCTCCATGACGACCGCCGTATTCACTACGCTCCTCGGCATCGCGCTGGCCTTCCTCACGCTGCGCCGCCGGTTCCCGGGGCGGGCGGTCATGGATTTCCTCGCCATGCTGCCGGTGTCGCTGCCGGGTACCTTCATCGGTCTCGCGCTGATCATGGCCTTCAATTCCGGTCCGCTGGAAATGACCGGAACGCTGGTCATCGTCGTCGTCGGTATGACGCTGCGTCAGCTCCCGGTAGGCTACCGGCAGGCGGTCTCGGGCCTCTCACAGATCGAGAAATCCCTGGAGCAGGCGTCCACGAATCTCGGCGCGGACAGCCTGACCACCTTTTGGAAGATTATCGTTCCGATGCTGAAGAACTCGCTTTCCGTGAGTTTCGTCTATTCCTTCATGCGGTCGATGAATACGCTCAGCACCGTCATCTTTCTCATCTCGCCCGAATGGAATCTGGCTTCCATCAACATCATGAGCCTCGCCAATCAGGGCTTTTTGACCGTCGCCAGCGCTACCGCTGTCGGCATGATGCTCACGATCTTCCTGACCTTTGGCCTCGCAAAGCTCATCCTGCGCGACCAGATCAATATTTTCGATTTATAGGCGTATGATGCATACGCTCGCTACGGCGCATAATCTTAATGAAACGATATGCCATGAGGAGGAACGACGATGGCTGAAATTGTAATGGAATTGAAAAATATCAACAAGTTCTTCGGCAGCACCCAGGTAATTCACGACGTGAGCTTTCAGGTGAAGAAGGGGGATTTCGTCACGCTGCTGGGCCCGTCGGGCTGCGGCAAGACCACGATCCTGCGCATGATCGCGGGCTTCTACGAACCGGACGGCGGCTCCATCACGCTCGCGGGACGGCAGATCGAGCACATCCCGCCCTATGCGCGGAATACCGCCATGGTTTTTCAGGAGTACGCGCTCTTTCCCCATATGACCGTTTATGAAAACGTCGCCTACGGCCTCCATGTCCGCCATCTGGACGAGTCCGAGGTGAAAAAAAGGGTGGAGGACGCGCTGAAGCTCATGCAGCTGAAAGGCATGGGCGACCGCTATCCGAACCAGATGTCCGGCGGCCAGCAGCAGCGCGTAGCCGTGGCCCGCGCCCTCGTCATGAAGCCGGACGTGCTGCTTTTGGACGAGCCGCTTTCCAACTTGGACGCGAAGCTGCGTGAATCCGTGCGGGTGGAGCTTCGGGCCATCCAGCGGGATATGGGGCTGACGACGATCTACGTCACCCACGACCAGCAGGAAGCCCTTTCCATGTCCGATTCCGTCATTATCATGCAGAAAGGGCATCTGCATCAGCAGGGGACGCCCCATGAAATCTATTTTGCGCCCCGCACGCCCTTCGTGGCGGACTTCATCGGCACCACGAATCTTGTAGAGGTGGAGGGGAACGACGCCCTCATCGTGTCGTACGGCGACACGACGCTGATGGCGGACGCCGTATGCCCCGCGGGAACCGTCACGCTGTCCGTCCGTCCCGAGTCCATCCGGCTGGCCGACACCGAGGACGAGGCGGAGGCGGAGAACGTCCTGCCCGTGGAGGTGTCGTACAGCATGTTCCTCGGGGAAAAGGTACGCTACTTCCTGAAAGACGCCACCGGCCGCGAATGGCTCGCCGACATCTTCGATCCCGGCCGACGGATTTTCGAGGGCAAAGTCTGGATGTATTTCCGCGCCGACAGGACGCACGTCATTACGGAAAGCGGAGAGTGAAAACGCGATGCTGGAGACATTGAAGGAACAGGTTTGCGAAGCGAATCTCGAACTGGTGCGGCGGGGCGTCGTGATTTACACCTGGGGCAACGTCAGCGGCGCCGACCGGAAGGAGAACCTGATGGTGATCAAGCCCTCCGGTGTGCCGTACGACGGCATGAAGCCGGAAGACATGGTGGTGGTAGACCTCGAGACCGGCGACAGGGTGGAAGGAAGATACAGTCCGTCCTCGGATACGCCGACGCATTTGGAGCTTTACCGGGCGTTTCCCGCTCTCGGCGGCGTCACGCATACCCATTCCGTCAGCGCCGTCGCGTTCGCGCAGGCGGGCATGGACATTCCCGCGTTGGGCACTACCCACGCCGACTATTTTTACGGCGAGGTTCCCTGCACCAGGGAGTTGACGGAGGCGGAAGTGGAGGAAGCTTACGAGCGGAACACCGGCGAGGTCATCGTGGAATGTTTCGCGGAGCGGAAGCTGGACCCGATGGCGGTTCCCGGCGTGCTGGTCAGGAACCACGGCCCGTTTGCCTGGGGGAAAGACGCCGCGGCTTCCGTTTACCATGCCGTGGTGATGGAGGCTGTGGCCGAAATGGCGCTGAAGACGCTGCGGCTGAATCCTGAAGCCGAGATGCCCCAATATATTTTAGATAAGCATTATAAGAGGAAACACGGCCGGAACGCCTATTACGGGCAGCGCGGTTAGCGGGCGCGAAGCGCGCATATATGGCCTTGCGGTATGTCGAAGGCAGATAGGAACAGGGGGAAAGGTTTATGGCGAAACGGTTTCATGAATTGCACATCGCGGGCTGCACACGGCAGCTCCCGATCTTGAATCTTTCGGACACAAAGGCGATCGCGGCTTTTGTAGTGCTGGGGGATGTGGAGCTGGCGGAGAAATGCGCGGAGGCGCTGCTGGAGAAAGTTCCGAAGGACACGGAAATCATTATGACCGCCGAGACGAAGGGCATCCCGCTGGCGGAAGAACTGGCCCGCCTGATGGGGCACAACCGGTATGTGACGGCGCGCAAATCCGTCAAGGCGTACATGGAGGATCCCCTGTTCGTGGAGGATGAGTCCATTACGACATTGGGCAAGCAGCGGCTGTATCTGATGCAGGAGGACGCTGCCCTCATCAAGGGGAAACGCGTGCTGCTGCTGGACGACGTCATTAGTTTGGGCGGCTCCATGAAGGCGCTGCGGAATCTGGCGGAAAAAGCGGGCGGCACCGTCGTCGGTCAGGCCGCCGCCGTGGCGGAGGGCGACGCCGCCAACCGGACGGACATCATCTTCCTGGCGTCCATGCCGTTGTTCAAAGCGGAATAACTTACGAAACTCAGCTCCGTCCTGGCGAAGAACAGGACGGGGCATTTTTTTGCGCGGGGAATTTGGAAATCGTTTCCATATTCATTGACAGGAAAAAATTTGCCTGCTAAAATAGAAAACGGTTTCCATTTTCTTTTTTAAGGAGCGTTGCGATGAAATACAAAACAAAACACAAAGAAGCGCTGATGGAGTATTTGGAGACACGGCGCGGCAAGCATATCACGGTGGCGGAGATTCGCGCGCATTTCGAAGGGCGGGGAGAGCCCATCGGGACGACGACGCTTTACCGTCAGGTGGACGCGCTGGTACGCGAGGGCGTACTGCGCAAATACATCGTCGATGAAAACAGCGCCGCCTGCTTTGAATACGTGGGCGACCAGCCGACGGACGCGCCGTTCGTCCACTGCAAATGCGAGCGCTGCGGGCGGCTCCTGCATATCCGCTGCGGTCAGTTCGAGGATATGCAGAAGCATATTTCCGGGGAGCACGATTTCACCGTCGATCCGAGACGGACGGTTCTTTACGGGTTGTGTGCGGATTGTAAATAACCATACGGAGGTCTTATGATGAAGAAACTGATTTCCCTGCTGCTTTGCGCGCTGGCGCTGGCGGCGTTTTTAGGCGGCTGCGGGTCCCAAACCGCGAACGCGCCCGAGAAAAAGGACGAGCCCAAGAAATTGAAGATTGTCACGACGATTTACCCGCTTTACGATTGGACGAAGGAAATCCTGGGCGGCGAGGTGAAGGATACCGAACTGACGCTGCTCCTGCGGAACGGCGTGGATATGCACAGTTATCAGCCTACGGCGGAGGACATCATGAAGCTCTCCTCCTGCGACGTGTTGATTTATGTGGGCGGCGAATCCGACGCCTGGGTGGAGGACGCCCGCAAAGCGGCCGTCAATAAGAATATGGTCGCCGTCCGTTTGATGGACGTGCTCGGCGACCGCGCGAAGCGCGAGGAAGCCGTGGAGGGCATGGAGGCGCATCATCACCATGACCACGACAAGGACGGCCACAAGCACGATGACCATGACAAGGACGACCATAAGCATGACGACCACAAACACGACGAGCATAAGCATGAAGACCATAAACACGACGAGCATAAACACGACAATCATAAACATCACGAAGAATACGACGAACATATCTGGCTCTCGCTGAAAAACGCCGCGCTCTGCGTGAACGCCATCGCCGACGCGCTGGTCCGCGCCGACGCCTCCCACGCGGAAGCGTACAGGGCGAACGCCGAAGCGTACCGCGGGAAGCTGGCCGCCGTCGATAAAGAATACGAGCTGGCCGTCGCCGCCTCCCCGAAAAAGACGCTGTTGTTCGGCGACAGATTCCCGTTCCGCTATCTTGTCGACGATTACGGTCTGAAATATTACGCCGCTTTTCCCGGCTGCTCCGCCGAGACCGAAGCGAGTTTTGAGACCATCGCGTTTCTGGCGGCGAAGCTGGACGAGTTGAATCTTCCCGCCATTCTCACCATCGAGGGCGGCTCCCGTAAAGTCGCGGAGACGATTCTCTACAATACGGCAAAGCACGACCGGAAAATTCTCGCCCTCGACTCCATGCAGTCCACGAAAGGGGAGAAGCCTGTCACCGGAGAAAACTATCTCGGCGTCATGCGGAAGAATCTGGACGTATTGAAGGAAGCGCTGAAATAAATGCCGCAAATTGTCTGCGAAAACCTGACCCTCGGCTACGGGGGCGAAACGATCGTCGAAGGCCTGACCTTCTCCGTGGACGCCGGGATGTATCTCTGCGTCGTCGGCGAGAACGGCGCGGGCAAGTCCACGCTGATGAAGACGATTTTGGGACTTCATACGCCCCTTTCCGGACGCGTGGCGTTCGGCGACGGCCTGCGGCAGCGGGAAATAGGCTACCTTTCCCAGCAAACCGACGTGCAGCGGGATTTTCCTGCCTCCGTGCGGGAAATCGTCCTGTCCGGCTGTCAGGGGCGCATGGGGCTTTGGCCTTTCTATCATCGGGAGGAAAAGGAATTGGCGGCGCGCAATATGGAGCGCATGGGCGTCGCAGACCTTGCCGACCGCTGCTACCGCGACCTTTCCGGCGGGCAGCAGCAGCGCGTCCTGTTGGCGCGCGCTCTCTGCGCCACGCAAAAGCTGCTGCTCCTCGACGAGCCGGTCTCCGGCCTCGACCCCGTCGTCACAGCCGATATGTACCGCGTTATCGAAGAACTGCATCAGTCCGGCGTCACGATCCTGATGATTACCCACGACGTCACGGAGGCGCTGCCTTACGCGACCCATATCCTGCATTTGGGGCGGCGGCGATTCTTCGGCACGCGGGACGAATATCTGCGCGACAGGCAGAGCGCGTTTTCCCTGGACGGGAAGGAGGAGACGCGATGAACGAAATATTCGCGAAGCTTGCGATGTATATGGAGTTTCCGTTCGTGCGGTACGCGGTGATCGTGGGCGTGCTCATCGCCCTTTGCTCCTCGCTCTTGGGCGTGACGCTGGTGCTGAAACGGTTTTCCTTCATCGGGGACGGCCTTTCCCACGTGGCCTTCGGCGCGCTTTCCGTCGCCGCCGTCCTCGGCATGACGAACCGGATGACCGTCGTGCTGCCGATCACCCTCGTCGCCGCCGTGCTCCTGCTCCGCGCGGGGAAAGAAGCGAAAATCAAAGGGGACGCCGCCATCGCGATGATCTCCGTCACCTCGCTGGCCTTCGGCTATCTATTGATGAACCTCTTTTCCGCCTCGGCCAACGTCTCCGGCGACGTGTGCAGCACCCTGTTCGGCTCCACCTCCATTCTCACGCTGACGAAGCAGGAGGTATGGCTTTCCGTCGCGCTGTCCGTCGTCATCCTGCTGATTTTCGTCTTGTTTTACCAAAAGATTTTCGCCGTCACCTTTGACGAGGACTTCGCCCGGGCCGTCGGTACCAACGCGGGGCGGTACAACCTGATCATCGCCGTCGTCGTCGCCGTCATCATCGTGCTGGCGATGAATCTTGTCGGCTCGCTCCTGATTTCCGCGTTCGTCATCTTTCCCGCGCTTTCGTCCATGCGGCTCTTCCATACTTTTTTCTCCGTCACCGTCTGTTCGGCGGTCCTCTCCGTCCTCTGCGCGCTTTCCGGCATCCTGCTTTCCGTCCTGGCGGGGACGCCCGTCGGGGCGACCGTCGTGGCCATGGATGCAGCGGCGTTCCTATTCTGCTGCGCGGCGGGAGAAATCAGGGGCGGCGTCTGAACGCTGGATTGCGGAGCGCGTCTGTGGTATGATAGTGCAAGCGAACATCATTTGCGGGGAGGAATGTTTATGAGCAAGAAACTTGTCGCGTATTTTTCCGCCAGCGGCGTGACCGCGAAGGTCGCTAAGAATCTCGCCGGGGCGGTGGGGGTCGACCTTTACGAGATCCGCCCGGAGACGCTTTATACGGACGCCGATCTGAACTGGAAGGATAAAACGTCGCGGAGCAGCGTCGAGATGCAGAGCACGGATTCGCGTCCCGCTTTGGCGGACAAGGACGCGGACGTGGCGGGGCACGACGTGGTATTTGTCGGGTTTCCGATTTGGTGGTACACGGCGCCGGCGATTATCCGCACGTTTATGGAAAGCTATGATTTCGCGGGCAAGAAAGTCATCCTGTTCGCGACGTCGGGCGGCAGCGGATTCGGCAAGGCGGTGGAGCAACTGAAGGCTTGCGCGCCGAAAGCGGAAATCCACGAGGGCAAGATCCTGAACGGCAATCCGTCGGCGAAGGAGCTGGCCGATTGGGTCAGCGGCCTCGGCGTATAACGGCATAGAAAAAGCGCACGATCTGTAAAAGGTCGTGCGCTTTTCGTATGTCTGGGATTACAGCAGCGTGCGGACGGTCTCGCTGATTTTTCGGGCGATGTAGGGATTGTTCATGGTGTAGAGATGGATGCCGTCCACGCCGTGGGCGAGGAGGTCTACGATCTGCTCGGTGGCGAAGGCGATGCCCGCGTCCCGCAGGGCTTCCGGCTGGGATTCGTATTTCGCCAGCACGCGCTGGAATTTTCGCGGCAGCGTCGCGCCGCAGAGCGTCACCATGCGCTCGATCTGCTTCTTGTTCGTGATGGGCATGATGCCCGCTTCGATGGGGACGGTGATTCCGGCGGCTCGGGCCTTGTCCAGGAATTCATAAAAGAATTCGTTGTCAAAGAAGAGCTGGGAAATCAAGCGGTCAACGCCCGCATCCACTTTCTTGCGCAGGTTGCGGATATCCGTGTCGAGGTCGGGCGCTTCGGTGTGTCCCTCGGGGTAGCAGGCGGCAAAAATCTGGAAGCGGTCCTTCGTGAGGGCGCGGATGAAGGCGACGAGGTCGCTGGCGTGGTGAAAGTCCTCTTTTGGCGTCAGCCCTTCCACACGGTCGCCGCGCAGCGCGAGGATTTTCCGCACGCCGTTCTCTTCCAGCTTGTCCAACATGGCTATCACGTCGGCGCGGCTGAAATGGATGCAGGGCAGATGCGCGATGCCTTCGCGGTGGTATTTGTTCTGTATGGCCGAGGCGACTTCGATGGTCCGGTTGTTCGAGCCGTCCGCCGAGCCGCCCGCGCCGCAGGTGACGCTGATGAAGTCCGGCGCGAGGTCCGTCAGCTCGTCGAGGGTGCGATAGACGGTGTCGATGGGCATGTCCCGTTTCGGCGGGAAGATTTCAAAAGAAAAGATGGCGCGTTGCCGTTCCTCGTTCGTAGGCATGGGAAAGCTCCTTTCTATTCTTCATGGCTGCGCATGGTGAAATCCTTGTCGTTGTCGATCAGCGTGATCATCAGGTCTGCAAATTCGGGATCGAACTGCGTGCCTTTCCCTTTCTCAATCTCGGCGCGGGCGACGTCCTGCGGCAGTCCCTTTCGGTAGCTGCGGCTGGAGGTCATGGCGTCGTAAGTGTCGGCGACGGCGATAATCCGAGCCGGGCGGGGAATCGCTTCGCCCGCCAGCTTGTCCGGGTAGCCTTTGCCGTCGTAACGCTCATGGTGGGAGCGGGCGCCGATGGAGAGGTCCGGAAATTGGCTGATCGTGCTCAGGATCTCGGAGCCGATAATGGTGTGGGACTGGATGGAATGGAATTCATCGTCGTCCAGTCGGCTGGTCTTATTGATGATGGTTCCGGCGACGCCGATCTTTCCGATGTCGTGCAGAAGGCCCATGTAATAGATTCGTTCCTGTGCCTCTTCATCGTCCCCGGCCTGTTTCGCGAGCATGCGCGCGTAAGTCGCGACGCGTTCGGAATGGCCGTGGGTGTAGGCGTCCTTGGCGTCGATGGTCTTGGCGAGGGCGACGGCCATTTCCCTGAACAGTTCCTGGCTGTCTTCCAGCCGTTTTTCCGCGAGAGCGGTCTGTCGCTGGACTTCGTGTTCCAGATGGTCCTGCAGATATTCATAACGGAGCACGCGCCGCACGCGCTGGCGCATGACGTCGGGGATGAACGGCTTGCGTACGAAATCGGTGGCGCCCGCGACGAAGCCCTTTGCTTCCAACTCTACGCTGATATCGCCGGTCAGCATGATGACCGGAATGTCGGCGGTCTTCGGGTTGTTTTTCAATACGCGCAGTACGTCGAACCCATCCATGACGGGCATGCGAAAATCAAGCATGATGAGGTCGGCTTCATTGGAAGCCAGCCACGAGATGGCTTCCGGGCCGGAGGGAGCGGTCGCCACGTCCGCTTCGTCTTTGAACGCCCGTGAAATCATCATCAGATTCATGTTGTCGTCGTCTACAGCCAAGAGCTGCGGTCTGCGCCCGCCGTATAGGGAATCTGGCATAGGGTATCGTCCTTTCGATATAGGGAATGTATTACTCCTATATAATAGCAGGAATGCGACAGAAAGAAAATAGGAAAAGAAAAGACGCTTCCGCGTTTTTGCGGAAAGCGTCTTTGTCGTCGTTATACTTTTTCCGTGACGTCAACGTCGGAAGCGTCCACCGGAACGTGCTCCAACAGCTTCGAGCCGGAGAACATGCTGGAGACTTCGCTCTCGCCTTCCATAAACTCCGCTCTCGTGACCATGTAAAGGTGGCCGGAGGTGAACAGGACGATTGCCCATGCGGTGTAATGATGGACGAGGTGCGTCATCATCTCGCCGCCGAGCCAGACGTTCACCCAGCCGAAGAGCGACGCACCGATTCCGTCGGGGTTCGTCATATAGTACATCGCGAAGCCGGTTAAAACCTCGATCGCGACCAGCACATAAAGTCCGGCGTAGGACATGCGCGCCAAAGGATTTCTAAGGTACGAACGGTGAAACCGCTTCAGCAGCATATAGTGGAGCGCGACGTCGATGGTGTCGGCGTAGAAACGTCCTTCCCAAAAGCGCGGGAAAAGGCGGTCGCCCTTGTTGGTGATGAAGCCGTAGATGCGCAGGATAAAGGATGCGCAAAACGCATAGGCCGCGAGGAAGTGGATGTTTCGCACCCAGTTCATCAGCATGCTGGTCTGCGTCGGCTCCAAAGCCATGATCTCGAGCGGCTTGCCGATCAGGATGCCCGTCACGAAAAGCACGATGATCGAGTCCACCATGACCCAGTGGAAGATGCGGAGCCACGGGCTGAACAGGTAGTATTCCCGTCGTTTTTGGATCTTCATGTTGTCATGTTGCATGCGAATCCCTCCTCACGATTCGACGCGGGTTCCCGTGTAGGGATCGGTGGTGACGACCCGGAGCTTTTCGCCCTCAGGGTTGTAAATGTGCGTCGCGCACGCCATGCACGGGTCGAAGGAGCGGACGACCTTGGCGATTTCCAGCGGCTTGTCGGGCACCTTGACCCGGGTGTCCATCATCGCCGCCTCGTAGGCGCCGTGCCCCGCCTTATCGTCGCGCGGGCAGGCGTTCCACGTCGTCGGCACGATGCACTGGTAATTCGTGATGGAGCCGCTCTCAATGTTTACCCAGTGGCTGAGCGCGCCGCGCGGCGCTTCGTAGAGGCCGACGCCCTTCGCCATTTTCGGCCATTCGGAAGGCTCCCATTTCGCCATGTTCGCGACCTGCGTGTCGCCGGCTTTGAGGTTGGCGATGAGCTGGTCGAAGAAGAATTTCGCGATTTCCGCGTTGAGCTGCGCGTCGAGCGCGCGGGCCGCGGTACGGCCAACCATCGTCGGCAGCCAAACGTGAGGCGGCAGGTTCAGCACCTTCGACACGGCGTCGATTTGATCGATCATCATTTTTTCCGCCCATGTCGGGTCAGGCAGCATGCCCTGCTGGGCGCGGGTGTAGATAATGATATAGCGCGCCAGCGGTCCGACTTCGCAGAGCTTACCGTGCCATTTCGGCGTCTTGAGCCACGAATACTTGCTCTTCTCGTCGAGCTCCTTCCAGTCGGTGGGCGTGCCGACCTTCGGCGCGGTGAATTTTGCTTCGGTGACGCCGTCCCAAGGATGGAGCGCCTTGTCCGCTTTCGCCCCCGGATATTCGTACCAGGCGTGCGCGACGCCTTCGTTGAAGGCTTCGGGGTTGCTGAGGTCTTCCGCCGTCAGCGGGGTGAATTTCGCCTGCGCCGCGCCCGCGCCGAAATTCTCGACGACGCCGTTGCAGCGGATCAGGCACTGACGGAAGAAATCGCCGTTCGCCGTGCCGGAGTATGCGTCCATCGGGTACGCGCCGAAGCCCAGTACCCGCGTCTTCGCGAGACCGCCGCCGTCCGTCATGCCCTTTTGGACATACAGATGACCGATGGCGAGCAGGTCGGGCAGATAGAAGGTGTTGGAAAGGGTGCGGGCAAGATTGATCGCCCGGTCGACGATGGCGAGACGCGCCGTGTTCACCGGGGCGTTGCCGTCCTCGAGGGAAATCGAGCAGGGCATGCCGCCGACGATGTAGTGCGGGTGCGGGTTCTTGCCGCCGAAAACGACGTGGGGCGTGACGAGCTCACGCTGCTTGTCGAGCATTTCCAAGTAATGCGCCACCGCCATCAAGTGAACCTCAGGCGGCAAAAGCTGATAGTCGGGATGGTCCCACCATTGGGCGGCGAAGATGCCGAGCTGCCCGCTCTGGACGATTGCCTGCACCTTGTCCTTGATGGCCTTGAAATAAGCGGGCGTCGCTTCCGGGAACGCTTTCGGGTACGCCTCGGTGTCTGAGGTGTTCGGCGCGCGGAAGGGGAGCTGGTAGGCGTTCAGCACCGTGTTTTGCAGGTTCGCCGTCGCCGCGGGGTCGGCCTTCAGCGCCTCGACGGGGCTGACCCAGTCGAGGGCGTGCAGGTGGTAGAAATGGACGATATGGTCCTGCACCGTCAGCGACGCCGCCATGATATTGCGGATATAATTGGCGTTCTTCGGAATCTTGATGCCGAGCGCGTCCTCGACGGCACGCACCGACGCCAGCGCGTGGGCCGTCGTGCAGACGCCGCAGATGCGCTGGATATACGCCCAGGCGTCCCGGGGGTCGCGGCCGTTCATGATGAGTTCGAGGCCGCGCCAGGCCGTGCCGCTGGAAAGTGCGTCCGTGACCTTGCCGCTGCCTTCGTCCACCGTCATTTCCACGCGCAGATGTCCCTCGATGCGCGTGACCGGATCAATCGTTACATGTTTCATTTATGCGCTCCTCCCTCTGCTTCGGCTTCTTCGGCTGCGCGCTTTTGCTTTTGGATGACGCTCATCGCGCCGTGGAGAGCGACGCCCGCCGTCGAGGCGATAGCGAGGCCCGCGCCGATGGTGTCCACGTCGCCCAGCGGGCCGTATTTCGGCAGACGCTCCGAGAAGGATGCGCCGGAATCCCAGAAATTGCTGTTCGCGCAGCCTATGCAGGCCGCGCCCGACTGAATCGGATAACTCATGCCCTGATACCAGCGCAGGTTGCCGCAGGAGGCGTAAGTCTCCGGCCCCCGGCAGCCGAGGCGGTAAAGGCACCAGCCCGCCTTCGCGCCCGCGTCGTCGTAACGGTCCGCGAACATACCCGCGTCAAAGAACGGGCGGCGATAGCAGGTGTCGTGGATGCGGTTGCCGAAGAACTGCTTCGGGCGGTTCTCGCTGTCAAGCGGCGGCAGCTTGCCGAACAGGGCCACGTGCATGACCACGCCGGTCATGACCTCGGGAATCGGCGGGCAGCCCGGGACGTTCACGATGGGCTTCGTGCCGGTGTAATGGCCGACGCCGCTGGAGCCGGTCGGATTCGGCTTCGCGCCCTGGATGCCGCCCGACACCGCGCAGGTGCCGTAAGCGATGATCGCCATCGCGCCCTTGGCGACGCGCTGGAACGTATCGACGAAGGGCTTGCCGCCGGACATGCAGTAAACGCCGTTGTCCGTCGTCGAGACCGCGCCCTCTACCGCCAAAATGTAATTGCCCCAATATTTCTTTATCGTTTCCTCCAAATGACGCTCAAAGGGCTCGCCGCAGGCCGCGCTCAAAAGATGATCGTACTCGAGCGCGATGCTCGAAAGCACAAGGTCGGACGCCAGCGGCGACGCGGAGCGGATAAAGGCTTCGTCGCAGCCCGTGCATTCATGGCCGTGCAGCCAAATCACGACCGGAAGCGGTTTCTTCTCCGCCGCCTCCACAACTTTCGAGACCATGTCTGTCGAAAGCCCCATCAGGCTCGTCAATGCGACGCACCCTTTGATGAAGCTGCGGCGGCTCAATCCCCGCCGGAGGTAGGCTTCCCATAAGCTTTCCCGTTTTTCCACAGCGCTTCCCCCTTGTGCCATGTCGTTTGGATTCTCGGAAATTTCGGCGTGCATAGACAGACGATGCTATGCGAAACTGCCGGAAAACGAAATCATACTTATTTATTATTTTGACATAGATGAAGAAAATCCTTCTTTTCTATTCATTTTTTTATGTATATTGATTAATTCGCATGCGGTATATATAATGGTCGAAAAAGAACGCATGCACGGAGGAACAGATGGAAAAGGGCGGAGATTTTTTCCTGCGGGACAATCAGGCAATCGAACAAAACGAGGCGCTTTCGGAGAAGAGCAAGCGGCGGCTGAACCGGTCGAAGGCGGAGAACACGGTCAAGGCGTATGACGCCGACTGGCGCGACTTCATGGACTGGTGCGCGGCGCATGAAAAAACGCCGCTGCCCGCCGAGCCGGAGACGATCGTGAACTACGTCAGCGACCTTGCGGACAACGCGCGTGCGAATACCGTCGCGCGCCGCGTGACCGCCATTTCGGAAAACCATATCGCGGCGGGCTATGACGGGGAAAAGAACCCAGCCAAGAACGGCGTCGTGCGGGCGGCGGTGGCCTCTATCCGGCGCGAGAAAGGGACGTTTCAGCAGGGCAAGTCGCCGATCCTTTTGGAGACGCTGCCCCTCCTGGCGGACTGCTTTCAGGGGGACAGCCTGCCGACGCTTCGCGACCGCGCGCTGATTCTTTTGGGCTTTGCCGGCGCGTTCCGCCGCTCGGAGCTTGTCGCCGTGCAGGTGGAGAACCTGACGTTTTCTCCGCAGGGTCTCGTCGTTTTCATCCCGAGAGCGAAAGGCGACCAAACGGGAAAAGGCAGCAGCGTCGCGATTCCCTTCGCGCCGGAAGCATCCATCTGCGCTGCCCGCGCCGTTCGGGACTGGGTGAGCCGCGCGGGGCTGAAAACGGGGCCGCTGTTCCGCGCCTTCAAACGGAACGGGGAGCTTCGCGACGCGCCGCTTTCCGACAAATCCGTCGCGCTGATTGTGAAAAAATACGCGAAAATGGCGGGCTTCGACGAAGCGCAGTTCGCAGGCCACAGCCTTCGCCGGGGCTTCGCGACAAGCGCCGCCCAGCATGACATCGGCGTCCTCGACATCATGCGCCAAACGCGGCACAAATCGGAAAAAATGGTACACCGGTACATCGAGCAGGGGACGCTGTTCAAGGATAATCCGCTGGGGAAGATGTATCGGGACTAAACAAACATCCCGTCGGGAGAGAATTTCTTCCCGACGGGATGTTTTTTGTCTGTTGTTTCGGTTTCTTCATTTGAAAATGTTTAACGTGAAACGTTTTCGTGTAGTCAAAGGGGAGGGCGTCGCCCTCCCCTTTACATCCTCTCCCACGCGAGGGAGAGCCCTCGCGGTTCCCCAGAGGGGCCGTAACAGTCCACTGGACTGTTACGGGGCCCGAGATTCCGCGGTGAAAGCTCAAAACAGCTTATCGGATAGTTCATCCCGCGACTAAGCCACTTGGCGACTTAAAGTTTAGCCATACACCTCATCCGTCAGCCCTTCGGGCTGCCACCTTTCCCTCAAGGGGAAGGCTATTTTTGGTTCTGCGAAAACCTGAATCCGCAAAAATGGGCTAAAGCATAAGTCATCAAGAGGCTGAATCGCGGGATAAACGAACCTAAAAGTTTTTCTGAGCTTTCACCGCGGAATCCTGGCCCCGCAGGGCCTTTCAGGGGTTTCAAAAGGGGACGTAGGCCCCTTTGTGGGGAGGGTTGGAGGGGCGAAGCCCCGCCAAATCAATTAAACAATGATAAATAGTCGTATAAGCCACTGTCATAACCTTTCGCAAAAAAATAAAACCAATCTCAAAATGTTTCACGTGATTAGAAACGCTTGAAAGCGTCAGCTTTTTAGCGGTTCTTATGCAGGCGAAGCCTGTAACATTCGAACATAACCTGAAAATACGCTGGAAGCATCGCTGACATATCGCATCCCCTTCATGCTGCGGCGGGTGCCGTCTCCATCAGCGCTTATGCGAAGTTCAAGAAATCGAGGAGATTTTGCGCCGGCTCCATTTTGACTTTTTCCGAGGTCGGCGCGTTCGGAGGCGCGGCGGCGTTGGAAACGGGGACGAGGCGCGGCTTCTTGCGGTATTGATCGACGATCTTGCCGTTTTCCGTCGTCATGACGAGAATCGTGCCGTCGCCCATCACGCGCCGGATCGTTTCCGGCGTTTCGGCGGCGGGTCGGAGCGTGCCGCGTTCCTCTGCGTCGCGGCGCAGCGTGTCGATGTCCTCGATATCTTCGCGCTCTTTCTCCATGCGTTCCAAGTCATCTTTGATAGAAGCCAGCTTTCCGGCGAGGATTTCCGCGTAGGTCTTCGTGACGTCGCTCTTCTTTTCCTGCCGTGCGGCGCGGGGCGCGGTCTCGGACAAAGAAGCCGCGTCGGGCATCCTGTTCTGCGTCCGCAGGGATGTATCGGTCATGGCTATTCCCTCTCTTTCGATATATGCATTCATTTATATATCGAATCATTTTCGGGAAAAGTTAATAGGGATTTTAGACGGACAAAAAATGCGCCCAGCTCATGGAGAGGGGCGCGCTTTTGTCATTTTCGCAAATTCTTCGAATTTTTGCGGCGCGAGCCGGCGAATCTCCGCCTCGCTTTCGCCGAAGGCCCAGCCTACGCCGACGCCGCCGTGGGCGTTGTCGCAGCTTGACGTCCAGCCGCCGCGATAGGTGACGAAAAAGCGTCCGTCGTCGAGGGCGCCGTCGTTTTTCGTGTCCTCGGCGAAGCGCAGGCAGATCTCGGTATATTCCTCGACGGTCAAAAAAACACCTTCTTTTTTCTTTTGTCCGGAAAGAAAAACTGAGGCAGGACCGCAAGCGTGGCTCGCCGTCTTGCCTCAGAAAATGTCAGAACCGGAAATCTCTCATGCCGTCGTGCAGCTCTTTCAGGTATTCCGCCGCTTTCGCGCGGACTGCCGGGTTGGGGATTTCCTCCATCTGCGCCTTGATGACCGCCTCGCCTTTCTTCTGCGTTTCCTCGCTGGCGTAGTCCTCCAGGTATTCCTTCAGCGTCATCAATGCGTTGGGCAGGCAGCAGTTCTTGATCTGCCCGCTCTTGCAAAGCGCCATGAAACGGTCGCCGGTGCGTCCCGCGCGGTAGCAGGCCGTGCAGAAGCTCGGCACATAGCCGAGATCGAGGAGCCACTGGACGACCTCGTCCAGCGTCCGCGTGTCGTTCACATCGAACTGGGCGGAATTTTCCTCTGGGCGCTCCTTCTTCTCGTAGCCGCCGACGCTGGTGCAGGACGCGCCGGAGATCTGCGAGATGCCGAGGTCGAGGACGCGCTCGCGGCTCTCCTGCGATTCCCGCGTCGAGACGATCATGCCCGTGTATGGCACGGCGATGCGGATGACCGCGACGAGCTTCGCGAAGGTGTCGTCGTCGATGGCGTTGGAAAACGCGGAAGGATCGATGTCGTCGGCGGGGCGGATGCGCGGCACGCTGATAGTGTGCGGCCCGACGCCGTGCACGGCCTCCAAATGCTCGGCGTGCATCAGGAGCCCGACGAAATCATAGCGGTACAGATTCAGCCCGAACAGCACGCCGCAGCCCACGTCGTCGATGCCGCCCTCCATGGCGCGGTCCATGGCCTCCGTGTGCCATGCGTAGTCGTGCTTCGGTCCGGCGGGGTGCAGCTTTTCATAATTCTCCTTGTGATACGTTTCCTGGAAAAGGATGTACGTGCCGATACCCGCCTCTTTCAGGCGGCGGTAATTCTCCACCGTCGTCGCGGCGATATTGACGTTGACGCGCCGGATCGCGCCGTTTTTATGCTTGATGGAGTAAATGGTCTTAATGCTTTCCAGCACGTACTCGATCGGGTTGTTTACAGGGTCCTCGCCGGTCTCCAGCGCGAGACGCTTATGTCCCATGTCCTGGAGCGCGACGACTTCGCGGCGGATTTCCTCCTGCGTCAGCTTCTTGCGGCGAATGTTCTTGTTCTTCGCGTGATACGGGCAATAGACGCAGCTGTTGATGCAGTAATTCGACAGATACAGCGGCGCGAACAGCACGATGCGCTGCCCGTACAGCTCTTCCTTGATTTTTTTCGCCAGCGAGAACATTTTCTCGTTCAGATCGGGCTGATCGCAGGCGAGAAGTACCGCAGCCTCACGGTGGGTCAGTCCCTTGCAGTCAGCGGCGCGGTTCAAAAGCCCCTCGATCAGTTCGCGGTTCGACTTATTTTCCTCGGCGTAGGCGAGGGTGTCCGTGATCTCGCCGTGATGAATGAATTCCTCGGCGTGCGGGGATTTCGGATCGTATTTCCAGTTTTCCATGGCAGTCACTCCTCCTCGTCGGAGGTCTTCGTATAGACCGTCTTCGTGCTGACGTCTTTCAGCGCGCCGAGCTTGCCGGACAGGGCGCTGACCACGTCCGCCGGAGCGTCCAGCGCGACGCTGATGACGGAAATGCCGCGCTTCTTGTACGGAACGCCCATGCGCCCGATGATGTAGTCCCCATACTCGTGCAGGATTGCGTTCATCTTCTCCGCCGCGGAACGGTTGCTGACGATGATGCCGATCAAGGCCACTCTGTTTTCCATAATGAATCCCCCCATATATCGTTGCGTGAAAAAATAAAAACCCCCCGCAAGGCGTCGCAGGGAGTTTGGGTGTGCATTTTTCCCGCGCTCGGCGTCAGAAAGAATCTGTGCAGAAAAAGCGATTTTGCGACAGATTCGGGCCTTCCGCCTTGCTTTGAAGTATTATAACGCAAATGGTCCGATTTTGCCATAGGCAAATTTTTTTGATCGGCGGTTTCCGGAGGCGAAAGGAAAACGCGCAGCCGCCGTTCGTTACAGAGACGGCGCAGCGCGAGGCGCAGGGGAATCTCGCGACAACCGGAAAGGCGGGGAGAAAGGCGAAAAAATAGTCAATTATGATTTGCCAAATCGTAATTGACTAATTCTTGTTCAGTCCGTCCATTTGTCCGTGAACCGGAATACCGTGGGGAAATAATTTTTCGCCTGATAGAGCGCGCCGTGGCCGATCTTGTCGATGACGAGCGTTTCCTTCTTCGGGGAAGGGGAGGCTTCGTAGAGCGTTTGCATCATGGAAAAGGGGACGAGGCGGTCGGCGGTTCCATGAATGAAGAGAATCGGCAGACGGGAACGCCGGACGGCTTCGACGGGCGCCGCCTTTCGGAAGGAGAAGCCCGCGCGGCGCTCGCAGACGAGGTCGGCGGCGTCGAGCAGCGGATAGGCAGGCAGGGAGAGGAGCTTGTCGAGCTCGAGGGCGAAAAGGTCGTAGATGTTGGCGTAGCCGCTGTCCTCGACGACGGCGGAGACGTTCGCGGGGAGATTCTTTTCCCCCGCCGCGAGCATGACCGCCGCCGCGCCCATGGAAACCCCGTGCAGCACGATGCGCGCGTCCGGGTCGGCGGAGACGATGCGCCGTGCCCAGTCTGCGGCGTCGCGCGACTCCAAAGCCCCCATGGTGGTATAGACGCCATCGCTCGCGCCCGAGGCGCGGAGGTCGGGCGTCAGGACATGGTAGCCGTGGGCGAGGTACGCGGCCGCGTAGCTCCATACATGCGCCTGCGTCAGTCCGTAGCCGTGGAGCAGTAGCACCCAGCGGCGGCTGTCCTGCTCCGGCTCGAAATGCGTGGCGCGGAGCGTGAGGCCGTCGAAGGAGCGAAGCGTCCAGCTTTCCGCGTCGAAGTTCGGCTTCGGCGCGGGGCGGATGGATCTGCCGTTGCCCTCGATGGCGCTGCGGAAAATGGCGGGCGGCGCGTCAGGGTTGGACGCGGTCCCGCGCTTCAGCGCGAGGTCGATGAAAAAACAGCCGGCAACGTATGCCGCTCCTGCAGAGAGCGCAGCCGCCGTGAAAAGCGCGGTGAATATCGCCGTCAGCAGGACGGCGAGCCAAGTTTTTTTCAAATCAGTCATCTGCCGTTTCATAAAAGAACCGCGCCCGTGTCCGAAACAAGGGCGCGGTTTTGGTGGCCTTACCCAAAGGGGATGACGGATGAGGGCTTATTGAAAGTGCGAAAGACCTCACCCACCGCCTGCGGCGGTCCCCCCTCCCCAGAGGGGAGGGCTATTTCTGCCGCCGTTTCTGCACAAGAATGGAGAGGGCGAAAACGGCGAAGCCGCCGAGGTCGGTGACCATGCCGGGAATAATCATCAGCAGTCCCCCGGCGAACAGCACGACGCGTTCCACGAGGTTCATGTCCGTGACCAGATGTCCGATCAGCGACGACGAGAGAGCGATCATGCCGATCATCGCGGTGACGAGGGTCGTGGCGAGCGCCAAGGGCGTCGCGTCGATCATCAGGATGACCGGGGACAGTACGAAGATATACGGGATGATGAATGCGGCGATTGCCAGCTTCGATGCGTTCACGCCGGTCTTCAGCGCGTTGCCGCCGCTGATGGCCGCGCCTGCGTATGCGGCAAGAGCGACAGGCGGCGTGACGTCGGCGATAATGCCGAAGTAAAAGACGAACATGTGGGCCGCGAGTACCGGGATGCCCATTTGCACCAGCGCCGGAGAGGCAATCGTCGAGGTGATGACGTAGTTTGCCGTAGTGGGGACGCCCATGCCGAGGAGCAGCGCCGTGATCATCGTGAAGAACATGGTCGGGAGCATCATGCCGCCCGCGAAGGAAAGCAGCGCGGAGGCGAGCTTCAGGCCGACGCCCGTTTTCGTGACGACGCCGATAATGATGCCCGCCGAGGCGCAGGCCACCAGCACGCCGAGGACGGCCTTCGCGCCTTTTTCCAGCCCGATGACGACGTCGATGGGCCGCATGCGCGTGGACTTCCGCAGGCTGGACGCCAAGATCGAGAGCACGATGGCGAATAGCGCCGCGCGCATCGGCGTATAGCCGGAGACCAGCAGGTAAACGATGACGACCAGCGGCAGCGCCAAATGGCCGCGCTCACGGAAAATGTCCCAAGCCTTGGGCAGCTCCTCGCGGGGCATGCCTTTCAGATTCTTGCGCTTCGCCTCGAAGTGGACGCCGAGCCAAACGCCGGTGAAATAAAGGGCGGCGGGAATGACCGCGGCCTTCACTATCTCCACATAGGGAACGCCGACGAACTCCGCCATGAGGAACGCCGCCGCGCCCATGACCGGGGGCATCAGCTGTCCGCCGGTGGAGGCCGCCGCTTCCACTGCGCCTGCGAATTCTTTGTCGTAGCCCAGCTTTTTCATCATCGGGATCGTGAAGCTGCCCGTGCCCGCCACGTTCGCGACGGAGCTGCCGGAGACGGTGCCCATGAGCCCGCTGGAAAGCACGGCCACTTTCGCCGGGCCGCCGCTGGCCCAGCCCGCGATCGCGTTCGCCAGGTCGATGAAGAATTTCCCGAGGCCCGTGGATTCAAGATACGCGCCGAACAGGATGAAAAGGAAGATGAAGGTCGAGGAAACGCCCAAGGGGATGCCGAAAATGCCCTCGGTGGTGTAGAACAGATGCCCCACCAACTGCTGAGGCGTCAGACCGCGATGGGCAAGCATGCTGGGCATATCCGGGCCGAGAAAGGCGTATGTGAGAAACAGCAGCACGACGCAGACCATCGGGATGCCGACTACGCGCCGCGTGGCCTCGATGACAAGCAGCACGCCGACGAGCCCCACGAAAAAGTCCGTGTCCGTCACCGTTCCGGCGCGCAGCACCAGCTCCTTGTATTCGATGACCAGATAGGCGGGCGCCGCCGCGCCCAAGAATGCCAGCACATAGTCGAGAATGTGCAGCCCTTTTTCTTTGGTTTTTGAGAAAGTGGGGTACAGCAAAAACACCAAAGCAAGGCCAAACCCTAAATGCACGGCCCGCTGCAGCTGGGCGTCAAGCACGCCGAAGACCGCCGTGTAGAGCTGGAACACGGAAAAGCAGATGGCCAGCGCGGAAACGAATTTCGCCATGAAGCCCGTATGCTCAAAGGCGTTCGATTCCTTGTCGTATTTTTTCAGCGCGTCATCCGCCAATTGTTGATGATGGTTGTCGGTCGTCATACAAATTCAGCCCTTTCCGGGTAGTTTCGGTTACCAAAGATTCGTCCAGAGACGCCAGCGCGGCAGGATGGCCACGCGGACGAGACTGCCGATGGGGACACGGTCGGCGAGCAGGATTTCCTCATCCGGCAGCGTGATTTTCAGATCGGTGGACAGGCCGGGCCGGAACTGGATTTCCGGCAGGGGCCGGTTCATGCCGTCCATGACGAAGGCGTCGCCCTCGCGCCGGAAAGATCCGTCCGTAGGCAGGAAGGGGAGCCCCACGCCGAAGGAACGGTAGCGCGTCCGCAGCAGGACAAATCCGTCCCGAGCGTTGTTTACCGCGAAAAATTCCTCCACCGGCGTTTTCTGTACCGAATGAATAAAGCGCGTCGAAAACTCCGTGCCCGCGTCGGCGGGGCAGGAGGCCAGAAGACCGTCTTCCGCGATCACGGCCAGACGGGGGCGCGTCGCCGTCCACAGCAATGCGAGCGCGATGACGGCGACAAGCAAGAAGAAACGGGCGTTGAAAAACGCCCGTCTTTTTCCTTCCGCTGTTGCTTTGCGTCTCATTTCTTGAAGAACTGCTCCGCGCCGCCGTTCATCTTAACGGACATGCCGTTCATCGCGCCTTCCTTCGTAATCAGTTTGCCGACGGAATGCGCGGCTTTCAGGCGATCGAGATTCGAGAAGAGCGCTTTCGCGATTTCGCCGCCGAGAGCGTCGTCCATCTTGTCCGTGGTGACGAGCATCGCCATGACGGATACGGCGGAGACGTCCTGGTCAAAGCCTGCGTAAGTGCCCGCGGGGATTTTCGTCTTCGTGTAGAACGGATATTTCGCAATCAGGCGGTCCGCTGTGGCGGCGTCCACCGGAATCAGACGAACCTTGCGCTGGGAAGCGATGTCCTGGATGGCCGCCGTCGGATAACCGGCAGTGACGAAAGCCACGTCCACGTTCCCGTCCTTCAGTGCGCTTGCAGCCTCGCCGAAGGAGAGGTACTGCACCGTGATGTCGGCATAGGCCACGCCATAGGCCTCCATGATCTGACGGGCGTTCGCCTCGGTGCCGCTGCCCGCAGCGCCGACTGCTACGCGGCGGCCGCGGAAATCAGCTACCGTCTCGATGCCGCTGTCCTGAAGCGTCACGATCTGGCAGGTCTCGGGATACAGCGTCGCGATACCGCGCAGATTGTCCATCTTCTTATCCTTGAACATTTCGGTGCCGTTCGACGCGTAATAGGTGAGGTCATTCTGCACAATGGCGAGATCGACGGAGCCGTCTTTCAGCATATTGATGTTCGCCACCGACGCGCCCGTGGACTGCGCGCTGGCGTTCATGCCGGGGATGGACTTGTTCAGGATTTCCGCCATCGCGCCGCCGATCGGGTAATACGTGCCCGCCGTGCCGCCCGTGGCGATATTGAGGAACTTCTTGCTGTCGCTCTTCTTTTCGCCGCCGCCTCCGCCGCAGCCGACGAGAACCATCGTCGCAATCATGAGGAGCGCGCAAATCGATGCGAGTTTTCCGAAGTATGTTTTTTTCATAATCATTCCTCCTAATACAGTTCCGTAAATTCTGTATGTGATTATAACACAAGGATATAAAAAAGTGAATAGCAAGTATATCAAAAAAGCTATGGAAGTGAAAATCTTCCATAGCTTTTACATGATTTCCTATGTTTTGTCAGACGCGGCATTGCGGAAACCATTCCGGCAAGGGCGTCACCAGCCGCTGGACGAGCCGCCTCCTCCGGAGCTTCCGCCGCCGAAACCTCCGCCGCCCCCCCCGCCGGAGAAACCGCCTCCGCCGCCGGAAAAACCGCCGCCTCCGCCGCCGCCGCTGATGTGGATGAGATCGGTCAAATCGACGGCGCCGGAAGTCAGAAGGAACAGCAAAAGCGCGAACAGCATGAAGACCAAGCGAAGCATTTGCCAAAGGCACCAAAACAGCGCGCCGATCAGAAGGAGACCGATAGGAATGCCGAGCAAAAGCTCCGGCCAGGTCCACTCTTCATCCTCCTCCGAGGAAGACGGCGCGGCGTTTGTCACGGTGGTGGCGGCGCCCACGTTCTCCGGCGCGGCCATGTTTTCCGCCTCGTATGCTTTTTGCGTCAGCTTGCCGTAAGCGGCGACAATGGCGGGCGAATATTTGCCGCTGCGGAAATCCGATTTCATGCCGTCCAGCACAGAGCCGGCATAGCCGTCGGTAATCGCGCCCTCCAGCCCGTAGCCCACCTCGATGCGGAACTTGCGGTCCTCTTTCGCGATCAGAAGCAGCACGCCGTTGTTTTTCGTCCTGTCGCCGATGCCCCATTTGCGGAACAGCCGGTTCGCGTAATTCTCGATGCTGTCCGACCCGAGGGAAGTCATCGTCACCACGACGACCTGCGCCTTCGTCGCACGGTCAAGGTCTCGGCCCATGGCGAGGATTTTCTCCCGGTCTCCGGGCTCCACCATATTTGCGTCGTCCACAAGATAAATATCCTGCGTCGGCGGGGGAGGGACCGGCCACTCGGCAAGGCAGGAGGGCAAAAGCATCAGCCATGCAAACAGGAATATCAAAAACGAGAACGCTTTTTTCATTCCACTCTTCACTCTCAACACTCCACTCTTACAATCACCATCCGCCGGACGAGCCGCCTCCTCCGGAGCTGCCGCCGCCGGAACCTTTGCCCGACGAGCCGCTGCTTCCGCCGCCGTATACCAACCCTTTCAACAGCCCCCGCCAGCCGTTGGAAAAGACGTCGATCCAAGGGCCGAAGAAACTGCCGCCCACCAAGTCATCCCGCCAGTCGACAGCGCCGGAGGTCAGGAGGTACAGGCACCACCAGACCACGAGAAGAATCAGGTTGGCAATCGTGCAGGCAATCAGCCGGAATAAAAGCAGGAAAAGGACGACGCCCGCGATGAAGACAAGGTACACCAGGACGTCCGTCAACATGTCTTCCATAAGTCCCGCTCGTCCTAAAACTGAACCTTCGGCACGGCGTGGGCCGATTCCTCCGCGGCAAACTGCTTCATCGGCGAGTAGCCCAGCATACCAGCGAACAGATTGCCGGGGAAGGTCTCTATTTTCACGTTGTATCGCTTGATGGCTTCATTGTAATCCCGCCTTGCCACCGCGATACGGTTTTCCGTTCCCGCAATCTCGCGCATCAGCTCCGTGAAGTGTGCGTCCGCTTTCAGGTTCGGATAGTTCTCTGCCACCGCGATCAAGCGGCCGAGCGCGCCGGAAAGCTGGTCATTCGCCGCGGCCATTTCTTCCGGGGTTTTCGCGCCCATGACCCGCGAGCGCGCGTCGGTGACTTCCTTCAGCACGTTTTCTTCATATTTCATATAGCCCTTGACCGTGTTGACCAGATTCGGAATCAGGTCGGCCCGCCGCTGGATTTGGTTCTCCACCTGGCCGTACTGCGCGCCCACCTCGATGTACGCTGTCTTCAGCGAATTGTAAGTGCCGATGCACGAGCCGCCGATCAAAAGCAGAACGCCTAAAATAACGCCGAGAATATGCATGATAAGTCATCCTTTCCACATCTTATTGCAAGCTTAGATTTCACCGAACTCAGGCCCTCCCCTTGAGGGACGCGATAGTCCAGTGGACTATCACGGGGACCGCCGGAGGCGGTGGGTGAGGTGGAAGGGCGTCACGTTTGTGTTCAACGTTGCCTGTTACATCCATCCGTCAGCCCTGCGAGCTGCCAAGCAACAGTCCCTTGGACTGCAAAACGTGCCACTGGCACGTTTCTCCCCTCAATGGGAAGGCAAGTGTTAAGAGTAATCTGATTTACCTCTTCTCGAACACGTCGGCCATTGTGGCATATTTGCCTTCACCCTTGGCAGCCTTCGCCGCATCGTTGCGCATGGTCTGAACTGCGGTGCGAACCTTCGCGCGTTTTTCGCGAAACGCGGCAAGCAATTTTTCTCCGGACAATCCTTGTGCGATTAATTCTGCAAGAATCTCCTCGGAAAAATCCTCCGCAGGTGCGGGGCGGGAGGGGCGCAGCACAAGCTCCCCATTTTTCAAAATGCATTCCGCCTCCGAATCGAAACGAAGCGCGTGAAAGAATTTTTGCGGGATGGTGATTTGCCGCTTGGACGATATGCTGACAATTTTTCGTCCTAATGCCGCTGTCGCCGCCATTTTGATTCCTCCTCGTCAAATTTCCAAGTTTTCTTTGTAAATTGATTATACAACAAAATGAAAGCGGAGTCTAAAGGGAAAATATACCCATAGAAAAAGCTCCGCGAAGTGCGGAGCTTTTCATCATATCAACTTCCGGTGACAATTTCCTCCTCGGGGTAGAAAAGCTCGCCGGTGGAAGCCGGTTCTGTCGGGGCGCTGCCGGAGGGCTGGCTCTCGGTGGTCTGCGTTTCATACTGCGGAGCTTCATATTCCGGCTCGTACTGCGGCTCGTAGTCCGACGCGTTCGGTTCCGGCTCTGCGGGATGTTCCGTCACGTCCTTATAGCCGAACCAATTCCTTTCGGCGTCCCAAAACAATTTGTAGTTTGTCGGGATTCCATAGCCGTTCCCGATAAAGGAAAGCAGCAAATCCTTGTCCGGGTCGAGCAGCAAACGCGGGTTTCCACGCTTGCTGTAATAATCTTTGCTGTCCATGTACTTTTCCAGCCGGTTGGCTACCGGGTCATACCCCATCATCACAATGCGGGAGCGCGTTTCCAACGCGACAAAAAGGCGGGACGTCTGCTGATCCTGAAAAATCTTGAAGCTGTACCCGGTACTGTTGGACGGGCAATAGCCGTCCAGGATGCGCTTATTGTTCCACTCGATAAACAAATGGTACTTCTTTTCCTCGGACCTGTTCCACATTTTGCGAAAGCTGATCTTGAATTTGCCGATGTCCGTCTGGTACTCCTTTTTCCATGCCTGATTGTTGCTGAGCTGCAATGGGCCGGTCGAAGCCAGCATCGAGAACGAACCCGCGAAGGCCGTCGAAAGTGAAAATGCAGCGAGACAAATCAATGTGAGCAGAAATATCCGTACTTTTTTCATATCCTCAAACCTCCTATCGCGCTTTCATCCGACTCCAGCGGATTTTGTGCACATGCTCCTCAAACTCGTTGAAATCCTCTTCGGGGGCTTTCCCCGGCAACCGAAGCTGTACAACGTCCGTGGTCTGCTGCGGCATAAGCCGCAACCCCGACAACTGGAGAGAGAAAGGCTCGTCCTTCAGGCTTTGGACTTCAGTGCCGAACAGCGAAACCTTGAGGTCGATCTGCATATCCATGATGCTCGTCACGAGATCGCCGGTTCCGTTGTAAAATCGGCCCGACAAAATGAGGTCGCTTCCGTTTTTATAAGCGTTGTCCGCCAGGAATACGACTTCGGACTTCTTTTTCAGCTCGTTGTGCTGCTCCTGATGCTTTTTCCGTTCCTCATTGTACTTCTCCTGCGCGTGCTTGGCATCAAAGGCCTGCTTGTTCCGTCGGTACGTCTGCAAATCCTTTTTGATGTCCGCGTAGGGAATCAGGTCGGAAAGAGGTTGATTTTTCACCGTGGCATAGGTGGATGCCGTGTTCGCCTCGTCCCATTTCGCCATGCACTCGTCGCAGAGAGCGGAAAAACGCTTAATACTCATGGGGGCAAAAGCGCGTTCCTGCGACTGCACGATCGCGGCCGCTTTGGAAAGCATCTCGGCATTCTTCCCGATGGCGTCCCAGGTTTTCTCCTGCTGCGGATTTCGGGGCAATTTCCCGATAATGCCGCTTCGGATAGAGTTTAGCTTATCCGCGTTTTTCGCCAGTCCCTCCGCGACCTTCTTCACATCGTCCGAAGCCGCGTCTCCGGGAATCCCCGAGAGACTGTCCAGCAGCGATTTGCTTTCCGTCAGGATGGCGGCGCATTCCTCCGCCTTCGAAGCATAGTAAGAATCGATCATCTTCCCACTGCCGAAAAAGACCGCGATTGCCACCACGGCCAGCACGGCAAGGAGGATGAGCGGCTTTTTGCTGCGGGGCTTCGAGGCTTGCTCGGGAGCCTGCGGGATGGCGCCGCCTTGGATGTTCTCCGTCGGCGCGGCCTTCGGCATTCCCGGCGGGGGAGGAGCGGCAGCCTGCATTTCAGGCGGTGGGCTGGGTGGCTCTGCCGCAGCTTTAGTTTCACTCGGTGGCGTGGGCGCTCCTGTCGGAGCCGTCGGAGTTTCCGCTGGTTTTCCGCCGCCGCATTTGGCGCAGAATTTTCCCTTCGCGTTCTCATGCCCGCAGGCGGGACACGTCCATGCATCCGGGGAGGCGCTTGGCGGCGCGGCGTCGATGCTCTTGTCCTCTGGTTGCGGCGCAGGCGGTTCTGTCGGAGCCACCGGTGCTTCGACCGGAACAGGTGGGGCTTCTTCCGGCTTCCCACCGCCTGGCGCAGAATTTCCCTTTCGTGTTTTCATGCCCGCAGGCGGTACAAGTCCATGCATCCTGGGAACTGCTTGGCGGCGCGGCTTCGACACTCTTGACGTCCGGTTGCGGCGCGGGCGGTTCTGCCGGGGTCGCCGGTGCTTCGACTGGAACAGGTGGGGCTTCTTCCGGCTTTCCGCCGCCGCATTTGGCGCAGAATTTCCCTTTCGTGTTTTCATGCCCGCAGGCGGGGCAAGTCCAAGCGTTCGGTGCTGCTGGGGCGCTTTCCACAGTGCCTGTCGGCGTACCGCACTTCGCGCAGAATTTCGTTCCTTCTTTCAATTCATTGCCGCAATGCTTGCAAATCTTCGCCATTGAATCACGCTCCTGTATTCAAATTAATCTTGCGGAGATATATGGATTTCGGTAATGATTCCTTCGGCATTAACATCAAAGTACATATCCGAACCACGAAAGCTATACATATAAAAATCCTGGCCGTCGGGGAAGGTCATCTTTTTTGTTTCCCCAAAAAGTTCTGCCACAGCTCTATAAGGCATGCCGACAGCGATTCCGCTTGGAGTCGATAAAGAATTATCTTTTATACTGACGGAATAAACCCTTGCATTCTGTTCATCTTCATAGCTTTGTCCTTTTGTTGTACGTCCGATAACTCGAAACGTGGGAGAATATTCATAGGTTATGTAATAGACTACGGTTCGAGGATGGCGCCTGTCTTCTTGCCATTTCTTTTGGGGGGGTTCTCCGTAAAGGCTTTTCACATATCCCATTGGATAACCGACGTGCAGTCCTCCAAGATAAAGCTCTTCTTTTGGCAACTGGCTACCCGCAAAAGCCATTGTTTGGTTAATCAGTAACACAGCGCAACAAAGCATCAAAATCCGCTTCATATTTTAATGCCTCCAATTCGCAAGGAATCTTTACTATTCTTGGCTCGACACTTGAATTGCCGTTATTGTGTTTGCATTATCAACAAAAAACGCCAATTCAAAGAAACCGCCTCTATCCGTCGTATATGCATACATCGTATGGCCTTGACGTGTAATTTTGCGTTCTTCTCCAAACATTTCCGCTACTGCTGAATAAGGCATCCCCACTGTGAAGCCGCTGGGGGTCGATAGGGAATTGTCTTTTATATAAATGAATCTAATGCGCGCTTCATCTTCTCCTTGTGGCCTGCGGTCACTAAATACGCCTTGAATTACAAACGTGTCCGAATATTTATAGGTTATATAGTGAAGGGTTCCGATTTTTCCCGAATTTGTTTTGTGTTCCCTGCGAATGACTTCCGTTGGTTCTCCATAAACTTCTTTCACATATCCCAGTGGACAATCAAGACTGATACCGCCGATGCATAATTCTTCTTTTGGGATATAATTCGCCGCAAATGCCGTCGTTTGACAAAGCAACAGTACAGCGCAACAAATCATCAAAAGTCGTTTCATTTTCAAAACCTCCATCAAGTTTATTTCGCAAGAATCCCAATGGCGCGTTTGAGTTTCAAGATACTGTACGGCGTGAATTTTACGCAGGTCGCTCCCTTTTCGATTTTTGCCAAATATCCAACTGGAAACAGAAGGAGCAGATTTCCGCGATCGTCCAAGAAGAAATTTTCCGGTATCTTTGGTCTGGAATCTTCTATCCATGCCGCTTCATCACGCTTAAACTGTATCGTTCCTGTTTCCATTTTGTCGTAAACGTAAAGCTCCTGTTTGGCTTCCTGTAAGACGTCCTCGCGGCTCAAACGGAGAAAATCCTCCAGGGACATTCGCCGCCCGTTCTTTTTGTTGTATACCAAGCCATGGTATGAAATCCGTTCCTTGTCGTTTTTGTCAATTCGTTTTTTATTTAGAACAATGGATATATAGTCTTCCGCGTTTCCTCGCACATCGTAAGTTAGGTTGGCTCCTTTCAACTGAGCGCCGGCAACATCTTCGACAAACTTATCGACAAATGACTTGATATCTTGATTGATATCTGCAGCCGCCTTTTGGTTTTCCAAAACGACAACCGGATAGGTCAGCTTGCCCTGCGGGATTTGTTTCGATTCCGCTTTGACGTCGCTTGTATCCACTTCGCCGCCGAAAGCCGGAAGGAACGAAAAGAATCTCTGGCTTTGCTCCGCTTTTTTAGCTTCCGCATCGGAAACGATAGCTTCTCCCATTGCCAACGTTGGGAATTGCAGGACAGAATAAGCGCACCAGCCTATTCCCGCAACAAGCAGTGCACCACAGACGACGGCAATATTTTTTTGGTTGGCGCTGTCCGCTTCGCCAAGCGGGCTTTTCCGCCATGTACGGAAGCACAGGAAGGCGAGCGCCACAAGTACGACAGCCGTGATTGCGATATGTTGAAGATTCCAAATGCGAAATTCCACTTTCACATCCGCCTCAATGCCGTGCTTGGAAAGTGCCGCCGCCAAATCCCAATAGAGCGTTCTTCCATCCTCGGACACGGTGTCCGCGTTGTTCGTTTCGCTGGCATAGGGCAGCTTCAATGTAAATTCATATCGGGGGCGATTCGGATCATTCGGGTTGTAATCATTGCGTGACGACATTGAGTTTTTGTCGCCGGGGAAAAAGGCACGAAACGCATAGGCGTCATAGAGCCAGCCCGGTTGCGTCTTGATTTCGTACTGCTTCTTGTCTATGTTTTGGAACGAAAGCGTGTGTTGGAGAAAAGCGGAAAGATTGGCGTCGTGGAATCCCGCTTCGTAGCCGTCCCAACCGGTTGCGGCATCATGTACGGGACGCATATCATCCGCTTGCATTTTTGTAAATTCTTTTTCAATTTCTTTTTTTATGCCCTCTGGTCCGGCAACCATAAATACAGTATCGACAGAGCCGTCCTCATTCACCGTCACGCTTTGAGCAACCTTCGCGCATCCACTGGCCAACAGGCAACAGGCGCAAATAAGCCAAAGCAGAATGTTCCGTGTTCGCTTTTCCATGATAGGCCTCCTACAGTCCAAGCTGTTTTGCACCGCTGGATTGCATGGCGGCAAATATCAGCAAAAGTGCGATCACAAGCGCATAGGCAATGCCTTGAAATTTGAAAGTGTGGATTTGTACCGGCTGGAGCATGATTTGTTTCCAACGGGCAACCAGGAAATTCAGTTCAGTGGGTTGCCCCGCCTGTTGGAGGCTTGCCATCAGACCAACGACGATTAGGCCAAGGACGGCAATCGGCATGAGATAAAATCCCCAATCTGCCCGAAAGGCGTTCTTGGCTAATGCGGTCCAGAAATTGGCTTCCATATCGCTCAGCTTGCTTTGATATTTGAATATACCAAACAAAAGGACAAATAGGAGACCGTGCCCCGTGATGACAGGAATCTCATATTTCCCGAGCATGGACGAATACGCGGTTCCTGCCGCAACGGCAAGAATCAAGACGGCAAGCAAACTGCTGATCTCCATCAGCTTCAGATTTGCCATCCCTGCAACATTTACTAACGGCAGAAAAACGGAAATGCCTGCGAGCACGGAAGCCCCCAGAAGGGCATGATTCAATCCGCCTTTATTGACGCCCGCCTTGAAAGCTTCCACGTCGATGTTGATATTGCTCGCTGATGGGGCTGGATTCGTCGGTGCGGCGGCAGCGTTTCCTTGCGGCTGAGTAAGCGGCGTGTTCGATTGTTGAGGCTGCGCTTCCTGCCGTGTGCCGCATTTTTGGCAAAACATGGCGTCCATCGGAAGCGGTTCTCCGCAATGGAGGCAGAATTTCTGCGCGGGCTGCGCTGCTGGCGCAGAGACCGCTTGCGGCGCAGGGGCTATTGGTTTTGCGGGCGTCTCTTTGCTTGGAGCTTCTGCGACAGGAGTTTCCGCTACAGGTTGCTCTTCCACATGCGCTTCTTCTTTGTGTGCGCTATTTTCAGGAATGGTTGTCGCTGTCTCGGAAGATTCCGCCGTCTTTTCGTCCTGCACTGCTTCCGTTTTTATAGGCTCTTCTTTCGTGATTTCGGCTTGCGGAGGTTCCGAAGCTCCTTCCATCGGAGTTTCGTTTTGCGGCGTTTCCTCTTGTTTGGGTAATGGCGTACCACACTCCGAGCAGAAAAGCGCGTCGTCCTCAAGCTCCGCGCCGCATTTGGCGCAAAACTTTTTAGCATCAGTTTCCATTTGAATTTCCTCTTTTCTTCTTAGTTGCAAGCATCAAAAACTCTGCGGCGAAAAATCCTCAGCCATCAGCACCTTATTAGATACAGATCAAATTCCAAGTCGCGCATAAAACTCTTCTTTGATGACGCGCAAATTCCTTTTAAGCACTGGGTTATAGCCTTCCGTATCATCAAAGAAACGCATGTTATAGGCGGATACAAAAGCGACTTCCGCCGCGTTCGGGATTAGCGGATCCCCGTCTGCATGGGTATGTTGACGATTGATATCCCACATTTTCCATGAGTCATCACGTCCTGAATAACGATAAACAACCTTCCGATTCCAGTCATAGCGGAATTGAAAGAGGCCTGCACGGCCGATTGTATAGGGGCTTCCAACGTACGTTTTATATTGCTTGTAATACTCTTCAGAAAATGTAACGGTTACAACATTGATTGCAATCTGGTATTCCGGCGGTGCATATTGCTGAACGACGACAGATCCTCTGTCCGCATATCGGCCAACACCCATATGGGCGTCAACCAAGACGAGATTGCCATCCTCTAAAGTTTCAGGATATGGGCTTTCGGCAAAAGCGGCCGCAGATAATAATGTCATCATCAGCAGCACAAATAATTGGATTTTTAGATAATTTCGCATTACAATCCCTCCAACAACGTGCTCTTCCACAAGCGATATGTTTATTTTAGCTTCTGGCGTTTCCAACAATATGAATATCAAAAGCCTTGCGGCGGCATTTGCCCAAGCATTAACTGCCTGTTGTATTTTTCTACCGCCGAGTAGGCCCAAGCCATGCTCACGGGAACGGTAATAAAGTAGCCAAAGCCTAACGTCAAGGGAACAAGAACGACTGCTACGCAAATCATAATCAGGCCGCCCTTAACAGTCGCATATAAAAGCCCTAAAGGGCCGAATAAAAACGAGAGAATCAATGCAAGTCCCATGCTTTTTGGCGATTGGGCGATAATCATTTGCGGCTGGGGCTGCGAATACATCGGTTGCTGCTGATAGCCTTGTGGTTGCGGTGGAAATCCTTGCGGGGGTGGCGTGACCATTGGCACGACGGGAGCCATTGGAGGAGTATTTGCAGCAACAGTCCCTGCGGCCTCTCCTTTATCTTGCTTTGTGCCGCATGAGGAGCAGAATACCGCATCCGGTTCAAGTTCAGCTCCGCATTTCATGCAAAATTTTTTGGTATTTTCATTGGTGTCCATATTGTTTTCCGCCTTTCTTGGTGTATTTTGTACTTTATCTTTCGCCGCTGCCGACGCAGCATTGCTGACATTGAATTTACCCATTAATATTACTTTGGCTAATAAAAGTCACGATATCTTGGCTTGCCCCCGAGGGGAAGGGGGACCGCTTTAGCGGTGGATGAGGTGTCTCGCGACGTTATTATGCCCGCGCCAATCGCTACGTCTTTCCACCTCACCCGTCAGCCCTGCGGGCTGCCACCCTCCCCTCAAGGGGAGGGCAAGTAAGGAACGATCTTTAAGGCTCGAAATATTATTACTTGGAAGGACGGTACTTGGACGGTTTTTGTCCTTGGTTCATGATTTCCTGCACATCCTTATAAAGTTGAAGATTATTGTTGTCAATGGCGATTTGAAGTCCGTCCCGTCCTTTTTTGTCCTTTGCGCCAAGGTCGGCGCCCTCAGCGGCAAATACACGCGCCAGTACAATGTTATTGTGATCGATGGATTTTAAAAATGGAGTAAAGCCTTCTGCATCCTTGTTTTCAAGATATGCGCCTTTTTCTATTAAAAGCTGTACTACGGGAGTATCACGTTCCGGTGATTTTCTTCTTGCACAGTTGTCAATGGCCATGACTTTTACGCCATCGTTCCTGCTTGTGTATCCATTGACGTCGGCTCCTTCGTTCAACAGAAACTGAATGATGCTGATATCCGTGGATGCCGATCTTGTCGCACATTCCAAATAGCAATAGCGATTGTTGTTGTAATCGTAGTAGCCGTTGACGTCCGCGCCGTTTTGACGAAGAAATTGCAGCATATCCATATTTTTTCCCTGCAACGCAATGGAAAAGGCGGTCGCGCTGGACGAATAAGAACCGGTTCCGGGCCATACACCATCGACGTCTACCCCTTTTTTCAACATTTGGGTCGCCGTCCCGATGTCGTTGTTCTTCACCGCCAAAATGAATAGTTTTTCATCTGCGGTGGGATTTTGGTGCGCGTGCTTTTGGTTCGATAGTTCACTGGCGGAGGGAGCGCCGTTCGTGTTGCCATCTTGTTTTGCGGTTGTTTCTTTTTTTGATCCTGGTGCAGGGGCTGGCGTTTCAGCGGTTGTTTTGTTGCTTTCATTGCCGTTTCCGCCTATTAAGCCATTAAATACGTTACCAAATCCCGCTTGCTGGACGGCAGGAATAGCGAGGGGCAATGCTGCCGCCACGACTACCACAAGAATCAATGCGATAAAGAATCGTTTTTTCATCAGTCTATTCTTCCTTTCAGATTTCCTGACGAATTACTTTTTCGTAGTATTTTCTCCTATCGGGGGTGGGTTAGTTGATGCCTTTGGCGCAGCGGCATCTTGACCGTTTGTGCCGGATTCCTTACCCGTTTGACGCTGTACGGCTGATTGCAGGCTGTTTTTCGCGGTCTGCGCGACGTCCATTGTCATGCTTGCTCCTTTATGCAGAAGTTCTTTCAGTGCAGTTCCGTCGTCTGTCGTAAAGGTTTCCAATTCTGCTTCCTTCTCCGGGTTGTAATATGGAGCCTCATTGAAGTTAAGCGATTTCGCATAAAGGACTTCGGGGATGGTCGAAATAAGCCCATTATAAACGGAAACCGCTTCATTGTAAGTAAAACGACACTGCTGTAGTTGTGTTTGGATGTTTGAGACCTCCCACATCAGCGATTGAAAGTTTTGGTTTGCCTGTAATGCAGGATAGCTTTGCGCCAGCGCCTGGATATTGATCATTGCATTGTTGGTGGTCTTCACCATTTCCGTAAGGTTGTTGGAAACGGTCAGATGGACTAATTTTTCATGCGCGGCGTAGTTGCCCACGATTTCCTGCAATTTGTTGATGCAATCCGCATATTTTTGGAGCAGCGCTAAGATGTTCGATTGCCATTTCTTGACATTCTGAGCGCTTTTCTGTAAGCGGTTGTAAGAAAAGACAAAAAAGCCTACTAATATCAATAGAATGAAAACAATTGTATCCATCATTGTTGCCGCCTTTCAGCTATTATCTTTTTTACCGATTGTACATCTTGGTGATACGGGTCCAAATATCATCAATACTTTTTTGCAGAGACTGCGACTCCGCCATCATTGATTTAACTTGCTGTTTTTCTGTTGAAGTTAAGTCCCGTTCGGTTGCAAGGATGCTAAAGTAACCGATAACTTTCTCATATCTGGTACACATGATTTGCAACAAGTCGCTAAAAGTATCCTTTTCCTCAAGTGTGCAGTGTTCCATCCCTGCCAAGACTTTTTGCGGATTGGTTGACTCCTTGATTCTTTTCATGGCGTCAACCATTTTTTGTGAGGGAATCGAACGATCTGCAACGGTTATTTTTTCTGGATTGATCTTGCTTGTGTAGCTATTGAACTCATTTAATGCATTGGTTTCATCTTTTGACGCTTGAATTAAAATATCAAAAACTTTGTTGAGTTCCTGAATATTTGCTTTTTGATTCGTGTTTTTTTCAACGAGTATCAGTTCATCGTCGCCGGAAACGTTGCCGCTGCTTTCAGGTGTACGGCGCTGCGTTTGCGGCTGGGAGGGCTGATATTGGGACGGCTGCTGACCACGCGCCATGATGTCCTGCACTTCTTTATAGAGTTGAAGATCATTCTTGTCGAGCGCGATTTGCAATGCATTTCGGCCTTTTTTGTCTTTCGCGTTGATATTTGCGCCACCGTCAGCCAAGAGGTTCATTAATTTCACAAATTTGTATTCGACGGCTCTGAGAAATGGTGTATTTCCATCAAATCCCCTATTTTCAGTGTAAGCGCCATGCTCGAGCAGAAATTGAACACGAACACAATCGTCATTTTCGTAAACATCATTAATGGAACTTGGGAAATTATCTATTGGTATATTTTTTTCCCCAACAGAGCCACGATCAGAATAACCGTTAATATCGGCTCCCCAGTCAATCAAGAATTGTGCAAGTTCAATGTTATCATAGCCGTGATTCAAACTATTCAACGACATGACATATTCCAAATATGATATATGTCGATTGTCATACATATAAAATCCAGTTATATCTGCCCCATTTTCTAACAGGAATTGCATCATGTCCCGATTATTTTGTTGAATAGCTATCATTAAAGCGGTTTTACCTCGTCGATTATAAGAACTATAATACAAACTTGGATAAACGCCGTTCACATCAACACCCGCATTTAACATTTCACCGACTGTGCCAATATCATTTTTTTCCACTGCCAGCATGAACAGCTTTTCATTATCGTTTGGATGAGGATGGGCGTGCTGTTGATTCGACAATCCGCCAAGCGATCCGCCGCCGTTTCCGCCGCCGCTGCTCCCGCCGCTTCCGCCTCCGTTCAGTATGCCGCCGATTACGCCGCCGATGACACTTCCCCAGCCCGCGTGTGCAACGGGCGTCGCAAGCGGCGACGCCGACAGAAGGACGGCGGCGATGGTCGTTGCCGCACAGAATTTGTTGATGTTTTGCTTCATTGGACTGCCTCCCCGTGTGCTGATAGTGTTCAAAAAAGCACGCTTTTTTGTTCAGCGATTTTTAATGGAAATTAAATGAACGACAATGAATTTCTAATGGAAATTAAATTGTTTGCGACGATAAAGTATGTTATGATATTCCTAAATTGAAACACAATTCCGAAATTGTGTTATGAAAAACCCCGTTCAAAAAAGCGTGCTTTTTTGAACGGGGCTTTTCATGTGGTTACAGTTCGTTGCGTTCTGCTTGCTGCGCCCATTTCCGGAAGGTGTTGGGGGCGACGCCAAGCTGTTTGGCGGCAAGGCGTATGGAAATTCGTTCAGCTCTCCATTGCCGGTGAAGTTCTATAAATGCCTGGGGCGGGTGTTTGCGTGGGCGCCCGAATTTTACGCCGCGTATTTTGGCGGCATGGATTCCTTCGGCTTGGCGCTGGCGGTTGAATTCGCGTTCAAGCTGTGCGAAGTAGGAGGAGAATTGGAGGACGAGATCGGAGATGAAGGTGCCGGTCAGATCGCGGGCGGTGCGCGTGTCCAGCAGGGACGTGTCGAGGACGACGATGGAAACGCCTTTTTTGGCGGTGAGCGTGCGCCATGTTTCAAGGACGTCCATATAGCTGCGTCCGAGACGGTCGATGCTTTTGACGACGAGCGTGTCGTTTGCGCGGAGGACACGCATGAGCTTTTTCCATGCGGGGCGGTCGAAGTTTTTGCCGGATTGCTTGTCAAGGTAGAGGCAGTTTTCCGGCACGCCGAATTCCCGCATGGCGATGCGCTGGCGGTCTTCGTTCTGCTCCCGCGTGGAAACGCGGATGTAGCCGTATGTTTTTTGTTTCATGACAATATCCCTCCTGTGTCGGTTGTGACTGGCTTGTGGAAGTCCATTAAAACATCAAACGAAAAATTTTGAAGTCAGAAAATCAGAAAATCGGAATTTCTTACCTCAAAAATTTTGAGCCTCGCTAAACGTAATAAAATCAAATGGTTTGAAAATGAAAAATCCGTTGCCTCCCGATGTGCGGGAAGCAGCGGATTTTTTATATGGTTTTGAAAGCGATAAAATCTGTCGTAGTTTTTTCGTATCAATTTTATTTTTTGGATCGGGAGGCGATGGAGAAAACGCTGTGTTTTCCATCGGTTCCGCGTCCTCGATTCGGCTTATTGAGAAAAAATCCTACTGAAAATTTTTTACAGCTTTGAACAAAATTTTCACTACACTGAAAATTTTATACAATCGGGAACAAAATTTTCAGTATTAAATATTGCGACAATTTTTGATTTTCCGCGTGATTCCGGCATTTCCTTCCGAAATTTCATAAAGTGATTCCGCATATTTTTGCGAAGCAAAAGAAAAATCGGATGAAGAACAGCGCGAAAAAAACCGCTGTCTCCCGAGCATGGGAGACAACGGTTTTTTGTATGGCTAAAATCAGTCGAAGTGTTCATGCCAGCCCGAGTTTCTCTTTTAATGCGTCCTATTACTCCTGCCATTAAATATCGCCACAAAATACCTTGCCCTCCCCTTGAGGGCGTGACAGTCCAATGGACTGTCACGGGGGACCGCCGTAGGCGGTGGGGGAGGTGGAAACAGCGTTGCGCTTATGTTTATCGCTACGTCTTAACACCTCATCCGTCGCGCTTCGCGCGCCACCTTCCCCTCAAAGGGGAAGGCAAGATTTCATGAATTTTAATGGCCGAAGTAATAAATCGCGTTTTATTTCTTTCCAAATTCGGAGCCGTCGAAGGTCAGCGTGGCGAAGTAGTCGTCGATGGTTTCGGCGCGGCGAATGAGCTGCACGTCGCCGTTCTCCTTCAGCAGGAGTTCCGCGCTGCGGAGCTTGCCGTTGTAGTTGAAGCCCATGGCATGGCCGTGGGCGCCGGCGTCGAAGATGACGAGGCGGTCGCCAATCTCGATTTCCGGTAGTTTGCGGTCGATGGCGAATTTGTCGTTGTTCTCGCAGAGCGATCCGGTGACGTCATAGACGTGGTCGCAGAAGGCGTCCTCCTTGCCGACGACGACGATATGATGGTAGGCGCCGTACATGGCGGGACGCATCAGGTTCGCCATGCAGGCGTCGAGGCCGATGTAGTCCTTGTAGGTCTTTTTCTCATGGATGGCGGTGGCGACGAGCCAGCCGTAGGGGCCGGTGATGGCGCGGCCCAGCTCCATGGCGATGGCGAGACCGTCGAGGCCCGCCGGGACGATGATTTCCTGATAGGCTTTATGGATGCCTTCGCCGACATATTCCAAGTCGACCGATTCTTCCTCCGGGCGGTAGGGGATGCCGACGCCGCCGCCGAGGTTGACGAATTCGAGGCTGACGCCCAATTTTTCCTTGATTTCCACGGCGGTGTGGAACATCAGCTTCGCCGTTTCGATGAAGGAGTTGGCGTTCAGCTCGTTGGAGATGATCATGCAGTGCAGGCCGAACCGCTTGACGCCGCGCTCCTTTGCGATGCGGTACGCTTCGATGAGCTGGTCGTGGGTCAGGCCGTATTTCGCTTCCTCCGGCTTGCCGATGATGTCGTTGCCCGTGACGAGGCTGCCGGGATTGTAGCGGAAAGAGAGGCAGTCGGGGAAGCCCGCGCATTTTTCGAGGTAGTCGATATGGGTGATGTCGTCCAGGTTGACGATGGCGCCGAGTTCCCGCGCCTTTTGGAATTCGTCGGCGGGGGTGTCGTTGGAGGTCAGCATGATTTTCTCGCCGCGGATGCCGGCCATTTCCGCCAGCAAAAGCTCGGCGAGGGAGCTGCAGTCCGCGCCCGCGCCTTCCTCGGCGAGCAGCCGCAGGATATACGGGTTCGGCGTGGCCTTGACCGCGAAATGCTCGCGGAAGGACGGCGCCCAGGAGAAGGCCTTGAAAAGCCGGCGGAGGTTCTTGCGGATGGCCGCCTCGTCGTAGATATGGAACGGCGTCGGATAGCGCCGGATGATTTCTTCTAATTTGTCCTGGGAGACAGGAAATACTTTCTTTGGCATGATGAGCCTCCTATAATATTTTTGCTATGGATTCCAAAACAAAAGTATTATAATGCCTTTATTCAGAGTTTGTCAAAGACAAACTCTCCTCAGCGGCATTTCAACGAAGCGGACTATGTCCGCCGAGTTATAATGCCATAGTTCCGAGTTTGTCAAAGGCAAAATCTCCTCTGCGGCATTTCCTTCAGGAGTGGCTTTGCGCCACAGCGGGGCGGAATATATCCGCCGAGTTATGATCCGTTTTCTCTGTATACACAAGTGTTTCTTTGCAAAGGAGCGCAGGCGTGCTATAATATAATAAGGAAGGACTACGGACAGATTTTTAGAATCAGGGAACAGGGAGGTTGTTGCCATGTTTGAGGCCATCGGGACGCTGCATTCCTATACGAAGCAGTATCAGCTCAAGAAGTCCGCGAAGCAGAAGGTCACGACCGGCGAAGCTTTTGACTGGAAGGACGCGAGAAGTTCCTTTGTGAAGGCGCAGGAGCCGCGTCGGACCGCGCCGAAGTCTTTCGTCGAGCTTTCGCTGGAAAAGTCGAAAAAGGAAGACGACCGGACGGCGGCGACGAAGAAGAGCGGCATCAAGCAAAAACTCCGGCGCGGCAAGAAGCTTTCGCCGCAGGAATTGGAATATCTGCGCCGGCACGATGAAGAGCTTTACGAAAAGGCAAAAACGACGATGGAGGAGCGCGAGAAACTGGCGCGCGCGCTGAAGTCGGCGAAGACGAAGGCGGAGGCGCAGCGCGCGGTGGCGATTGCCTACGCGAATGCGGCGGCGTCGCTGACCGGCAATATCGGCGGCGGAGGCGGAACCGCCGGCGGTTCCTCCGGCGGAGGAGAGGCGTTCGGCGCGGGGGATGCGGGCGGTGCGACTGCGGACGCGGCTGTGAACGCTGAGGGCAGTGCAGCGGCATTGGACGCCGGAGTCGCCGCGGGGACAGAGAATGTTTCTGCGGAAACTGTTTCAGCCGGGGCGGCAGGCGCGACAGCGGGAACGGAAAGTATGGCGGCGGATGCTGTGGGCAATGAAGCGGACGCAGGCTGTGAGATGGAAGCGGACGTCGCGCAGGAGAACAAGGACGCGACGGCGACCCTCCGGCAGACAAGCCAAGACACGGAATTCGACGATCCGCTGATTCTGCTTGTGCTTCGTCACTTGCAGTCGGAGTGGCGGGATTTCATGAAGTCCGAGCAGTATAAGGAAATGCCCGAGGACGAGCTGCAGGCGGCGAAGCGTCTCGACGCTCCCCAAATCCGTCAACGCTCGGAGGCTGTCAAGGCGGTGAGCCTGACGGCGGCAGCGGCGGCATACCAGACGGCGGCTGAAAAATAAAAACGAATCGCCCGACGAAAACTATTTGTTCTCGTCGGGCGATTTTTATGGTTTTTTGCTTTTCCGCTACGCCAAAAGCGGGCTTCCTTCCAACAGCTTCGGGACGTCGTCGTAGTCGAAATCCGCGATGGCTTTTCGGATGGCGGCGACGCGCTCCCGTTCCGATTCGGGGACGCTATACTCGCCCAAAAGGTTTCCCGCTTCCTCCATTTTGTCGTAGTCGAAGGCTTCCGCGTAGTCCTTCAGCGATTGGTATATCTCCCGCAGCTTTTCCTCGGACATGGGGGGCTTTTCCTCCGCAGCGTCCTCTTTCGGATGGAGCAACGGCGAGAGTTCTTTCCCGAGCCTGCGGTAGTCCGCCAGGAGGCGGTCAATATTTGCCCGCAGGGTTTCCGTGTCGCCCGCGCGGCCCGCTTTTTCCAAGGATTCGGCCAAAAGACCGAGCTCCATGGCGCCGATGACTTTGGAGCTGGATTTCAGCCCGTGGACTTTGATGGTGGTGTTTTCCAAATCGCCGGCCGTCCAGTAACGCTCGATCTCGTCCGCCGTGTGCGCCGCCGTCTCCGCATAGGACGTCGCCGTTTCCAGATAGGCTTCGGCACTTCCGATGTGCTTCAGCCCTTTCGAGACGTCGAGCCCGTCAATGCCGTAGAGAAACGGCGGAAGGGTTTCTTCCGGCGCCCCGCCGCTTTCCTCGGCGGACATGAGCTTTTCCTTGGGCAGGTAGCGGATGATGGTCTCTTCCAGACTGTCCGGGTCGATGGGTTTCGTCAGGTAATCGTCGAATCCCGCCATCAGGTAGGTTTCCCTCATGCCGGAGATGGCGTTGGCCGTCAGACAGATCATCGGCGTCTCCACGTTGGGAGTACCCTTCATGGATTTCAGTTCCTTCATGGCCTCTATGCCGTCTTTGTAGGGCATCATGTGGTCGAGGAAAATGACGTCGTAGGGGTTTTGCCCGGCAAGCGCAATGCATTCGTCCGCGCTTTCCGCCGTGTCGATCTGGACTTTCGTATGCTTCAGCAGGCTTTGGAACACGATGAGGTTCACGGGCGTGTCGTCCACTACGAGGATGTGGGCGTCCGGCGCGGTGAATTTTTGCGCATACCGTTTCCGTTCCGCGATGGACCGCCGGAACGCCGCTTCGTAATCGCCGACCTTGTCCCATTTCACCACCTGCTGGCGAACGGCGAAGCGGAAGACCGAGCCTTTCCCGTACTCGCTTTCCACCTCCAAACGGCTCCCCATCAGTTGAAGCAGGCTCTGCGTGATGGTGATGCCGAGGCCCGTTCCCTCGATGTTGTGGTTGTTCGTTTCGTCAATCCGCTGGAACGCGTCGAACATTTTCCCGATGTCTTCCTGCTTGATGCCGACGCCGGTGTCCGCCACGCTGATTTTCAGCAGGATGGCGTCCGGATCCTCCGGGATTTTGTCGTAGCCGATGCTGAATGTGACCGTGCCCTCTTTCGTGTACTTCACCGCGTTGGTCAGGATATTGGTCACGGCCTGCTTGATGCGGATTTCGTCGCCCCGGAGGGAGTTCGGCATATCGCTGTCGATGTTCAGCCGAAGCTGCAGTCCCTTCTCGTCCGCTTTCGTCTTCGTCATGTTCACGAGATCGTTGAGCACGGAGGAAATTTCGTAGTCCACGGGAATGATGTCCAGCTTTCCCGCCTCCATCTTGGAAAAGTCCAGGATGTCGTTGATGAGGCCCAAAAGCGTGTTGCCCGACGAGCGGATATACTGGGAATAGCGCAGGATGTCCTCGTTGTCGCATTCCCGCAGTACCATTTCGTTCATGCTGAGGATGGAGTTCATGGGCGTGCGGATGTCATGCGACATGGTGGAGAGGAAATACGTTTTCGCCTGGTTGGCGCTTTCCGCTTCCCGTGCGGCTGCGGCGAGCCGCTCGTTGGAGACGATGAGCTCTTCCTTATGCCGCTTCGCCTGGGCGGACTCACGCGCCAGAAACGCCGCCACCAGGAGGGACACCACCGCCGCTGCCAAGGCTAAAAGCCAGAGATTGTCCATCAGCACGTCAAGCATGGACTGTGTATGAAGCCCGTCGACGTACCAATAGGCGAGGCTTTCCATGCGATCCCTGCCGATGATGTTCACGCCCCGGTTCAGAAGCTTCAAAAGGCCCTCGTTGCCGATGCGCACGCCAAAGGAGCGGTCGTCGGGCCGATTGCTTTGTTTGATGGAAAGGCCGCGAAAACGGCGGTTTTTCAGAATGTCGTTCGCCCGCAGGCCGTTCAGCGTGGCGCAGGAGGCTTTCCCCTCCAGCACGGCGTCCAGACAGTCCTCGATGGAAGGGAAGAAGAGAATCCTGGCGTTGGGGAAGTGCGTTTTGACGTAGTAATACTGCATGCGGTTGTTCTCGTTCACCGCAAATGTCGCAAGGGTTTTGTCGCTGTAGTCTCCTTTGAAAACCAGGTCCGTAGCGGAGGAGACCACGGGGTTCGACGGGCAGATGCCGCTTTCCTCCGAGAAAAACAGCCCGCCGCCCACGGGGAAGGCCGCGTCGATTTTCCCGCCGTCCACGTCGGCGATCATGGCAGTGTAGCTGTCATAGCCCTGATAGGAAATATTCAGCGAACTGACGCCGAGTTCTTCCAGAATTTGGGGAACGAGGGCTTGGACAAGCCCCGTGACGGCGCCGTCAGCGTCCGTGTCGCTGTAAGGCAGGTAATGGTTCAGATAGCCCATACGAAGGACGCGGTGATCTTTGAGCCATTCTTTTTCCGCGTCGGACAGCGCGCGGCTGGCGATGCTGGACGCGTAATACTTGATCCGCAGGGAATTGATATAGTTCGGTTCCTCCACCGCGAGCTGATTCTGCGCCTGATTGAGCGCCGCCAAAAGGTCAGGCCGGCGCGAATTGACGCAAAGGTAATAATCCGTGGAGCCGAATGGGTAAAGGAGCGCCGCGTTTGGCCTGTCGTAGGTTCCGTCGCTTTCCGCCACCAGCGCGTCGATTTTGTTTTCGTCGAAATCGTCCAGCATTTCCTGATGGGTCGGATAGGTCACGACTTCGGCGGAAATGGCCTGCTGCGCGAGGAACCGTTGGAGCGCGCCTACCATCGCGCTGTCCAGTACGCCAATCTTTTTCCCGGAAAGGGTGGAAAACGTCGTGGTGATGCTGTCGTCGGCGCGGTGTTTCACCATATTGTAGGTTTCGCTGCCCATCGGAGCCTCGGGGTAGCCGATGACGCCCTGCCGCTCCTCCGTCTTCGCCAGTCCCGCCAGGAGGTCGACTTTTCCATCCAAGAGCATTTGGTACAGTTCGGAAAAGCTGCCGTAGACATATTCGTACTCCCAGCCCGTGTACTCGGAGAGCTTGCGGTAATATTCATAGGCGTAGCCGCGACGGATAGCGCCCTTCTCGGCGCCCTCCTGAAATATCTCGTTTTCGAAATAGCCGACCTTGACGGGCGTCGGGGGCGTTTCGGCAAAGACGGGCCGCGCCAGCGCAAAAAGCAGACAGGCGAGCGCCAAGAAGAGGATTTTTCGCACACGGATCACTTCCTTTGCGGACAAAAGCAAATAATACGATTATGAAATCAAGGCGTTTTCGCGAAAAACACATCCACGGCGGAGACAATCTCGCTCCGCCGCATGGTTTTCAAAAGATAGCCGTCGGGGTCCAGCTCCGCGATTTTCTCGAGGAATTCGGGGTCGGCGTTGCCCGTCAGGAAGAATACGGGAATGTCCGCCGTCTCCGGCTTTTCCCGCATCTTTTGCAGGACGTCGCCGCCGTTAAGCTCCGGCATCTCGAAATCCAGCAGGACGAGGTCCGGCCTGTGGCCTTCGAGGAATTTCAAAGCCTGGACGCCGGACTTCACCGCCGTCGCTTTGTAGGCGTCGCTCATCCATTTCTTGATCAGCTTCAGGTACGACTCGTCGTCGTCCACGATGAGGAGTTCCTTTTTATCTTCCGCCATCTTTCTCACGCTCCTGCCTGCTTCATCTATATGAAAATTTTATCCGTTTGGCGGCGATTTGTAAAGAAATCATTGAGGAATCTCTTTGCTTCTTTTTGGAATGGTAGTTTTTTGTTTGCGTTGCATGGTATAATCTTAGGGAAACACTGAAAAAACCTTGGCAGGGTTACGGCTTGACGTGGTCATGTTTCCTTAGGGATGGTGAGAAAATGCGTTTATATATCGCGGAGAAGCCGAGCATGGGCCGCGAGATCGCGAAATGCCTGAAAGGGCCGGCGCGGAGCGGCAACGGCTTCATCGAGACGGCGGAAGGCATCGTGACCTGGTGTTACGGCCACATCCTGCGGCAGGCGGAGCCGGAGGAGTACGACGCGGCCTATAAAAAATGGACGGAGAACGTGCTGCCTATCGTGCCGGAGACGTGGAAGCTGATTATTTCCGAATCCAGCGCGCAGCAGTTCGGGATCGTGAAGAATCTGATCGCGAAGGCCGACGAGATCGTCCACGCGGGCGACCCGGATCGGGAGGGGCAGCTATTAGTGGACGAGGTGCTGGACTTCGTCGGCAACAAAAAGCCGGTGAAGCGGCTGCTTTTGAACGCGCTCGACGAGAAGAGCGTGAAGGAGGCCCTGGCCGACCTTCGCGACAACCGGGATTTCGCGCCGCTGAAAATGTCGGCGCTGGCCCGCGCCCGGGCGGATTGGCTGATCGGCATGAATCTTTCCCGCGCTTATACGTTGGCGGCGCGGCGTGCGGGACGAAAAACGGTGCTGCCCATCGGACGGGTCAAGACGCCGACGCTGGCCCTCGTGGTGCGGCGGGAGCGGGAAATCAAGGATTTCCATCCTGTCAAGCATTATTCGATCAAGGCGGAGTTCGCGCATAAAAACGGAAACTTCGCGGCGGCGTGGAAGCCCTCGGAGGAGCAGCGCGGCCTCGACAGCGAAGGGCGGCTCGTGGACAGGGACGCGGCGGAGGAAAAGCTGGCGGCGTTTTCGGCGGCGAAGGATGCGGGAGAACAGGGCGTCGTCGTCGATTACAAGAAAGCAAAAAAAGAAGAGCCCCAGCGGCTCCCGTTCGCGCTCTCGACGCTTCAGGTCCTGGCGGGCAAACGGTTCGGCTACGAGCCGCAGCAGGTCCTCGACACGGCGCAGCAGCTTTACGAGCGGAAGCTGACGACCTATCCGCGTTCGGACTGCGAGTATTTGCCGACGAACCAGTTCCGCGCGGCGGGGACGATTCTCGCCAATTTGGCGCAGACGGGCGATGAACAGCTGGCGGCATGGGCGGGCGGCGCGGACGCGAAGGTCAAGAGCCGCGCGTGGAACGACAAGAAGATTACCGCGCACCACGCAATCATCCCGACGACGGTGAAGGTGAAGCTGGATACGCTGACGCCGATGCAGCGGAATATTTATTTCCTGATCGCGCAGGCGTATCTTGCCCAGTTTTATCCCGTGCACGTTTATGACCAGACGAAGGTGGAGATTTCTTTCGCCGGGGAGCGGTTCACGGCCAGCGGCCGCGTGGTGCGCGATGCGGGATGGAAAGCGCTTTACGCGGGCAAGAACGCCGAGAAGCCCGAGGGCGAGGAGAACGAGGAAAGCGGAGAGCTTCCAGCGATGAAGAAAAAGGACGCGGCGGCGTGGCAGTCGGGAAAACTTGCGGAGAAGGAAACGAAGCCGCCCCAGCGGTTTACGCCATCCACGCTATTGGCGGCGATGAAGGACATCCACAAATTCGTGCGGGACGAGGCGGCGAAGAAGACGCTGCGCGCGGTGTCGGGCATCGGCACTGAGGCGACGCGGGCGACGATTATCGACGATTTGATCCGGCGACGGTTTTTGCAGGCGGCGGGGAAGAAAAAGGTGCTGACGCCGACGGCGGCGGCGGAGTTTCTCGTCGATTCGCTGCCGGAGGATATGACGTATCCCGACAAGACCGCCGTGTGGGAGGACGCGCTCCACGCGATGGCGGAGGGCGAGGGAACGCTCGACGCGTTCCTGGACGAGCAGATCGCGTTCACCCGCGCTCTTTGCGGCGCGGCGGCAACGGCCGTGCTTCCGGCGGCGGAAGAAGAGACGAAATGCCCGCGCTGCGGACGGGGCGTGCTGACGAAGAAGCAGGGGAAAAACGGCGCGTTCTGGGGCTGCACGAATTTTCCGCGCTGCCGGATGACCGCGCCGGATCGGGAAGGGAAGCCGGATCTGTCCCGGGTTTCGGCCCGGGCGGGCGCGCCGCGCACGGTGTCGTCCGACGATTTTCGCGCGCCGTCCGCGCCGAATCCCCGGAAAAGCGTTTCGCAAAGCGATTGGCAAAGCAGCGCGCCGGGACTCAGCGAGGAGGAGATGGCGGCGTTCCTCGCCGAGTATCAGCCGAACCTTTCCGTCAGCTCTTACGGGGGACGGCCGGCTTCGCCGCAGGCGCGTCCGAGATGGGGCGACAAGCCGAAATATTCTGCTGCGCCGATGGAGCGCATGGGGACGCCGGAGAGGAAGAGCAAGTTCCTCTGTCCGCACTGCAAGGAAGGTTCTCTTCGTTTCGTGCGCGGGAAAAACGGCGGTTTCTGGGGCTGCTCGAATTATCCTTCCTGCACGGCGACGTACGACGACGCAAACGGGAGGCCCGTCTTGCCGTAAAGCCGAGTTCGTTATAAAATAAAATTGATATAAAAGTATCATACATTGCCCTCCCCTATGGGGAGGGGGGACCGCCGCAGGCGGTGGGTGAGGTTTCCAAAAAAGCTGCGCTTCTAACAGTCTTACGTCGCGAGACCTCATCCGTCAGCCCTTCGGGCTGCCACCTTCCCCAGAGGGGAAGGCAAGAATAGTATTTTGGGGGTTTTTGTTTTTGGACGGCGTTACAGTTGTCGTAAATTTTTTGTTGATTGTCATCTTTATCGCGCTGAACGGCTTTTTCGTTTCGGCGGAGTTCACGATTGTCAAGGTGCGTCTCTCGCAGCTGGAGGAGCTGATCGCGAAGGGGGACAAGCGCGCGGAATACGCGAAGCACCTCGTCGATCAGATGGACGTGTCGCTTTCGGTGACGCAGCTTGGCATTACGCTGGCGTCGCTGGCTCTCGGCTGGATCGGCGAGCCATTTTTGGCGGAGCTTCTGCGGGCGCCGATGGCCGCCGTGGGCGTGACCGGCGCGGGCGTCGATACGGCGGCGTTTGCCGTGGCGTTTTCCCTGATCACGGCGGCGCATATCATCCTCGGCGAGCTGGTGCCGAAGAACGTTTCCATCGTGCGCCCGCTGGATATGCTGCTGATGACGTCGCTGCCGCTCCTGCTCTTTCAGCGGCTGACGTATCCGTTCGTCTGGTTCCTGAATCATTTCGCCAACTGGATTATCCACCGCTTCATGGGCATCGACGTTTCCATGGACGGCGGCGACGCTCATTCCGAGACGGAAATCCGTCTCTTGATGGAAGAGAGCCGGAAAAAGGGCTACATCGACAAGACGGAATTTGACTTCGTGGACAACGTCTTCGATTTTTCGGACAAGGAAGTGCGGGATATCATGATTCCGCGGGCGGACATGGTCTGCCTCTATTTGGAGAGGAGCATCCAGGAAAACGTCGATTTGGCGATCCGGGAGCAGATGACGCGCTACCCGATTTGCCGCGAGGACAAGGATCATATCATCGGGTTCCTGCATATCAAGGATTTGATGGAGCCGCTTCGCCGCGGCAAGACGCCGAACCTGCGGCTGATGGCGCGGCAGGCTTTCATCGTGCCGGAGACGATGGCCGTTTCGCGGCTGCTGAAGACGCTGCAAAAGAACCGCGCGCAGCTTGCCATCGTCGTCGACGAGTACGGCGGCACGGCGGGCATGGTGACGGTCGAGGACATCGTGGAGGAAATCGTCGGCGATATTCAGGACGAGTTTGACGAGGAGCGTCCGGTGGTGGAGCGCCGCGGTCCGTTGATTTATTCTGTGGACGCAAAGCTCCCCATCGACGAGATCAACGATATATTGGAGCTTTCCCTTGACGTGGACAACGTCGATACCATCGGCGGCTGGGTCTATGCGCAGGGTGAGACGCCGCCGAAGGTCGGGCAGTTCGCCTGGCTGGACGGCAACGCGTTCTTCGTCGAGGAAGTGGAAGGCGTGCGCGTCACCCGGGTCCTCATCCGGCTGAGCAAAGAGCTGGCGGAGGAGCATGAGGAGATCGGCGAGGAAGAAGAATCGTCGGGCGATGACGCGGCGATTGCGGAGCAGCAATAAACATTCAGTTTGGCAGAGGAGATGGGGCTGTGAAGTGGAACGAACGGAAAGCGAAAAACGCCATTGAGGCTTTTTCCTTCGGGTCGGAGGAACTCGTTGCCGCTTCGGAAGTTTTCCGCAGCGAGCTGGAAAAAGGGATCGCGGGCGACAAGTCGTCGACGCTGAACCCGCTGCCGTCTTATTTGGGATTGCCGACGGGGGACGAGCAGGGGGATTTCATCGCCCTTGATTTCGGCGGAACGAACGTAAGGGCGGAGCGCGTGCGGCTGTTTGGCGGCGGGAAGTACGAGCGGTCGGCGTGCGTGGCGCATCCGCTGATTGTTCCGGGGCGGTACAATCACGCGAACGGCGGGGAGACGGCGAAGGGGCTTTTCGGTTTCATCGCCGAGATTGTCGATTCGGTTATCGGCGGCGACCGTGAGACGCCGTATCGGCTCGGGCATACGTTTTCTTTTCCCGCTTTCCAGGAGTCGCCGAAGGACGCCCGGCTGCTTTCCTGGACGAAGGAATTGTCGGTGCCCGACGTGGAAGGGCATTGGATCAACGAGCGGCTGAACGAGGCCATGCAGGCGCGCGGGATGAACAATGTGCGGCCGACGGCGATACTGAACGACACGGTGGCGGTGATGCTGTCGGCGGCGTATCAATGGGACGACGTGGTGATCGGCTCGATCTACGCGACAGGGTTCAACGCCTGTTACTTGGAGAAGTTCGGCGGGGCGAAGCCGCCGATGGTCATGAATCTGGAAGCGGGCAATTTCGGCTGGTTCGACCAAAACGAGTATGACGCGGCTTTGGATAAGGCGTCGGAGAAGCCGGGCTCGCAGCTGTTGGAAAAGATGGTGTCGGGACGCTATGTGGGCGCGCTTTTCTCGCAGGCGTTGGGGGACGTCGTGGGCGAGACGTTCCCTGCCGTGACGGGCGAGGATATTTATCATATTATCCGGGGAGACGATCAGGGGCTGCTGCAGCGCATGGCAAACGATTCCCTGACAGAGGAACAGGTCCGGGAGAGCATCGCGTTGGCGGAAGCCATCGTGCGGCGTTCGGCGCGCATCGCAGCGGCCGTGTACGCGGGCATTTTGCGTCATGTCGGCAGCGCCGGCGACGACGAAGGAAAGAATATCGCTGTCGAAGGTTCCTTCTTCACGCACATGTCCATGGCGCGCGCGACGCTTCACGAAGCGTTGAAGGAGCTCTTAGGCGACGACGCCAGGCACGTCCAGGTCTGGCAGGTCACGGGCGGCGCTTCTCTCGGCGCGGCGCTGGCGGCCTCGATGATTGAAAAATAAAGATACTTTCATTAAAAGATATGTCCTTTCGGTTGGATGGTCCCGCGCGGGAGCGATTGCGCGCGGGGCTTTTTGCGTTCCTCCTTATGGGAACGGAAGACCGAGCAGCCGGCGGCAGGAGAGCGGCGAAGCATTTTCCGAAGCGTTGCTTGCTTTTTCTTATAAATATGATATACTTAGCAACAGTTTTCGCCGCCTTGGCGGCGAGCGTGATTACATTGCTCTTTGTACAAGTAGGGGACTGATTTTTATGACAGACAACAAGAGACCGCATATCGTCGTCGTGGGCGCCGGCTTCGGCGGCGTCAAGGTGGCGCAGAAGCTGGCGAAGCTGCCGGTGGACGTTACGATTATCGACAGAAACAATTTCCACGTGTTTCAGCCGCTGTTGTACCAGCTTTCCACGTCGGAACTGGACGAGAACGAGATCGCATATCCGATTCGCGCGTTTTTCCGCAACACGAAGAACGTCCGTTTTTTCATGGCGCACGCGGAGGATTTCGACGCCGAGAACCGGGTGCTGATTACCGACCAGGGAGAAGTGTCGTACGATTATTTGGTGCTGGCGGCGGGCGCGATGACGAATTTCTTCGGCATGGAGAACGTCGCGAAACATTCCTTCGGCATGAAGACGCTGCAGGAGGCCGTGGCGATCCGCAATCATGTTCTGCGGATGTTCGAGCGGGCCACGAAGTGCGAAGACGAAGCGGAGCGCCGCCGTATGCTGACTTTCGTATGCGTCGGCGGCGGTCCGACGGGCGTGGAGTGCGCGGGCGCGCTGTCCGAGCTGATATACGGCGTCATGGCCTATGAGTACCACGACCTTGATTTTTCCGAAACGAAGGTCGTTTTGGTGGAAGCGATGGACCATGTGCTGGCGATGATGCCCGACGAGCTGCAGCAGGAGACGATGCGCGTGCTTCGGGATATTCGGAAAGTTGACGTCCGAGTTTCCACGCAGGTCATGGATTATGACGGCGAGGAACTGAAGCTGAAAGACGGCAGCGTCATCCCGACGAAAACCGTCATTTGGGCGGCAGGCGTCAAGGCCGTTTCCTTCGTCAAGAATCTTGGCGCGGAGACTGACCGTGCGGGGCGCGTCGTGGTGGAGAAAACGCTTCAGGTCAAAGGCTTTCCCGAGATTTTCGCTATCGGCGACTGCGCGAATTTTGTGCAGGACGGCCGCCCGCTGGCGACGGTGGCGCCGGTGGCGACACAACAGGCGGAGACCTGCGTGGAGAATCTCAAGCGCCTGATCAAAGACCCGGCCGCGAAGCTCTCCGAGTTTACGTACAAGGACGTGGGCGCTATGGCGACGATTTGCCGCGGCCACGCCGTCGTCGCGATGGACAATATGAAGATGAAAGGCTTTTTCGCGTGGGTCGCGTGGATGGTCGTGCACCTGATGCGCCTCGCGGGTACGTATACGAACATGACGGTCGCCTATAAATGGTTCTGGAATTTCCTGTTCGGCCTGCGGCTCGGCCGCGTCATCAGCGACACGAAAATGACGGACGTTTGACGAGGAAAGGCCGGACGGCTTGTGAAAGGGTTTCGGCTCGACGTATTCGACGATTGCATAAAATGAACGAGCTCCGGTATTTTCGCCGGGGCTCGTTTTTGTCTTGTCTGTCGTCTTTCCTTGGTGTAAAATAATATGAATTGATTTTATAAGGAAGCCGTTCATTCGTCGGCGCTTCCTTCATGGAGGTTTTGATCTTGGCCAAAGTACGAACTCGTTTCGCCCCGAGCCCGACGGGGTATATGCACATCGGCAATCTTCGCACGGCGCTTTACGCGTATCTTTTCGCGAAGGCGCAGGGCGGCGATTTTCTGCTTCGCATCGAGGACACCGACCGCGCGCGGTATGTCGCGGACGCGGTGAAATTCATCCAGGACACGCTGGCGGCGGCGCATATCGTGCCCGACGAGGGACCGGACGTCGGCGGCGACTGCGGCCCTTATGTGCAGAGCGAGCGCATGGAGATATACAAGAAATACGCGGAGGAGCTCATCGAGAAAGGCTTTGCATACCGCTGCTTCTGCTCTCATGAAGAAGGGGCGGCGAAGGACGGGGAAAAGAGCTTCGGCGGCTATGACAGGCACTGCCGCGACCTCGCGCCGGAAGAGATTGAGCGTCATCTGAAAAACGGCGATCCCTACGTCATCCGCCAAAAAATGCCGCTGACCGGGACGACCACGTTTTTTGACGTCGTGCACGGCAATATTTCCATCGAGAACAGCGAGCTGGAGGATCAGGTGCTCCTGAAGCGGGACGGCATGCCGACGTACAACTTCGCCAACGTCATCGACGACCATTTGATGGGAATTTCCCATGTCATTCGCGGCACGGAGTTTATCACTTCCACGCCGAAGCATGTGCAGCTTTATGAAGCGTTCGGATGGGAGCCGCCGGTTTTCGTGCATCTGGCGCCCGTCATGGGCAAGAACGAGGACGGCTCCGTCTCGAAGCTGTCGAAGCGTCACGGCGCCACCAGCTTCGCCGAGCTCGTCGCCGCGGGCTATCTGCCGGAGGCGATTACGAATTACGTGGCGCTCCTGGGCTGGAGCCCGAAGTCCGATCAGGAAATCTTTTCGATGGAGGAAATGGCGAAGGTATTCTCGCTTGAAGGACTGAGCAAGTCCCCCGCCGTTTTCGATTACGCGAAGCTGGACTGGTTCAACGGCGAATATTTCAAGGCCATGAGCGACGAGAAATTTGCCGCCGCCGCGCTGCCCTTCGCGGGGGAACTGACGGACGAGCTCAAAAAGAAATGGCCGTATCTCGCCGCGATTCTGCGGACGCGGGTCGCGCGTTTCGGCGAGATCGCGGACATGATTGCCTTTTTCCGCACGCTGCCGGAATACGGCGTGGACCTCTTCCCGAACAAGAAGAACAAAGTCACCCCGGAGCTGGCCGCCCAAATCCTGCCCGCCGCGAAGGAGGCGCTGCAGGCCGTTTCGGAGTGGACGCCGGAGACGATTGACGCCGCGCTGCATGGCTATATCGACGAAAGCGGCTATAAGCTGGGGACGGTTATGTGGCCGCTCCGTATCGCCCTGTCGGGGCAGAAAGTGACCCCCGGCGGCGTCACGGAACTGCTGTATCTGTTGGGCAGAGAGGAATCTTTGGCGCGCATTGAAAAGGCGGCGGCGAAACTTTCCTGACGGATAAAAAAATCTTGACATTTTAGAGGAAGCCGTGTAATATAATGAACGGCTCCTTCGTCAAGTGGTTAAGACACCGCCCTCTCACGGCGGGTTCAGGGGTTCGAATCCCCTAGGAGTCACCAAGTTGTAATTTAAAAACCCGAAGCTTCGGCTTCGGGTTTTTTGTGTCTCGCTTGCAAAATTTCCAAAGGCGTCGTTGTCGTCAGTCTATCCCATGGAAATTTGTTCGGCGCGATACGTCGATATACTTCTTTGCAATTCTTGAAAGGATTTTTTTGCGTCGCGTCGAAATATGAATATAACAGTTGATTTTCAATTATCAATAAAGGAGTGAAATTTTATGCCGGAGGAAGTTATCAAGTACGAAAAAGAAGGCGGCGTCGCCGTTCTCACGCTGAACCGTCCGAAAAGCCTGAACTCCATGAGCCTCGATCTCATCAACGGGTGGATCGCGAAGCTGCATGAGGCGGAGCATGACCCGGAAGTGCGCGTTGTCGTGCTGACGGGCGAAGGGCGTGCGTTCTGCGCGGGCGGCGACCTCGGCGCGCTGGACAACCTCAAGACGACGGAGGAGCGCCGCCGTTTCGTCGCGCAGGCCGGAATGATCGTCCGCTTGATCCACGCCATGTCGAAGCCCGTCATCGCGATGGTGAACGGCGTAGCGGCAGGCGCGGGCTTCAATATCGCCATTGCCTGCGACCTTTGCTATGCCGCCGAAGGCGTGAAATTCATCCAGAGTTTTGCCAGCGTCGGCCTTGCCCCCGATTGCGGCGGCTATTATTTCCTGGCGAAGACCGTGGGGCTGGCGAAAGCCAAAGAGCTGATGTTTACCGCGCGTCCGGTGGAGGCGCATGAGGCGATGGCCATCGGCCTCGTCAACGGCGTGTTTACGCAGGAGGCGCTCCGGGAGGGCGTTATGGGCGTTGCAAAGCAGATCGCCGCGGGTGCGCCGCTGGCTCTCGCCATGATGAAGAAGGAAATCAACAACTACGGCGCTTCTCTCGACGACACGCTGACTTACGAGGCGATGGCCATGTCCGCGCTCTTGGGTACCGAGGACTTCAAAGAAGGCGTCAAGGCGTTCTCGGAAAAGCGCGCGCCGGTGTTTAAGGGGAAATAGGCGAAAAAAAGGGGAGCCGTCCGGCATCCCCTTTTTATAACAAGTTGTATGTAAATTCAGCAAAACTTGGTTATGTTTGATTGTTACAGGCTTCGCCTGCATAAGAAACGTTAACAGGCTGACGCTTCCAAGCGTTTCTAATCACGTGAAACATTTTTCGATTTTTTCTTTTTGGTTAATAAAATTATATTTGCGACTGCAAATATAATTTGCAGGGGCGCCGCCCCTGCGGACCCTGCAAAGGGCGTTCCTCCCTTTGGAACCCTCCTTAGGGCTCTGCGGAGCCGGGAATCCGCGGTCAAAGGAGAAAATAACTTTAAGATTCGTTCATCCCGCGAGAAAGCTATTGATAACTTTGACTTTAGCCCGTGTTTGTCGGTTTGGGTTTCGCGGCGCAAACACCTAATTTTGTAAAACGGGCTAAACTTTAAGCCGCTAAGAGGCTTAGTCGCGGGATAACTTATCCGATAAGCTGTTTCAGGCTTTCCCCGCGGAATCTTGGCCCCGCAGGGCCTTCCTGGGGGATTCACAAGGGGCTCTCCCCTTGTGTGGGGAGGCTCGTCACAGTCCACTGGACTGTGACGGGGGCGAAGCCCCGCCAAGATAATTCACTAACGACGAATAAGTGTAATCGTACAAGCCATGGCAAAAATCTTTCGCAAAAGAAAATAAAACCTGAAAAATGTTTCACTGTGTAATAGGAAAACGCAATGCGATTCTGCGAGGAGGGACAGAACTATGAAGAAAATTTGTGCGGTATTGTGTGCGCTGCTGGTCTTGGCAGCGTTCAGCGTTGCCGGAGCCGCGGAGTCGGCGGCGTCGCCGGAGTGGGTGACGAAACTGCCGCAGGCGAAGACCGCGAACCAGCTTTTTGTTGTCGCCGGAGTCGGCAAGACCACCGCTTGGATTTCCCTGCACGAAAAGGATCAAGCAGGCGAGTGGCACGTACTGATGACCACCCCCGGATTCATCGGCAAGGGAGGGCTGGGAAAGACGAAAGAGGGCGACGGCATGACGCCGGTGGGGACGTTCCGATTCAACGCCGCTTTCGGCATCGCGGAGGACCCCGGCTGCGCCATTCCCTATACGCAGGTGGACGAGAATATCTACTGGTCGGGCGATGACCGTCCAGGCATGAAGTACAACCAAATGGCGGACGTCCGCGAACTGCCCGGCCTTGATACCGAGGCCAGCGAGCACATCGTGGACTACGATCCGCATTATACCTACGCCATGAATATCAGCTACAATGAAGCCGGAACGCCGGGCCTCGGTTCCGCCATCTTCCTTCACTGCTTTGGCCCGTACAAGCCGTATACGGGCGGATGCGTCGCTATTCCTGTGGCCGATATGCGTTTCGTGATGCAGAAGGTTCGTCCGGACTGCGTGGTCGTCATCGGCGATCTGAGAAAACTTTCGCCGGAAACCGCAGCGGATTGGAAAATCTGAAGGAAAAGCAAAATGACGTAAAAAAAGAGAGCCTCGCGGCTCTCTTTTTTGTATCGGGATTATTCTGCCGTGAACGGCAGCAGGGCGATGTTGCGCGCGCGCTTGATAGCCAGCGTTACCTGGCGCTGATGCTTGGCGCAGTTGCCCGAGATACGGCGGGGCAGGATTTTTCCGCGCTCCGTGATGAAGCGGCGGAGCTTGCCCGCGTCCTTATAGTCGATGTGATCTACCTTGTCCACGCAGAAAGAGCAGACTTTCTTGCGGGGACGACGGCTTCTGTCACGTCTGATCACGGTTCATTCCTCCTTTAAAACGGAATATCCTCGTCAGCAATCGGAGCATTGTCAAAGGAGGGCGCAGCCGGGGACGGACCTGCGGGAGCGGGGTTCCTTGGCGCGAAACCGCCGTCCGGGGCGCTTTGGGAACGGGAGCCGGCGAATTCGATTCGCTCGACAATCACGTCGGTGGTGTACCGTTTCGTGCCGTCCTGCGCTTCATAGCTTCCCGTCTGGATGCGGCCTTCTATCAGAATCTGGCTGCCTTTGTTAAGGTATTTCTCGGCAAATTCCGCCGTGCGTTCCCAAGCCACCAAACTGATGAAGTCTGCCGTCTGCTGTCCGGGCTGTGCATTCGCCCGGCTGATGCGGCGATCGACGGCAATCGTCATGCGCGCCATCTGGCGGCCCGATTGCGTGGTGCGAAGCTCGGGATCACGTGCGAGGCGGCCCATCAAAATCACTTTATTCATGGAAATGCCCCTTCCTGACTGTCGTACTCTTACTCTTCCTCCGCCGTCGCTTCAGGCGCGGCTTCGGTTTTGGCGGCTTCTTCCTCGACGCCTTCCGACTTCACGATCATGTGCTTGAGCACATCGTCGGTAATCTTCATGACGCGGTCGCATTCCTTTACGCAATCCGGCTCGCAGGACACGTAGAACAGGCAGTAGTAGCCGTCTGCGCAGTCTTTGATCGGATAGGCGAGCTTGCGCCGGCCCCAACGGTCTTCTTTATCAATGGTGCCGCCGTTGTTTGCAATCAGCTTGGAGAACTTTTCGATGACGGCTTCCGTCGCCTCGTCCTCCAGCGGCCTCACGATAAATATGACTTCGTACTTTCTCACGAAATCACCTCCTCTTTGGACTATTGGCTTGCCCTCATGGGAGCAAGCAGGGAAGGCTCAAAATATCGGATAACATTTTAAACCCATTCGACCAAAGAATTATAATGCCTTGGAGGAGAGTTTGTCAAGGAAAAGTGGTTTTCGACATTTCTGTCAGGCAAAAAACGCGGAGAGAAGGCGGGTCAGCGCGTCCAGGTCGGCGGCGGCCATCAGTTCCCGTGCGGAGTGCATGGCGAGCAGCGGCACGCCGACGTCCTGCGCGCGGACGCCGAGTCGGGCGGAGACCAAGGAGCCAAGCGTGGAGCCGCCGGGAATATCGGAGCGGTTCGCAAAGCATTGGAAAGGAATTTCGTGGGCTTCGCAAAGAGCGGAGACGACGGCGGAGGCTGTTGCGTCACCGGCGTAAGACTGGCTGGCGGCGCGTTTTATGACGAGCCCCTGCCCGAGGCGCGGGCGGTTTGTCGGATCGGCTTTGTCCTCGTAATTCGGGTGCAGGCCGTGGGCGGCGTCCACGGAGAGGAGGAAGCCCTGCGCGAGGTCGTCGGCGAGGTCGTCGGCGTCCAGGGAGAGGCCGCGATAGACGGCTTCCAAAAAGTGCGGGAGCAGACTGGAATCGGCACCTTGCTTTGTACGGCTGCCCACTTCCTCGTGGTCAAAGAGAGAAACGACGTGGATACCGTTTTCCGCGGACGACGCCGTTAAAGCGGAAAGGCAGGCGTGCACGGAAGTCAGATTGTCGAGGCGCGGGGCGGAAATGAATTCGCCGTCGAAGCCGAGGAGCGCCCCTGGCTCCGCGAGATAGACGTTCAAGTCATAGGCGAGGACGTCTTCGGGTGCACGGCCGATTTCCCTGGCGAGCTTTTCCAGGAAGAATTCGCCGCCGATTTCTTCTTTCAGCAAGGAGGCGAGCGGCGTCATGGATTTCTGGCGGTCCAGCTTTTCTCCTTCGTTAACTTTTCGGTCAAGGTGAATGGCGAGCCGGGGAATGGTCAGCAGAGGGCGTGCGAAGTCGAACAGGCAGACTTCCGGTGAGAATGCGTCTTTGCCCCGCAGGACGATCTGTCCCGCCAGCGACAGCGGACGGTCGAGCCAGCTCGAGAGCATCAATCCGCCGTAAGGTTCTACGTTCACAAGGCCGTAGCCGTCCTTTGCAAGTCCTGCCGAAGTTTTTACGCGGAATCCGGGAAAATCGGTGTGGGCAGCGGCGATGCGAAGCCCGCGCTGGCTGTTCGAGCCAACGGTGAAGGCCAAGAGCGAAGAGCCGAAGGCTTTTGTGTAATACCGGCCGCCCGGTGCAAGGAGCCAGGGCTTGCCCCACGCGAGGGGAGAGAAGCCCGCTTCCGTCAGCATCGCCTCGCCTGCGCGTACGGTATGGCAGGGCGACGGCGCTTGGGCAATGAACGCCAAAAGTTCTTGGAACATAGGAAAAGACGCCTCCTATAATAATGAAGATTTTTCACCATGATAGCATATTTTTTCGCGCGGCGCTATCGAAACCGGCGAAGAGCATAGACCGGAAGCGGGGGGCGTGGTATAATGGGAACGGAAAATAATCGGCGGGGCGGGAAATTCCAATGCATGAAATGGCGATTGCCGAGGGAATCCTGGATATTGCGAAGGAACAGGCGGCGAAGGAAAACTCGGCCCGTATCCTGAAAATCGGGCTGCTGATCGGGGAGATGGCGGGCGTCGAGGAGGATGCGCTACGGTTTTGTTTTTCGTCGCTCGCGCAGGGAACTTTGGCGGAAAACGCGGAGCTTTCGGTGAAGCGTGTGCCGCTGGTCGGACGGTGCGGCGCGTGCGGCCGTGAGCAGCCGGTCGAGAAATACAATTTTATTTGCCCAGCCTGCGGCGGAGGGCTTGCGCTTGTAAGCGGACGCGAGCTTCGGGTAGAGTATTTGGAGATGGAATAATATTATGGAAGTAAATGTTATGCAGGATATCCTGGGAAAGAACGACGCGCTGGCGGACGCGATGAAAGCGGATTTCGCGGCGCGCCGTATTTTCGTGCTGAACCTGATGGGATCGCCCGGATCGGGGAAGACGACGCTGATGGAGGCAACGCTTTGCGCGCTGTCCGGGGAGATGCGGATCGCCGTGATCGAAGGCGATCTTTTTACGTCGAAGGACGCCGACCGTATCGGCGCTTGCGGTGCGCAGGTAGTGCAGATCAATACGGCGGGCGGCTGTCATCTCGATGCGGCGATGGTGGAAAAGGCGTTGCAGTCCCTCAAGCTTGACGATCTGGATTTAATCGTGATCGAGAATGTCGGCAATCTCGTCTGCCCGGCAGAGTTCGCGCTGGGCGAGGACGCGAAGGCGGTGGTGCTGTCGGTGACCGAGGGCGACGACAAGCCGATGAAATATCCGCTGATGTTCAAGGAGTCCGCGGTGGCGCTGATCAACAAGACCGACCTTTTGCCGTTCACGAATTTTGATTTGCCGCAGGCGACAGAGGATATAAAAACGATTCATCCCGGCGCGGCGGTATTGCCGATTTCCGCGACGAAGGGCGACGGGATGGACGTATGGTTTGATTGGCTTCGCGGGAAGGTCAAAGGGAAAAGGGAAGGCGCGGTATGAGCGATGCGGTGGATTTGTCGGGCAAAGGCGGCAGTCTGATCCAAAGGGACGAGGCGCCGGATTTCCTGGCGCCGCCCCGTGTCACGGTGCTGGGCGTCGGGAATGTATTGCTCTCGGATGAGGGCTTCGGTGTTCGGGTGGCGGAGACTTTGGACGCGGCCTATGATTTTCCCGACGATGTGCAGGTCCTGGACGGCGGCGTGCTGGGCATGGAGCTGTTGCGGTTCGTGACCGGGACGGAAAAACTCCTGATCTTAGACGCGCTGAAAGAGGGCGGCGCCGACGGACGATGCCGAAGACTCGTGGATGACGAGGTCAAGGCGCACTTCCGCGAAAAGCTGTCGGCTCATGAGATCGGCGTGCAGGACGTATTGACGTTCCTCGAAGTTACGGGAAAACCCATCGGCGAGGTCGTTGTGATCGGTGCGGAGCCGAAAAGCCTCAAAGCGGGGCTTTCGCTTTCAAAGGAAATGGAGCCACGTATTTCGGAAGCGGCGGCGATGGCTGCGGAAGAACTCTCACGTTGGGGCGTAGTTTTGCAGCGAAAGGAAGATAATCAATGAAGCTGGATTTTAAGGCGATGGACGAGAATTGGCTGGCGAATTTCAAGGGCGGCGAAAAACACATGGAAGCAAAAATGTACTGGGACGGCACAACCCGCATCATACAGGCACGCCTTGTGCCCGGAGCAAGCATCGGACTGCACACACACGAAGGCAGCTGTGAATTTATCTTCATTACAAGCGGCGAAGGAACACTTATTGACGACGGTACTTCAACCCCTATCCATGCTGGTCAATGCAACTACTGTCCCGAGGGGCATTCCCACAGTTTAATCAACTCAGGGACAGAGCCACTTGACTTCCTGGCGGCAGTGCCTAAACAATAGGAAACAGAGTTGGCATCCCTCCACGGCACATGCTTCAGTAAG
>ONUH01000007.1 GCA_900321035.1 uncultured Selenomonadales bacterium | reverse complement strand
TTCGTGGACTACCTTGTTTTTGAATTCGTAGCTGTACTTTGCCATAAACTAACCCCCATAAGCTAGATTTTTGGTCTAACTTATGGGGGTCAGTACAAAATCCGCGAGGAGTTTTAAGAATCATTGAAATCCAATCTCCGCCTCACCAGTGCACTTTTGTACCATCACGAAAAGCTGCTGAAACGAGACAAATTCCTTTACTTTCCATTTTCTTGCACGGCAAAGAAATTGTAAACAGCCTGCGCCGCCGGACGGTTCATGCCCTTCACGGCGGCCAGCTCGTCCACCGTCGCCGCCTTGATCTTGTCCAAAGTCCCGAAATGCGCCCAAAGAGCTTTCCTTCTCGTCGGACCGATACCCTCCACATGGTCGAGCACCGAAACGAGATTCCGCTTGCCGCGCAGTTTGCGATGATAGGTAATCGCGAAACGATGCGCCTCGTCGCGGATGCGCTGCATCAGATACAGCGCTTGGCTGTGACGCGGAAGCTCCACCGGCTCGCTCGTTCCTTCGACAAAAATCAATTCAAATTGTTTCGCGAGACCGATCACAGGCGTCGTATGCCCAGCGCCGCGAATAATTGAAAGCGCGGATCCAAGCTGCCCCAAGCCGCCGTCAATGACAATCAGGTCCGGCATATCCTCCACGTCCGGCTTGCCGTAGCGCCGTGTCGTGACCTCCCGCATGGACAGGAAATCATCCGGCTTTCCCTCTGCACTCTTGATCTTGAAGCGGCGGTAATCCGACTTTTTCGGCACGCCTCCCTCGAACACTACCATTGAGGCTACCGTTTCCGCGCCTTGGATATGAGAAATGTCGAAGCATTCCATGCGCCACGGCTTTTTTGCAAGGCCGAGGGCTCGCCCCAGCTCCTCCACCGCTCCTTCAGTCTGCGCCGTCGCCGTCTGGATTTTTTCCGCTTCATCCGCCAGATATTTTGCGGCGTTCGTCTCCGCCATCTGCACGATCTCGTGCTTTTGTCCGCGCTGAGGCAGCTGCAGCGAGACCTTTGCGCCCTTCCGAGCCGTCAGCCATTCCTCGATGACCGTCTGCTCCGCAATCGGGCAAGGCAGCAAGATCTCCTTGGGGATAAACGCCGCCCGATAATAATATTGTTTCAAGAACGCAGAGAGCAACGCTTCGTCGCTTTCCGCTTCGCTGCCCGACAAATGGAAATGCTCGCGTCCAACCATCTTTCCCGCACGCACAAGAAACATCTGTACGCAGACGCCGAGACCGGACCTCGCCATTCCCACCGCGTCCTGGTCGCCATACCCCGTCACGATGTTCTGCTTTTCCGCTACGCGACGCACCGCCTTGAGCTGGTCCCGGAGCCGCGCCGCCAGCTCGAACTGCAGTTTTTCCGCCGCCGATTCCATGCGCGTTTCCAACGCCTTCTCCACCTCATCCGTCCTGCCTTCCAAAAACAGACAAACGGAACGCACCATATCGCGGTACTCCTCCGCATCCGCGAGGCCGACGCAGGGCGCGAGGCAACGCTTGATATGATATTCGAGGCACGGCCTGTCCACGTCCATATGCTTGCATGTACGCATGGGAAAAAGCCGCCGCAGGAGCTTCAGACTTTCATGCACCGCGCCGACGTTCGTATATGGACCGAAATATCGCGCGCCGTCTTTCAAGATTCGTCGCGTCAGCATTATCCGCGGGTATTCGTCCGCCAGCGTCACCTTCACATACGGATAGGTCTTGTCGTCCTTCAAGCTGATATTGTAACGCGGACGATATTTTTTAATTAAATTGCACTCAAGAATCAAAGCCTCGACTTCGGAAGACGTCATGATGGTCTCGAAGTCGTCGATATGCGAAACCATTACACGCACTTTAGGCGAGTGATTTTTCGTGTTCTGAAAATATTGCCGCACGCGATTCTTCAGTACCACGGCCTTGCCGACGTAAATCACCTTGCCCTGCGCGTTTTTCATGATATAGACGCCGGGCGAATCGGGAAGAAGCGCGAGTTTTTCCTCTATGTTCGACACGTTTCTTCCCTCCTCCGATTATTTTTCGTGCTTTTCTTTCAGCATCGTCTTCAAATATTTCCCTGTGTACGACTTCTTCACCTTGACGATTTCCTCCGGCGTCCCCTGCGCGACAATGGTGCCGCCCTTGTCGCCGCCCTCCGGGCCAAGGTCGATGATATGGTCCGCCGACTTGACGACGTCGAGATTGTGCTCGATGACGATGACCGTGTCGCCGCCGTCCACGAGCCGCTGTAAAATCACAAGCAGCTTCTCGATATCCGCCGTGTGAAGTCCCGTGGTCGGCTCATCGAGAATATAAAGCGTCCGTCCCGTGGAGCGGCGGGAAAGCTCCGTCGCCAGCTTCACGCGCTGCGCCTCGCCGCCGGACAGCGTCGTGGCTGGCTGTCCAAGCCGCACGTAGCCGAGCCCCACGTCCTGGATTACCTGCATCTTTCTGGCAATCGAAGGCACGTTGGCAAAGAATTCCACCGCCTCGTCGATGGTCATGTTCAGCACGTCGGAAATCGTTTTCCCCTTGTAGGTTACCTCCAGCGTCTCGCGGTTGTAACGCGCGCCCTTACAGACCTCGCAGGGAACGTATACGTCTGGCAGGAAATGCATCTCGATCTTAATGATGCCGTCGCCGCGGCATGCCTCGCAGCGCCCGCCCTTCACGTTGAAGCTGAACCTGCCAGCCTTGTAACCTCGCATCTTCGCCTCGGGCGTCCCGCTGAAAAGCTGACGGATCGCATCGAATACTCCTGTATAGGTCGCGGGATTCGAGCGCGGCGTGCGGCCGATCGGTGACTGGTCGATATTGACGATCTTGTCGATATTCTCCAGGCCGTGAATGACCTTGTGCCGTCCCGGCTTTCCCTTGGCATGGTAAAGCCGCGCAGCTATGCCCTTGTACAAAATTTCGTTGACGAGCGTGCTTTTCCCCGAACCGGAAACGCCCGTGACGAGAGTAAACGTACCCAGTGGGAAACGCACGGTCAGGTTCTTCAGATTGTTTTCCGCTGCGCCGACAATCTCGATAAAATTCCCGTTGCCTTTTCTCCGTTTCTTCGGTACGGGAATGAATCGCTTTCGGCTCAGATACTGCCCGGTCACGGAAGCCGCCACTTTTTTGACGTCCTCCGCCGTCCCCTGCGCGACGATCTCGCCGCCGTGCTCGCCCGCACCCGGCCCGATGTCGATAATCTGGTCCGCCGCGTACATCGTGTCCTCGTCATGCTCGACGACAATCAATGTATTGCCGAGGTCGCGGAGCCGCTTCAGCGCGTCAAGGAGTCTGTCGTTGTCTCTCTGGTGAAGCCCGATGCTTGGCTCGTCAAGAATATAGAGTACGCCGACGAGACCCGAGCCGATCTGCGTCGCGAGCCGGATACGCTGCGCCTCGCCGCCCGACAGCGTGCCTGCTGCCCGCGAGAGCGTCAGGTAATCCAGCCCAACGTGGATAAGGAAACCGAGCCGCGCGTGAATCTCTTTCAAAATCTGCGCCGCGATTTTTTGCTCTCGCGCCGTCAAGTCAAGGGACGCAAAAAACGCGTCCGCATCCCGGATAGTCAGCTGAGTCGCCTCATGGATACTCTTGCCGCCCACCGTCACCGCCAGCGTTTCCGGCTTCAGCCGCGCACCATGACAAACAGGGCAGGGCGTGACCGTCATGTAATTCTCATAGCTCTCGCGCATCTCGTCGCTGTCCGACTCCCGATAGCGGCGCGAAAGCAGCGGCATGACGCCCTCGAAAGGACTGTAATACTCTTTATACTCGCCGTACATATTCTCGTAGCCGTACTCGAAACACTCTTCGCCCGAACCATACAGCAGGATATCCCGCACCTTCTTTTTCAGCTTGGTAAAAGGCGTATCCACCGTATAGCCGTATTTTCTGAGCACGCCGTCCATCTGGCACATCGCATAGGAATTCAAATTCTTTGACAGCGGCGCGAAAACGCCCTGGGCGATGGAAAGCGAATCGTCAGGCATGACCAGTTCCTCGTCAAACTCCATTTGACTCCCGATTCCGCTGCACGCGGGACACGCACCGAAGGGACTGTTGAAAGAAAACATGCGCGGCGCAAGCTCCGGCAGGCTGACGCCGCAGTCGATGCAGGCAAAATTCTGGCTGAACATCAAAAGCTCGCCGTCCAGCACCTGCACATAGACGACGCCCTCGCCGAGCTTCAACGCCGTTTCTATGGAATCGGCGAGACGCTGACGGATCCCCTCGCGCAAGACAAGGCGGTCAACGACAACCTCAATCGTGTGCTTCTTATTCTTTTCTAAAACGATTTCCTCGCTGGCGTCGTAAATCTCTCCGTCCACGCGCATCCGCACATACCCGTCGCGGCGAATCTGCTCGAACACCTTCCGGTGCTCGCCCTTTTTCCCGCGTATTATTTGCGCGAGAATCAACAATTTGGTTCCCTCGGCAAGCGCCAGAATCTGGTCGAGCATCTGGTCCAGCGACTGCTGGGAAATCGGCTTACCGCACTTCGGACAATGGGGGCGGCCGGCCCGCGCATATAAAAGACGCAGATAGTCGTAAATCTCCGTCACCGTGCCGACGGTGGAGCGCGGATTGCGGCTCGTCGTCTTTTGGTCGATGGAAATTGCCGGCGAAAGTCCCTCGATCAAATCCACGTCCGGCTTGTCCATCTGCCCGAGGAATTGCCGCGCATACGAGGACAGCGATTCCACATACCGCCGCTGCCCCTCAGCGTAAATCGTATCGAACGCCAAAGAGGACTTCCCTGACCCGGAAAGTCCCGTGATTACAATCAACTTGTCCCGTGGAATCTCCACGCTGATATTCTTCAGATTATGCTCCCGCGCCCCGCGGATGCGAATGGTATTGTCCATACTGTATTGGCCTTTCTATATCTTAATCTACATGTTTGTCGGAAATTCTATTTTTCAACGCCAAACCAATCCTCTTTCGTAGGATGCGTTCCAACCGACCACGGAAAAACACGCGGTTCTTCCGTACAATATCGACAAAGTTGAATCGGTTGATCGAGCAAAGATAATTTACGCTCAAAATCCTCAGAATCCAGGCGGATTCCTTCCGCCGGGGGAAGATGAATATCAAATTCCTCATTGTATTTGTAAGATAATGCATCTACCGGGCATTTATATAAAAACCCGTTTCTAATGTACCGACAATGAGCATTACAACAAATTTTTTGAGATAAATGAGGATCGCTCGTTCCGCTTGTTCCTAAAAACGCCATAAATGCAGGTCTCTCTGCCCTGACACGACACTCCACCCCTGTATTTTTCATACGAATTTCAATTTTATCAAGAAGTTTAGCCGTAGGTGGATAAAGCGAAATCTCAACTGCAATCCGTTCTTCTCGCAATGCCTCTATTACCTCATCAGACTGTTGGGGGATCAACAATCCATTCGTCACTAAGATTATCTCACATAGAGGAAAACACTTTCTCGCTACCCGCAGATAATCTATTATCTGCGGATTTGCCAAAGGTTCTCCTCCTAAAAGGAAAAGCGTGGAAATGAGCACTCGACGAGAAAGTTCAGATAAATCTTCCGAAAACTGGATTAAATCATAAACCGAATCACGCGGAAATAGATTAGAAAAGTGAGCGCATCCTGTACAATTCAAATTGCACGAATCCATAAGATGAATTTCCACTTGACTCAAATACGGCTTCCCTTCCGTCCATACAATTCCCTCATGCGAAAGATCAAAATTGCGAAGAGTACGCGGGAACCCAATCTGTTTTATTCCGTAATACCTTAATTGATTCGCTATGGCCGCCCGTTGCAAACCTGCCCCCATGACAACCAAAGCTCCATCCACTTTCTGTAAATAACGATTTCGAAACATCTTAAAATCAACAATAGGTACATCATCAACGCAACAATCGTCACGCACTCCATCTGTTTCGCGCACAATACAAGAAATCTGCCAATCATTCGGTAGATGTCGAATAATGGTCGCATCCCACTCTGAATCACAAAATAATGCGAGATGCTTTATTACAATATTTGGGTCTTTTTCCGACTGTATGTCTTTATCCCGTATCCTCTGTACCAGTGTCGCCGATTGGTTCGCGTGCTCCATATAATACCGTTCGTCGTCAGGCAAATTGTCGTAGTCGTAGTACCATGGCAAATGGCGCGCTGTCTTCTTTCCCGTCGTTCGTGCGGACACATACAAATTATAATGTCGATAATTACGATACAGCGCGAACGTCGTATCTACTGCGCCGAAATAGAGCTCCGGCTCGATTTCATGCAGGTAAAAGCGTTTCTCTGCTTCTTTCGTTTTTTCCGCGTCAAAATAGGTAATATCGTCTGTTTTCAGGGCAAGTCCTACTTTTTTCAAAAACGGGTATTTCCGCAAAACCTCTAAAAGATTGCCAAGAACGTCAATCGGGCAATCCTCGGACGGAACGACATCGGAATCCGTATAGACATACGGCGTATCGATATGCAGTATTTCCAGCACTTTGCTATCCCAAAGCGCCGTATGCCCCAGATTTTTCTTAAGGCGAAGCACCTGCACTGTCGATTCGTTGTCGTCCAAATGACGATAATATTCCAAAAGAGGAGCATACGAGGAATCATTGTCGAGGATGTAAATCCGTTGCTGCCCGGCTTTTTTCAGCCAATTCACCAAATCCCGCAGCGTACCCAAACGATCGCGTGAATTGATAAATATCGGAATCTGCGAGATGGAAAGGGTTGGCGAAATTGCGAGAGAATACTCCAAAGGGTCTTCGCAAAGCGCATTTTGCACAAATATCTTTTCAAAAGCCACAGGATTGCTCGCAACCGCCTTGGCCGTCGCTTCATCGCCCATGCGCCGTGCTATCAAACCAATATTGACCAGTACTTCGGGAAAATCCTTCCGCATGTCCATCGCCAAATTGTAACTGCCCAGCGCATCGTCCCACCGCTGCTCCTGATAATATACATTTCCTAAATGGAAATACGCCATTTCATCGGCGCCCGACTTTTCGATATATTCCCGGAAAAACTGCTCTGCAGATTCATACTCTTTCTGTCCATAGGCAATAAGAGCTTTATAATAATACAAATACGGATACGCGCGAAATAAAACATTGTCAAAGCCTTCATAATTCGACATCGCTTTTTTCGCCGCATCATAATTTTTATCCTGCAGGGCCAAAAGTGCTTCCAACAAGAACCGCTTCAATTCGTCGCTGGTAATTGTCTTGACTTCCGGTTCCGCTTGATTACGCTTATTTTCCCCCTTAGCAGTGGACAAATTATTCCTTTTCATGGTCCCGCGTGCCCCCTATTTCCCTTCCAACTCGAAAATCATATCCCGAAGCTCCGCTGCGCGTTCAAATTCCAACGCCCGTGACGCATCCTGCATTTCCTTTGTCAGCGTGCGGATCAGCGCGTCCTTTTCCTTCTTCGTCATCCTGTGCTTCTTTTTCTTAGCGCCGTACTCCGCCTGCTCCTCGGCCACAAGCGTCGTCTCGATCAGCTCTTTGACCGGCTTCACGATAGTCTTTGGCGTCACATGATGCTTCTTGTTGTACGTTTCCTGCACCGTGCGGCGGCGGAGCGTCTCGTCGATCGCCCGCTGCATCGAGTCCGTGACGGCGTCCGCGTACATGATGACCTTGCCGTGAACGTTTCGTGCGGCGCGCCCGATAATCTGGATCAGCGACGTATCCGAGCGCAAAAAGCCCTCCTTGTCCGCGTCGAGAATCGCGATCAGCGACACCTCCGGCATATCCAAGCCCTCACGCAGCAGATTGATTCCCACGAGCACGTCGAACACGCCGGCCCGCAAATCGCGAATCAGCTTGGCCCGTTCAATCGTCGCGATATCCGAATGCAGATACCGGACACGAACGCCCGCGTCTTTCAGATAATCGGTCAGATTTTCCGCCATTTTCTTCGTCAGCGTCGTCACCAACACACGCTCATTTACCTTCGTACGCTGCTTGATCTCCCCCATCAGATCGTCGATCTGCCCTTCCAGCGGTCGTACCTCGACCACAGGGTCAAGCAGTCCTGTCGGACGGATAATCTGCTGTGCAACCTGCTGCGCCTTCTTCAGCTCATACTGCGCGGGCGTCGCCGAAATATACACGATCTGATTGATCCGCTGCTCGAACTCCTCAAAAGTCAGCGGACGATTGTCAAAGGCCGACGGCAGACGGAACCCGTTCTCCACCAGCGATTCCTTGCGCGAACGGTCTCCCGCGTACATCGCGCGAAGCTGCGGCATCGTGACGTGGGACTCGTCCATCACGATCAGGAAATCCTCGGGGAAATAATCGAGCAGCGTATAGGGCGCCTCGCCCGCTTTGCGGTGCGTCAGATGACGCGAGTAATTCTCGATGCCGGAGCAGTACCCCATTTCCTGCATCATTTCGAGATCGTAATTCGTACGCTGCTCGAGACGCTGCGCCTCCAAAAGCTTGCCGTTGCCCCGCAGGAAAGCAAGCTGCTCTTTCAATTCTTCGCGAATCGTCCCCATCGCGATTTCCATATCGTCCTTCGACGTCACATAATGGGACGCCGGGAAAATCATGGAATGCGTCCGCTCGCCGTAAACCTCGCCCGTAGTCACATCGTACTCCAAGATGCGGTCGATCTCGTCGCCGAACATCTCGATCCGTACCGCGCGGCTATTGTATCCCGCCGGATAGACTTCAATCGTGTCGCCGCGCACACGAAAACGCCCGCGGTCAAACCCGACGTCGTTGCGCTCATACTGGATGGCCACCAGCTTCCGGAGAATCGCGTCCCGGTCCACCTCCTGCCCCTTGTGCAGTGAAAGCACCATCTCATGGTAGCTCTCCGGGGACCCAAGGCCGTAAATGCACGAAACGCTGGCCACCACGATCACGTCCCGCCGCTCGAAAAGCGAGCAGGTCGCCGAGTGACGCAGCTCGTCGATCTCGTCGTTGATCGACGCGTCTTTTTCGATATATGTGTCCGTCGAAGCGATATACGCCTCCGGCTGATAATAATCGTAATAACTGACAAAATACCCGACGTAATTGTCGGGGAAGAACGTCTTGAACTCGCTGGCAAGCTGCGCCGCCAGCGTCTTATTGTGCGCGATGACAAGCGTCGGCTTCTGCACTCTCTCGATGACCTTCGCGATCGTAAAGGTCTTGCCCGTCCCCGTTGCGCCTAAAAGCACCTGCGCCTCCATGCCGCTCTCGACGCCCTGCGCCAGATCCTCGATGGCCTGCGGCTGATCGCCCATCGGCTGGAAAGGCGCGTCCACGCGAAAAGGCATTTCCGTATCGAACTTCATCGTGTTCAGCTTCGGCACCACGGCCATCTTGTCCGTCTCCTCCCGTACACATTTTCGCCCACTATTATATCTTATGCCACAAAGAAAAGGAAGGGACGAAATCCGCCCCTTCCTTTCTTTACTATACCTATGACAACAGCGCTTCCGACATCGTCAGCATCTCCATGATCTTAGCCCTGCTGTCGTGCGCGAGATCGTAGAAATTTCCCTCCGTCGTCTCGACAATCGGCAGCGAATTGGTCCGGCTTTGATCGATGTAAATGATCTTTGCCTTTTCTCCGCCCTTCAGCCGTACCCAGGTTCCGGTCAGCGCATGGCAAACCTTCTTGATAAACAGCACGCCGTACTCCGCATCGAGTTTTCCCGCCATCATGTCCGCCGTCAAGTGATCGAAAACATGGAACGGAGAAGTCTTATGCGCGTAAACGCGATTGGAAGTCATCGAATCATAGACGTCTATTAATGCCAGAATCTTTCCGAACGGCGAAATCATCTCTTTCTTGATACGGGACGGATACCCGCTGCCGTCTCCGCGCTCATGGTGCTGCAGCACGCCCGCCATGAGGTCCGCCTCGCTCCCCAGACCGCTTTTCGTAAGAATTTCCACACTGTATGTAGGGTGCCGGTGCACGATTTCCAGCTCCTGTCGCGACAATCTGCTCGGCTTCTCCAATATGTCCTTGGCAATCCTCAGCTTGCCGACGTCGTGCAGCAGCCCCGCCAAAATCAGACGTGCCCTATACTCCTGCGGCCAATGCAGCCACCTGCCCATCAGCCCCGCCAAAATCGCACAATGAAGACTGTGATGCAAGAGATAATTCCCGTCGCGGTTCATATTATGAAGCTGCGCGACAGCCCGCGCCCCGTCGCAGAGCCTTTCAAGATGACGGTCGGCAATCAACTGGCCAATCGCATCAAGATCGATTCCCCGGCTGATCGTTTGCGAATTGAACATCTTTTCGAGTTGCGCCATGACCATATCGTATGTCTGCACATACTCCGGATCCAAAAGACTGTCCTGCGCCGGATCGGGCGGCTTGCGCTTATCCCCGTCCGACCTCACAGGCGCTATGTCCTCCACCGGCACCCGCTCGGCCCGCACAGGAACATCCACGCACAGCGTCATCTCGTCCATGCCGATTCCATTCGGCAACACATCCGTCATATACGCAGGGTCCTGCAAAAGGGCGATGACAAACACCGTCAGCATCGTCCCCGCTCCCATCAGCAAATCGCCTTCCGGAGATATGAGAGCCTGCGCCAGAGTCATGCCCGGTTTCAGATCCTTCAGCAACACCTGTTTCTTCATACCGCCGTCCTCACTTCTGCTCCTGCACGAAACGAATGAACGCCTTCGCGTCCTCCTCCGTCCGAAGCCGCGCCGTATACATGTAATTTCCCATCTGCGGCCGCATCATCGGAGGCATTTCCTCTTGCATCACGATATTTCCGCCGTAACGCTCCATCACCTCGTCATGCGTATGCACATAATCATGACAATCCCGCCGTCCTGCATAAACACAGAAACCGTGATCGCCGCTGTCCGGCAGCAGCCGCTTATCTGCCGTCACCATATCCGCCCATATCTGATACACATCCGTCGAATGCGCATAATTCATCATATCCGGCGTATAGCCGCCCGCCGGCCGCATATTGACCTCCAGGCCGACAATCTCGCCCTTCTTCCCGAGCCCCTTCTTGGCCTCGTCCAGCCGGAAAAATTCCAAATGAACGAAACGCCGCTTCACGTCAAACGCCTTAACGGTAGCCCGCCCGGCGGCCCGGAAATCATCGGGCATATCCGCCGCAACATAATACGCAAGATCCGTCTGCTTCAGCACGATATCCATGATCGAAGGAGGCCATGCCGTCATCGACTCGAAAAGCGGCTCCCCCTCCGAATTGACAATCGCGTCATACGAATAAATATTGCCGGCCACGAACTCCTCCATCACATACGGAACCGACAACTTCTCCTTGAAAAACCATTCCAGCTCCGAATCCTTTTCCAAGCGATACGTATCATTCGCGCCCACGCCAATATCAGGCTTCACGATGACCGGATACCCGACCTTCTTCAAGAACGCCTTGGCCTCTTTGATCGTCGGAATCGGCGCCAACCGCGCCGTCGCAATCCCCGCCTTCTTATAATACGGCTTCATGCTCGACTTGTGTTTCAGCCGCCCGATGCCGTCCGCCTGCTCTCCCGTCGTCACATGAAAATCCGTCCGCAGCCGCGCATCCTGCTCCAGCCAAAACTCATTATTCGACTCGATCCAATCGATCTTCCCATACTTAAACGTGAAGAACCCGACCGCCCGCAGCATCTGGTCATAGTCCTGCATATTCCCGACATAATAATATTCGGTCAATGCCGCCTTGACATGGTTTTCCAGCGCATCATAGGGACAATCCCCAATCCCGAGCACATTCGCCCCGTTTTTTTTCAGTCGATCGCAAAACAGCCAATACGTGCGCGGAAAATGCGGAGATATGAAAATGAAATTCATAAACGAGCCCCTACCTTTCTCCCATCAAATACGGCAAAAAATATACGATCTGCTTCTTCCACCAAGGCCAATCGTGATCGACGTCATAACCCCAAAAATCCACCCAGGCATGAATCCCCTTTTCAGCGAAAATATCCCGGAGCCGCGCCGTCGTCACCCGGCCTTCATCCTCCCACTGGCCCTGACCGATACAAAGCACCATCTTCTTTTGATTATACAAATCCACATACGGATGATCCGCCGGAAGCCCCGCGAGAAAATCCACCGGAGAATTCCAATACAGCGTCTCATTCATCCAACCGTCGAAAAAATACCGCGCGTCGTAAACACCCGACATCGCCAGCACGCCGGAAAATAGCTCCGGCCGGCGGAAAAACACGATCACCGAATGCGTCGCGCCCATACTGCACCCCGTCGCAATCGGAAGGACGCCGCCCGACTCCGAACGGATAAAGGGCAAAACCTCCTCGATGATATAATCGTAATACGCTTCCTGCCGCGCCGCGCGCCACTCCTTATCGCCCCATACATTCGACCATGACTCCGCGTCCACCGTATCGACACAGAAAAGACGGATCCGCCCGCTCTCGATCGGCTCCGCCAACGTATCGATCATGCCGAAATTCTCAAAGTTATCGCACATGGAATCCTGCGTCGGAAATACCAGAACCGGCATCCCTCCGTGCCCGTAAACACGGAGGCCCATGTCCTTGCCGAGCCGGTCGCTGTGCCAGCCCGTATCCCATCGTTCCATTGCCTTCACCTCATGCATAATAATCCGATATATATAATAATATTCTTCAACCACCGCGAAAACCCTTTTTCTTTTTTACAATGTGTCGTTCATTATCTTATAAAAAATAAGATTGACGATAACGTTTTCGTAAACTTATTATATATGTATGTCGAGACAGCAATACGAAGGGAGATGCATAAGAATGAATAATGTTAAAACAATTAAGCGATTATTATTGTTGGTGTTATCTCTAATAATCGTCGTAACAGCATCTTCCGTGAAAACACCAAATGCTGCCGGCGGTACAAACAGAACAGCTGCACAGGTTGTCTCAGACATGACAGCAGGTTGGAATATTGGAAACAGCTTGGATTCGTATGGTCAGAAGGCTAATTTCCCATATACAACCTCAAATGAGACATACTGGGGGAATCCAAAAACAACAAAAGCATTAATTGACGCTGTTGCAGCAGCAGGCTTCAATACAGTTCGTATTCCTGTTTCCTGGGGACAGTACACAACAGGTTCTGATTATCAGATTCCTGATTTCTTCATGAACAGGGTTCATGAGGTAGTTGATTACTGTATCGAAAATGATATGTATGTAATTCTAAATACACATCACGATATTAACGCCAATCATTGCTTCTATGTCCCAAATAATGACAATAAGAGTCGTTCAGAGGCTTACTTTAAGTCAGTTTGGACACAGATCGGAAATGAGTTCAAGGATTATGATTACCATCTTATTTTTGAAACAATGAATGAGCCAAGACTTGTCGGACACAGCGAGGAGTGGTGGTTCCCAAGAAATAATCCAAGCGCAGATATCAAAGAAGCAGTTGCATGCATCAATGATTACAACCAGGTTGCACTTGATGCTATCAGAGCAACCGGTGGAAACAACGCTGCAAGATGCGTTATGGTTCCGGGTTATGATGCTTCAATCGAAGGATGTATGACAGATACATTTGCAATGCCAAAGGATTCTGCATCAGACAGATTAATTCTTTCGGTTCATGCTTACATCCCATATCATTTCGCCATTGCAAGCGATAATTACACAACAAGGTTCGATGACAGCAACAAGGGAGATATTGATTCATTCTTCAACGACCTTAACTCCAAGTTCTTATCAAAGAATATTCCGGTTGTGGTTGGCGAGACAAGTGCAACAAACAGGAATAACAGAGCAGACCGCGTAAAGTGGGCTGATTATTATTGGGGAGCAGCTGCAAAATACAGCAATGTTGCAATGGTTCTCTGGGATAATAATATCTATGATAACAATTCAGCAGGTTCAGATGGCGAGTGCCACAGATACATCGATAGAACTACATTACAGTGGACGGTTCCGGAAATCATCAGTGCAATCATGAAGCACGTTGACGGAACCCCGGCCACTATTAACGGTAATGTGGTCCCAACACCGACTCCAACGCCGCAGCCAACTCCTACTCCTGTACCAACACAGGAGCCTGCATTTGATGGTTTAACGGCTGAGTACACAATCAATAATTGGGGTTCAGGTTATCAGGTATTAATCAAAGTAAAGAATGATTCATCCTCTAAAGTTAATACATGGACAGTCAAGATAAACAAGAAGGATGTAAAGATTGATTCAAGCTGGTGTGTAAATATTGCCGAAGAGGGCAACTATTATGTAATCACACCAATGTCATGGAATTCTTCTATTGAGCCGGGTGCGTCTGTAGATTTTGGAATTCAGGGCAATGGTTCGATTGGTTCAACAGTTGATGTAACAGTTCAGTAAGAAAAAATATCCCAAGGCACACGAAAAGGCCCTAACCACAAACGGTTAGGGCCTTTATAATAAGGCCAAAGTTTTCGACTTCGACCAAATATTTGGTGGAGATGAGGAGAATCGAACTCCTGTCCGAAAGCATTGTTTCACAGGCTTCTCCGAGCGAAGCTCACGATTTGCTTTAAGAACTCAGGCGCCCATGAGCGGGCTCAAAAGCTCCGATCCCTAAAAATTTCCCGGAAGATTTAAGGGAGGCCGTCCCCCGGTATCCCGCAGCTTGCCTCTTTCCCGCCCGTACGGGAGCAGATGGGAAGAGGTTGGCGTTAAGCCGCCAAAGCGTAGTCTTCGTTAGCTTTTATATTTAATAAAAGTTTCACCTTACTGACGGGATGGTGACCCCCCGGCTCGCTACCCATGCACCAACTGCCCCCGTCGAGACCATTACATCCCCGAAAGGCTTGATACATGCGATTATAGTATCAAACTTTCCGCTTTTGGTCAATAGCAAAAAACACTTAGAATGTTAGCCAGCATCCATAATTCTGTTCATATTTGCTATAACTGCATCACAGGTTTCTTCAAACTCGATCCTGGCAGCATAGTCAAAATCCTTTCGATAATCACCCCATTGCCGGTTCATTACTTGGCTGCTTCTAACCCTCTGCATGATCTCCCTGTATTGCTTTATAACCTCAAACGAACCGCGCGTTTCTGTCGTTGCCCGAAGAGCATCTTTGAGTGTAGCAAGATCAATATTTCCAGACTGTAGTTTCGTCAAGATATAGATATCGTAATAATCCCTTGGCCTTGTATTCTGATCTCCTCTGGAAATGACCGTCTCCAGTTTTTCTGCCAGAATCGTCGGGAGGTTGTACGCCAGCACATGGATGCTCCTGTCTTCGAACATCAACTTATACTCATATTCGATTTCCCTTGGCGTGATTTTATCACCGGTCGTAATATCGAGCTTCAAGGGAACTGCCATCTTCTCGTAATTCGCCGTCAGTGCAGCACGGTATCCGGTGTACTCATCACCCTCACGGATTTCTCCGATGCTTCTGAATTCAAACGAGATATTATCATCAAGCGAGACGGCAAGTACTTCCTCAATCATTTTTTGAATGGTTTCCTTGTTGACCAGATAACCTTTGATGGTTGCATCCATATCCATAGTCGTTCGTGAATCCAGCCCTACCATAGAGGCAATCAGGAAGCCTCCTTTGATAATGAAATTCTCTCGATACGAGGATAGGGATACGCGCTCAAGGAATCGTTCAAGCATATAGTTTTGCAGAACGAGCTGAGCAGAGATTTTCTTTTCCTTCGCCACGTTTTTGACGATGGCTTTCAACTGCATCGCGTTTCTCAAAGCAGCACCTCCAAGTAAGCCCGAAGCCTTTCTTTCACTCGTAGCTTATGCGCATACTCTGACAATAGCGGGATGTTCTTTTCTTTTCGAGAAGTGTACCTCTTAAACGCATCCGTGATAATCTGAACGTCCGTGTGATTTCGTGGCCTTAAAACATCACAAAGTGACCGTTCCGCGCAGTATCCTCTAACGGTATTGCCGCCTGGTGTTTTTAGGTCAGTAACTCCAAGACTGTACAGAGGCTCTTTTGAGCCGCTGCAAATTATTTCTTCTCGCTTTGGTCCAGAAAGATTATAGGTTGCAGGAAAAACCATGTGAAATCTTATGGGCGTCCTGTCCGTCAGGTCACACAGGAACAGCGCCGTTTCCAACGAAAAGACGCCCCGCTTAAACCGACTCTGGACATTCACGAACTCATCATCCCACACTCCCGGCAAGGTATACACACCACGCGATGCCTTCTCAAGACCGCCAGTATCCGACAGGTATTTCAACGTGCCGCGCGAAATTCCTGCTCTAATAACCATGGCAGTGGTAATCATGCCATTATTCTGTTTTGCAAGTTTCAAGAGCTTCTGAGAATCCGTCATACTACCACTGCCTTTCTTGACTTTCTTGCTTGCTATCATAAATAAAGCGAGCGTAAATGTCAATAATAGAGCCATGAAAAAGCGCCTTCGCTGAAGAATATCGCCAATTTAAATACAATTCCATAAAAAAGGACTGCTGTTAAAGCATAACAACGCTTTATCCAACAGTCCTCAACACTAATCTGCAGTCTTGCACCGCATAGCTTTTGCAACCATTTCCGTCGTGAGTTCGTTCCTGCTGACTGGCATGATAGTTCCCTTCTTAAATATTTGTGTTTAATCCCATCTCCTTAATATACACAAATCAAGACTCCCAAAATTGACGCTGATGAAAAAATTATTTTGAAAATCTCCCATATTCTTCCCTACATAAGACATGCCGATACCCGGCGGAATAACCGCCTTCTTCCCCTTTTTCTACCGTCAGGCGGAAACCGGAGCTGCCTTCAAACAACATCACGCAGTCGGAGCCGCCGAACAGGAAATAGCCCAACTCGTCTCCCTTTTTCACTTCCGTCCCGGGTTTAACTGTTTCAAGGAAATTCACACTGGAAACCTGCCCCATCCCCACCGGAATGACGGCCACCATTCCATAAGCCGTCCTTATGAGAACGCAGCCTCTTGTTTCGACGCTCTGCCACGAAAGGGAATTCGATTCCAAAACGTACAGCCCTTTCTTCTCGTCCCAATAAACAATGCCTCCAACCGCATTCGCATAGGGAATCGTATATACCGCCTCCACGACGCCCGACACAGGGAAATGATATCTGTGATAATCATCATAATTCAGATACGTATGCGTCAATATCCCGTCGTGAAACAATGCCGCGTACTCGGCGCCCGGCTCTCCCAGCAGCTGCTCCACAGATACAAACGTGGAATCCTTGATCGTTACGCCGTCCTCCCTCTGAATCGGATCGGCATAGAACATTCCGTCCTCGTCGATAGCCCACACCCCTTGAGGAAGGGAATCCGCAGGCGAAACGACAACACTGTCGTCCCCCGGTTCGGCAATCGGACGGGCAGCCCCGCCTGACAGCTTTCTGGAGAAAAACTCGTTGAAAGAATGCCAGTGATCCGGGGATTCATACCATCCCTTATCAAGATTCCAGGAAGGATCCCGGAGAAGCATATCCAGGTACGCCTGTTTCCACGATGCTTTTGAATCGAGGAAATCCCGCCACGTATTGTTGTACTCCGTCAGCCATGTGTAAATCGGTTCCAGATACTCCACAGACGGATAAAACAGATCTTTGTCCTCCAGCTCCTCCAGCGGCTGATCCAAAAGCCAGTACACATAAAGGATGCTCTGATCGCATTTTGTCGCAAAGTTGTTGTATCTTTCCTCCGGCATGATATTCCAGGGCATACACGTTACCGTATAGTCCAGGAAATCATAGAGCTCATTCAGCGACTGCACCGGATTGGTCTTCCTGTCCGGATTGATGATCGACGCCTGCGCAATAGACTTTTCCACCAATCCCCGGATATCGGGATTCCTATTCATGACCTCCTTGAATGACGCCGAAACCTTCGGCCGCTCTGCCGCCGTCGAAACACCGGGCGGCTGTGAACTCTGCGCAGCAACAGCCTCGCCTATCCACAGCGCGCTCACCGCCAACAGGAAGGCACAAATCCATACTCCCGCAAACATTCTTCTTTTCATAAGAATCCCCCCGGTTCAATTATTGTTACTTCGACCATTAAAGTTCTCCACCGCAACTCTCCCTTGCCGTCCCCTTTGGGGCGTGACAGTCCAGTGGACGGCTTCGAGCACCCACAAGGCGTCGGATGAGATGGTGGTTCATTCTCAAACCTTTTCCAAGATAGACTTCAACTTTTCGATTTCCTCAGCGCTCAGCGCAATCCCCTTGCCTATCTTCTCATGATTCGGTGCCCAATCGCGAAGGTCATATTTCGGTTTTGCACCGTTCCATGAAATGAGGTTTAATTCCCGCGTCCAACCTCCCCTGACCACAGAAATCACACCTATCTCCTGTATAATATCGTAGGTAATTTCTTTTGCCATGATTTAGCTCCTTTCACTCAACAAACAATGATTAAAAGTTTTAGAAACATTAAAAAATTATATTTCCTCAATTCCAATGCTCTTTAAATACTCGTATGTTCCATCATAGTATTCAGATTTTCTTGTTGCATCATCAAAATTCCCGTTGGGAATATATATTACAAGTCCTTGACGAGATCTTGTAAGCAAAACTCGATATGCATTTTTAAGGTAACGTTTACGTTGATCGACATTGATATGGTTCCAGGATGATCCACGATATTTATAGAAACAAAACTCTCCATTCTCATATCGAAAATCTGCGTCCCAAGCTAACAAGCCAAAATCTATCTCCAATCCCTGAACTTTAAACTCTGAGGCAGCCACTTCAAGATAATATGAGGAATCCACATTGTCTTTTCCATTTAGGAACCATCCCACATGATTGATCTCAGAAGGGACCCAGATGCCAACACCACGCAATCTTTTGCCTTCCGAACTTGCTAAAAGGCCATAGCGTTCACTACCCCTGGCTTTTGATCGTATCCACTTTTTGGCTATTTCAAAATTTCTCGTCAAAACAATAGGGTATGATTCATTGAGTTTCTGATATATTTCTCTTGCGTTTTCTTTATTATTGTCCAATAGCGCTTTCACGAAATCCGAAAGGCATTCACTTCTAAACGATCTTAATGATACCCCTAAATGAAGCGATGGTGTAGCTGTATAATCTCTGCCTTTCAGCATTTTCTCAATGGTTGAATCCCCCACATACTCGTAGTCGATCATCCTATCTGAAAGGTATATGTTCCATTCAGAATAACCTTTTTTTAAAGCCTTAAACCAATCTTCGATACCGGCTTCTCCTGTATAAATCTCTTGCCCCCCACCCACCAAGCAAATGATGACAGCCCAGTCCTTATGCCTGTCCATGATGCTGATAAGAAACTCTGGCTCAGACTGATTGAAGTTCAACACTCCTTTTTTTCGGCGCATAAAGTCCGAAAGAGCATCTTTACCCCAGGCTCTCTGAGCTTCATCAAATATTGCTACTTTCTCAATTGGCGGTTCTCCGCTTGTCAAAGCTTCATCACGAAATTTATGTATTATCTGAATAAAAGCCTTTGTCTCCCTTTTTGCATTTGCAATAGTTATTCCTTCTCGCTTCGCCCTATCTTTTGCGAGTGCCATTTGTAAAACGTCAACTAAAGGCCCGTTTCCAGAGAGAAAAACCGCATGCTCATCAGCACCAAACTGATGCCTTCCGTTAGCAATATTAAGCCCTGCCAGTGTCTTCCCTGCTCCAGGCACACCAGTGACAAAGCAAATTGCTTTTTTCTTCTCTGCTTTACATTTTTCTATTATTCTATTAATAGCCTCTGTGGTTGTTGTTAAATTTTCGGCCCCTGCATCATTTCGGGATATGTCAGCAACGGAATGATTTCTATATAGAGCCTGTGCCGCTTCAATAATTGTTGGAGTGGGGGCATATCTCGAAACAATCCATTGACTTAAACTCATTGCACAACCAGGCAATAAATCAAGTACATTATTAATTGCAGTGTTTATGTTGTTTTTATTGCAATGGATAACATCAGTAATCTTGTCTTTCATAACTGAAACATCTGTACAGATACCTTTTGCTTCAGTCGAGACACTAATTGGAACAAGATATTTATCGCTACTTGCTTCATGAAAATACTTTAAGTCAAGGGCATAATCCATTACTTGATCATCCGTTGATTTGCGATATTCCCTATCTCCAATCTTAAATTCAAGTAAGAAGACAATTCCATTTACTAATATAACCACGTCAACTCTATGGCCAATCCTTGGAATAGTGTACTCAAAAGCAATTTCTCCACCAATTAGAGCAGACAGCTGTTCCTTCAAAATTAGGATTTCTTGTCTCCATGCGTTTTTTTGCAGGTCGGTTGTTTCAAATTCGTCATGTATTAGTAGTTGGCCAAGTATCGATTCTGTTTCTTCTTTTTTAAACTTTTCAATAGAAGAGGAATAATACGCTCGCTTCATTATCGCTCACTTTCTGTGTTCTGCCTATATGCGTCAGCCAATTCGTCAATGACACGGTCCATCGTTTCAGCAAAACACGCCTTTTTTAACTGACATTCCCAAATTGTGATCACTCGCCATCCTTCCATTTTTAATCTCTTATAGTTCTCAATATCTCGTTTTACATTTCTCAAAATTTTTTGATGCCAATATTCTTGATTAGAAGAAGGCCAGACAAACCTTTGGCAATTGTGTTTATGCCAAAAGCACCCATTCACAAATATTACTGTTTTAAATTTTGGAAGAACAATATCTGGACACCCAGGCAGTGTTTTTACATTCTTCCTATATCTAAATCCCTTAGAAAACAGATACTTTCTTGCATTAACCTCTGGTTTTGTATCAGTACTCCTAATATGGGACATATTCTTGCTTCGTATCGCCGCACTATGATTATCAGCCATATCTTATTCCCGATTATCCACTTTTAATTGTCTTGCAAGTTTTTCAGCAATGGCTTTCGCCATTATAGGCGGAACAGCATTACCAACCTGTTGATACTGTTTGTCCTTTGTCCCACAAAATATAAAGCTGTCCGGAAAAGTCTGCAAACGTGCAGCTTCTCTTACACTTACAGCGCGGTCTAAAACAGGATGCACCCACATGGACTTGCGTACGTTAACAACTGTTCCACTTGGTTGATTATAATCCAATCTCAGATAAATCGTATTTTGAGTACGGCTCACATCTGAATAAGTATTTGTTTTAAGCGCATCATCGAGCGCATGAAAATTTTGCCCCTGTTTAAGTGCCTTGAATCGCGCCATGGCCGTTTTGCTTGTTTTTGTAATTATATGATTATATAGTTTATCAGCATCTCGAAGTTGTCTCCCAAGTGCACTAATTTCCGTTTTTTCTGAAACGGCAATGCCATTATCCTTTGCGAGGTCGGTAACCGGACTAACATCTTCAATATCTTCTATAGCATCTCTTACAGTCCGATATTCTTCCTCACTAAAGCTCCCCTCAGGAAGCATAACGGCATTTCTAAGTTCTTTCTTTATACCCATTACAACGAAACGCATCCTCTTTTGCGGAGCACCATAATCTGCAGCACAAAGAACACCCGCAGTTATTTCATAATTATTAGGTTTCGAACCTAATACCGCTTTTAGATAATCAAATATTGCATATGATCTAATAACTGCTGTCAAGCCTTTCTCGCAATCATACTTATCAACAATTAAATGATTGTCATAAATTTCCTTAGCTTTATTAAGCATGCGCTGAATCATAATTGCAGGCTCAATCGCCTTTTGAATTGCAGAAATTGGGATGCGCCCTTCATAATAGCCGCAAACAGTATCAAAAGCTTTACTTGATTGAAAAAGAATATAATCTTTTGTGCTGCTGCAAATCCGGTCCGATGCATAGGTTGTTATTTTTTTCTTATACTTTTCGAGCGTTGTTGCCAGTTTCTGAAGATTTTTAGCTGCTTTATAGATAACATTCAATGCATAATATTGTTCTTCCGGCCATAGTCTCTCTCGGATCGCCGTAAGATTCTTCACCACACTTACAGCGCCATCAAACATGTATTTAGGTTCTAATAATATTAAGTTAGTAGCTTTTGTATTAATATCGTACTTATCAATAATTTTTGCGTCTATGTCATCAAGATAAAACCGATGTACATCTGACTGCAGCATACTAACATTTTCCATAACAAACGCCTTCGGCTGCAATTCCTTAATCGCACGAACATACTGTTTTATAAGCATATTGTTTTGGCTAACCGCATGATTTTTTTGGCGATTTGCATTTGAAAACCCCTGACATGGCGGCCCACCAATCACAACGTCAATTGCACCATATTTTGCTTGAATTTCATTATAATCTGCGGTGCAGACATCGCCTCGTACATCCACGTTAGGATGATTGAGCCGATAAGTTGCCTGCATATTTGGATTGTTCTCAAATGCAACTTTTATATCATATTTTTGAGTTTGCAGAAATCCCAAACTCAATCCACCTGCACCAGAAAACAAGTCAACCACTTTATATTTCTTAGTCATGTTTTTATCCTATTTCATTTTAGTCATCCAAAAAAGAATGATGTCGATCCAACAATTCTTTTATGAAAGACTCTGTAATAAACCCTTTACTATACGCTGTTGAGAGAATCCTCAACCCCTGCTTAGCTTGCTTAATGGATGGCAATTTGCTCCAACCAACATACCTTCCTAATGTTCCGGCAATTCCACATTGAAATCCAGGAAGATTTCCAGTTTCTTTCCCCCAAGCCGACACAGCAAACCATATATCGGCAGTAACAATCTTGATATCTTCGATTAAGTCTTTTTCTGGATTGTTAAGTGCTCCAATTCCTGAAGGCTTAGGTTTCCCAATTGGGAGCAATTCCGCTGCCAGTTCAGAATTGACGTTAATATTAATCTTTGTCTTAATATCATTCCAACATTGTTCCTTCTTACACCATTGCGTGGTATTTACTCCGGCACAGGTTTCAATAAGATAACTATACACAGCATTGGCAACTATTTCGGCCATTCGATCCATTGCTTCGGAAGTTGCTTGCTGACGCCATACTTTTTGAAGGTCTACTCGCTGTCCCGTCTTAAAACTGATATATGCAGCTGTATAATCAGCAATATTGGCCCAAAACCCTTGGAATTTTTGAGCTTTGACAATATGCCTTATCCTGCGATATATAATTGCTTTTGCGATTAATTCCTGATAAAAAGTCTGATCTGGGATAAATTTTCCACGCTTCTTTAAACGAATTGTGAAATCTCGAAAACTGGCTTGTCCGCCTTTACTCGTAATATGCGGAAGTTGTTCCCAAACATTTTCATATCTTGCAAGTTCAAGCTTGTCAAAGTATTGTTCCTTAGGATAAATTGAGTCAAAATATTTCACGTTCTTTTCCCTGGAACGGGTATCTGCATATTGTCCTCGAGCCCGCTCATAGAACCAGCGTGTTTGCTGTTCGCCGCCAGTTTTTGCAGGTGCCCATACTGTTCGTGAAAGACTTTCCATTGTTTGATGAAATTGATCATTTGCAGAGAAATCTGCTAATTGAACCTTATTTTGAGTATTGGCGCATGCTGATATTTGCGGCACAACACGCTCCATCTGCGACTGATCCGCCAGTACAGTGATTTTTGCTTGGACAAACAATTTATCTAATGGGGTTTTATCCTTAACACACGCATTAAAAATCGAAGCAGTTGTCTGCCCCCCATTAACAATTTGAAAATCACTGAGTCCCGTTATAACACACGAATTGCCATTATCATTTGTAACAGTTATCTGCTCAGCGGTCGCCGAAATACCATTATTATATGCGAGGAACATTTCCGGCGCTTCCAAGATTGTAGCTTTAATCCCCTTATTGACACCGCCTCTCGCCTGTAAAAAAGCTCTAACATTTTTTTCAAGCAATCTGGCATCATACTTCTCATAAATTTTATAGAGAACATCCCCCGGAAAAACAGTAAAATACGACGTATAACCTCCACTGTGGATTTCTTCCCCATTTTTTGAGATTCGTGTTCTTTCTGGCACTTCTATTTTGATTGCATTTAGTTCTTTTCCAGCAAGTTCCATTAAGTTAAATTCTATTTTCTCTCTTGCGGCACCAGATGTACTTACCCTATAAATTCGCTCTAAATCCCATATAGTCGGCACAAATGTAATCCCATCAATTTCTTCTGTTTCAAGGATAGTTGAGCGAATAGTACCATTAGTAAATAAAATTAGACGAACCTCTGGAATTTTCCCTTGATACTCATAAATACTGCGAGCTAAATCAAATGCACCATAGGCTTCTTCAATATCAGTCTGATATTTTTTTAATGATTTCAGATAGAACTGTTTTGCTCTATTTATCATTGCTGTCGCTTCTGACGGTGCAACAGTAAATAATTGAGGACTGTTTTTATAAATAGATACAAATAAAACAATATTGCTTTCATCTTCAGCTATACTATAACCATTAACCTTGACACCTCTGCCTTCATGAAAGCAGACATTGCCGTCTTCGATCTCTGCAGCCTCGCAAAGATAATCAATATATATTTGAGTAAAGATATTTTCACGAAAATCTTCCGTTTCATCAATGATTCCCTTATTAATTACTTCTTGATTCAAGTCTTCGTAAAACTTCTTCAACTCTTCAGGCTTCGCCATCTTCAACCTCCGTTAATGCCATTACAATCTCATCAAATTCAGATGCATAATCCTTACAAGACTGCAACGCCAACCTGTAATTTATATCCATTACCCCTACAGGCAAGTCCGACCTAAGAATTCTCGGGAATCCGTTTTTAATCTTAAAGACTTGTCGCTCTTTCAGCACATATCCTTCATTATACAGTTGAGCATCCTCGGCCTCATAACCCAAACAAATCAAATTTGCCCAGAACCTTGTTTTTTGCTGTTCCGTCAACATTTCAGAAACTTTTTGGATAAGCATAGGGAGCGTAATGCCTGACGAATCATTTTTTTCCAATCTATATGCAACCAAAAAAAGTACGTCTCTATCTTCATCATCTAACTGCATTTCACTGGATATGTGAACATATTCGAGACTATTCGCCGAAGCCGTTTTGACTTCAATTGCGACCAAGTTTCCCTGAAAATCTTGTGCCGCTTTTATAGGTCCATTCCATAAATCAGGAGCCTGCCGAATTCCCTTATCCAGCAATTCTTTCATAAAAAACAACTCTCCAGTAAGCCCAACAATCATTTCCTTTGTTAGTTTGTTCTTTCGGTTGTCTTTGAAAAAATCTCGCCATTTTTTAATACGTTGCTTCAGAGAAAAAATGTATGTCTCTTCTTCTCTTTGCTTCCTGAGGTTATCAAGAATATCCTCGGCAACGATTGTAAAAACATCATTCCAGTCTGAATTCGTCGCCTGAATAATACATGCGGCATATCCTTCATGTTTAATTCCCGTTTCTCCAATACTTAATGTAAATCCTTTTGGGGCCGAAAAAGCATCAAATTCTTTTATTCTCTGTTTGGGAATCTCCAATAGAAGAAGCCGTTTAGTTGGAATGCCTGACGAGCCAATATAAACTCGGAAAAGGAAATCAACGTATATGATTTTCTGATATATCTTCTCTTGTGAACTCTGCCGCTGTTCAATTTCATTCCATATTGAATTTAAGTCCTTATTCCTCATCAAAATCATTCCTCAAGTAAACCTCATCAACTCTGTACTCAACAGGACGGGCAGTATCACTCCCAGGGAAGCTAATCGCATACCCCAAATACTTGCTGTCATAAGGTTTTCTCAGTTTCCCCTCAGTAATTATTCCTGACTGAAATATATAAATCATAAGCAAGGCTTTCTTTTTGCTTCTAACCATTCTCACCTGCTTGGGTGAAGCTTCTGTAGGAGGGATATTATTCCTACCAGTAGGCTTCCAACTGTCTCTCGTCAGTTGAAAAGCACGTTCCTTTTCTTCTTTACTCAAATCAACATCTTGATCAGATTCAGTAATGAGATTATTTCTAATCAAATAAAGCGTATCTTTATCTGTACCTCGATTCTTCACATCGTCGGTTCGCCAAGTTAGACCTATTTTCAACCCTGCAACATTATCCGAAAAACCAGATTGCGTTGAAATCAGCGCCACTGTCCATTCCGTAAGTTCGTGGTCCTCAACTTGGTTTTGAATATATTTGCTGACGATTTTAGGAGACGCATTAAAACAGGAATGATGAATGACAATATTCTGGATAAACTCAATAATCAAGTCAGGACTAATCCCTTCCCACAGATAATTATAATGCGTCTCAAAAGATGGCATTTTATCCGGCGCACCAAGTTTACTTAACCAATCAGATGCAAAACGAATGTTAGCAAGGTTGCAGGGATTATCTTTATAAAATCGTGTAATTTGAACCAATTCCCCGGCATAAGTAACTGTACGTTTTTCTGAATTACGCATTTTATTCATTGCTGTAATCAACATTCCATCTGGATGAGTCCTTACTTTTAGTCCGTAGGATTCAGGGGTAGCGTGCAAATCTGCCATATCGTCCAATTCTTGGCGCAGCTCTTCATTAGCAACAGCAATATGCCTATACCATTCAATCAGCTTACCGCTCGTGAACAATCGGCAGAGATCAGCATACCCATTTCTATACCCAAACCATCGCCCCATCTGTAACAAAGTATCATACATTTTAGAAAGGCGAGCATAATAGCTAACAGTCAGCCCTTCCAAAGTAAGGCCTCGAGACAGCTTATCTCCTCCTACTGCTATAACGGTGCAGCCATTAGGATAAGAATCGTAATCCAGACCGCCATCAGCTGCCTTACCATTAATTGACTTCACTTCAATTTTAGACGCACAGCCATACAAGCGTTTTTTTATCTGCTGCCAGTCTATTTCTCCAATTCCCGTATCATTTAAGGACGTCATTACTGATTTTGTAGTTGGAACAAAATCCTCTTCCCATAACATTTCAAGGTCATTAATCAATTTTAGATACTGAGGGCCAGTCTGCATTTCCAGCTGAAGCACAATTTGCTTTACGACTTTTTTAATAATGTCTGTAATTTGTGTCTGTACATCTACAAATCGTGTCACATGAACCAGCATTGAATGATGCTTTCCGCCCTGTCCTCGTACATCTCTTGCTGCAGCGGATAGAATAAAGGAATAGATTGCACGATACATGGAATCTGGAATTCCAGCAACAATTAAGTCTTTTTTATGCTTTTCCGGGAAAAAAGCTTCATAATCATCGACAGTACGAGTTAATGGAAGCGGATTAACCTCCTCAATCCCTGCCGTTTTATCTCTATACAGCCCGAATATTTTTTCTGGGCCAATATAGTTTGATGGAGCGTGAAGATTAACAATAAAGCTCCTTGGATATAAATCTTCTCCATATTTCTCGCCAACATTACTCTCATCAATCGGATAAATAAAAATATTAGCAAACGGCGTTGCAGTAAATCCAACATAGGAACTTTGCCCAAAACAATTAAGTATTTGACGTATTAAGCCATTAATTTTCGTTGGATCGTTTTCCGATGAATCTGGATCCGCCTCTTCCCCGCCAATACGTTTAGCGGCTTTAGTATCTATCGACGCATTGTCTGCTTCATCATCTATCAGCAACAAAGGGATATTGACTATGTTGCCAGAATTATTTGTACCTGTAAACCAGTTAAGCAAATTCTTCAAAGGAGTAACATTTTTCTTTACAACTGCAATAATAGGGTCTCCGCCAGGAGTAATTGTCACTGAACGATGCACATTCTTTTTAAAATCACCATTGGCATCAGCACTTGTAACAGCTATTACAGGAGTTTCATCAAACCCCGGCAATAAACCTGCTCCAATTTTTGATGATGTTTGATCGTATGATTCTTTTTTCCTTGTATCTCGTCCAATGAATCCTTTGTCAATCCTTTTCTGTGTTTGACTGCGAAGGTCATTATTTAATCCCGCTAAAATAATAACTATTTTGTATCCTGCATCTACCGCTTTTGCTATAAGGCCTGTATAATTACTCGTCTTACCAGACTGCACATTTCCTACGACCATGCCTCGCCTATCCCAAGTTCCTTCTCTCCGAGGACTTTCCAAACGTTTTAATACTTCATCCGTCGTTTCATCAATGCTGTTAACTACAGCGGGAGGCAACTTTTCGTCAACTTCCAGATATTTACGATATCTATTCCAAAAATTCCATTTTATAGAAGCTCTTTCGTCCGCGAGCCATTCTTTATGGTCCCTATTATCTTCCAAAACTCTTGCCGTTCCTTCGAAAATCCCATAATCATACAAAATTTGACGCAGTAAAGCCTCTTGATCAAGTTCTTCATTTGGATAATATACTGCAAACATCGTTGCCACTTTTTGAATTTCGGACTCCAACCCATCTGGAGTTAGTTTTTTCTGACTAAGCAGGTTCATCACAAAATCATATATTGCTGAATAAAGACTCTTACCCAAGGATAATGCCCTCCTTTTCACAAAACAAATCGATTTTTTCCGGTGAATAGATATACGGTTCTGTATTGGCTATATTCTTCACTGCTTCAACAGGAGAACATCCAAACGAAAGATACATGTCATATAATGTCTTAATCATTCCATCAAACTCGTCTGTTGTCTTTCCTTCAAATGGTGTTAACATGTCGTTTGCATGTTCAGAATAATCGGATATAATCATTGGAATTGGGATTGTTTCTTCCATTAGATTAATCAATTGCTTTATTTGATTCCCCATATCCGAACGGAGCAGATGCCGAATAATAGGATGCTCCCTATTTATTTCATATCCAAGTTTTCCATGGCGAACATTTTGGTGCCATACAAAAGACTGCTCCTTTTTACCTGTTCGAGCCAGTTTTTTCCCTCGATGGCGGAAAACCTTGGAAGATTCCCTCTGTGCTGCTACAGCAATTCGTTTTAATTCTTTTTGAATTGAAATAGGCGGCACTGCTGTGGACTTCCGAACATCAATATTCCATTCACTATCCGTCTCATTGCCAATATCAACGCGAATACGGGCAAGACGATATTGTTCTAATTTCTCCATTCCCGGAAGCAGCCAATCGCCAGCAACAATTAATCGATTATTTCTGTAAATATAAAATCCCTGCTGCGCATTCCATCCATGAAGTCCTGCATTATCGTTAAATTCCTCACCGGATAATCTGCTGTGATGCGGCAAAATATAAGTTTTCACTTTAACTTCATGCCCATTGACATATAAGCTTTCTGTGGGCATCTTTGTGGACTTGTCATCCATAAACGGATCCCACATATGTATAGGTCTTCCATTGAGATTAAAACAGACTTTATTAGCTCCGCTCATATATGCTGAAAACACAATCGAAATATGGTCTTTTACTGCCTTTGCATAAGAAAGAAATGCCGTTTGATATTCTTCATCATCAACTTTCGTTCCAGGAATAATACGGTCGAGTTTTTCCCAAACAACTACCGTTCCGCTCTTATATTTTTGAAAATATTCTTTGATTAAAGTATTCGCATTTGAAGATGCGGACTTCAATAATATCCAGGCATTTTCCTCAGTCACTATATCCAAATCCCAACAACGTATATATATATCATCATCTTCTCGTTTTGTTGCAACAGTCAATTTTTTACATTGAGAAAAAGAAGCTGTTTTTAGCCCTAACCCAAATCTCCCAAGGTCATCAGCCGCTCTCTCCTCTAAAGGATTTTTGCTTCCAGTTTTCATAGCTTCATAAAGCTCGGTTTCCGACATTCCATGCCCATCATCTTCAATTAATATCCATGGATTTCCGCTGTTCCACTCAAAACGAATGGAAATATTGTGTGCTTGTGCCGTAATGCTGTTATCAATTAAATCCGCAATCGCCGTAGAAATATCATAACCAAATGCCCGCAAGGACTGCATCAACGATGCCGCATTTGGATTAGCCAACTCATAATCTCCGAATTTCATTGCTCTTCCCCTTCAAAATTAACACAAACACTCCATACGCCATCACAATCAACACACCCAAATGTTGCTTTACATTCCTGGTTATTTACAATGCATCCAACAAAAATATCATAAAGCAAGTTCACCCAGAATGCTCTCTACATCAAAGCCCTAATAAAAAAACAAGTCCCCACGCCCACATGCTCCGCCCTTTCCTGTCTGCATAATAACCAATAAAGGCGCAATTGTAATTATGAATCATTAAGTTATCTCCTTTTATTATTGAACAGCCTATTTACATCCTTTATCATGGCAATATTACCCCATGGAACGCTGTACTATATTTCTCCACACTCACCACAGCATTTCCCCGCAACGCGGGCAATACTGCTCCCCCGCATCTGCAAGATAGCCACACTCCGGGCAGCGTTTTTCTTCCTGCGCCTCGTCTTCCCGATATCCACCGGACGATTGCGGTAAACGCTCGACGCTGTCACTCCCCTTATCCGGCATCAAGGCAAGGACGATTCCCACAATCAACGGGCTGATGAATACCGCAGCAAGTCCCCACGCCCACTTGCTCCGCCCTTTCCTGTCTGCATAGTAACCAATAAAGGCGCAAAGGAGCAGCCAAAAGAACCATTTCATGTCCTCTTCCAGCCTCCTTTGCGCCAATTTCAGCATAGGATATCATAATAATTATAGCTGATTCGACCGAACTTTTCCATATATTCTTGCTTGATAACAGATACGTCACATCGTTTTTATCCAAACAGTCAAAAAGCCGGAGGCCGCTATGGAACGGTCTCCGGCTTCAATTTTGCTTGAAATGTAAATGATTTGACTGACGATGAGGACGTCCGATTAAAGCTCGTGTTTAAATAAGTATTGCCGTATTTCCTCTTTCAGTTTCTCGCCGTCGAAATTCTGGAAAAGTTTGATCATGCAGCCGCTGATCATCGGGTTCATATCAAGACCCAGTTCTACGGAATGTGTATCTGTCTTGAGTCCATAGCACCGTTTCCCGCTGCCGTAGGCGATGCCGAGTTCCACGCAGGCGCCTTCATCGGGGACGCGGCCGTCTATATTCATGAAGACGATGTCGGCTTTCTTTACTTCTTGGGCGTCCAGGGAAAAAATCATCTGTATGAGTTCTTCTTCCGTCTTGCCCTCCAATTTCGCGGCTTCGATACCGTCCCGCTGCGGCAGGAATACCTGATAGCCGAAGTCCTCGAGCACTTTCACGATTTCCAGATTGAACTCTTTTTCGGCATGATTGAACATCGGGCTTGCAAAATAAACCTTTTTCCCATGTCCGATGTTTTCCATTATCTTTGCCTTATACGCTTCTTCGGCAGAGATATTTTGCGCGTCGTCGCGGCTTTTTGCGTAAGCAACTGATGACAGCAGCATGCCCGCACAGAGGAGAATCGCGCCTGCCATTTTCAATCTCTTATTCATGGATTGTGAGCCTCCCTATCTGTATCGCGATTTTATGTAAACGGAGATAAGCGGAGTATCAGAGACCGGCGTCCTTTGCAAGACGGCCGATCGCTTCCTGCAGGATCTTGGATTCGTCCGCTCCGTCGACGTCGAAGCCCACGGCTTTGATCAGCTTGACGTCCGCAATCCCATAGAAGTTTTCGGCCAGGGCTTTTACGTACCCATAGCCGTATTCTTCCGGACAGAACGCGCCGCCCGCCGTGGTCACATAGTACAGTACGTTTGCTTTGCAGAGCGGTTTGGGGAATCCGTCGCTTGTATAAGCGAATGTGATTCCCATCGCGTTGATCAACTCGAAATATTGCTTGAGCGCCGCCGGAAAGGAAAGGTCCCAATACGGGGCGGCGACCACGATTTTCTCAGCGGCCGCGAATTCTCTCGCCAACACGAACATCGGCGAGTCATACGCTTCTTTTTCCAAGAGGGCGTCCCTGGTCTTTAGGTAATTCTCATCGACGCGCGGCATGTCCACGTCCAAAAGCCGAAGCTCCCGGATCGGCTCGCCAATCCTTTTGAGCAGTTCATCCGCCAGTCTCTTCGTTCGCGACTGACTCCGCACGCAGGCATTGATAAACAGAACCATAAGCAAATCCCCCAAAATCAATAGTATTGGTATCCGTACAAAAGCGACGCTTCAAAATTTTTTTAATCAGAAATTCCGAATTTCTGATTTTCTGATTTTCTTACTTTCTGATTTTCTTACCTCAACTTTTTTACCCAATGAAAATTGTCGCGTTCAGTCCAGCTTATCCAGGCCTTTCAGCAAGACTTCCAAAAACGGGATATACAGCGAAACGAAATCTTTTGTGCCCGATCCTACATCCTTGAAAATCTCTATATGCATACGTTTTTTATATTCGAGACTTGCGGGATAAAGCGTCAAGGCGTAGCTGCTTTCGGATTCCACGAAAAAAGAGGCCTGTTTCGGAGTAAATGCCGGAAACAATTCCTGCACCAGCTTGATCAGCTCGTCAGAGATTTGGCTGATTTCCAGCCGGAAACGCTTGTGCATTTCAGAGGAGGCGTCTTTCAGTATCACCGTGTTCGCAATGCTGAACAATGCCATCATCCGCTGATGACGCAGCAGCATCTTCGCCCATTCGAGGCAGAATGCGTCCTGATCTGTCACCGCGCCCGAAAAGGTATTCCTGGCGTCTTCCAGCGTGTTCCATCGATCCTGCAGGAGCAGGGTGAGAAAGATGTCTTCCTTGCAGGAATAGTAGTTGTAAAGATTCAGGCGGGTAAAGCTGACCTTCCTGCCGATTTTTGAGAATGTGACTTTGTCGTAGCCCACTTCGGCGTAAAGCGACGCCGCGGCGTCCACGATCTGCTGTCTCCTGATCTTCTTCTGCTCTTCTCCACGCGCCCGGAGAAAACCCGCGTTTTTCAAGCTCATACCTCCAGCCTGCCGAAATAGGATCTTTTTATCTGATAGTAGGCCGCAGTTTCACGATAATTTTGCAACGACGCGTTCAGCTTGTCAAGCATTTCCTGATTCCCTTTGGCGACGGCGATCCCGATACCGCTCTCCGTGCCGCCGGACAGGTCCGCCGCAAGGGTCAGCTGATCTCTATAAAAGTTGGCAATGAAGAAACGGGCGGTGTAATTATCCATGACGGCAAAGTCAGCCTGCTTATCCAGGACAAGCTTCAACGCTTCTTCCACGCTGCCGCATTCGATGACCGTCTCGGAATACTGTTTCGCCTGGTTCACGTGAACGCTGCCGGCCTCGACGGCAATGCGCTTTCCTTTCATGGCGTCCGCGCCGCCGGCTTCCATGCCGTAAGGAGCGACCACGACAGCCCGCACGCCTTCAAGATAGGACGCCGTGAAATCGGCCGCTTCCCTGCGCTCATCCGTGACAGTCATACAGGCAATGACCGCATCCACTTTTCCTTCCTGCAGGGATGGCAGCAGCTGATTGAAATCCGTGTTCACGAATTCCACCTTGTCGTAGCCCATCTCTCTGCTCAGTCCCTGCATCAGTTCGATGTCAAAGCCGATGTGCGTGTCGGTTGCCGCCTGATAATACGCAAACGGCGGATCGTTGGATGCGGTGCCCACACGCAGCACCTTTTCCGTCGAATCTTCCTGCCGAAGAACACCATCCGCCTGATTTGCTCCGCCGCTGAATCCGGTAACGGCGAGCAGGCAGATGATCGCGAACACTACGCTCATCATTTTTTTCATGACGTTGACCTCCTTTTCTTTACCAATACTGCAAATTCCACTCTTAAATTACATGTTGTAATTTATCTAATCTGATAATAACACATTGTAAATTAAATTACAACATGTAATTTAAAAATATTTTTGCACCGGACAAATTGCTTGCCGGCAAAGGTTTCAACGCCTGATGATCTCGGTTCCATAAAATAAAGCCCCGGCCGAGCCGGGGCTTTCGAGACAGAAAAACTGCCGCGAAACGAATCGCGGCAGTTCGTTATCTTTATTTCTTTACCACATCGATATTTTCTTTATCGACGATGGCCGGGATGCAGAGATAGCTTGGAATCGTTTTTACGTCGTTCTTGATGTTCTGCACATCGTTGATCGCGGGCTGGCTGCCCTCAACGACGGCTTTGACCATACGAACGACTTTCGCGCAGAGCACGTTGGGATCTTTGTAGATGGTCATTGCCTGACGGCCTTCGCGGATATTCTGGAGGGCTTTGTCACTGGCGTCCTGCCCGGTAAGAAGGGTCGGAAGGCCATTATACCCCACAGACTTCTGGGCTTCCAGCACGGCGTTGGCGAGGTCGTCGTTCGCCGCCACTACAAGGTCCAAGTTCCTGCCCGCGTAATGCTGGCGCAAAATCGTTTCCATGCGGGCCTTTGCCTTGTCCGCGCTCCAACCGTCGGTCGCCACGTCTTTGAATGCGGCCTGACCGGAGGGAATGACCAACTGGCCTTTATCGATATACGGCTTCAGCTTATCATAGGCGCCCTGATAAAACATCGGGGCGTTCATGTCAGAAGGATCGCCGGCCACGAATTCCAACGTAAAGGGACCCGCGCCGCTTTTCAGGTTCAGCTTTTCCTCGACGTACCTTCCCATGAATTCGCCGACGGCGGAGTTATCAAAGGAAGCGTAGTAGGTAATCGCGTCGGTGTGCATGACGAGACGGTCATAGGCGATCACGGGGATATTCGCTTCCGTGGCTTCTTTCAGCGCGTCGCCGAAGATCATGGCGTCCTGCACCGCAAGGACGATGCACGCCGGTTTCTGTGCGATAGCCGCTTTCAGCTGTTCCACCTGATTCTGCGGCGAGCTGCAGAATTCCATCGTGCAGTCGTAGCCCGCTTCCGAAACATATTTCTGACAAAGCGGACCGACATTTTTCCACGGGCCGCCCGCAGCCGGGTCGGGGAAAAGCAGGCTGACTTTCTTGGCCGAGTTTTGGTCCTGTCCGCAGCCCGCGGCCAAAAGCAGGGAAAACAGCACGGCAAGGACAAGAGCCGCCGTCTTGAAAATTCGCTTCATATTCAAAGTCTCCTTTCCTGTCTTATCCCATTACAGCTTGAACTGCGTTGTCGAATCTTTGAGTTTTTGAGCCAGCTCCGCAAGGTTGCGGCTGGCGTTGGCGATTTCGTCCATCGACGCGGAAAGCTCTTCGGTGGCGGCGGAAACGGATCCGGTTTCGTCGGAGATCTCGTCGCTGGCTCTGTTCAGGCTGTCCATCGTCTGGACGAGAGCATTGGCCTTTCCCGCAGACTCGCGAGCCGCTCCCAGAATCGTCTCGGCGTTGCGCGTGAGCCCCTCCACCGCGTTCACGATGGCGTCAAAGGCATTGCCAGCCTCGTCGACGACTTCCTTGCCGTTTTTGACGTCTTCGGTCCATTTCGCCATGCTGTCCACGGCCTTTGTGGTATCGACCTGGATAGAGGTAATCAACTCCGCGATCTTCGAAGCGGCTTCCGCCGAGCCTTCTGCCAGCTTCCGCACTTCATCCGCGACGACGGCAAAGCCGCGCCCGTGCTCGCCCGCACGCGCCGCTTCGATGGCTGCGTTCAGCGCCAACAGGTTTGTCTGCTCGGCGATATTGGCGATGGTTTCCGAGAACTGCCCGATGTCTGTCGAGCGGTCGGAAAGCTGCTGGATGGTCTCTGCCGACGACGCCACGGAATTCGCAATCTCTTCCATCTGGCGTGCCGCTCCGGCAATGGAGTTTCCGCCTTCCTGGGCGATGGCTGCGACACGGTTCGCCGCCGTCGAGGACTGGTCCGCCAGTTGCTCGAAGTTCGCCATATCCTCCGACATGCTTTGGATATCTTTCAAGGAGACGTTGATATCGCTGCCCTGCTTGCTGGTATTGGCCGCCACGTTGCCGATGGAGTCGGCCACCTGCTGGGTCGCTTCCGCTGACTGATCCGCGTTGTTCGTCAGCTGCTCGGAGAACGACGCCACATTGTCCGAGGTCGTCGTGATATTCGTGATCAGGCCGCGCAAATGCTGGACCGTGTCGCCAAAGGCCGAGGTCAGCGTCCCGAACTCGTCGCCGGTCTTCGCAGTCACGTCCACCTTCAGGTTGCCCTGCGCAATTTCGTGGGCGATATTCATCAGATAGCTGATGGACGTATTGATGGAGCGTCCGAGGTAGAACGCCATGAACGCGGAAAGCAGGATCACGAAGCCCACCGCGAGAATCAGCATCATGCGCGTCCGTTCATAGGCGGTAGCTGCCGCTTTCGTCTCTTCGTTGATGAAGTCCTTGCGGGCGTCGATGACCTTCACAAGGGTATCGTTGAGCTTTTCGAATTTCTCCGCCGAAGCGTCCAGCATCGCCACAGCTTCAGTGTTCTTGCGATTGTCGGCAAGGTCGCCAATCTTTTTCAGCTGCTCCCGATAGGACTTCCACTGCTCGCGCAATGCCTTCAGGTTCTCGTCCGTCCGGCCTTCCATGTTCTTTTCCATGGCGTCGAAAGTGATGTCGATCTGGTCGCCGAGCTTGGCGGCCTTTTTTTCCGAATAGGCCCGGCTCTTGAGCGTCGGCGCGGTGACGATGGCGTATTCCAGCGCCCGATACTCGGTCATGGCCGCGCCGTTGTCGCTGGCCGCGAGAACGCTGTGCAGATGCGTTGTCGCAATACGCATAGCGCCGTCATTGATGTTCTTCAGCGCAATCACCGCGTAGACGCTGGCGCCGAGGAACACCAAGATCAGCAGGGTGAACACGACGCCGAGCTTTTTCCGTATTGTCAGATTGTCCATAAGAAAGCTCCTCTCTTGAGCCATGTACAGCGGAGATTTTGCACAGCCTGCTGCACGCAAAAAAACATCCGTCATACAAAACAACATTGTATCTATAGTCTACCATAAAACCATGAGAACCGACAATAATGAAGATTTTTTATTTGTCGTCATTTTTTCGCAGTCTGCCTGTTTCCAAATTTTTATGGAAAATTTCCGGAAAAACCCACAAAATCGCTCGTTGTTATTGACGAATCTCCCCTTTTGGGAGTAAGATAAATTGTTAAAGATTTTATTAAAGAAAGGTTGGTGAGGAAAATGGACGGCGATCATCCCGGGTCATGTCGATTATGTCTTAAAATCCATGCGGGAACACGCCCGCCCATTCGCCTCGCCTGACGTTGACGCATGGGCGCTCTCTTCCTGCGCGAAAGGAGCATCCGCCTATGCTCAAAATTTACAAATCCTTAGAGTCGGGGCCGCTGGTTGAGCTCACGCTCAAGACGCTCGAGAAAGGCACATGGATCAATATCATTGACCCGACGCCTTACGAGCTGAAGGTCGTCGCTGAGCGCACCCAGGTCGAGCCCGACTTTCTCCGCTCCGCGCTTGACGATGAGGAGCGCTCCCACATTGACGTGGAGGACAACGCGATCCTCATCCTGACCAATGTGCCGGTCATGCGCGGACAGGGAAGCTACGACACGCTGCCGCTTTCCATCATTCTGACGGCGGAGTACATCATCACCGTCAGCTTGGAGGAAACGGCCGTACTGAGCGAATTCAACGAACAGACCGCAAAACTGTTCCGCACGTTCAAAAAGACGCGGTTCCTGTTCCAGATTCTCTACAAGTCGGCAACTTTTTATCTGCGCTATTTGCGCCAGATCAATAAGCTCTCGGACGAGATTGAGCTAGCGCTGCGCGACGCGATGCAGAACGAGGATATCCTGCGCCTTTTGGAGCTGCAAAAAGGCCTCACCTATTTCAACGCGGCGCTCCGCTCGGACGGCGCCGTGCTGGACAAGCTCCTGCGCCTGCGTACCAATCACACGCTCGCGCCCATGTTCAAGATGTACGAGGAAGACGAGGATCTCCTGGAGGACGTCATCATCGAAAATAAACAGGCGCGGGAAATGGTCGATATGTACAGCCAGATCCTTTCCCGCCTTGCGGATACGTTTTCTTCTATCATTTCCAACGATCAGAACCGCGTCATGAAATTCCTCGCAGCCATGACGATCATCCTCGCGATTCCGACGGTCATATCGAGCTTCTTCGGCATGAACGTCCCCGTTCCCTTTGCGGAACAGGGTACCGCATTCGTTTTTCTCGCCCTGCTTTCCGGCGGGATAGCGTTAGTGTCGGCCTATGTGCTGTGGCGTCACAACATGTTTTGGAATTGAGGCGTTTTCCATGAGCGTCATGCAGATTTCGCAGCTCAAATCGGGCCGCATCTTCGGCGACCGCGCGACAAACGAATACGTTTACATGCCCGCCGGCGAGATCGGCGCCAAAGAACCGCTCTGCGTCTATGAGACGGAAACGCGGCGCGACGACGTCGGCCTCGACGAAGCGCTCCGCCTGATCCGCATCCGCAGTCTGCGCCCGACGCGCCACCCGCGTCTCGGCGAGAGCTCCTGCTGAAAGGAAGAACGCCATGATATCCATCACTTCCGGCGAATTCTTGAACGAATTCACGCTATGCGCCGACCACGCGAACGACGAAAACGAGACTTACATTATTCAAAGAGAGAGCGGAAAACATCTTGTCATGATGTCGCTGGACGCTTACAACGCTTTACAAAAAAAGCTGTACCTCGCTAAGACGCATTCTGACAATCATTGACGGGCATAAAAAAGACGGCCGATTTTTATCGGTCGTCATTTTTTTGTGCCTGCAATGCATCTATAAATGCCCGATCGTCTTCTGACAGGCTTACCTTTTCAAGCAGATCGGGACGGCGCTCAAAGGTGATGCGCAGCGATTCACGCCTGCGCCAGGCGGCAATCTTCGCATGGTCGCCGGAAAACAATATCTCTGGGACGCACCTGCCATGGTAATCACGCGGCCGCGTATACTGCGGATATTCCAAAAGTCCGTGATAGAAAGAATCCGTCGGTGCGGATTCCTCCGACCCCAGCACTCCAGGAAGCATCCGGGCAACCGCATCGACCATGACCATCGCGGGCAGCTCTCCGCCTGTCAGCACATAATCGCCGACGGACAGGATTTCATCCGCCAGTTCCGTAATGCGCGCGTCAAAGCCTTCATAATGGCCGCAAAGGAAAATCAGCTGGTCGTAAGCGGACAGCTCTTTCGCCTTGCCCTGGCTGAAAACTTCTCCGTCCGGGCTCATCAAGAGCACACGCCGCCGCTCATAGGACGTCGTTTCCGACAGGAAACGCATCGCCCGAAACATGGGCTCCGGCTTCAATACCATGCCGCTGCCCCCGCCAAAGGGCGAATCATCGACATGCTTATGCTTGTCGAATGAAAAATCGCGCGGATTCAGGATATGGATGTTCAATATCCCGTTATCCTGTGCACGCCGAATAATACTGTCGTTAAACGGTCCCCTGAACATATCCGGAAACAGGGACACAATATCGATACGCATTATTCCACCACTTCCGGCATTGAAACGACCATTTTCCCTTCCTCAACGGATATTTCCAAAACGACTTTTTTCAGCGCGGGGACGAGAATATCCTCGCGTCGTCCGGGAAGCGATACGACGTAAACGTCATTGCTGCCGGTCCGAAGTATGTCCGTGACCGTGCCAAGCGGATGCCCGTCAATATCCCAAACAGAAAGGCCGAGAATATCCGCCATGTAGTATTCCCCCTCTTTCAAGGGGACGGCTTCCGACCGGTCGACGGAAACGAGCGCGCCCGTCAGCGCCGCCGCCTCCGTGCGGGACGAAATGCCTTTCACGGTCATCAGGATATGGTTTTTATGATAGCGAACGCCCGCAATCTCTACAAACTTATCGCCAATATAGCAATGCGTCATGCCCTCGAAGCGCTCGGGAAAATCCGTCATGGGGATGATCTTCATTTCGCCCTTGACGCCGTGCGGGGCTCCCGCCTTGCCGATAACGATTCGTTTATCAGCTGCGGATGGCAACGACTTTTCCATCTTCCAGCAAAATCTCGACGTTCATCATCGATTGGAAATCGTCTCCAATCTTCACCTCGACCTGACGCTCCAGCTGGCCCTGCACGATCTCCGCGCCGAGCGCGAGCTTGGCGATGTCGGCGAGTTTCTGCTCCGTGTCTGCCTTGAAAGCTTCCCGCTGCTGCCGTTCCGCCGCAAAATGCTGGCGAATCGCCTGCAGCGCCTGCAAGTTCCCCTGCGCCTGTTCCTGTATGACGCGCTTTTCTTCGATATCGATCTGCTGAAGCTCCATCGTCACCTGCTGAGCCTTTTGCGCAAGATCGTCGCTGATGCGTTTCCTGAGCCGCTCCGTCAACTTCGCCTTGATCGTGACCGGCATTTTCAGACTGATGCTGTCCATTGCGTTTCTCCTTTTCCGCCGGGAACGCTTTTCTCCCGACAAAAACAGCGGCAAATGCCCCGCAAAAGGGCATATTGCCGCATATCTCTCAGATGATCTCCACAGTGACCCTCTTGTTTTCACGGGTGGCAGCGGCCTTTACGACAGTCCGCAAAGCTTTCGCAATACGTCCCTGCTTGCCGATGACCTTTCCCATATCTTCTTGTGCCACGTGCAGTTCAAACACGGTCATACGGTCCTCGTCCTTTTCCTCGACAACGACCGACTCCGGATGATCTACAAGAGATCTGGCTATAATTTCAACAATCTCTTTCATGTAAATTCCTCTTTCTTCGGGAAATGACAACCCCGCAGAGAGATCTCGCCCTTTCGCCTGCGATATTACTTCTTCGCATGCTTCAGAGCGTCGAACTTGGCCATGATTCCCTTATGGCTGAGCAACGAACGAACTGTGTCCGTCGGCTGCGCGCCCTTCTGAAGCCAATCGAGCACCTTCTCCTCATCGACGTTGACTACCGCCGGCTCCTTCGTGGAGTCGTAGTTTCCGACAATCTCGATGAAACGACCGTCACGCGGCGCGCGCGAATCGGCTACGACGATACGGTAAAACGGCTTCTTTTTCGCACCCATGCGGTTCAGACGAATTTTAACTGCCATTCTTCTCACCTCCTTATACGGCTGTTGAATCATTATGTATGAAAGCAGAAATTGACGTCAGGGAAGGAACGGCAGGCGGAACCTCGAAAGGCCTTTTCCCTGCAGTTTTTTCATCTTCTTCATCATTTTCCGCATTTCGGCAAATTGTTTCAGGACTTTGTTGACGTCCTGGATGCGCGTCCCGCTTCCCTGCGCGATACGTTTGCGGCGGCTTCCGTTGACAATCGTGATGTCCGCTCTTTCCGCGGGCGTCATGGAACGGATGATTGCCTCAACGTGCTTGATCTCTTTTCCGTTGAGATCGACGTCGACGCCCTCCAGCTGCTTCTTGACGTTGCCCATGCCGGGCAGCATCCCCAGGATATCGCCGAAGGACCCCATCTTGCGAATTTGTTGGAGCTGGTCGAGGAAATCGTCCAGCGTAAAATCGTTCTTGCGGATTTTCTTCTCGATCTTCTTGGCTTCCTCGGCGTCGTATACGCTCTGCGCTTTCTCAATCAGCGAAAGCACGTCGCCCATGCCGAGGATTCTCGAAGCCATACGGTCGGGATAGAACGGCTCCAGCGCGTCCAGTTTCTCGCCCATACCGACGAACTTGATGGGGCAGCCCGTAACCGCCTTGACCGAAAGAGCCGCGCCGCCGCGCGCGTCGCCGTCCATCTTGGTCAGCACTACGCCGTCAACGCCAAGTTCCTTATGGAAACTTTCGGCAACATTGACTGCGTCCTGTCCTGTCATCGCATCGACGACAAGCAGGATCTCATGCGGATGGACTTCCGACTTGACGGAGCGCAGTTCCTGCATCAGCTCTTCATTGATATGGAGACGGCCCGCCGTATCAATCAGTACGACGTCAAGCGCATGGGACGAAGCGTGTTCCAACGCATTGCGCGCAATCGTAACGGCGTCCGTACCGGGCTCCATGGAAAAAACAGGGATTTCCAGCTGTTCGCCAAGAACCTGCAGCTGCTTGACCGCTGCCGGCCGATAAATATCATCCGCTACGAGGAGCGGGTGCTTGCCCTGCTTTTTGAGGTTCCTCGCCAGCTTGCCCGCCGTGGTCGTCTTACCGGAACCCTGCAGGCCCACCATCATGACAACCGTAGGCGGCTGGGGAGAAAAATTCAGGCGGCTTTGCGTTCCGCCCATCAGTTCCGTCAATTCCTCATTGACGATACGGATAACGGCCTGGGCCGGCGTCAGCGTTTCCAGGACGTCCTGCCCTATGGCACGCTCTTTTACGCGTTTGACGAAGTCCTTGACGACTTTGAAATTGACGTCCGCCTCAAGAAGCGCCATGCGGACTTCGCGCATGGCTTCGCTTACGTCTTCCTCCGTCAGCTTCCCATGGCCGCGCAGCTTCTTAAAGGTTTCCTGCAGCCGGTCGGCCAATCCCTCAAAAATCATTTCATATCCTCCAGCCCCGCAAGCGGAGCAAGCAATCCCAAAAGCGCATTCTTCGCGTCCGCGTCGTCCGCACGCAGCGCTTTCAGGCCTTCATACACCTTCGCAAGCGTCTCTCTTTCGGCGTCGCGGCGCGCGAGCAGTCCCAACCGTGCTTCGTAGTCCTCCATCGCCTGTTCGGAGCGATGCAGCATATCGTGCACCGCCTGCCGGGAAATCCCCAGCGCCTCTCCGATCTCCGACAGGGAATAATCGTCAAACAGGCTCATGGAAAGACACCGCTGCTGCTTCTCCGTCAGAAGCGCGCCGTAAAGATCAAACAACGCCGAACGGCGCAGAAATTCTTCCAACATATATTTCACCCATGCATAAAAACCAACTTCGGATAGTATAATGTATAACATTACCCCCTGTCAAGGTTTTTTACTTGTCATTAAACTTTTCCTGTCATTACAGACAGAAAAGCCGCTTTCGAAAAACGAAAGCGGCTTTTGTCCATCCGGATTACTCCTGCGGCGGAATGTCTTTTTCTTCAAGACGCATGAGCATAAAGCAATAATCTGAAAGGCGGTTGATATAGAGCCGATCCACCTCGGCGACTTCTTCTTCCTTCGCGAGCCGAAGCATCTGACGTTCCGCCCTGCGCGCAATCGTCCGCGCAAGGTCGAGCATCGCGCCGCCTTTTGTGCTGCCGGGAATCAGGAAGCACCCGAGCGCGCCGACTTCATTTTCTATGCGGTCCATCTCCTGCTCCATATCCTTGATATGGTACTCGTTGATCATCGGGCGGGTGCCGATGCTGGCGAGATCCGCCATGAAGCTCGGAATATCCCGCTGAAGCGCGAGAATCAGCTGTTGGACGTCCTTGTTCTCACAAAAAGCGCGCGCCATTCCAAGCGCGGAATTCATCTCGTCGATGGTCCCGTAAGTCTCGACGCGAAGAGAATCCTTATCTACGCGCTGTCCCGTATAAAGGCTTGTCTGACCCTTGTCTCCTGTCTTCGTATAAACGCCCATGGTCTTTCACCTCATTCAAAATCAGTCGAAAATTTCCGTTTCGTTGAAGAAAATGTGAATCTCACGCGCAGCGCTTTCCGGGCTGTCCGACGCATGAACGGCGTTTTCGCCCTTGCTCGCCGCATAAAGCTTGCGGATCGTTCCGTCCGCCGCTTCCTTCGGGTCCGTCTTGCCGTTAATCTCGCGCACTTTCGCAATAGCGTTGTCGCCGGCAAGCACCATCGCCACGATCGGGCCGGAGGTCATAAAGCTCTCCAGTTCCCCGTAATACGGACGACCGATATGCTCCTCATAATGCTTCGCCGCGACTTCCTTCGTCATTTTCATCATACGGACAGCAGCCAGCCGAAGGCCCGCATCCTCGTAAATCTTGATAATGTCTCCCGTATGACGCCCCTTGAAAGCATCAGGTTTTACAAGTACCAACGTTTTTTCCATAAATCTTTTGCTCCTTTGTTAAAATTTAATCTACCTAATCTATTATAGATTCCTCTTGCAAAATTGTAAAGATGAAGGTCATTCCTTCATTTCGTCCTGCCAATGCTTTGCCGCCATTCGTATGCAGTGCGTCCGCCGGCTCCGAATCCAGGCCCCCACAGCTTCCCCGCGCAGTTCCTTCGGCGCGTCGCCGCCCCGGATGGAAAGCAGCTCCGCAATGAGCGCGTCGTAGCGTTCAAAATAGGGAGGCAGTCCGCCGTGGTCAACGCAAAAAACATGCAGCACTTCTTTGGCAGGAACGGGCAAGCGAGACAGCGCGACCAGAAGCTCCGCAATTTTTCCCGGCTTTTTCAGGCGCGAGGCTCTCATGTGTTCCGCGATGACGAATTCCGCAACCTGCAGCCACACCTTGGGAAGCTGCATCCTGCGGTTCCAGCCGTCCAGCACGTCAAGGCCCCGGCGCTCGTGCCCGTAATGATGCGGCAGCATGGACTGCGGCGTCGTTCCCTTCCCGAGATCGTGCACGAGGGCCGCAAACCGGACGACGATATTCTCCGTTCTCTCTGCGACCGCATCTACCGTCGCCATCGTATGCGCAAACGCATCCCCTTCCGGGTGGAACGCCACCGGCTGCGTTTTCCCGATCAGCGCAAAGAGTTCGGGAAATATCGCATCCAATAATCGCGCCCGCTCCAGCGTAAGAAAAAACACGGACGGGCGCGAAGCCTCCAGCGCGCGGGAAAGCTCCCCGAAGATACGCTGCTGCGGCTCCTTCATCAATTCTTCCCGACAGGCAGACATGAAATCAAGGGTCTTCGGCTCCACCGTGAACCCGAATACCGCAGCCTGTCTCGCCGCCCGGAGCGCCCGCACCGGATCTTCCAGGAAACGTTCCGAAACGGCGCGAATCCTACAGGAGCGAATATCCTCTTCCCCTCCGAAAAGGTCAATCCGTCGGGAAGGCGTTCCGTCCGAAAAAAGCTCCAACGCCATCGCGTTTATCGTCGTATCGCGGCGTGAGAGATCGTCCTCCAGGGCAACGTTTTTGTCCGCGCGAATCTCGAAGCCCAGATAGCCCGTTCCTGATTTCTGCTCCGTCCGGGCCAGCGCGATCTCCGACGAAACCCCGTCCAGCTCCAATAAAAATACGGGAAACGAGCGTCCCACTTTCTGAATGCCCGGGAACAACCCGCAAAAATCGTTCTCGTCCAAGCCTGACACGACGTAATCTTTGTCTTTGGGTTTTACACCGCGCAGCGTATCGCGCACCCAGCCGCCTACAACGGCAACGCGTCCGCCTGCCTCACGGACGCGCCGTACAAATTGCATTTCTTCCATAATCATTCCGCCCACTACGTCAAAATCGGTATGAAAAAAGCCTCCGAAACACGGAGGCTTTCATATTGCAGATACATCAAACCAAAGCGAACAGCTAAAAAGACGGATGCTCAATCCGCACTCTCCAAATATTTTCGCACAGCTATGCAGGCCTCGTTGTATGCCTCCGACACCATATCCACGATCGCCTGTATCTTTTCGGGACTGTCGCTCATCTTCAGCTTAAGCGCCGCTTCACTTGCCACGGTATGCAAACGGTCCAGGCTGAGATTTGCCGATGTCCCGATCAGCGTGTGCAGCGCCTCGTCCGCCATAACGATATTCTCCATGGCGGCCGCAGAACAAAATTCTTCGTATGAGCCGTCAAAGAGGAATTTTTCCAAATAGTCACGGTACAATTTCTTGTTTCCGATAAAACGCTCCAAGCCGCTTTCCGAGTTGATGACCAGAAGTTTCTTCTGCTGCGCCATAATAGATTCTCCCTTCGTCACCGCACAAACCGGTCGATTGCCTGTTCCAGTCGGGTCAATGCCTCTCGGTCGTCATTCTGCACCGCATCGATAATGCAGTGTTCCATGTGATCTTTTAAAATGATTTTCCCCACATTTTTCAACGCCGCATCCACCGCCGAAAGCTGAAGCAGGACTTCGCTGCAGTCCCGGCCGTCTTCCACCATGCGGCGAACGGACTGCATATGACCGATCAACCGCGCCATGCGATTCAATACCGCTTTTGTTTGCGTGTGCGGATGCGTATGCGTGTGATGATGTGCATGCGCCGCTTCCAGGCAAGACTCCCTGCAGCCGTCTGTGTTTTTCTTTTTCTCCAAAATCCTGCCGCCCCTTACAGCCCGTTTTGTTCCCCGATGCGCCGATACGCTTCCAGTTCCCGCATCATGGCGTCGTATATTTCCAACAAATCGTCATGGTAAGCGCCCCCTCGGAGAGGCTCCACGATCTTCACGACGATATCGTACAAAGGCGTCAATCCCATATTCGCAGTAAGGCCTTTGAGCGTATGCGCATGACGAAACGCCGTTTCCGCGTCCTTGGCTTTTAATGCTTCGTCCAATGCCGAAAACGCCGGATCGTCCAAGAATTTTTTATAACATTTCGCATAGAAAGCTTCATTATTCAAAAATCTGGTAAGCGCGCCTTCCACATCACAGCCGCGCGCGCGAAGCTCATCCATCAAAGCGGCCATAATCATCGCCTCCGCGATTATTCTATTTTATATTCTACCATGATTAAATTGCATTTGCACGAAATATTTAGAAAACAGCAAAGCCGCACACATAAATTTGTGCGCGGCTCCGAATGTTCTTTTTATTTTACTGTAATCGTCACTTTCTCGCCGTTGACGTCCCACTCCTTACTGAAGCCTTCCGTCGTCCCGTAGACCACGGAATCGGCCAGCGTGACCTTTTTCAGCGTTTCCTCGTTCTTCTTGACGATGTCCGCCAGCTTGTCGTTGCCGGACAGCCCCACCATGATATGGTCTGTGACCTCGAATCCGTTTTCGCGGCGCATGACCTGCACCTTGCTGATGATCTCGCGGACGAAGCCCTCCTCGATCAGCTCCGGCGTCAGCGTCGTCTCCAGGGCAACCGTCACGCCGCCGTACCGCTGGCAGAGATAGCCATCGGTCTGCGCCATCGTGACCTCCACGTCCTCCGGCAGAAGGTCGATGCCCCCGTCCGCAAGTTCTAAATGCAGCTTGCCCGTCGTATCGAGCTCCGTTTTCGCCGCGTGGCCGTTTACCTGCGCCAGCGCGTTCTTGATGGCGCTCATGCGCTTTCCGGCCTTCGGGCCCAGCACCTTGAACTGCGGCTTGAAGCTGTACGAGAGATATGCCTCCATGTCATCCTTGAAGGTGACGGCCTTGACGTTCAGCTCGCTCTCGATGACTTCGACGAAATACGGCGACAGCGTGCGCTCCGCCTTGACGAAGAGATTGGCCACCGGCTGACGGTTCTTGATATTCGCCTCGTTGCGGGCGGCGCGGCCCAGCACGACGATCTCGAGCACCAGCTCCATGTCTTTCTCCAGCGCTTCGTCGATAAACGACTCATCCGCCTGCGGGAAATCGCAGAGATGGACGCTCTCCGGCGCGGATTTGTCCACCGAGCAGACGAGGTTGCGGTAAATGCTCTCGGTGATGAACGGCACCATCGGCGCGGCTGCCTTGGCAAGCGTCGTCAGCGCGGTATAGAGCGTCATGTAGGCGTTTACCTTGTCCTGCTCCATGCCCTTCGCCCAGAACCGCTCGCGGCTGCGGCGCACATACCAGTTGGAAAGCTCCTCGACGAATTCCTGCAGTGCCTTCGCGGTCTCCGTGACGCGATAGGCGGAAAGATGGCCGTCCACTTCCTTGACCATCGTATTGAGCCGGGACAGGATCCATTTGTCCATGACGCCGAGGGACGACTTGTCCAGCGTGTACTTCGTCGGGTCAAAGTCGTCAATGTTCGCATAGAGCACATAGAACGCGTAAGTGTTCCAGAGCGTGCCCATGAATTTGCGCTGGCCTTCCTGCACCGCCGCGTCATGGAAGCGGTTCGGCAGCCAGGGCGCGCTGTTTTCGTAGAAATACCAGCGGATCGCGTCGGCTCCGTGGCGGCGCAGCGCATCCATCGGATCGACGGCGTTGCCCTTGGACTTCGACATCTTCTGCCCGTCCTTGTCCTGCACATGGCCGAGCACGATGACATTCTTGTACGAGGACTGCTTGAACAGCAGCGTGGAAATGGCGATCAGCGAATAGAACCAGCCCCGCGTCTGGTCCACGGCCTCGGAGATGAAGTCCGCCGGGAATCGCTTATCGAAGATTTCCTTGTTCTCAAACGGATAATGCCACTGGGCGAAAGGCATCGCGCCGGAGTCGAACCAGCAGTCGATGACCTCCGGCACGCGGTGCATCTCGCCGCCGCATTTCTCGCACTTGATGGTCACATTGTCGATATACGGACGGTGCAGCTCGATGTCGTCGGGGCAGTTATCGGAAAGGGATTTCAGCTCCTCGATGGAGCCAACGGAATGCTGGCAGCCGCATTTGCACTCCCAGATATTGAGCGGCGTGCCCCAGTAACGGTTGCGGCTGATGCCCCAATCCTGCACATGCTCAAGCCAGTCGCCGAAGCGGCCCTTGCCGATGGTCGGCGGAATCCAGTTCACTGTGTTGTTGTTCGCGATCAGCTCGTCGCGCACCGCCGTCATGCGGATGAACCACGACTCCCGCGCATAGTAGAGAAGCGGCGTGTCGCAGCGCCAGCAGTGCGGATAGCTGTGCTCGAACACCGGCGCCTTCAAGAGCTTGCCGGAGATTTTCAGGTCCTTCAGGATCAGCGGGTCTGCGTCCTTGACGAAGACGCCGGGCCAGTCCGTGTCCTCGGTCATGTTGCCGTGGGCGTCGACGAACTGCACGAAAGCCAGGTCGTACTTCGCGCAGACGCGGCCGTCGTCTTCACCGAAAGCCGGCGCCATGTGGACGATACCCGTGCCGTCCTCGGTGGTCACATAGCCGTCGCAGGTCACGATAAACGCTTTCTTGTTGATTTTTCCCACTGCGAAGGGATAGAGCGGTTCGTACTCGCGGTACTCCAGCTCCTTGCCCTTCATGCGCCCCAAGACCTCGCGCGGCTCCTCGCTGTCCGCGAACACGCCCTCGACAAGCGCCTCCGCCATATAATAAACCGTATCGCCCACGCGGATCTTCACATAGTCGACGTCAGGATTCACGCAGAGCGCGAGATTCGACGGCAGCGTCCAGGGCGTCGTCGTCCATGCGAGGAAGTAAGCGTCCTCGTCTTTGACCTTGAACTTGACGATGGCCGAGCGCTCCTTGACGTCCTTATAGCCCTGCGCCACCTCGTGAGAGGAAAGCGGCGTGCCGCAGCGCGGGCAGTACGGGACGACCTTGTGCCCCTTATAGAGCAGCCCCTTCTTCCAGATTTCCGTCAGCGCCCACCAGACGGACTCGATATAGTCGTTCTCATAGGTGATGTACGGGTGCTCCATATCCGCCCAGAAGCCGACCACGTCGGAGAACTCCTCCCACATGCTCTTGTACTGCCAGACCGACTCGCGGCACTTCTTGATGAACGGCTCAATGCCGTAGCTCTCGATCTGCTCCTTGCCGTTGATGCCGAGGGCCTTCTCGACCTCCAGCTCCACCGGCAGGCCGTGGGTGTCCCAGCCGGCTTTGCGCAGGACGTGCTTTCCCTTCATGGACTGGTAGCGCGGCAGCATATCCTTGATGACGCGGGTCAAAACGTGGCCGATATGCGGCTTGCCGTTGGCCGTAGGCGGCCCGTCATAAAACGTGAAGGTATCGCAGCCCTCGCGCTGGTCCACAGCCTTCTGCGCGATAGCGTTCGCCTTCCAGAAGTCGAGCACCTCCTTCTCGCGCTCGACAAAGTTCAGATTCGTGTCCACCTTTTGATACAGCACTGAGTTTCCCTCCTAATTGAAATAAAAAAGCCTTCACCCAAAACAGGATGAAGACTTAAACTGCACTCCACTTATAACCACCTATTTCGCATACAGCTATCTGAAACGATATGCTATCCTTTTAACGGGGGACTCCGGCAAGGCTTACTAAAATTTCAGCCCGCTGCTCGCGAGTGATCTTCCGCCCGCGCCTACTCGCACCGCTTCCCACCAACCGCGGCTCTCTGAGGCTTTCCTCGCGCGCATACTGTCTCGCTCATCGCAAATTCCGATATAACGGCTGTATGATACCACACCGCAGATAATTTTTCAACATAATTTATCAAACGCATGCCGATGCACAAACATCATGCCCCGCATCGCATTCCGGCAACCTTTACCGGTCACAGCGATTCCCTTGTAAAAATTCTGCGCTTCCCACTTCATCAGGAACCGCGAGGGCTTTCCCATTTTTAATATACTCCCATGAGCTTCAACGCCAAAAGTCCGAGCACCGCCAAAATAATCGGCTTCACAATCGCAGCGCCCTTCTTCATCACGAGACCGGCGCCCAGATAGCCGCCGACCATATTGCACGCCGCCGCCGCAAGACCGAGCGTCACCAGCACATTGCCGCTCAAGAGGAAGACCGTCAGCGACGCGACATTGGTCGCAAGGTTGATGACCTTTGACTGTGCGTTCGCAGGAGCGACGCCCATCTTCGCAAACACCGTGAGCGCGATAATGAGGAACGTGCCCGTCCCCGGCCCATACGCGCCGTCATACATGCCGATGACAAAAGCCGCAACACATGCCGTAATATAAGTACGGCGGTTCAGCACGATGCGCTCTCCCTCATGGGCGCCGAACAGCGATTTGTTCATCACGATGAACGCCGTGATTGGAAGCACTACATAAAGCCCCCGCTCCATCATCGCCGCGTCGAGCAAAAGGGAAATCCGAGCGCCGAGCGCCGAACCGACGATGGCCGCCGCCACCGACGGCCCAGCCAGTTTCATATTGATCAGGCCGTTTCGCCAAAAGCGGAGCACCGCCAGCGTCGTGCCGCAAGCCGAAGACAGCTTGTTCGTCGCAATCGCCTGATGCATCGGAATGCCACCGATGATATACGCGGGCAGCGAAATCAATCCGCCGCCGCCGCCAATGGCATCCACAAATCCGGCCAGCCCAACCAAAGGACAGACGATAAGAAACGTCGTCCAATCCAAAAATTCCATACTCTATCTCCCGTCATACAAAATCGGCATCCCTAATTATACATGAAATACAGTCCCCTGTCATAAACGAACAGAAAATTTTGCCGCCGTATCGGAATATGATATAATTGTAAAATAATTTTTCTTGGAGGGATTTTTACAAAGTGGACAGTACCGAAATAGGTCTTTTATGCGTATTCATGATTGGCTGCGTTATTTTGAGCGCTTTTTTTACGCGGATTGAAACGGCTCTCGCCGAAAGCCGGAAAAGCCGTCTCGAACATTTCGCCGACAACGGCGACGACAGGGCGCAAAAAATCCTCCGGCTTCTTGACGCGCCCGAAACTTTGGTTGCCGCGTCACAGATCGGCATCGCTTTCACGAGCATCCTGCTGGGAGCCGCCGCCGGAACGCTGGCAGCCCCCCTTGTCGCACGCACTTTTCCGGCGCTGCCGCATCCGCAGGCCGTCTCCCTCTCTGTCAGTATCCTTCTCATCACTTACGTCAGCCTGCTTTTCGGCGAGTTCCTGCCGAAAAAAATAGCGCTGCAAGATCCGGAACCCGTTCTCCTGAACAACGTCCGCGCGCTTTCCGTCATGGAAACGGCGGCGCGGCCATTCGTCGCCTTTCTCTCTTCCTCGGCAAATGCGGTCATGCTGCTTCTTGGCGTCAATCCGCAAATCGACGACGCGGTGACCGAGGACGAAGTCAAAGATCTGATTGAGCAGGGCACTGAAGACGGCATTTTTGAAAAAACAGAACAGGACATGGTGGACAGGATTTTCCACATGAGCGACCAAACCGCTTACTCATTGATGACGCCGCGTCTCCAGATGAACTGGCTGGATATCAACGACCCGGAAGAATATAACCTTCGCCTTATCCACAAAAATGCGGATACCGTCTTTCCGATCGGCGACGGCAATCTTGACAATTTCTTGGGAGTCATTTACGCCAAGGATTTGCTGAACGCCTCCATCGAAAAGAAACAACTCCGCCTTGCATCCTTCATAAAAAAACCGCTGTTCATCCCGCGTGCGATGGAGACTTTTCGCGTCCTCGAAAAATTCCGCGAGAGCAGCGTACACGAAGCCGTCGTCCTGGACGAATACGGCGGCGTCATCGGGTTCATCACGCTCGGCGATATTGTAGAGGAGATCATCGGCGATATCGAGCGGCAGGACGAGCCGGAAAACCTGCAGATCACACCGCGTTCCGAGAACTCATGGTATATCGACGGACTCTGCAGCATTGACGACTTCAAGGAAAAATTTGACATTGACGAGCTCCCGAACGAAGTCAAGGACCACTATCAGACCATGGGCGGGTTCCTGACCTCCTATTTCGGCTATATACCGAAGGTCGGCGAAAAATGCGTCTGGAACGAATATACCTTTGAGATCCTCCGCCTTGACCGGGCGCGTATAGCGAAGCTCATGGTCATACAAGGGGAAAAATCCGCCGCATTGACGTCTAACTCCTCGTTTTAAGCCACAATTCTTCTTCCCTTCTTTCAATTAAAAAATTTTCCGAAAATTTTTTCACAAACACCTTTTCATTTTCCGAAAATTTGATATAATGTTATCAAGAAGAAGTGTTGGTTGAAAGGAGGCGTTCGTTATGCCGTCTGTCAGAGCGATGACAGATACCGATAATAAAATGACGTCCCTCGCCCTTCACGGCGTTACTGCTCCCAGCCAGGTCTCCAAACCTGTCGGCGGACTGGTCGGCGCTTCCGAAGAGAGCGGCTCATTGACGCCGATGCTCAAGCCCATTTCCGGGCTGAGTGAATTCCTATCCGACTACATTGACTCGAAGAATCAGTTTGAATCCAAGCTGCGTTCCGCTCTCAAAGAGGCACGCCAAGCCGCTACCTCTATGGAAGCGATGCAGACTGCCGAGACCCATCGGAAAGAGCGGGCCACGGAGTTGAAAGAGGCTGCCACCGAAGCGATACGCTCAACGCTTTCCAAAGACGATTCTGTCGATAAGGTAGAAAATTTTGCGGAACGCTATAACAATCTTGCGCAATTTTTGGAAGACAATCAGAACGTATCGGAACGAACCGCGTCTCTCGCGTCGAAAATGAACGACGTCTCCCGGGCCATCAAAAAAGAATCGGCCCTTGGCGTTACTGCAGACGCCAACGGAACCATTCATGTGAATGCAGAGAAATTGAAAGTCAATTTGAAAAACCGGCCGAATACTTTGGACTACCTGCTTGGAAAAGACGGTTTGGCAGGACGTGCCCAAAAAAGCATCAATTTAGCGGCGTTCAACCAGAATCGTTTATTCCCGTCCGTATCTTCCGCAATGGGACGGGAAGACAATCCGGAAAAATCCATGTATTCGCCGAAAGCGGTCGCTGCAGAGGACGCCTTCAAAGACCGCGGCTCCATGCTGAATCTGTATTCTTGAAAACCAAATAACCGCAAAAAAATGAACCCCCGGTCTAACCGGGGGTTTTCGATATTCAAGAACGCTTCCGACGGCAAATGCCATTCGGCAGCGTTCTTTTTTTCTGCATGGTCTTTCTTACTTTTCCCAACGACAGAAATATCGCTCGGCAACGTCCAACGCGCCAAACAGAAACAGCCCCATGCCGCTCAATACGACAATGCCCGAATACATTTCCAAATAGTTGACGCGAAGCCACGCGTCCATGATGAAATACCCCATGCCGTACTGCGTGCCGAAAGTCTCGGTGAAGAACAGCACGGAAATCGCCGTTGCCAATGCCACGCGAATCGCCGTCATGAATTTCGGAAGCGACGCGGGCAGAAGCACCTCCCAAAGCATCACGCGAAACGACGCGCCGAGGGACGCCAGCGGGTAAAAGACCTCCTCCGGCACGGCGCGTATGCCGTCCCGTACCGCGACAATGACCTGGAAAACAAGAATCAAAAACAACAGGATCGCCTTCGAACTTTCGCCGAGGCCAAAAATCAGCATCACAATCGGAAGCAGCGCAATCTTCGGAATCGGGTAGGTCAGATAGACCAATGGAGAAAGCAGTCGCTCCGCGCGCCGTGACCATCCCATCCAGACGCCAACGGGCAGCCCGACGACGACAGCCAGCAACAGCCCTGCCAGGATGCGTCCGAGACTATACGCAAAATGCACGGCAATCCCGTCAAAGAAAATCTCGCCGATATTCTTCGCAACGCGAATCGGCGACGGTACGATCGGAAGCTGTATGATTTCCGACGCTGCGAACCAAGCGATAAAAAGAAACACCGCGCCCAAGCACGCAGAAAAAAGACGCCGTTTCATTCTGCCGCCTCCTTCCCCGCCAGCAAAACGCGCAGCCGCGCCTTTTGCGCGACAAAATCTGCCGACGTTTCCCGCCGTGCAAAGAACGGATTGTCCGTCACAGAGACCACACGGCCAGGCGCGGGCGACAGCACGACAATCGTCTGACCAAGGTACAGCGCTTCCTCGACGTCGTGCGTCACGATGACCGCCGTAACCGTCTGCGCGCGCCAAAGCTCGAAGAATACTTCCTGCATTTCCTCACGCGTAATGGCGTCCAACGCGGAAAACGGCTCATCCATCAAGAGAACGTCCGGACGAAGCAAGAACGCCCGGGCAAGGCTCGCCCGCTGCTGCTGCCCGCCGGAAAGCTCCCGTGGAAATCGTGATAAAAGCGTCTCGCCGATGCCGAGCCGCGCCAGCATCGTATCCTCGCCCTCCGGCACAGGCGTCTCCGGATGTTTGACCTTCCAAGAAAGGCGAATATTATCCCGCAGGGACTTCCACGGCAGAAGGCCGTAATTTTGCGGAATAAAACCGATGGAGAGCGTTTTCGGATTCACGGACGCGCCCGCAACCAAGACTTCGCCCTCATAATTCTTGGCGATTCCAGCGAGAATCCGAAGCAGCGTCGATTTTCCGCAGCCGGACGGACCGATAATGGCGCACGTCCCCCCCTTCGGAACTTCAAGGCCAAGTTCCGAGAGCGCAGTCACACGCCCTCCCTCTGCGCCGTCGTAAAACGCCGACAAATGCGAAACGCGGATCACGGGAGACAATCCTCCTTGACAAGTTCTTTATAGCCGTATTCCTGTTTGACCAAGTTCTTCTCCACAAGCCAACGCATGACCTCCGTCACGTCCCGCTCCTTCGGCAGGACCGCCGCATGATAATCCGGAAGCTTCAGCGCGTCCTTCGCTGCAGCCGGGAATCCGCCCTTTTCCACGATCATCCCGATATACTCCTCCCGCGGCGTTTTCTTCAAATATTCCACCGCCTTGTTGTAAGCGCGGTACATCGCACAAATCGACGTTTTCTTGTCCGTCGCCGCTTTCGTTGAAAACAGCATCACGCCGGGGTTGATGCCCAGCGCCCCCGACCCGGTCAAATACTTGCAACCGTTTGCTACGGCGATACTGGCCATCGGCTCCGGCAGCGTCGCCGCGGCAAGCTTTCCGTTCTGCAGCATTTCAAGACGAGCCGGTATCTGCGGGATGGAAACCTTTTGCAGCGCGCCGGACGCCATACCGTTTTCCCGCAGGATGCGGTCAGTCACATATTCGATGATGGTATTGCGGGAGACGGCAATCTCCGCCCCCGAAAGCGCTTTGACGTCTGAAGCGTCGTTCCCTTTGCCCCCGATCATCTGATAAGCGCCGTCCGTCGCGGAAGTCACGCGCACGTCAAAACCGCCAGCTTTTGCAAACGCCGCAGCGAGCAAGTCGGAAATCGCTCCGTCCAGCTGCCCGCTTTGGAGCGCCGCGTCCCGATCCATCGCGCTCTTGAACGGGTGCAGCGTCACTTCGACGCCCTCCTCGGCAAAAAAACCTTTTTCCCGAGCGACGATAAACGGCACGGAATCCGTATCCGGCATCAAACCGACAGAAAGCGGGGCCAGCGCGCCACTTTTCGAAGATACATCCTGTTTCGCCGCGTCCTTCCCGCACCCGACGGCGAGCATCCATATCACGACGCATATGAGCATCCACCATTTCCTGCGCATATCCCAATCCCTCCAAAAACTCCAAAAAAGAGCGCGGCACGTTGCAAAACTGCAATGCATAACCGCGCTTTTATTGTTATCCGTTACCCCTTTGATGACATTGAGCCGAACAGATCCAGCGCGCCTTCAAAAAACCGCAGGATTTTTTGTATCATTTCCTCGTGTTCTTCGTAGGTCTTCATCGCCTTGTCTTTCATACCCTCGGCTTTTTGACGCATCTCTTCCAGCTCGGCGAGCTTCGTGTTCAGCATTTTCAGCGTTTCCGCCGCCTCGTCGATAGAACGGTTGATTTCCTCTACATCCCGCTGGGAGCGGTTCTGGATATTGGTATTTTCCTCCTGCTGCTGCTTGCGCTCTTTGTCTTTGCCCGTGACTTCCTCCCAGACTTTACGGACGGACGATTTCTTGCGCTCCGCCTCGTCGATCTGCTCGTTGCGTCCCGCCGCGCGCTCCGCCTGTGCCTCCAGCTCCCGCTGACGCGCCTCCAGCGCCCGTTTCTCTCTCTCCAGCGCCTCACGCTGATCGCGAATCGCCGCCTCCTGCTTTCGCAGGCTCTCTTCCTGCCGCGCGAAAATCAATTCCTGCTGGATGCGGTCGTTCTTCGCCTCCTGCGACTTGTCGTGCAAATAACCCGCGCCGAGGAAACCGCCGCCCAGCGCGACGAAAAACACCAGCGCCAAGAGCGCCCAACGCCACCTGCGTCCGCTAAAGGACGAATCCTCGTCGGGTTCCTCCTTCTCTTCCGGCGCGGATAACTTGTCCTGCTTCGTCGTCACGGGCAGCTTCTCGTCGTCCCATCGCCCGTCATGCTTCGCCGTCATCGTTCTTCGCCCCTTCCGTCATATACGCATGTTCCTTTTTCATCGTCTCACAAAGCCGCCGAAGCGTCCAATGGACGTTAAACGGCGTCGCCACCGCCTTGTAACGGATTGGCGGAACGTCCGCCTCTTTCATCGCCGCCAATACTTGGTCGAGCCGCTTGCCCTGAATTTGGTCGAACACCATCACGGCGTCGGGAAAAACAAACTCCGGCGCGTCGTCTTTCGGCGCGGGCGAAAATCCCCGCTTCCCGAGCAGGAACCCAACTTTCTCCCGCCAGCTTTCCTCCGGCAGCGCACGGCACACAATGGAAAGCTTCCGCATCACAGCGCGCACCGTCTCCAGCACATCCGCTTCCAAATGATAGCATAACACCTGTTCCGCCGCTTTTTTCTTCATCTCACGGATTGCCTTTCTTTTGCCGCTGACGCAGAGACTCGTACATCAGCACGGCGCCCGCCACTGACACGTTCAGCGAATTGATCTTCCCGAGCATGGGAATCTTCACCAGCACGTCGCAGCTCTCGCGCACGAGCCGGGATATCCCGCGCCCCTCACTGCCGACTACCAGCACCGTCGCACCGGTCAAATCGGCGTCAAAATAATCTGCCATCCCGTCCACATCCGCGCCGACAATCCAAAAGCCTTCCTCTTTCAGCTCCCGAATCGTCTGCGACACATTCCCGATGCGCGCCACCGGCACATACTCCACCGCTCCGGCAGAGGTCTTCGCCACCGTCGCGGACAGCGGACAGCTCCGCCGCCGCGGAATCAGCACCCCGTCCACGCCGACCGCATCCGCCGTGCGCAGAATCGCGCCAAGATTGTGCGGATCCTCCAACTCGTCCAGGAGCAGCAGGAACGGCGAGTCGCCCTTTGCCCGTGCCGCCGCCAAAATTTCATCCAACGACGTATAATCGACGGGCGACGTATAAGCCAGCACGCCCTGATGGCGATAGCCCCGCGCCATCGCCTCGATTTTGCTTCGCGCGACCGTCTCGACAATAGCGCCGTTTTCCCGCGCCATCCGCACGATCTCGCGAATCGAGCCTTGCCCGTCCCCCTCGGCAACCAAGAGGCGATTGACGGCACGGCCGCTTTTCAGCGCCTCCGTCACCGCATTGCGCCCGACCAGCACATCCTCGGGCAGTGTATTCGGCTCCGGCGGGTCCATTTCCGGCATCGTTTTTTGGGGCCGCGGCTTTCTCTGCGATTTCTCCTCGCCCCTCCCCGCCTCGTGTACGGCAGATCGTTTTCTTTTCTCCATATAGAATCTTTATGCCTCGCGCATCTTTATCATTTCTTCGAACTTCCCGCAGGTCATTTTCCCTTCGGGACAACTTCCTGTCGCGACGCAGGTAGCGCCCGCGTTCTTGAAGAGCAGCGGCGCGACCTTCTTGACTTCCGCCAGCATCTTGTAAGCCAACGCGCGAATCTCCCACTGGGCCCGGTTGCAGCAGCGCAGATTAAAGAAATGCAAGAGCGAGCGTGCGTTCATCGTCACGACGATCTTCGTCTCCGTCGCGTTCGCCAATACATAACGGGCGTCCTCCTTCGGCACGCCCATCTCGGTGAACGTGTCATAAGCCTCGCGGATACTCTTCATCATCGCCTCAAATTTTTCCTTCGCCTCCGGCTTTTCAGCGATGGACGGCGGCGTGATATAGGCAAAGTCGTGCGCGGCGACGTACCGCTGGGACTGCTGCGAATAGGACGCGATGCGATGACGGACGAGCTGATGGGTCAGCGTCCGCGACACTCCCTCAATGCCAAACGTGAAGGAAACATGTTCCAGCGTCGAAGCATGGCCCATCTCGACGAGCATCTTGACCATCTTCTCCACCGTCTCCGGCGTCATCTTCTCGGAAAGCTCCGCCGCTCCGGACGGCGAATAACAAAGCCTTGCCGACATCGCGACAACGCGCTCCGGCTCCGGCGTATGCTCCAAAAGCGTTACCTGAATCATGATAAACCTCCGTACTTTCTCACGGCCTCTTCGCCGCCATCTCTCCCACGATTGCCTGGAACGCCGCCTCCGACAATTCCTGCAGGCGTTCCGTTTCATTGTTCAGATACAGTGTGCCCAAAAGCGCCTCAAAGCCGGTGCTGATATGATACTCTTGCACCGACGCAGTGCGGGGCGTGCGGCTCTGGGCGTTCCGCCCCCGCCGAAAAACCTCCTGCTCCTCCTCGGTCAGCATCGTCTCTATAGCCTGATAAGCCTGCGCCTGTCCTACCGCAGAGACAATTTTCGCGCTGAAATCATTCAGCAGGTTGACCTGTGCCTGCGTATACGACAAGAGCCGTTTGCGCACATACAGATGAAAGACCGCGTCGCCGACGAAAGCCAGAACCAACGGCGGCAGCGCTTCCGGATCGGCGGGCCCGTACTTCTCGATGAGCCGCCCCGCTTCATCCGTCTCGAAGACATGCTCCGCAATCTTTTGCCGCGCCTTGAACTTCATGCGCGTTTCCACCGCGTACCCGTCGCGGAATCCTCCAGCACGATGCCACGTGCTTTCAGACTGTCGCGAATCTCGTCGGCCCGCGCCCAATTTTTTGCCTTGCGCGCGGCCAGACGCTCCTCCACCAGCGCGTCAATCTCCGCGTCCTCATCGCTTTTCGCCGCCGACTTCTCCAAGATGCCGACAATTTCCGCCATATCGTCGAAAGCCGCCCTGACGCGGGCAAAATTCTTGGCGTCAAACGCCTGCCCGTGATTCACGACCTCGTTGTAATAGACGTTGACGTCCTTCGCCACCGCAAACAAATGGCTGATTGCCAGCGCGGTATTGAAATCGTCCGCCATCGCGTCGAAAAACGCTTCCCGCGCTTTTTCCGCAGATTCCGCGAGAACCGCCGCCGTATCCGCATCGCCGTTCTTTGCCGAAAGCGCGTCCAGATTCTCTTTCGCTTTCGCAAGACGCGCAAGCCCCGCCTGTGCATCCTTCAAACGCTCATCGCTGAAATCCAGCGGGCTGCGGTAGTGCGTCTGCAAAATAAAGAAGCGTACGACCTCGCCCGGATATTTTTCGAGAATTTCCGCCACCGTGAAGAAATTGTTTTCCGACTTGCTCATCTTATCCCCGTGGATCGTGATGAAGCCGTTGTGCACCCAGTAGCGGGCGAAGCAGTCCGTACCGCCGCAATAGGCCTGCGACTGCGCAATCTCATTTTCATGATGCGGGAAGATCAGGTCGCTGCCGCCACCGTGGAAATCGAACGTCTTGCCAAGGTACTTCAGCGACATCGTCGAGCATTCGATATGCCAGCCGGGACGGCCTTTGCCCCAGGGACTTTCCCAGTACGGTTCCCCGGGTTTCGCCGATTTCCATAACGCGAAATCCATCGGGTTCTTTTTCCGTTCGTCCACCTCAACCCGGGCGCCTGCCATCATGTCATCGAGATTGCGCCCGCTGAGCTTGCCGTAGGTGGCAAATGATTCGACGCTGTAATAGACGTCTCCCTCCAGCTCGTAAGCGAAGCCCTTATCTACGAGTCCCTGCACCATCTCGATGATTTCCGGAATCGTCTCCGAAACGCGCGGATAGACGTCGGCACGCCGCACGTTCAACTCGTCCATCACGCGGAAATACGCGTCGATATATTGATCCGCCACATCCTTCCATGTGACGCCGCGCTCATTCGCCGTGCGAATAATCTTATCGTCCACGTCCGTAAAATTCTGGATATACCGTACCGCATAACCGCACTTTGCAAAAAAGCGGCGAATCACATCCCACGTCACGAAAGGACGCGCGTTGCCGATATGCGGATCATTGTACGGCGTGACGCCGCAGACATAGATGCCGACCTTTCCCGGCTCCAGAGGCGAAAATACTTCCTTCTGCCGCGACATCGTATTATAGACCTTAATCTCCCGTGTCATATCTTTGCCTTACACCTCATTTTTCAAAATGTCCAATATGCCGTAACCAAGCGCAGGACTTCCATCCGGCATCGTCAGACTCGCCAGCTCATCCAACGTATAGCCGCTTTCCTTGAAAACGGAAACAAGATTGTCCCGGGCTGATTCCGCCGCCTGTTTCGCGTCACGGTATTTACGCCCGACGGCCCCCATCAAGCGAATGGAATTCAAATCCGTCTCGGCAATCAAATATGCCGTTCCCGCCTCGTTGATGCGATTGATTCTATCCATTGATAATCTCCTTTACTGAATCATACCAACCTATTTATAGTATTGTATCAGAAGCGGGCGAAAATGCAACATAGCAAAGAAAAAATGCCCGTTAATTCATTTATTCCCATACAAAAAGAACGACGAGGCGAAATCCTGCCTTGTCGTCCTTTCCCATGAACAGCTATTCGTTTTTATTCTGCCGGCTGCGGACGCGTAATCATCATCGCGTCCCCGAAGGAAAAGAAACGATACCGTTCCTTCACCGCCTCCCGATAAGCCTCCAACGTGAACTCCCTGCCCGCGAACGCACTTATCAGCATAATCAGCGTTGATTTCGGAAGATGAAAATTCGTGACGACGGCGTCTACGATTTTGAATTCATAACCGGGATAAATAAAAATACTCGTTTCTCCCGATTTCCCATAAATCTCATTTTTATCGCCCGCCGCCGACTCCAGCGTCCGGATTGAGGTCGTGCCGACGGCGATAACCCGATGCCCTGCCGCTTTGGTCTCGCGAATCAGTTTCGCCGTTTCTTCACCGATGGAATAATACTCGCTGTGCATGACATGATTCTCTATGCGCTCTTCCTTGACCGGACGAAAAGTTCCAAGTCCGACGTGCAGCGTCAAAAAGCCAAGATTGACGCCTGATTGCTTCAAGCTTTCCATCTGCTCCGGCGTAAAATGAAGCCCCGCCGTCGGCGCGGCCGCCGAACCGGGCTCCCGGCTGTAGACGGTCTGGTATCGCTCACGGTCTTCGAGCTTTTCATGGATATAGGGCGGAAGCGGCGTCTCGCCCAATCGGTCAAGGATCTCCTCAAAAATCCCCCGATAATGGAACTCCACAAGCCGCCCGCCAAAATCGGTGTGGCCTGTCACTTCGCAGGAAAGCTCGTCGCCAAAGCTGATCGTGGTGCCGCGCAAGGCTTTTTTCCCCGGCTTCACCAGTGTTTCCCAAATATCGCCCTCGACACGACGGAGCAAAAACACTTCAATGCGGGCGCCTGTCGGCTCTTTCTTCCCAATCAGCCGCGCCGGAATGACGCGCGTGTCATTGAAAATCAACGTGTCGCCCGGAACAAGGAACTCGCGCAGTTCAAAAAAGCGGCGATGCTTGATTGACCGCTCCACTGGGTCAATCACCATGAGCCGCGAAGCGTCCCGCGGCTCCACAGGCGTTTGGGCAATCAGTTCTTCCGGCAGTTCATAATCAAAATCCGTTAAAAGCATTCCGCTAAAACTCCCTATAACCCGTTATCCGAAAGGCCGTTAAAACAACCAGGAAAATTCCACGTCCTTATAATAATGATTCAGAATTTCCCGATACGTCTTTTTTGCCGCCAAGGCTTTTGCGCCCCACTGCGACATCCCGATTCCATGTCCCCGGCCGTAACCGTCGAACACGACTTCAGCATTTGGATCCGAAAACTCGATTTTCCCTTTCGTATTTGGAGCCGCCTTCTTCCCCGTTCCGCGCCGAACGTCTGCCAGCGTACTGGGAAGGCCGACGACCCAGCGCAGTTTCGGCCCCGGCACATTGACCGTCTGCAAGCTTCCAATGAACCGCACCTGCTTGATTCGTCCGGACGGATACCGATCCGAAGCGCCTTTGCCAATATCCAGCGGCGTCAGTTCCACCGCTTTTATATTTCCAACCCGAAATCCCGCAGCGGACAGCTTGGCAGAAAGCTCTTTCGCAGATAAAGTCACCTGCCAGTGGGAATTTGGATTTGCAGCGTCCTGCGGGTCGCGGACAGGCTTCAGATAAGGAAGCGCATTTCCGCCCGCCTCCTCACTCCCTGCGGTCATACCGCCGGAAGAGGAATGGAACGCCGCATAAATCGGCTTCCCCTGATAAGCCATGATCTCGCCTCGTGTCGCCGAAACTGCACGGAGCCCCGCCGGACTTTCCGATTCTATGCCCCCATAAACTTGGCAATGCGTTGTAGCGCAAACGTCATATCCGTCCGCGTCATGGATGCCAAGCGAATACGCCGCAAAAGTCCGAGCCGCCACCGCCTGCGCCTTTAATGCTTCTAACGGCCACTCCGGGCTCATTTCCTCCGAAATCACACCGCCAATATAATCGTCGAGTTTGACGTCATTGACGACAGTAATCGTCTGATCCTCCGCCAGCACCAAGACGATATCGCCCCGATACTTACTGCCTGCAACAGAAAGATACCGCGCCGTCCGGGAGTCCGCAATCGAGAAACGAATCTTTTGCGCAGAAATCGCTTTGCCGTTGACAACCAGTTTCCGATTCTTGACGGATACCGTCGTAATAGACTTAGCGGCAATCTTATCGATTCCCTGGCCGGTAGCCGCATCGCGAATCACATACTCACCGTCCGCAGTAACAACCGCCGACGCCTGCCCGTCGCTGAGCCCCACACGAATCACAGGTTCTTCCTTCGAAACGCGGCCACGAGGTTCCGATGCCCCCGGTTTCGTTGCCCCTCGGCTTTCCGCCGAAGGCTTATCCGGCGTCATCGTCGGCTTCACTTCCTTAGGCGCGGCAAAGCAAGCGCCGGAAAAAAACAACACAACCGCAACCATGCAGAAACTCTGCAATACACGGGAAAAACCATTTCGAATCAAAGGAACCCCTCCTCGTTATTATTAAGAAACAGACAAACGCGTTTGCCTCTCGCTTCTTTGCGCCCGATTCGCCTTCCTTGCAGCCTTCCGCATCACGCGGCTGTATCTTTCCTCTTCGCTGAAAACGCAGCCGCAATACCCCTGCCGATACAGCCCCAGTTCCAAGCTGATGTCGATTCCTTCCTGCCAGCCTGTGCGGAAATCCTCATAATAAAACTCCACATCATAAGCCTTAGCGAACCGTTCCGCCAAGCTTTTCATGACGTCATGCTGCTGATATATACTGTAAAACAGCGTGGAAGTATATGCCGTAAAACCGTTTTCCGCCGCGAATCTCGCCGCCTGTTCCAGCCGCCACGCATAACACATGCGGCAGCGTCTGTCTTTTTGCGGCTTATAGGACGCAATAAACGCCAGCGCTTCTTCCTGCGTTCCCGCCTGCGGCGTTAATCCGTTCTCTCCCTCCGCCGCCAACGCGCGACGCAAAAACGCCCGCAACTGAAAGATCTCGTCCGTCAGGATTTTCATTCCCGTTTTTTCCGCGAACATTTTTGCCGTTTTCAAACGCATTTCCCATTCCTGATACGGATGAATATTAGGATTGAAAAAGTACCCGACGGGCTCGATCCCATCTGCGCGTAGCTTTTTCAACGGATAGCAGGAACATGGCCCGCAGCACATATGCAGCAACAGTTTCACGACTATGCCCCCTCAAACAAGGACATGGAAGCCCCCTCATCATCCGTCCCCGGATAAGGAATATTCATGTGCTCGTAACCCGCCCTCGTCACGACACGTCCTCGCGGCGTCCGCATCAAAAAGCCGAGTTGAATCAAGAACGGCTCATAAACGTCCGTAATGGTATCCGTTTCTTCGCTGATGGACGCGGCCAAGGTTTCCAATCCCACAGGCCCCCCGGCGAATTTTTTTATCATCGTGGCCAGCATGCGGCGGTCCATACGGTCGAGACCTGCGTTGTCAACTTCCAGACGGACGAGAGCCTCGTCCGCCAGTTTTTCCGTGATGACGCCGTCGCCCTTGACCTGCGCGAAGTCGCGCACACGCTTCAGCAGACGGTTCGCCACGCGCGGCGTACCTCGAGAGCGACGGGCAATTTCAAGCGCACCGGCGTCTTCAATGGGAATTTCCAATATCTCCGCCGCACGTTTGATGATCTGTTTTAAGGCCTCTGGACGATAATATTCGAGGCGCAAGGGAACCCCAAAACGATCGCGGAGCGGAGCCGCCAGTGCCCCCCATCTTGTCGTTGCCCCGACAAGAGTGAACGGAGCGATATCCAACCGAATGGAACGCGCGCCGGGCCCTTTCCCAATAATGATATCTAGTGCAAAGTCCTCCATCGCAGAGTAAAGGACTTCCTCGATACTGCGTGAAAGACGATGGATTTCATCAATAAACAAGACGTCCCTTTTTTCCAAATTTGTCAATATCTCGGCCAGCGTCCGCGAATTCTCGATGGCCGGACCGCTCGTCACGCGGAAATTTACGCCTAATTCATTGGCAATGATAGCGGCCAACGTTGTCTTTCCAAGCCCCGGAGGACCGTAAAGAAGCACATGGTCAAGCGCTTCCCCCCGTTTCAATGCCGCCCGGATAAACACGGAAAGATTTTCTTTTGCTTCTTCCTGGCCAATATACTCGTTCAATTTACGCGGGCGCAAGCTGTACTGCCAATCGTCGGAGGGCTGCTCCTCCATGGCCACGATGCGGCCTTCCTGTTCTTCCACCGGCTATCTCCTCCCCGCGAATTCCTTCAACGCGAATCTGATGGTTTCTTCTGTCGACATCGGCTTCGTAACACGCCGCAACACCGAGGAAATTTCGTCCTGAGAATATCCCAGAGCAGAAAGAGCGGCCGCCGCGTCGGAAACCGGCCCGTCCTGCGCCGGTTCCGCCGACGGAAGAGCGCCGTCGCCCCCACCTTCGCCTTCCAGACCTGCCGTCTTGTCCTTCAACTCTAAAATCAGCCGCTCCGCCGATTTTTTCCCCACGCCCGGCAGTTTCGTGAGCACGGCAATCTGCTGCCCGTGAATTGCCTGAAAGAGACGCTCGATCGTAATTGACGACAGGATTCCAAGCGCCACCTTCGGCCCGATACCGGAGACGGAGATAAGCAGCTGGAACCCCTGATATTCCTCCTGACTCTCGAAGCCGTACAGCGTCATCGCATCCTCCCGCACGGCAAGATGCGTATACAGCATGGCGTCTTCTCCAATCTTCAGGCGGCTCCGCGTCGACGACGGAATATACACGCGGTAGCCGACCCCGCCGACGTCCAACAGGCAGTAATCCTGCAAAAGCTGGACGACATTGCCCCGTAAAAATCCAATCATATCGTGCTCTTTTCCTCCAACCTGTTTCTCCACGCCGGACTGTTCATATAGTGCAATGCACAAATCGCAACCGCCAACGCGTCCGCCGTATCGTCCGGTTTTGGCGGCTCTGAAAGATTCAATAGCTTTGTGACCATGTAGATGACCTGCTCTTTCGTCGCCTTCCCATAGCCTGTCACCGACTGCTTGACCTGAAGCGGCGTGCGTTCCACGATCTCCAGATTGTTTTTCGCCGCTGCGAGCAGTACGACGCCCCGCGCCTGCCCGACGGGAATCGCCGTTGTTACGTTGCGATTGAAAAAAAGCTGCTCGACGCCCATCGCGTCGGGCCGATACTTTTTAATCAGCGCGTCGATCTCATCGTACAGCTTCATCAGTCGATCCTGCATCCGTGCCTTCGGGCTCGTCGTAACGGAACCGTACTCATGAGGAACCAACCGATTCCCCTGCGCGGCTTCAACAAAACCGTAACCGCAAATCGCCGTGCCCGGATCAATCCCCAGTACCAACAATCTATATCCCGCTTTCCAATTATAATGTAATACTTGTTCTATTATAACATGCTTTCTTATCCTTCGCTATTCTTCAACGCTGTTTCAGCAAGGAAATGCCGTCACGATACGTCTTGGAATCTTCCAATCGCAGTTTCTCTTTAGGCTGCGGAGCCAGGCGGAGGCCGTCTCCGTCGCGTACGACAAGCCCCAACTCGCTAAAAATTTGAAATGCGACCTTCAAAATCTCAGGCAAAATGCGGCATCTTTCAGCCAATGACGTATCGTTTTCAGAAAAAGGCCCTTCCGCCTGTAAATTCTTCAAAGCGACGTAAATGCCGCCGAGAACTTCGCGCGTCGGAAAGCCGCTCCGATTTTTAGAAGAACGAAGTTCCTTCAATTTGCACTGTACGGAGACCCTTCCGTTCCATTCGTTGATTTCCGGCATATATGCCATATCGACGTTGCCGCGATGAAGCAATACCATTTTCTCACTCATATTCCAGCCGATTGCCTCCAGCGAATCCGCGCCGCCCCGAAGAGAAAACTTCAAATGCTGGCCTTCGCGACCTATCGTCTTTGCGTCAAACCCGCGAACGTCAAAACTGCCGAAAAGAGGCTTCGGATTCGCCATCCCGTACGGCTCCAATTTCGCCAAATCCTCAACCAAATCGACGGTGATCTCATTCGGCGGCAAATCTGCTTCCAATTCCAATCGCGGAATATAGTCCTCCGCTTTAAGATGGAGGTCGGCGTAGCGATCCAACGCCGCACGCAAATCGTCTATTTTTTCCGGCAGCACGGTGAGACCCGCCGCCATCTCATGTCCCCCGAACTGCACCAAAGAATCTTTCGCCGTCGTCAGCGCGTCGAAAAGATGAAACCCCGGAATGCTGCGGCACGAACCTTTTCCGATTCCGTCCTGTACATTGATAACGATAGTCGGCCGATAATAAAGCTCGACAAGCCTTGATGCAACAATCCCTATGACGCCAGGATGCCATCCCTCTCCCACCACGACGAGAGTACGAGCCGCTTCGGTATCTACGGAGGCAAGCTGTTCTTTTGCCTGCTCGACAATATCCGCCTCAACCTGCTGCCGCTCGCTGTTCAGCTCGCTCAACATCAAAGCGATATCCCGCGCCTTGCCTTCGTCCTCGGCCATCAAAAGTTCGACGCCGCGCATCGCCGTTTCAAGACGCCCGGCTGCGTTCAGCCTCGGCGCAAGCACGAAACCGACCTGCCCGCTCGTCACGTCTTTTCCGCCAAGTCCCGCAACCTCAATGAGCTGCCGCAGCCCCTCGATCTTTGTCTCTTTCATGCGCGCCAGTCCAATCTTGACCAGCTTCCGATTCTCCGAAAGCAGCGGCACGATATCGGCGACCGTGCCTAACGCAACCAATTCAAGATCGTCTTCAAAATTCTCGTCGCGCATTTCCCGAAACAGCGCCTGGCAAAGCTTGAAAGCGACGCCGACGCCCGCAAGATCCTTGAACGGATATTCGCAATCCGTTCTATGCGGATCGACGACCGCCTCCGCTTCCGGCAAAATTTCTCCCGGCAAATGATGATCCGTGACCACGATATCCAGTTTTCCGCGCATAGCTTCCACTTCCGCTATGCCGGCAATCCCGCAGTCTACCGTCACCACCAGTTTTGCGCCATCCTCCGAAAGCTGACGCAATGATTCCGTATGGAGCCCGTATCCTTCCTGGCGGTCGGGAATATAATAATCCGCCGACGCGCCGAGACGCCGAAGCGCACGAATCAGAAGCGTGGTGGCCGTAATGCCGTCCACATCGTAATCCCCGTATACGATTATTTTTTCCGCGTTTTCAATCGCGCGTCGAATACGTGCGACCGCGCGTTCCATATCCCGCATCAAAAACGGGTCGTAATATTCCTGTTCCGTTTCTGGACGCAAAAATGCCTTTGCCTGTTCTACATCGCAGATGTTCCGCCTGCGCAATATTCCCGCCAAAAAAGGAGATATCCCGAGCTGCGCGGCATATTGGGCGTCTCCTTCTTCTCTATTGCCAACAACCAACCACTGTTTTCGCAAAGAATATTCCTCCATTTTTTTGCAAAAGAAAAGGCACACGGATAATGCCTCGTGCGCCTTTCATCTTTTTTACCGCGCCGCCTTTTTCGCTTCGTTCCAATTCCGAAGCGTCACCCAAAGCGGGCTCGCGACGAAAATCGACGAGTAGCAGCCACTGAAGAACCCGATAAGCAACGCAAAGGAGAAATCCTTTGTCGTATCGCCGCCGAACCAGTACAGCGCGAATGTCGTGAACAATACCGTGAGAACCGTATAAAGGGATCGCGTCAAGGTCTGGTAAATGCTGCGGTTCGCCAGCTCGACGATGTCGCCGCCGCGCCGGAAATGCAGACGCAGATTCTCGCGGATGCGGTCGAAAATGACGATGGTGTCGTTGATGGAATAACCGACGATGGTCAGAAGCGCCGCTACAAACGAAGAATCCACCTGCTTCTGCAAGATCGAGAAGACGCCGAGCACCACGAGCACGTCATGGACCAGCGCCAGAACCGCCGCGATACCGAACCGGAACTCAAATCGGAACGAAACATAGGCGACAATCAGAAGCCACGAGAGCAGCGTCGCTATCGCCGCGTTCATCAAAAGCTCCGCGCCCATGGTCGCGCCAACCTTTTCCTCGCGAAGCACCACGTAATTGCCGAGTTTCTCTTTCAACGACGCCATGATGGCCTTGCGGTCGTTCTCCTCGAGGTCGATGGTACGGATCATCACGTCCCGAGCCTCTTTCGCGTCGCTGGCGTCGCCGGAAAGCTGAATCATACTGTTGTCCAGAGAATACCCTTTCATGACTTCACGCACCTGCGTGATTGCCACTTTGTCGTCAAATCGCAGTTCGATGATCGTGCCGCCTGTGAAGTCGATGCCAAAATTGAAGCCTTTGACAAACATCGAGATGATGCCGGGGATAATTACGCAAAGGGAAAGGAAATACCAAATCTTCCTGCGTCCCACGATGTCGAAATTACGCACGCTTCACACCCCCTTCCGTCGCCGGCGCGGCCTTCGCGCCGTAAACAAACGGGTTCTTGAAGATATTGGCCCCGATCAGGAGCTTCAGCATGAACTGCGTCAAAGAGATCGCCGTGATCATGGAGAGCACGACGCCCAGCCCCAGCGTGATCGCAAAGCCGCGAATCGAGCCGGTGCCGAACATGAAGAGCACGATCGACGCGATGATAGTCGTGATGTTCGAGTCGAAAATTGTCGTGAACGCGCGCTTGAAGCCGGAGTTCATCGCCGCGCGGAGCGTCTTGCCCGTAAGATATTCCTCTTTGAAATGCTCGAAGATCAGAACGTTCGCGTCCACCGCCATACCGATGGACAGGATGATGCCCGCCACGCCCGGCAGCGTCAGCGTCGCGTCGAGGAATTTCAGAGAAGCCAACAACATCAGCACATACGCCATCAGGCTGATGTCCGCGATAAGACCGGAAAGACGATAGAAAAGGAGCATGAAAATAAGCACCGCGCTGATGCCCACCGCAAACGCGAACTCGCTCTTATCCTTCGAATCCTGCCCGAGCGTCGGGCCGACCGTGCGCGTCTCGATGATGTTAACCTTGACCGGAAGCGCACCGCTCCGAAGCAGGATGGCGAGATTGTGCGCCTCTTCCAAGGTGCGCGAGCCTGTGATAACGGCCTTGCCTCCGAGAATCGGCTCCTTAACGTTCGGAGCGGTTAACACTTCGCCGTCAAGCAGAATCGCGATGGTACGGCCGACGTTTTTCGTCGTCAGGTCGCCAAACTTTTTTCCGCCCTCGTCGCTGAACTCCAACGCAACGAGATTCTGCCCGGACTGGTCTGTCTGCTCCTTCGCGTCCTTGAGGTCGGTACCTGTCAGGACGGTAGTTCCAGCCTCGTCCTTGAATTCCAGCATAGCCGTCTTGCCGATGACCTGAATCGCTTTATCCGGATCCTTGATACCCGGAAGCTCGACGATAATGCGGCGCGCGCCCTGCCGCTGGATAATCGGCTCAGTCAAGCCCAGCTCATTGACGCGCTTTTCCATGATACGGACAACTCGCTGCATCGCGTCGTCGTTCACCTGCGCCTCTTCGGTATCCTCTGCCTCCAAGACGACATGGGTGCCGCCCTGCAAATCAAGTCCCTGCCGAATCGAATACGCCAGCGGAGAGACGAACGCGATAAACAATCCCACAATCGCCGCTATGACAATCAGCAGCTTGCCAAACTCTTCTTTTCTCAACGATTGTTCCTTCCTTTCTGTATTATGCTTCCAGCACCGAGATCGGATACGACGCCGACAGGAAACTAACGCCTGTGTTTTCCGCATTGCCCGGCGATACGCCGAGCACCGCCACTGTCATATCCTCGGCAGGCTGTTCCTGATCGAGCGTCAATGCGTATTCAAGAATATTCTTCGCGATGAATTCCGCATCTTCCGCCGGATTTCCGCGAATGATTTCCCAAAGCCGTTCTTCCTCAAAATGCGCGCCGCCGCGTTTTTTCCCCGCCGTGCGAACGCCCTCGGTAACGGCGACGAGGATCATCCCTTGTGCCAGCGGCAGCTCATAAGTCTGCGGATTGACGCTGCGGCTCATTCCGAGCGCCGTCGCCTCATCATCATAGGCCGTCTCATATTCTTCCGTCCACACATAGACAGGCGTCTGTCCGCTCCGTCCGATGGATACCGATTCCGTCTCCGCGTCCACGCCGAAAATCGTCAATGCGCAGGCGACCTTCCGGTCTTTCATCTCATACAACTCGTCATGAACGGCACGCGCCACGGCGTCGTTGTCTTTCCCCTGCAATACGAGAGTGCGGGCCCTCTGCGTGACCCACCGGCTCGTCTGCTGGGCAGCAGCCGTATTCCCATGGCCGTCCGACAAAATCAGCGTCATACCGCCCAGCCTTTCGACAAGGCTGTAGCTGTCTCCGCAATATTCGACGCCGTTCTTCGCGAGGCTCGCGATTCCGATCTTAATTTCCATACTACCACCAAACTGCTTATTGCTTATTTGCTTTGAAAACGCCTTGTTCCGTGACAATCCAGTCAACCCCGCAATCGTAGGGAAGGCTTGGAATATCTTCCGAAATTTGGCATTGAAACGCCGCTGCTACCCTGACTGCCCGCTCCGCCTTCGGCAAGAACGCGTCGTAATAGCCGCCGCCCATACCGAGCCGCGATCCATCCAACCCAAACGCCACGCCGGGAACAATGACGCAGTCAATCTCCTGCGGCGGCAAAATTTCCCGCCGCTCCGCCCGCACCGTCAGAATGCCATAAGCACCAGTCTCCATCGCATCCATCGAAGGAACCAGAGCCGCCTCCATCGAGCGCTTTCCAAGGACGAGCGGAATCGCGACCCGCTTGCCCCGGTCAAACAACGAGGCAATCAGCGGTTCCGTCTGCACCTCGTCCTCCATCGCCGCATAGGCGAAAACCGTCCGCGCTTTCTGCACCGCTTCGAGGGAAAGCAGCTTCTCCGTTATCGCCGCGCTTCTCGACGCTCTCTCCTCGACGGACAATGCCCGCCGACAAGCGAGCATTCGCCTGCGGAGGTCCCGCTTGTCTCCGTCGATAGCGCCGCCCTCATTCATCCTGCTTATTATCCTCGTCGGGATATTCTTTTTCCGACGCCATCTGCGGCGATTTGCCCTGCGTGATATTCCGGCTGACCGCGCTGCGCGTCAGCTTTACCACGACCTTGTCGGCAATCTTTAAGTCGATTACATTGTCCTTGATATCCAAAATCTCGCCGAAAATGCCGCCCACGGTGACAATCTTGTTCCCTTTATGCAGCGTAGCCAGCATATCATCCCGCCGCCGTTGTTCCTCACGCTGCGGACGATACAGGAAAAAATAAAACGCAATCACCATTGCCACCAATGGCCCATACGCGCTCACCAGCGCCAAAATCCCTTCGTTCATCTCTTATCCCTCCACATTCTTTTCCGGAAGTTGATATCTCGCCCAAAAATCGCGGCGAAATTCCGCGAAACGACTTTCCACGATTGCCTCTCGCATCGCTCGCATGAACGCCTGCAAAAAATACAGATTGTGCAGCGTAAGGAGCCGCAGTCCGAAAATCTCGCCCGCCCTTACAAGATGGCGGATATAGGCCCGGGTGTACCCGTTCCGGCACGCATAGCAGCCGCACCCATGCTCCAGCACCTCGTGGTCGTGAGTAAACACTTTGTTCTTCATCACCAGCCGCCCGGTCCATGTCATCGCCATGCCGTTCCGCGCGACCCGCGTCGGGAATACGCAGTCGAACATATCAATACCGCGCGCCACGCCCTCCACGAGACAGTCCGGCGTTCCGACGCCCATCAGATAGCGCGGCTTATCCTGCGGCAAATGCTCGGTCGAAAGCTCAAGCATCTCATACATCAATTCCTTCGGCTCGCCGACGGAAAGACCGCCTACCGCGTAGCCGGGGAAATCCATCTCGACCAAGGCCTCCGCGCTCTCAATGCGAAGTTCTTTATACATACCGCCCTGCACGATGCCGAACAGTCCCTGATCATCCCTCGTCATCGCGTCCTTGCAGCGCTTCGCCCATCGAAGCGTCCGATCCAGCGATTGTTTCGTGTAATCGTAATCGGCGGGATACGGCACGCATTCATCGAACGCCATCACGATATCGGAGCCGAGCGCCGTCTGCACCTCGACGGAAATCTCCGGCGAGAGGAACTGCTTCGAGCCGTCGATATGCGACCGAAACGTCACGCCCTCTTCGGTAATCTTCCGAAGCTCGCCGAGACTGAACACTTGGAAGCCGCCGCTGTCCGTCAAAATGCCCCGGTCCCAATGCATGAATTTATGCAGTCCGCCCGCTTCACGAACCAGCTCCATGCCCGGCCGCAAAAACAGATGATAGGTATTCGACAGGATAATGCCCGCGCCGAGATCTTTCAGTTCGTCCGGTGAAACCGCCTTGACCGTGGCCTGCGTGCCCACCGGCATAAAAATCGGCGTCGGGAAACTCCCGTGCGGCGTGTGCAGCACCCCTGCCCGCGCACCTGTATCCTCGTCCTTCTTTATCAGTTCGTAAGTGATTGCCTCCAAATAAAAATTCCCTTCCATAAATAGAAATTCATTTTGACGCTAACAGAGGCATTATACAGCTTTTTTCCGTATTCAGCAAGGCGACGCGCCAAAAAAGAAAATCCCGAAGGAATCTTCCTCCGGGACCGGCTTCATTTATAAACTTTACCGTTTCGCCGCCTTGATTTTGCTTTCTGTTCCCGCCAAAAGCCGTTGGATGTTTTCCTTATGGCGATAAATGACGAAAAAAGCCGCGAGGAATCCGAACCCGATCGTTGCCCGCGGCTCGCCGAAAAGCCACGCGAAAATCGGGACGAGCGCCGCGCCGATGATGGAACCAAGCGACACATAGCCCGTGATTTTGACGATGACGAACCAAATCGCGAAAATGAGCAGCGCCGGAATCGGCATCAGCGAGAGAATGACGCCCAGCCCCGTCGCGACGCCCTTGCCGCCTTTGAAACGCAAGAAGAACGACCACGAATGACCGACAATCGCGAACACGCCGCCGAGCACCAGCGCCAAAGGCGTGCCGGAAAGCACGCCGCCAATCCAGACGCCGAAAACGCCTTTCAAGAGGTCGCAAAGAAAAATCAAAACGCCCGCCTGCTTGCCAATCGTGCGCCACGCGTTCGTCGCCCCGATATTGTGACTGCCGTGCTCTCTGAGATCGATATTCCAGATGCCCTTGCCGAGGATCAGCCCGCTCGGAATCGAGCCGACGAGATAACTTAAAAGGCACGCAAATAAAAGCCCCATCATTTCAGTCGTCCTCCTTCTCGTTGCGTCCGCGTACAATCAAACGAAGCGGCGCGCCCTCAAAACCGAACGTCTCACGCAGCTTGTTCTCCAAAAAGCGCAGATACGAAAAATGCATCAGCTCCGGATCGTTGACGAACACGACGAATTTTGGCGGCTCGATGGCAGCCTGCGTGATGAAAAAAATCTTCAGCGGCCTGCCCTTGTGCGCCGGCGGAGGATTTACCGAAAGCGCGTCGCGCAAAAGCTCGTTCAGCACGCTGGTCTGCACGCGCATGGACTGCTGCTCCGCGACGTATTTGACCAGCTCCGTCACGCGATTGACCCGCTGCCCTGTCAACGCGGACAAGTAAAGAATCGGCGCATACTGCGCGAACGGAAGCTTTTCTCTCGCGTCCTCGGTGAACCGCAGCGTCGATTTTTCGTCCTTGCCTTCGTAGATATCCCACTTATTGACGACGAGAATCAACCCCTTGCCCGATTCGTGGGCGTAACCGACAATCCGCGCGTCCTGGTCGGTGATGCCATCCGGCGCCGAAATCACGACAAGCACAACGTTTGCCCGATCGACGGCACGAAGAGAACGCAGCACGCTGTAGTGTTCGATTGCCTCGTCAATCCGCGCCTTGCGCCGCATTCCCGCCGTGTCGATCAGCGTGTACTTCGTCCCATCCTTCATGAAATGGGTGTCGATGGCGTCCCGCGTCGTACCCGGCACGTCGCTGACGATGACGCGCTCCTCGCCGAGAATCTTGTTGACCAGCGAAGACTTGCCGACGTTCGGCCTGCCGATGACGGCAATCCGAATTTCGTCGGTATCGGCATTCTCATCCTCGTCGTCGAGAAAATTAGCCGTCACCGCGTCGAGAAGGTCGCCGAGGTTCAGCGAGTTCGACGCGGCGATGGGAATCGGTTCGCCCAGTCCCAAATTGTAAAATTCGTAAACGTCGGCTTCCTGCTTTGGGCTGTCGATCTTATTGACCGCCAACACAACGGGCTTTTTCGCCGTGCGGAGCATCCGCGCGACCTCCTCGTCCGTCGAAGTCACGCCCGCACGCCCGTCCACGACGAACACGATTACGTCGGCTTCATCAATGGCGATTCTCGCCTGCTCGCGGATCGGCGTCAAAAACGTCTCGTCCTCGAACTCGATACCGCCCGTATCGACCATCGTAAACGTACGCCCCAGCCACTCCGCATCCGCGTAGATACGATCGCGGGTCACGCCCGGCATATCGTCCACGATGGAAATGCGGCGTTTCCCGATCTGGTTGAACAACGTCGACTTCCCGACGTTCGGACGCCCGACAATCGCCACAATCGGCTTGCTCATCTTTATATTTCCTCCAATCTCGTATACGCGGCATTGCTCTGCCACATATACGCCTGTTCCTCCGTATCGCTTTTCGGCGCGTCGTGCCAGCGCGTAAGCAGTCGATACAGTTCCCTGCCCGACAGCGCCGTCCGCACCTCGCGCCCGCATTTTTCCGCAAACGTCGCCAGCGTCATATCGTCGAGGAAGATATTTTCCCCCAACCGCAGCGCACAGCGCGGCACGACAACCACCGCCGTCTCCTGCTCCGTATCCGACAGCGCCGCCAGCATATCCGCGCCCGTCAAAAGCCCCGACACCGTCACCGACGGACCGAACCAACGGTTTTCCACCGGACGGAGGCGCACGTGAAGATTTTTTACGGAAAGCTCGTCAATCAGCGCTTGAAACACCGGCGCCACAGAGACGCCGCAAACGACTTCCACCGAAAGCGGCTCATCGTAACCCGCCGCCTCGTTTTCTTCCTGTGCTTCCCGCCACTCCGATATAAAGCTCCTCGTCAGCCCTACGCCGTTGTCAAGCTGCGGGAAGCCGTCGTACTCCTCCTCTTCGGGAAGCGGCAGCCCCGCCATCAGATAAAACTCGTCGGCAAGGTAAACGAAATTCTCCCCGCTGTCCGCGCGGGATTTTTTTTGCCATTTTCCGACCTGCTCGATAACGCGAGCCGCTCCCGCTCTGTCAAAAGGCGTCAGCGGATAGCAGTCTTCACGAAATTTCGTCAAACCTACAGGGACGATGGCCAAGGAAAGGGCATGGGGGCGGCGCGCCATCATATCCTGAATCGTCTTATCCAAAATCCTGCCGTCGTTCAGCTCCGGACAAAGCACGATCTGCGCGTGATACTCGGTTCCCGCTTCGTCCAGCCTGTCAAGCTGTTTCGTCAGCTCCGCCGCCCGCGGCGTGCCGAGCATCTTCGCACGAAGCTCCATATCCGTCGTATGCACGGACACGAAAAGCGGAGACAGATGATAGGCGGCGATGCGCTGAAAATCGCGCTCGCCCATATTCGTCATCGTGATGAAATTCCCGTATAGAAACGACAGCCGGTAATCGTCGTCTTTCACATAAAGGCTTTCCCGCATATCCGGCGCGACCTGATCGACAAAGCAGAAAAGGCAATGATTCGCGCAGCTCCGAATACCGTCGAACACCGCCGACGTAAACTCCGCGCCCAACTCCTCGTCGACGTCCTTGTCGAAAGAAAACATTTCCTGTTCCCCGTCCGCGTGCTCGACCAAGAGGTCGATTTCCTCCTCCGCCATCGCGAAGGACAAGTCGATGATATCCCGAAGCGGCTGCTCGTTCACCGAAACGAGCTTGTCCCCCGGTACGAGACCGAGCTCCTCGGCGAGACTGCCCTCCGCCACGCGGAGCACCGTTCCATATCCCATATCGTTATCCTTCCGTCCGCTCGCCCTTCAAAACCCACGTTTGCGGCTGCGTAATCCTGATTTGCGCGAGCGCGCCAACTTTCTCCCCGTCCTGATGCGGCCAAAGCACAATCTTTCCCGTCCGCGTCCGGCCCGTCCAAATGGCCGCATCCGTCCGGCTCGGCCCTTCAATCAAGACTTCCTGCACCGTGCCGTCGAGCTTTTGATTTCGTTCAAGGCTGATCTGGTTTTGCAGCTCCATCAGCCGTTCCAGCCGCTCGTGCTTGACCTCGTCCGGCACCTGCCCCTCCATCTTCGCCGCCGGCGTTCCCGAACGCGGCGAATAAAGGAACGTGTACGCCGCATCATAGCGTATCTCCCGCAAAAATTCGAGCAATTCCTCAAAATCCGCCTCCGTCTCGCCGGGAAAACCGACGATCAGGTCGGTGGTCAGGCTCGCGTTCGGCACGTTTTCACGAATGGCGCGGACAAGCTCCCTGTATTTTTCCGTCGTATAGTTGCGGTTCATCGCTTTCAGGATCCTGTCGCTGCCGTGCTGTATCGGCAAATGGAAATGCTCGCAGATATGCTTTCCATCCCGCACCGCCGCAATCAGCCGCTCGCTCAAATCCTTCGGATGCGAAGTCATGAATCGCACCCGCTCGATTCCCTCGACGCGATCCGCCATTTGCAAGAGTTCGGCGAAGTCCGCCAGCTTATGGTCCTTTCCGTAAGAATTGACATTCTGCCCCAGCAGTGTGATTTCCCTGAATCCTTTTGCCGCCGCGTCCTCAATCTCGCGCAGGATATCCTCAGGCCGCCGGCTTCGCTCACGCCCACGCACATAAGGCACAATGCAGTAAGTGCAAAAATTGTCGCAGCCGTACATGATTGGCACCCAGGCTGAGACCGTTCCCTGCCTCGCGGGCGTCCCTTCCTCCGGCAGCGCTCCATCCTCCGCCACATCGACGACATGAGGGACACGTTCCGCCAAAAGCTCCTCGACCACGCGGGAAAGCTCGCCAATCCGCCCCGTCCCAAGCACAAAATCTATATGCGGCGCACGTCGGATCAGCGCGTCGCTTTCCTTCTGCGCCATGCAGCCCGTCACGCCAAATATGAGCGACGGCCTCTCGCGCTTCAATCGCTTGATTTCGCCGATTTTCCCATACGCTTTATCTTCCGCCGTCTCCCGCACGCAGCAGGTGTGCATCAAAATCAGGTCGGCCTTCTCCGCGTCCTCCACAGCCTCAAACCCGATCTCCCGAAGCTGTCCCTCCATGCGCTCCGCCTCGGCAAAATTCATCTGGCAGCCGTACACAATCATCTTGACCAGCCGCTTTTTTTGCGTCATCTGTCCAACTTCCTATCTGTCAATTCGATTCTCCATGACCTTTCGTCCACACAGCCCGTCGGCTTTCGCGGCCGGCGACCTCGTTATAAAGCGCGGCAAGAATCGGCGTCATCGTGTCCGTATTCGTCGTGAAGCTTTGCAGCACGAGCGGATTCCCTCTTGTATCATAGATGGCTTCCTCCAACGAAATCTTGTACCCGAAACGCTTTTCCTTCAGGCGCTCGCTCGCGTACTTTTGGATCAGCACATAGCGGCACCCTGTCTCCTTTGCCTGCCGCAGCGCCTCCGAAAGTTTGTTTTCCCCCGGCAAGGCGGAAAACGCGGTGCGGGCCGCCACAAGATTGTCCGTCTCCCTGCGCAGAACGTCGAAAGAAGCCAGCCGCATATAAGGCAAATCGTCGATAATCGCGTCATCCAGCGTGTAATCGGCAAAGAGCAGAACGCGCGCCGCCTCGTCATCCTCATCAAGAGAGGCGCGGGAACGCACCGCGTCGCCTTCATACGGCACGCCGTCCTCCTGGAATCGCTCCTCTTCACGCCGTTTTTCCGTAACATAGTCATAATACCGCCGAAGCGCCACATCCGTGTAGCCCGTCATATCGTGCTGGAACCGCTCGGAGCCGCGAGGCCTGTGCCAATGCTGCACGCTTCCGAACTGCGCATAACTCGTGTCAATGGACTGCAAAGCGGCATGGATAGGATCGCCCGTCATCGCAATACGCATGATCGGCAGATCGCTGTATGCGTCCGCGAAAGCCCGATTCCCGACAGCAGGCGCGCCGAAAGTCACGACGCTGAGCTGCTCCGCAGGAACCCCCATCGCCATCAGCCGCGCCGCCAACAAAACGGCGACCGCGCCTCCGAGACTGTGTCCGGTGACGCAAAGCTTTGCGTCCGGTTCGCTCGCTAAAATATCTTTCAGCTCTTCGCCAAAGGTCTTTCCATTTTCCCGATGGGAAAAAAACGCCGTCTGCGTATAATTGGTAAAGCCCCCGTGCGTAAGAGGCTCGGCGGCGCTCATCTTCGGACGCTTCATTTCCTTTTCAAATTCCTCGGGCGTCTTCCCTGCAAACGGAACCTTATGCATCGAAAGATCGGCCTTTACGTCTTTCAAATCGCTCGTTCCCGTCACCGACACGAGATAACGCGCCCCGGTGACCGGCAATTTGTCGTTTTTCATGAAATAATATTTCGCCGCGACCTTCTCCGTGTCCTCGCGATATGGCTGGAGAACCCAGCCGTTATCCGCCAGCGACTCCCGCGCGACGAGGCCGATGCGGTCGCTGTAGCTCGCCAGGGAAATCAGCGAACAGAGGTATTCCAGCGGCGGGTGGGAAACCGCCTTCTCCTCATAAACCGCCGACTCGCCCGACTCGTACCCGCCCGTATTCGCCGCCTGCGCACCAGCTGGCGCAAGGAACAGCATAAGCGCCAAGACCGCGCCGGACGTGAACCGACAGAAATCAGAATAAAATCGATGTGCCATGCCGCCTAACCTTTCCCTATCCTTTCATTTTGCCTATTCTCACATTCTCAGTATCTGTATATTGTATCACACTTCACCATATCATAAAACACTCGCAGGAAAAACATTGCGACCATCAGTTTTTCATCAACATTGTTATAATATACTTGAAATCGGGACAGCCCGATTGCCAAAAACTCATTCCGTTGCGGAAAGGAAGGTTGATATCATGTTTCGTTATCTGCTGACCGTACTGTTCATGCTGCTGGCAATCAGCAATCCCTGCCTGGTCTCCTCGGCTGCCGCGCCGGAGGAACCCGTGCCGGAAAAAACCGTGAAGCAAGTCCTGCTCCCCCATGAACATAAAGAAAGCTGCGAACTAACCGCCGCAGAGCCAGTCCAGATCATCTGCATCCTCGATCGGTCAGGCTCCATGCAAAAGCTCACCGGCGACGTCATCGGCGGGTATAATTCCTTCCTGGCGCAGCAGCGGCAGGAGCCCGGCACGGCGGAAGTAACAACGATACTGTTCGACGACAAGTATGAGACAATCGCAGCGGGCGTCGATCTGCAAAAAGCGCCGGAGCTGACCTCGTCCACCTACTACGCCCGCGGCACGACCGCACTGCTGGACGCCATCGGACGGACAATCATGGAAACGGCAGGCCGGATGGAAAAGAAAAACATTTGCCCCATGAAACGGCGCGTCCTGTTCATGATAATGACCGACGGACTGGAAAACGCCAGCCGCGAATACGACAAGGCAACGGTAAAAGCGTTGATCGAATCGACCACGAACGACTATCACTGGAATTACATTTTCATGGGCGCCAATATCGACTCCGTCGCCGAGGCGGCCGCCATCGGAATCCGTGCCGACCACGCGATGAACTACGCCCATGACAGCGAAGGCGTGCAGGAATCATTCTCCCGCATGAGCGAAGCCGCGAAAGAAGCACGCGAAAGCGGCAGCGTAGGCGAGAATTGGAAGAACGGGCAGTAAGATTCCACATATTTTGACAATCGGTAATAACAGAAAAACGGCCATGCGAACGGGCCATGCAGGTTATTTTTCCTGCATGGCCCGTTTTTTCATAGTGGCTTTTATTCATCGAAAAAGTATTTTGCTTCCACACGCTTTCAGTTAGTTAGCTTTGTCTCTCGTTTACTGGCTGTAATGGAAATCCTCTTTACATTTCTAAATGCAACGAATTACGCCTTAACTAAAAACCGCTCAATCATCATCAATTGTTAAATCCTTCATCAATACCATTCACGCCAACTTCAGCCAACATTCTTGAAAATTCTTTGCCATTGATTAGCCGGACACCCTTTTCATTGGCTTTTCCCTTTGCATCGTCATTAAAATCATCGGCTGTTGACACTACCCAAAGAATATAGGTCATTCCTTCAACAAAGTTCTTTTCCTGCTGCTCGCCGTATTTAACAATCTGCTCTACAGCCCACGAATTAGTTTTGTCATCATGTTTTTTGACTTGGATATAAATTGTAACCCCCAAAGAGTCAAATACAGCTACTACATCGGCATCTGCATAATCCTTTTTTTCATTGCTATTTTTAGGCGGAATGTAAACTTTGGATGCTCCGATTTTTTCCATGTACCACTTTACGACTCGCTCAAAATTATCTGCAGTAACATATTTTTTAATCTGCATAAGAATTGTATTTGCTGATTCTTCCACTAAAATCTCATGAACATCGATTGGAGCCTCACGCTTCGCAGCATCTTCAACTGCTTCTGCCAAATCATCAATAGATGCATTAGTTTGCCGCATCTTCATTCTCATCTGAAGTTTATCCACAGCATAACTTCTGGGAATTATTTTTACTGGCGTTTTAACTTTTACAAAAAAACCAATATCAATGTTCCGATTTGTGGTGTCAGCCAATCCGTCTTCTTTCAAAATAATATCCGTGAATCCATCAATAATATCTTTTGGCAAATCACAAATACTCTTTGCAGTTTCTTCCACTTCAACTACTGCAAAACTTTTATCATATAATGGGACAACAACCGTATCTCCCTGCTTAAATCTTGCAAATCGCTCCAAACACCAACGCGAACGCCACTTTACTTTCAACTCATTCATCAACGATTCAAAGCCTTCTCCATGTTTATCAATAATACACTCACACAGACTCTTTTCTGTTATTAAACATTGCCAGCCTATAGTTAAGTATCCTTTATCAAGCAACGGTTTAGCAACGCCCCATTCATTCGAGATTCTGTGCAACCAATAATGTCCCATCCTAAAAACCTCCTTTGCTAAGATACATTTTTCTCATGCAGAATTCAATTATTACGATAATTATACAGAATTGTGCTCCCCTACTCAATTCCAATGCCAGATCAAACCTGTCGCAATGCAATTTACGCTGCACTGCAAACAACGGTTTCTTATGTTTGTCCAAGATGATGAACTGCAACACATTAGAGTGACAATATCTTTTAGCTTCACCAAATTTCTTCCCCTCGTTATCTCTCCGTATTGCGACAAACCTCGAATCTCCGAAGTACGGAAAAACTTGGATTACGGGGGGAAATGCCATTGTAAGGGTCATCGAACACAATCTTATATCCGCGCAATAGCATTTCCAAGGCGACATACAATATGACTCTCCTCTCCGGCAAATTTCCGTAGTACCGTTTAGCCTTTAATTCTAAGATGCGTTTTTTCACGGCCTCTACTCCTGCCTCGATTACATCGACATCATACGCGACCTTCTTTGCGTGTATTGAGAAATACGCCGCGTAAAACGCATCCGGGTAATGCACTTTATAATAGGCGATTCGATACGCCATCATAACATAAGCAATAACATGAGCCCGTGGGAAAAGGTATTTGATTTTTTGACATGCTTCAATATACCAATCAGGAATTCCACCTGCTTTGAGTTGTTCTACAACATCCGGCTTGAGCCCTTTACCTTTACGCGTACTCTCCATCGTTTTGAAAGCCAGTAATGGATCGATACCTTTATGTATCAGATACATCATTATATCGTCGCGTACAGAAATCGCGTCGTGAAGCGTACAGACGCCGTCACGTAGTGCGTCCTGCATATTGCCCTTCCATATTTCCGTCCCATGACAGAAGCCTGAAATCTTGACAAGATCACTGAAACACATCGGTTTTGTCGCATCCAACATCCGACGCACATACGGTACTTGAAAGTCCGGTATCCCAAGCGTTCCTGTCGTTGCTCCCAAATCCGCCGGCGAGATTCCAAGTGCCTCTGTGGATTGGAATAACGAAAGCGTCTCCGGATCGTTAAACGGGATCGTCCTATGGTTGTAATGGGTATAATCCTCCAACAGTTTAATACACGTCGGAACTTCATGGGGAAGAATGTCGAATTTCACAAGGCGGCTACTAATGCGATGGTAGTCAAAATGGGTTGTTACGATATCGGAAAGATCGAGTCGATCTTCGGGATGCTGAACCGGAGTAACGAAATGAACGTCCATATCCTGCGGTACAATCATGATTCCCGCAGGATGTGCCCCTGTTGCCTTTTTCACTCCAACGCATCCATCCACGATATATTGGATAAGGCTTTCGGAAGGCGTTTCTCCTTTCTTATCAAAGAATTTTTGAATATAACGCCGCACTTCCGATTCACGCAGCGTCTCTATAGTACCAGCAACATACACCTTATCTTTCCCGAAAAGTCGTTCTATGTATTTGCAAAGCTCTGGGCAATCTTCATCCGAGTAATTGATATCAATATCGGGTACCTTATCCCCGTCATACCCAAGAAAAGCGGCGAAAGGGATATCGTGACCATCCTTTGCAAGCAATCCTCCACAGTTCGGGCACATTTTTTCAGGCAAATCAAATCCAGAGTTATATGTGCCATCGGTTATAAATTCGCTGTAATGACATTTCGAACAACGCCAATGCGGCGGGAGGGGGTTGACTTCCGTAATGCCAGTCATGGTCGCGACAAAGGAAGCACCGACTGAACCTCGCGCAAAAACAGCATATCCATCATCATTCGATTTTTTGACGAGCTTATGCGCAATCAAATACAGGCTTGAAAACCCATGTTTGAGTATGGGCGTCAATTCTTGATCAAGCCGTTCCTGCACGATTTCAGGAAGTTTTTCCCCATACAACTCATGCGCCCGCTCATATGCCATTGTTTTAATTCCCTCGTCGGCATCAGGAAGTGTCGGATCATACAAATCATCGGGAAGCGGTTTTATTCTTTTAACCATGTCCGCAATACGCTGAGGATTCCTTACAACCGCCTCGAAAGCGACTACTCCTCCAAGATATTCAAACTCCTCCAACATCTCAACCGTGGTGTGGAGAAAGAGCGACGGCTGCGAATTGACTATCCCCGAGTCATCTTCCTCCCACTCACGATTTGCCATCATAACTGCCTGACAGATAGCATCTTCGGGATTCAAAAAATGGACATCGCCCGTTGCAACGAGCAGTTTATCCAACTTTTTCGCTAATGACACAACCTTTCGGTTGATGTCGCGCAAATCTTCCTCTGTATTGATATGTGGAAAATCCTTGTTACGAAGCAAGTATGCGTAATTTCCAATCGGCTGGATTTCAAGATAATCATAGAAACGCGCAACCGTAATCAATTCTTCATCTCCATATTGACGGGAAGCGATAGCGCGAATGAGCTCCCCCTCCGCTCCGGATGAACCCAGAAGCAAGCCTTCACGATGTTCTTGCAATATACGTCTTGGGATTCGTGGAGCATAATGATTAGAGTGCAAATCCGACCGGCTCACAAGGCGACGCCCCAAGAACAAGTGCGATAGGGACACAAGACGATACAAATTATGCAGCCCATCCATGTTTTTCGCCAAGAGCGTGATATGGTTCGCATAGGGCTGTTGATAGTTGTCCTCCGTCAAAGAACCTTCCATACCATAAATCACCTTAATGTCAAAGGGATTGCATTCGACGGCATCCATCACTTCTGGAAAGGCCTGTACGCCACCGTGGTCAGTAATGGCAATTGCATTCCACCCCCAGCGGCCCGCGGTTCGAATCAATTCTCTTATTGGAACGACGGAATCCATCGGTCCCATCTGTGTATGTACGCTAAGCTCTACGCGTTTGACCGGCGCTTTATCTTCTCTCTGTTGAATACTAATATTTTCAGTCATGATATCTATTTCTTCCCTTCACAAAACACAGCAAAGATTTTCAACTTGTCGTCCAGTGATTCATCAAGCGGAGCTGAAAGCAACGTAATATGTTCCCCACAAAACGCATCCATCTCGCATCCAACTTTCTTCGCCAGTAAACCAGGCGCTTCATTCACGTCATAAAGGGAAAGTCGATCAGGAGCCCCCGACATACTGAAAACAGCCAATTTGCACCGCCTCAAATCTACGCCAACTTTCTCAGCGGTCATCAGCAAATTGTCAACTGCGTCTTCCGCAGTATTGCCTTGCCCGAAAACTGCCGTCATATTGCCGGGACGCGAAAACGCCTCTCGCATATCAGCACCATCAAAACCGATTAGATTATGAAAAGGCATGGTTGACATTTCCAAAGCCGTTTCAGCAATAACATCAATTTCGTCTTCAAAAAACACCGATTGAAGTTCACATTGGCGACGCAAGACCTCCGACGTCATATAAATCGCCCGCGTCTGATTGATATAATCGCTCTGTTCTTGATTATCATCTGCCGTCATGAGCAATGCAAAAGAGACCATATCCTGCCCTGACGAAGTTATCGCAGATACCGCTCTTGCCGAAAACATATCCGATGAATCGGCAACGATAAGAAACATCGCGCCTTTTCGTATCATCTGAAAAAGATCAGATTGTTGTTCCATCAAGTAAGCATCACCGGCGTAAGCTGCTGAAAATTGATCCTCTCGCCCCTCTAATTGCGTCTGATTCACTACGATTGCACAAAGGTTCAATTCTTCCCGCTGTTTCTTGCTCAATTTCAACAACACGCGCACGCCTAAGTCTCCTATGCCAAGCACCGTTACTTGGGGTGTCCATTTTTCATCCGACAGTTCTATCACGACGATTCACCTTAATCCTATAATCTGCACAAATACGATACAAACTACACATCAAATAACCATCTTAAACTTATCTTTCAATTCATTTGAAACTTTTTGAATCTCATGTATTTTTTCTTTATAATTATTTTCATTATAGTTAATATATCCTATTGTCATCCATCTTCCATATCTAAAAGTTTTCTTTTCAAAATCTTGAATTTCAATCTTGAAATAATCAAATAATCTTTGACGAATATCCCTTCCTTTCTCTCGATCTTTTCCCGCAGACATTTTGACAGCTATTATATTATCTTCAATTTGCAGATAGAGTGATTCCAAATAATCTTCAGTAATACCAATGCTATCCAACTGTTCTCGCGTTATAAAATCAAAAGTAAAACACTGAAATCCACCGGAAGGATTGGAAACATAGCCCCACCAAGAAGGGGTTACTCCTAAGTCCTGTTCTAAATGAACAAAAAAGCCTCGATAGGCATCGGAATTCCATTGTTCAATTGGAAGGCGGTTATACGATTGTGTTTGTTCTTCTATATACTCTAAATAATCAACATAGTCATTAAATATTGCATTGTTACTTTGCTGTCTGTACTTACGCATTATGCCCAACAACACTTCACGAGTATACTCATAATCAACTCCTTGTTCTTTGTAACATTGTTCTACTATTTTATATAAAACACAAACAATCTCTGTCCCATCCGGAACTTTACTCGCACGTATATCATGATAATTAGCAATTTGATTATGATATGTATGTGTAAATGTTTTATCTTCAATTATTAATTCAAATCCATCCCCCTGAATCAATACATCAATTTTATCTGTTTGCCTCCTTATCGCATTAATATGTGTGATATCCTTTAATATAGTAATCTTATGTAAAAATTCCAAAGCACATTCTGTCATTAGGGGATTGATTTCAAGATTTTCTTTTAATGCATGTGATAAAAGCCACGAGATAAAAGCATCTTGGGATAATTCACTTGTTGCATATCCAAATAAATTATTGGTACTTAATTTATGCATGTAAATCCCTCCTCATATACATACAATAGTTTATCAACTTTTATTGCACTATCAATCATTCCCACCTCCCCGAATACTAAACTCCTGCATTTCACCGCACCCCATGCACCTAAAACATAAATGTTTTACAACATTGGGCGGCGGTAATGGCGTATTAATAACATTATCCGGATAAAGATACCCGCATTTTTCACATTTGAATAAGACTACCGCATACCACGAAGCATTGAGAATACAACAATTCTCTACCGCAACAACCATCGAACTCACCGCTTTTCGATATATCTCGCCTATCACTTCTTTTCCACGACCAGGCTGCTCCAAGTATCCGCATATTGCAGAAGCAGCGTCAACCGTTCCTCGTGCATTGCAACGCTTCGATTGTCCTCAACGTATTGCCCATCGTGATAAACGATTGCCTGCGCTTCTTCCTCCGTCAGCAGGAAGCGCGGCGCAATCAGATACATGCTTCGCACCGGAACACTCAAATAAACAAGATTGTTGTTCCAATAATACGGCTGTTTCCATTTGCTGTCCGGCGGGTTCTTGATATACAGCGGGTTATTAGGCATTCCCGCCTTGCCGAGATCATGCAGGAGGCCAACGACGACACAGCTTTCGTCGCTGATGTCCGGCGCGAGCGTTTCCTTGATTTTGAGCAAATGCTCCGCCACGTTGACGCTGTGCTCCAAAAGGCCTCCTTCCTTGCAGAGATGAAACTTCGTCGAGGCCGGAGCCGTCAAGTATTCTGTTTCCGTCTCCACGAATTTCATCAGCTCCACAAATTCCGCCCAGCGCTCCGAGACCTTTTCTTTTAGCGCTTCATAACGCTTGATCACTTCATTCATTTCCTTTCCCCTCCGCATCGACGCAATACGTCCTAACCATTCCCTGCACTATGTTCGCGATGCTTTCCCGCAGGCTGTTCGGCGACAGGATTTCTACGCATTCCCCGTACTGGAGCGCCCAGTATTTCATGGCTGATTCGTTGCATTTCAATGTTACAAGCATTTTACCGTTATCTTCCACACGAACGTGAAAATCCCTGCCGAACCAATCCACAAGATCGTCCATCATATATGTGTCGGCTATCAGTTTCACCGTTACGCTCTCGCCGCTGAACATATAGATATGCTCCGCCATGTGTTTCGGAAGGCTCCACCCCTTGGCAAAATCCTTGACTTTGCTTTTAGGCTTTACCGGTTCAGACAGCATCGTGACAGAGGTGATGCGGTCAATACGGTAGTGGGATACGTTATCGTACTTGTCGTAGTTGCCAATCAGATAGTATCTCCCATTGTTGGCTACCATCTGATAAGGATTTACGATATACGGTTCGTTTCGTTTTGGGTGGAGTTTGAAGTCCGTCCCGTAAGTGTTATAAACGAAGCTGACCTTTCGCTTTGCTTCGATAGCGTCATTCAGCACGTCCAAAGCAATCATCGTCTGCTTGTTGTCGGTGTGGAACAGTTCCGGCAGATTCGACACATGGGATACTTTTGCGTGGAAGTAACGATTTCCAAAGTTTTTTAATTTCTCAATAAGCCGCGTTGCTTGCTTTCTTGAAATGCTCTTAGAAAACAGGACGCTGTCGATTAACATGCGAAGTTCCGCATCGTCAAACTCCCGCTCCGACAAGAAACAACCCCGCCGAGTCACAATAATCTCATATCCCATATCTTTGAGCGACTGGATATTATTGCGAATGGATCGACGGTCGCAATCCATACTGTAATTGCGACGAAGCAAATCAATGATTTCCTGCTGCGTCAAAGGATGCTCCTCGTCGGTATAGTCCTTTAGGATTTTCAAAATCAGCATGTTGAGCATCTTTTTGTTGGTTCCGGCATACAAAGTTTCCAATATTCTCACCGCCTGTGAAACGTTTCATTTCTCTGTTTCTGAGGACATTATATCATAGGTTATGGGTAAAAATTTACCCATAACTTTCAATGCAATTTATTTTTCCTCCCTCTGCTTACTGCCTTTCTTTAACGGCTGTATAGTTTCCAAAGCTAATAATGTGTTTGAAGAACAACGAAATTGCTTTTCAGACGATATGATTTATACATATAGAAAAATGCGAAAACAACTGCCCTTGTACCGAAAAAATCATGGCACAGAGGCGATTTTTGAAACAAATTGGAAACGATTTCCGAATGTTTCACGTGAAACATTTTTTCGGTTTATAATTTTATTCGCTACAAAATATTTCAAAATTATAAGGCCGTAAAACGCTTGTCATATCAAGGATAAAACAAATTCTGAAAAAGCTTTCAGGTTATGTTCGATTGTTTCACGTGAAACATTTTGAAAATTTCTTTCACTTACAAACAGAAAACGGCCATGCAGCCTGTACATCTCTTGTACGTGCCGCATGGCCGTCATTTTTTTGCCTTCAGCCCTGTTGTCTTTCCTTCAGCGCCCTTTCGACGTCGCGCTTCATCGCCTTGTCGGCCAATGTGCGCCGCTTGTCGAAGGTATGCTTGCCGCTGGCCAGCGCGATTTCCATTTTCGCGCGCCCGCGCTTGAAATAGACGCGGAGCGGAACGAGCGTGAAGCCCTTTTCCCGCGTCTTGCCGAACAGCTTCATGATTTCCGACTTGTGCATCAGTAGCTTTTTCGGGCGGAGCGGGTCGCGATTGAAAATATTGCCCTGCTCATAAGGGCTGATATGCATGCCCTCGATGAACAGCTCGCCCTTTTTCACCGTTCCGTAAGCGTCTTTGAGGTTCGCCTTGCCCGCGCGAAGGGATTTGACCTCCGTGCCGAAAAGCTCTATGCCCGCTTCATACGTCTCATGAATGAAGTAATCATGCCGCGCTTTGCGGTTCTCGCAGACGGTCTTTTCCGCCGCGTTCTTCTGTCCCATCGGCTTGCACCTCCCTTGCTTTATATCCTTCGTTTATTACTTTGGCCATTATAAATCACAAAATCTTGCCTTCCCCTCTGAGGAAGGTGGCGCCCGAAGGGCGTCGGATGAGGTTCTTCAACGTGCCGTAAAACCTCACCCACCGCCTACGGCGGTCCCCCCTCCCCAGAGGGGAGGGCTATGCGTCAACATGGCGAAATTTAATGGCCGGAGTAATATTACTTCTTACGTTTAGACTTCGGATCGGGCCAGACGGCGCGGCTCGGCAGCTCGTCCTTCTTCCCCGCTCTCGCGGCGCGGCGGCGGGCCTTCGCCGGTTTTTCCGTCTTTTTCTCCTTTTTTGCGGGCTTCGCCTTTTTGGCGTCCGCTTTTTCTTTTACGCCCGCTTTGGCCTTCGCTTTCTTTACGCCGGCTTTCCCTTTCTCGCCGCTCTTTTTCTTCGCGGCTCCCTTGTCTGCGCCCTTGCGCTTCTCGTCTTTCTTTGCAGTCGATTCGCCTGCCGCTTTTGCGCCCCGCGCGGCCGCGCCTTTCTTCTTCGGCGCGCTCTTTCCCTTCTTCTCGTCCGCCGCGACGTAGACGCCGTTATCTTTCAGAATGAAGTCGATATTACGCTCTTCGACGCTGGCACGCACTAGCACGACCTCCACTTCGTCGCCGAGGCGGTAGGCCTTTTTCGTACGCTCGCCGATCAGCGCGTACTGCTCCTCGACGTACTCGTAATAATCGTTGACCATGCGCGAAACGTGGACGAGCCCCTCGACGCCGTTTTCCAGCTCGACGAAAATGCCGAAGGCCGTCACGCCGCTGATGACGCCTGGGAACGTATCGCCGACAAACTGCGTCATATACTCGATTTCCTTCATTTCCGTGGTCTCGCGCTCGGCGTCCACCGCCACGCGCTCGCGCACCGACGAATGCTGCGCGATATCGGGCAAAACGCCCCGCAGCTTGTCCTGCCGTGCCGCAGGAATCGTCCCCGTGGCGAAGGTCTCGCGCAGAAGGCGATGCACGATGAGGTCCGGATAGCGTCGAATCGGCGAAGTGAAATGCGTATAATACCGCGCGGCAAGCCCGAAATGTCCAAGGCTCTGATCCGCGTATCGCGCCTGCTGCATCGAGCGAAGCGCCACCGTGCTGACGATGCGCTCCTCGGGACGGCCTTCCACCTTTTCCAAGACCTTCTGCACGTCTATCGGCCGAATCTCGCCTTTCTCATTCGGACGGATATGCTGCCCGAAGGCCGCCAGAAGCTGGTTCAGCCGCTCGATCTTTTCTTCGTTCGGCTGTTCGTGGACACGATAGACAAACGGAAGCTCTTTCTTCTCCATGTGCTCCGCCACCGTCTCGTTCGCCAACAGCATGCACTCCTCTATGATCGACTCCGCCACCGAGCCGGCGCGCTTAATCAATCCGACAGGATGCCCCTCCTCGTCGAGCTTCACTTTCACCTCGGGTATATTGAAATCAATGGAGCCGCGTTTCTTACGATACGCCTTGCGCGCGTCGCGAAGGTCTTTCAGCACCGAGATCATCGGCAGTATCCCGTCTTTATCCTTCGCCGTCCCTTCCAGCAGCGCGTTGACGCCGTTGTACGTCAGGCGGCGATAGACGCGGATCACCGCAGGAACGATCTCGTATTTTGTCACTTCGCCCGCAGCGGAAAGCTCCATTTCACATGCCATCGCGAGGCGGTCTTCCCCCTGGTTCAGGCTGCAAATGCCGTTTGACAGCGCAAAGGGCAGCATCGGAATGACGCGGTCGACGAGATAAACGCTGGTACCGCGCTCGTAAGCCTCGCGGTCCAAAGGCCGCCCCTCCCGCACATACCAGCTGACGTCGGCGATATAGACGCCGAGAAACCAGCCGCCGTCGGCACGACGCTCCGCGTACACCGCGTCGTCGAAATCCTTCGAGTCGTCGCCGTCCACCGTCACCACGGAAAATTCCCGGCGATCGCGGCGTCCCCGGTATTCGTCCGGCTTCACCTCCTGCGGCACGCGGTCGGCCTCCGCCTGCACGTCATGCGGAAACTCCTGCACGAGGTCGTATTGCCGCATCACGGACAGGACGTCGACGCCCGGATCGCCCGCATGGCCTAAAAGCTCGATCACCGCGCCTTCGGCGCTGTGGCGTCCCTCCGGCCACTTCGTAATCTCGGCGACGACTTTCATACCCGTTTTCGCCCCGCCGAAGGATTTCTTCGGGATGAATATGTCCTGTCCGATCTTTTGGTCATCCGGCGTAACAAAGCCGAAAGACTTGGATGAGGCAAAGGTTCCGACGATTTTCGTATTCGCCCGCTCCACGATGCGGATAATCTCTCCCTCACGGGAACGTCCCGGAATCTCAGACGGCGTGACGCGCGCCACCACACGGTCGCCGTTCATCGCCGAGGCCAGCATCGCCCCCGGTACGAAGACGTCCGTATCCGTCTCTTTCTGCTTCACATCGGGAATGATAAAGCCGTAGCCCTTGCCCGACATACTGAGTTTTCCGACCACGAGGTTCATGCGCTCCGGCAGGCCGTACAGTCCGCTGCGGTTGCGAATGACCGCCGCCGTCTGCTCCAGCTCCGAAAGCGCCTCAAAAAAGGGCTCCAACGCCGCGCCCTTGACGCCCAATTCCTCTGCCAACGCTTCCGCCGTAATCGGACGGCGGACCGTATCTCGCATATAGCTTAAAATTTTATCTTTCATTTCCGTTTCCATATTCTCACTCCACCACGGCCATTTCTGCCGTTCCTTCCGCTGTAACCGTCCCATCTTCCAAAATAATTCGGGCTTTCATTTTCACGAAACGACTGCGCCGCGCTTCTATCCGTCCTTCAATCCGCAGCTTTTCGCCAATCGGCGTGGGATGCCGGTATCGAACGGCAAGCCGCCCCGTCAAGGCTTTTTCACCCAAAGCCACCAGATATCCTCCCATCGCCTCATCAAGCATCGTCGATACGATGCCCCCATGCGCCACGCCCGTATACCCCTGATACTCGCGGGCAAGCACCGTTTCGGCGACGAAACAGTCCTCCTCCACGCGAAAATTCAGCTTCAACCCGTATGGATTCTGAGCGCCGCAAGCAAAGCAATAATCGTTTCCCGCATCAATCCCTGCCGCCGCCGCATTATTTCCCATTCGTACCCTCCGATTGCAAAAAACCGATAATCTCCGAGAACGCCTTTTCCCGCTCTATACCTAACAGCACCCGATGGCCTGCCCGCGGAAGCAGAACGACCCGCCTGGTCGCTGACGCCGCATGGTCTGCAATATACTGCGCGCTTCCCGTTTGCACCGTGTGATCTTTTTCTCCCTGCAGAACCAGCAGCGGCGCTTCCACCTTCGGCAACGCTTCCCGGGCCGACTCCTTTAAGTCAAGCAGTTCATGCACCGCCAGAAGAGGCATCACCGCATATCCGGCCAAGCACCTGACGGGAATGCCCGGCAGCCGCGGCTGCTTTTTCGGGAGAAACAATCCTTTCGCTTTCTCCCTCGGAGGCAGTAAATCAACGCCTCTCTCCTTCCGGATGAAGAACGGCGCCGATACGGAAATCACATGGGACACCTGACGCATGGAGGCAAGCTTCAATGCCAGCAATGCTCCCATAGAGTGCCCTGCGACGGCAATTCGCTTCACGCTTTCATCCGACGCCAAGATTGCATAACCGTCCATTGCCGCCGCCAGCCAATCGCCGGCCGTGGCTCGCTCCAAATCTTCGGGCACGGTTCCGTGGCCCGGCAGCCGAATGGCCAGCACGGTAAATCCCTGCGCAGAAAGAACTTCCCCGAGCAAACGCATTTCCGCAGGCGAACCGCTGAATCCATGCAGGAGCAGAACGCCCATCGGTCCTCTATGAAAATAGAACGGCTCCGCTTCTTGCAGCACCAAGCGTTTTCACCACCCTCAAAACAGATTCCCGTAACGCGAAAAGCGTTCCCGAGCCGAAAGCCGGGAACGCTTTTGAAATCACATCGTCAATTTCGCAATCGCCAGCGTTATAACTGCGAACAACGTGGCAAATACCATCGTCACACGAGCCAAGAGCGCGTCCATGCCGCGCACCTGCCCGCTGAAAACCGTATTCCCGCCGCCGTCCATCCCGCCCATTCCGGCGGACTTTGGCTCCTGTCCGAGCACCGCGGCAATCAAGACGATTGCGACCAATGCGTCGAGCACCATCAAAACCGTAAGCACCGATCAATCCTCCCCTGTCAAGCTTGCGTTATATCTTACCACAGCGCCTTGCGAAAATCAATCGCCCGGCGATTCCCCGAAAAATAATTGTCAATGGCGAGGATTCCTGCTGACAATCTCGACTGCTTTGGCAATCTCCTCAATGACCTGCACTTCTTTCTCCAACTCCGTGAGACTGAGTTTTGTAAATACGTTTCCCTTATCCGATGAAACATATTTCGGAGGTAAATGGTTCAGCGCAAGCATGATGATATCCTGCCGGCACTGCTCGCACTTGCAGCAATTCGGATATTTTGCAAGCACGACGTCGAGATAGTTAAGCACGATGGTCTCCATGTAGTTTTTCAGTTCCATAAAGAGCCGCCTTCCTAAATTATTCCCCTTATAATTATATAATTATATCATCCCATATATTTCAGCGCAATATTATATATGAAGGATTCCGTCAAAGCCGAACCGCAAAACGAAGAATTGACACGAAAGGATTGACACGTTGCAACAAGTATGGTACATTATATTTCATCGTGTGCAAGGTTATTTCCTGCCGCGACGAATGCACAATACTGAGTAGGGTTGTCATTCAAGCCTTGGAGAGTTGTCCGAGTGGTTGAAGGAGCACGCCTGGAAAGCGTGTGTACGGCGAACACTGTACCGAGAGTTCGAATCTCTCACTCTCCGCCATGATATTTCGGCGCATTGCCCGGCAATGCGCTTCTCTAATCTATAAAGCCTTTTTGAGGTCGGACCGCAGCGCTTGGGTCCCGCGCAATGGAGCCTCGCGAACCCCGTCAGGCCCGGAAGGGAGCAGCGGTAAACGAATCGTTTCATGTGCCGCGGGGGCGCCTGGGGGCTGCGGCCCGACGTTAAAAAGGAACAATCAAAGGAGGCAGTACGCGATACTTTTTCGTGTGCCGCCTCTTTTACTTTTAGCTGGAAGGAAGAACGCGATGGCGCAGAAAAAAGTCTACGCGGTAAAAAAAGGACGTTCGACGGGACTGTTCGCCTCTTGGGAAGAATGCAAGGCGCAGATCGACGGTTTCGCGGGTGCGATATATAAAGGCTTCGCTTCGCCGCAGGAAGCGCAGGCTTGGCTTTTCGGCTCGGAGCCTATGACCATGGCGTCCCTGTTCGACGACGAGCCGCCGAAAAAATCGCCCTCGCGCGAAAAGACCGTCCGCGCCGAAGCGCAGCCCGCCGATCTTCCCCCTGCCGACTACGTCGTCTACACTGACGGCTCATGCCTCAAAAATCCGGACGGCCCCGGCGGCTTCGCTGCGGTGATTGTCGAGACGAAAACCGGAACGGCGCGCGAACTTTCCGGCGGAGAACCCTCGACGACGAACAACCGCATGGAGCTTCGCGCGGGAATCGAGGCGCTTCGCGCGCTGCCCGCCTCCGCTCTCGTCGATTTCTACACGGACAGCCAATACATGAAGAACGCGTTCACAAAATACTGGCTCCGGAATTGGAAACGAAACGGATGGCGGACGGCAACGGGCGATCCGGTGAAAAACCAAGACCTCTGGCGCGCGCTCGACGAAGAATTCCAGCGCCGCACCGTGCGGTTCCATTGGGTCAAGGGGCACGCGGGCAACCGCTGGAATGAACGCTGCGATGAATTGGCCCGGGGCGAAGCGGGGAAGTTCCTATGACGAACGATTTTTCCTCCCGCACGGAACTTTTACTGGGAGCAGACGGCCTCGCCAACCTTGCCGAAGCGCGCGTCGCGATTTTCGGTCTCGGCGGCGTCGGTTCTTATGCCGCAGAAGCTTTGGTGCGTGCAGGCGTCGGTCATTTCCTGCTCGTCGATCATGACGCGGTTTCCCTTTCCAATCTGAACCGCCAGCTTCACGCCACGCGGCGGACCATCGGACAAAAAAAGACGGAGGCCATGCGAGCGCGCATGCTGGACGTCAATCCCGAAGCCGAAATCCAAACCATCAGTGAATTTTATGCGCCCGACTGCGCGGACCAATTTTTCTCCGCGCCTTTGGACTATGTCATTGACGCAGTGGACACGGTGCCGTCAAAACTGTCCCTTGTCGTCGAAGCGGAGAAGCGGGACATTCCCATCATCAGCGCCATGGGCGCGGGCAACAAGCTCGACCCGACGCGATTCGAGGTCGCCGACATTTACGATACCAGCGTCTGCCCGTTGGCGAAGGTCATGCGGAAGGAACTGAAAAAACGCGGCGTTTCCCGCCTAAAGGTAGTCTATTCCAAAGAGCCGCCGTTCTCCGCCGTTGCGAACGACAGCGATCACGGACGGCACGCCCCCGGCTCCGTATCCTTTGTCCCGTCGGTGGCAGGACTGATCCTTGCGGGCGAAGTCATCCGCGACCTAACAGGAGTGAAGCGAACATGAGCAAAACACCGATTTCCGTGCTTGGATGCGGCCGCTGGGGCTCTTTCCACGCATGGCACGCCGATCACATCGGCTGCGACGCGCTGCTTTGGGGACGCCCCGGCTCAGATCGGCTGGCCCGCCTGACAGCGGAACGGAAAAACGAATATTTGACGCTGCCGGAAAGCGTCCGAATCTCCGACTCGCTGACGGAGGCGCTCCAGCACGCCGACACCGTGATTATCTCCGTCGGCGCGCAGGGCTTTCGCACGCTCTGCAAAAACATCGCCGAGCTTCCTCCCTCTCTTTGGCAAGAAAAAAACTTCGTCCTCTGCATGAAAGGACTGGAACAGGATAGCGGCAAACGACTCTCCCAAGTATTTCGGGAAGAACTAGGCGCAGCCCCGCAGGCGGCGGTTTGGGTCGGCCCCGGCCATGTGCAGGATTTTATCGCGGGAATCCCCAACTGCATGCTCTTGGCCTCCGACAATGAGGAACTTCCGCCCCGTCTCGCGCATCTGTTGGAAAGTCCCCTGATTCGGTTCTATTACGGAACCGATCTTTTAGGCGTGGAAATCGGCGCAGCCGCGAAGAATGTGGTGGGCCTTGCCGCAGGCATGCTGGACGGTCTCGGCCTCGCCAGCCTGAAAGGCGCGCTCATGGCCAGAGGCGCCGCGGAACTTTCCCGGCTCGTCGCCGCTATGGGAGGCGACGCGATGACCGTTTATGGGCTTTCTCATCTCGGCGACTACGAAGCCACCTTGTTTTCCCTTCACAGCAACAATCGCCGTTTCGGTGAAAACCTGATACGGGGCCTGCCGTCGGAAAAACTTGCGGAGGGCGTTTATACCGCCGACGCCTTGTCCCTGCTCGGAAAGAAGTATGGCGTCGACCTTCCCATCACCGAAGCGGTCCGAAGCGTAATAAAGGAACATATGAATCCGCGCGACGTTCTGCTTCAGCTCTTTCTCCGTGAACAAAAAAAGGAATAATCTTTGAATCCGCTCCCATCACCGGAGCGGATTTTTTCAGCCTTTCCGGTTGTTGTCTTTTCCCTGCGTTTACGCTAAAATGAAAGAAAACGCGCCGATGACTGCGGCGAATGGAGGCTATATCGTGACAAGGAAAGATGGACGCGAAGCGTCGGAGCTTCGCCCTGTTCGCATCACGAAACATATACAGCAAGGACCGCAAGGTTCCGTACTCATCGAAATGGGCAAAACGAAAGTCTTGTGCGCGGCCACCGTCGAGGACCATGTGCCGCCGTTCCTGCGCGGGACGGGCACGGGATGGCTTCATGCGGAATACGCGCTGCTCCCCAGCGCAACTGCCGTACGAACGCCAAGAGAAGCCGCCCGCGGAAAACAAAGCGGACGCACGCAGGAAATCCAAAGATTGATTGGCCGCTCCCTGCGCGCGGTGACGGACACCGCCGCCCTCGGCGAGCGAACGATCATCCTCGACTGCGACGTAATCCAAGCGGACGGCGGAACGCGCACCGCGGCGATTACAGGAAGCTTTGTGGCATTGACTCTCGCCTGCGAGACTTTTTACAAGCCGGGAAATCCTTTCCCCGTCAAGGATTTTCTCGCGGCGGTTTCCGTCGGTCTCTCCCAGGACGGAGAGCCGATTCTCGACCTTTGCTATGAGGAAGATTCCCATGCCGCCGTCGACATGAACGTCGTAATGACGGGCGCCGGCCATTTCGTCGAAATCCAGGGCACCGGCGAAGGCCGCCCCTTCACCCGCTCCGAGCACGATACAATGCTCGCTTTGGCGGAAAGCGGAATCGACGCCTTGATTTCCTATCAGAAAGACGTGCTCGGCAACAACCTTGTCTGGAGAGTGGGCCGAGTAGGCTGAAACATCGGGAGGCCAACCATCTATGAAGACCATCGTCATCGCCACTAAAAACAAAGGCAAGATCCGGGAAATGGAGCAGGCTTTCCGCGATTTGCCCGTCCAGCTCCGCCCCCTCTCCGATTACGGAGATCTGCCGGAAGCGGTGGAAGACGGAACCACCTTTGCGGCCAACGCGAAAATCAAAGCGAAATTTTATATGGAAAAAACCGGCGCCGCCTGCCTGGCCGACGACTCCGGCCTCGAAGTCGAGATCCTTAACGGGGCTCCCGGCGTTTATTCCGCACGGTTTGCCGGCGAACACGCAAGCGACGAGAATAATAACGAAAAACTGATTGCCGAAATAACCGGACGGGGCGCTTCTTCTTCCCCCGCCGCCTATCGCTGCGTACTTGCATTCGCCGATACCGACGGGACCATCCTGACGTCCGAGGGCAGCTGCTCCGGCGTCATCCGTCCCAAGGCCAAAGGAAGCGGCGGCTTCGGTTACGATCCGTATTTTTACATCGGAGAGGACAAAACGATGGCCGAACTTACCCTGACGGAAAAAGACGCCATCAGTCACCGGGGAATTGCGCTGCGTCAAATGGCGCGACATCTTTCCGAATACCTCACGGGAAAAAGTGAACCCGATTCACAAAAAGATGAATTTAATTTTATAAAATAGCAGGATTATTTTATTTTTTGTTAAATATATGTTAATATATAAATAGATATAATCGTCCTTCAGCAGATGTATAAATATCATTCTGAATTTAGGCCGATGAATCTACAACTTTGGAAGCGCAGGCTTCCGCCAATCAAGGGATTAACATGTCGCTGCGGCAAACCGAATGCTTCAGCGCATGTTTCTATGCTCCAAAATTTTAAGGGGGGTTTATTGTGCGTACTATCAAGACAGCCGAAATCACCGAGGCCGTGGCCAAACTCTGTAAAGAGGCGGCTTACTACCTGCCGGACGACGTCTACGAGGCGCTGAAGAAGGGCCGCGAGACGGAGAAGTCGCCGGTAGGCAAGGACGTGCTGGAACAGATCATCAAGAACGCCGAGATCGCGAAAGCCGAAGACCGTCCGTATTGCCAGGACACGGGCCTCACAATCGTATTCGTCGAGATCGGTCAGGACGTCCACATCGAAGGGGGGCTTTTAGAGGACGCCATCAACGAAGGCATCGGCAAAGGCTACACGGAAGGTTATCTGCGTAAGTCCGTCGTCGCCGAGCCGCTCTTCAACCGCAAGAACACAGGCAACAACACGCCGGGCGTCATCTACACGCAGCTCGTCGCGGGCGACAAGCTGAAAATCACGGTCGAGCCAAAGGGCTTCGGTTCGGAGAACAAGTCCGGCCTCGCGATGCTGGTTCCTGCGGACGGCGTCGAGGGCGTCAAGAAGGCCGTGCTTGACATCGTCAAGCACGCGGACTGCAATCCCTGCCCGCCGACGGTCATCGGCGTAGGCATCGGCGGCACGATGGACAAGGCGGCAGTCCTGTCGAAAAAGGCGCTCCTCCATCGCTGCGACGAACACAATCCCGATCCGAACTACGCGAAGCTCGAAAAAGACTTGTTCGAACTGATCAACAAGACGGGCATCGGGCCGCAGCTCGGCGGTACGACCACGACGCTGGCTGTCCATGTGGAGTGGTACCCGACGCATATCGCCGGTCTGCCGGTTGCCGTTACGATTTGCTGCCATGCGGCGCGTCACGCGCAGTGCGTACTGTGATTGAGGGGAGAGAAAAGAATTATGGCTGAAAAAATTCGCATCACCACACCGCTGACCGAGGAGCAGTCGAGAAAGCTCAAGGCCGGCGACAGCGTTTTGATTACGGGCACGATTTACAGCGCGCGCGACGCCGCGCATAAAGCCATGACCGAAGCCCTCGCCCGAGGCGAGAAGCTGCCGATCGACTGGCACGACCAGATTGTCTACTATCTCGGCCCGTCGCCGGCGAAACCGGGCGATCCCATCGGCTCGGCAGGCCCCACGACCTCCGGCCGCATGGACGCCTACACGCCGACGATGCTGGATCAGGGCATCAAAGGCATGATCGGCAAGGGCTCCCGCAAGCCGGAAGTCGTCGAGTCCATGAAGAAGAACGGCACGACGTATTTCGCGGCTGTGGGCGGCGCTGCTGCGCTGATCGCGAAGTCCATCAAGAAATATGAAGTCATCGCGTATCCCGAGCTTGGCCCGGAGGCGCTGGCGGCACTCACCGTCGAGGACTTCCCCGCCATCGTCGTCATCGACACCGAGGGCAACAACTTCTATGAAATCGGGCAAAAACCGTATCGGGAAATCTAACGAAGTGTGAAGAGTGAAAAGCAGAGAGTGGAGATATTACCCCAATATAAGGAGTATATATGTCTTCACTCTTCACTCTCAGCTCTCCACTCTCTTACTAAGGGAGGCTTAGCATGTATAATGTGACGTTTTATTTGCGGCGGCTTCATTCGATTGCCGGTCTCGTCTGCCTCGGCGGCTTCTTGCTCGAGCATATCCTGACCAACGCGCGCGTACTTATCAGCCCCGCGTCTTTCAACTCGGCGGTCGACCTCTTGGCGTCGATCCCGTGGTACATCATGCTGCCGCTGGAAATCGGCCTTGTAGCGACGCCGTTCCTGTTCCATACGATTTACGGCATTTACATCGCATGGCAGGCAAAGAACAACCCGCAGCATTATCCGTATATCAACAACATTCAGTTTTTCCTCCAGCGTTTGACGGCCTGGTTCCTCGTCGTCTTCCTCGCGTGGCATGTGTTCTACCTCCGCATTCTCGTCAAGGGCGGCGGCACGCACATTTCCTTCCAGCTTTTGCAGAGCTATTTTGAGAATCCGGTTTACTGGGTGCTCTACCTCCTCGGCATGTGGGCGGCGATTTTCCATTTCTGCAACGGTATTACGACCTTCTGCATGACATGGGGCATCGCCAAAGGACCGCGCATTCAGCAAGTCATCAACGCAGGCGCGATGGGGCTTTGCGCATTCCTTTGCCTCGTTTCGCTGGCGTTCATGGCCGTCTATCTTATGTAAGGGGGAGGAAAACAAGTGGCAAAAGCAGCAACGAATGTCAGAATCGCAGTCATCGGCGGCGGCATTTCCGGCCTGATGGCGACGCTCAAAATCTGCGAAGCCGGCGGTGAAGTCGATCTCTTTTCCTATTGCCCGCCGAAGCGTTCGCACTCCCTTTGCGCGCAAGGCGGCATGAACGCCTGCATGGACACGAAGGGCGAAGGCGACACGACCTATACGCACTTTGACGATACCGTCTATGGCGGCGACTTCCTCGCCGATCAGGTTGCGGTCAAGGGCATGTGCGAAGCCGCGCCGGGCATCGTCGAGATGTTCGACCGCATGGGCGTGCCGTTCACCCGCACGGCAGAGGGCGTTCTCGACCTCCGCAATTTCGGCGGACAGAAAAAGAAACGCACCGTTTTCGCCGGCTCTACCACGGGCCAGCAGCTTCTCTACGCTCTCGACGAGCAGGTGCGGAAATGGGAGACAAAGGGCAAGGTTCACCCCTATATCTTCTGGGAATTCATCAAGATCATCAAAAACAAGAACGGCGTCTGCCGCGGCATGGTCGCGCAGAACATGAACTCGATGGAAATCAAGGCTTTCCGCGAGGACTGCGTGATTCTCGCCACCGGCGGCCCGGGCCAGATCTTCGGTCTCTGCACGGCGTCCACCATCTGCAACGGCTCCGCCGTCGGCGCTGTCTATCAGCAGGGCGCGCGCATCGGCAATCCGGAGTTCATTCAGATTCACCCGACCGCAATTCCCGGCACCGACAAGAATCGCCTGATGTCTGAAGCATGCCGCGGCGAAGGCGGCCGCATCTGGGTTTACAAAGACGGAAAGCCCTGGTACTTCCTCGAGGAAAAATACCCGGACTACGGCAACCTCGTTCCGCGCGACATCGCGTCCCGCGAGATTTACGACGTCTGCGTCAACCAGGGACTCGGCGTCGACGGGGAAAACAAGGTCTATCTGGACCTTTCGCACATCCCGGCCGATTACCTCGAAAAGAAGCTCGGCGGCATTCTCGAAATGTACTCCGAATTTATGGGACAAGACCCGCGCAAAGTGCCGATGCTGATTTATCCGTCGGTCCACTACTCCATGGGCGGCATCTGGGTCGACCGCGAACACAACACGAACATTCCCGGCCTCATGGCTTCCGGCGAGTGCGACTACCAGTATCACGGCGCGAACCGTCTCGGCGCGAACTCGCTCCTCTCGGCGGCGTACTCCGGCACGGTCGTCGGCCCCGTCTCGATGGCCTGGGCGGGCAAGTGCGCGAAGCTCAAAGAGCTGGAAGAGTGGAAAGCGAAGAAAGACCACGGCGAATCGCTGATGCCCGCGCAGGAAAAAGCCCTCGAAGGCATAGACGCGCTCCGGCAGGAGCTGGGCGCCGACCTGACCGACGGTGAGCTGGAAGCGGCGCGTAAGGAATGCGCCGACGAATTCGAGCACATCATCGCAATGAACGGCAAGGAAAACGCCCATGAACTCCATCAGGAGCTCGGGCGTCTGATGAACAAGTACGTGACCATCGAGCGCGTGAACAAGGACCTCGACTTCTGCTTCGACGAAGTCAAGAAAATCCTCGCCCGCTGGAACGACATCGGACTCACCGACCACGGCCACTGGGCGAACCAGGAAGCGCTTTTCGTCCGTCAGCTCCGCAATATGATTCTCTATGCGCTCGTCATCACGAAAGCGGCGCGTATGCGCGACGAAAGCCGCGGCGCGCACTTCAAGCGCGAGTTCCCGAACCGCGACGACGAACATTTCATGAAGATCACGATCGCGGACTTCGACCCGAAGACCGAAGAGCCGATCATCAGTTACGAAGACTTCGATCATTCGCTAATCAAGCCGCGGGCTCGCACCTACGGTTCTAAGTAAGGAAGGGAGGGACGAAAATGGCAGAACAAAAAATGGTCACCTTTATCATCGAACGGCAGGACGGCCCCGATGCAAAGCCGTACACCGAAGAATTCGACGTCCCGTACCGCCCCGCTTTGAACGTGGTCGCGGCGCTGATGGAGATTCAGAAGAACCCCGTCACCCGCGACGGAAAGCGGGTCGCTCCGGTCGTCTGGGAATGCAACTGCCTTGAAAAAGTTTGCGGCGCTTGCATGATGGTCATCAACGGACAGGCGAAGCAGGCATGCTGCGCGCTCGTCGAAGATCTGGAGCAGCCGATCCACCTTGCTCCGGCGCGCACCTTCCCCGTCATTCGCGACCTGTTGATCGACCGCACGGTAATGTTTGAGAGTCTGAAAAAGATTCAGGGTTGGATCAACGTGGACGGCTCATGGAAAGTGCACGAGGCTCCGCGCCAAAACCCTAACACCGCAGCCACGGCCTATGAGATTTCCCATTGCATGACCTGCGGCTGCTGCATGGAAGCCTGCCCGAATGTCGGCCCGCAATCCGACTTCATCGGCCCGGCTCCGGTCGTTCAAGCGTATCTTTTCAACATCAACCCCCTCGGCGAATACGACAAGCCGAAACGCCTCGAAGCGCTGATGCAAAAGGGCGGCATCACAAGCTGCGGAAACAGCCAAAACTGCGTCCGCGCCTGCCCGAAGAACATCAAGCTGACGACCTACCTTGCCCAGCTGAATCGGGACGTCAATATCCAGGCGATCAAGAATATCTTCAACAACTAAACACAGTACGCCAAACCGCCCCTTCACGAATCCGAAAGGATTTGCGAAGGGGCGGTTTTTTGTTTTCGCACGCGCTATTAAAAATTATGTGGCGTCGGCCACTAAATTGTCATTAGGAAAAATTGGGATTCCTAAAAAACAGCTATTCACATACCGTTCTTAAATAGCCAGCCAATTCCGAATTACCATGCTGCATTATATACTGGATGACGTCTCGCTTTTTTAATACGTTCTCATGCAGAGAACGATCTAATTTTCTCATCAAACTCATCGTCTCAACCTGAGAATATTTCCGTATCCTTTTAAGACGCTCCGTATCTTTTATCTTTCTCGCTGCCTCCCCTTTCGGATAACCTTGTCCAAACGGTTCCGAAAAAAGGGCTTCCAAGGTTTTGTCGAAGTTCTCACTGCCGGACCACGTATACTCCTCTCCCAGCGGAAGCGAGACAGCGTTTCCATTGTTAATTTGCGCAAACAGGAACGCGTCTTTTGACGTTGGCGCATATCCGCAAAGCACGCCCGGCATGCTGTTGCACGCAAGCATCATGCCTTGCCCCGAAGAGCAGCCGGTAACGACAAAATCTACTGCGTTACCTGCAAGCAACAAACCGACAAGAACAGAAATATCAATATATGAATATTCATTCGGTTCGTCGATTGTGCAGCCAAAGTTTATTACCTCAGCTCCACTCGGAGCATATTTACTTACCGTATGAAAAATAAGCTCGTTCTTTTCAGCCTGAGAGCTTGCTTGTATAACTCCAATTTTCATTTACTTGAACCCATAAACTCCGATCTTCCATCGACCATAATCGCACGGCTTTTTATCCATACCAAATTTCCCGACAGCGATATAAAATTGCGGTTACTGCCATAATTACGCGTTTCCAATTCCTCGGAGCCAACGATTTCAGCCTTTTGCTTCCTCGTCCGCCAACGCTTTTTTGAACGCTTCCAAGGTGACGTCGTTGAGCGGGTCCACATAGACGTCTTCGTATCCGCCGTCACCGTCCGGTTTCCTCGAATGCGCAACAGGATACACGGCGCGCACTTTATCGGCGCATTCGCCGCAGATTTTCCAGTTGTCCTTCAGCACAACGAAGGCAGGGAATCCCTCCTTGACCGATTTTTTGACGTCGCCCCAGAGGGAGCCGGTCGATTTTTCGGACACGTCGCCCCCGCAGACGGGGCAGCGGTCCTGCTCCATCCGAAGCGCCTTTGCCTCCTGCTTTTTCTCTGCCAGAGCGAACAGTGCCGACAGTTCCTTTATCGTCATATCCTCAAGCGCTTTTTCCGTTTCTTTCCGGTCTTCCAGATCGCTGAATTTTCCGAAGCAGGCATCGCAGATATATCCGTCTTTTGTTTCCATTGTCATGAATTTCGGCATCTTGCCGCCGCAAATCGGACAGTTTTCCGGCTTTTGCGCTTTCGCGCGGCTGATGGCGTCCTGCTCCGCTTTTTTAGTCTGCACCGCCGCCTTGATCGGAGCGATAAAAAAATCACCCTGTTCGTCCAATATTCCGCTTTCGAAGTCATCCATCACGATTTCCCAGCAGGAGAGACAGATTGTTCCGTCGGATACGTCCATGCCTTTATCGGAGAACTCCATGCCGCATACGGGACAAATTTTCCTGCTCACAGCGTCTTCTTTCTTTTTTCCAAACAGGCTGTCAAAAAATCCCATACCTTTCCCTCCTGACTTGATGATACGAAAGCGTACTTTCTCCTGCCATAATTTTACACGAAAGCACGCTTTCTCACAACCAAAAAGGCTTTACAAGAACATTTGTTCCTTATATAATACAGGAAGAACATATTTTCGGAAGGACGGAAATCAAATGGACACGATGGAAAAGCTGCGCATCTTGAGCGACGCGGCGAAATACGACGCGGCCTGCACATCCAGCGGCGCGCAGAAGTCCGCGCAGCGCGGCGGTATAGGCAACGCGGAGGCCTGCGGCATTTGCCATTCTTTCGCGGGAGACGGTCGCTGCATTTCGCTGTTGAAGGTCTTGCAGACCAATGTCTGCGTTTACGACTGCGCCTACTGTGTGAACCGCCGCTCCAGCGATACGCGCCGCGCTTCCTTCTCCCCGCGCGAGCTGGCGGAACTGACCATCGCTTTTTATCGACGGAACTATATCGAAGGATTGTTCTTGAGTTCGGGCGTCGCCGGTACCCCAGACGCTGCGACGGAAACGATGATCGAGACGCTGCGCATCCTGCGGGAGGAGTACCGCTTTTCGGGCTATATCCACGCGAAAGCGATTCCCGGCGCTGACGCCGCCCTCGTCCGCCGTCTCGGTCTCCTCGCCGACCGTCTCAGCGTCAATATCGAACTGCCGTCGGGACAGAGTCTTCAGCGTCTCGCACCGGACAAAACGAAAGCCGCCATTCTCGCCCCCATGTCGCTGATTCGCGGCGGCATCGACGAAAACCGCCGCGATCTCGTCCGATTCCGGCACTCGCCCCATTTTGCCCCTGCCGGGCAGAGTACGCAAATGATTATCGGCGCGACAAATGAAACCGACCGCCAAATCCTCACGCTGACCGCCGCCCTTTACGAACGCTATCGGCTCAAGCGCGTCTTTTACTCCGCTTACATTCCCGTGAACGACGCCCGCGCCCTGCCGCCCGTCGGCACTCCGCCGCCGCTTTGGCGCGAACACCGCCTGTATCAGGCCGACTGGCTTTTACGGTTCTATGGCTTTTCCTCAGAGGAGCTGTTCCACGGAACGGAAGGACGGCTGCACCCGTATCTCGACCCGAAATGCCATTGGGCGCTTCGCCACAAGGATATATTTCCGCTGGAAGTGAACCGCGCGCCTTATGAGCTATTGCTCCGCGTGCCCGGCGTCGGCGTCAAGAGCGCGTGGCGCATCACCCGTGCCCGCCGCGCCGCCGCGCTGACCTGGGACGCCCTGGCAAAAATCGGCGTCGTCACGAAACGTGCCCGCCATTTCCTCGTCGCGAACGGGAAACGCTATTATGATGCGCCCGCCGCTAAGGAAGATATATTGCTCGACTTGATGTCGCCCCGGGAGCGCGCTCTTTTTCGCGAAGAAACCGCTCCCGCACACCAGCTTTCTCTGTTCGGCGAAGAAACGCCGGCGCTTTCTCCCATGGAAAGGAAGGAGCTTTCATGTCTCGCCGCCCCGATGTAAAAACTGCCTGCGACGCCGCCCTGACCTACCGATACGACGGCAGCTTCGAGGGCTTTCTCTGCTGCGTCTTCGAGAGCTACACGGCGCACGAAATGCCGACGGCCATCATCGGACCGGACGCGCCGGAAGGCTCCCTTTTCGACGTCAAGGAGATTTCGACGGACGAAGAGCATGCCGCCCGTGTCGCCCGCTCCATTCCTGCGCGCATCTCTCCCGCCGCCGACGATCTCCTGCGCCACGCCTTTCTGACCTGCCTGCCCGAAAAGGAGCTGGTCATGCTGCGCTTTTTGCGGCAGGGCTACCGCTACGGCGCACGCTTTCTGTCCTTCGCGGGCAACGAAGAAGTCTGGCGGCTCACCGAGGCGGTGAAGCGGCTGCTCCACGAAGCGCACCTTCTGAAAGGGTTCATCCGCTTCTCCGACCAACAGGGCGTCCTCGTCACGACCATCGGGCCGAAGAATTTCGTACTGCCGTTCCTCTCCCATCATTTCGCCGCAAGATTCCCCGAAGAGCATATCCTGATTTACGACGAGAAGCACCATGCCGCCCTCGTCTATCGCCCTTACGAATCCGCCGTGATTCCGATGGACGATTTTCGCGCCGCTCCGCCCGACGAAGAGGAACGGAAATTCCGCGCCCTGTGGCGTTCCTTTTACGATACCATCGAAATCAGGCCGCGCCACAATGAAAAATGCCGGATGACGCTGCTCCCGAAGCGCTATTGGAAATACATGACCGAATTCACCAAAGACGAGCCGCCGGAGCTGCTTAAAATCGAAAGCAACGCGTAAAAAACTCCCTTCCGCTGTGAAATTTCTTGTACTGACCCCCATAAGTTAGACCAAAAATCTAGCTTATGGGGGTTAGTTTATGGCAAAGTACAGCTACGAATTCAAAAACAAGGTAGTCCACGAAT
>ONUH01000008.1 GCA_900321035.1 uncultured Selenomonadales bacterium | reverse complement strand
CATCTTATCACAGGAGGGCTTTTTCGTTCCTTTGAAGACTCATACCTATAAGGTAACTGAACCCCCGGTCGAACCGGGGGTTTTCGAGATACAAAAAAAAAGCCGCTTCCGCGGCTTTTCCCGAAAATACGTCGTTACTGCAGCAAACTCAAAATGGCGGAGCTGTTCTGGTTCGCCTGCGCCAGCATGGACTGGGCGGACTGCGCCAGGACGTTCGCCTTCGTGTAGTCGGTCATTTCCTTCGCCATATCCGCGTCGCGGATCGTCGATTCGCTGAACACGGTGCTTTCGCGGGAAGTGACGATATTGTTCTCCGCCATGCCGAGCCGCATGATCTGCGCGCCGATCAGCGTATTCGCGCTTGTCAGATAGTCGAGGGCCGTATCCAAAAGCCCCGGCTCGTCTTTCGGAACGATCCTGCCGTTTCGGGCCTTCCCCGCTTTGTTGCCAAGCAGCTCTTCCCTGCTCGCGGCGGACAATACGTTGAATTCCGACAAATCCCTGTCGCCGGGGATATAGCCGAAAAGATGATCCATGGACGTCTGCGGCACGCGGACATGAAGATTTTGACTGGCATGGTCGGTATGCTGGATCACGAGGTCCTTGACGTAAATTTTTCGCGTGGACCGGATGACGTTGTCCAATATCCCGTCCTTCGTCTTCGCGCCCTTTTCCTGATAATCATAGCCTGCGCTTTTGCCGACAAAATACTGCCGCTGATCGTACAGCGTCACAATCCCGTTCTTCGTGTCGGCGGCAATCCGCATGTGATGGTTCAACGAATTGTAATCCTGACTTGCAGGATTCGGCGATCCCCATGTCAGTTCCGGGTTTCCCTGCTCATAGATGGCCTTCGCCAGAGACGCGGCGTCCGTAACCTCGCTGACGTCAATCATAATCGACTTGATGTCAAATTCGTCCGTGCCGCTGGCAGGCTTGTCATCAAGATTCTCCATGCCGTTGACGAACTCAAAATTGAACCACTGGCTGGCATCCGTCGCACAGTATGCTCGGAATCCCTGCATATCCAAATCCTCCGGAATGGACAGGCCCTTCGCAAACAAGTCGTTCAAGTCGATGTCAAGGGAACGCCACGACGCCTCATGAACATGCAAATATTCATTACTCCCGTTAATATTATCTTGCATTGCAGCAATTACCAAATTTCCGTCCTCATTGATAGAAACGGTCGTCTTCCCTCCCAGCTTGTCCTTCATCAGTGCAGCAAACGCTTCTGCAATGGAAGTCGTATCGTTGACTGTGGAACGGAGTGCGTTCAGATCGATGTCTATTCCTTTATCGTATTTATCTCGATATTGCTCGGAAAGGTTGGATGCAGAATCCACAAATTCAGCCTCGTAAATAGTGTAATAGCTGTAATTGCTGTCTTTTTTCCCGTGATAAGTGCTTGTTCGGGAATGAGAAATCACTTTGCCGTTCAATGTATCTATGAAATCTTCCAAAGCTTCCTTGTGCTTGTCCTTGTAATCGGAAAGATTGATAGTCAACTTTGGGTGACTTTTCGCCGGTTGTACATCGACAAACCCGGAAATCGCTTTATATTCCGTGTATGTCTCACCCGTTCCCTCTGAAACATATTTTCCATCCCACACAGAATAACTGTTTCCGCTGTATCCGGCTTTCGTCGCAGTCAATACCAAATCCCCGTTTGTCTTACGCTCGAAAGTCATGCCCGCTACAGTACCACTTCCTCTCCAGTCTTTTCCAACCTTATAGTGGCCTTCAGAATAATTAAGCCCGTTTGAGCCATCCACAAACTCAACGACAGCAGTCGTCGATCCGTTCAGCGTAATAAATTGCCCCGCCGACACCGTAGTTCCAAGAGGAACGGTACAAGACGCCGCCTGCGCCTCCCAATACGGCGCATCAGGATCGTTCGGATCTTTCTTTTTTTCATCCAACCCGTTAGTAAAAGACTTCGACGTAAATTTTCCGGTTCCATATTTATAAGAACCAGTTGTACCCTGACCACCGGAATCACTTAGCGCAGAATAATAAATAGACTGTCCCGCCGTCTTGCCCGTAAAAGTCACCTTTGCGCCTTCCGTTGTCGCCGTGAGCACAGATGGTGAGAATAAGGAGTTTATCCTCTCTTCGATAGCAACGGCCACTTGATCCTCACTCTTTCCACTGATGTCAATTTCGTTGGAATCGTCCACGTAACGATATTTATTGTTTTTGTTATCCGTCAGCACGAAATATTTATTATATATGTAAAAACCTTTGTTATTCAATTCACTCGCGCTTTTGCCGGTCAAATCCAATGAAAAGATATGCGGAACCGCATTCGGGTCGTTTGGAAATTTGTTGCTTTTAGCAAGATGCAGTTCGTCTATCTTGACCGGCTCCAACCCTGTCGAATTTGAACTCGACCATGGCTCGCTGAACAGGCCGAAAGGGCCTTCCACGCCGTCGAGACTCCCGGCATAGGTCGTCTTGATAATCCCAAGGTCGCCTCCCGTCGGCACCGGCTTGTCCAATATCTCCCAGCTGAAAACTTTTTCGCTCACCGTGTCGCCCGTGAGCAGATATTTCCCGTTGTAGTTCGTCTCTCTTGCGATATCCTCGATCTGCCGATACCCCTGGTCGATTTCCTTCTGTATCGTGGCGCGGTCAAGGTCCGTGTTCGTGTCGTTGTCTGCGTCGATGACCTTTTCCTTGATGGTCTTCATGATCTCGATCTGCTGCTGGATGGCGCCTTCCGCCGTCCGAAGCAGCGCCGCGCCGTTCTACACGTTGCGCTCGTCCTGGTCGAGGGCGCGGATGCGCACGCGCATCTTCTCCGAGATGCTGTACCCGGACGCATCGTCCCCGGCGCTGTTGATACGCTGCCCGGAGGAAACCTTCTTCAACTGTTTGCCAAGCTGAGAAATATTTTTGTTCAGCTCGCCCAGCGTCATTGCCGCTGAAGCGTCATTCATAATCGTAATAGCCATGGCGCATCCATCCCTCATGCCAAATTTCGACATAGAGTACCTATCATTTATATTATCGCATTTTTTCAAAAAAACTTAAACTGAAAGTAAGGAGTTTTATCCTATTTTTGTATTTTCCTATCCACGCATTCACATTTTGGAACACTAAATAATCGAGACAAGAAATTCTTATTTTCTTACTTCAAATTTTTTCCTTTTCCTCGATGTTTTCTATAAATAAATACACATCCTCTCCGCTCAGGAGTGTTTAAGAAAACGTTCCGCTAAGAAGAATTAGAGCGCAGCAACCTAAAGCCGCTCACTTCCCGAATATCGGAAACGAGCGGCTTTTCATGAATATGAAGGGACTTTGCAATGTTTTCTTCCGAAAAAATATTTGCCGTCTTACTCCGTGAACAACGGCGTGGAATAGTATCTGTCCCCGCTGTCGGGAAGCAGAGCGACAATGACCTTGCCTTTATTTTCCGGGCGTTTCGCCAGCTCAATGGCAGCATGCAGCGCCGCGCCCGAGGAAATGCCGACGGAAATGCCTTCCTTTTTCGCCAACAGCTTCGCGGCAGCAAAGGAATCCTCGGCAGTCGCACGGAAGACTTCGTCGTACACGTTGACGTCCAAAACCTCCGGCACGAAGCCCGCGCCGATACCCTGAATCTTATGCGGGCCGGCTTTGCCCTCGGAGAGTACGGGGGAATCTTCCGGTTCCAGCGCCACGACCTTGACGGCCGGATTCTTCTCTTTCAGATACGCTCCTGTTCCGGTGACAGTCCCGCCGGTTCCGACGCCCGCGATGAAGACGTCCACTTTTCCGTCCGTGTCCCGCCAAATCTCAGGGCCGGTAGTCGCTTTGTGAACGGCGGGGTTCGCCGGATTCACAAACTGCCCCGGGATAAAGCTTCCCGGAATTTCCTTCGCCAGCTCGTCCGCTTTCGCGATGGCGCCTTTCATGCCTTTCGACCCGTCCGTAAGCACCAGTTCCGCGCCGTAGGATTTCAAAATATTCCGGCGCTCTACGCTCATTGTCTCCGGCATGGTGAGGATAATGCGATACCCCTTGGCGGCGGCGATGGCGGCGAGGCCGATGCCCGTATTGCCGCTGGTCGGCTCGATGATGACGGAGCCCTCCTTGAGCTGCCCTTTCTCCTCCGCGTCTTCAATCATCGCTTTCGCGATGCGGTCCTTCACGCTTCCTGCCGGATTGAAATATTCCAGCTTCGCGAGTACGGTCGCTTCCAGCCGAAGCTCTTTCTCGATATTCACCACTTCCACCAGCGGCGTGTTGCCGATCAGGCCCAGCGTTCCTTTATATACGTTCGCCATGTTTTTCCCTCCTCTTATTTCGCGGCGGCAAAACCGTTCTCCAAATCGGCGAGGATGTCGTCAATATGCTCCGTTCCGATGGAAAGGCGAATCGTGTTCTGCTTGATGCCCTGCTCTAAAAGCTCCTCCTCGGAGAGCTGGGAATGGGTCGTAGTCGCCGGATGAATGACAAGGCTCTTGACGTCCGCCACGTTGGCCAGCAGGGAGAAAATCTTCAGGTTGTCGATGAATTTCCACGCTTCCTTCTGCCCGCCCTTGATTTCAAAGGTGAAAATGGACGCGCCGCCGTTGGGAAAATATTTCTTGTAAAGGGCGTGGTCCGGGTGCTTCGGCAGGGACGGATGGTTCACTTTTTCCACCTGCGGATGCTTGGAAAGGAACTGCACGACCTTCTTGGTGTTCTCCGCGTGCCGCTCCAAGCGGAGGGAAAGCGTTTCCACGCCCTGCAGGAGCAGGAATGCGTTGAACGGCGAGATGGTCGCTCCGGTGTCGCGAAGCAGGATGGCCCGGATATACGTCACGAACGCCGCCGGTCCTACCGCGTCATAGAAGGATACGCCGTGATAGCTGGGATTCGGGTCGGCGATGTTCGCATATTTCCCGCTCGCCTTCCAATCAAACTTCCCGGCCTCCACAATGATGCCGCCAAGAGTCGTGCCGTGGCCGCCGAGGAATTTCGTCGCGGAATGGACGACGATATCCGCGCCGTGCTCAATGGGGCGGATGAGGTACGGCGTACCGAACGTGTTGTCAATGACCAGTGGCAGTCCGTGTTTATGGGCGATTTTCGCGATGGCGTCGATGTCGGGGATATCGCTGTTCGGGTTGCCGAGGGTTTCGAGATAAATCGCCCGCGTGTTGTCCTTGATAGCGCCTTCCACCTCGGAAAGATTATGGGCGTCCACGAAGGTCGTCTCGACGCCGTACTGCGGCAGCGTATGCGCCAACAGGTTATAGGTTCCGCCGTAAATGGTCTGCTGTGCGACGATATGTCCCCCGTTCGCAGCAAGCGCCTCAATGGTGTAAGTGATGGCCGCCGCACCGGAAGCGAGGGCAAGCGCGGCGCTTCCGCCTTCCAACGCTGCGACTCGCTTTTCCAAAACGTCCTGGGTGGAATTCGTCAGGCGACCGTAAATGTTGCCTGCATCCGCCAGTCCAAAGCGGTCAGCCGCATGCTTGCTGTTCCGAAACACATAGGAAGTGGTCTGATAAATAGGGACGGCGCGCGCGTCGGTCGCCGGATCCGGCTGCTCCTGTCCCACGTGAAGCTGCAAAGTCTCAAATTTGTAATCGCTCATGATGATTCTCTCCTTTTATTGTCTATTTTATATTCAACATCAAACGACAATTGCGAATCGCGTGTTTATGGCTGCATACAATACGGCGTGACATCCGAAGGGCAGAGAAACGATGTGCTTTTTCCTTTCCTTTCGGGCCATTGCTGCGGCGCGCCAAAGCGCAGAACCGTCCGCTCCGTTGCCTTACGCGGCCTTGCATCCATCGTAGGATTGTCGTCAATCATCGTTTCCACCTCCATGGAACCGGCGAACAAATCCCGCCGGGCTTCTAACTTGCGCGAGGGAAACGTTCACAACGTCCCGCTTCTCCGCCGCGCTTCGGCTTGGCTTGCTCGATTGTTCCCATTCGTAAATTAGTCGCATTATAATCCTTATTTCTTACCAAGTCAATAGGAATATAAATAAAACTTTTTCACGCCGAAAAATTGCCGTGTTTTCAGGAAGAACGCCTTGCGACAAAAGCCGCCCGCTTCCCGCGATGCGGGAAACGGACGGCTTCTTTCAATTCACGCGGCAATCAAGCGTTGCCGAACCATTTCTTGAAGATCTTGTCGTACTCGCCGTTTTCGCGGAGTTTCTTCAGCGCGGCGTCGATTTTCTTCTTCATGTCCGGATTCTTCTTCGAGGAAGCGATGCCGTAATCCTCAGAGGTCAGGAGTTCCTCAAGACGGCGGACGTCGGTGACGCCGCTCTTCGCAATATAGTAGTCGTTGACCGGGCGGTCGTTGACGACGGCGTCAACGCCGCCGGCTTTCAGCTCCATAAAGGTGTCGGCGGAGCTGTTGAACTCCTTGACCGTCGCGCCGTCGATCTTCTTGACTTCCATGGCGCTGGTGGTGCCGATCTGCACGCCGACTTTCTTGCCCTTCAGGTCGGTGAACTTATTGACGGAAGTGTCGTCTTTTTTGACGATAATGGAAAGGCCGGACTTGTAATACGGCTCGGAGAAATCAACTTTCTTCTTGCGCTCGTCGTTGATCGTCATGCCCGAAATGATGACGTCGAGGTTCCCGGCCTCCAGCGCCGGAATCAGACCGTCGAAATTGATGTTCTGGATATCGGCTTTATATCCCATTTCCTTCGCGACGGCGCGAATCAGGTCCATGTCAAAACCCTGATATTCCTTGCCGCCCACATCCTGGAACTCAAAGGGCGCAAAGTCCGCGTTCGTTCCGATGCGAAGCACCTTTTCCGCCTTCTGGTCCGCCTTGGCGTCCTTCTTGTCCCCGCCTCCGCCGCAGCCGGCCGCGAGCGTCGCCAACGCAAGAAGCGCCACCAAGCAAAGCGTCATCAGTTTTTTCATTTCATTCACCTTTCCCTTTCTTCAGCTTTATAAAATTACAGCCCGGACGAGCCGGGCTGCATTGCACAATTTTGCAGTTCTTAATTTCAAAAACGTCAGGCACGTGCTCCGCCTCTTTGTCCGTTCTTACCGGCGATGCTTGCTGAAGCAGTCGCGGCAATAAACCGGACGATCGTCTTTCGGCTGGAAAGGAACCTGCGTTTCCTGTCCGCATTCCGCGCAGACCACCGTGAACATCTGGCGTTCCTCGCCGTTGTCACGGGTGCGGCGGCGCTTATCGCGGCAGTCGCGGCAGCGGGCGGGCTTGTTCTCGAAGCCCTTCTCCGCATAAAATTCCTGTTCGCCCGCGGTGAAGATAAATTCCTTACCGCAGTCTTTGCACACTAACGTTTCGTCTTCAAAAGCCATGAAAAAAATCCCCTTACCTTTCGTCTTGCAAATCCCCGCTGTCGGTTCCGCCCGGCAACAGAAATCAAGCCATGATATCTATCGCCGTACCGAGATTGGGGTCGAGGCTGACCGGGACGTTTTCCAAAAGCTCCGCCACAGCTTCGCCGCTTGTATCCATCGCTTCCTTGAGAACGGCAATTCCGAGCTGCTGCTGTGTCTGCGCCTGCGCCAAACCGACGCTGAGCGACGCGATGCTCATATCCATGTCCAAGTATCCTCACTTCCTTTCCCGCCACGATGATATTTTCTGTATTATAACGAATCCGTCTGGAAAGTGCAAGCGTTTTCTATAGGACCCTCCAAACGTGCTAAAATACGCCGCCGCCGGACATTTCCCGTCAGGAACCGGCGCAGTACTCTTCCCAAACGGACCGGTACATTGCCTCCACATTTTTCATATAGCCTTTCGCGTCCATCAGCCTCGAGCCGCGAACGACTTCCCGAAGGCCGCCGTGGAATTTTTCCAGGATTGTCGTGGAGCCGGCGATGCTCGCGGCTTTTTTCACATATTCCGCGCTGTTGGCGGCGACCAGTTCCGGCAGCCCGGCGTTTTCCAATATGCTGGTGCCGATGCGCGACGCATGCGTCTTTCCCCGCAAGGTAACGACAGGGACACCCATGACGAGAGCCTCGCAGGTGGTAAGCCCGCCGGTAAACGGCGTCGTATCGAGGGCGACGTCGACGTCGTGATATTGTTCCAAATAATCGGGACTGTAAGGACGCAGATCGACCCTTGCGGCGTCGAGGCCGACGCTGGAGAAACGCGCTTTGACTTCCGCTTCGCCGTCCGGCACGGAAGCGATTTTCCCCTTGATGAGAAGCCGCGAGCCCGGCACCGCTTCGAGAACGGCCCGCCAAAGAACCAGGGTTTCACGGCTCGCCTTCGCAAAATTATTGAAGCTGCCGAACGTCACATAGCCGTTACGCAGCGCGGGAGGCTCCGGCGCAAGCGGCGGCAGCGCGCGCAGCATGGTCGGGTCGTAGCAGAGATGACATCCCTGCAGCCGCACGAGGCGCTCGGAAAAATCTCCCGCCTCCCGATCCGGCGGCGAGCAGTAAACGTCGCTCATGAAATAATCTATCTCACGGAGCCCGGTGGAGCCCACGTCCCCGATGGCCGTCATTTGAATCGGCGCGGGACGGTACGCGAGCGTCGCAAGGCTCGACCCTTGGGAATGACCCGCAAAGTCCACCAAGATGTCCACATGATCCCGATAAATGCGGCGGGCCGCCTCCTGCGGGGACAAGCCCTGCAAATCTCGCCAGTTCACCGTACTCCGCCGGAAACGCTGGGTGACGTTGTCCGGCGTACCCGTCATATAGCAAAACACGTTGAAATCGAGCTTCGCAAAATTCCGAAAGAACGGAGACAGGAAATTCGCCACCGCATGCTCCCGAAAATCGGGAGAGATGTAACCGATCCGCATTTTCCGATCCGGAACCGAAGACGGGCGCGTGTGCGGCATCGTGACCTTCGCGCCGAAAAAGCCGTTGATCCCTTCCCGGACGGACCGATTTTGCTGTCCCTCCGAACGATAATTTGAAAGGAACAGCGCTTTGCTGTAAAGCTCCTCTTTCACCATCGGATCATGCAGGAAGCCTGCCAACTGAAAAAGATATTCCGCCGCCTCGTCCGGCCGCGCTAAAAGATAGCAGGCGTCGGTCAGAAGACGTCCCGCGCGTTCCAGGATCGCCATATCGTAGAGCGCGATCTGCCCCATACGGGCTTGCCCCAGCGCCCAAAGACGCTTCAGCACATCGACGGCCTGGCGCATCTCAAAGCGCAGAGCATGTATCTCTCCCGCCACCAAAAGCAGCCGCCAATGATTCGGCGCACTGTCCCACACCCGGCGAACGACCACCTCCGCCGTTTCCTCTTCCCCCAGATACAGGGACGCCTGCGCGAAAAGCGCCTGCCCGTCCACATCGTCCATGTCGTGGGCCAGGATCTCCCGGGCGCAGGCGCGCATCCCTTTGAAGTCTCCGTCATGGCAGAACCGCGCGGCCGTTTCCAGCCATTCTTCCTTATTCTGTTCTATATCCGCATCTATCCGCTCGTCCATGCCTTCCTCCGTCGTCCCGCGCATATTTTTCAATATATTAAATCATTCGCCGCTGAAAAAAAATTTCCTCTTTCCTGCCTCCAAAAATTCGCGTGAAAAAATTTTTCGTCCATCCGTCCCAAAAACGATTTTTTCATTGCAATCCAAACCGCTTCGCATTATAATTATGGCAAGTATGAATTGTCTGACAAGATGCGATGTGTCTTTCGGACAACGGGAAAGCCTGCGGGTGCTCCGAGCGTATCGCTTATCACGGACACGCAGGAATCACACGGGGTTCTCCTGCAACAACTATTATTTTATAAGGAGTGGAATGTATGAAGAAAAAAGCACTGGCGTTATTCATGATCCTCTGCGTAGCGCTGACGACGGCTCTTGTCGCAGGCTGCGGCGGCGGGCCGAAACCGCAGTCGTCCGGTTCGGGTTCCGGTTCGGGCGCGGCGGGCGCTAAGAACAAGCTTGTGATTTACACTTCGATGAAGGAAGCCCTGATCAGCGGTATCGTCGAAGGTTTCAAGAAGAAGAACCCCGGCGTCGAAGTCGATTATCAGTCGGCTGGCGCAGGCAAGCTGATGGCGAAGATCGCCGCCGAGAAACAGAGCGGCCATATCCTCGCGGACGTCATTTGGACCAGCGAAGTTCCCGATTTCTATCAGATGAAATCCCAGGGCATGCTGGAAGTTTACAAGACCCCGATTTTCAACGAACTCCTGAACCCGTTTGACGATTACGACGGCAGCTTCACGGCGGCTCGTCTCGGCACCCTCGGTATCGTTTACAACACGGACAAGATCAAAGAAGCTCCGACCCAGTGGTCCGACCTCCTGAAGCCGGAATACAACAAGGGCTTCGGCATCGCCGACCCGGCCCTCTCCGGCACGTCCTACATGAGCGTCGCGCTGCTCGAGAAGCAGTTCGGCTGGGATTTCTTCAACAAGCTGCATGACAACGGCACGCGCATCGGCAAAGGCTCCGGCCAGGTCGTTGACGACACCTCCTCCGGCGAGCTCGTCGCTTGCCTCGGCGTCGATTACATCACCAACAGCAAGATCGCGAAAGGCGCGCACCTGAAGATGGCGTATCCGCCGGAACTCCTGATGGTTCCGAGCCCGGTTGCAATCTTCAAAGGCGCGAACAACGTCGAAGCCGCGAAGAAATTCGTCGATTACCTGCTGAGCCAGGAAGCGCAGCAGAAGGTCGCCGAAGCCGGCACCGTTCCTGTCCGCAAGGACGTCAAGATTCCCGAGAAGTATAATCTCCCGCAGCCGGAAGTCGCTCTGAAGAACGGCATCAAGGTCAGCTACACGGAGATTCTTCCGAAGAAGGAAGAGACCATCAAGAAATTCACGGAAATCATCAAGAAGTAAGAATCCACAAAACCGGCGGAGCAGCGCATGCTGTTCCGCCGGTTTTTGCATAATTAAATAGAAAAATCACATATTTCACAGTTTTCTATAGCAATTTACGTTGTCATACGATATAATTATAATTTGTAAGAATAAACACGGGCAATGACAAGGCATGAATTGCTTGCTTGCATTATAAAGGAGTGATGAAATGGACATTATCCGTGTGGAGAATGTGTCGAAAGGGTATCCGGGGCATCCTGTGCTCCAAAATCTTTCGCTCACGCTGAAAAAGGGCGAATGCTTTACGCTGCTCGGGCCTTCCGGCTGCGGAAAGACCGTGCTCTTGCGGCTGCTCGCCGGGTTCGAGTCCGCCGACGCGGGGAAGATTTACATCGGCGATACGCTGGTGAACGACCCCGAGGCGCGGATTGCCGTACCGCCGGAAAACCGCGGATTGGGCGTCGTATTCCAGGACTACGCCGTCTGGCCGCACATGACCGTTTTTGAGAACGTGGCGTACCCGCTGAAGATTGCCGACCGTCCGAAGGACGAGATCAAGGAGCGCGTCATGCGTATGATCGACATCGTCGGCATGAACGGCCTCGACAAGCGCCTGCCTTCGGAGCTTTCCGGCGGCCAGCAGCAGCGCGTCGCGCTTGCACGCGCCCTTGTCGCCGATCCGGCGCTCCTGCTCCTCGACGAGCCGCTGTCGAACCTTGATGCGAATCTGCGTGAGGAAATGCGTTTCGAGATCAAGGAACTGCAAAAGAAATTGGGCGTCACGGTGCTTTACGTCACCCACGACCAGGAAATCGGCCTCGCCATTTCCGACCGCGTGGCCATCATGAACGCCGAAGGCGCGATCCAGCAGATCGGCACGCCCTGGGAAATCTTCGAGCAGCCGGTCAATCCGTTCGTCTTCAACTTCATGGGCATCGCGAACTTCATCGACGTGCGGCGCGAAGAAAACTCCTTCCTCGTCGGCAAAGGCAGTCAGGCGATTCCTTGGGAATCGCCTGCAGGCGACGCCACCGAATGGGTCGCGGCCTTTCGCCCGTCGGACGTGCGCATCGCGCGGAGCGGCGACGGACTGCACGGCGTGATTCGCCGCGCGAACTTCCTCGGCGCGATGATGGACTACCTGATCGAGATCGACGGCGCCCATCTCCGAACAAGCATTGAGACCCATCACGCCATCGCGCAGGATTTGATGTTCAAGGCGGGCGACGAGTGCTCGCTGTCGTTCTTGAGCCTGCATTGGTTCGAGAAGGAATCGCTGAAGGGGGTGCTTGAGGAATGAACACGAAAAGCTCTTTCGGCGTGGCGCAGATCATCCTGTTCCTGTCCATCGCCATTCTTGTCGTCGTCGTCGCGTTCCCGGTGCTCTTGATTTTATTCAACGCATTCTGGGTCGAGGACCACTTCAACTTCTCCGGGGCCATCGAAATCCTGAAGGAGCCGGAGACGTTCAAGGCGCTGATAAACTCGCTGATCATCGCGGGCATGTCCACCATCGGCTCCACCATCGTCGGCACCTTCTTCGCGTGGCTGGTCACGCGCACCGATATGCCGCACAAGCGGTTCATGAAGAGCATGTTCCTCGTGCCGTTCATGCTGCCGTCCTTCATCGGCGCCATGGCATGGAAAATGCTGCTCTCGCCGAACGCGGGCTTCATCAACCGGTTCTTCATGGACAACCTCGGCTTTGACGGCCCGATCTTCAACCTTTACAGCTATTACGGCATTTCCGCCGTCGAAGTCATGTATCTGTTCCCCTTCGTCTTCATCCAGGTCTGCGGCGCGCTGGAGCGCATGGACCCGACGCTGGAGGAATCGGCGCGCATCTCGGGCGCGGGGCTCTTCACCATCACGCGGAAGATCACGATCCCGCTGGTACTGCCCTCGATCCTTTCCGGCGCGCTCCTGATCATGCTTTACTCCATGGCTCATTTCGGCACCGTCGCCGTCCTCGGTATCGAGAACGGCATCTACAATATCCCGGTACTGATCTATGAACGCATCCACCAGTCGGGCGGCTCCTTCGAGTCGATCCGCACGGGCACCGTGCTGGCCACCGTGCTGGTCATCAGCGCGGCCTGCATCATCTGGGCGCAGCGCAAGATTCTCGGCTCCGGCCACTACCAGATCATCGGCGGCAAGAGCTTCCGCCCGATGGAGCTGAAGCTTCGCGGTCTCAAATACCCGCTGATGTTCTTCTGCTTCGCCTATATCGCGTTCACCATCGTATTGCCCACCGTCGTGATCTTCCTTGTCGGCGGCCTCAGTACCTACGGCCTGTCCTTCACGCCGGAAAACCTGTCGCTGGACAACTTCAAGTTCATCCTGTTCGAGTATGACGTGACCCGCGACGCGATCTTCAACAGCGTCACGCTGGGCCTGACCGCTGCGATCATCACCATGTTCGCCGGCGTCATGATCTCCTACGTCATCGTCAAGATGGACGTCAAGGGCAAAGGCATCCTGGAATTCCTCGGCATGCTGCCGTTCTCGGTCCCGGGCTCGGTCATCGCCCTCGGCGTTATCCTCGCATGGAGCGGCCAGTTCGGAATCAACCTCTACAACACCGTCTGGATTATCCTCGTGGCTTACATCGCACGCTATATGGCGTTCTCCCTGAAAGCGAACAGCGCGGCTCTCGAACAGGTGCATGATTCGCTGGTCGAGGCGTCCCGCGCCTGCGGCGCGACCATGTGGCAGTCCCTGAAGGACATCGTGCTGCCGCTGGTCAAGCCGGGCATGTTCGCGGCCTTCTTCCTGATCTTCCTGCCGTCGCTCAGAGAGCTGACCGTCTCGATCATGCTCTACGCGCCGACCACGCGCACCATCGGCGTCGCCATCTACACGCTGAACGAGGACGGCGAGACCGTCATCTCCTGCGCGCTGGCCGCCATCGCCCTGATCATCATCATCGTCGGGCAGACGGTCATCAACCATTTCACGAAAAAGGAGAGTGAGTGACGATGGCAGGCTTTGTACGTCTGATCGGCGTGACGAAACGGTTCGGCGACGTCACCGCCGTCAACAATCTGAACTACGAGATCGGCAAGGGCGAATGCTTCTCGATGCTCGGCCCCTCCGGCTGCGGCAAGACCACGACGCTGCGCATGGTGGCGGGCTTCGAGGACCTGACCGAAGGAGAGGTCTGGGTCGGCGACCAGCTCTTTTCCTCGCCGGCGAAAAACCATTACACGCCGCCGGAAAAACGGAACTTCGGCATGGTGTTCCAGGCCTTCGCCGTCTGGCCCCACCTTTCCGTCTATGAGAACGTGGCGTTCCCGCTGCGCATCCGGAAGCTCTCGGAAAGCGAGATCGACCAGCGCACGATGGACGCGCTGAAAGCGACGAACCTTGTGGCGGCGAAGGACCAAAGCCCGGACTATCTGTCCGGCGGCGGCAAGCAGCGCGTGGCTCTCGCCCGCGCCCTCGCCATCAATCCTGACGTTATGCTCCTCGACGAGCCGCTCTCCTCCCTCGACCCGCATCTCCGCGAGGAAATGCGCTTCGAGATCAAGGACCTGCAGATGAAATACGGCTTCTCGATCATCTACGTCACCCACGACCAGTCCGAGGCCATGGCGCTGTCCGACCGGATTCTCGTCATGAAGCTCGGCGTCGTGCAGCAGATCGACACGCCGCTGAACATCTACAACAATCCCGCGAACAAGTTCGTGTTCAGCTTCATCGGCCTGTCGAACTTCCTGGCGGTCAATCAGGACGGAAGCAGCGCCCAGCTGCCGGGCGGTGTGGCTCTTCCGGCGGGCGTCACGGTTCCCGACCGTCTCGCGGGCGAAAGCGTCGTTTCGTGGGCGAGCCGCCCCTCCGAGATCGACTTCCTCCCCGCCGACGACCCGACAGGGCTCCACGGCGTCGTAAACCGCAAAGCGTTCCTCGGCGAGATTATCGACTACCAGATCCAGGTCGGCGAGCAGACGCTCCGCGTGCAGAAAGGCCGCCGCGATCCCGGCCCGGAACCGGGTGAGAATTGCGCGCTGCGCTTCCTGCGCCCGTTCTGGTACAAAGAGGACGAGTAAAGCCACGGCAAACGAAAACGCCGTCCCGGATATGGGGCGGCGTTTTTGAAAAATAAAAACCCTGGAAAGGACGATACCGACATGGACAAGTACAGACACAATCCCGCCACGGCGGCGACTGTCAAGAAGAATGCGGAAATGTTCGGGATTCTTGATTTCGGCGACAAACAGGAAGCGGAATTCGCACGGCGCGGCCTGATCGCCGAAGTCGATTCCCTCGAAATCAAGAATGCGTCGGGCGAGATCATTTGGAGCCAGGCAGCCTCCAATTTCCTCGACGAAACGGAAACGGCCCCGGACACCGCAAACCCCAGTCTTTGGGAAAATGCAAAGAACAACCATGTCACCGGGCTGTTCGAGGTCACGGACGGCATTTACCAGGTACGCGGCTTCGACATGGCGAACATCACGCTGATTGCGGGAAACACCGGGTGGATCATCTTCGACGCGGCGATGGCGGTGGAAAGCGCGCAGGCTGCGATGGTGCTCGTTGAGAAGCACCTCGGCAAACGTCCGATCAAAGCGATGCTGATTTCCCATCCCCACATCGACCACTTCGGCGGCGTCAAGGCTTTCATGTCCGACGAAGAAGCGGCGGACGGCAGCCTCCCCATCGAAGAGCAGCTCTCCAGCGGAAAGATTCCGGTCATCGTGCCGCAAGGCTTCACGCAGCACGCCATGTCGGAAAATCTCTACGCGGGACGCGCCATGGGCCGCCGCGCGCACTACCAGTACGGCGCGCATCTGGACAAGAGTCCGGTCGGAGCGTTGGCTATCGGCATCGGCATGGGACAGACAGTTCACGGCACAGTTTCCTTTATCACGCCGACTTGGGAAATCCGGGAAACGGGAGAACGTCTCGTCATTGACGGCGTGGAAATCGAGTTCCAGATGACGCCCGGCACGGAAGCCCCGGCGGAAATGAACGCCTATTTTCCGCAGAAAAAAGCGCTCTGGCTCGCCGAAAACTGCACCGCGACGCTGCACAATCTCTACACGCTGCGCGGCGCGCAGGTGCGCGACGGCCAGGCGTGGGCGGAGTATCTGATGGAGAGCCTCAAGCTGTACGGGGACAGGGCGGAGGTGGTCTTCCAGGCGCACAACTGGCCGCACTGGGGCAATGACAACATCCGCGAATACATCACCAATACCGCGGCCGTCTACAAGTTCATCAACGACCAGACGCTGTTCTACCTGAATCAGGGCTATACCAGCACCGAGATCGCCAACATGATCGAGCTTCCGGCAGAGCTGGCAAGGAACTGGTACACGCGTCCGTATTACGGCACCGTGGCGCACGACGCAAAAGCCGTCTATCAAAAATTCATGGGCTGGTACGACGCGAATCCCGTCCACCTGAACCAGCTCCCGCCCGAAGAAAGCGCGAAAAAATGGGCGGAATACCTCGCCCTCGGCGGCACAGCGGCGGCTATGAAAAAAGCGCGGCAGGATTATGAAGCCGGAGAATATCAATGGGTCGCGGAATTCACGAATCGCCTCGTATTTGCCGACCCGAAAAACGAGGAAGCGCGAGCTCTATGTGCGGACGCGCTGGAGCAGCTGGGCTATCAGGCGGAATCCGGGCCGTGGCGCAACTGCTACCTGACGGGAGCGATGGAACTTCGCGAAGGCAACCGGGAAGTCGTTCTCGGTGAGCGACACTCCTTCGACGGCGACATGGTGAAGAACCTCACGCCGGAAATGGCCTTCGACTACATCGGCATACTGCTTGACCGCGGCAAGCTGGCGGACGAGGAGTTTTCCATTCGTTTCGAGCTGACCGACAGGAAAGAGACATACATAGCCTATCTGCGTTACGGCGTACTGCTCCATGCCAAAGGCAGCGGGGACGCCGACGCCGTCGTCCAATGCCCGACGCAGGCGCTCCTGCTCTTGGCGGCGGGCGCGGACAAAAAATTCCGGGGCGTGGCGAAAATCGAGGGCGACGCTTCGCGCTTCGATCTGCTGCTTGCCTCGCTTCACCGCTTCGCGGACGGCGCGGCGGGAGACTTCAATATCGTCGAACCGTAACGGCGAAAATAGGCTGCCATAAAAAAATCTGAGGTAAGAAAGCAAGAATTTCTTACCTCAGTTTTTTATGTTGAAAATAAAACCGGAGCAAACGCTTGCACAGCAACGGCTCCGAAATTAACAGGTAATTCCCTGACTGCAAAAAATGCTGCCGCAGGAAGAAATCCTTCTCGCGGCAGCATTTTTTACGGTCTCGCCGCGGGCTCTTCCCCCGCGTACCGCAGCGCTTCCTCGATAAACGCGCGGCAGGTCGCTTCGGACAGCCTCGCTTCCTTTTCCTTGTTCGTTATATTCTCCCATCTCTTCCGGAGTTTTTTCGCCAGCTTCTTCGTCCGCTTTTCGTCGCCCTGCCGTTTGGCTTCGAGCAAGTCAAGGGCGAGACTGTCGGCTTCGGCGAGACGTCCAAGCTGCTTCAGCTGCCGCTTACATTCGCGAAGCTTTTCCTTCGGCAGCTTGCGCCGCAAAAGCTCCGCCGCTTCCTGCAGCGCGTCGAATTGTTGCCGCAGCGACGCTGCGCGGCCGGCGACGTCCTCCCCACTTTGCCACGCGCGCCAAAAGTCGTCCATTTCGGCGCGGAGCGCCGTGCCATCGTTCCTGCCGATATGCGCCCAGTTGTTTTCAAGGCGCTGGCTTTGGTCGGCGAACAGCTCCATTTCCGACGCGAGGCCGCCGTATTGTTCGCGAATCGCGATTTCCCACTCAGTCTGCGGATCGTAGCTTTCCGGCGCGAGCGCGAAGGCCGCACCCGTGGCGAGGGCAATCTTCGACGTCTCCGGAACGGCCATGGGGTTAAAGAAAACAGCGGGAAGCTCCGCGTCTTTCGGCAGGCCTTCCACCGGACCGAGGGCGAGCTTCGCCTCCATGTAGTCGTTGACCGGGTAATTCCACCAGAGGCCGAGCCGCCGCCCGTAAAGCGCCGCCGCCCGGTCGAGGGTTTCCTTCGTCAGGGTCCCCATTGCGACGCCGTCGCCGGTGAAAAGAGGAACCGCAGTTTTGGGCAGCCCTTTGGAAAACGCCTTCGTATAAGGCTTCGCCGCGCCGCCCGGTTCCCGCATGTCGGCCAGAAAATATTCCGTCGGCACGGTGATGAGCGGTGAAACGTCGCCGTGCGCCGCGACGAAATGCTCGTCGAGCCAGCGCAGCAGCTCCACCTGCCCGCTCCCGTCCTTTTCCTTGATATCGTCGAAGAAAATCGCGAAATCCCGCGCGCCGACGGCGTAAACGGCTTCCAGCTTCTCCAGGAGCTTTTCCCGGTCCTCCGCGCCGTGCAGCGGCGCATACAAAAAATCCAGCCCCGGCGACACGGCGAAGATGAATCTCACCTGACGCGTTTGCGCCTCGCGAATGAGCGCCGCCAGCTTTTTCATTTTCGATTTCGGGTACGGCTCGCGCCATTTCTCCCGGTGATAAGGGTCGTCCTTCGGCGCGTAGATGTAAGCGTTCAGCCCGTGCGCCTCGCAAAACGCCAGCATGTCGGCGCGCTGGGCCTGCGTCCACGGCTTGCCGTAAAAGCCCTCGACCACGCCGCGAAGGGGAATCGGCGCGGCCAGCGCCGTCCCCTGCACAAAAATGGCGAGCAGTACGCTCGCCAAAATGTTTTTCAGACTCATTTCTTCTTCCCTTTGACCGCGTCCATCATGATCTTCTGGTTCGCCAGCGCCGCCTCGTTGTTGTCGTGGATCTCGTCCGTCACGATGAAGAAATCCTTCCACGCGGCTTCGTAATCGCCTAACTTCGCATGGGCGATGCCGATCCCGACGCGGGCGTCCGCCGACTGCGGATTCAGCGCAAGCTCCCGCTCGAAGTCCGCGATCGCGTCTTTGTAACGGTCCGCCAGCAAATAAAGATTGCCCCGATTGTACCACGGCTGCGGCATCATGGGGTCGAGCGCGATGGCCGCCGTATAGTCGGCCTCGGCCTTCGCCAAATCATGCAGCGCCTCGTAGCAGATCGCCCGATCCAAATACGCCTCGGCGGAGGGCGAAAGCTCGATGGCCTTGTCATAATCCAAAACCGCACGCTCCGTCTCCCCCGCGTAGAACCGGGCCACAGCGCGGCGGATATAGGCGTTCGGATCGTCCGGCGCGCGACGCACGGCCTCGGAAGCGTTCAAAAGGGACGTAGGCGAGCCGTCGGGCGCCTTCGCCTGCCGCCAGAGGTTCAGGATATCCTGCCCGTAGTAAGTGCCGGGCACCGCCCATTTGCCGTTGAGCCCCGTCCACGTCTTGACGATGCCGTGGATGTCCGGGCGCTTCTCAATGACCAGCTCATAGCGCGGATCGATGACTTCCGTCTCCGGCCTGCGGGTCGTCGTATAGACCATCAAATGCTGGATATGGGCGCGGACGCCGAGCCGAGCCGTCTCGAACCGTGCCCCCGGCTCATGGTTTCCCGTGGCGCCGAGACCGCAATAGTTGTTCTGGTCCGCCGTCACGTCGCCGCCGTATTTGAAAAATCCCGTTTCCTTGCAGGCCTGGCACAGCGCGATGTCGGCGCGGATGCCTTCGCGTCCCGCCTCCTCATAATAGTAACCGACGATTTCCTCCACCGTGCAGGAAATATCCGGCGTCGGGTTGCGCCGCAGGATGAAATCCACCATCTGCTTTTCCGTCGCCTCGGAGCGGCCGAAGATTGTCACGTCCTCAAGGTCGCCGCTCTTCGGCAGGATCGGCGTCTGAAAGGAGCCGCCCATCGTCCACACGGCGTTGGCGAGCTTCGCCCTGTCCAACTCTCCCGGCGGCGCGGGCGGGAACTCCGGTTTCGCCTCCGCCTTCGGTTTCTTGTCATGCGCTCTCGCCCCGCAGGTCGCGCCCGGCGTATAAGCGCCGTTTCCCGCCTCCGGCGACGCGAAAAAACAGCCGAGGCAAAGGAATCCCGCCGCCGAAGCGGAAATCAAAGCCGTCTTTGAAAAAGTTCTCATCGTACTCCTCCCAGTCTGTGCGCCGTGATGACCGTATGGCTCCCGGCGTGGACGGTCAGCGTGAGCCGCCCGACGTGATATAGATATTCTTGCCCCGACGCTCCATGACGGCGTCCGGTGCCGCAATCCGATCCCTGCACCACGCGACCACGTCGTCCGCGTCCGGCGCGGCGTTCCGGCGAATCCGTTCCTCGCCCATGGTGGTAGTGTGGAGGTCCGCCAACAGCGCCGCCCGCTCCTCCGCCGTCATTTCAAGTATTTTTCCTCCAGCTTCGCCATCGTGCCGTCCGCACGCAGCTCGGCGAATACGAAATTGATATAGTTTAGGAATTCCTGATCGCCCTTCATCATCAGCGCGCCGCAGGAATGGATCGTGAAGGGGCGGTCCACCATCGGCGCGGCCAGGCGCTTGTCGAGCCGCACATAATGATTCGCCTCCACCACCTCGGTAATCATGATGTCGGCCTCGCCCTCGGCAATGCGGGACGGGATTTCCGCGTTCTGCTGATGGACGATGAGCTTCGCGTGCTTCAGGTTCGCATGGGCGAATTTCTCGTTGGTGCCGCCCGGATTGATCATCACGCGCACGTCCGGCTTGTCGATATCCTCGAGGCTTTGGAACTTTTTCGCGTCCGCCGCGCGGCACAGGATCGTCTTGCCGAAATAACCGACGCCGTAGCCGTCGGACATTGCCATAATCCGGGCGCGGGTGAAATTGCGGGAAATGCCGCAAAGCGCGAAATCGAACTTGTCCGCCAGCGTATCCTCGGTCAGCGTGGGCCAGCTCGTCGGCACATACTCGATCTCAACGCCCAGCGACTTCGCGATGATCTGCGAAAGCTCCGCGTCGATGCCCTCGTATTCGCCCGTCTCGGGGTTCAGATACGACATCGGGCGATAATCGCCCGTAGTGCCGATGCGGATCGTGCCGCGCTCGGCGATTTCCTCCAGCCGCCCCGCGTCCGCCCGCATCGGCGCGAACAGCAGCGCCGCCAGCGCGAATACCGCCCACAGGAAAAATAACCGGCCGTTTCTCTGATTCCTCATTTTCTTTCTTCCTTTCATGACTTTCATTCCTCCGGATCGTCGAAACCCAGCGCCCACGTCGCGGCGAATCCCACGGCATAGGCGATAACGACGCCCAAGAGGTACATCAAAACATGGTCTGTCGCGCCCGCCAACGGCAGGCCCGAGATGCCGAGCGTCGCCGCGCCTACCGCGAAATGCGCCTGCACCGCGCCGCCCGCCGCGCCGCCAATGCAGGCGCCGACAAACGGCTTTCCCAGCGGCAGCGTGACGCCGTAAATCAGCGGCTCCCCGACGCCCATCAGCCCAACGGGAAGCGCCGACGCCACCGTCTTTTTCAGTCGGCGGCTCTTCGTCCGTACATAGACGGCCATCGACGCGCCCACCTGTCCCGCGCCCGCCATCGCCAAGATCGGCAGCAGCACCGTCACGCCGTAGCGGGCGATCAGGTCCACATGGATCGGCGTCATGGCCTGATGGATGCCGAGCATCACCATCGGCAGCCAAAGCCCGCCGAGCACGAATCCCGTGACCGCGCCGCCCGACCCGACCGCCGCCGTCGCCGTCCGCCCGATCCAATCCGAAAGCACGCCGCCCAAAGGCTGCACCACGAGCACCGTCGCCGCCCCAGCCAGCAGAACCGTAAGCAGCGGCGTCAGGAACAAATCAAAAATCTCCGGCACGACGCGGTGCAGCCGCTTTTCAAGCCACACGCCCATCCCCGCCGCCAGCACCACGGAAATCACGCCGCCCCGCCCCGGCAGCAGCGGCGCGTCGGAAAGCGTCACGTTCGCAAGCCCCGGATGGCTGATAACCGCCGCCAGCACGCCGCCCAAAATCGGCGTCCCGCCGAAAACCTGCGCCGCGCTCCAGCCGACGAAAAGATTCATGCCCCAGAACACCGCGTTGCCGAACACCGCGAGAAGCTTCACCAGCGGCGCGTTCGCCGTCTCCGGCGCAAGCTTCAGATACACGCCTAAAATCCCCGTGATCAGTCCGCAGGCGATGAAACCGGGAATCAGCGGCACGAAAATACTCGCGATACGGCGGAAAAACAGCTTCACCGGCGTCGCGTTCTTCGCCTTGATTGCCTCGCGGAGCGCCTCGACCTCCACGTTCGCGCCGGACTTCTTTTTCGCCGCCGCCCGGTCGGCCGCCATAAACGACCGCACCTCGTCCGCCACCGCCTGCACGCGGCCCGGCCCCAGCACGATCTGGAACTCGTCCCCGACGTCAAGGGCGCCGATCACGCCCTTGACGCCCTTGACCGCCGCCACAAGCGCCGCGTCTTTTCTCACCAGCCGCACGCGAAGCCGCGTCATGCAGTTCGTCGCCTGCAGGATATTATCCGCTCGCCCGAGCCGTTCATAAAGCTCCTGTGCGATTCTTGCCTGTTCTGCGTCAGCCATTCTGTCCTCCCAGCCTCACGCCGCGTCTTCCTCCTCATTCTCTCCGGAGAAATACGCCTCGATGCGCGCCGCCACGTTCTCCTGCAAATTCCGGTAGAAGAATTGATAATCGTAAATGTGATAGACGCCCTGCGGGAAAATCGAAAGCCCCGACGGATACGCCTCCGGCGAAACGTCCGGCGCCTTCAGCGCGCCGCGCTTCATGTCGATATATGCACCCGTCAGATGCGGGATCTCCTTGACAATATTGCCGCTGACGTCGACGAAGCACGCGCCTTTGTTCAGGCTCTTGTCCGCCTCTTTCCAATCCGTGCGCCAGTTCAGCGGATTGATGGCCAGCGCCCGCACCCCCTCGGGGATAATCGGCGACCACGCCACCGACGGCTCCTCGGTATTGAACGTGACGATAACGCCCGTGTCCCGCTCGCCCTCGGCAAAATGCAGATACGGCGCGGCACGAAGCTCCTCCACCGTCACGCGCCAGCCGATCGGATATGCTGCAACGAGATTGTCCTGCAGCTCCTCGTCGCGGAAAAACTCCTTCATCAGCCGCAGCACATGATCGGCGCCCTGGGAAAAGCCCGCCAGGATAAACGGCCGGCCGTCGTTGTACTTCGCGAGATAATAAAGGAACGCCGCGCGAACGTCTTTGTATGCCAGCTTCAAATACTTCTCGCCTTCCGCCTCCGGCATCTCATAAACCGAAAGCCCCGCCATACCGTAATAAGGCGCGAAAAAGCGCGCGTCCGCATCGTAAATCCCGCGCTCCATGTTCACCGCCCCGACGAAATTCGCCCGCGCCTGCGTGTCGGCGAAATCCATATTGCGGTTCTCCGGATTGCCGAAAAGCACCAACGGGCAGACGAAGAACACGTCCACCGGCTTCTCGCTCTCGCCCGACTCGCAGTAGGCCCAATTCTCCGGCCGGCTGTAATCCGCCGCCTCTGCCCGCCAGCCCGTCGCCGCACACAAAAGCAGCGCGAGGAAAAAAACGACCGCTTTTCTCATTGCTGATTCCTCCCGTCGTAATATATACGCAATCAACTATAGTATAACATAAAAACGCCCCGCGGCACAGCACCGCGAGGCGGATAAAACACAGAACGCTTCTCTATTTCTTCTTTTGCAGCAGCTTCTCATACGCCGCCCGGTAATCCTCGGCCGCCTTTTTCAAATCCTGCGTCCCAATCTCGCATTCCTTCCCCGAAATATCGTCGCAGATCGTCGTCGTTCCCGGCGCGATCTCGAGACTGAACACGTTCCCGGCGAAAGCGCCGGTCTTCTTTTTGCCCGAAACGACCTCGTCCAGCGCGGCCACGATCTCCGCGCCGAAATTCCGCGCCTCCCCTACGAGGAACGTCGCCGCCAGCTCGTATTTCTTATCCGCGAAGGTCACAACGGGAATCGGATTTTCTTTGCCCTCGATTTCAATTTTATACTTCAGCATCATTTCTTCCCCCGATGAACCGGAAAGGCCGTCAGGATTTTCCGATTGTCGTCCAAATACATATCGATCTCCAGCTTGCCCGCGTGCCCTATCCAAAGCGAGCCGCGCGGATTCTGCTTATCGGCCAGCGCGTCCTTGTACGCGGTATTGATGGCGTCCACCACATCCTGCGGCGACCAGTCCTCGGGATAGAAGGAACTGAAGCCCTCCTTCTTCACGCCGTCCACCTCGACCTTCGCGGTGAAGACGCCGTTCTCGTCCTTCTTGCCGCGCGTACCGTCAAGGATCCGGCCCTTGCTGTCCTCGACGCGGCTGTAATGGAAGCCGGTGGCCTTGCCCTTCTTGTTGACCGTACCGTCGAAGATATGCTCGAGACCGTGCCGCGAGAAATTCTCCGTATTCTTGAGCCGCTTGACGTCGCTCATCGTATAGCCGGACTTCTTGTCCTTCTTGTCCTGCTTGTCCTGCTTCTGCGGCTTTTGCTGCTGCGCCTGCTGTGTCTGCGTCGAGCCGCTCCCCGAGGACGCGCCCTTGCTCCCGCCGCAGCCCGCCGCGAAAACCATCAACGCCATCGCCGCGAAAACGGCAATCAGCTTCAAAAAAGTACGTCTCATACGCGATTTTCCTTTCCGTAAAGTGATAACATTCGCGTTTATTATACTCTCCCCCGTCAGGCCTGACAAGAGAAGCAATACCAACGCCTCATACAAATTGACTTTTCCATTGTTTTGCAGTACACTAAATATGCCGAAAGGGTGGAGCTTGGCATAAAAAGTGACGAAGCCCTGTGTTCGGACGAGGGACGCGGATGCCCGGACAGCCCCTCCCATAGAAATACCAAAGCACCCTGCAAAGCGCAAGGTGCTTTTTCTTATTCCCAAAACTTTTATTCCACGCCCGGCCTGCGGAGGGCGCCTTGTGTATGCTGCTTGCTACGATTGCGAAACTAAGGCAAAATTATTATAATATCTTGCAGAATAATATTTGCACGAAAACGGGAGGAAATTATGATTACCCCGGAAAATTTTGCTGACGCGCTGCGCGTGATGGGTTTCACCAAGAATGGAAATCTGTATGAAAAGGAATTTCCCGCCTTCGGCGCCAGCCTGAAAGCCGACCTCAAAGCGCAAAAGCTCATGTATCCAGAGCAAATCAAAGGCCGTGATCGTAACGACTTTTACGACGAGTCGCACAAAGAAAATCTCGTCGTGTTCGAGTGCGTGCATCGGCTGCTTGAAAAGGGCTACCGCCCCGAACATATCGAGTTGGAAAAGGAATGGCATCTCGGCCACGACGCGAAAAGCGGGCGCGCCGATATTTGCGTGACGAACGCCGACGGGAAAATGCTGTTCATCATCGAGTGCAAGACCGCCGGAAAGGAATACAAAAAAGCGTTTGACGACACGAAAAGCGACGGCGGGCAGCTTTTCTCCTATTGGCAACAGGAAAAAAGCTGTGAGTGGCTGATTCTTTACGCCTCGGACTATGAAAACGGCAATATCACCTATACGACGGAAAGTATTGATTGCCGCGACGACAAAAACATCATAAACTCCGCGAAAAAAGACGGTACCATCAAGCTATACCAAAACGCCCATGCGGTACAGGAGCTTTTCGACGTATGGGACGAAACGTATGAAAAACGGCTTTGCGGCGACGTGGTGCTCCGGGAGGACACCGTCGCTTACAAAATCGGGCTGAAGCCGCTTCGCAAAAAAGACCTCAAGGACTTCGCGGAAAACGACAAAATCGTGAACCGCTTTGAGGAAATTCTGCGCCACAACAACGTCTCGGACAAGGAAAACGCCTTCAACCGCCTCGTCGCGCTCTTTATCTGCAAATTAGTGGACGAGATACAAAAGGGCGAACAGGATATTGTCGAGTTCCAATACAAAGTCGGCACCGACACTTACGAATCCCTGCAAGACCGCTTGCAGCGGCTCCATCGGGACGGCATGGAAAAATTCATGCGCGAAGAAATCTTCTATATCTCCGACGATTACGCCGACACGCTTGTCAGGCAATACACCGGGCAAAACCGGAAAAAGATGATTGCCGACCTGAAACAAACGCTCCGCATTTTGAAATTCTACACGAACAACGACTTCGCCTTCAAAGACGTACACAACGAAGAGCTTTTCTACCAAAACGGCAAGATCCTCGTCGAAGTCGTCCAGCTTTTTGAGAACTATCGCATCATCGGCGCCAGCGACTTGCAAACCCTCGGCGATCTGTTCGAGCAACTTTTGAATAAAGGCTTCAAGCAGAACGAAGGGCAGTTCTTTACGCCCGTGCCGATTACGCGCTTCATCTGGGACAGCCTGCCGATGGATGAAATCGTCCGAAAGACGGGCGACGTCGAAGCCCCAAAGCTCGTGGACTACGCCTGCGGCGCGGGCCACTTCCTGACACAGGGCTTCGAGGCAATCAACGACGCCATGCAAAGAGCCGGCGCGGAAAAAAGCGGCGACTGGGTAAAGGAAAAACTTTATGGCATAGAAAAAGACTACCGCCTCGCGCGCGTGTCGAAAATCTCGCTGTTCATGCACGGCGCGGGCGGCGGCAATATCATTTTCGGCGACGGATTGGAAAACTACAGGGACAAGGGCGTCGTCCCCAACGCCTTTGACGTGCTCGTTGCCAACCCGCCCTATGCCGTCTATGCGTTCAAACAGCATTTGAAGCTCAGGGACAACGACTTTGCCATTCTGTCGAAAATCTCCAACGACGGCTCCGAGATTGAGACGCTTTTCGTCGAGCGTATCGCCCAGCTTGTGAAGCCGGACGGCGTCGCGGCGGTCATCCTTCCCAGCAGCATATTGAACAAGGAAAACGGCAGCTTCATCGCCGCCCGCGAATCCCTGCTGACGAATTTTTATATTCGCGCGATTGCGCAGTTCGGCAGCAAGACCTTCGGCGCGACGGGAACAAACACCATCATCGTATTCCTGCAAAAGTTCGACGAGCCGCCCAAGCGTATCGACCTCATCACGGACAGCAAAGACGCCATCATGGAAAATCGTCCGCTCGCCGATTGGGAAGATAAAGAGCTTTTCGAGGGCTATCTTGCGAAAATCGGCGTTTCCGAGCCGGACTATCGTGAATTTCTCTCGCGCGGGCGGGACTATGACGAATGGGACGATGTGCCGTATTTCGCCGCTTATGCCGCCGCGTTTCTCGCGTCCGCTGAATATACGACCAAAGTGAAGCAGCGAAGCTTTATGGCTGCCGCTGAAAACGAGCAGAGGTTGTGGTGCAATGCGCATTTCTATGACTTCGCCCTCGCGTTGGAATCCGAAAAACTGACTTACTTCGGCCTTTGTCATCGGCAGACGACGTTAATTATCACCGCGCCCGACGAAAACAAGGCGCAGGAAACCTTCCTCGGCTACACATGGAGCAACCGCAAAGGACAGGAAGGAATACAGATCAAAACGGAAGGCGGTCTCATGTACCGCCCCGACGATCGCACTGCCGAGGATACGCTTGCCGCCCTCGTGCGGGCAAGCTATGGCGACGAGGAAGTGGACATGCCCGCGCTCTCGGCGTATTATCATTATTTGCCGCTGGCGGATATGCTTGACTTTAGCGGCGTGACGTTCAATAAGGCAATCAAGACCACAAAAGCACGAAATACGGAAAATAAAGAGGGGATGACCGCCTACAAACTGAACGGCGCGGAGTTCGAGGTCAGCATCGGGGATCGCGTTGTATCGTCGGAAATTGAGGAAAACGGCAAGTATCCCGTCTACAGCGCAAATGTATTTGAACCGTTCGGATATATCAACAAGCAAAACCTGACTGATTTTTCTGTGCCGTCGATTCTCTGGGGCATCGACGGCGATTGGATGGTCAACTATATGCCCGAAAATCAGCCGTTTTACCCCACCGACCATTGCGGCGTGCTTCGCGTCAGCACGGACAAAATCCTGCCAAAATATCTGGCAATGGCACTGAAGGTCGAAGGAGAATATGAACGATTCTCGCGCAATAATCGCGCCTCCACGCAGCGAATCAAGAATCTGACAATTCAAGTGCCGGAAAAAGCCGTACAAAAGAAAATCGTGCAGGAGATTGATAAGATTGACAAGCAGATAGCGGATCAGGAAACTCTTGTCAAGAAATGCGACAAGGATATACAGGCGAAGTTTGTGAAGATGTTTGGGGACATGGAAAAAAATCCCTATCGCTGGAAAGAACAAACATTTCATGAAGTTTGCGAAATTATAACAGACGGTGAACATAATACTCCGCGCAGAGTGTCAAATGGCATTTTCCTTTTATCAGCAAGAAATGTCTTAAACCATTCATTGCGGCTCGAAGATGTTGATTTCATTGATGAGGATGAGTACCAACGGATTGCTAAGCGCATTATTCCCCAAGAAAAAGATGTGCTCATTTCTTGTTCTGGAACTATCGGGCGTTGTTGCATTATCCCGCAAGGAATCAAATGCCAAATGGTACGGAGTGTAGCACTATTGCGCTTCAACGAAAATGTCAATCCGATTTATGCAGAATACATGATTACTTCAGACCATTTACAAAAGCAAATAGCAAATTCAATCGTTCAACAAGCACAACCAAATCTATTTCAAGGGAAAATCAAAGAATTGAAAGGGGCTATTCCCCCCATCAACCTGCAAAACCAATTCGCCGCCTTTGTCGAGGAATGCGACAAGGCAAAGCAAAAAGCCCAAAAGCGGAAGGAAGCCTTGCTTTTACAAAAGGAACAGGCGATAGAGAAATATTTTAGGTAAAAAATGGGACACCGCTACGCGGTGTCCCATTTTTTACTGCGCTCTCATTACAGTGTATGACTCACCTACAAGAGCATCATTCCAATATTGAATGTCTTCATCTTGGAACATGGAATATTTTTTTAGCATATTTCCCTGTTGTTCCGGAGAATCATAATGAATCGGAGGAATGAAACCAACTATTTTTTTATAATCTTCCAAGTAGTTTTTCTCTTTCATGTCATTCTCTCCTTTCACTTAGCTTATAACAATTATTTCTTTTGATTCGGCACTTGAACACCTGCAAGCATTGCCATATTGCTTCCTATATGATTTTCTATGATTTTGCGAATATTCAAGACAGAGAGACATTGCATATATGCATGGTGCAATGTTAAAACACAATCCTGCAAATCAGTACACCCGCCGATTTTTTTGGAATCTAATTCTTCTAATGCGACAATTTTTAATCCCAATTTTGATAATTCCTCCATATGAATATGTCGCTGATGTGAAAAAGTTTCCGTATGACTTGATAATTTCTCCACAATACTATCGACGGTTTTTGTACGTTTTTTGGGTGTCAACGAATGAAACATATTCGCTGCCAACCAATCTTTTGCCATTTTTTCAGCCCATTTGATAGCTTTATCGCATTCACCAATGAACGTAGGATGATATTTTTGAATAATCATACCCCACATCGCGGCACTAGCTGGATTAATTTTTACTGCATTCACCGCAGTATTAAATTCTTCAATAATTCCAGCACATGAAATACCGCCAAATTGAGGATCAATCGGTCCTAAGTTGGATTGCTTCCCCATAACAATTTCTTTTGCAGCCAGTGCAATCATTGTGCCCGCAGACATGGCAATTTGAGGGACGAATGCCCGGATATCATTGCCGAACATTTGCTTCAAATAGATAACAAGTGATTCTGTGGCGGCCAAATTTCCTCCTGGGGTATGTAATATCAAATCCAAACCCTTTGAACGATCAAGACCATGAACCGCCTGCATAAAAGCATTTTTATCATTGTCATCAATTCCCGTTTGATTAAGGTTAGGCTTTTGCAAAAAAGCAGAATAATAGGCAATAATATTTCGGCCTGTATATTTATGCATTATTTGCAAGTATTTGTTGCGAACCGCATGAATGGGAGGGATTGTCCCATTGATTTCACGTGAAACTTCCATCCAGTTTGGCATATCTGTACAAGACCTCCCTAAAAAAGAGCGCAACAAAAAAACATACAACATCCGATGCCCACAGCATAAGCCGTTCAACCACATATTATCCACAGTTTATCCACTTATTTGTATTTTATCACGAGCGCATTATGTTTTCTATAGGACTTAAAAATTTTTCTTTAGCAACTTCAATACGGAAGGATTTGCAATCCGTACGGAATATTTTCAATAAAGTCTTAACAAAGCAAAGAGACAATCTCATATGGATGGCGACCGCCGTACGGCATTTATAGCCTCCGCCCTGTCAACCGTTCAACCCCTTTTTTCTCCCAAAACAGATTCTCCCAATAGAAATACACATCTTTTCGCTTCTTGAATATGCGATACGGCTCGTCGGTATTGTCATAAATGTGAACGATATCACATATTTCCACGAGCGCAGGAATCAAGGAAAGTGCCGCTGTATAGCGCGATTTGATTTTTTCTTTTGGAACGTCATGCCCGCCTGCCGCGAAGCGCGACCGCACACGCATGATATTGACGGCCACGTCTGCCGTAAGAACGTAAATACAGCGAATGAAAAATCCCTTTTCTTTCGCTTTTCGCAAAAGATTCAAATTGCGCTCCGTGGATAGCACCGTTTCAAATGTGAATCCCTGCCCAAGCGCAACCTGTTTCTCTCGAAGAGCTTCCGCTTGTTTGGCCGCTTCCAAATCGTCGCATTGCGTCGTCCGTTTGATGTCGTCCGCATTGATATATGGCTCAATGATTTTTGCCATGCGCGCAATCGTCGATTTTCCGCTCCCATTCGGTCCGGCAAAAACGATGATTTCCGGCTTCTTGCCCTCAGGATTCTGCATATTCGCGTCTCCCGTCGGCATATTCCAAATATGCCTGCCGTTTTTTTACGTCATATCCGGCAATCGGTGTTCCTTTGACCCGCTTGATCTCATTGTCAATGCGAATGGACGCCTTGAAGCGTTCCGTCAGTTCATCGTCGCTGACGCCGCAAGTAAAATCCAGCTCGTTCGTTTCCTTCATCGCCAATCCCTCCCTATATGGATTGTGAAATAATCATTTCGTCGATCATCCGCCTTGTCATGATAAAGATATGCCCCACGCCTTTCTTTCCGTTATATATATTGTTATTCGACAGGAGCGTCAAAAAATCCTTTGCCAAAAAATTTCCCGTCGAAAAAAAGCCACCTGTAACGACGCCCATTTGAAGCATACAAAAAAAGCGAGGTCAGAAAATCAGAATTTCCGAATTTCTGATTTTCTGATTTTCTTACTTTCTGAATTTCTTACCTCAACTTTTATCATCCGCTCGAAACGTCGTAAATACAGACGCAAAAAAATGAGGCTGCCGCATGAAGGAAAAACTTCCGCGCGACTACCTCATTTTAGCAGCCGCCCTCTCATAAATCTTCCCGTGAAAGGACGGCTATTCATCAAATATATCTGAATGGGTTCCGGTATCGGTAAGAGTTAATGTCAAAATATCCTCCTCGACAAGATAAACCAGCAGCCAATCCGGCTGAATATGACATTCCCGAAATCCTTCAAAATATCCGTGTAATGCATGGTCATGATATTTCGCATCGAGTTTTTCGCCATTCCGTAAAACATCAACGACCTCATCCAAAAGATCCATATTCAGCCCGCATTTCTTCGCACGCTTATAGCCTTTTTGTAAGCCGCAGTAAACTTGACGCGGTACTTCATGTCTCCAACGCTCTCTTCAAGTCATCCATATTATCATAACTTGGAACTTTTGGGTCGCGAGACACACGCCGGGCTTCTGCCATCGCCTCCAATGTCTGCTTGCTGTAATGCGGCATTTCTACTGCGAAAGGCAGCCCTCCGCGCAAGACGCATTGATGAAGGAAAATATTGATTGCCCCGGACATATCCAACCCTAAATTCGCAAAAAGCGACACGGCTTTTTCCTTGATATCACGGTCAATCCGTATTTGCGTCGGAACCGTAGTTGCCATCGCTATTGCCCTCCTTTGCGATTATTATAAACCATCTCGTTTACATTGTAAACCATATAAGCAACGCCGCCCTCCCACGGATTTTTCCCGTGAAAGGGCGGCTTACTGTTCTTTATTCAGTCGTTATATTTCAGCACGACTTCCCCGCGTTCGCGGGTGGCGTTCATGTCGATGACGCGCTGGTTGCGCGACCCCCGGAAGCGAAGGGTGAGGTCGCGTCCCTCCATGACGAAGGGGCCGTCCACCAGCACGTCCAGCTCGTTCAGCAGGGCGTCCACGTCGGGGTCGTGCATGGCGATCAGCTCGTCAAGCACGTAGCCGGTATAGCTCCAAACGTCGAGACCTTGCGCGTGCGCTTCCCGCGCGATCTGCAGCAGGGGCGCGGGCTGGGCAAAAGGCTCGCCGCCGGAAAAGGTGACGCCTTCCAAAAGAGAATTCGCCCGAATCTCGGCCATCAGTTCCTCGGTGTCCGCGTCTTTGCCGCCCTCCGGATTCCAGGTCTCCGGGTTGTGACAGCCGCGGCAGTGGTGCGGGCAGCCCTGGGTGAATATGGTGTAACGATATCCGTCGCCGTCCACGACGGAATCGTTGATCGTTCCGGCAATACGAAGTTTCATGCCGCGAACCTCCCGAAAAAGTGATTAGCCTTCCCCTCTGGGGAAGGTGGCGCCCGAAGGGCGTCGGATGAGGTCTCATAGCGTAACATTGCAAAACCTCACCCACCGCTAACGCGGTCCCCCTCCCCAAAGGGGAGGGCTATTAAGTATAAACTGCCGAAAGAAAAGGCCCAACAGATGCTTTCGTAAAAACTGCCCCGCCGGGGAAGGCAGGGCAGAAAGGGGAAGTCCCGATGCGGGGTGCATCAGGGCTTTTGGACGTTTCCGGCCGTCTTTTGGGGAAGAAAAGCCATCCGCGTCCTATTTCAAGAGAGAGCGCTGCGCATTGCCGGGGAGGCTTTGCGAAGCTTGGGGTGCCCCCTCAGTGAAGGCCGTGTTTCACGCGATCGTGTTCCTCAGCGCGCTTCGCGTTGTTAAAGCGGTCGAGGGTGCCGACCAGATAGCCGGTAATCCGGCGAATCCTCTGGAATTTAGGCGGACGCAGCGTGTAGTCGAGCGCTACGTTGTCTCCTTCCGCCGCCGAGATTTCCAAAGATTCGATCTCGTCGCGCTGATTGTCGCGATGAATAAAATCCATATATGCAAGTATCTCTTGTTCAGAGATATTCTCTATTCCTGTAACTGTGACGTCCGTTCCGTTGACTACCATGATGCATCTTCCCTTCTTATTTTAATTTCCGCAATGGATGCGGGGAATGACTTGATGATGATGGTGCTCGGCCTCGGTCCGTCCGCAGCGCGGGCAGACGTCAATGATGAGGCCGTTATAGCCGCAGATCGGGTCGCGGTCCACGGGATGATTGACGGAGCCGTAGCCGACGCCGTTGTCATGCATGCACCGAATGATGGCTTCGAAGGCTTTGACGTTCTTCGTCGGGTCGCCGTCCATCTCGACGTAGCTGATATGACCGCCGTTGGTGAGGGCATGGTAGGGACCCTCGAGACGGATTTTATCCACGGCCGCGATGGGGAAATAGACCGGCACATGGAAGCTGTTCGTATAGTAGTCGCGGTCTGTGACGCCCTCGATCTCGCCGTAACGCTGGCGGTCGATGCGCAGGAAGCGGCCGGAAAGCCCTTCCGCCGGCGTCGCAATCAAGCTCCAGTTCAGCCCGGTGCGTTTCGCTTCGTCGTCCATCCGCTGCCGCATATAGGAAACGATACGCAGGCCGAGTTTCTGCGCTTCTTCCGACTCGCCGTGATGCTTGCCCGTAAGGGACTTCAGGCACTCGGCAAGGCCGATGAAGCCCATGGTCAGCGTGCCGTGCTTCAAGACCTCCGCCACGCTGTCGTCCGGCTCCAAGCCGTCGGAGTCGATCCAAACGCCCTGCCCCATCAGGAAGGGATAATTGCGGGCGCGTTTCGTGCACTGGATCTTGAAGCGGTGCAGCAGCTGACGGATGACGAGGTCGATGACGTCGTCCAGGCTGTCAAAGAACTGCTCCAGGTCGCCTTTCGCCTCGATGGCGAGACGCGGCAGGTTGATGCTGGTAAAACTTAGGTTGCCGCGGCCGCAGGTGACTTCCCGCGAGGGATCGTGCACGTTGCCTATGACGCGCGTGCGGCAGCCCATATAGGCGACTTCGTGGTTGTAGTCGCCCTCTTTGTAATACTGCTTGTTGAAGGGCGCGTCGAGGAAGCTGAAGTTCGGGAACAGCCGCTTCGCCGAGACCTCCATCGCAAGCTGGAAAAGGTCGTAGTTCGGGTCTTCGGGGTTGTAGTTGATCCCCTCTTTGACCTTGAAAATCTGCACCGGGAAAATCGGCGTCTCTCCGCTGCCAAGTCCCGACCGGGTGGCAATCAGGAGGTTGCGCATGACCATGCGCGCCTCCGGCGAGGTGTCCGTGCCGTAGTTGATGGAGCTGAACGGCACCTGCGCGCCGGCGCGGGAATTCATGGTGTTCAGGTTGTGAACGAAAGCCTCCATCGCCTGGAACGTCGCGTGGTCGGTAGATTTCCAGGCGGCCTCGTTCGCAAAGTCATGGGCGCGCTGCGCCATCTCCGGCGAGATCGGCTGGAATCCGCCTTCCGCCTGATGCGCGGGCAAGAACTCCACCAGCCGCTTTCCGTATTCGTCCATGGTCTCAAACCGAATCGGCGCATCCACGCACCGCTCAATCTCCTTCGTGAGCAGGCGCGCGTCGTCGAGCTTCATACCCAAAAGCATCGAGAGCGCGTCCCCGAGGTGAGAGAAATATTGCTTGCGGAAGGTCTTGATGACCCCCGGCTCCATGGCGTAATCGAAGTTCGGAATCGACTGGCCGCCGTGCATCTCGTTCTGGTTTGCCTGAATGGCGATGCAGGCCAGCGCCGCATAGGAACGGATGTCGTTCGGCTCCCGCAGGCAGCCGTGACCGGTGGAGAAGCCGTCCTTGAACAGCTTCAGCAGATCGATCTGGCAGCAGGTCTCGGTCAGCATGTAGAAGTCCATATCGTGAATATGGATGTCGCCGTTGACGTGCGCCGCCGCGATGTCTTTCGGAAGAATCCGGTGGATGATGAAATACTTGGAGCCCTCGGAGCCGTATTTCAGCATCGTGCCCATGGACGTGTCGGCGTCGATGTTCGCGTTCTCGCGCTTCAAGTCGGCGTCGCGGGCGTTCTTGTAAGTCAGCTCGTCGTAAATGTCCATGAGGTCCACTTCGGCCTCGCGGATGCTGGTATGCGCCGCCCGATACAAGATATAGGCCTTCGCGGTGGACGCGTAATTGTTCTTGATGAGAGCGCGCTCCACGGCGTCCTGGATGTACTCGACGCCCGGCGCTTTCTTGTCGGCGATGCTGCGAATGACGCTGCGCGTCAGCGCGTCCAGCTGCCGCGTGGAAAATGTGGTATCCGTGGATTCCAGATTCGCCTTGCGAATCGCGTTTGATATCTTGCTCGCGTCAAACGGGACGATTTCGCCGTTCCGCTTCTTGATATTCTTAATGACGGGCGTAGGTGCCATCTCGTCAATGCCTTCTTTCCTGATGTTTGCGAACCTTCCGTTCTTTTCCGTGTCCGATTTCGATTATACAATATCTACCTCCCCCCGTCAAGAACAAACACAACATATAGTAAAAAATCTCTGTTTTTATCCACAATATTTTCATAAAAAACCGCCGTTTCCGAAAAGGAACGACGGTTTTGCACAGAAAATAGGTGGATAAATTATTTTTGCCTGTGGATATCGGGGATAGTTCACTCCGTTTTTTGCTCCATGCGAACGGTGCGAATCGGGAACGGAATCACGATGTTCTCCTCCTCGAACCGCTTTTTCAGCGCCTTGATGAACTCATGGCGAATCAGGTACTGGCTTCTGAAGGACGTCGTATGGAGATTGACATTGAAAAGAATCGACGAATCGCCGAAGGTGTGAAAACGAACCGCCGGCGCAGTAGACGAACCTTCATCAATGTCGAGGGAAGGATCGAGACGGGTCAGTATGTCCCGCGCCACCTCCAGCGTCACGCGCTCCACCATGTCGAGGTCGCTGTCGTAGGCAACGCCGACCGTCACGGTGAAAGCCACATCCATGACGCTGACGGACTGCATCCTGTCCGAAGCCATGTCATAGTTCGTGATGATGGCCGCCGCCAGCTTGTTGTTCGGCACGGTGATGATATTGTTCGTGACCGTATGGATCTTCGCATACCGCCACGTGATGTCGATGATTTGCCCCTCCGCGCCCCCTTCGAGCCGAATATTATCGCCGATGCGGACTTGCTTCGTCAGCAGAATATGAAGTCCCGCGAAAATGTTCGCCATTGTCTCTTGGAGGCCGAGGGCAATTGCCATGCCGCCGACGCCGAGAGCCGTAATCATCGGAGTAATGGATACGTCGAACTCGTCGAGTACGAGAATGATTCCGGTGATGTAAATGGTCGCAGTGACGAGATTCAGTAGTAGCGAGGTCGAGGCAGGGCTGCCTTCCGAGGCCATGCGCAGGCTGATGAATTGGCCGATAGCCCGCTGGAGAAACGTCATGACCGTCCAGATCAGCACTGCAAAAAGGAGGTTCACCAGCCTGCCCTGCGCGAAGGGCGGCAGCGATATCACACGGGTGGCCCAGTTCAAGCCCATCAGAAGACCCCAAACAATCGGCAGCTTGCCGACTGAACGAAGCAAAACCCCGAAAAACGTATCCTTTGCAACCCGTCCGATCTCGATCATCTTACGAATGCGATAATGCACCGCCCAACCGATAAGCACGCCAGCCGCGACTAACGCGCAGGGGCGCAGGACTAAATCGCGCAAAGAATGCCACGTCGAAAAATCAAAGGAAAACACTCCGCCCTTCCTCCTCTAAAAGAAACTTTCTTTTTAGTATAGCATAAAATTTTTTTGCAAACAAAAACAGACGCCGCGCGGTGCAGCGTCTGCCTTTCATGGAATCAACGAATTTTACAGCGTGCCGAAAATGCGGTCGCCGGCGTCGCCGAGACCGGGCACGATGTAGCCGTGGTCGTTGAGCTTTTCGTCCACCGCCGCCGTATAAATCGGCACGTCGGGATGCTCTTTGTTCACGACGCGCACGCCCTCCGGCGCGGACACGAGGCACATCAGCACGAGCTTTTTCGCGCCGTGCTTTTTCAGCATGGTCAGCGCCGCCGCCGAGGAGCCGCCGGTGGCCAGCATCGGATCGACGACGATGAAGATGCGGTTTTCCGGATTGGGCGGGAGCTTGCAGTAATACTCGATCGGCTTCAGCGTCTTCGGGTCGCGGTAAAGGCCGATATGGCCGACTCGAGCCGTCGGAATCAGGTTCAGCATGCCGCCCACCATGCCGAGACCGGCACGCAGGATCGGCACGAGGCCGACCTCGTTGTCGGAGAGCACCTTCGCGCGGCAGGGCGCGACGGGCGTCTCGATTTCAATTTCCTTCAGCGGGAGATCGCGGGTGATCTCGTACGCCATCAGCATGGCAATCTCTTCGAGCAGCTCGCGGAAATCCTTGTAGGACGTGTCTTTCATCCGCATCCGGGTCAGCTTGTGCTGGATCAGCGGATGATCGATGATGTGGACGTTCAGGTCTTCGGACATGGTTTGAGCCTCCTTGATTCGTATTATTCGTAAAGAGGATATTTTTTGCAGAGCGCGGCGACACGGGCGCGCGCCTGCTCACGGACGGATTCGTCGTTCGGGTTGCCCAGCGTCATCGCGATGACGTCGGCGACTTCCTTCATGTCGTCCTCCTTGAAGCCCCGCGTCGTAAGCGCGGGCGAGCCGAGGCGGATGCCGCTGGTGACAAAGGGCGACAGCGGCTCGAAGGGAATCGTGTTCTTGTTCGCGGTGATGCCCACCTCGTCAAGCAGGTTCTGCGCCTCCTTGCCGGTCAGGTTCTTGCTGCGGAGATCGACGAGCATCAAATGGTTGTCGGTGCCGCCGGTGACAATGCGGAAGCCGTTCTTCATCAGCTCTTCCGCCAGCACCTTCGCGTTTTTCAGCACCTGCTTCTGGTATTCTTTGAACTCCGGCTTCAGCGCTTCGCCGAGGGCTACGGCCTTTGCCGCGATGACGTGCATCAGGGGGCCGCCCTGGATACCGGGGAAAATCGCCTTGTTGAACTTCTTGCCGAATTCCTCGTCCTTCGAAAGGATCAGGCCGCCGCGGGGACCGCGGAGCGTCTTGTGCGTCGTCGTCGTGACCACGTCGGCATAAGGAATCGGACTCGGGTGCAGCCCCGCCGCCACGAGGCCCGCGATATGCGCGATGTCCACCATCAGATAGGCGCCGACTTTTTTCGCGATGTCCGAGAGTCGCGGGAAATCGAGGATACGGGCGTATGCGGAGGCGCCCGCCACGATCAGTTTCGGTTTCGTCTCCATGGCCTGCTTCTCCAGCGCGTCGTAATCAATCGTCTCCGTCTCTTTCGACACGCCGTAGGGCACGATTTTGAAATAGGTGCCGGACATATTGACCGGGCTGCCGTGGGTCAAGTGGCCGCCGTCGGTCAGGTTCATGCCCATGACCGTATCGCCGGGCGTCAAAAGTGCGAAGAACACCGCCATATTCGCCTGCGCGCCGGAGTGGGGCTGTACGTTGGCATATGCGGCGCCGAAAACTTTCTTCGCACGGTCGATGGCGATCTGCTCCACCACATCCACGCATTCGCAGCCGCCGTAGTAACGCTTGCCCGGATAACCTTCCGCGTACTTATTCGTGAGGACGCTGCCCTGCGCCTCCATCACCGCGCGGCTCACGATATTTTCCGAGGCAATCAGCTCCAGCTTGTTCTTCTGCCGTGAAAGCTCGCTGTCGATTGCCTTTTTGAGCTCGGGGTCCGTCGTTGCCAAAGTGTCCATCAATGCCATTTCCTTCTCCTCAACCTTTCTGTTTATTTGAGCAAAGCCTCCCTCTCCGAGGGAGGCGGCACGAAGTGCCGGAGGAAGTACTCCCTATCTATTATTTATTTTCTAACGCCATGATTTTTCCGACGCGCCGCGCATGGCGGCCGCCCTCGAAGTCCGTCGTGAAAAACGTCCGCACAATGTCGCCCGCAAGCTCTGGGCCGAGAACGCGGCCGCCGAGGGCCAGCACGTTCGCATCGTTGTGCGCCCGCGCCATCCGCGCCGAATAGGCCTCGCCGCAAAGCGCACAGCGAATCCCCTTGATCTTGTTCGCGGCGATGGAAATGCCGATGCCCGTGCCGCAAAGCACAACGCCGCGCTCCGCGGCGCCCGAAACCACCTTTTCGCAGACCTGCTCCGCAATGTCGGGATAATCGACGGAATCCTCCGTATAGACGCCGACGTCGTCAATCTCCGCGCCAAGCTCCGCCAGAACTTTTTTGACGCATTGTTTCAACGCCAGCGCGCCGTGATCGCAGCCGATGGCAATTTTCATTCCGATGCCGCCTTTCCACAAATAAAAAAATCCGCCCCTCCATTTTACTTCCCAAAAGACCTATCGTCAATTATAAAAACGGATTCTTCCTCCCGCCGCTTTTTTCAGGCGGTTCATGACGGCGACGCCGAGTCCCGCTTCCTCCACCGTCTCGGCGAAAAGCACGGTCGCCGCTTTGTCGTCGAAAGAACGGAGGGCCTCGTAAAGATTCGCCGCCATGGCGGAAAGATCGCCCGCACTGCCGGTAACGGCGATGTGCTCCGGCGGCACAAGACTTTCGATTTCTTCCGCCGTCTCCTTGCTGACGATGACGCCGGGGCACTTGCCCTCCGCCGTCGCCTCGCGAACGGCGGCGCGAAACGCCGCGCCGATTTTCCCGCGCGGCGCGTCAATCAATGTCAGCGGTGCAAGCGGCGCGTAATGGACGTATTTCATGCCGGGGGCGCGAGGCGCTTCGTCCTCACGGAAAACCAGCGGCGGCGCAAGCTCGCCCAAAACTTCCGCCAGCATTTCCCTCGTCACCGCGCCGGGGCGCAAAATCTCGGCGCGCTCGCCGGTGCAGTCCACGATGGTGGATTCCACGCCGAATCTGCATGGGCCACCGTCGAGAATCAACGGGATTTTCCCGTCCATATCGGCGAAGACCGCCGCCGCCGTCGTCGGACTGGGACGACCGGAGCGGTTCGCGCTGGGCGCGGCAATCGGCGTTCCCGCCGCGCGAATCAGCGCACGGGCGACGTCGTTGTCCGGCATGCGAATCCCGACTGTCGCAAGCCCGCCCGTCACTTTCGACGGCACTTCATCCCGCTTCGGCAGGATCACCGTGACAGGGCCGGGGGCGAACGCCGCCAGCACCCGCTCCGCCATCGGCGTAATTTCCGCGGCGGCCTGCTTGGCCATGGCATAGTCGGCGACATGGAGAATCAGAGGATTGTCCGAAGGCCGTCCCTTCGTCTCGTAAATCTTCGCGCAGGCTTCCGCGTCGAGACCGTTCGCACCAAGGCCGTACACCGTCTCCGTCGGGAAAGCCACAAGGCCGCCGCTTCGAATCATCTCCCCCGCCTCGGCAAAAATATTTGAGGCTTCCTTTATATTAGATATTGTTTCAATTCTTGTCCTCAATTTCTTCATGCCTTCCACATTACGACAACCCGTTCTTTGTCCGAGAGGTCATGGACGATTTCCGTTCTGCCGAAGCCGCCCGTCACTGCCATTTCTGCAATCGCCCCCGCCTGCGTATCGCCGCACTCCACCGCGAGGAAACCGCCGTCCTTGAGCAGCGCCGTGCTTTCATGGACGAGGCGGCGGTAAAAGTCGAGGCCGTCCGCGCCGCCGTCAAGGGCGATTATCGGTTCGGCCCGCACCTCACGCGGCAGTCCCGCAATCTCCGCGCTGGGAATATAGGGCGGATTCGACACGATTGCGTCAAATGTTTCGCCCGACAATGGCGCGAGCAAATCGCCCTCGCAAAAAACCACGCGCTCCGAGAGGCCGAGACTTTCGGCGTTTTCCTTTGCAATCGAAACGGCATCCGCCGAAATGTCCGTCGCCGCCACCGACGTTTCCGGCAAATAATGCGCGAGAGCCAGCGCAATCGCGCCGCTGCCCGTGCAGACGTCCGCGATTCGCGCGCCTTCTTTTCCCTTCAGCCGCTCGATTACCGCCTCCACAAGAGTCTCCGTGTCCGGCTGGGGCACCAATACGGCAGGCGTGACCTTGAACGTCAGCCCCATGAATTCCTTTTCGCCGCAGATATAGGCCACCGGTTCCCCCGCCGCGCGGCGCTTCACCATCTCCCGATAGCGCGCCAGCTCTTCGGCGGTCAGCGGCTGGTCGAAATGCACGTAGAGGAAGATCCGTTTCTGCCCCAAAAGATACGAAAGCAGCACTTCGGCGTCGAGCCTCGGCGTTTCCGCGCCGTGACTGCCGAAGTACTGCTCGCTCCATTTCAATATCGATCCGATGGTCCAGACCTGTCCCTCCGCCATTTCATCCCATCCTCATTTTTATTCTTGTGTCCGTTTCAGCTTCTCCGCCCGGTCCGCCGTGATCAGCGCGTCGAGAAGCTCGTCGAGTCCGCCGCCCAGCACCGATTCTAATTTATGCAACGTCAAGCCGATGCGGTGGTCGGTGACGCGCCCCTGCGGGAAATTGTAGGTGCGGATGCGCTCGCTGCGGTCGCCGGAGCCGATCTGGCTCTTCCGGTCCGCCGCCGCTTCCGCCGCCTGCTGCTCCTGGGCCTGCTCCAAGATCCGCGCACGCAATACGCGCATGGCTTTTTCCTTGTTTTTCAGCTGGGATTTCTCATCCTGGCACTGCACCACAATGCCCGTCGGCAAATGGGTGATGCGAATGGCCGACTCAGTCTTGTTGACGTACTGGCCGCCGGCGCCGCCGGCCCGATAGGTGTCGATTTTCAAGTCCTCGTTCTTGATATCGACATCGACTTCCTCTGCCTCCGGCAGCACCGCCACCGTCACCGCCGACGTGTGGATACGCCCCTGTGACTCCGTGGCCGGGACGCGCTGCACGCGATGGGTGCCGCGCTCGTATTTCAGACGGCTGAACGCGCCCGCGCCGTCCACCGAGAACGAGATTTCCTTGAAGCCGCCCAGCTCCGTCGGGTTGGAATCTATGATTGAGACGCGCCAGCCCTGTTTTTCCGCGTAGCGCGTATACATACGAAAAAGATCGCCCGCGAACAGCGCGGCCTCCTCGCCGCCGACGCCGCCGCGAATCTCGACGATGACGCTCTTATCGTCGTTTGGGTCTCTCGGCAGCAGCAAGATTGGAAGCTCCTTTTCCAACGCCGCCTTTTCCTCCCGCAGTGAGGACAGCTCCTCGGCGGCCAGCGATTTCAGCTCCGCGTCGGAGGACTCGGCCAGCACCGCCTCGTCGTCCTCGATTTCCTTCGTCACGCGCCGATAGTCTCGCACCTTTTCCACGATTGGGGAAAGCTGCGAGAGCTCCCGGTTCATTTTTTGCCATCGCTCCACGTCCGCCAGTATATCGGGGTCGCCGAGCATCGATTCCAGTTCGCGATAATGATCCTCTATCGCCAAAAGCCGCTCCAGCACTTTCGCACCTCATACTTCATCATCCCAAAAAATTTGAGGTAAGAAAATCTGATTTTCCGATTTTCTGATTTTCTTACCTCAATATTTCTTGCCTCAATATTTCCCTCATGCAGAAATAAGCCGCGCCGCTAATTTGCCAGAATCGCCGCAGCGTCCTCGTCCGCCGCCGGCGCAGGGGCCTCATCCTTTTCCTGCTCCGGGGCAATCCCCATGCGCGCCCGTTCCTCCTCCGGCAGCACTGCCGCCAGCGACGCGATCGCCACCTCGACCATCTCGTCCTCCGGCGGATTCGTCGTCAGCCGTTGGAGCCAAAGCCCCGGCAGCGTCAAAAGCCGCACGGCGGAATTTTCCGAGCGCGCCGCGAGACGGATGAACTCGTAAGAAATCCCCGCCACCACAGGGAGCAACGCAACGCGGCTCACCACCCGCGTCAAGAGGTCCGGCCAGCCGAGGAACGCGAACACGAAAATGCTGACCAGCATCACGATCAAAAGGAACGACGTGCCGCAGCGCGGATGGAACCGCGAACACGCCTGCACCCGCTCGACGGTCAGCGGTCCGCCGCCCTCATAGGCGTGAATCGTCTTGTGCTCGGCGCCGTGATACTGGAACACGCGGTAAATGCCCTCCATGCGCGAAATCGCCAGCAGGTAGCCGAGGAAAATCGCGAGGCGCAAGCCGCCCTCCGCCAGATTCAGCGCCACGGGCGACGTAAAGACCGTATGGAAAAACCGCGTCGCCCAGGTCGGGATTGCCACGAACAGCACCGCCGCCAGTGCGAAGGCAATCGCCATCGTCCCGGCAAGCTCTCCGTCGGAAAGCTGCTCGTCCTCCTCCCCCGCCATTTTCGCGGAATAAGAAAGAGAACGAAGCCCCAGCGTCAGGGACTCCCCCAGCGACACCACGCCGCGCAGAAACGGTTTTTTCAGAATCGGGAAGCGGTCCGCGATGGAATTCACGTCGCGGATTTCCGTTTCGATATGACCGTCCGAGACGCGCACCGCCGTCGCCACTTTTCCCGCGCCGCGCATCATCACGCCTTCGAGTACCGCCTGCCCGCCGACAGTCAAAGGTATTTTTTCCTCCACGCGCATTGCCTCCTTTTCTCTAAAAATACAATACATAAATGAAAAAAGGCAGGGCGCTTCGCCCTGCCCCTTGCTTTTAGTCTTTCTTGTAACGCTGCTTGAAGCGCTCGATCCGGCCGCCCTTGGCCTGGCCGCGCAGCCGCCCCGTGAAGAACGGATGGCACTTCGAGCAGACGTCGACGCGAAGCTCCTTCTTCGTGGAGCCCGTCGTAAACTTGTTGCCGCAGCCGCAAGTCACCGTCGTCTCGAAATACTCGGGATGAATTCCTTCTTTCATGCTTTACACCTCACTTTTCTCCCTATTGAAAGGAACAAGATACAAGCGGCCTTTGCGCCCGCTTGGTCAAGAGAATGCGTCCCCACATCCTCCCCTGTCCCCGCATAGGGGGAACAGTGCCGAAGAAAAGACGGCGCTCCGTCAATTCCGCGCACATTATAGCACAAAGCAAAACCCCGCGCAAGCCCTCCGAACCGCCCGGCCATTTGCCCGCCGCGTTCCAAATTTCACGAAGGGAAAAAACCGCCCCCGCTTGAAAATTTTCATTTACCATTTATAATAGAGGAAGAAAAACGACGGACAGATTCATAACGGAGGAATGACTCATGGCTAAGAATACGCCTATACAGCACGTTTGCAGCTTCTGCAAGCGGCTCGTCACGATACGCGACCAGTACGACATGCCGATCTTGGACGCCCAGTCCGGCTTCGCCATCTGCAAGAACTGCATCGGGGACATCTACCATTTCATCGAGGACCATGACGCCCACAAGGCCACGGCAAACAAGAAGAATTTCGCCGCCTCGCTGGGCGCGACGCTGAAAAAGAACAAGCCCCACATCATCAAGGAATATCTGGACCAGTATATCATCGAACAGGAGCGGGCAAAGAAAATCCTGTCCGTGGCCGTCTACAATCATTACAAGCGCATGAAGTACGGCTTCGACCACAAGAACGACGACCTCTCCATCGAAAAATCCAACGTCATCATGCTGGGCCCGTCGGGCTGCGGCAAGACGGCGCTGCTTTCCCACCTCTCCACGCTCCTTGACATCCCCTTCGCCGTGACCGACGCCTCCAGCCTCACGGAAGCCGGCTTCGTCGGCGCGGACGTGGAGGTCGCCGTCCGCAATCTCTACTACGCGGCGGACAAGGACATCGAGCGCACGGAGCACGGCATCATCTACCTGGACGAATTCGACAAGATCGCGCGGAAATCCGGCGAGAACAATTCCATCACTGCCGATCCCGGCCACGAGGGCGTCCAGCAGGCGCTCCTGAAAATGCTGGAAGGCAGCGTCGTGGAATTCACCGCCCGGGGCCAGCGCAAGCACCCGGAAGCCCCCACCATCAAAGTGGACACGAAAAACATCCTGTTCATCGTCGGCGGCGCCTTCGTCGGCATCGACAAAATCATCGCGAAGCGGCTGCAAAAATCCGACTCGAACATCGGCTTCGGCGCGAAGGTCGAGGGCGAGAACGACAAGCCGAAGTTCGACGAGCTGATCCATCAGGTCAACCCGGAAGATTTGATGAAATACGGCATCATTCCCGAGATCATCGGTCGTCTGCCGGTCATCTGCACCCTGGAGACGCTTGACGAGGACGCGCTCCTGCGCATCCTGACCGAGCCCGTCAACGCCCCCGTCCGGCAGTACGAAAAGCTGATGGAAATGGACGGCGTGGAGCTCTCCTTCGAGGAGGACGCCCTGCGGGCCGTGGCGAAGAAGGCCATCGAGCGCAAGACCGGCGCCAGAAGCCTCAAAGGCATCATCGAGGACGTGATGCTCGACGTGATGTTCGACATTCCGCGCAGCGAAGAAGCGCGCCGCGTCATCGTCACCAAGGAATGCATCACCGAGGGCGCCCAGCCGGAAATCGAGCCTCTGACGGAAAAACGCTCGGCATAAGAAGAGTCCGCCGGCAAAAACTTCTTGCCCCTGCGGGGGATTTGTGGTACACTGTAAAAGTCGATGCGGGCATAGTTCATCGGTAGAATGAAAGCTTCCCAAGCTTTAGAGGGCGGTTCGATTCCGCTTGCCCGCTCCATAAAAAAATTTTAGGCTTCGAGGCGGGTCATGCCACCGGCATGAATCCGACCCGAAGCCTTTTTTGCGCGCTTTTTTGATTGACCGCCCGGCTTGACGCAGACGAACAATGAACGATCAAAACCTTGCATTTGATCAGTTGCCGTGCGCCCTGCGGACCGTTTTTCGCCCGTGCAAAATTTTCAGTCAGAACGATTCTCAAAAAGTCCCGCAACGCGCGGAAAATCAGGATTTCTTCTCCGATTTTCAAAAAAGGATACTGTGGGAAGCACATTTCTCTCCCATGAAATTTTTAATCTCGGAGCATAAACGAAACGCCGACGCCTTGTTTCTTTCCCGCGGAGCCTGTGCAGTTCACATCGAAGCTTCACGGGCTGTTTTACGGCTTCATCGTCGCCCCACCATATCTTGCAAATCGACAAGGAATTGTTGTTGCCAAAACGCTTCTTTCAATGTAATCGAGGGAATACGACGTCTTTCCGCATTTTTCTATGTTCCCAAACACACCAGCCCTCTCGAAGGGGCTGCGGTATAGCCGCATCACCGCCCCGGGATGGGTCATATATATAATATGCAACTGAAAGTTTAGAGTTTAGCAAAATGTTTTTTATTCCGAAAAATTACAACCGGGGAGGTGCATCATCATTAGGATATTCATGAGAAAAATCAGAAGAAGAATATCCTGCTTCTTGTGCTTTTTGATTCCAGTCGGCAGATTTCACTTCGTCCCTTAATTTGGGATTATCTCTATAGATGCAGTACAATTTATTCATTGCCCATGCAATGCCACCATCAGCGGCCTTCTCAAACCATTTTATTGCCTCTAAATCATTATGATACCATAATACATCGCTAGCTGTGTTAAGAGTATCTTGAATAACATAAATGTGCTTATAATAATAAATCCAACCAATATAAGCTGCGGCCCGATTACTTCCAGCCTCAACTGCTTTCTTAAACCATGATAATGCTATATACGGTCGTTGGGCATACTCACAGCCCATTTCATATGAATGTGCTAAATAAAGAAACGCAATATTTTCCATAGAGATTGTATTTCCTAAATCGGCAGCTTTTTTGTACCAGTTAAAAGCCTCCAAATAATTTTGCCCAACACCATAACCTGCTTCATATAACCAACCTATCATATTCATTGCAACCACATTGCCAAAATCTGCGGACTTTCGATACCATTTAATTGCTTCCTGATAACTTTGCGTAACTCCATACCCTTGTGCATAGAAGAATCCCACGTTGAACATCGCGTCATGATTGCCCATTCCTGCGACTTTTTGATAATATCCTAACGCCGTTGTATAATCCTGCCTATCTTCTGCTTCGCACCCCTTTCTATATAATTCCTCTGGCGTTTCGTGCGTCAGCTTTTCATACGCTTCATCAAACTTCACATCATCAAACGTAATCCCCAATTCCTCAAACTCCACCCGTTCCTGACTCCGAATGACGGCTTCGGCCTTCCCAATGCCGATATAGTGCTTGTTCCGTACACGCAGAGGGATGACAAAGGAGTTGTTGCAAAGGTAAATCTCGGAATAGCCCTCGTCAATCAAGTCCGCCAGCTCCTCTTGGTTGAACGCGACTTGATCGACTTTCTCCAAAACGGCAGAGTCGGAAGTGTACTGCTTTAGCTCTCCGAGGCGGCGGTTTCGTTCCTCGACGGCCTCCACGTCAATTTTCGGGGCTTCCTCGGCATGGTACTCGACGCCGAAAATCTCGCAAAGCCGACGATGCAGCCCCGCATCGTCCTTATCTAATGCACGAATAGCGTCCGCTTCCGCATCGTAATATCTGGCTTCGCACCACGACAGGAGTTTGCCATCAAGAAAACAGCCGATAACCTTGTCCAAGTCAAAATGCTCACATAGTTCATCCAAGTCCCGTACTGCGACGTCATCTTTCATTTGCAGCGGGAATTTGATTTTCTTCCCCATGATGTGCCTCCTTGATAAAATCAGACAAAACGATGTTCTATCCTATTCATTGCTAATACGCTTCATGTATGATTACTGCTTCATTGAAAACTTGTTTGATGGCGCTTTACAGATTGGGCAAGAGAATCCTTGCGGCAAAGTTTCGCTTGGTGTTTCATAGATATATCCGCAAATATCACATTCCCATTTTGTTTGGTTTGCTGTATCGGAGAAACTGAAAAATTTAGATGTGTCCGCCATAGAATATTTATGGACATAACCACAAATGCCGCATATCCATTTGCTGTCGTCCTTTTCATCTTTTGCAAACTTATCGGAAGATGCTTTACAAATAGGACATTGAAATGAAGATGGCAGTCTGTGCAGCTTCTTCTCATACGCCTCATCAAACTTCACATTCTCAAATCTAATCCCTAACTCGTCGAAATCTACGCATTCTTGGCTGCGAATGACTGCTTCGGCCTTGCCAATGCCAATATAGTGCTTGTTCCGCACCCGGAGCGGAATGACAAACGAATTATTGCAGAGGTAAATATCGGAATACCCCTCGTCAATCAAGTCCGCAAGATCCTCTTGATTGAACGCGACTTGATCGACCTTCTCCAAAACGGCGGGGTCGGAGGTGTACTGCTTTAGCTCTCCGAGGCGGCGGTTTCGTTCCTCGACGGCCTCCACGTCAATTTTCGGGGCTTCCTCGGCGTGGTACTCGACGCCGAAAATCTCACAAAGCCGACGATGCACGTCTGCATCGTCCTTGTTCAAAGCGCGGACGGCATCCGCTTCCGTATCATAATATCTCGCTTCGAGCCAAGACAGGAGCTTACCATCGAGAAAATAGCCGATGGCCTTGTCCAAATCAAAATGCTCGCGCAGTTCGTCCAAGTCCCGCACTTGGGCGTCATTTTTCATTTGAAGCGGGAATTTGATTTTCTTCGCCATGACTTGCCTCCTAATTGCCGTAATACTAATTTCGTTTTGCAGAATCAAAATGCGTACATTTCTTATCGAGGATATCAATTTTATTCTTTGAGACAGCGATTGATAATTCTTTTTCAAACTGTTCTTCTTGTGTGTCAAGAATAAAAAATCGATACTTGCTTCCATCTCGATGAACATCGATTTTAGAAGAAATACTGTACTCAAATTGTGAATCTATAATGCTCTGATCAGGCGCAACAGAAATATCAATCGCAATACCAACTTGCTTTGTATGCAAGTATTTCCTCCAGATTTCATGCTCAAATGCTAGCTTCATGTCATTTGTTCCATGTTTAGTAGCTAATTTTACAAAATCTTCATTTATCTTTTCATCATCTGAACTATAAAGACACTTTTCCATTTCGACCAAATTTTCTCTAACTTCGCTCACAGTTTTTCCTGTTTCACTCACAATTTTTTCAATTCCTTGCCTGAATAATTCCTTTGCACGCTTAAGGTTCATTTATTCTCACTCCTTATCGTCCAATGAATCAATTTCCATTTTGCTCCATAGTCTTCATCCCTCGTATCTGCGATTGACTACCCACCGATGCGGCTGTCCCGGCGTCCGCTTCGGGCATTTCCCCGGCTCGGGCCGTCCCGCTGTCGCCGGTTTCGTGACTTTCCTGCCGCAATGGGTACACATAAACTCGATCCGCTTTGCCATGTTGTCTCATCCTCCTTAAAATCCGAAAAAGCTGGCGATGGAGCTTCCGATGCTTTTCACCATGTTCCATGCTGTGCTTGCCACGCTCTTGACGGTGTTCCATGTTGTCCGGACAATTTGCGTTGCCACGGGGCGGATTTTTTGGATTCCCGCCTGCACCGCTTGGCCGACTTTTGTTCCCGCGAGCCGTCCAACCATGCCGCCGATCATGCCGCCGACCGTCGTTCCCACCACGGGGACAAAAGAAAAAAGTGTCGCGCCGAGAGCCGTCCCCATGCCTTCGCAGCTCAAGCCCGTAACGGTGGCGACAGCGTTCCGCGCCATCCGTTCGAGAGCCTGCACGCCGCTGATTTCGCCTTTGGAATACTGGCTAAAGACTTTCATGTTTTCCACGCCGATGCAGGCGATATTCGCCACCGCCCCGGCGGAAAGATTTTTCGGCAGGAGCGGCACATAGCCGCGCTCAATGCCCACTTTCAGCGCGCCCGCCGCCGCTTCCTTGACTTCCTCATCGCTGCCCGAGGCAAGCGCGGCCTCGATGATATTCGCGCCGGAGATCGGCTCGCCCTTCGCCGCCTTGAACGCGAGATTAAAGCCCGTGGTCAGCGCGGCGCTCCCCATCCCGGAGAGCGAGGCGTGCTTTCCGATGCTCGCCGCGAGCGCGGCGGTATTGTACTGGTTCCAGCCTTCGGCGGGAGGCGGTGCTTCCTCTTTTGCGGCTTCCATGTCCAGCGTGATGGTGCCGCCCTTCGACTCGATGGCATCCATCATGGCTTGGTTGCTGTCGGTGAGCGCGCGGCTGATGTTGGCGAGATAGCCGCCGTATTCCTCGGTGGAAAGCCCTTTTTCCTCTGCCGCCGCTTTCAGGCTGTCCCGCAGCCAGTTTTCTTTTGTCTGCCCGTTGTCGCAGGCAGAATTGAGGGAAGAAAGGTTTTTCGTGAATCCCTCCACGCCCTTGATGATTCCCTTGGTGATGTCAATGATTTCTTCCGGCGACTTTTCCGAGAGACTTTTGGAGAGCTCGCCGCCGAGCCAGTCCAGCATACTTGTCTCTTGCGGCTTTTCCGCGTAGGAGGAAAGAAACTGCCGCACAATGGGCATCATTTTCTGTACGTCGCCCTCGGTGAATCCGGCGATGGTGACTTCCGGCCCTGTGATTTCCCGAAATTCGGCGTCTATGATTTCCGCGTCCGTGCTCATGATGATCTCCTTTCCGGCTTAGGCCGAGGCGTTCTTGAATTTCCGATCCTTATAAATCTTGGACATCTTCTCCAAGGAGTCTTTCATAATCTCCGAGAGGGAATGGGTATTGTTGATGGCGCGGACAATATCGTCGGTGACGAGCGAATTCTTGCGGGAGGCGAAAGCGTCCTCCACGCTGTCGCGCACGACGCCTTCGATGTCCGCGCCGCTGTAGCCTTCGGTTTTGCTTACAAGCGTGGAGAGGTCGATGCTTGATAAATCCTGCTTCCTACGTTTTCCGATGTGAATGGAGAAAATCTTTTCACGCTCTTCCTTGTTCGGCAACCCGACATAGAAAATTTCGTCGAAGCGGCCTTTCCGCAAAAGTTCCGGCGGCAGGTCGGCGATGTTGTTTGCCGTCGCCACGACGAAGGCGAGGCTGTCTTTCTCTTGCAGCCATGTCAGGAAGTTGCCGAAGAGCCGCGTCGTGACCTCCGCGCCGCCGCCTTGCCCGCCGATGCCCGCGAAGGCCTTTTCCAATTCGTCAATCCAGAGCACGCAGGGAGAGCTTGCTTCGGCGAGGGCGATGGCGCGGCGCATATTCCCCTCGGACTCGCCGACGTATTTGCCCATGAGCCGCCCCATGTCCATGCGGAGCAGCGGCACGCCGAAAAGTTTTGCCGCCGCTTTGGCGTTCAGCGACTTGCCACAACCGGGCATGCCGGCAATCAATACGCCCTTCGGCACATCGACGCCAAAGCTGCGCGCTTTGGTGATGTTCTTGAAAACTTCCGCCTTGCGTTGCAGCCATTTTTTGAGATTTTCCAGCCCGCCGATGTCGTCGATGCTCTCGTTGACCGTCACCATGTCAAGGATGCCGGATTTTTTGATCATCTGCTGCTTTTGCTCAAAAATCAGGGAAAGGTCTTGATGGTTGATTTCGCCGTCGTCGGCCACGGCGAGGGCAAGAATGTTGTTGATTTCCGTCTCGGACAGCCCTTTGAAGGTCATGGTCAGTTCGTCGAGGAAATCCTCCTGCAAGGGAGACAGGCCGCTTTCCGATATGAAGCTCTTGATGATGCCCTTGATTTCTTCCGGCGTCAAGAAGTCCATCGTCAGGATGGTCAGATAGCTTTCCAGCTCCACCGGGATTTTCACAACGGGGGCAATAATGAAGACGGAGCAGTCCTCAATGTCGCCGCGATTGATTTTCTGCGCAATTTGCTTCAGCCGCTCGGTGACGGCGGGATCGTCGAGAAAAAAGTGAGCGCCGCGCAGAACAAGCACTTTTCGCCGCAAGCTGCTGTCATCGCTCAAAAGAAGATCCAGCGTATCGGCCAGGCTTTGGCCCGTCATCGACGCATGGCTTTGGTGGTCGAAAAAGCCGCGAATGTTCCACTCCAGCAGCCCATAGGAACGAAAGACCTTTTTGACGGTTTCCGCCGCCTTTTCCTCCTCGAAAGTGTCCACATACAGAAGCGGGAATCCCGCATCCATGTAGCGTGTCAATCGTGTCTCAAAGTTTTTCATCTGCCGGTTGCCCCCGTTTCTTTTTTCGATGATATTTCCTCCGTCGCCTCTTGTTCGCCGTCTTCTTCCTCGTCGTCCCCGTCCGGCGCAACATCGAAGCTATCAAGCTGCTTCATCATTTGGTCGAGGTCTGCGTTCATTTTGTTCATCTCGCGAAACATTGCCTTCATTTCGCTGAAGTCCATCTTCATGGGCGTTTTCTCCCCGTCGCTGAACCAATCGTCGAGATCGACCAGTACGGAGAGCTTCACGTCCAGTTCCCGCGCGACGCGGATGAGCATGGGGAGGGAGATGGACTTTCCCGCCCCGCACTCGATATGCGACAGATAATTTTTGTTGATATGCAGCCGCTCGGCCAGCTCCGCCTGTGTAATGTTCCGTACCCTACGAAAATAACCGATACGAAGGCCAATCCTCCGAATCTCCTCCAAGCAGCTTTCGTCCTTCTCCATGTCCTCGCTCCTTCCTTCAAACAGCACAGAGGGAATCCCGTTTCTTTCCTAATTATAAAGGAAAACGAGAACAAGGAAGTTTACCCCGTGGGCGTGATTTGGTAGAAAATAGCTACACAACAAAAATGTGATGCGTATGCAAGCGGCATGATTCTCGTTATAAAGATTCTACAATGTCCGAAAATTTCCTTCCAAACAAAAAGACGCATTTAGGCAAAACACAGTACACGAAACAAGAATCTGTGAGCGATACGGCCGGAGGACTTTTAGACGTCGATGAGTTTTGCGAAATCCTGCGCATCTGGAAAGAACGCGGCCTACAAGCTGCCGGCTTCCGGGAAGCTCAAATGCTTCCGCATGAGCAGGACATGGAACATCCCGCGCGAGGGCGTGGGACGATACATCCGGGAGAAGCGTGACATGGAAACGAAAATTTTGGCGCTTTCCCGTGAATATGCCTGCATCTTGCCGACGGGGCGCGACAGGTCGGCAAAACGACCTTGCTGAAAGCGTTGGACGGCAACCGCCATTATGTCACGCTGGACGATCTCGACGAACGCCGCCTTGCCAAGACAGAACCCGCCACGTTTCTTGCCGTGCATCCGTGCACTATTCTCACACTGCGTCCGGCGCGTTATGGAAATATCAAAAGTCAGAACGTAGAAAAAGCGCATTCTGCTTATGGTTTTTATCAGCCATAAACAGAATGCGCTTTTGCAATTCTTATTTCGCTTCAAAAATTGCTATGCTTTTACAAAAGACTGTGCAACCTTCCGATTTCCGACACCCTTGCCAAAGGTATCTCAAACATCTCGGCTATTTCCGGAAGCGAAAGTTTCTTTAGGGAAATTGCACGAGCCACACGCGTCTCTTTTTCCTTTTCCACACCACGCGCCTCGCCTTCCTTTACAAGGTCCTCCATAATCTCACACATGTTCTGGACACCTCCCTTATCTTCTTTGAAATATCTCATCCTGTCCGCCAGCACCTTGTTATACATATCATCAGCGCTTGTGCAAAAGAAGTCGTGCATCAAGCGGCTGAGAGACGTATTGTCCCGGCACTCGCCGTTGACGTATATAGATTTGTGTTAAAATGCTTCTTGCAAATTTACCGATTGACTAATCGCCTTTACAACGTATTGATTCAGGGACATCTTCTGCCGTTTGGCGGCCAGGGCGGCCTGCCGATGAAGCCCAGCCGGGATCCGCACGTTAAATGATCCTTTGAACTCCTTATCCGGCTTTTTCCCTGTTTTTTCGCACAGAGCCAGATAATTGTCTATGCTTTGATGAAACATCTCTTGCAGCTCGGCTACGGATTCCCCATGAAAGTTCAACGAATCCGTAATACCGAAAACTTCTCCGACAAAAATATCGTCGTCGGAATCATATTCTACGGTCGCATGATACCCTTTGTACTCCATCATGGAATTCATCGCCCTCATTTCCTTTCCGAATCCGCAAATGATTGCCGGATTTATTTGATTGCGCCAATATCCTTCAAGAATTGGATTGTTTTCTTAACTTGATAAGTATACAGCTCATGTCCGGGATGCGGTTCGTCAAATTGCAGCACCCGATTTGTGCTTTCATGCAGAAACGCGATACTCGACCCGCGGCCGCCGGAAAACTTTTTGCATCCGCATTGTCCCATCAATGCGTCCAATTCTTTGGTCGTGAAGTTTTTAGGCAACGGACGTCGACAAAGTTTTTCGATCAACTGGTCCTTCTTGGACACGTATATACACCGCCCAACGTTTGCAACTGTTTTTCGGTTGCTATTATCATATCTCTTTTTGGATTTCTTGGCAAGGAAAGATTTTTGCATTGAATCATCGGCTAAAATACGATTATATCGCATTTTAACCGAAGTAAGATGCAACCATGCTACATTTTTACGCCGCAGGTATCGGGCGCAGTTCCGCTTCCCCGCTTGCCAGCGACAGTTCGCTGTCGTGGCGCGCGAACAAGGTGGAACGATGTCCGACGCTGACGATGCCCGCGTTCGGCAGTTCGCTCCGCAAAAGATCGTAAAGCCGCGCTTCCCGCGCCTCGTCGAGGGCGCTGGTGGCCTCGTCGAGGAATATCCAGTCAGGGCGCGTCAAAATGACGCGGGCGAAGGCGATGCGCTGCTGCTCGCCGAGGGAGAGAATACGGCTCCAGTCGTCCGTATCGCCGATGCGGTCGGAAAGCTGCGCCAAATCGACGAGATTCAATACGCGGCGAAGCTCGTCATCCGACGGAGCCTGCGCCTCCGGCAGCGGATAGACGATGGCTCGACGCAGCGTGCCAAGCGGCAAATAAGGACGCTGCGGCAAGAACATCACGCGGCTTCCCGCAGGCCGCTGCAGCCGTCCCGCGCCGAAGGGCCAAAGCCCCGCCAGTGCGCGAAGCAACGTGCTCTTGCCGCAGCCGGAGGGCCCGGTGACGAGCAGCCGCTTTCCGGCGGGCAGCGCGAGAGAAAAGGGCGCCAAAAGCTGTTCGCCGTCCGGCAGCCGCACGGCCACGTCGCTCATGACCAACGCATGGGAAGAGTCCGCCTCGCCCGCCGACGTCTCGACGGACCCGCCCTCCACCTGCTCGACGGCGGGCTCCAGTTCGCCCACTTCCTCCAAATGCTCGGTGAAGCCGTACAGTCGGTGAATGACGGAAACGAGCTTCGCGATGGTATCGTATGCCTCGACGAAATACGAGAGGCCGTCCTGCACGCGTCCGAAGGCGCTGGTGGTCTGCATCAGACCGCCCAGCGCTATCTCCCCGGCGAAGTAACGGGGAGCGGCTAAGATCAGCGGCACGATGATGGCAAGCTGCATATAGGAATTGGCATAGAAATTCAAGAACTTCGTCTGCCGCATCAGCTCGCGGAAATTGCTGATGACAAAGCTGAATCGATCCAAGAAGCCCGCATTCTCGGCATCTTCACCGCGATAAAACGCGACGCTCTCGCTGTTTTCCCGCATCCGCGCCATCGAGAAACGGAAGTCCGCTTCATAGCGCTGCTGCTCGTAATTCAGCGAAATAAGCTTCCGCCCGACGAAGTGCGCCAGCGCGGTACCGACGGTGGAATAGATCAGCGAGAACCAGAGCATATAGCCGGGAATCTCAATCGTTCCGCCGCCCAAAGGCACGGACAACACGCCGGACAGCTCCCAAAGCACGACGGCGAAAGCGGCGATAGTTGTGATCTGCTTCAACAGCCCGAGCAGAAGCTGAAGCGTCAGGCTGACGAAAAGGTCGATATCCTCCTGGATACGCTGGTCGGGGTTGTCCATGCCTCCGCTCCCCGTGACCTGCAGACGGTAATGCGCCTGATCTTTCAGCCACGCGGACAGATACTTGCCCGTCATCCACGTGCGCCAGCGGATTTCAAGCAGCTGCCGCAAATAAATCGCATAGACCGCGATGCCGATATAGAGGAACGCGATCAATGCGAATTTTCCGATCAACGGCCAGAACAGGCCGTACTCGTAGGCCTGCAATGCGTTATAAAATTCGTTGTACCAATGGTTGAGCTGCACGAGCAGATAGACCATCGCGAAATTCATGGCGACGACCACGGCCAAAAGGCCGACGGCGCGCTTCTTTTCCTCGGAGCGCCAGTAGCCCCGGAATAAACGCCAAAAGGCGCGCGCAAAAGAGATTTTCATGTGTTCTGTCCTTTCTGTGCCGAACTCGCGGGCAAATTACCCGTTATTATTATAAGGAACACGGCGCAGGTTTTCAAGCGGCGGGAGAATATGATAAAATAGAAGGCACGATCATAAAGAAGAGGAGGCGCGCCATGTTCCCGACGGAAGCGCTTTGGGCCGCGCTGATTGTTTTGCTGCTGTTTCTCGCGCAGCGATTTTTCCCGCGTCGAAGAATTTTCGCGATTTTTTGTGCCGTGCTCCTTTGCGCCGGCGCGGCGTTCCTCGTGACGCATAAGGAAAAGGCGGAGCCGCTGACGGCGGCGCAGCGCGATCATATCGCGGAGCAGCAGATGCTGGTCGCCGACTGGCACGCGGAATACGAAGGGTTCATTGAGCAGATGGACCACAACTGGCGGCAGTATCACCGTATCCTGTCCGATTTCAGCGAGGACGTCGTCGATCTGACCACGACCCATGAACGGCTGAACGAGCTGGACGTGGAGGCCATGAAGACCTTGGACGCGCTGGAGCGGATGGAACCGCCTCTGGCGCTGGACAGCGACAATTACGATTTGGTGACGGCGGTGATCCTGAAGGCCCGCGCCTACGCCGCGGAACAGCGGCAAACCATCCGGCACACGGCGAACGTGTCCGACCCGGAGCGCCAGATCACCGAAGTGCAGGAAGAGCAGAGCCGCCGTCTGCGGGACGTGATGCGCTCGGAAAGCCCGACGGGGCTGTTTACGGCGCAGGAAATCTCCGCGCTGCGGGAGAACGTCGATGTCAAAGAATGAACCGCTGACGATATGGAAGGACGGGCAGGCGGAATTTACGGTGCAGCGCTCGCGCTTCATCGCCTATGCAGCCGCCGTCCGAAGCGAGGAGGAGGCCCGCGCCTTCGTCGCCCGCCTGCGCAAAGAGCATTACGACGCGCGGCACTGCTGCTCGGCGTGGATCTTGGGCGCGGACGGCGCGAAGCAGAAATCCAGCGACGACGGAGAGCCGGGCGGCACCGCGGGCATGCCAATCCTTGAAACGATGAAACGCCGCGGCCTCACCGACGCCGCCGTGGCCGTCGTCCGCTATTTCGGCGGCATAAAGCTCGGCGCCGGCGGGCTTGTCCGCGCATACTCCCACGCAGCGAGCATCGGCATCGATGCGGCGACGCTGGCAAGGCGCGTCACCCTTCGCCGCCTGGATGTGACTGTGGGGTACGAACTGTTCTCCGCCATCGAACGCTGGGCGCGGCAAAAAAATCTCCGCACAGGCGAAGCCGCCTATGCGGAAAACGTCACGCTCCCGATTTTCGTGGAGCCGGAAGCCTGCGACGCCGCGAAGAAAGAACTGACCGACCTGACCGCGGCGAACGCCCACCTCGAAGAAGGCGACGATGAGGAAATCCTGGAGCCGGTGGAAACGGCGGAATAAAACTGCGCAGCAAAAAAGAGACGGATTCGCGTTCCGTCTCTTTTTCGTTGCCTTATTGCAGTCCGAATGTTTCCCGCAGATACTTTCCGATCGCCTCGCCGATGATTTTTTTCGCCTCGGCGTCGGGATGCAGGCCGTCGGTGGTCAGTTCTTCCTTCAGGTCGCCGTCCTCGTCGGTCAGCGACGCCGCCACGTCCACCGCGTAAGGCTGCGCCATGACCCATGCGTTCAGCACCTGCCGTTCCGCCTGCCAGTTCCACGCCGCCGTCTCGATCTCTCTCACCTGTTTCATCAGCTCCGGAGAAATGGGCGTCGCCGTCGCGAAAATCGGCGTGATTCCGTAGGCGCTGCATTTTTCCGCGATACGCGAGAAATTTTGGATCGTAGTCTGCGCTGAGACGCCCACGCGGAAATCGTTGACGCCGCCCATGACGACGAGATATTTCGGCGCGAAGGGCAGCACATCCGACTCGAACCGCGTCAGAAGATCGTAGCTGCTGTCGCCGCTCCGTCCCAAATTCTTCACGGGCAGCCCTGCGTAACTCTCCCAGCAGTACATCGACCGCGAGGGAGGGACCGTCACCGCGCCGCCGCCGTGGGTGATGCTGTCCCCGAGGGCCGCCACCGTGACGCTCGCGTTCACCGTAAACGCCTCCGGCGCCGACCAGTCACTCCACTTCCGCCCGTACCCGTCCAGGGCGCGGACGCGCCATGTATAGCGCCCCGGCGTCTTCAGCGGCATTTCGTCGTAAAGGATCGTCTCGTAGGTGTAGTAATGCCGCACGCGCTCCCGGTCGCTCCCGTCCTCGCGCCACACCTCCACCTCGTAGGAGCTGGTCTTCCGTACGGGAACCCACGCATAGACGAGATAAATCGGCGGCTCCGCCATCGTGCCGTAGTCGGAATTGGGCAGCGGCGCAACGGGATGCCGCTCGCCGGCGGAAAGGGGCTGCGGCGCGGAAAAATCGCCGAGAGACGCGCCGCCATACCGCATGGGCCGGACCGTCCAATACGCCGTTTCAAAAGTCGCTCCGCCCTTTCGCGCCAGCACTTCCAAATCGATCTCCGCCCCCGGCGCGGAGACCGTTTCCTCGTAAATCACGTTTTGCGGCGCATACGCCGGCGCGGACAGGATCGCTACCCGATACCGGGCCGCCCCCGGCGTTATCGGCCACGTCAGCCGCACCTTGTCCTGCGCCGCCGACCGCGGCAGCTGCCGTTTCGCCGCCTCGGCCAAGCGCTCGGCCAACGTCGCGCCCGAAGACGCTTCCGCCTCCGAAAATAAACCCACGGCGCAAAAAATTGCCGCGCCAAGGGAAACGGCCCGAAACAGCCTTCTCCCGTTCATCACCGGTTCGCACGGCGATAGATGGAAAGCGCCGTCTCCCTGTCAATCGGACGGAACGCGCCGACGGTCTTCTTGCCGCCGTCGGTGCAGCTGTCAGCCAACGCCGCCAGCGCGTCCTCGGAAAGTTCTCCGATGCCAAGCTCGGTAAAGCACAGCGGCAGCCCCAGCCCGCGCCAGAATTCCTCCGTCTCGCGGATGCCCGCCCGGGCTTTTTCCTCCGTCGTGCCGACCGTCGCGCCCCATACGTTCTCAGCGTACTGGGCGAAACGCTCCGGCGCGTCGAGATAAACCTCCCGCGCCCACGCGGGCCACATCACCGTCAGGCTCTCGCCATGGGTCACGCCGTATTTGCCGCTGAGCTCATGGGCCAGCTTGTGGACGCTGAAATCCTTCGTGCGCCCGAGTCCCGTGAAGTCCGTATGGGACACGCTGCCGCACCACATCAGCTCACTCATGGCCTCGTAGTCGCGATGGTTCGTCATAGCCTTCTTCCCGAAGCGCACCACGTTCTTCATCAGCGATTCCGCGACGCGGTCGGTGAAGTTGTTGCCCGTCTCCTTCGTCATATAGCGGTCGAGGGTGTGCATGAAAATATCAGCGATGCCCGCCGCGAGCTGCGCGCGTGGAATCGTGTAGGTCAGCTCCGGGTTCATGATCGCGAACGCAGGACGGTTCATCGCCGTGTTCAGACCGCGCTTCTTGCCCGACGTCTCATCCGTCAGCACCGCCGAATCGCTAGTCTCGCTGCCCGCCGCCGCGATGGTCAGCACCACGCCCACCGGAAGCGTGCGCTCCACCTTCGCTTTGCCGCACCAAAAATCCCAAATGTCCGTGTCGAGATTCGCCGCGCCGTGGGCAATCGCCTTCGCGGTGTCGATGACGCTGCCGCCGCCCACCGCCAAGATCAAATCTGCGCCGAAGGTCGCCGCCCGCTTCACGCCTTCCCGGGCATGGCCTAGCGTCGGATTCGGCTGGGCGCCGCCGAACTCCTCAAAGCGGATCTCCGCCGCTTCAAGCTGCTTTTCTATCGTATCGAGGAGCCCGCTCTTTTTCGCGCTGCCTCCGCCGAACACCAGGAGCACACGCCGCCCGCCGTGGCGCTTCGCCGCCGCAGCCGTCTGCTCTTCCGCGCCGCGCCCGAAAATGATTTCCGTGGGAACACAGTAAGTAAAATTGTTCATCGAATCGCCGCCTTTCCATGAACTCCCTCCGTCGCGCCATTGGCGCGCCACCTCCCTCTATGAGGGAGGCACTACTGCGCCCCCCTCTCAGAGGGGGGATGGCAGCGAAGCTGCCGGGGGGGGGAGAACCGTTTTTAGTAATTCTGCATATTTTTGTGGTAAGAAATTCTTACTTTCTTACTTTACTTACCGCAATTTTTTCACCGCGGCGAAACCTTTTTCCGCCGCCGCCAATGTTTTTTCAATGTCTGCGTCAGTGTGGGCGCCGCTCATGAAAATCGTCTCAAACTGCGACGGCGCGAGATAGATGCCTTCCTCCAGCATCGCGCGGAACCAGACCTTGAAGGCTTCCTGGTCCGCCGCCGCCGCCGTGGCATAGTCGTAAACCTCGTGCTCGCTGAAGAACATGCCGAACATCGACCCCGCCTGATGCACCTGCACGGGAATCCCCGCCGCCTTCGCGCGCTCCGTAAACCCAAGCACCACGGTTTTCGTCTTCAGCGAAAGCTGGCGCGTATAGTCCGGCTCGCCCGGCTCCGGCTCCTCCGTCAGGATTTTCAGCGTCTCGATTCCCGCCGTCATAGCCAGCGGATTGCCGGACAGCGTGCCCGCCTGATAGACCGGACCCGCCGGGGAAACGAAGCTCATGATATCCTTGCGGCCGCCATAGGCCGCCACGGGCAGACCGCCGCCGATGATCTTGCCGAGACAGGTCAAATCCGGCTTTATGCCGTAGGCCGCCTGCGCGCCGCCTAGGGACGCGCGGAAGCCGCACATCACCTCGTCGAAGATCAGAAGCGCGCCGTGCTTTTCCGTGAGCTTCCGCAGCGTGTCGAGATATCCCTGCTTCGGCAGCACGAGGCCCATATTGCCCGCCACCGGCTCCACGATGATCGCGGCGATTTCCTCGCCGTACTTGTCCATGACCGCCGTAATCGCGTCCACGTCGTTATACGGCACGGTAATCGTGTCCTGCGCTGTCGCTTTCGTAACGCCGGGACTGGACGGCACGCCGAAGGTAGCGAGACCGGAACCCGCGTCCACCAAAAGACCGTCGCTGTGTCCGTGATAGCAGCCGATGAACTTCACAATCTTGTCGCGATTCGTGAAGCCCCGTGCGAGCCGCAGCGCGCTCATGGTCGCCTCGGTGCCGGAATTCACCATGCGGACCAATTCAATCGACGGATAGACGCTCTTGACGAGTCGCGCCAGTTCCGATTCCAGAAGCGTCGGCGCGCCGTAGCTCGTGCCGCGCTCCGCCGCCGCCTTCAGCGCCGCCACCACTTTCGGGTGCGCGTGGCCGACCACCATCGGCCCCCAGGAGCCGACATAGTCGATAAATTCGTTGCCGTCGATATCATAAATATGGCTGCCCTCGGCCCGCGCGATAAACGGCGGGTTGCAGTCCACGCTCCGATACGAGCGCACCGGACTGTTCACCCCGCCCGGCATCAGATTCTTCGCCTCGGCAAACGCCTCGGCGGATTTTTCAAGATTCAGCATATAGTTCTCTCTCCTTATACTTTACCCTTTCAGCCACTTCGCCGCGTCAATGGCATGATAAGTGATGATGATATCCGCGCCCGCGCGCTTCATGCTTGTCAGCGTTTCCAGCACGATGCGCTTCTCGTCGATCCAGCCGTTCTGCGCCGCCGCCTTCACCATCGCATACTCGCCGCTGACGTTGTAAACCGCCACCGGCTGCACGATATTGTCCCGCACCAGCCGCACCACGTCAAGATACGCCAGCGCCGGCTTCACCATGATGATGTCCGCGCCCTCGGTGATGTCGAGGGAAACTTCCTTCATCGCCTCGCGCACGTTTGCCGGGTCCATCTGGTAGCCGCGGCGGTCGCCGAACTGCGGCGCCGAATCCGCCGCGTCGCGGAACGGCCCGTAGTAGCCCGACGCGTACTTCACCGCGTAGCTCATAATCGAGACGTTCGTCAGCCCTTTCGAGTCGAGGGCGTCTCGAATCGCGGCCACACGCCCGTCCATCATATCCGACGGCGCGATAATGTCCGCGCCCGCCTGTGCCTGGCTCACCGCCACATTCTGCAAGAGCGGCAGCGTTCCGTCGTTGTCCACCTCATGGTCGCAGAGCCGCCCGCAATGACCGTGGGACGTATATTGGCAAAGGCAGACGTCGCCGACGATAACCAAATCCGGCTCCGCCTTCTTGATGGCGGCAATCGCCCGCTGCACCGGGCTTGCCATATCCCAGGCCGACGAGCCGATCTCGTCCTTGTACTCGGGCAGTCCGAAAACCTCCACCGACGGAATCCCCAGCGAAGCGATCTCTTTCGCCGTCTCCACCGCCTTATCCACGGACAGATGATAGCACCCCGGCATGCTCGGAATCTCTTCCTTGATATTCTCCCCCGGCACCACGAAAATCGGATAGACGAAATCCTTCACTGAAAGCGAAGTCTCCCGCACCATCGCGCGAATGTTCTCGGAACGGCGCAGCCGCCGCGGACGGATTTTTAATGTTGACATTGTTAGTCCTCCTTTGAATATTCCCATTGAATTTTTCACTCTTTTTGATTTATAAGATAGCGCACTTTCGGCAAAAACTGCTGCGGCGCCCTGTCGATGTATTTCTTTAATGTTTCATACGGCGGGTCGGTATGGCTCTCCAAAAGGAACAACGCGTCCTCAATGACGTCGTCTTCATTTTCCGCAATCACCATTTTCTGAAGCAATTCCTTCAGCGGGTCATACAAGTCCGTCAAATCGTGTTTATAATACGGATCTATGTACCAATCAAGATAGAACAGCAGTCGTCGTTTTGCGTTCGCGTCATGACCAATCAATACGGCTTCTATCGCTTCATATCCCGATTTCACGATTTCTCTTTCGGCGTCCCCATAAACATAATCAGGCTCCATCCATCCCTCCCCCTTTTATTTCTCATCGTCTTGCTCCTATCGACAGCCGATAAATTTCTTTGACATATAACAGTATTTATTTCGACGCGCGCAATAAAAAATCCTGCCGAAAGAACGATGACATTTCGTTCTCCTCGGCAGGATTCGTTTTCTCATGCGTTTTATATGCAGCGGTAAAACACGTGCCCCTTCTTCGACGTCTTGAAGTTGTAGCGGTCGGGAAACGCCTCGATAAGCTGCGGCAATTTGTGGTAGCCGTAAGAGCGCACGTCGAAATCCGGCCTTGCGCGCTTGATATAGCTGCCCGCCGCGCCGATGTTGACGTAGCCCTCGGCGTCCTGGTATTTGTCCCACGCCAAGCGAAGCAGCGCGTGAACTTTCTTCATGGCGTTCTTTCCGGGCTGGCGCAGTTTTTCGTCGCCGTTTTTCTGCGCAGGCTTCTGCGCGCCGCCCTTCGCATCGTCGGCTTTCGACGCCGCCTTTTTCTCAACGCGCGCGTCCTTCGGCTCGGTTTCGTCCTCTTTGTCCGCGCCGCTTTCGTCCGGCTCGTCGTTCAGGTTTTCAAGATAGATGAAATCGTCGCAGCTGTTGCGGAAGGATTCCGGCGTTTTCGCCTCGCCGACGCCGATGACATAGACGCCGGACTCATGGAGATCGAGGGCCAGAGGCGTATAGTCGCTGTCGCTGGCGACGATGACGAACGCGTCGTAAATGCCGCGATAGAGAAGATGCATGGCGTCGATGACCAGCGCGATGTCGGTGGCGTTCTTGCCCGCCACATAGTCGAACTGCTGCTCCGCCTTGATGGCGAGCCGCTTCAGCTCCGTCTCCCAGTTCTTCAGCGTATCCTTTTTCCAGTTGCCGTAGGCGCGCTTGACAATGATGCGCCCGTGCAGGGACACTTCCTCGATGACCGCCTCCAGCTTGGAAAGCTGCGTATTGTCGGCGTCCACCAAAAGCACCATTTTTTGCAGATTCATCTTGGCGCTCCTATTCTGCCGCGAGCCGCGCCACCGCGTTCGTCAGCGCGTCGATCGTATATTCCTCCGGCATGGCCGCGACTTCGATTCCAAGTTCTCCGCACGTCTCCGCCGTGACGGGGCCGATGGCGACGACCTTCGTTTTCGCCAAAAGAGACGCGTCGCCGATGATTTTCACCAAATTTCGCACCGTGGAACTGCTGGCAAAGGTCGCGAAGTCGATCTCCCCCGCCGCCAGCATTTCTTTGACCTCGGCGGCGTCAACGTCCGCTTCCTTCGTTTCATAGACCGGCGCCACGTCGACGATCGCGCCGTATTCGCGCAGGCTCTCCGGCAGGATTTCCCGCGCTTCCTGCGCCCGGGGAATCAGTACGCGCTCACCGGGGGCCAGCTCGTTTTTCAGCGCCTCGATGACGCCCTCGGCGCGATATTCCTTCGGCACGATGTCCGCCAAGATGCCGTAATGTTTCAGCCGCGTAGCCGTCGCCTTCCCGATGGCGGCGAAATGGGCTTTCGTCAAGTCGCGGGCGTCCTTGTTCGCGGCATAGAGCCGGTCGAAGAAACGGTCGACGCCGTTGACGCTGGTGAAAATCAGCCAGTCGTAGGACGCGATCAGGCTGATGGCGGCGTCCACCGCCTCGTAGCCGTCCGCCGGGTCGTCGATGCGAATCGCGGGCAGCTCGACGACCCGCGCGCCCAGGCCTTCCAATTTTTCCGTCATGCGCGACGCCTGCGGGCGCGAACGCGTAACCAGCACGGTCTTGCCGAACAACGGACGGCTGTCCGTCGCGTCGAACCACGAGAGCTCGTCCCGCAGCTTCACCACATCGCCGACAATGAAAATCGCGGGCGGCTTGATTCCGTTGCGCTTCACGTCTTCCGCCGCGCTGCCCAGCGTCGTCACCAGCGTCCGCTGCTCGGGCTTCGTCCCCCAGCGGATCACCGCCGCCGGCGTGTCCGCCGCGCGCCCGTTGTCAATCAGCTGTTTCGTTATATACGGAAGATTCTCTACGCCCATCAAAAACACGAGGGTGTCCGTCGCCGTCGCCAGCTTGTCCCAGCGCATGGAGGACGAAACCTTCGTGGGATCCTCATGGCCCGTCACCACGGCAAACGAAGTCGCCACCGCGCGGTGCGTGACTGGGATGCCCGCATAGGCGGGAACGGAAATCGCCGAAGTCACGCCCGGCACGATTTCAAAGGGAACTCCCTGCGCTTTCAGAAGCAGCGCTTCCTCGCCGCCGCGCCCGAAAACGAAGGGGTCTCCGCCCTTCAGCCGCACGACGCACTTTTCTTCCTTCGCCTTGTCGGCCAGCAGTTGGTTGATGTCCCCCTGCTTCATCGTATGGTTCGCGGACGCCTTGCCGACGTAGATCATTTCCGCGTCGCTCTTCGCCCAGCGCAAAATGCGGTCGTCGGCGAGACGGTCATAGACCACCACGTCCGCCTTTTGCAGACACTCGATTGCCTTCAGCGTAATCAGCCGATAATCTCCCGGCCCCGCGCCGACAAGATACACCATCCCGGACATGAATTTTCACTCCAAACTTTATTTGTTTTCCCCAAACATCGCATAAAATAAAGACCGGAGAGTGGAATTCATACGGTAATATCTCCACTCTTCACTCTCAACTCTCCAACAACAATCCCAGCTCCTGCAAAATCTTCGCGCCGCCCTCATTGAGCAGTTTTTCCGCAAGTCCTTTGCCGAGCTTCGCCGCGTCCGCTTTCGCGCCGTTCACTGTGCCCCGATAGGAACGCCGCCCGTCGAGGGATGCGATGACCGCTTCGACCTTGAGATCGTCGCCCTCCGCCGTCGCGTAAACGCCCACCGGCACCTGGCAGCCGCCCTCGACCCGCGCAAGGAACGAACGCTCCGCCTCCGCGCAGCAAATCGTCTCGTCGTCGCGCAGGAACGCCAGCATGTCCCGCGTTTCCTTGTCGTCTGCCCGCGTCTCGATGGCCAGCGCGCCCTGTCCGACGGCGGGAAGCACCATCGTCTGCGGCAATACTTCCCGGATGCGGTCGGCAAATCCGAGGCGCTTCAGCCCTGCGACAGCCAGCACGATCGCATCGTACTCGCCCTCGTCCAGCTTCCGCAGCCGCGTGTTGACGTTGCCGCGAAGGTCGATCATGGTAAGGTCGGGACGCGCACAAAGAAGCTGCGCGCGTCGGCGCAGGCTCGACGTGCCGACCCGCGCGCCCTGCGGCAATTCCGAAAACGACGAAAAGCGGTTCGACACGAGGGCGTCCCCCGGATCGAGCCGCTTCGTAACCGCCGCGATCATGAGGCCGTCAGGCACCTTCGCCGGCATGTCCTTCAAACTGTGCACGGCGAGGTCTATGCTGCCGGACAGCATTTCCTCCTCTAATTCCTTCGTAAAAAGCCCTTTGCCGCCGATTTTCGCTAGCGGCACGTCCAGAATTCGGTCGCCTTTCGTGGAAATCCGCTTCTGCGTCACCTGGAGCCCCGGATATTCCTCCCGAAGCCGCTGTTCCACGTAATCGGCCTGCCAGAAGGCGAGTTTACTCCCCCGCGTACCGATGATGATCTGATCCTTCATCGAGTGTCTCCGCCTCTCCTAAGTAATCGAGCTTGAACAGCCTCTTCATCGCGTCCACATAGAACGCCTCGCGCTCCGTGCCTGCCGCCGCGCTGATGGTCATCATCGGGAACCGGAGCAGCTTCCTGACGATCATCTTCGACATCTGGTCGAGCACCTTCTGCTGGGTTTCGTCCAAATCCGGAAGCTTGCTCAACGCACGGCGCATTTCCCGACGGCGGATTTTGTCCGCGCGCTGGGAAAGGCGCGCCATCAAAGGCTGAAACGATAAATACCGGAACTTGTCGAGAATGGACACGACTTCCTCCCCGACGATGTTTTCCGCCTGATGGGCTTCCTTTTGCCGTTCCTCGCGATGCTCGTCCACGACCTCCTCCAGGTCGTCGATATTGTAAACGGTGACGCCCTCGATTTCGCCCACCTCGGGGTCCACATCCCTCGGCACGGCAATGTCAAAGAAAAGAAGCGGACGCCCTTCGCGCTTTTTCATAGCGCGGCGCGCTTCCTTCGGATGCACGACATAATGCGGCGCGCCGGTAGAAGTCACGACGACGCCGACGTCCGAAGCCTCTTCCAGCGCCACGTCAAAATTCACGGCTTTTCCCCCGTATTTCGAGGCCAGCTCCTCCGCCTTTTCCCGGTGGTGATTCGCGACATATACCCGCTTCACGCCGCGGCCCAAAAGGTTTTCAATGGTCAGCTCCGCCATGCGCCCCGCGCCGTAAATCAACGCGCTGGTCTCGGACAGGTCGCCGCCGAAAATTTCCCGTGCCAGCTCCACCGCCGCATAGCTGACCGACACCGCGCTGAACGCGATGCGCGTCTCGGTCCGCACCCGCTTTCCTGTAGCAATCGCCCGATGAAACAGCGTATTCAGCACCGTCGAGGTCGTCCCGGCGTCGTGCGCCATCGCATAGGCGTCTTTCACCTGGGAGAGAATCTGCCCTTCGCCGATGACCAGCGAATCAAGGCTCGCCGCCACGCGGAACAGATGACGGATGGCGTCCTCATGCACGAAACAATACAGGTACGGCTCCATATTCTCATCGACGCCGGTCAGGTCCGCCCAAAAGTCCTTCAATGCTTCCGCGCCGCCTTCGGCGTCGTCCGCCACCGCATAAATCTCGCTGCGGTTGCAGGTGGAAAGCACCACCGCCTCATGCACGGTCTCATAGCCGGACAACGTAATCAATCCGCTGCGCACCCGCTCTTTCGGTATGGAAAAGCGCTCGCGAATTTCCACGGGCGCCGTTTTATGATTCAGTCCAACTGCGACCAACTGCATTTCTGACCAATTCCTCCGCTTGATTTAGCTTGCCTTCCTGCACCAGGGCCATCGTCTCTTCGGACAGCGCCTCGCGCCAAAACGCTTTTCGTTCTTCGCTCGACGACAGTTTTTCTTTCATTTCCGCCCGGATCGGCAGGAGCCGTTCCAGCCACGGCGCGTATATATCGCAAAGGGATTCCAGGTCGCCCCGGATGCGGCGCGAAAGTTCCGGACACGCGCCGCCCGTCGATACGGCAAACAGTAAATCACCGCGCCTCACGCTGGCGGGCACGGTGAAATCGCTAAGCTCCAACGGAGGCGCGGCCATATTGACCAGCGCGCCCATCGCCTTCGCCGCCCAGGCCGCCTGCCGATTCACGTCGGGATCGTCGGTCGCGCAGACGACAAAAGAAGCCCCTTGCAGCAGTGCGGCGGAAAACCGTTTCGGCTCCCATTGGACGAGGTTTTCCGATACGAGTTTCTTGATTTCCTTGCAAATCTCGGGCGCAATCACGATCACTTCTACGCCCGCGTTTATCAAGCCTTCCACTCTATGCAGGGCGACGCTGCCGCCGCCGATGACGCAGGCCTTCTTGCCCTGCAGCCAAAGCAATGCCGGATACGGTTTTTTCGCTTTCATTTCTCCGGAGACCTCCGTGCCAGTATAGTCGAAAGATAGTTGACCGGCTGGTTTTTCCGCGCGCGGATGTCGTCGATGCGCTCTTCGTCGGGAAGTCCGCAGCGGCTGACCATCACGGCGTGGTCAAGCATGGCGTTTTTCTCCAAAAGCTCCGCCACCTCGGGAAAATTCTTGTAAACCTTCATCAGGACGACGTTGTCCGAAACGGAAAGCGCCTTCTCTATTTTCTCCGTGCCCGCCGTCGCGGGGATGACCGAGAGCACGTCGTCGCCCTCCACGATTGGCCAGCCGAGATGGCTGCCCATGGCGACGAAGGCGGGGATTCCGGGAATCGTCTCAATCGGGACGCCTTCTTTTTCCAAAAGGCGGAATACATAGATGTATGTGCTGAAAAACATCGCGTCGCCCAACGTGAGAAACGCCACGTTTTTCCCTTCCTCCAGGAAACCGAGTATCTCTTCTTTGTTCTGCTTCCACGCGGCGTCGTCCAGCGCAAATCCCTTGACCATCGGGAATACCTGATAGACGATGCGCACGTCTTCCTTCAAATACGGACGCGCGATATTGAGCGCAACGCTGCCGTCTTTTTTCTCGGTCTTCGGCGCGATGATGATATCCACTTTCTGTATCGCCTTGACCGCCTTCATTGTCAAAAGCTCTGGATCTCCGGGGCCGACGCCGATTCCGTAAAACGTGCCTTTCATGTGTGTACCTCCTCCGCCGGCTCGTCGTAATTTCTGAACATTTGTCGCAAAACCTCATTATCATGATACTATACCGAACGGCGCGAATTGTCAATCACGGGAAAGCCTTCCCGTCTATTCCAGCGAAACGATCTTGTGCTTCAGCACATAAATCAGTGCCTGTGTGCGGTCGTTGACGTTCAGCTTGCGAAAGATATTCGTCAGATGGTTTTTGACCGTCTTTTCGCTGACGAAAAGAGCCTTGGCGATGTCCTGATTGGAAAATCCCTTGGCGATGCAGGCCAACACATCCATTTCACGGGCGGTGAGCCTGTCGCCTCTGCCGTCGCGCCACATCTCCCGCGCCTTCGCCTTGACGTCGGCGCCGTCGGAAAGACCGCCAAAGATGCGCTCCGCCAGCTTCGGATAGACGAAGGTGCCGCCGTTCGCGACAACGTGAATTGCCTTGATCAGCATCGTCGGCTCCACGTCCTTCAGGATATAGCCGAGCGCGCCGTTCCGAAGCATCTCCAGCACATAGCGGTCACTGTCGTGCACGGTCAGCGCAATGATGCGCGTTTTGACCCGCGCGGCGACAAGCTGCTTCGTCACTTCAATGCCGGAAAGTCCCGGCATATTGAGGTCGATCAGCAGCACGTCCGGCTGCAGCACCAGCGTGCGCGACAGCGCCTCCTGCCCCTCCGAGGCCTCGCCGACGACCTCCAAATCATCCTCGAAATTGAGCACCCGTTTGATCCCTTGGCGCAACAGCGCGTGATCATCAGCGATCAGGATCTTGATTGACATGGCCCGCACCTCTCTCTTTATTATCGTCTACGACCTTCGCCGTCAGGAAAATCATGACTTCGGAATCGGTTTTGCTCGTCCGCACGTTGCGGAAAAAAACGCCTAAAATGGGCAAATCGCCTAAGAAGGGTATCTTTGACATGACCTTTGATTCTTCGCTGCCGATCAGTCCGCCGATGACCATCGTTTCTCCGTCCCGCAACCGCACCTCCGTATCCGCGGAACGTTTGTTGAAGCGATACGCCGAAAGCGCGGATACATAATGCGGCGAGCTGACCTCCGTATGCACCTTCGCCGTGATGGCGCCGTCGGGGCTGACCCGCGGCGTGCAGCGAAGGATGATGCCCGCTTCACGGTAAGTCACCGAAGTGGTCGTCGTGGAATTCGTCACCGAAACGGTAGGCACCGGCACTTCGCCGCCGATATTGATGACGGCCTCGCGCCCCTGCAATGTCGTGATATTCGGTCTCGCCAACAGGTTCGCCTTTCCGTCGCTGATCAGCGCGTTGATCTTCGCGCCGTAGTAGAACTCAAAGGGGAACCCGCCCGGTCCGCGGCCGAAACGGATGATGCCCGGAACGGAGCCGTCGTTCCAATGGCGGGTCGTCGTTTCGTAAGGGATCTCTTCCGTCACGGTCATCGGCTTGCCGCCCGGCCCTTCGGTCGTATACGTCCGCGTCCGGTATTCAATCGAATGCTCCGGATACTGCGGGACCTTCGACCATTCCCACTCGACGCCGAGCTCCTTCGCCGCCTCCTTGTCAAGGGCGACGACTTTCGCCTCCAGCGAAACCTGCGGCGGCGGCTGGTCCAGCGCCGCAATCAATTTTTCCGCCGCTTTCGCTTCCGAAGCCGTGCCGTAAAGCACGACGCTTCCGGTCGCCGCGTCGGCAAGAATGCGTGTGTCGTCTTTTCTCGTTCGGCTACGGCTTTCCCCTGTCGTTGTGCGCGCATCCGTGCCGTTCTTCGCGTCGCCCGCTTGGCCGTCCCGGCCTTTTTCCTGCACACGCCCGTTGTACTCGTTGTCATAGGGCATCAGGGAAAGCGACACGGCCTCGGCCACCGTATCGACCTCGGCGTACCGCACCGGAAACACATAAGGGCGGTAAAGGCCCTGGGCACCCGTCCGCGCCGCCGTGATAATCGTCGCGCCGCCGGATTCGCCCAAGGAAAGGTCGTCCGCCGCCGCAATCATCGCAAAGGCTTCTTCCGGCTCCACCTCGTCAAGATGGATCGTGATCGTCCCCTGCACCGAATCGTCCAGCACCAGCCCGACGCCGCCCAGCTCGGCCACGGTCGCCAGCACGGCGCGGACGTCCGCATCCACAACATGCAGCGTAACAGGCCGGGCAAAGACCAAACCGGAAAGCAGGAGCAGGAATAAGCCGAGACATACGGCGAAAATCCGCGGGGCTCGCTTTACCGCAGCCCCCATACTCTCGCCGTCCTGCAGCGTTTCCATATCCCACCTCCTCTATTGCTCACGTCCCGCCCCCATGGACAGGACACGCACGCCCGATGGCGTCGAAACCGTCGCTGCGTCTTCCGTCAGAGAAACCAGCGTCACATCATTCTTTTCTTCACCGGCAGACAGCGTAATCTGCCGCTTTCCGACAGACAAAATCGCCCGCCGCCCCGTTTCCGAGGAAACAATCCCGACAAGCAGTATCTCCTTTTTCTCCGCGGCGGGCGCCGCCCGTCCGGGCCGGTCTCCGCCGGGTTTCTGCGCCGCCGCAGCCGTGTGCGAAGCTTTTGACTGCTCCCGTGCCGGGTGTTCCGGCAAAAAGGGAGAAGCAAGCGCGCCCTGCTTGTTCGGATAGACACGTACTTTATGCAATTCTTCGCTTGTCGCGCTTTCCGTCGTTTTTGGCTGTTGCTGCGGCGCCGTCACGGAAAGCTCCGCAACGGGCTCGGGCACGACCGCATAGCTCACGCCCGCCGACAATGCCACGGCGGCAGCCGCCGCGCCAAGAAACGCCGCTGTCGGACGGTTCACGCTTTTTTCGCTCTCGCCTTCTTGACTTCGGCGAGGCGTGGCCCCATGATGCGCTTATACGCCTCGACGCCCGGCTGATTGAACGCGTCCACGTCCGCGAATTCCCCTTCATACGCCACGGAAAGCGCCAGCATATACATCAGCTCGCCAAGATGATACGCGTTCAGCGTCGGCAGCGTGAAGCATGCGCTGTACCGCCCGTTGGACGCCAGCGCCTCCTCGTTCGACACGCGGGCGACTTCCAAAGCCTCCGCCATCGTGACGCCTGCGATATCCGAAAGTTTCTGCGCCTCCGGGAACACGTCGGGAATCAGGCAGTCCTCGGGCCAGTCCGCGACGCGGATAAACTGCACGATCTTGTTCAGGCGGCCTTCCTGATGCTGCTGCGTCTGCGCGTGCATGTCGGTGGTGCCGACGGCGACCAGCGGCGTGCGGCCGTAATAAACCTTCTTGCCCTCCCGGTCGTCCTCTTTGCCGAGGGACTCGGCGAGAAGCTGGATATACCACTCGGACAGCGATTTCAGATAATCGCCGTAGGGCATCATGACTTCGATCTCGCGTCCGTGCTCCTTTGCCGCCGCGAATTTCAGCGCCGCGTTCAGCATCGCGGGATTCTTCATCATGTCGTCGGTCTTGCAAGCCTCGTCCATGTCCCGCGCGCCCTTCAAAAACGCCTCGATATCGAATCCGACGCAGGCCGCCAGCGACAGCCCGACGTCCGAGAACACCGAGAACCGTCCGCCCACGCCGTCCGGCACCCGGAACGTCGGCCAGCCTTTTTCCGTCGCCAGCTTTTTCAAGAGCGTCGGCTTCTCCTCGTTCGGGTCGGTGACCGCGACGACCTCGGTTTCCACGTTGGCCGTCTTGGACAGTTCATCGTAAATCACCATGAAATTCGACATGGTGTCCAATGTGCCGCCGGACTTCGAGATGACGAGCAGCAGCACGCGGAGCGCGCGCTTCCTGTGCGTCTTCGCCACCTCGGCCTTGTGGGCGAGATACTTCAGAAGGTCTTTCGTGCGGCGCGGGTCGATGTTGTTGCCGCTGAAATAGACCTCAGGCCAGCCGCCGCGCTCCTCCGGCGTCATCGCGTTCCAGAACTCGCCGCATCCCACGTCGAACAGCACCTTGTTGCCGAGGAACGAGCCGCCGATGCCGAGGGAAACGACAATGTCAATGCGCCCCTTGACGTTCTCGCCGAACTTCTTCAGTTTCTCTATGTCGGCGGGAGAATTGAGGTTGCCGTCCTTCACATACGGAAGCTGCGGGAAGAGCACCAGCTCCGGCGTCCCGTCCTTCGACAGATGACCGCGCACCTCGCCCGTTTCGCGCATATGGCAGACGGCCTTATGCGCCGCCTTCGCGTCGGGAAGCTCCGCCGCCGTGACCTTTCCCTCGCCGAAGAGGTTCGTATAATCAAAGGTAAATCCCGACGCCAATTTGATTTGGTTGCCCATGGTTTTCCCTCTCTTCCTTTTATTTCCGCTCGTCCAGAAGCGGGCCCACCGTCTTGACCAAATATTGCAGGAAACGGTCCCGAAGCTCGGGGCGTTTCAGCGCCTGCTCCACCGTCGCCTCCAGGAAGCCTTCCTTGTCGCCGATGTCGTAGCGGCGGCCGAAGAAATTGTAGGCGTAAACCGCCTGCTGCCCGGCAAGCACGCGGATCGCGTCGGTCAGTTGGATTTCCCCGCCGCGCCCCGGCTTCGTCTTTTCAAGAATCGAAAAAATCTCCGGGTCCAGGATGTACCGTCCAAGTACCGCCAGCCGCGACGGCGCTTCCGCCGCGTCGGGCTTCTCGATCAAGTCGATGGCCTGCCAGATGTTCGGCTTCACCGCCCGCGGCGTAACGATGCCGTAGTTCGAAACTGTCTCCGCCGGGACCTCCTGCACGCCGAGCACGCTGCCCCCGAGGTCATTGTAAACGTCGATCAGCTGGGACAGGCAGGGGACCTCCGCGTCCACCAGGTCGTCGCCCAGCATGACGGCAAAGGGTTCATAGCCGACGAACTGCTTCGCGCAGAGCACGGCGTGCCCGAGCCCCAGCGCCTCTTTCTGCCGAATGAAGTGAATCGCGACGTCCGAGATTTCCTCGATCATCTTGAGCTGGTCGTACTTTCCCTGCGCCTTGAGCTGCATCTCCAGCTCCAGCGAACGGTCGAAATGGTCCTCGATCGAGCGCTTGTTGCGTCCGGTGATGATCAGGATTTCCTCGATACCGGAAACAATCGCTTCCTCGATGATGAACTGGATCGCCGGCTTGTCAACGATGGGCAGCATTTCCTTCGGCTGCGCCTTCGTCGCGGGCAGGAACCGCGTCCCGAGGCCCGCCGCGGGAATGATCGCCTTGCGTATCTTCTGCACGGAATACAACCCCCAACTTCCAGAGTGGAGTGTAGAGAGTGAAGAGTGGAAATATTGCCCGTCTTATCTTCACTCTTCACTCTTTTTACGCCCTTATCTTTGCGAGCAGCTCTTCCGTCTTCTCTTTCAAGAGCTTCTCATCGCCCTTCGTTTCCACGTTCAGGCGGATGACCGGCTCCGTATTGGACATGCGCAGGTTGAAACGCCAGTTGTCATATTCCACCGAAAGGCCGTCCACCTTGTTGACTTTGCCCTTCGGGCCGTACTCGGCTTCGAGCTTCGCGATGACGGCCTTGGCGTCGTCCACCGTGGAATTGATTTCGCCGCTGCACGGGAATTTCGCCATACGCTCCGCCATCAGCGCCGAAACGGATTTGCCCGCCTCGGAAACCAGCTCCATCGTCGTCAGGAACACCAGCATGCCGCTGTCGCAGTACGAGAAATTGCGGAAATAATGATGCGCGCTCATCTCGCCGCCGTAAACGGCGTCTTCTTTGCGCATCTTGTCCTTGATGAACGCGTGGCCGCTCTTGCACATGACCGGTTTGCCGCCCAGCGTCTCGGCAATCTCGATGGTATTCCACGTCAGCCGCGGGTCGTAAATGACCTTGCCGCCGGGATTCTTCTTCAGGAAGGACTGGGCCAGGAAGCCGACCATGTAATATCCCTCGATAAAGCCGCCCTGCTCGTCGAACAGGAAGCAGCGGTCGAAGTCGCCGTCCCAGGCGAAGCCCATGGCCGCCTTGTTCTCGCGCACAGCCTTCGCCGTCGCGTCTCGGTTCTCCGGCAGGATCGGATTCGGCACGCCGTTCGGGAAATTGCCGTCCGGCTCGTTGTAAACCTTGACGAGCTTCACCGGGAGCTTTTTCTCCAGCTTGTCGATAATCGGGCCCGCCGCGCCGTTCCCGGCGTTCACCACCACCGTCATCGGCTTCAGCGCTTTCGCGTCGATATAGGTCAAAAGATGCTCGACGTATTCATCCGTCACGTCATGCTTCTCGACCTTGCCCTTCGGCCCGTCGTAAGGCTTGAAATTTCCTTCGATGGCAAGATTCTCGATGTCCTTCAGTCCCGTGTCGCTGGAAATCGGGATCGCCTTCTCGCGGACCAGCTTCATGCCGTTGTAGTTCTTCGGGTTGTGGCTGGCCGTGACCATAATGCCGCCGTCCAGTTTCAAGTGGAACGTGGCGAAATAAATCATCTCGGTGCCGCACTGCCCGATATCCACCACGTCGCAGCCCGACTCTGTCAGTCCACGGGTCAGCGCCTCGGAAATCGACGGCCCGGACAGGCGGATATCATGCCCCACCGCTACGCGCTTCGCGCCCAAAAGCTGAACGAACGCCTTTCCTACGCGATAAGCGAGCTCCTCGTTGACCTCGTCGGGATAGATGCCGCGCACATCATAGGCGCCGAAACCTTTTCTGCTGAGTTCCATTGAAATCCCTCCTGCAAATTCTGTGCATATATATTATTTTAATTCTCTATATAGGTAAAAAATCCTCCTACAAAACTCACAAAAAATTAAAAATCGTCACGTTCATTTTGCAGGCGGAGCATCGTATAGTGTTTTCCTCACCATCCCGTAGGCAATCGCCAGAGGCACGCACGCGCCGATCCATGCCATCGGGTTCGCGAAGCACGCGCCGAGATAGCCGAACCGTTCAATCAGGAACATCGCCGCCGCCGCCCGCATCAAAAGCTCCATTATGCCGGCGAAGGTCGGCACCGCCGTCTGCCCGAGCCCCTGCAGCGTAAAGCGGAAAATGAACAGCAGCGACAGCACGATATAGCAAAGGCCGTTCACCACGAGGAACGTCCGTCCCATCGCCACAACCTCCGTCTCCCCCGCACCGACGAAGCCCTCGATCACGAAACCGCCGCAAAGGATATTGAACGCCGCCGCCATGATGCTGAACGCGCCCGACATCAAAATGCAGGACCTGACGCCTTCGCGTATGCGTGAGAGCCGACGTGCGCCGTAATTTTGCGCCGTGTAAGTCGCCATCGCCATACCGAAGGAAATCATCGGCATCACCGCCACCGCGTCCACGCGCTGCGCCGCGGCATAGGCGGCAATCGACTGCGGGCCGAGGCCGTTCAGCGCGCCCTGCAGGATGATCGCGCCGAGAGCCACCACGGACGACTGGAAGCCCATAGAAAAGCCAATCTTCGCATGTTCCCAAAGCTCTTTCTTCGTCAGCCGCCAATCCTCCCTGCGAATCCAAAGGGCGGAAATATGGCGGCGAATGTAAAAGAAACAAATCAAATTCGCGATAACCTGAGAAGCCGCCGTCGCCAAAGCCGCGCCCGGCACCCCCAGTCCGAACCCCAAAAGAAAGATCGGCTCGAAAATGATATTGACGATAAGGCCGCCGGACAGCATGATCGTCGCCAAGCGGCTGTCCCCCAGCGCGCGGATCAGGTTCGTCTGCATCGCGAACAGGCTCATCAGCGGCACGCCCGCGCAAATAATCGAAATAAACGCCGCCGCATCGTCAAAAATCTCCGGCGGCGTGTCGAGCGCCGTCAGTACGGGGCGTATCAGCGGCAGTCCGACGGCGGTCAGCCCCGCCGCCATCGCAACGGAAAGCACCGCGCAGGCCGCCGCACTCCGCCGGACGCCCTCCGCGTCCTTTGCTCCGAACGCCTGTCCCGTCTTGATGGCCAGTCCCGTCGTCATGCCCATTACAAAGCCGATCAGAAGGAACATCAGACAGCCCGTGCAGCCCACCGCCGCCAGCGCTTTCACGCCCAGGAACCGGCCGACGATGAACGTATCGACAAACGCGTACATCTGCTGCACCATATTACCCGCAATCAGCGGAAGCGCAAAAAAGAGAATCAGCCGCGCAGGGCTGCCCTCCGTCATATCCTTCGCCATAAAACTACTTCCTCTAAAAGCCCGTTGCTCTTGTCACCCAATACCGCAGTTCCTCCTGCAGCACGCAAACGCTGTTGTCCAGATGATACGCCATCGGGGCGAACTGCATATAATGAAACGCCCGCGGCGCCACATTAACCCGATATCCTGTGGGATAAGGAACAACCTCGACGCCGTTTTTCTCAAAATTCAGCACCGAACGCTTCATATGAAACGCCGACGTCACCAGAAGCGGTTTTGAAAGCCCGCGTTTTTTCAATATCTCCGCCGTATATACCGCGTTCTGCCCCGTCGTCTTGCTTTCCGTTTCCACTAAGATATCCTGTTCAGGCACGCCGAGACCGAGCAGCAGGCGGCGCGCAATCAGCGCCTCCGCTCCCGAATCCTCATAAACTTGGCCGCCCGTGATCAGCACGGGAACATGCAGCCGATGATAGAGCCTGGCCGCCGCGAGCAGCCGGCTCGCCGCCCCGTCCGTCAATCCTCCCTGCCCGTCCATATCCGGCGTGTCCTGCGTCGCGCCGCCGCCCAGCACCACGATCACGTCGCCCGACGGATTTTCTGGGGGCAGGTACGCTGCCTCCAGATTTCGCATCAACGCCGACGCGACGACAGACGTCGAAAGCGCGTAAAGAGCCAGTGAAGCGGCCAAAAGCGCCGCCGCGATTTCTTTTTCCCTGCGCCGGAACAATACATACGAAAGCCAGAGGCAGATCAGTATAAAGATGCCCGGCGGCATCACGAACGCCGCGCCGAACTTCAAAAAATATATCACGAAGCCGCCCCCTTCCTCAAGGGAGCGGCTTCATATCCGGCACGGAACGAACGACTTCTCGCTCCGCAATCCGTTTTCCCATTGCTCACGATGCATCCGCCTTCTTCAAGAAATACGCATACGTCCGGCGCAGCCCTTCCTCCAGAGAAACCGCCGGTTTCCAGCCAAGCCCCCGCCGCGCCCGCGCGTTCGACAGCGACGACTTGTAAATATCGCCCGGCCTCTCCGGCCCGTATTTGGGGATAATTCTACGCCCCGCCACGTTCGACAGCACGTCCACCAATTCACGCAGGCTCGTCTGCGTCTGCGTGCTGAGATTGTAAACCACATTCGCCTGCGTCGTCGTCAGAGCCGCCGCGACGCCCTCCGCAATATCCCCGGCGTAAATGAAGTCCCGCGTCTGCTCCCCGTCGCCGAAAATCGTGATCTCATTCCCCTCCGCCACGTTTCGGGCAAAGATGCTGATGACGCCGCCCTCGCCGCCGTCGCCCTGCCGCTCGCCGTACACATTGGCGAAGCGCAGGATTACATAATCAAGGCCAAAGCACTCATGGTAAAGCTCCAAATACCGCTCCGCCGTCACCTTCGACAGCCCGTAGAACGACATCGGCGCCAGCCTGTGCGCTTCCTTGATCGGCAGATCGCGCTCCGGCACGTCTCCGTAAGCCGCCGCCGTTGAAGAGAATACCACGCGCTTCACACCGCTTTGCCGTGCCGCCTCCAGCACGCGCACTATGCCGAGGATATTGCTGTCCGCGTCAAAAGAGGGGTCCTCCAGCGAATACGACACCAGCGTCTGCCCGGCCAAATGCACGATCGCGTCGTGCTGACCTGTGGCGACTACGCCTGCCAGCCGCTCGTCCCGCACGTCCATCTCGATGAGTTCCATACCCTCTTCGAGATTCTCCCGCCGACCGCTGGAAAGATTGTCCAGCGCCACCGGCTCGTCGCCGTGCGCCTTCAGACAATGCATCAAATGCGAGCCGATAAAGCCCGCGCCTCCCGTAACCAAAACCTTCATAAAAAGCACTCCCCGCGTTTTTGCGCGTTTTTATCTTTTATTCCCCTGCAGTTTCTAATTCCAAAAGATACCGCCGAACTGCGTCTTTCCATTCCGGCAGGCGGCGAAACCCGCCCCTGTCCAGCGACGCCTTCGACAGCCGTGAATTTTTCGGCCGTACCGCCTTCGTCGGATACATGTCCGACGACACCGGCGTCACCTTCGTCCGAAGCCCGCACAGCCGGATGGCCTCCGCCGCCAGCTCCGCCCACGAGCACACGCCCTCGTTCGTCGCGTGGTACACGCCGTACCGCCCGCTTTCCGCCATATCCGCCAAAAGCTCCGCCAAATCCGCCGTGTACGTCGGCGAGCCGATCTGGTCGTCCACCACCGTCAACGCATCCCGCGTCCGTGCAAGCCCTAAAATCGTCCGAATGAAATTCTTGCCGTGAGCGCCGAACACCCACGACGTCCGCACGATAAAAAAACGTCCCGATTTCATCGCGGACCGAAGGCCGCGTTCCCCCGCCAGCTTTGACGCGCCATAAACGTTGCAGGGCCCCGTCTCGTCGTCCGTCTCATAAAACGACTCGCCCGTGCCGGGAAACACATAATCGGTGCTGATATAGATGAGCTTCGCGCCGATCTCCTCGCAGGCGGCGGCAATCTCTCCCGTCGCCGTCCCGTTGATCGTACGGCAGAGCGATTGCTCGTCTTCCGCGCAATCCACCGCCGTATAAGCCCCGCAATGAATCACTGCGTCGGGACGCGTCTCCGACACGAACGTCCGCGCCCTCGCCGGATCGTTGAGCGGCATATCGCTGCGCGTCGCGCCGACCACGTTTGCGCCTCGTCCGCGAAGCACGCGCATCACGTCAAAGCCCAACTGCCCGGTCACGCCCGTCACAAGAACCTTCATAATACCAACTCCAATATTAACCATAATATTTTACCATTTGCGGAAAACGAACGCAAGGCAATAAAAAAGAAGCCGCGCTGATTTTCGCGGCTTCCCGTTCATCATATTGCTATACAATCTTTTCCCCGTGGTACAGTTCGCCCTCGATATCCGGCTTCACACCGTAGCCGATGGCCCACTCGCACTTGTACTTGATGGCCTGCGCGTGAATAGAGTCGATGCGGTCAATCGTGCGGCGCACTTTTCCCGGCACCCCCGCCACAAGGGAATTCGGCGGAATCACTTCGTTCTGGAGAATCAGCGCTCCGGCGGCAATGATCGAGCCCCGTCCGATTCGCGCCCCATCCAGCACCGTAGCGTTCATGCCGATCAGCACATGATCCTCCACCGTGCAGGCATGCACCACCGCGCCGTGGCCGATGGTCACATAGTCGCCGATGATGCAGGGATAATTGTCGGCCACATGCAGGCAGGTGAGATCCTGCACATTCGAGCACTCGCCGACGGAAATATAATTGACGTCCCCCCGCGCCACCACGCCGGGCCAGATGCTCGCATATTTCGCGATGCGGACGTCGCCGGACAGGAACACCTGCGGCGCAACGAAAGCCTCTTCATGGATCTGCGGACTCTTTCCTTCGAACTCTCGGCTTGTAAGCGTATACATAGATGCACTCTCCTCTGCTGATTTATCGTACTTCATTCATCTATTATAATATCTTATCTGATTTTCTCAAAAATTGGAAGAGGAACGGCGCCATTTTATGATATACTTAAAGAAACAATGCGAAAGGAAGAATTCTATGAACCGGGAAACCGCCCTCCCCATCCTGAAAGAAATCTATGAACAGGGCAATCCGTTCGTCAAGCTCTGCGGCATCGTCATCGACGACGCGGGCCAGGGCATGGCGAAAAGCCACATGACCGTCACCGAGCCGTTGACTAATCTCGTCCAACGGCTGCACGGCGGCGCGCTGGCTACGCTGATCGACAATATCTTCGGCGTCACCTGCCGAACCATCGGCGCGGAAGTCGTCACACAAAGCATCACGACGAACCTGATCCGCAACACTGAAATCGGCAGGAAGATTTACGCCGAAGCCCACATCCACCATGCGGGACGCACTACCATCGTCCTCGAAGCCGACGTTTTTACCGACGAACATAAGCTGATGGCCCATTCCATCGCAACCATGTTCGTCAGCGGTACGGACGACCGCTTCCCGAGGAACTGGAACGAAAATAAATGATACCATAAAACTCGCGCAGAATAAATTTCGCTGTGCGAGGCGAAACAGTCCACTGGACTGTTTCGGACGCGAAGGCGTAGTCGGAGTGCTACGTCGATGAGCAGACGCTTAGGCTATGACGAGCGAAGCGAGGAAAAGCCTTAGCGATCGCTTATGCAAAGCTCGTCGATAACGAAGCACAGCGGAATTTAGGCGAGCGACTGGAGGGAATTGCGTTGAATCAAGAGAAATGCCTTGCCATCATACAGGAAATCTTCAGCACGAACCGCTACGTCATCCACAGCGGCATCATCATCGATGAGGTCGGCTGCGGCTGGGCGAAGCTTCACATGACCATCGACCCCGACGTCCATATCAATTTGACCGGGTTCACCCACGGCGGCGCGTTCTCGACGCTGGCGAACACCGCCGTCGGCGTCGCCTGCTGCACCGTCGGCGCGAAAACAGTCACGCTGAACATCACCACCGACTTCATCAAGAACATCCGCGCCGGCGAGACCGCCTGGGCGGAGGCGAAGGTTCTCCACCGGGGCCGAAAGACCATCGTGCTCGTCTCGAAAATCTACGACGACCACCGCGCCCTGCTGTGCCAAACCATGGCCACCATGTACGTGAAAGGCGACGACGAACGGATTCCGAAAGAATGGTAATAAAAAACAGACCTCCGCGTTGTGCTTAGCGAAAGTCTGAAAACTTGTTTCCAAACTTCCCCTGTCAGCTTCGCTGACATCCCCCTCAAAGAGGGGGACTTATACTGCCGCCCTCAAAGAGGAGCAATATGCCAGTGGCATGTTGCTTGGCAGCCCGCAGGGCTGACGGAGGGAGCTTTTAGAAATTCCCTTTAATCATCGTATTGCTTATCACAATAGAACTAAAACAAAAATAAACCGCCCCAGTCTCGCAAACTCGGCGGTTCATTTCTTTTGATTTAACCACTTTGAGGGGGCAACCGCCCTCTTTTCTTGTCTCCATTATAGCATATTCCCCGCCGTTGTCAACGGCGGCTTTCTCGTCTGCTCCATAAACGTAACGAATAAAATACCGGTACAAAGAAAAAGCCCCCGCAAATGCGGGGGCTTTTTGAGTATCCTTGTGAAATTAGAAGTAGAAGCCAAGTTCCGTCCAAACAGCGTTGACCTTCATATCGGAAGCAAGCTCTTTGCCACTGTAGAACTGCGCCTTACCGAGGATGTTCTTCGCGAAGGTGTAATGGACACCAATCTCCCAGCCTTCCTCGCCGCCGTTCATCGGGCCATTTTCTTTAGCGGTCGGATGAATCGTGGCAACGTCGCCGAGGTGACGCCAAGCAACGAACGCACCCCAAGAACCCTTTTTCGCCTTGTCCGCGCCCTTATAGTTGAGCTGGAACGCATAGGTGTTCTTGTACTTGTTTTCATCATAAGCGCCGCCATTATCTTCATTCTCAATTCCCGTAGCGAACGCATAAACACCCGTCAAGTTGACATTCTTGTCAAACTTGTAACCGAGACCGACATTGAAAATATTGACATTGCTACCAATGCCTTTAAGATTGCCAGTATTAGCTTCAATGTCAAACTCGCCGCGAACATGCTGCCAACCGAGACCCCAATTGAACTTCTTCGCGCGATCGTTATAAACTTCAACGCCGATATAAGAAGCCGTCTCGCCGCCATTAGCAGCGTTATAATGTGCAACAGTACCAGGTCCAGCCGAATTGCCGCCATGAGCAAACGCGCTGGAATCCTTGAGGTTCAAGCGACCGCCGCGAACCGCAACCTGCACGTCCTTGCCGATGACAGCCTCGGCGCCGGCGATGCGATAGTCCATCGTCGTAGCAAAGTCAGCAGCCGTCTTCACGTTGAACTTACCGAGCTTAATCAGGAAGTTGCTGTACTTGCCCTCGACCCAAACGCGGTCAACCTCAAAACCATCCACCTTGTTATTGGCAACTCCGCCATAGTTCTTGGCGTCATCCATTTCGGTGTTGCGGTTGTAGTCGATACGAGCCTTCGCGGTCCAGTTCTTGTTGATCGTCATCTGCGGCTCGAGACGGAGCAACAGGCCGTTCGTGTTCTTGTTGTTCGTCTTATTCTCTTGCGCACCCTCTTCGTGGCGGTTGATGTAACGATAACGAACCATGCCCTGCCACTTCACATTGTCCACTTTCTTCTCGAGAGCGGCAACACGGACGCCGAGATTATTCAGCTCATCGGCGAACTCAGCCGCCAGCTTGTCGATCAGGGCCTTGATCATCTGCGCCATTTCATAGCGGGTGATCTCCTGGTCGCCACGGTAGGTGCCGTCGCCATAACCTTCGATGACGCCGTCAGCAGCAAGCTGAGCGATAGCGTCATAAGCCCAATGATCGGCAGGGACATCCTCGAACGGGTTCGCAGCAGCGAACGTCGTGGAGGCTGCGCCAACGACGAGAGCCGTCGTCAGAGCGGATACGAGAGTTTTCTTCATAACAGAACTCCTCCTTAAAAATATAATATATTTTTCGGCGGGCATTTCCCGCCACGGCAGCCTCGGGCATTTCCCGCCACGGCAGCCTTTGTCCGCCGCGAGGAGTCTGCGCTGAGTGTCCACGTTTCCTCACTGCGTCTTCCCTCGATGGACTTCGGCTATTTCGGAGTGTAGCACACTTTTTATCTCGTTGCAAGCTTTTTTCGCATATTTTTTATTATTTCTTGAATTTTTCTTGCAACACGCAGCAACAATATCTAAAAAACACTTATTTATAGGCTCCTACTTGACATATACCCGTTATGCAGATATAATATGATATCATGATTAAAACATTTGCCGACAAAGAAACGGAAAAGATATACCGGCAAATTTTCTCAAAAAAATTGCCGCCTTCCATTCAAAACCTTGCTCTCCGAAAGTTGATGATGATTCATAACGCCGCAGGGCTCAATGACCTCCGTGTCCCTCCGGCAAACCGATTGGAACAACTCAGCGGAGACCGCAAAGGACAATACAGCATTCGTATCAACGATCAATACCGCATCTGTTTCAAAATGCCGCAGAACGGTGAGTTTACCGATTTGGAAATCGTCGATTATCATTGAAAGGAGAGAACGCAGCATGATCAAGACGCCAAAAATGAGCGAAATCTTGCGCGAAGAGTTCATGGAGCCGCTCAACGTCTCGGCTTATCGCCTCGCGAAGGATATCCGCGTCCCTGTATCACGCATACAAGACATTTTGCACGACCGCAGAAAAATATCGGTGGACACTTCGCTCCGGCTCGGTAAATATTTCGGCGTGTCGGAACGATACTTTTTGAATCTGCAAAACGACATTGACGTCCGAAATGCGAAAAAATCCTTGCACCATGAGCTGGATTCCATCCGACAGTTGATTGCGTAGATGCAATCCGGACAAAACAAAAACCTTCGCGGAAAGCGCTGACGCCCGCGAAGGTTTTTGTTTGTGTATGCGATTCTATATTTCAATGGACGAACAGCCTGCAATAAAAGAGCCCCCGCGAATCTGCGGGGGCCTTTGCATGGCCTTAGCCAATCGTTTTTTCTATTTGTTTCTGCCAAAAATGTTCCCAGCCCTTCCAGACCGGAAACGATTTCCCCTTCGGCTGTTTCGGCGTCTCCTGCGGAGCGCGCTCGGGCCGTTCGAAACCCATCTTTTTGGCGACGGAATAAAGCGTGCGGAGGGTGCACGGCAATCCGAGACGCGCATGAAGCTCCTGCATCCGCATGTGCGGATCGGCGGTCAACGCCGCACGCACTGCAGCGAGCTGACTTTCGGACAACTTCGGTTTTCGCCCGCAATGGTCGAAATCCATATCGACGTTTCCCGTTTCTTCGTAGCGCTTCAGCAAACGATAAATTGTCCAGCGGGACACTTCGTACCGTCTCGCCAAATCCGCAGTCCGTTCACCGTTCGCGTGCGCTTCGACGATACTTCGCCGAGCTCCGGCGCTAAGCCTGTTTCCCGTGTACATGCCATGCCTCCTTCCGTGCTTTATATCAAAAGCCCCCGCACCGCGGGGGCTTTTGAGTGTGTCTTGTAAAATTAGAAGTAGAAGCCGAGCTGGGTCCAAACGGCGTTGACCTTTTTCTCGGACATCAGTTCCTTGCCCTGATAGTACTGAGCCAAGCCGACGATGTTCTTCGCGAAAGCATAGCTAACGCCAATCTCCCAGCCCTTCTCGCCGCCATACATCGGGCCGTTTTCTTTTGCGGTCGGATGAATCGTAGCAACGTCGCCGAGGTGACGCCAAGCGACAAACGCGCCCCAAGAACGCGGCTTGTCCTGCTTCGCGCCCTTGTAGTTGAGCTGGAACGCATACGTGTTCTTATACTTGCTCTCATCAAAAGCGCCCTTGTCGTCAATGCCCGTAGCGAAAGCCCACATGCCCGTCAAGTTGACATTCTTGTCAAACTTGTAGCCGAGACCAAGGTTGAAAATATTGACATTTTCGCCAATGCCGTTCAAGTTACCGTAGCCGTTCGCGACAGAAGTATCAAACTGACCGCGAACATGCTGCCAACCAAGACCCCAATTGAACTTCTTGGCGCGGTCATTGTAAACTTCAACACCGATGTAAGCAGCAGTTTCACCGCCATCTACCACGTGACCTTTGCCATCGTTATAGCCATAATGCTTTTTCGGGCCATGCGTAAACGCAGTGGAATCAGTAAGGTTCAAACGACCGCCGCGAACAGCGACCTGCACGTCCTTACCGATAACGGCCTCGGCGCCGGAAATGCGATAGTCCATCGTCGTTCCAAAGTCAGCCGCCGTCTTCACATTGAACTTACCGAGCTTGAGCAGGAAGTTGTTGTACTTGCCTTCAACCCAAACGCGATCGACAACCACGCGATTCAGATTCGACGCTTTGTCCATCTCCTGAGTATTATAGTCGTGATCCCCCGTGTCATCATCTTTTTTCTCACCATCATAGTCGATACGAGCGTTCGCAGTCCAGTTCTTGTTGATAGTCATCTGCGGCTCGAGACGGAGCAACAGCGCATTTTGATTCTTTTTGGGCTGCTCGTTCGTTGCCTCACGATGATAGTTGATGTAACGATAACGAACCATGCCCTTCCACTTCACATTGTCGACCTTCTTCTCGAGGGCGGCAACGCGGACGCCGAGGTTGTTCAGCTCATCGGCGAACTCAGCGGCAAGCTTGTCAATCAGGGCTTTGTCTCCGCCGCCTTTTGCCATAGCGCGGGCAATCATCTGCGCCATTTCATAGCGGGTGATCTCCTGGTCGCCACGGTAGGTGCCGTCGCCATAACCTTCCGGGCATTTCCCGCCACGGCAGCCTTTGTCCGCCGCGAGGAGTCTGCGCTGAGTGTCCACGTTTCCTCACTGCGTCTTCCCTCGATGGACTTCGGCTATCTCGGAGTATAACACAAATGCCCCCCCCTGCAAGACATTTTTGAGAGGAATTTGAAAAAATTTAAAAATTTTTTCAAACCCCTCCGCAAAAATGTCTTGTCGCTATCGCGCACATAAAAAATCGCGGGCGGCGCAAAACGCCACCCGCAAAGGATTGGAATAGTCTCATTTATTTGGTTTTCTTCTATCAAAAATATCCATCCTCACCGCAATTTTTTTGCACGAAAGGTTTTGACAATGGATTTTACGATTGTTCATCATTGCGTAATAATTTTCAAAGGGGCTTTGCGACGCGCAATCTTAACAACTTCATCAACAGTCTATCCCGTGTCAAAGACTGTAAAAATTAAAAAATTAGCCTATAAGACCTCATCCACCGCCTTCGGCGGTCCCCCTTCCCCAAAGGGGAAGGCTGAGGACCGGATGCCCCGCAAAGGAAAGGCAAGGATTCGGTATCGCGTCAACTTCACCCGCAAACATGGGCTAAAGTTGAAGGCGGCAAAAGGCTGAATCGCGGGATAAACTGTTGATTTAGTTATTCTGAGCTTTCACCGCGGAATCCTGGCCCCCGTAACAGTCCAGTGGACTGTTACGGGCCCTCCGGGGAGGCGCGAGAGTCTCCCTCGCGTAGGAGAGAATACAAAGGGAAGGGGCAAAGCCCCCTCAAGATAACGCCACGATAAACATCAAGATAACAAAACAATGACAGGGACAACATTTAAGAGGAATAAGATGAAAAAATTTCTCTCGCCCGTTCTTCGTCCTTTTTGATCTGCCGGACGAGCGCCTCCGCCGAGGGAAATTTCTCTTCCCCCCGCAGCCGTTCGATGAACCGCACCACGAGGCGCAGACCGTAAAGGTCGCCGGAAAAATCCAAAAGATGCGCCTCGATCCGCAGCGGGTCGCCGCCAAAAGTCGGATTGTCGCCGACGTTGGCAACGCCGCTCCATTCCTTCCCGTCCGGACAGAGAATCCGCACGGCGTACGCGCCGTCTGCCGGAAGCGCCTGTCCCTTCACTGGGGTAATGTTCACCGTGGGGAATCCCAATTTTCGTCCCCGCTCGTCGCCATGCTCCACGACGCCCGCGATGGCGAATGGATGCCCCAAGAGCTCGCCCGCAGACCGCACGTTTCCTGCCGCGAGTAACGCACGGATGCGGGTACTGGAAACCCGTTCGCCGTCCAGGAACAGAAGCGGCGCTTCCTCGACGCGAACGCCGAGCGCCTGCCCCCGCCGCGCCAAAAATTCCGGCGTTCCTCGCCCGCCCGCGCCGAAGGAAAAATTCGCGCCGACTATGACCGCCCGAGGCGCGAGCCGTTCAATTAGAAGCTCCAGAAAATCGTCCGGGGAAAGCGCCGCCAGCTCCTCCGTAAAGGGCTCCTCGATGACGAAATCGACGCCGAGCTTCGCGAAAACGCGGCGGCGTTCCTCCAAGGGATACAGAGAGAGGGGCTCGCGATCCGGCGCCAAAACGGACATCGGATGATTCCGGAACGTAAAAACGACGGCGGCAACGCCCGCCTCCCGCGCCAGCTCCACCGCGCGGGAAATCAGCTTTTGATGACCCAGATGAACGCCGTCGAAAGTCCCGATGGCGACGACGCAGCCCCGTTCCCGTATATCCGCCGCGTCCGCGCTTTGTTCCAAAACCCGCATCAACCACACTTCTCCTTTCCGTCCGCAAACGGGACTCATTCAGCGACTCCGTAAACTTTTTCCGCCGCGAGGGAGGCCTCGTCCTTGTCGAAACGCCCGACGCCCAAAAACGCGCCGCCGGAAAACACCGCGATCGGCTTTTCCGCTTCCAGTATTTCCTCGATGCGCGTGGGCAGCCCGTGCAAGAACGCTCTTTTCCGCGCTTCCGGCAACTCGTACCGGAAAAGGCTTCCTAAATATTTTTCCGGCGGCTCCACCGCCGCCTCGCCCAGCGTCTGCAGCTCCTCCGGCGTATGGGCGTTTTCCAGGAAAAAATCCCCGACGCGGCTCCGCACCAAAAACCGCATCGCCGCCAGCGCGCCCGTCAGCCGTCCGAGGTCGCGGCAAAGCGAGCGGATATACGTCCCCTTGGAACACTCCACATCCAGCAGCAATGTTTTCTCCGCTTCGCGCCGGGCCAAAACTTCCAGCCGGTAAATCTCGACTGTCCGCGCGGGAATCTCTATCGTCTCGTTTTTCCGCGCCAGGTCACAGGCCCGCCGCCCGCCGACCTTCACGGCGGAAAAAATCGGCGGCGTCTGCTCGATCCGGCCTGTCAAATTCTGCACCGCACGGGAGACAGCCGCCTCGTCCGGCATGGGCGCGCCGCTCTCCGCGACAATCGCGCCCAAGTCGTCCCCACTGTCCGTCTCCGCCCCGAAACAAAGCTCCGCGCGGTACGTCTTGCGCCCATCGCCTATATATTCCAAAAGGCGCGTCGCCCTTCCGACAGCAACGGGCAGCACGCCCGCCGCGCCGGGATCGAGCGTCCCCGCATGTCCCGCTTTTTTCAGGCCGAGCGCGCGCCGCACACAGTTCACCGCGTCGTGGGAGCTCATGCCGGGAGGCTTTAAGAAATTGATGAAACCGTCCAACAACACGCACCGCCTTTCCTCCAGTGAGGCGACAGGAGTGAGAAGTTATTCCAGAAATTGATCCAAGAATGCAACAACGCGCCACTCTTAACTCCTAACTCCTCATTCCGAACTTTATTTCAGCGCTTCCCCCAGCGCTTCCAGCACGTCTTTTTTCGCTTCCGCCAGCGGTTTTTTCACCGAGAAGCCCGCCGCGCGGATATGACCGCCGCCGCCGAATTTCATGGCGACCTTGCTGACGTCGATACCCTTCGACCGGACGCTGACGCGGCAGAAATTCTCGTCCATGCACTTGACCAGCACCGCAATATCGACGCCCTCGATGACGCGCACAAAGTCGATAAAGCCCTCGGTGCTTTCCAAGGACGTAGCCAGTTCTTTGTCAAGATACAGCCCTGCCACGCGTCCGTCGTAAGAAAGCTCCATCGTCTGGAGCGCCGCCGCCTGCCCGCGTACAAGGGCTTCCGGCTTTTCCTCCAGCGCCTCGGACACCTTTTCGGGACGCACGCCCGCCTCAAGGAGCCGCGCTGCGGCCCGCAGCGTTTCCGGTCTCGTGTTGGAGAATTTGAAAAAGCCCGTGTCCGTCGCAAGCCCCGTATAGAGAGGGATGGCTATTTCCGGCGTAAATTCGCCGCCGAAACGGTCGACGATCTCAAAGACGATTTCCGCCGTCGCCGCCCGGTTGTCGTTATACAGGAAGTCCGCTTTCCCGTCGTTGGAGATATGATGGTCTAAATTGAGCACGGGCATCCCCGCCGCCGCTTTTTCAACCTCGCCGATGCGGTCAAAGCTCGTATCCAGGATGACAAGCAGCTCGGCGTCGGATTTCCTCCCCTCCTCCGGGCGTACGATCTTGTCGCATCCCGGCAGGAACGACAGATTTTTCGGCAGCCGGTCATCGATCATCACGGTCGTCTCCTTCCCCCGCCCGCGCAGGAACGCGGCAAGGGCAAGGGCGGAGCCTATGGCGTCTCCGTCGGGGTTCACATGCGCCGTAATCAAAAGCTTCTGCGCCGCCAAAAGTTTTTCCGCCGCCGCTTCCAAGGTGATTTTCATGCCGGTTCCCCGCCTTTCTCCGATTCCTCCTTCTGCACGCGCAGCAAGAGCTCTTGAATATGCGCGCTGTACGCCATCGAATCGTCGAGTTCCAACGAAAGCTCCGGCGTATACCGAAGCCTGACGCGATGGCCGACCTCGCGGCGAATGAATCCCAGCGAGCGATTCAGTCCGCGCAGGGAGTTCGCCATCTGTTCGTCGCTGCCCATCAGGCTGACGAATACGCGCGCCGAACGCAGGTCGCTGGTGACGCTGACCCGCGTGACCGTCACAAAACCGACGCGCGGATCCTTGACGTCTTCCAGGATGATTTTGCTGATTTCCTGCTTCATCAGCTCCTGGACGCGTTCCATACGCAACTGTCCCATAAAATATATTTCCTTTCTGTAACACCCGAAATTGCTTTTTCCTTGCCTTCTCCTTCGGAAGAAGTGAAAGGTGCAATACCAAAAAACTGCCTGCGAAACTGCGCCGCAGAAAACGGCGAAGCCTCCGCAGGCAGTCTGTCAAAATATCAGTTTTCCTTCTCCTCCGCCGCGGCGTTGACCTCGGCGATGGACGTCTCAATCTCTTCCATTTCGTAAACTTCCAGAATATCGCCTTCCTTGAAGTCGCGATAGTCTTTCAGCGTAAGTCCGCACTCATAGCCTGCCGCCACTTCCTTGACGTCGTCCTTGAACCGGCGCAGGGAATCCACTTCGCCGTCGAAGACCACGATGTGGTCGCGGATGATGCGGATCTTGGAATTGTTGGCGACCTTGCCTTCCAGAACATAGCAGCCCGCCACGAGCACTTTCGAGAACTTCATGACCTGACGAATCTCGACCTTGCCGCTGACGACTTCCTTGTACTTCGGCGCGAGCATGCCGGACATCGCCGCCTTGACGTCGTTCAGCGCGTCGTAAATGACCTGATAGGTGCGGATGTCAATCTTCTCGGCGTCCGCCGCCTTACGCGCGTTGGCGTCGGGGCGCACGTTGAAGGCGATAATCAGCGCGTTGGACGCCGCCGCCAGCATGACGTCGGACTCGCTGACCGCGCCGACGCCGGAGTGAACGATGCTCACACGCACTTCTTCGTTCTTGTTCAGAGCCAGGAGAGAACCGGTGAGCGCCTCTACGGAGCCCTGTACGTCCGCCTTGATGACGATGTTGAGGTCCTTGATATGGCCTTCCTGTATCTGATGGAACAGATCGTCGAGGGAAACCTTCTTGGACTTCATCAGTTCCGTGCGCTGCTTCTCGATGCGCTTATCCGCGATTGCCCGAACCAGCTTCTCGTCGAGGGCAGCCAGTTCGTCGCCCGCCTCCGGCACGTCGGAAAGACCGAGCACCTCTACCGGCATGGACGGGCCGGCTTTCTTGACATTCTCGCCGCGGTCGTTGATCATGGCGCGGACCTTGCCGAAGGTCGTGCCCGCCACGATGGAATCGCCGATGCGAAGCGTACCGTTCTGCACCAGTACCGTCGCCACCGGGCCGCGCCCCTTGTCAAGCTGCGCCTCGATGATGACGCCGCGGGCCTCGCGATTCGGATTCGCCTTGAGTTCCTGCACCTCGGCGACGAGCAGTATCGTCTCCAAAAGGTCGTTGATGCCGATTTCCTTTTTCGCGGAAACGGGAACCATGATGACGTCGCCGCCCCACTCCTCGGAAATCAGTTCGTGCTCGGCAAGCTGCTGCTTGACGTGATCGGGGTTCGCCCCCGGCTTGTCGATCTTATTGATGGCCACGATGATTGGCACGTCCGCCGATTTCGCGTGGTTGATGGCCTCGATGGTCTGCGGCATCACGCCGTCGTCCGCCGCGACGACGAGGATCGCGATATCCGTCACCTGCGCGCCGCGCGCACGCATCGCCGTGAAGGCCTCATGGCCCGGCGTGTCGAGGAACACGATTTTCTTGCCCTGGCAGTTGACCTGATACGCGCCGATGTGCTGGGTAATGCCGCCCGCCTCGCCGCGAGCCACGGAGCTCTTGCGAATGACGTCGAGAAGCGAGGTCTTGCCGTGATCGACGTGACCCATAACGGTGACGACCGGGGGCCGGAGGACAAGCGTCTTCGGATCGTCCTCGATCTCCGGGATTTCCGTCAAATCGACCTCCGGCGGCAGCGCTTCCACCGTCACGCCGAATTCCCCTGCCACCAGCGTCGCCGTATCGAAATCGATCTCCTGATTGATGGTCGCCACCACGCCCATCAGGAAAAGCTTCTTGATGACGTCGGCCGCCGTGCAGCTCATCTTGCTCGCCAAATCGCGGACGGCAATTTCCTCGCCGATCTTGATATGCGTCGGACGCGCAATCTCCACTTTCTGCGGCTGGGGCTGCTGATTCTTGTTTTTGCGGTTCTTGCGGCCCGGACGGTTCTCGTTCCGGTTGAACCCGCCGTTGTTGAAATTCCCGCTGTTGCTGTTCCTGCGGTCGTCGCGCTGGTTCTTGCCGCCGCGCTTGCCGCCGTTTCCGTTGTCGCGGCGGCGGTTGCCGTCGTTCCCGTTGGCGCGGCGGTTACTGTCCCCGCCGCCGTTCCGGCGGCCCTGATTCTGGTTCTGCCCCTGCGTATTGCCTGTGTTCTGCTGCGGACGCGCCGCCACGGCTCCCTGCATATATCCGTTTCTTCCCCCTGTCGGACGATTCTCTCCGTCCTGCTGCACGGGACGGCGCTCGCCCTGTTGCTGTACAGGCCGCGGCGGCTCCTGCGCATGCTGCGGCTGACGCGTTTCGTTCTGTTCTGTCGGCCGCACGACGACAGGTTCCTCGGGACATTTTTGCGTCTCGACAGGCGTCGGCGGCTGCTGCGCCGCCTCGGCTGCCTCTCTCGCCGCACGCTCCGCCGCCTCTTTCGCCTGCGCCTCCGCTCGCGCTGCAGCTTCCGCCGCAGCACGGATATCCGCGCCGCGGGCGATACGCCTTACGGTTCCCATTACCAATGGCTTCGTCTGCACGGGAGGCCGGGCGCCGGGCCGCTGTGGCGCCGGCGCAGGCCGCTGTTCCTTTGTATGGCCTTGCGTCTGCCGCGGCTGTTCCTCCTTGACAGGCGGCCTTGCCCCCTGTTTCGCCGACGGGGCGCCCTTCTCTTCCGGCTTTCCCTTCGTCATCAATTTCCGTATCAGGTCGCGTTCCGCTTCGCCTACGCTGCTCAGCGTATTCTTGACCTCATATCCGTTCTGCGTCAACAGCTGCAATACGTTCTTGCTCTCCGTATGAAATTCCTTTGCCAATTCATACACTCTGTATTTCGACATTGAACCACCTCCGAAATCCTGTCCGCCTTCCCATTCAGCTCCGAACTCTCTCGTCGAGCGTCTTCGCGAATCCTCTATCCATAAGAGCCGCTACGGCCCGATATTCCTTGCCCAGGCATCGCCCCAGCATTTCCTTTGTAAACAGGTTGTAAACGGGAATCCCTTTTTGCTCCGCCTCCCGGAGCACCGTTTCCCTTGCCCGTTCCGACACATCCGCCGCCACGATCAGCGCCGCCGCTTTCCCCGACGCGATCGCCTTTTGCACCGCAAATTCCCCGGAAACTATTTTCCCGGCGCGCTGGGCCATCCCTAGCAGGCCTTCGATTTTCTGCTGATCCATGTTCACTGTCCCTCGGGAAAAAGCTCCTCCCGGAGCGCCTTCAGCACTTCCGTGCTTACCGGCCCCTGAAAGGATTTTGCGAACTGGCGGCGCTTCACCGCCGCGTCGAAGCACTCCGGCTTATGGCACACATAAGCGCCCCGCCCCGGCTTCTTTCCTGTCACATCCACCGAGAAAACGCCCTCGGGGCTGCGGACGATGCGCACCATTTCCTTCTTTGGCCGCACCGTCTGACAGCCGAGGCAAAGCCGCTCCGGCGTCTTCTTCCTGACCGTCATTACGCCTCATCACCTTCTGCGGAGAACGATTCCTCCCCGGTGACTTCGACGACGGACATATTCTCGTCCGGCTCTTCCTCCGCCGCTTGGGACTCGCTCTTGATATCTATCTTCCAACCCGTCAGCTTCGCCGCCAGCCGGGCGTTCTGCCCCTCCTTGCCGATGGCCAGGGAAAGTTGCTGGTCGGGCACCACCACGCGGGACGTCTTCTCCGCCTCGTTCACCGCCACGGACACCGCCTTCGCAGGGCTCAGCGCGTTTGCAATGTAATGCGCGGGGTCTTCGTTCCACTTGACGATGTCGATTTTCTCATTTCTGAGCTCCGTGACCACCGCCTGCACGCGCAGCCCCTTATGGCCGACACAGGAGCCGACGGGATCGACGTCCGGATCCTTGGAGTACACCGCGATCTTGGAGCGCATTCCCGGTTCCCGGGCCACCGATTTGATTTCCACGACGCCGTCGTGAATCTCCGGCACCTCCATCTCAAAGAGCCGCTTCAAAAGCCCCGGATGCGTGCGCGAAACGGCAATCTGCGGGCCCTTGGAAGTCCGCCGGACTTCCAGGATATACGCTTTCACCCGGTCGCCGTGCACGTATGTTTCGCCTTCTATCTGCTCCGACGGCGCCAAAAGCGCTTCCGTCCTTCCGAGGTCGATATAGACATTGCGGTTCTCCACACGCTGCACCAGCCCCGTCACGATATCGCTGGACCGGCCCGAGAACTCGTCGTAAATATTCCCCCGCTCCGCCTCACGGATCCGCTGCACCACGACCTGTTTCGCCGTCTGCGCCGCGATGCGCCCGAAATTCGCCGGCGTCACCTCGATCTCCAGCACGTCGCCTTCCTCGTAATCCGGGTCCAGCGCCTGGGCGTCCTCCAACGCCATTTCCATCACCGGGTCCGTCACTTCACGCGCCACCGTTTTATGGGCGTACACATGAAACTCTCCCGTCGTTCGGTCAATCTGCACATGCGCGTTCTGCTCCGAGCCGAAGTTCCGACGGTATGCGGAAATCAGCGCCGCCTCGATTGCGTCGAACAGCACCTCGGGCGCGATCCCCTTTTCCTTTCCCAAATCGTCAATGGCCATCATAAATTCCTTGGCCCGATCCAGCTCCTGCACTTTCTTTCTTCCCTTGCCCCTGCTTCTCTTGATCAAGTCTAAAATCCTCCCATACCGTATCTGATGATTTCCTAAATTATATATCTATATGCAAGCGCACCTGCGCAATTTTTTCCTTCGGGATCGGCTCCCGCCCGTCCAGCGTCAACGCCGCCCCGTCATAACCGTCCAGCGTGCCGACGATCACTTTTTCTCCGTCCAACGGCTCATACAGGGAAACGTCCACCTGCTTGCCGCGCTCGCGCTCAAAATCCCTCGGCTTTTTCAGCACCCGGTCCAGGCCCGGAGAAGATACTTCCAATATATATTGCTCCGGAATTACGTCCCGTTCGTCCAAGAGCTTCTCCAATTTCTCGCTGAGGCTTTGGCAGTCCTCGATGCCGACGCCTTCCGGCCTGTCGATGAACACGCGCAGGTACCAGTCTTTTTCCTTTACATACTCCACGTCTACCAGCTCGACGCCGCTTCCTTCCAGAAGGGGCTCGACCATCTCCCAGACCGTCTTTTCCACCACGCTCGCCACGCGCACATTCCTCCTCGCCGGCTTCCGAATATAAGAGTAAAGAGTGGGCTCACACCCACTCTTTTAGCTTGCATCTTATTCCATACCTTTCGTATTATAACATTCGAAAATCAGAAAGTAAACCTTCTTGTCTAACTATTTTTTTCGTCGTCCGCAGAAAAGATCGAACGAACAAAAAAAGAGCGCCCGCATCGACGCGGCCGCCCATAAAAAACTGTTTTCCTTATTATATTATCGCTCCGCCAATTTCGGAAGCCGCTCCTTGAGGATGGGCACCCGAAGTTTTTGTCCGGCACGAAGCCCGCCGTCCGACGGCAGACCGTTGACCTCTATAATCGCCTCCGCAAGATCCTTGGCGTCCTCAGATTTGGCCGTGTACCGGGCGGCAATCGTCCAAACGCTGTCTTTCCGCGCGACCTCCACCGTATCGAAATCGGTGCTCCGAAGGAAAGCATTCCCAAGATGAAGGGGAGAGACCGCCGCAGCCGTCAGCATCGCCAGAAGTACCATACGCACCGCGAATTTCCGAACGGCATTTTTTTTCGTGCTCTTCTTTTTTTTCACAGCAATCATCCCCTGTTTTTCAAATTCCCGTTCCCGAAACATATTTTCTAAGAACTTTTGTTCTTATTATATCCCCAAGAAATATTTTGTCAATACTTTTCGAACAAATTTTCCGCAAAAGTTTGTTTCAATATTAATTTCCCATATAACTTTCCTGTACATCCTTCACTTTTTCTTGACACGTCTCTGCCCGCGCATTATATTTTAATAAAACGATGAATGATTCATCTTTTGATTCTTGGATGCAGATTTCTTGAACAGGAGCGACAGGATATGAAAACAACTTGGAGATTGTTGGCGGCGATGATTTGCGTTCTCGTTTTGGCGGCGGCCGCCGGCTGCGGCGAAGGCGGCGCCCCCGCAGAAAAGAAAGAAGGGAACTCGGCGGGCGCCAAAGCGTTCGCTGCCATCAAAGACGACCTCGGGCGGGAGATCGTATTGACGAAAAAACCGGAGCGCATCGTTGTGACGTCAGCGTCATTTTTGGAACCGCTGCACGCAGTGGGCGGCGACGTGGTCGGGCGGCCCGACTCGAAGTCAATGCCGGACTGGGCGAAGGACAAGACGAGCATCGGGCGCGTTTACAATGTGGACCTCGAAAAGCTCCTGGCCTGCGCCCCCGATCTCGTCATCGCCAACAAGGGCATGAACGAAAAGCTTCTGCAGCCGTTGGAAATCAACAAGATTCCATGTCTCATCGTGGACATGAAGAATTACGAAGAAGTGAAGAATGAAGTCCGCATGTTTTCGCAAGTGACGGGCGAGAAGGAAAAAGGCGACGCGCTGATCCAAAGCATGGACGACAAGATCAAGGCCATCGCAGACCGCATCCCGAAGGAAAAACGGCGCGTGGCAATCCTGCACAGCACGGCGCAGAGTCTCAGTGTGCAGCTTGACACCAGTATCGCGGGGTCCACGGCGAAGATGCTGGGCTTCGTCAATGTAGCGTCGGGCATGACGGCCATGGAGGGCAACCCCGACGCCGCGCCCTACAGCATCGAGACGCTGGTGGAGCAAAACCCGGAAATCATTTTCGTCACGAGCATGGGGAAGCTCGACGAAGTAAAGCGCGGCATGGAGGAAACCATCGCCTCGAATCCCGCGTGGCAAACGATTCCCGCCGTGAAGAACGGCAAAATGTATTATCTCTCCCAGGAGCATTTTTTGCTCAGCCCCGGCATCCACTACCCCGACGCCGTGGAAGAAATGGCGAAGCTGATCTATCCGGATCTTTTCCGGTGAAGAAGGGAGCCGTCCCCCGATGGAAACGAAAATCATCTATCTGACGAACGACGCCCGCCGCTACGCGGGCATGAAGAACGCCTGCCTCGCATTGCAGGACGAGGGAAAAATCTCCGACCTCTGCATGGCTGTCAAACTCGAAGGCTCCAGCGAGTGGAACTACGTCTGGGAGCGCAAACTCGGCGGCGCGAGCCTCGTGGTGGCGCGGTTCTTCCGCAATATATCAAAATCGGCGTTTTGGGAAGCGTGCCGCGCTTTTTTGGCGGCGCGAAATATCCCATACCTGCTGGACGCGGTGGAAGGCGCGGCGGAAGAAAAAGACGAAAAGAGCGCCGGCGTGGAACCGTCCGTGGCCGCGCGGCTCAAAGGCTACACTTTTTACGGCGGCGCGGAGAATTTCAAGAATTTCTGGCTCTACGCCTCATCGTTGACGGACGCGGCCATTCCCGCGCCGGAAGAACCGAAGCAGCGCTGCTGGGCGGGCATTTACCATCCCGAACTGTCCGACGGCTGCACCACCGACCTCGCTTCCTATCGAAAAACTTATTGCAAACCGGACAGACCGACGCTGGGGCTCCTGTTTTACCGCGACGAATGGATCTGGGACGATCTCGCCTATCCCGCCGCCTTCATCGCCGAGGCTGACCGACAGGGCTGCAACGCGATTGCCGTGTTCACGAACCAGCTCCCGGACGAGAAGCTGGGGATGCCGAGCATCCGCAAAGTGTTCGGCGACTTTTTCACAGCGGACGGAAAAACGATTATTGATACATTGGTCAGCACCATGAAATTCTCCCAGGTGGGAAACGGCAGCCTGACCGTCGATGAACTGGAAACGCTCGGCGTTCCGATTTTAGCGGCGTACACCCTGCTGACGACGGAAAAGGACTGGCGGGAAAATCCCGAAGGACTGAACGCGGTGGAGACCTCCATCGCCGCCGCGCTGCCGGAGCTGGACGGCGCGATTCACGGCGTGCCCATCGCGGGACGGAATGTATTGCCCGACGGCGCGGTGGAATATGCACCGATGCCAAAGCGCCTCGCGCTGATGGTGGAGAAGGCGAAGAAATGGGCGACTCTTCGCCGCCTGAAAAATGAAGACAAGAAAATCGCGCTGATTTTTCACAACTACCCGCCGAAAAATTACAATATCGGCAGCGCTTCGGGCCTTGACAGCATGGAGAGCGCCAGGCGGCTGCTCTCGCGCATGAAAGAGGACGGCTATTCGCTGGACTTTCTGCCCGAGACGTCGGAGGAACTGCTCCGCGTCATGACCTCCCACGCGACCAACGACCTCTCGCTCCTGACCGACGCGCAGGCGGAGGAATGTGAAAAACTCTCCGCCAGGGAATACGAAGCGTTTTTCAGCACATTGCCGGAAGCGGCGCGGCAAAAGATGACCGAACAATGGGGCGAGCCGCCGGGAAGCGTGATGCTTTCCGACGAGGGCAATATCCTCGTCCCCGGCACGATGAACGGCAGCGTCTTCATGACGGTGCAGCCTGCAAGACAATACGGCATGGACCCGTCGCGGGCCTACCACGACCCGTCGATCGCGCCGACGCATCAATATCTGGCGTTTTACTATTGGCTGCGGGAGGTCTTCAAGGCCGACGCGGTGATCCATTTCGGCACCCACGGCAACCTCGAATGGCTGCCCGGAAAAGCGGTGGGCCTCGACGAGGAAAGCTATCCCGACATCGCCTTTGGCGCGCTGCCGAACATTTATCCGTACCTGATGACGATTTCCGGCGAGGGCATCATTGCGAAGCGGCGTTCCGCAGGCTGCCTCATCGGGTATCTGCCGGCGCCCGTGGCTGAGGCGGGCGCCTTCGACGAAATCGCCGAGCTGGAAAAGATGGCGGACGAGTACAGCCATTTCCAGAACAAAGACGGCGAACAGGCGGCGGCCCTCGAGGAAAAAATCCGGCAGCTGGCGAAGGACACGAAGCTTGACGAATCACTGCATGTCGAAGGAAACGCCCCGTTCGCCGAATTCCTGTCGGAGCTTCACACGCTGATCGAGGAACTACAGGACAGTGAAGTGCACGTCGGGCTGCATGTACTCGGCGAGCCGCCGCAGGGAGAAATTCTCGTCGGCGAAGTCCTGCACCTTTTGCGCCTGGCCAACGGGAAGACGCCTGCGCTTTATGACCTCTGGGCGGAAAAATACGGGCTGGTCTTCGAGGAACTGGAAAAGAATCCGTCGGCGCTTCTCTCCAATCTCGACATGACCGGCGGCGAAGCGGCGAGCCGTGTACGCCGCGAGAGCCGCGTCTTCGTCGAGAAGATTGCCGAAGGCCGCTTCACTTCGGAAGCGGCGGAGGCCGCGCTGAAAATACCCGAGGCGGCGGACGGCTCTGCCGAATGGAAAGAAAAACTCGCGGCGCTGGCAAAATTCATCGTCGAAGAAATTTACCCGCGCCTCGCACGGACGACGGACGAACTCGACCACACACTGGCGGCGCTCTCGGGCGCCTATGTGCCGCCGGGGCCTTCCGGCTCGCCCAGCGCGGGCGGCGTCGACCTCCTGCCCTCCGGCCGGAACTTCTACGGCGTCGACCCCCGCGGACTGCCTTCGCAGTCGGGATGGATTACTGGCAAAAAGCTCGGCGACCGCATGATCGAGAAATATATCGGCGACGAGGGCCATTATCCGGAAAACATCGGTATGGTGCTCTGGTCTGGACCGAACATGCGAAGCAGCGGACAGGACATCGCGGAGTTCCTGTATCTTTTGGGCGTGCGTCCCGTCTGGCAGAAAGGCAGCCTCCGCGTCACGGATATCGAGATCATCCCGCTTGCGGAGCTGAAGCGGCCGCGTATCGACGTGACGGCGCGCATCAGCGGCCTGTTCCGCGACACGCTGCCCCAGCTTGCCGAGCTGATGGACAAGACGGTGCTGGCGGTGGCGGCGCTCGACGAGCCGGATGAAGACAACTTCGTCCGCAAGCATATCCGCGAAGACAGCGCGCTCCTGCAAAAGGACGGAGCCAGCGCGGACGACGCCTGGCGCAGCGCGGCCTTCCGCGTTTTCGGCGACGCGCCGGGCACATACGGCTCCGGTATCAACGTGGTGCTGGACGCGAAAAACTGGGAGACGGAAAAAGACCTGGCCGACGTCTATGTGCGCTGGGGCGGCCACGTCTTCGGCGGCGGCGCGCGGGGCGTCTATCAGCCGGAGCTTTTCAAGAAGCGGCTGGCCGAGACGGATCTGACAGTCAAGAACGAAGAAAATCACGACATGAACATTTTGAGTTCCGACGATTACAACGGCTTCCACGGCGGCATGATTGCGGCCATCAAGAGTTTCGGCAGCAAAGCGCCCGTTTCCTACGTCGGCGACAGTGCGAACCGCGGCGCGCCCAAGGTACGGACGGTGGCGGAGGAAATGAAGCGCGTGGTGCGGGCCGAGTCGCTGAACCCGAAGTACATCGAAGGGCTGATGCAGCACGGCTACAAGGGCGCCATGGACATGGCGAACCGTCTGAACATCAGCTTCCAATGGGACGCGACCTCCAGCGTGATGGACGACTGGATGTACGACGACTACGCGCAGAAATACGCCTTCGACCCGAAGGTCCAGCAATGGATGAAAAAAGTCAACCCGTGGGCGCTCCAGAATATCGCGGAAACGCTTTTAGAAGCGGAGCAGCGGCAAATGTGGAACGCCGACGACGAGACGAAAGAGAAATTACAGGAATTGTATCTTTCAATCGAAGGCGAATTGGAAGACGATGAGGACGAATGAGAAAAGTGAGGAGTTAGGAGAGTGGAGTTAGGAGTGATTACAGAATTAAATCACGTAATAACTCCTCATTCCTCACTTCTCACTCCTCACTACGTTCGGCTATTTTGTTGCGGGACAAGTTAAACCGTATTTTCAAAACAACCTAAAGGGGGACAACACATTATGAAGCGAACTGGCACGTTTCCGTTTGCCGCCATCATCGGGCAGGAAGACATGAAGAAGGCGCTGGTGCTGAACGTGGTGAATCCGCGGCTCGGCGGCGTATTGATCCAGGGCGAGAAAGGCACGGCGAAATCCACGGCAGTGCGCGCGCTGGCCGACCTCCTGCCGCCGCGCCAGTGCATCAAGGGCTGCCGCTTCCACGACGACCCGGCGGACAAATCGAACTGGTGCGACGAGTGCCATGAGAAATACGACAACGCAGAGCCGCCCGTCGAGGAACTGCCGATGAAGGTGGTGGAGCTGCCGGTCAGCGCCACCGAGGACCGCGTGGTCGGCACGCTGGACATCGAAGCCGCCATCAAAGAGGGCAAGCGTTCCTTCGAAACGGGCATCCTCGCCGACGCGAACCGCAACATTCTTTATGTGGATGAAATCAACCTGCTGGACGACCATGTGGTGGACGTACTTCTGGACTCCGCCGCCATGGGAATCAACACCGTCGAGCGCGAGGGTATTTCCTATTCGCACCCGGCGCGGTTCTCCCTCGTCGGCACCATGAACCCCGAGGAAGGCGACATTCGCCCGCAGCTTTTAGACCGTTTCGCGCTGTCCGTCTACGTCGCCGGTGAAAAGGATCTCGACCGCCGCGCCGAGGTCATCAAGCGCCGCCTCGCCTATGAAGACGATCCGGAGGCGTTCATCGCCCAGTGGCAGGAAGAACAGAAAAACGAAGTGCACCGCATTCAGCGCGCGATGAAACTGCTGCCGCAGGTCACCGCCTCCAACGAAATCCTGCGCACGGCGGCGCAAATCTCGATTGCGCTTGAGGTGGACGGACACCGCGCCGACATCGTGCTGATCAAGACTGCGGAGACGCTGGCCGCCGTCGACGGCCATACGGAGGTCACGAAAGACGACCTGAAGACGGCCGCAAAGCTCGCGCTGCCGCACCGCATGCGCCGCCGGCCCTTCGAGGAACAGAAGCTCGATTGGGAAACGGTGGATAAGGTAATCGAAGCATGAAACGGCAGGGATTTCCCTTTGCCGCCGTCCTCGGCATGGAAAAGGCCAAGGAAGCCGTGACGATGGCTCTCGTAAATCCCCGCGCGGGAGGGCTGCTCATCAGCGGCGCAAAGGGAACAGGAAAATCGACGTTGGCGCGGGGAGCGCGTGAACTGACCGACGCGCCCTGGACCGAAGTGCCCGTCAGCGTCACCGAGGACCGGCTCTATGGCTCCATCGACGCCGAAGCCGCTGTGACGCTCGGCAAGCGCAAGCTCCAGCCGGGGTTGATCGACGAAGCGGACGGCGGCGTGCTCTATGTCGATGACGCGAATCTTCTGCGGGACGACATCCTGGCGGCCATCCTGACGATCCGCGAAGCAGGCGGCTACCGCCTGGAGCGCGACGGCCTTTCCGACTGGCGCGATACCGCCTACACGGTATTGGCGGTCATGACGCCGGAGAGCGGCACATTGCCCGCTTCCGCCCTCGACCGTTTCGGGCTCTTCGTCTCCATCGACGAGGAAACGGACGAAACCGCGCGGACGGAAATCGTCAGCCGAACGCTGACATTTGAAAAGGATGGCGCAGCGTTCCGGGAAACATGGAGGAAAGAGACCGAAGTCCTCGCAAAAAAGATTGCCGACGCGCGGACTATTTTGCCCGAGGTCGAAGTCTCCGACGCGATGATCCGGCTCTCGTCGGTCTATACGCTGAAAGCGAATACCGCGGGCCATCGGGCCGACATATATCTGATAGAAGCGGCCCGCGCCGAAGCGGCGCTCGCCGGACGCCGCTATGTGCTGCCGAAGGATCTGGAACGTGCCGCGGAATTCGTGCTGCCCCACCGGATGCGGGAACTGCCGCCCGCCGAGCAGTCAGAGCCGGCGCAAAGCGAGCCGCAGCAGCCGCAGGACAACCAGCAGCAACCGCCGCCCCCGCCGGAACCGGATAATCGCGACGAGCTTTTCTCACAGCCCGACGCGCCGAAACCCGAGGAAACCGACACCGAGGCCCACGAGGGCAATCCGGAAGATCATCGGGACGACGAGACGATGGCGAACCCCAACACACAGAGCGGCGACCGCATCGACGCCGCCGATTTGCGCGTTAAGCTGCCGCCGGTCTGGATCGAACCGACGAAAGGACGGCAAAAGAAATCGGGCAGCGGCAAGCGCAGCGCGACGCGCACCGACGAACGGCAGGGCCGCTACGTCCGCGCCGAGCTGCCGCGCACGAAAACAGCGGACATCGCCTTCGACGCCACGCTCCGCGCCGCCGCGCCCTACCAGAAATGGCGCGAGAAAAACGGCCTCGCCCTGGCGATTCGCAGCGAAGATATCCGGAGCAAAGTGCGCGAGAAGCGCACCGGCAACATCTTCCTGTTCGCGGTGGACGCCAGCGGCTCCATGGGCGCGCGGGAACGCATGAAGACCGTCAAGGGCGTGATCCTGAAAATCCTGCTTGAAGCCTACCAGAAACGCGACCGCGTCGGCATGATCGCCTTCCGCAAGAATCAAGCCGAAGTACTGCTCCCCGTCACAAAGAGCGTGGACTTCGCGCAGAAAAAGTTGGCCACGATGCCCACGGGCGGCAAGACGCCGCTGGCGAAAGGACTGGAAAAGGCCGAAGACGTACTCGATATGATTTACCGTCAGGACCCGATGCAGGACCCGGTGCTGATCGTCATCACCGACGGCCGCGCAACGACGCCGCTGATCCCCGGAGGCGACGCGACGTCGGAAGCCATGAACGAGGCGGAACGCATCGCGAAGCGCAAGCTTCCCGTCGCCGTCATCGACACGGAAAACGGCTTCGTGAAGCTGGGGCTCGCGAAAAAACTCGCGCAAAAAATGGACGCGTCCTATTTCCGCGTGGACAGGCTGTCCGAGGACAGCCTGCTGCGGGTGTGGCGGAGAATGAGCGGTTAAGCCAGTGTATTGAAAAGCATACCTTCAACAACAGCAAAGCCCTCGAAGTCTCGTTTTTGCAAGGCTTCGAGGGCTTTATTTTTCGCTGTCATGTTACGATTGTCGCATCTCACTTGCAAGTCCCAAGCAAATTGCGGGTGCTTTCCTTCACATCCCGATGCCGGATATCTCTCGGTTCAAAATGGATCAAGTTGTAAACTATCTGCATCACGGCGCCGGCGCCGACCGTGCTGATCAGCGTCCCGACGCCTACCGCGCCGCCCAGGAGCCAACCGGCCAAAAGCACGACGGCCCAAAGCAGGATCTGTACGACGCCGATGGGAACGCGGGGCAGCCGTTTTCCCAAGCCGACCAAAAGCGCGTCCCGAGGGCCGCAGCATTGTCCCGCTTTCATGTAAACATACATCCCCAAGGCCATGAACACGAAGCCAATCAGCATAATGACGATTCCTCGCCACAGGCTCTCATTTACGGAAAACGGGTTCACGACGTTGAACATCTGCACGAAATTTCCCGTGAGCAGCGCGTCGATGACAGTCCCGTACCCAATCCGTTCTTTGAGGGACAAGTCGACGCAGAGGATGGCGACGCCCATGACGGTCATGGCAAGACCGTAGTTCAACGGCGTGTGACGGGCGATACCCATGCCGAGGCAGTCCCATGGCGCCAGGCCGATATTCGCGTAGATGGTCAGATGCACGCCGAAGGCAAAGACGAGCAGTCCTGCCGCGATTTGGAGCCACTGCTTGAAGATTGTCCTTCGCATCGCGCGGCGCAAAGACGTCTGCAAGAATCCGTCCCCCTTATTTCATGATGTCCTATATTCTATCGCTTTACCGCCTGCGCTTCATTGCAGATTCGACGTGGTCGTGAATCATTTTCACCGTTTCGCAGGTCTCCATTTCGGCACAGTCGCCGCAAGTGGCATAGCCCTTTCCCAGCGCGCATTTTCGTATCTCGCACTGATTGCTGCAAAAGAAAGTCTTGACGCCGTCGGCGCGGCAGCCCTCGCAGTTGATCCACTCAGGCCTGATCTCCGTTTGGTTCATCTCGCTCCAGAGCTTCGCGGTCTTCTCCCGGAGCGCGTCGTCGTCCCGGATGGTCGCGAGATATGCGTCGCACCTTTCGCAATCCAGCCCGCAGCAGCCAATCATGATTTTCATGACGTCCTCCCTCTCTTCACCCACTCGTCCAAATAATTCATCTGCTCGTCCGTGTGAAACCAATGCTCGCCGTTTTCCATCACGGTCAGCACGGCGCCGATTTTTTCCGCAAAAGCGGCTATAGTATCCCTCGCCGTCAGATTGTCCTTTCCTCCGTAAAGGATATGCGTAGGAATCCTCCACTCTATCGGATTCTCCCGCGCATAGGAGAGATACTTTCAGGACAGCGTCTCGCCAAACTCCGTGGGAATTTCTTTCCTCTCCCGCAGTTCTTCCTCCGTCACGTTCGCCCAGCGCATCATATTGAGAATCAGCTTTTCCATATCGACAATCGGAGAAATGAAAAAGGCTTTTTCCATCGGCTTGCCGCCCAACGTGCAGAGCGTGAAATACGCGCCGATGCTGTTGGCGACGACAGAAACCGACCGACGGCCGGCAGCGGCCTCGTCATAAAAAGCGGGGAACTCTTTCCGGGCCTCCCACGGCGTTTGGGAGTGATAGTCGAAACCTATCACGTCGGCATCGGGAAACAGTGCCCTGTAATGCTCGGCCTCTGCCGCACTTCCGCCTTTACCGTGGATATAGATAACGATTCGATCCATAATTTATCTCCATATCGCTAATTTCTCACCGGCTCGCGCCAAATCCTCGTTGCATGTCCCTTTTGAGGTGATCCCGCGAGATTGACAAGGCGAGAATGACGATTTCACAAAGTTGTCCTGTTATTTTTCGACGCCAACAGGGAAATTCCTTTTTCGATTAACGCCCATTTTTGCCGAATCACGCCAGAATCATGTTTGGAAATTGAAAAGAAGCCTGCCGAGATTCCGGCATTTATATAGAATAGTCGTAATTTGCCAAACTGATAATTTTCCATCAGAGACCATGCCCTTGTCGAAACGCTTCAAGAGGAATATTTTGTCTATCGACAAAATCTGAACAATGGCGTTATAATGAAGCTAACTTTGAAACATTCCATCTAAATCTTCATCATATCAGGGAGTGAGACTATGGAGGAAAAAAAAGTCGGCGGGGGGATTTCGACGGGGCGGCGCGTGTTTGTGCTCGCGGCGTTCGCCGTGTTTGTCGCCGTCGCCTTTTCCGCCAGCGTGACGCTCGGTTCGGTACGGATTCCGCTGGAGGAAATCTGGCAGTCGATTTTCGGCGCAGGCGCGGGCACCCATCAGCAGATCATCATGAATATCCGCCTACCCCGCACCATCGTCGCGGCGCTGGTCGGCATCAATCTCGCATTGTCCGGCGCGATCCTCCAGGCCGTGATGAAAAACCCGCTGGCCGACCCGCATATCATCGGCATCTCGTCGGGCGCGGGCCTTGCGGGCATCACGATGATGCTGGTCTTTCCCGGTCATGAGTATCTGATTACGCCCGTGGCGTTTGTCGGCGCCATGAGCGCGGCCATCGTCATTTACATTTTGGCGTGGAAAAACGGCATCCGTCCCGTGCGCATCATTTTAGCAGGCGTGGCCGTGTCGGCGTTCTTAGGCGCGGGCATTTCCGCGATGATGATTTTTTACAGCGACAAAGTGCACGGCGCGCTGATGTTCATGGCGGGCGGCCTCGCCGCGCGCAGCTGGCCCCACGTCACGATCATCCTCCCCTACGCGATTGCCGGCGCGCTCCTCGCGTTCCTCGGCTCGAAACATCTGAACATTCTGCAGCTCGGCGACGAGATTGCCAAAGGCCTCGGCCTGAACGTGGAAATGACCCGGGTCGTGATGACGGCGCTCGCCGCTCTCCTCGCCGCCAGCGCCGTTTCCGTGGTCGGCCTTCTCGGCTTCGTCGGGTTGATCGTGCCTCACGCGACGAGGCTCCTGATCGGCTCCGACTATCGCTTCCTTCTCCCCGGCGCGGCTCTCTTAGGTGCGGCTGTGGTCATGGGAAGCGACACCTTTGCCCGCACCGCTTTCGCGCCGACGGAACTGCCCGTGGGCATCCTGATGGCAGTGCTCGGCGCGCCGTTCTTCCTCTTTTTGCTGAGGAGGGAACTCTGATGGTACTGGAAACGAAAAACTTAGGCGTGACCATAGAAAACAACGAAATCCTGCGCGGCGTGAACGTCGCCTTTTCCGAAGGCAGGCGCACCTCAATCATCGGCCCTAACGGCGCGGGAAAATCGACGCTGCTGAAAGCGCTGTCGAGCCTCAACACGCGCTACGACGGGCAGGTGCTTTTGGACGGCGCGGACGTCCGCGCGATGGGACGGCAGGAACTTTCCAAGAAGCTGGCGATCCTGCCGCAGGGCGCAACAGCTCCGGCGGACGTCACGGTGGGACAGCTCGTCGATTTCGGACGCTTCCCTTATCGCTCGTGGCTGCGCCCCAGCGACCCGAAGGCCGACCGCGAGGCGGTGGAGTGGGCCCTTGACCGCACCCACATGACCGGGTACAAGGACCGCCGCGTAGCGGTGCTGTCCGGCGGCGAGCGGCAGCGGGCGTGGATTGCGATGGCGCTGGCCCAGCAGCCGCAAATCCTGCTTCTCGACGAGCCGACGACCTATCTCGACATCGGGCATCAGCTCGAAGTCATGAACATCGTGGACGAGATCAACCGCGACTACAAGATGACCGTCATCATGGTGCTGCACGACATCAACCACGCGCTGCAGTATTCGGACGAGATCGTCGTCGTCAAGAATCACGGCATATTCGCCCACGGCACGCCGAAGGAAATTCTGACCGTGGATATGCTGGGCGAGGTCTTCGGCGTCAAAGCCGACATCTTCGTCAACTCGCAGGGCATTTCCGTGCTGTCGCCGGTGTCGTTGGTGGAGGAGGCAGGCGCATGATTGAGATTCGCAACCTCCGAAAGACGTTCCCGCACAAGGATGCGCAAAACAAGAACGCCGAAAAAGTCGCCGTGGACGGCCTTTCGCTGACCATCGAAACCGGCGAGATCTTCGGGCTCTTGGGACCGAACGGCGCGGGAAAGACCACGACCATCCGGATGCTGACGATGCTGACGCGGCCTACCGAGGGTGAAATCCTCTATGACGGCAAACGCGTCGGCGACGATGACGACGCCCTTGCCATCAAGCAGATGATTGGCGTCGTGCCGCAGAATCTGAATTTCGACCAGGACCTGACCGTCGGCGAGAACCTTGAGCTGCACGCGCGGCTCTATCACATGAGCAAAGCGGAACGGGAATCGCGCATCGCCGAACTCTTGGAATATGTGGAGCTTTCTGGCGTCGTCAACGACGGCGTTCGACGGCTGTCCGGCGGCATGAAACGGCGGCTCCTGATTGCCCGCGCGCTGATTCACCATCCCGAGATATTGTTTCTTGACGAGCCAACGGTGGCCCTCGACCCCCAGGTGCGCTGGCGCATCTGGGAACTTGTCCACCGCCTTGCCAACGACGGCGCTACGGTATTGATTACCACTCATTACATCGAGGAAGCGGAGGAGCTCTGCGACCGCGTGGCCATCATGAACAAAGGAAAACTCATCGCCGTGGACACGCCGAAAAACTTTATCTCCCGGCTCGGGCGGTTCGTCGTCGAGTGGCGTGACGATGCGAAGCGCGACTTTCGCCTGTTTGACACCCGGGAAGACGCCAGCCGCTTCATTGGCACACTGGACACAGCGGCCTCGATTCGCGAGACGAACCTTGAGGATGTTTTCATCGAGCTGACCGGACGAAAGGAGGGGCTGTAAATGCTTGCCGACATTTGGACGGTGTTCTGGCGCGACTGGACCGTCTTGAAGCACCGCATGACCGCCTTCATCCTGTCCCGCATGGTCGCGCCGATGTTGTATCTCATCGCCTTCGGCTGGGGGCTCGGGCGCAATATCCAGCCCACGGGCGGCGGCTCCTATATAGACTTCCTCGTACCGGGCATCCTCGCGCTGAACTCCATGAACATCAGCTTCAACAGCGTCACGCCGGTGCACGCCGAGCGCGTTTACCACAAGAGCATCGAGGAATACATCATCGCGCCGATCCGGCCGTTTGCATACGTCGTCGGCAAGGTGCTGGCGGCGGTACTGCGGGGCATGATCTCGTCGGCGATCATCATCACCCTGGCTTACGCCTTCGGCGCGCATTTTACCATCACGCCGCTGTTCCTCCTGGTGCTCATTTTGAACTGCGCCGTCTTTGCGGGCATCGGCTTCGCAGCGGCGATGTACCTCGGCACCTATGAGCAGATGGGACAAGTCAACACCTATATCCTGCTCCCGATGTCGTTCCTCTGCGGCACGTTCTTCTCGACGCGGGCGCTGCCCGACGCGCTGCGCGTCGCCATCGAGTGTCTGCCGCTGACCCACACCAGCTATCTTTTGCGGGGCATCGGCAGCGGCGCGGAAGTCTCCATGATCTCCGTCGCCGTCCTCGCAGCCTACCTCGTCGCGGTGCTTTTCATCAGCGGCAAAGCGTTCGTGAATTTGAGAAAGTAATTTAGCGAAAAGTAAGGGGCATGGCAAAATTGCCATGCCCGTTTTATTTTGCACAAGTGATAATCAATTTTTATTGTTGAGGTTTGGGTCTATCAACAAAACCGACAAAGGTTAATGCGCCGACATTTGCTCCAAAAAGATTTGTGCCCTGCCCTTTGCCGACATAAAATCCCCGAAAGGTAGGTTCTCCTTTCTCAATTTGCGCACGAGTATTCAATACATGGAAAAACACTTGCGTCGCTCCGCATTTCATCGTCCCATAGGAATATTTCCCACCAAAAGCTTTCGCCACAGATTGTTCAGGTGGAGCCTGTTCTAACTGTGTGATTTGTCCCCCGGTAAGGTACACAATTTTGCCATAATGTTCCCATGGAGTCCTTTCAACATGACTGGGCGGGATACGATCAACATCCGAAGACTGAATAATATCCCTGTAATCACGAATTAGCTCCAGCGCTTTGGAAACGTTATCCTCGGCTGCATATTCATCCGCCTTATTCCAACCTTCATAGCGTTCCTTCTCAAATTTAGCTTTTCTGGCTTCCTGCTTTTCTTGCGCTTTTCTTTCACGCTCCGCTTGTTCCTTAGCCTGTTTCTCCTCTTTGTCCCGTTGTTCCTTTTCCGCTTTCTCCTTGGCGCGCGCTTCCGCCATCTTTTTGTCGGCTTCCGCTTTGTCTTTTTTCTGTTTTTCTTCCAGAGCTTTCTTCTCCGCCTTTTCTTTGTCTTCCTTCTCGCGTTTTTCCTTCATTTCCTGCACAAACTTCTTATGCTCCGCTTCTTCCTCCGGCGTCATACGAAAAACCAACGGCCCAGAAATCCCCATAAACACGATTGTCACAACTGCGCCAATGCCAAATTGCTTTGCCGCCTTGCGCCAGTCTTTTCCTTTGAAATAAAAGTAAAGACTTCTAACAAGCAACCCAATGACTCCCCAGACAAGGATGAAGTCAATAATACCAACCAACGTTTTCATTCAGCGTTCCTCTCCTTCCCCCTTATAATTGCACAGCGTTCGGCTTGCGTTCCCGGATATACTCTATCAAATCGTTCATTTGCTCGTCGCTGGGCATATCGGGAATATTCACGGAACCGCTCGCGGACGTGATTTTGATGCGCTTTTCCCGTAATGTAAAAAGACCAATCAACAAAGGGATAACTCCTACAAGTACAACCAGTCCGACCAATCCTAAAATAATGAGGTAAATACTGGAAGAAGCGATTTTCTTTTCCCTGACAACCGATGTGACATTTTTCAAATCGACAGTGCTTTCCTGCTTGCCGAATGTCAATATAAATTGCTTGTACTGTTTAATGGAAATCATGTCCTGATTTGCATATACATCCGTAAAACGTCGTCCCACAAGGAGCCATCGCGTTGCAAATCCCCAATCGCCCGCGCACCTTGCAAACTTATTCTCGATATTTTCCCTTTTCGTGGGATCCATAACCATGTCTTTCCATGTGAGAAGCAATTTGATTGTCTCCGCGTGGTCTGGTGTAGTGATGATATAGGGTTTCACATGATGAGGCGTAAAAATCAGTATACGCGACAAAAGCGTTTGCATTAGTGTATTCTCGATTGTACCCTTGCGCACGTCCACAATTTCTTCGGGCAACGCACAGCCGATTTTTGAGTCGTTGTCTTTGATGTAAATACGTTTTGTTGTCAGGACAAATCCTTCGAGGTCTGACCCGAAGCAAGCCAACGGCATTTCATCCCCTTGAACACGAGCATATGCTTGCATCGCCTTTTCGAGACTTTTTGCCGCTTCCTCGCCGCTTCCCGCAAAATGCAACCGCGACATATCCGTGTATTCAGGACAAGCCGCTTTTAGCCTCTCAATCATTTGGTTTCTTTGTTCCATATCCATTTACATCATGCCTCCTCATCTTGTAGTTTGCTCATTTCCTTCAAGTATAGGCATCTCCTGCAACGTCTCCTCATAGGACAATGTTGCGTGTTCGACGTCCTTGCAACCTGTTTTGTCACATATTCGTCGCATCGTTTCCAAGAGACGCGCCGCTTCCGCTTCATTGCAATTTCCGTCCACGGCATCACCTTCTATAATAATTTTAGGTTTATTATATAACGATTATTGCTATTTAGCAATCTTTCTTGACTTTTTCAACCACTATTTTTATCATAAGAAAGGAACAGCAGGAGGAATTGGCATGAGCATCAATCAGCGACTTCGGCAAGTACGTAAGCATTTGAAAATGCAACAAAGCGAGTTCGCAAAGCGGTTAGGGCTTTCACAGACCAGTATTTCTTGGTTGGAACAAGACGGAAATACCGTCTCCGAGCAAACGATCCGCCTCCTGCATTTGGATTTCCACGTTTCTGAGGAATGGTTACGGACGGGAGAAGGCCCGATGTTTTCGGCGGAGGACGATTCGCCGTTGGAAAAGCTGTGCCGCGAATACGCGGTGTCCGACTGCGAGCGGAAAATCTTGGAGTTGTATTTCTCCTTTGAGCCAAAGCGCCGGAAAATGGTCTGCGATTTTGTGGACGAGTTTTTTAGGAAAGCAATAGAGGAGAAACAATCGGCGCAGAATCCAAGCGCGGCGAAAACGGACGAGGGAGAACGCAAAAACCCCGAAACGCCGCCGAAAAATCAAAAATCAGAGTTGCCGTAAGGAAAAAAATTCTGAGGTAAGAAAGTAGGAATTTCTTACCTCAGAATTTTTGTGTGCCTCTATTCCATAAAACGACGGTATGTTTTTAGAAGGGCCCGCATGAAAGAAACGGCCCATTTCAAAGCTTGTATATACGCGGCATAGAAAAAGCCCATGCCTGCAATTTTCGCGCAGGCATGGGCTTTTGCGTAGGTTTATTATTTCGCAGCGGTCTTTTGCAGCGCCAGCTTTGCCAACAGGATGCGGCGGACGGATTCGTTGACGCGGCTTTCGGAGAGACGGCCGCTCTGCAGGGCTTTCAGGAGCCCGTTGTAAACGGCCTGTTCATGTGCGTATTCATGGCAGACGAGGACGAGGTCGGCTCCGGCTTCCACGGCGCGAACCCCCAATTCCTCGAAGGGATAGACGTCCGCCGCCGCCATTTCCAAATCGTCGGTGACGACGACGCCCTGCCAGCCGAGTTCGTCGCGCAGCAGCGAGGTCATAACGGCGGGAGAAAGACTGGCCGGGCGCTTTTCGTCAAGCGCCGTGTAGATGATATGGGAAACCATCACGAAAAAGCTTTCCGGCTTTCCCTCTCCGAACATGGCGCGGAAAGGCACCAGGTCTTCCGCTTCCAACGTATCCCTGTCCGCGTTGACGACGACGGTTTCCAGGTGGGTGTCCGCCTCGCCTTTGCCGAGGCCGGGAAAATGCTTGAGAGTGCAGAGCAGGCCCGCTTCTTTATATCCGGCGACGGCCTCGCGAACGAATGCGGCGACCTTCTCCGGGTCGCCGGAATAAAACCGCTCGCCGTCTCCCACGTCGGCGACGGGCGCGAAGTTCAGGTTGAAGCCGAAATCATGCAGCTTCTTCCCCGTTTCCCGCGCCCATTTCCGCGCCAGCGCCGCGTCGCCGCCCGCGCCTATCTCGGACTGCGCCGGGGGCGGCGGCAAAATGTCCTTCATGCGGGTGACGAGTCCGCCCTCCTCGTCGATGGCGATGAAAAGCGGGAGGTCGCCGTGCCGCGCTTCCTGCAGTTCTTTCGTGAAGGCGCGCACGCCCGCCGCCGTTTCAAGATTGCGGTCAAAAAGGATGACGCCGCCCACCGCGTACTCGGAAAGCATGAAGCGGCTGTCGGCGTTCAGCTCCGTGCCGTGGACGCCGATCATCAAGAGCTGTCCGATCTTCTCCGCGGGCGTCATGCGTGCCAGAATCGCGTCCGCCCGTTCCTCCGGCGTCATGGCTTTTACAAATCCGGGCCCGCTTTCCGCCGTCGTTTTTTGCGGCGACGCGCCGCAGCCACCCAGCAGGCACAGCGCAGACAGCATCACGAAAAGGAAAAGAAAATAATAGCGTTTCATCGAGATTCCTCCAAGAAAAAAGAGACTGCACATCACAGTCCCTTTGATTGATCCGACTCCCCCCGGCAGCTTCGCTGCCACCCCCCTCCATGAGGGGGGCTTGCATTAGTATTTTCCCAAACCTCTTCTATGAAGGAAGGGAGAACTTCACTATCCATTACATCTGGCGATACACGCCGATGACCTTGCCGAGCACGATCACGTTCGTTTCATAGAACGGCTCCATCGCGTCGTTCTCCGGCTGCAGCTTGACGCGGTCTTTTTCAAAGAAAATGCGCTTGACCGTAGCTTCCTCGTTCTCCACGAGGGCGACGACGATCTCACCGTTTCGCGCCGTGTTCTGCTCCTTGACGAAAATCAGGTCGCCGTCGTAAATCCCGGCCTTTATCATGCTCTCGCCCTGCACGCGCAGCATGAAGGTGTCGTCCTGCGTGCCAAGCAGCGAGGACGGCACGTTGAAAACTTCCTCGACGTTCTCTTCGGCGGTGATGGGAACGCCCGCCGCCACGTTGCCGACCAGCGGCACACGCAGCATGTGCTCCCACGGCTTCTCCCTTACCAGCTCAATGGCGCGGGGCTTCGTCGGGTCGCGGTGAATTTTCCCTTCGTCCTCCAGCATGTGCAGATACGAATGCACCGTGGAGCTGGAGCTGAGGCCGACAGCCGTGCCGATCTCGCGGACGGAGGGCGGGAAGCCCTTCTTCATCAAAAAGTCCCTAATGTATTTGTAGATTTCCGCGCAGCGCTCCGTGGAGGTTTTATTCTTTCTTGCCATTCCATCTTCCCCTTCCGAACATATGATTTATTCAAATATAACACAGGAGAAACCGACTTGTAAAGCCTTTTTTGCCGTTTTTCCCCTGTTTTTTTCCAAAAAATCAAGGATTCTCCGCGAAAAGAAAATGGAACAGCCGCTACAGAAGCGAGATTGCCCGGTCGGCGTCAAGGCCGCGCATATCCTCGGCGGCGCAGCGCCGCAAAAGATTGTCCGCATCCCGGCTGTGGTCGAGACGCTCCATGACGCGGCCGAGCATAGTCAGCGCCGTTTCCTCCCCCGGCGCCGCACCTTCCGCCGCCGCAGACAGGAGCAGGGAAAATTCCGCGAGCCGGAACCGCAGCGCGAACAATTTGAAATTCGTCAGCAGCCCCCCGCCGCAGGCAAAGGGATAGAGCCGGAGGAAAAATTCATTGACCGCCAGATTCTCTAACATGTCCCCGCGCCGCGCATGCAGTTCTTCCTCCGCCTCCTCCTCGATGGCCGCGACGCGACGGGCCAGCGCCTCCAGCCGGTCGGCGGGATACTCCGTCTCATACAGCGCGGCTATCAGCGCCGCCATGTACCGAAGCCGGGGCAGCGGCTCGGCGCGGGAAACCGAAGGCGCGTCGGCTTCCGCGTCCGAAGCGCAGCGCCGAATCGTGTCTTCCTCCGGCGGTTGACTGCCGCAGCGTGCTTCCAACGCAGCGAAAAATTTACCCAACCGTAAAAATCTTTGCCACAGCGAAAGTTCGCTGTTTTGCAAAACAGCGACGGCATGAAGCTGAATCGACGGCAAACATGTCTCCCATCGCAGCGCCTCCATCGGCGGACGAATCGCGGCGGCAACGCGGCGCGCGGGAAGCGTCTGCCAGCCGACAGTCATCGGCGCGGGCGAAAGCAGGACGAGACGCGCCGCCACGGGACATGAAACCGCCAGGGAACGCTCGGCAAAACCGTCAAAACGGTAGGTAACGCGCGGATAGGAATAGCAAATGTCGGAAAGCGCGTCTTCCCCGTATTTTTTTTGCAGCCTGCAAAGCCCGTCCCCGTCCAGGAACGCGCAATTCCCGTTTTCCCCGTGGCGCATTCCCCATCCCCGTTCCGTCTCCGAAAGATTCCCGAAGATTTCGTCGCGGGCCGATTCCGGCAGCGACTCCCACCGTTTGCGGGTCAGCGCATCCACGGGGATGTGCCATCTGCCGCAGCACAGGCTCCCGCAGCCCGCCCCGTCGCATGTGAACGCCTGCGGATATATGGGGCCGAATACCCGCTCGACAGATTCCTCCTCCATGACGCTTCCCTCCTTTTTCCCCATCTTATCCCGAAGACAGGCCGCGGTCAAGACGCGCGCCGAATCGGAAAAAATCTGCTATAATAGATAGCGAATTTCTGCAATCCGTTTGCTATGACATAAAGGAGGCTCATCCATGTCTCTGTTGGAAGATACCGTCGCAAAGATCCAGCCGCCCGACGAGGCGGCCGGCGCGGCCGTCCGAGCGCGTCTCGAATCCCTGCTGGGCGCAGGCCAGCCCTTGGGCGCGCTAGGCGAACTCTTGGAAAAATACGCCGCCATCACGGGAGACGACGACCCGTCCCTCCCGAAGAAATGCACCATCGTCTGCTGCGGCGACCACGGCGTGGCGGAAATGAACGTCAGCGCGTACCCGCCCTCGACGACGGTGCAGATGACTGCAAACTACCTGATTTCGCGCGGCACCACCGCAAACGCGCTGTCGAATTTCTCCGGCTCGGAGTTGCTCGTCGCCGACCTCGGCATCGCGGCGGACACGGGATGGATTCCGGGCCTGATCCAGCGAAAGATCGCCTTCGGCACGAAAAACTGCGCGAAGGGACCGGCGATGACCCGCGAGGAAGCGATCCGCGCCATTGAGACAGGCATCGAGCTGACGGAAAAATGCGTGGCGGACGGATGCCGCTGCTTCCTGCCGGGGGAAATGGGCATCGCCAACACCACCTCCTCGGCCTGCGTCGTAGCGGCCGCCTGCGGCCTCACACCGGAGCAGGCCACCGGACGGGGCACGAACATTTCCGATGAACGGCTGAAAATCAAGATCGAGGTCGTGCGGCAGGCGTTGGAAGTCAACCGGCCCGACCCGGCGGACGGCGTCGATCTCCTCGCAAAAGTCGGCGGCTTCGAGATCGGCTGCATCGCGGGAATTATCCTCGGCGCGGCCGCCCATCGCGGCTTCGTCGTACTGGACGGCTTCAACACGGGAGCGGCGGCGCTGATCGCGCAGGCAATCTGCCCCCTCGTCCCCCATTACCTGATGGGCTCCCATTTGGCGGCGGAGCCCGCCCACCGTTTCATGCTGGAAAAATTGGACCTGCGTCCGTACATGGATATGAAATTCCGCCTCGGCGAAGCCACCGGCTCCTCCATCGCGGTCAATCTGCTGGACGCGGTCATCACCGCTTACGGTTATCTGCACCTCGACGCGAAGGACGACTTCTTCGACCATGAGACGATGCCTCCGAAAACCGTGCCGCTGACGAACAAGACCTTCGATTTTTACCTGGACACGTTCCCCAGCCTCTCCCGCCCTGCCATGGAAGCCTGCCGCCTCCGCGTGGACAACCTGTCGAAGCCGATATACTGCCTCGGCTATCTGGAAGAAATCGCGGTGGAGCTGGCGGGCATCCTGGACGAGGAACGTCCCGCCCTCGATTTGGGTCGCACGCTGCTCGTCTTTGAGAACGGCGAAATGACGGACGCCCAGCATCAGCTCACGGCGGCCTTCGCGGCCCATGCCGACGTCGAGGTCAAGACGGCGTGCCTGCGTCCCGACCGCCCGCTGACCGACGCCTTTGATTTCGGACGCGAGACGGCGGAAGACATCACCTTCTCGTCGTCGCTTTTGGCGCTGGCGCTGACGGAATCGAAGGAGAGCGACTCCTTCGGCACGAAGGCGGATCGCTTGCGCAAGGCGCTCCTGAACGAGGACGGCTCCCTCCGCTTCGAGCCGCAGGATTTTCTTGCCCACGTGCCGAAAGAACTGCAGGCGGATGCCGCCGCGCTGCTCGGCGCGATGATCGCCGGCGCGCATAACAACTCGCTGATCGTCCTCGACGACGAAGCGACGGAAATCGTCGCACGCTACGCGGAAGCTCTTTGCCCCGCCCTCGCGCCTTACGTCCTGCACGTGCAGCCCGCACTGCTCACCCTCGGCGTGAAAGCCCCCGGCGGCGTCGTTGCCTGCCTCGGGCTGAAGCTGGTGGACGCCGCGCTCCACATGCTGAACGATATGAAGACCTTCGCCGAGGCGAAGGTTCCGGTGGCAAACGACGGTCCCGGCGCGGGACGACAGGTGGAATAGAAGCGGAAAGGGAACACGCAAAAAGTTTTGCGCGGATTGCCGCTTTATACTATAATATTTCGAGATATTCTTTTTATGACAGAGGTGCACTATGGATATCGATTTTCACTATGGCACAGTCTACGTGCTCGCCCGCTGGGCGAAATTCGGCAGCGAGAACGCGAACCTGATCGCCCACGTCTCCCAGCTCGTGGACGATAATTTCGACTCGACGCCCTTTTCCGACGAAGAGGAAAAGAAAAACATCGCCGAAGGCGTCCACGTCCGCTATTCCTGCCAGAATATCTGGGGAAACGTCAGCGGCAAGGGCAACCGCGAAATCTGGATCCCGTTCCACTTCCTGCCGGGCCTCGAAGGCGACACGCAGGAGGAGCAGCTGATCTGCAAGAAGAACAGCGAGCTTTCCCACAAGCTCGGCGAACGGCTCCAGGAAACGACGCTGGACAACACGAATTTCCCCTTCCGCCTCGGCGTCGGCCTGCACGTCTTCGCCGACACCTGGGCGCATCAGGAATTCGCCGGCATCAACAACATCGTCAATAAAGTGCAGGACCTCATTTTCGTGACCTCCGGCTCCGTCGTCGAGAAGGTGCTGGACGACATCCTGGGCGCGTCGGCCTTCGTCAGCAAGGTTCTCGACGAAGTCATGCCTCTCGGCCACGCCGCCGCCGTCCATTGTCCCGATATGCCTTATCTCTGGTGGAAGAGCGGCGAACGCTTCACCGACGGACGAAAGAACTGGGACGAGTTCATGGAGGCCGCCGAGGAAATCTTCCGCATCCTGCAGAAGGTCAGCGGCGAAGAAGTCACCGGTCTGTCCGAGGAGCAGAAGAAGAAGATCATGAAGAGCTTCAAGGGCATCCAGTCCGACAACATCGAGGAGCGCTATCAGGAATGGCTGCGCCGTATCCACGAGAACTACTTCGAGATCGAGGACTTCGACGACAACGACGCCACTGCGGAATACAGCATCCCCTACATCTTCGAGGACATGGACTTCCGCCGCCAGTTCTACGACGAGATCAACAGTCATTTCGACTGGGTCCGGGACGAACTGGAAGAGCATGACATTTTCGTGCTGAAAAGCACGCCGATCTATTGACAGACGAAAAGCCCCGCAAGCGCAGCGATGACTCGCCGCTTGCGGGGGCTTTTTTCTTACTGTGCCCAGTGGACGCTTTCGAGGTTGTTCTTGTCGATGACCGCCGGTTTGCAAAGAAACGCGGGCACGTCGCGCGCGCCGTTGTTCTGGTGAATCGTCGCGGACTCGGTTTTCCCCTTTTCGATGTCGCGGATCAAACGCAGGCACTCCTTGACCGGAAGCGCGGGCGGTTTGTCGATGGTCATGACCTGACGGTCGGCGGCGACGGCGCGCACGCCTTCCGGATCGGCGTCAAGGCCCGTGATGAACGGCCATTTCCCCTGGTAGTGCAAATCCAGCGCTTCCCGGATTCCTTCCGCCAAGGCGTCGTTCGGGGACAGCACCGCGTCGAGCTGCCTGTCGTTCGCGTATGAGAGCTGGAGAATACGGCCCATGCGCGCCTTCGCGTTTTGCGCGTTCCAGTCCGGAGTGGCCGCCTTCATAAAAGCCGTCTCGTCAGACGGAACATGAAGCCGCCCGCTGTCGAGGTACGGCTGCAGGATTTCCATCGCGCCCTCGTAAAAAAGATGCGAGTTGTGATCTCTCGAATCGCCGGCAAAAATCTCGATATTGTCCGAGCCAGGGGTTTCTTTCAGGCGCAGCGCCTTCTCAACGGCCCGCCCCTGTATCCGGCCGATTTCCTTCGAGTCGAAGCCGACGAAGTAGGATACATGCGGGGAACCCATAATCAGGCGGTCGTATGCGATAACCGGGATATTCTGTTTCGCGGCCTCCGCCATCAAGGGCTTCAGCGGGTCCCCGTCAATGGCGCCCACGATAATCGCAAGGGGTTTCTGCTCGACGGCGTCACGGAACTGCTCTGTCTGTTCTTCTGCCGTCTGCGCAAATCGCAAATCAGCGGTAAAGCCGTTCTTTTCAAGCGTCTCCTTCAGCGCAATGCCGTTCCTTTGCCAACTGTCCGAAGAATAGGCGAAAAGCACAGAGACCGTCCGAGACGGCTTGCCGTCGGCCTTGCGGTCCCGCTGTCCGCCGCAGCCTGTCAGGACCAATATCCCCAACAAACAAAGAGCCAGCGTCAAAAGCATTGTCCATCGTTTCACAGCATTCCCCTCCTTCAGTTGTCCATCCGTTCAGCTTGGGAGCCGCCGTTTCGTCCCGCGGCTCCCATCATTCATTGCTCATACATTACGCACATGTTCGGGGAGTTTTTCTCCCTCTTTTATAAATCCTATAAATGGATTTTATATTTTTTATTAATTATACTTTAGTTGCCGCATCAAAGCAAGAGGCTTTACGCGGCGACGGCAACGGGCTTCGGCTGCGGCGCCTCCATCAGCACGACGCCGCCCTTGTCCACGGAGAGGGCGCGGAGCGCGTTCAGCACCGCCAGCACCATCACGCCGACGTCGGCGAAAATCGCCATCCACATCGTCGCATAGCCCAGCGCGCCGAGGATCAGGCAGGCCGCTTTGACGCCGAGGGCCAGCACGATGTTCTGCTTGACGATGGACATCGTCTTTCGGGCGATGCGCATCGCCAGCGAAATCTGCTGCGGGTCGTCGTACATCAGCACCACGTCCGCCGCTTCGATGGCCGCGTCGGAGCCCATGGCGCCCATCGCCACGCCGATGTCGGCGCGGGCCAGCACCGGCGCGTCGTTGATGCCGTCTCCGACGAAGGCCAGCATGCCGTCGTTGTCCTTCTTTTGCGAAAGCAGCTCCTCGACCTTTTCCACCTTGTCGGCGGGCAGGAGCTCGGAACAAACCATATCGAGGCCGAGTTCCGCCGCCACCGCGTCGGCTACCGGCTTCGCATCGCCGGTCAGCATCACCGTCTTCTTGACGCCCGCCTCGTGCAGCAGGCTGATGGCTCTCTTGGAAGTCGCTTTTACCACGTCGGAAATGACGACGTGGCCGACGTACTGCCCGTTGATCGCCACATGGATGATCGTGCCCGTATGATCGCAGGGATGCCAGTCCGCGCCGATGGCCTCCATCAGCTTCTCGTTGCCGACGCAGACCGTGTCGCCGTTGACCATGGCGCGGATGCCCTGCCCGGCAATCTCCTCGATATTTTCCACCTTGCAGTCGTCCGCCTCGTTCGGATACGCGGCGCGGAGCGAGTTCGCAATCGGGTGCGTCGAGTACCGCTCCACGTGGGCGGTCAGGTGCAGCAGTTCATTGGCTTCGATGACGTCAGGGTGAACGGCGGAAACGTCGAACACACCTTTCGTCAGCGTGCCGGTCTTGTCGAACACCACCGTCTCGGCGTTCGCCAAAAGTTCCAAATAACTCGAACCCTTGACGAGCACGCCGTTGGCCGATGCGCTGCCGATGCCCGCGAAGAACGACAGTGGGACGGAAATCACGAGCGCGCAGGGGCAGCTGATGACCAGCAGGATGAAGGCGCGCTCCACCCATACCGCCCAGTCCGGCGAAAGCCCCATCAGGCCCATGCGAACCAGCGGCACGGCGATGGCCAGCACCACCGCGAAGGCGCAGACGAACGGCGTATAGACCCGTGCGAACCGCGTGATGAAATTCTCCGAACGGGATTTTTTCATGCTGGAGTTTTCCACCAGTTCGAGGATTTTCGCCGCCGTGGACTCGTCGGCTTCCTTCGTCGTCTCGATGCGGATGACACCGGAGAGATTGATGCAGCCCGAAAGCGCTTCGTCGCCGGTCCTCGCCTCCCGCGGCAGGCTTTCGCCGGTCAGCGCTTTCGTGTCCAGCGTCGTCGTACCGTCGACGATCTTGCCGTCGATGGGGATTCTTTCACCCGGCTGGACCACGATGATCGTACCGATTTCCACGTCGTCGGGATCGACGCGCTCCAGCTGCCCGTTCTCGCCCTCGATATTCGCATAGTCGGGACGGATATCCATCAGCGCCGAGATGTTGCCCCGGCTCTTGCCGACGGCATAGCTCTGGAACAGCTCGCCGATCTGATAGAACAGCATGACCGCCGCGCCCTCGCGGTACTCGCCCAGCACCATCGCGCCCAGCGTCGCGATCGCCATCAGGAAGCTCTCGTCGAAAAACTCGCCGTGGCTGACGCCTAAGGCCGCTTTCCGCAGAATGTCGTACCCGATGACAAGATACGGGACGACGTAGAGCGCGCCGAGCATCCATCCCTCGACGGGTACGAACTCCAGCGCGACCAGCAGCGCCGCCGCTATGAAAATTCGCACCACCATGATCTTTTGTTTTTCTGTCATAACGCCATCCCTTTCTTATAGAGCGGAGAGTTAAGAGTTGAGAGTGAAGAGATTCCGTTTTTTATCTTCACTCTTCACTCTCCACACTCCACGCTTAGATGAATACTTCGCAGTCCGGCTCGACCTTCTTGCAGGCCTCGCGAACCTTCGGCATGACTACGGCGGGATCGGCGCCCTCGACGAACTCGACGGTCATCTTCTGCGCCATGAACCCGACGGAGGCCTTCTCGACGCCCTCGATCTTCTCGGCGGCCTCCTCCATCTTCAGCCCGCAAGCCGCGCAATCCACTTCAATCTTGTACTTCTTCTTCATGGAAAATCCCTCCTGTGATTTTTTAATTTGATTACATGAACATTTAATCATATATTGAATAAAAAAGCAAGAGGTTTTGTGAAATATTTTTTATTTTTTTCACCGATTCACCGAACCGCACATCTTAGAAAGGAAACGGAGCCATCGCCGACGAAAAATAGAAGGACCATGATATCATGAAGGTGATATAATAAGGAAAGCATTAATAAAGGGGGGCTACCGTATGAAAAACATCACTCTGGGCAGGACGGGAATCATGGCGCCGCAGAACGGTTTCGGGGCGCTGCCCGTCCAGCGCGTGACGCAGGCGGAGGCCGTGAAGCTGCTCCGCGCCGCTTACGAGGGCGGCATGACCTATTTCGACACGGCGCGGGCTTACAGCGACAGCGAGGAGAAATTGGGCGCGGCCTTCGGCGACGGCATCCGCGACAAGATTTTCATCGCCACGAAAACCCACGCGCTGACGCCCGAGGGCTTTTGGAAGGACCTCGAAACGTCCTTGAAGAACCTGCGCACGGACCATATCGACCTCTACCAGTTCCACTGCGTGAACCAATGCTGGGCGCCGGGGGACGGCTCCGGCATGTACGAGTGCATGACCGAGGCGAAGAAGCAGGGGAAGATCCTCCACATCGGCGTCACCGCCCACAAGCTGCAGGTGGCTTTCGACTGCGTGGCGTCGGGACTTTACGAGACGATGCAGTTCCCCTTCAGTTACCTTTCGTCGGACAAGGAAAAGGCGCTGGTCAAAGCCTGCGCCGACGCGCATATGGGCTTCATCGCCATGAAAGGGCTGGCGGGCGGCCTCATCACGAACTCCCGGGCCGCGATGGCCTTCATGTCGCAGTACGACAACGTGATGCCGATCTGGGGCGTGCAGCGGGAGACCGAGCTGGCCGAGTGGCTTTCCTATATGAAGGACACGCCGGAAATGACGCCGGAGATCGAGGCGTTCATCGCGAAGGAACGGAAAGAGCTGACCGGGGAATTCTGCCGCGGCTGCGGCTACTGCATGCCGTGCCCGGCGGGCATCATGATCAACCAATGCGCACGCATGTCGCTGATGCTCCGCCGCGCCCCGTCGAAGGCATGGCTGACGCCGGAAATGCAGGCGGAAATGAAAAAGATCGAGGGCTGCCTGAACTGCCGCCAGTGCACGACGAAATGCCCGTACGAACTGAACACGCCGGAGCTCCTCCGCAAGAATTACGAGGACTACAAGCGGGTATTGGCGGGCGAAGTCGCCGTATAAGGAGGAGCCATGGAGCTTCATCAACTTTCGTATTTCCTCACCTGCGCGCGCTGCGGCTCGCTGACCGCGGCGGCGGAGGAGCTTTACACCACCCAGCCCCACGTCAGCATGGTGATCCGCGATTTGGAAAAGGAGCTGGGAACGAAACTCTTCAAGCGCCGCTCGAACGGCGTGGAATTGACCGAGGCCGGGGAGCGGGCTTACGGCTATGCGCTGCGCGCCCTCCGAAACGCCGAGATGTTCGCCACCATCAGCCGGGAGCAGCGGGAGCACACGCTGCGCGTGGCGACGAACAACAGCAGCAACATGGCGGTGATGCTGACCGCGTTTTACAACGAGTTCACGGACGACGGGAGAAAGCCGGAGCTGTATCTGCGGTTTACCGAATGCGGCACCGAGAAGATGATCTCGCTGCTTTCGGCCCATGAGTACGACCTGGGCTTCCTGTTCGTGCCGGACACGAAGCGCTCGGCGCTCAATTATCTGCTCGACCGCCATCAGCTCGCTTTCACGCCGCTCCTGGACACCGACCTCGTGCTTTACGTCGGGAAGGATCACCCGCTGGAGGGGCGCTCGTCGGTGACGGCGGAGGAAGCCGCCGCCCTTTCCTTCATCCAATTAGAGGACGATTTTTTCACCATCGAGGACCTCTTGGCGGGCGATCCGACGTTCCGCAGGAAGCGGCTCGAAATCCGGCACGTGGTTCGGACGAACAGCGACCACATGATGATCCGCATGCTGAACAGGACCAAGCTCTGCAATCTCAGCAGCTATTGGCTGAAAGACGTCTATCGCCAATACGATTTCCGCCGGATTCCCATCGAAGGCATGGAAAAGCGCATCGCGTTCGGCTACCTGTCGCGAAAGGGCGAGCCGCTGCACGAAGACTCCGTCGCCTTCCTGAAGTTTCTGCGCCGCGCCCTGGAGCTGGACGCCGACGGGTGAATCGCAGGCGCGCTTTGTGGTAATATTCGTTTCTTGGTATAAGGTTTCGTTATATCTCCTCATAAAAACCGTGAAATATCGGAAATACGCCCTCTTTGCTATACTAAACCTGAAAGCAAGGAGGGCGTTCTTCATGAATTTCTTAAACCGAACCGGCGAAGAAAACCAGAACACGAAGGAATCGTTCCGCACGGGCGAGGTGCTGATGGACAGCGGCTCGATCCATCGGACGCTCTTGGCGTACGCGCTGCCGGTGCTGCTCATGCAGCTTTTGCAGCAGCTTTACAATATCGCGGACTGCGCCGTCATCGGGCGGCTCTGCGGCGGTTTCGGGCTGGCGGCGGTGGGCGTCGCCGGACTCATACTGGCCGTGCATATCAATTTCTTCATCGGCTTTTCCGTGGGCGTGACCTCCGCCGTGTCGCGGCTGTTCGGCGCGCGGGATTTCGGCAAGCTGCGCGCGATGATCGCCACCTCTGTCTGGCTGGCGGCGGGCGCGGGATTGTTCCTAACGATCCTCGGGGAACGGCTTGGGCAAAATTACTTAGCCTGGCTCGCATGCCCCGCCGAAGCCATGGACGACGCGCTGCTCTACCTTCGCATCTGCCTTCTCGGCCTTATTCCGCAGCTCGTCTATAACGTCGCCAACGGCGTCTTCCGCGCCCTCGGCAACACGAAAACGCCCCTCCTCTGGCTCGCCGCCGCCGCCGTATTGAACATCGCCCTCGACCTGCTGTTCGTCGGCGTTTGGGACTTCGGCTTCGCAGGCGCGGCCTGGGCCACGCTGACGGCGCAGTGGGCGCTGGGGATCGGCATGATCTGGCGGCTCACGCGCCTCGACGAACGGTTCCGTTTCTCCTTCGACGCGCCGCTCCTTTCCTCCCGGGAGCTTTTCTCGCTGCTTCGCCTCGGCATCCCGTCGGGCATGCAGGCGGCCTTCATGAGCCTGTCGTCGCTCCTGATCCAGATCAGCATCGACTCCTTCGGCCCCGCGGCCATGGCGGGCATGGTGGTCTATGCGAAAATCGAGGGCTTCATGTATTACCCGGCCTTTGCTTACGGCATGGCGCTGACCGGCTTCATCGGACAGAACCTCGGCGCAGGGCGGCTTGACCGGGTGGAGGAGGCGATGGCCGTCAGCCGCCGCACGGCGATTCGCGCGACGCTGATCATCAGCGGAGCATTGATGTTGGCGGCGGAACCTTTAGTGGGCTTTTTCACCGAAGACGCGGCGACGCTGACAAACGGCTTGGCCGCCATCTATTGGAATTTCCCATTCTATTTCCTCTACTCGCTGAACCAAGTCTATATCGGCGGACTGAAGGGCCTCGGCGAGACGGGAATCCCGATGCTCTCCGCCCTCGCCGCCTACGCGCTGTTCCGCGTGATATGGTGCGAGACGCTGCTGCCCTATTGGCACGACATGGCGGTCATCTACACCGCCTATGACGTCAGCTTCCTCGTCTCGCTCCTGATTCTCGTCCCCGCCTACCGCCACATCCTGCGGCGCGTCGCCCATCCGGCAGCGCACGACACGGCAATCGCGGCGTAATCATTCCGTATATAAAAACTCCCATCCGTTTTGTAGTGACCCCAAAAAGTTAGACCTGGCGTAGTAGCAACATTGCTACTACGCTATTTTTATGCTACGGAATGTATCCGCCGGTATTCAACGGGACTCATCCATCCCAGCTTTTCTTTGATCCTCCTGTTGTTGTAATAGTCGATGTAATTCTCGATTGCGCCCTTCAACTCCTCAAAACTGTGATATGTATAG
>ONUH01000023.1 GCA_900321035.1 uncultured Selenomonadales bacterium | reverse complement strand
TATTCGTGGACTACCTTGTTTTTGAATTCGTAGCTGTACTTTGCCATAAACTAACCCCCATAAGCTAGATTTTTGGTCTAACTTATGGGGGTCAGTACACTTGCAGGGAGTTTTTCATCGTTCCGTATCCTTATTCTGTTCCTTTGAACATCGCTTTCAGTTCTTTTTTTGCAATCTTTCCCGTGGAAGTTTTCGGGAGTTTTTCTATTTGCCGGAATTCCCGCGGGATCTTGAAGAGCGCGAGGTTTTGCTGCAGGTATTTTTTCAGCTGGCGCGCGTCGATGGAAAATCCCGGCTGCACGCTGTAATAGCAACATCCCGCTTGTCCGCGGAGGCTGTCTTCGATGGGGATGACCGCGGCTTCGTGGATGCCGGGGTAGGCGTAGAGCAGCTCCTCGATTTCTCTGGGGTAGATGTTCTCGCCCATGCTGATGATCATGTCCTTGAGCCGGTCGACGATATAGACGTAACCGTCCTGGTCGATGCGGGCCACGTCTCCCGTGTGCAGCCAGCCGTCTTTCAAAGCTTCGGCGGTCGCTTCGGGCTGGCCGAGATAGCCGTGCATGACGTTGGGCCCTTGCACCAAAAGTTCGCCCGGTTCTCCCACGGGCACATCGTGTCCGTCTGCGTCCACGAAACGGAGCCGTTCGTTCGGGATGGCGGGACCAACGGAACCGAGGCGCGTGGATTCCGGCGCGTTCATCGTGACGACGGGCGACGCTTCCGAAAGTCCGTAACCTTCGACAATCGGCACTTTGAATTTTGTTCGGAACGCTTCGCCGATGGGCAGCGGAAGCGGCGTGCCTCCCAGCATGACAAAACGGAGCGTCTTCATGTCGTCCGGCGACGCCAATTTTGTCAAAAGGGAGCAGATCGACGGCACCATGACGATGACGGTGATTTTGTATGCGCGGACCAGTTCGACCGTTTTCTTCGGGGTAAACGAGTCCTGCACGGTGATGGAGGAGCCGGTGTAGAGCTCGTTCAGAACGGCACAGGTCCATGCGAAGCAGTGGTACATAGGCAGTACGCAGAGAATGTTGTCCTTGCGCGTAAGCCGGACGACCTGCTGCAGCGAGATCGCGTTCATGACGAGATTGCGGTGCGAAAGGATCGCGCCTTTCGGCAAGCCGGTCGTTCCCGAAGTGTAGATGATTGCGCAGGGTTCGTCCGCGCCGAAATCCTCGGGAAGCGCGGGGGCGGAAGCGGAACCCACGGGTTTTGTGCATTCGGACATCAGGAGCGTCTGCACATGGTCGTGTTCGTATGCGCTGAGCGAGGATTCGAGGTCGAGCGGCTGGTCGGAAATGATATAATGGACGTCGGCGTTTTTCAGTATGAACGCCGTCTCCCGCATGCTGAGCTGAAAATTGATGGGGACGACTACCGCGCCGAGAGACGCGATAGCCATATAGGCGACGATGTACTCGGCGCAGTTGTGCGAGTATATAGCGACGCGGTCGTGGATACGAACGCCGTCGGCGTAGAGGCGCGAACGACAGAGCGTCACGGACAAGATCAGGGCGCGATAGGTCATCGAGCGCCCCTGATCGTTGACGGCAATATCCTCCGGGTGTCCGCGCCAAATGAGATCGTGAACGAGCATAGACAGCACCTTTCTTTGGGAATTCCGCAGAAACTGCGGCAAGAATCCTTCTTATGCTCTTTATTATAACAGAATCGGATGGAAAAAAACTATAAAAAATGTCGAACAATTCAAGTTTTTCTTTACTTCCCTGCGTGTTGTATATTATAATTGATTTAGTTATAGGGGCGGCGATTGTCGGACAACGCGCCGATAATCTACCGTTATCATGCGGAAGGGAGGCGCGGAAAGTCCGCAATCGTACAAACTCAGAAATGAAGGGGGTATTATTTTGCTGAAAACCAATTTTCAAAAGGGCTTGTTCACGGTCATCGTCGGCATTGCCCTGTGGTTCTGCCCGATGCCTGCGGGTGTTGACGCGAAGGCATGGCACATGTTCGCGATATTCGTCGCGACTATCATCGGTTTTATTCTTCATCCGATACCCATCGGCGGCGTTGCGCTGATCGCGGTAGGTCTTACCGGATTCCTGAAAGTCCTGAAGCCGGCCGAAGCGCTTTCCGGTTTCGGCAATGCCACGATTTGGCTGATCGTCGGCGCGTACATGTTCGCGAAAGGCTTCATCAAGACGGGCCTTGGGCGTCGTATCGCGTACATCATCATGTCAAAGATTGCGACAAGCTCTTTGAAGCTTGCGTATTCGATGGCCATCACGGACCTCATCGTTTCCCCGGCCACGCCGTCGAACACGGCGCGCGGCGGCGGCATTTTGTACCCGATTGTGAAATCGCTTTGCACCGCGTTCAATTCCGAGCCGGATGAAGGCTCGCGCAAGAAGATCGGCAACTATCTAATGCTGTCCACGTTCGAGTGCAACTGCATCACCTCGTCGATGTTCCTGACTTCGGTGGCGCCGAACCTGTTGGTCGCGAAGCTGGCGAAGGACGTCACGGGCCTCGACATTTCGTGGGGCACCTATGCGCTGGCCTGCATCGTGCCTGGTATTGTCGCGCTGCTGATTACCCCGTACCTCGTTTATAAGCTCGCCACCCCGGAACTGACGCAGACGCCGGAAGCTCCGCAGATTGCGAAGGACGAGCTGGAGAAAATGGGCCCGATGTCCGGCGACGAATCCGTCGTTTTGCAGGCGTTCATCGCGGCGCTGGCCATGTGGGCGACGACCTCTTTCACGGGCTTCAATGCGACGATGATTGCGCTGGTCTGCATCGGCTATATGCTCGTGCGCGGCGCGCTCGTTTGGGAAGACATCATCACTGAAAAAGGCGCATGGGATACGCTGGTCTGGATGGGCGGCTTGATGAGCCTCGCCACCGGTCTCTCGAAGCTCGGCTTCATCAAATGGATGGCCGGCGGTATCGCGGGCAGCCTCAAAGGCATTGACCCGATGACGACGCTGATTATCCTTGCGCTCATCAATATGTATGTGCATTATGCGTTTGCGTCGCTGTCCGCGCACGTCAGCGCGGTTTACGCCGCGTTCCTCGCGGTCGCGGTGGCGGCCGGCGCTCCGCCGATGCTTTCGGCTATCGTGCTGGGATGCGAGACGGGTATCATGGGCTGCCTGACGCACTATGCGACGGGTCCGTCCCCGATTTTCTTCGGCTCCGGCTACATCACGCAGCCTGAGTGGTGGAAGGTCGGCTTCATCTGCTCGATCCTTTTCATGATCTGCTTCCTGGGCCTTGGTCCGGTCTGGTGGAAGGTCATCGGCATTTGGTGACAGCGGTATAGGAACGGTATGAACAACAAAAACGCGGCTTCCGGTAGGAGGCCGCGTTTTCTCTGTTTTGCTTACGGACCAAACGTGCTATAATAAAATGGAAAACCGTAAGCTTGGTGAACGAAAGGCTTGAGGCAAGGTCCGGACGCCGTCGTGGAGGGCTGCCAAACGTCTTGCAGGGCACACAGCTGAGCGAAAGGGATAAGTAAAAGTGGTGCGGTTTGAAAAATTCTGAGGTAAGAATGTAAGATGGTAAGAATTTCTTACTTCAACTTTTTTGAACGTCCTTTCCTGCGGAGAAATGTCGCAACAATACAATGGAATCTCCGTTATAGAGATTTCTGGAAGAGAGAAAGGAGAATCCTCATGTTTGGACTCGGCGTTCCAGAATTGCTGCTTATTCTTGTCATCGGTCTTGTCATTTTCGGACCGGGAAAGCTCTCGGAGTCGGGAAAAGCACTTGGCAAGAGTATTCGCGAGTTCCGCGCGGCGGCGTCGGAGAAGGAGGAGCCGAAGAAAATCGGCGACAGTCGGGACGAGGAAAAATCGGAAAATTGACCATGAAAAAAGCTGTCGTGTTCGTCCGAAAGGGACGAGGAACGGCAGCTTTTTCTTCATGTTGGAATATAGTTCCGACGGCAAAACGGCGGATGGGGTTATGTCCGCGTCAGCGCCAGCAGCTGGTCTCGGAGCTCCTTGATGGGGCGGTACAGGGAGATGTAGTCCGCCTCTTTTTTTGCGCGCAGCAGATCGGTCATTTCGGACAGCGGTTCGTACAGAGGCTTGAGCGCCAGATTCCCGATGACGCCTTTCAGTGCGTGGGCGGCCTCAAATGCGCTGACAAGGTCGTTCTTTTCGAGAGCAGGGCCGATGGCGTCGAAGTAGTCGTTGGTTACGGCCATAGAAACCATTTGGAAGAAGAATGCCTCGTTGTTCATGCAGCGTGCGAGCCCGTCCGTCGGATCGACGCCAAGCGCTTTCATATTTGCAATCGTCAGCATAATAATTCTCCTTGTCGTTGCGTTTTGTGAAAATAAACTTGATAGTTTCCGATTCCGTGTTACAATTTAAGCAGGAAGTTTTGCTTGCAGTGGGGGTGTCATGCGTATGAAAAAAATACTGATTGTCGATGACATGCTTGTTTCCCTGATGATGACGGAAAACATGCTTTGCGGTCATTATACCACGTTTTCCGCTTCTTCGGGACAGGAAGCGATAGAAATTTATCGGCGCGAGCATCCCGACATGGTATTGTCTGATCTGCGGATGCCCGGCATGAGCGGATATGAGCTGCAGCAGACGCTGCAGAAAGAGATGCAGCAAAACATTCCCTTCATGTTCATGACGGCGGATCAGGACGAAGAAGCGGAGAGCCGGGGCTTTGAAAACGGTGCGATGGATTTTATCCGAAAGCCGTTTCGGCCTGACGTGCTGCTCCGGCGCGTCGGCAATATCATGCAAACCATGGACCAGATTGAGGGACTGAAAAAGCACGCCCGGACAGACCCGATGACGGGCCTCCTCAACAAGGTGTCGGCGGAGGTGGAACTGCAGCGCGCCTGCAGTCAGGGGCAGGGCGCCCTGCTGATGATCGATCTTGACAATTTCAAGATGGTCAATGACATTTACGGCCACGCGATGGGCGACAAGGTCTTGATGAGCTTCGCGGATATCCTGCGTGTGTCGGTACGCCCCGATGATGTGGTCGGCCGTCTCGGCGGCGACGAATTCATAGCGTTTTTTTCCGGCATGAACGACGAACCGGGCATCTTGAACAAGGCGGCGTCGATCAACCGGATGCTCGACAAGTCGGCGAGAGAATTGATGGGGGAGGATATGACGATTCCTCTCGGCGCGTCCATCGGATGCGTTTTTGTCCAACCGGGAGGCGAGGCGTTCTCCGAGCTTGTCCAAAAGGCGGACAAGGCGCTCTATATGGCCAAGCAGAGCGGGGAGCACGAGTGCCGCATTTTCCGCGAGGAGAGCTTTGACGACGACGAGGCGGCGGTGCTGTCGAACATGGAGAAGATCCTTGGCGAGCGGCAGCCCGCCAACGGGGCGATGCGCCTGCCCTTTGCGGAATTTCGCACGGTGTATCGGTTCTTGCGGCGGACCATGGGGATTTTCGGCAAGCCCGTGTCGATCCTGCGGTTTTCCCTGCCGAACGGAACGGACGAGGAAACGATTGAAGCGTTCTTTTCCCTGCTCTGTTCAACGCTTCGCACTGCGGATGTAGCGACGAAGAACGGGGGACACTGCCTGGTGCTGCTGCTCAACACGAATTTCCCCAATTTGGCCCACGCCGCTGACCGGCTTCGGAAAAAATGGACGGAGATGGAAATCGAGGAAGGCATGGAGGCCGATTTCGAATACGAATGGTCGGTCATAGAGCCTTGAGGAAACACCGAACAAGTCCCGCCAAGGCTGCGATTTGACTTATTCGTCGTTTTCTTGGAGACGGAAAAACCGCCGCACGGAGAAGTTTCGATTTCTCTGTGCGGCGGTTCCTTTATTCCTTTTTTTCGATGAGTTCCGCCAGCGTGCGGTATATCTGGTCCGGTTCCACGGGCTTTTCGAGGTGTGCGTCCATGCCCGCGGCAAGGGAATGCTGCACGTCTTCGTCTAAATGGTTGGTGGTCAGCGCGATGACAGGAATGGTTTTTGCGTCCGGATGCGACGACGCGCGGATGGCTTTGGCGGCGTCGAGGCCGTCCATGACCGGCATGCGCACGTCCATCAGGATTGCGTCGTAATGGCCCGGGGGATTGTTCAGAAAGAGATCGACGGCTTCTTTGCCGTTTTCCGCGTGATCGACTTCCATGAAATGCATCGACAAAAGCTGCTTGACAATCTCGGCGCTCACGGTCATGTCCTCGGCTATCAAAATGCGTCGCCCGTCAAGTGCCGACTGGGCGGATGCCGGCGACGGCTTCGGATTCTTGCGGCGGGCGGCCCGTTGATATTCTTGCAGGACATCCTCCGCCGAGAGCGGCTTTTTCATGAAAACGTCCGCGCCTGCCGTTTTCGCGTCGGACGCGCCGCCCGATTCGTTGTCGTCGGTGAGAATGATGACGGTGGGCGTTTCCCCCATGAGCGCGCGAATTTCACCGATCCATTCGGTTCCGCTTTTTGACGGCAGGGAACGGTTCACGATCATCAGGTCGTATTCCTGCCGCCGGGCGTGGTGCAGGCGCACCAGCTCCATTGCCTGCGCTTCGTTTTCGCAGCAGTCGGAGCCGACGCCGAGGCGGGCCAGCGCGGCTTGCGTGCCTTCCCCGTCGGCGGCGTCGCCGTCGACGATCAGCACAAACAGCGATTTCGGCAAAAATTCGTCGGAAGACGGCAGATTGTCTCGGTTCGTTCCCATGGGAATCTCCCTCCGTTCGCGTTTTTCCTTATCTTAATTCGGCTGCAGGCGGATTGTCAAGGCTGGAAAAAAGGGAAAAGCGGAGGAAAAGTTTCTCCTTTTCGTTTGCCGTCCGTCTTTTTCTGAAATTCCGGGGTGAAAAACGGAGCGAAAAATGGTATGATAAAGAAACGACTGAACAAGTCCCTTGCGAAATCGTCCGTCGGACGGTTTCGACCCGGCCGGGTCCTATGCGGGACAGCCGCTCGCGGCAGAGTGAGAACGGCCTGTTCGGTCAATGCTAACGATTATGATTTCGTAAGTTTTGGATGCGTGCGTATGTTTCGGAGGTGTCGGCGTGGAGCAGGGAAATTATCGATTTGTGATTGTGACGGGGATGTCGGGCGGAGGAAAAACACAGGCCTACCGTTATCTGGAAGACTTGGGCTTTTTCTGCGTGGACAATCTCCCGCCGGTGTTTATCCCGAAATTTGCGGAGCTTTGCGTGCAGTCGGGCGGGCATATTGCAAAAGTCGTTCTGGTCGTCGATACGCGGAGCCGTGAGTTCTTTGACACCTTCCTCCATGTTCTGGAAGAAATGGAGCGGGACGGCGTGCGCTATGAGATGCTCTTCATGGACGCATCGGACGCCGCGATCATCCGGAGGTACAAAGAGACGCGCCGGCGGCATCCGATGGCGCCGAGCTCCCGCCTGCCCGAAGGGATTGCGAAGGAACGGACGCAGCTTTCGCAGATTCGGGAAAAGGCGACTTATATCATCGACACGTCGAATCTGAAAAAGTCGGAGCTGCAGTCGAAGATTGTCCGGCTGTTCGGCTCGGCGGAAGGGGAGAAGTTCAATATCAACGTGCTTTCCTTCGGATTCAAGTTCGGGCTGCCGATGGACGCGGATTTGGTGCTGGACGTGCGTTTCCTGCCGAATCCTTTCTACGAGGAGGATTTGAAGCATAAAAGCGGCATGGTGCCGGAAGTGGGCGCGTATATCGAGCAATCGAAGGTGACGAAGACGTTTGAAAAGAAGCTCGACGATCTGCTGACGTTCCTGATCCCTGAATACATCAAGGAAGGGAAAAGCCAGTTGGTAATCGCCGTCGGGTGCACCGGCGGCATGCATCGCTCGGTGTTCATCGCCAAGCATATCTTTGAATTGGCGACGAAGCAGGGATACCAAGCGACGCTGGAACATCGCGATTTGATGAAGAACGATGTGCGGGAGCACACGCCGCAGGAGGTTTGAGGCGAAATGCACTGGCATTTGCTGAAGTGGCTGTATCCGGGCATGAAATTCAAGCGCTGGCTGTTGCTTTTCGCCGTCGGCGTATTTCTTGTGAGCTTGGGCCTGGCCCTTGTTTTCAACTATAAATATCTGGACCAGATCGAAGAAGCGATTTTCCGTTTCGTCTATATGTGGCGCGGGTCTTACGACTATACGGCGACGGCGCTGGTGGGAACGGTGATCGTGCTGTTGGGAGCCGCCATTATGCTGGTGGCGACGCGGTTCGTCATCCGTTCGGTGATTTTAGTGCTCCTGCCGGAGAACTCCGGCAATTTGGTGGACTTGATTTATGAAAAGCGGATGCTCGGCCGGGGCCCGTCCATTGCCGTCATCGGCGGCGGGCATGGCCTGTCGGTGCTCCTGCGCGGCATCAAGGAGGCCACGAGCAATGTGACGGCCATCGTGACCGTGGCGGACGACGGCGGCTCCTCTGGACGGCTTCGCGAGGAATTGGGCATCATTCCGCCGGGAGACCTTCGGAATTGCCTCGTGGCGCTGGCGGATACGGAGCCCTTGATGGAAAAATTGTTCCAGTATCGTTTCGGAGGGGGCAGCGCGCTGGCGGGCCATAGCTTCGGAAATCTTTTCATCGCGGCGATGAACGAAGTCACGGGCGATATGGAAACGGCTCTCGTAGAGGCGTCGAAGGTCCTTGCGGTCAAGGGCCGCGTGCTGCCTGCCAGTCAGGAGCATGTGCGGCTGGACGCGGTCATGGAAGACGGAACGGTAGTGGAGGGCGAGTCGCGGATTCCCGAGGCCCGCAAGAAAATCCGGCGCGTCCGTCTTTTCCCGGAACATGCGTTGGCGGTCGGCGCGGCGCTGGAAGCGATTCGAACGGCGGACGCTGTGATTTTAGGGCCGGGCAGCCTGTACACGAGCATCCTGCCCAACCTCCTGGTGGATGGGATGGCGGAAACGCTCCGGCGCAGCCGCGCGGTGAAAATCTATATCTGCAATGTGATGACCCAGCCCGGGGAGACGGACGGCTATACGGCGTCGATGCATGTCAAGGCGATCTTGGAGCATGCGGGCAAAGGCGTCGTGGATTACGTGCTCGTCCATTCAGGAAAGATCTCGGAGAAAATGAAAGCGGACTACGCGGCGATGGGCTCCTATCCGGTGAAGGTGGACCGGGAGGCTTTGAACAAGCTGGGCGTCGGATTTGTGCAGGCCGATATTATGAGCAGTGAGGACGCGGGTCATCACGACCCGGACAAGCTGCGGGACGCAGTCATGAAAATGGTGTACGGGCTGTCTTCATAAGGAATGAAAAACAGGCAGGGGAAAGGGGATTTTCAGGATGCCTTCTTTTTCCGGTGATGTAAAAAATGAATTGGCGCGGTTGCCTTTGTCGAAAGCATGCTGCGAACGGGCGGAGCTTGCCGGGCTTTTGCGTATGGGGGCGTCCCTGACGCTGGGCTCTGGTCGTGCGTTGGGGCTGTCGTTTGTGACGGAACACGCGGCGGTAGCGCGTCGGGCTTTGGTGCTTCTAAAACAGGCGGGGGCGGGACGGACGGAAGTCGTGGTACGCCGTTCGCGCCGGCTGGGCAAGATGAACAGCTACTCGATTCGAGTGGTACCGGGGGAAGACGTCGGCGCGCTTTTGGCGGAGCTGGAGCTTTCGCCGGGGATGCTTTCCCCCAGCGGGAAGAGCGCGCTGTTTCGGAGAAAATGCTGCCGTGTCGCGTATCTTCGCGGCGCGTTTTTGGCAGGGGGCAGCGTGAGCCGTCCCGAGGCGTCCTGCCATTTGGAGTATGTGACGACGAATTATCAGTTCGCCGAGCTTTTGCAGTCCCTTTTGCGGCGGTTCGGTTTTTCGGCAGGACTTACGGGCCGCAAGGAGGATTACGTCGTCTATTTGAAAGAAGGGGACGCGATTCTCGATTTTCTCGCGCTGGCGGGCGCGGAAGAAGCTGCGACGTCGTTTGAGGCGGCCCGCAATGTGAAAGAGGTCAGGAACCAGGTCAACCGTCTGGTGAACTGCGAGACGGCGAATCTTGGGAAGACTGCCGCCGCTGCGGCTCGACAGGTGGCGGCGATTCGGGCGTTCGCGGCGACGGGAGGGCTTGCCGGACTCGCGCCGGGACTTCGGGCGGCGGCGGAAGCGCGCCTTGCCCATCCGGAGGCGTCGCTGGCGGAATTGGGCGCAGAATTGGGCGTGGGTCGCTCCGGCGTCAATCATCGTTTGCGGCGGCTGATGGAGCTGGCGCAGGAAAGCGGCGCGTAATATCAAAAGGACGGCGGCCGGACGTGACGTCGACGGGAAAGAAGCATTTACAGGAAGGGAGGCCATAGGGCTTTGGATAAAATGTTCATTGCCAGATATGGTAGGGGAGAATCAAGAAGACAAGGGGGAAGCAGGCTTTTGCGGCTGTTCGTCGCGCTTTTGGTCATCCTGTTGTTGGCGGCGGGCGCGCTGGCGGCGGCGGTGGAGCTTTATCCGCCGCAGGGCATGCTGATCTTGGAATATCATAAAATCAACGACCGCACGAAAGATGATTACACGGTGTCCACCAAGGATTTTGCCGAGCAGATGGACGCCCTGCAGGCGGACGGATATACGACGGTTTCGGTGCTTGATTTTCTGCGGGCGAAGAAAGGCAAGCAGAAATTGCCGGAGAAGCCGGTGGTCGTCAGTTTTGACGACGGGTACAGCGATAACTATACGGAGGCGCTGCCAATCTTGGAGGAGCGCGGCATGAAGGCCACGGTGTTCATGGTGACGAACGACGTCGGGCTGCCGGGGTATCTGAGTTGGAATCAGCTCCATGAGATGGAAAAGCGCGGCGTCGAGCTTGGCAGCCACACGGCGAATCATCTGCCGTTGACGAATATGACGGTGGAGGAAGCACGGGACGAGGTGCAGAAATCCAAGCTGATGATGGAGTGGAAGGGGCTCAAGACGATATTCGTGCTTTCCTATCCGAACGGACAGTATGATAAGTATTTGCCGGATATTTTGAAGGAGGAAGAATACTTGGCCGCGGTCACCGGGGACCCGGGGCTGAATACGTTCCAGACCAATCCGTACCTGCTGCATCGGATCAATGTTCCGCCGCCGCATTTCGGGGTGTCGGAATTCCGCCTGCGGGTATGGAAGGCGAAAGCGGCGGCACTGTTAGGGCTTTGGCATAACGTGGGGGATTTGAAGAGTTGATACCGGGGAATGCAGAAGGAGAGGCTGTATGAAAGAGAAATATCTGGCGTCGGCTTTGGCCGGATTGGCCTTTTTCGGAATAGTTTCTTCGGCGTCGGCAGGACATCGGCATTTGGCCGAGGAATACGCCGACAGAGTGCATCGTGAACGACAGGAAAGGCTGCAGGAAGAGGCGCGTTCCGCTCGGATGCGCGAGCAGGCGGAGATGCGCCGCCGCGCCGAGGAGGAACAGGCACGGCGGATGGCGGCGGAACGGGACGACGCCGAATCCGGCGAGGACGATGAAGAGGACTGGGAGGATGAGCTTCCCGCGGACGAGGGCAGGAAGCGGGAGCAGGCGGCAACGCGCGCGGAAGAAGATGCGAAAAAGCAGGAACAGGAACGCGCGCGCGTTGAAGAAGAACGCTTGCGGATAGAGCGGGAACAGGAAGCGGCAGCTCGGGAAAAGGAGCGACAGGCTGCCGAAGCGGAAGCGCGGGAAAAGGAGCGGCAGGCTGCCGAAGCGGCGGCGCGGGAAAAGGAACGACAGGCTGCCGAAGCAAAAGCTCGGGAAGCGGAGCAGAATGCTGCGGAGGAAGAGGCGCGCCGGATAGAGGAAGAAAAGCGTCGGATCGCGTCGGGAACGACGGCAGAGGGGGCGGAAGGAACGGGCGAAGGATTGCTGCGGCGGCTGATGCGTCGTGCGAAAGAAAAAATCGACGGAGCGGCTACTGCGGCGGACTCGGCGAAACCGGCCCTGCACACGGCGGAACCACTGCCGATGAAACTCTTGTCCGCGGAAACGATCAATACGGGCGGGACGCTGATCCTGTCCGACAGTCCCGAGTATTTGAAGCGCCCGGGCATCCTGTACACGGATGTTGTCAAGGGCGACGCGCGGGTCTTTTATTATCATCTGAACGATACGTCGAAAAAACTGAAAGTGGCCGTCGTACTGGAAAGCGTAGGCGGGCAGTATGCGGTGGTGCGGGTCACGCGGCGGGCCGTCGCCGATCCGGATCAGACATATACGAAAGTGGGAAAGGATATCCAGCAGGAATTCTTTTCGGACGATCGACAGACGGAGCGGCTGTATATCGCGCCTGAGGAACGAAAGCTGCTGCTGGAGAAGCCGGACAAGACAGTGGTGCTGCCGGGAAAATTGGCTTCCGGCATGGCGGACTTCACCGCTTCCGCGCCTGTCCGGGTGACGGTGCTCTGTTATCCGACGGGCAGGGATCCGCTGCAGTATGTGGAGGACGCTGAAATACTGCCCGCGGACGAGCATAGGCTTCGCGGCACCTTTGTAGGCATGGACCGCATCCTTCGGTTGGAGAAATATGATCCGGACGAGGACGGCGTCGCCTGTGTCATCCTGGCCGACGGCGTGCGCGACAAGTACAGCGAAGGCGTGGACGCGACGGACGGAAGCCTCGTGACGAATGTAGGAAACTACGGCGTGCTCTATCGGCTCGAGGCCTGCTCGCGGCAGAAGACGCGGTTTTTCATGAGCCCGATGGGCGGATGGTTTGCCGGCGTCGTTCGTGTGGAAGCGGGCATGGGAGGCACAAAGCTTTTTTCCGTGCCGGAAGGCACGTTGGCGTTTGGGGAGAAGAGCGTTCACCCGCCTTTCGACGACAATGGCGTCACGACGCTGTTGCCTTCGGTGGACCTTTCACCGCTGGGCGATTACCGTGCGAAGCCGCCTGTCTTTTTTGAGATGTCCCCGCCGGGCGCCTCCAATCTTCCGGTCCTGTTCATCCTGGCGCCGGAGGATATCAAGCTGACGGAAGGCGCTTCATGACCTTGCCCTTGCGTACGGAGGAAAAAAAGGGTACAATATATACTATATTGATACGGAGGAGGAAAAAAGGATGAAGCATATCAAGACGGTCAACAAGCCGACGCTCCAGAGCACAGTGAACAAGGGCGGCTGCGGCGAGTGCCAGGCGTCCTGCCAGTCCGCTTGCAAGACGAGCTGCACGGTGGGAAATCAGACCTGCGAGAAGTAGTTTGACAGACGGGAAACGGGGATGCCCGCGCGGCATCCCCGTTATCTTTGCAATTTTTTGGTTTGTTTGCGTGATTGCCAGGCAATCCTTGTAGGAGAGAAACGGGTTTTATGAGAGAAGCGATACATAAATTCGAGCAGGGCGGCCGATATATCCTGCTGGACGTGAACAGCGGCTCGGTGCATTTTCTTGACCGCATGGCGTACGACATGATGGACGTCTTCGACGGGACGAACGACGAGGAGACGGTGCGCGCCTTGGCCGGGAAGTATCCGGAGACGGAGCTTCGCGAGGCGCTTTCCGAACTGCATGAACTGATGGACGCGAAGCAGCTGTTCGCGCCGGATATTTCGGTGCCGCCGACGTTCGCGGCGGAGGGCGTGGTGAAGTCCATGTGCCTGATGGTGGCGCACGACTGCAATCTGCGCTGCGAATATTGCTTCGGCGGCACGGGCGAGTACGGCGGAACGCGCGAGCTGATGAGCCGCGAGGTCGGCGAAGCGGCGGTGGAATACATCATCGAGCACAGTAAAGGGCGGAAGCATTGCGAGATCGACTTTTTCGGCGGCGAGCCGCTGGTCAATCTCCCTGTGGTGAAGCATGTGACCGAGTATGTGCGCCGCCGGGAAAAGGAAACGGGCAAAATCTTCAAGCTGACGCTGACGACCAACGGACTCCTGCTGGACGAGAGCGTGCGGGAATGGCTGAACGAAAACCACGTGAGCCTTGTGCTGTCGCTCGACGGACGGCGGGAAGTGCATGACCGGGTACGGCCCGACGCGGGCGGCAATGGAACTTACGACCGGGTGCTGAAGAATTTCCGTGCCATGGTGGATTCCCGCGACGGCAAGGATTACTATTTGCGCGGAACGTATACGAAATATAATCTGGATTTCACGGAGGACGTGCTTGCCATGGCGGACGCGGGCTTCGACGTGCTGTCCGTGGAGCCTGTCGTCGCGAAGGACGCGCCGTACGCCATTGAGGAAGCGGACATGCCGCGGGTTTGCGCGGAGTATGACCGACTGACGGAAGCGTATTTGGAACGCCGCCGCGAGGGCAAGGGATTCTTCTTTTTCCATTTCAATATGGATCTTTCGGGCGGACCCTGCGTCGCGAAGCGGCTCTCCGGCTGCGGCGCGGGCCATGAATATTACGCGGTGGCGGCCAACGGCGATCTGTACCCGTGCCATCAGTTTGTCGGACGCGAAGGGTATCGGCTCGGCTCAGTCTTCGAGGGCGTGACGAATAAGGAGTTGCCGCGCTATTTCCGCGAGAGTCATGTGCTGAACAAGCCGAAATGCAAAGACTGCTGGGCGCGGTTCTTTTGCAGCGGCGGCTGTCATGCCAACGCCGATCTGTTCCACGGCGATATTCGCGAGCCGTACGAAGTCGGCTGCGCGATCCAGAAAAAAAGATTGGAGTGCGCGATTCGCGTACAGGCGGAATTGGCGCTGCAGCAGGCGGAGGGTTGAACCGCACGTTTCAGAAAGAAAAAATCCGTTGTCCCTGATGTTGCACGGGACAGCGGATTTTTTTCGTTTCACGTGGGAAATTTGGAAATGATTTCCGAATGTTTCACGTGAAACATTCGAACATAACCTGAAAAGATGATGAAAATATATTTCCTGCGCCTTGCGCATGCCGTTTTGAGGGAAAAAGGAGACGATTTCTTAATCCGGCAGGATGGAAGGATTGTCGGTGATGGTGGAAAGGATTACGATAGTTTGCGTCTTGACGACGCCGGGGACGTTTTTTATCCGGGTCAGCAGTTTTTCCAGCGTGCCCGTGTTTTCGGTGAGGATTTTCAGCGAGTAGTCAAAATCCCCGGTGATGTAGTAACATTCCTTGATTTCCGGTTCGTTTCGCACGAAGCCGGAGAAACGGTCGCCGTGTTTCGGGCTGTCGAAACGCAAAAACATAAGCGCCATCAAATGCTTGTTCATCATGGCGGGATTGAGGATCGCCGTGTACCGGAGAATGACGCCGGAGGATTCCAATTTTTTCAGCCGCTCGCTGACGGCTGGAATGGAGAGCGAAGCCTCGCCGCTCAAATCGGAAAGCGTGGCCCGCGCGTTTTCCTGCAGCTTGCGCAAAATGTTCCGGTCAATATCGTCCATACGGTCATACCGCCTTTCATATGGTATATATAGAGCTGATATGATATAATAAAAAGATAGGCGCTCCGCATTCAGAATGCGGAAGAATCCGCTGTCATTATTATAAGCTGTTTTGGATATTTAGGGAAGCGATGAATACGGCGTCCGGCAATTTCGGCGGGCGGCCCTGTTCAGCGGGCTTCCCCGGGGAAAAGCTATGGCAAAATTGAAGCTGAATATGAAAGAACGGGCAAAAATCGCACGACGGGACAAGACGCGCATTGCGTTTCATTTCAGTATTGCGCTGACCGTCATGCTGGGCATGTTTGCCCTTTTGGTTTTGCGGTACGGATGGATCCAGCTGGTGCAGGGCGATGAGCTGGCTGCGCGGGTCCGTCATGAGACGGGAGAAGAACGGGTGATGCAGTCGCCCCGGGGCGCCATCCTTGACCGCAACGGGCGCGAAATGGCGGTCAGCCTGATGATGAAGTCGCTCTTTATCGATCCCAACAATGTGGAAAAGGGAAAGGAAGACGAAGTGGCGGCGAAGCTCGCGCCGCTGGTAGGTCTGAAGCAAGAGGCGATCCTGCGGGATATCGCGCAGGGCGGCGGCTTCGTCTGGGTGAAGCGGTTCCTGTCCACGGACGAGGTGGCGGCGGTTCGCGCCCTGATCCGGTCCGAGGGCTATAATTGTCTGGGCTTTCAGGATGAGCCGAAGCGCTACTATCCAAACGAGGAATTGGCCGCGAACATTTTGGGCTTTGTCGGTACGGACGACGTCGGTCTTGACGGCGTCGAGCAGGCGTATGACGACCTGATCAAAGGCGTTGTGGCGGAGACGTTTGTGCAGACGGACAACGTCAGCGATCGGCCGATTTTAGGTTCTGTTTCCTCCCGGAAGCCGGCGCGGCAGAATCAGTGCAAGACCGTGCAGCTCACCATTGACTCGACGGTGCAGTTCATGGTCGAGGAGGTGCTGAACGAGGCGCTGGCGGAGACCCAGCCGCTTTCGGTGACGGCGCTCGTGATGAAGCCGAAGACGGGGGAAATCCTCGCGATGGCGTCCCGCCCTTCGTATAATCCGAACCATTTCGAGGATTACCCGATGGAGCTTTGGAAGAATCGCGCCGTGTCCAATATCTACGAGCCGGGTTCCACCTTCAAATCCATCGTCGCCGCGGCGGCTTTGGAGGAAGGCTTGGTGTCGCCCGGCGATTGGTTCCAGGATCCGGGCTTCTTGATCGTCAGCGAAAAGCGGATTGAGAACTGGAGCGGCGGCAGCTTTGGCACGGTGACGTTTACGGACGTCATGAAGCAGTCCATCAACACCTGTTTCGCGCTGATTGGCCTCGATCTTGGAATCGATCGGCTGAACAAGTATGCGCGGCGTTTCGGTTTCGGCGAGCTGACGGGCATTGAACTGCCGGGCGAGGAAGTGGGTCTGCTGATGGATCCCTTGGAACGGCCGGTATACGATTCGGATATTGCGACGATGTCCATCGGGCAAAGCATCGCGGTGACGCCGCTGCAGCTCATCACCGCCATGTCCGCCATCGCCAACGACGGCGTGCTGATGCGGCCGTATATCGTGAAGGCGGTCTATAACGAAGACGGCTCCGTGTATGAAGAGACGAAGCCCCATGAAGTGCGGCGCGTGATCAGCTCGGAAAAAGACCAGACGCTCATCGGGCTTTTGGAGCAGGTCGTTTCTACGGGCGGCGGTAGTAAAGCGAAGGTGAAGGGCTACCGTATCGGCGGGAAAACGGGTACGGCGCAGAAAATCAACGACGACGGTATAGGCTACAAAGAAGGCAGTTATATCGCTTCCTTCTGCGGATTCGCGCCCACGAACGATCCGGAAGTCACGCTGCTGGTCATTATCGACGAGCCGTCGGGCGGTAATTATTACGGCGGCCAGATTGCGGCGCCGGTGGCGGGAAAGATCTTTCAACAGATGTTCCGTTATCTGAACGTGGAGCCTTCCAGCGATCCCTTTGAGAATCCGGAGTCCGCTCCGGCGACCGTGTCTTCGTCGCAGGATATTCGGGCGACAGTGCCGGATGTGGTCGGCCTGGATATGGAGTCGGCAGGGCGCCGGATAGGCGACGCCGGACTCAGGATGCGCGCCGAGGGGCGCGGAACCGCCGTCAGTCAGGATGTGGCGCCGAACTCGGTCGTCGAGCGGAATTCGGAGATCGTAGTGCGCTTCGCGCCTGAAAAAGGCGGCACGTAGACAACAGACCCTCGATAAGCCCTCTCTTTAAAGGGCGGCAAACGACTTTCCAAGGGCTTCGGAAATATAAAGAGCGACTACGAAAGAAGAAGAGGTTTTTACATGTTGGAATGGCAGTCAGCGGATGCGGCGCTTCCCGTTTTATTTCACGGAGCGCAGACTATGGGAAGCGACACGTCGCCCGTCAATCTTTTTTTGCTGGGCGATACATATCATATAGAGGTCGCCGTGCAGGACGGTATTCTTTTCCGCTATTATCAAGGAGCCATAGACCGTTGCAGGGGATACGGTGCGCCGCTTTCCGCCTGCGGATTTGACGGCGCAAAGGCGTTGGACGTCCTGCGCCGCGACGCGGAAGAGCGGGGAGTGCCGCTTTCCTTTTGTGCTTTCGATGAGAGACAGTGCAAATTTTTGGACGGGCTTTGCGACATCCGCTGGCATTCTTATGACGGCGACAGCGATTACATTTACAAGCGGGAAAGCCTCTCCCAGCTTTCCGGAAAAAAGCTGCACGCGAAAAAGAATCTTGTCAATCGTTTTTGGAGGTTGTATCCTGACGCGGAGTATCGGACGATTGGAAAGGAAAATATCGGCGACGCGCTCTCCGTGGCGGAGCAGTGGTTTGAGGAAAGGGCGGAGGACGGCGGCGACGCGGACATGACCGAACTTTCGCGGATTCGGAAAGCCGCCGAGCATTGGGAAGCTTTGGGCCTTTTCGGCGGAGTGCTCTATGTTGCGGGCGTTCCTGCCGCTATGACGATGGCCTCTGCTATTTCTTCGCAGTGCATCGACGTGCATTTTGAAAAAGCGGTCGGCACTTTCGCGGCGGAAGGCGCCTTTGCCGCCGTCAATCAGGCCTTCGCGTCTTCCGAGGCGGCGGTGCCCTATCCTTATATCAATCGCGAGGAGGATATGGGTATACCGGGACTACGGCAGGTGAAGGAAGCATACCGTCCCGCTTTCAAAGTGGAAAAATATTACGGAACGGTGAAATGAGAAGATGAAAAAACGTTGCATGATAATTATTATGTGATGAAGGAATAATAAATAAAAACGCGGCAGCTTGCTTGATGGTGTATAGACAGTAATGCATGCTAACAGTAATAGGGGAATGTCTATAAGGAGTCAATCAATGATGTATATGCGAGATGATTTATCTAATGAGCCCAAAATAAAGAAGATGCATGCATATTTCGGCGAAATGGTAAAATCTTCTTCTCTTCACTCTGAAGATGGAACAGTTCTTCTCGCTAAAGCTTTTGAGACCGCTGTGAGATATATTCCGGGAAATAGTTTGCTTGCTCAATATTGGGGTGCAAAAAGAATTTCTGCAACTCCGATAAAGAATAGTTTTTTCATTTTCCCTTTTGGCGCAAACAGAAGTCAGATTAAAGCTGTTAAGAACGCAATTCAGAATCCGTGCAGTATTATTGAAGGACCGCCGGGAACCGGAAAGACACAAACAATCCTAAATATTATCGCAAATCTTTTGACACATAACCAAAATGCATTAATCGTATCAAATAATAACGCTGCTCTCCAAAATGTCATTGACAAATTGGAGAAATATGAATTGGATTTTCTTTCGGCGTTTTTGGGAAGTCGAAAAAATAAGGCACGGTTTTTCTCCAATCAATCTCCGTCATATCCGGATATGTCGTCATGGGAGTGTTCGAAGGAAGAACAGGGGAATATTAAAACAGAGATTCAACAGTTGGTAGATCGCTTGACGAACCTCTTTGAAACGCAGGAAAGACTTGCAAAATTAGAACAACAAATATCCGACCTGCATACAGAAGAACAACATTTCATACAGTCTTGTGCGGATTTCCCGATGGAAGCCGATGAATGGGAAATTCATAATGCTCTTTCGGTTGATATTGCAATTAAGGTTCTGAAAAAAATACAAATCAGCTATGTCGAAATGGAACGGATGCCCTTTTGGTACAGAGTCGTATGTGCGTTCCTATATCATATCGGTTCATGGAATAAAATGAAAAAGCCTCCGCTCATTATTTTGCGGTTTCTCTATAAATCGCTTTATCCTCTGCTTTATAAGAAGTTGGAGCGGGAAAGAGAGGAAATGATTCATTTTCTCCAAAACAATGATATCCAAGCATTGTTGGATCGCCTTTCGTCTTTGTCTTTTCGCTTTTTGCGAGGATGCCTTTTCAAGAAGTTTTATCAAAAGCTACTAAAAAATCAAGGTCACAGGCGGCAGTTTGATATAAAGTCCTATGGATGGGATCAAGCACAAGCGTTTATTGACGAATACCCGATTGTGCTCAGTACGACATTCTCTTCCGCGTTTTGCATCAGAAAATACGATGTTCGTTTTGATATGTTGATTATGGATGAAGCGTCACAAGTGGATATTGTACAGGGAGCGATGGCTCTGACGACAAGTAAAAAAGCGGTTATTGTCGGAGATACGAAGCAACTTCCCAATGTTCTCACCCATCAAGATTTAAAAAATATGAAAGAGCTCTACGAGAAATACAATCCGGGGGAAGCGTACTACAATCGGGAAGGAAATAGTTTTTTGTCCTCTTTTCGAAGCGTTTTTGCCAATGCCCCTTCCGTTATTTTGCGGGAACATTATCGTTGTCATCCAGATATTATCGGATTCTGCAATGAACGATTTTATCACGGGCAGCTTATCGTGATGACGCAGGATATGATAAAAAAAGATTCGGATGCGTTACGCTTATATAGGACGAGTGAAGGACACCATGCCTACCATCATGTCAATCAGCGACAAATTGAGGTTATGGAAACAGAAGCACTGCCGGAACTGAGGAAGGAAATCCCGGATGAGGAAATCGGCATTATAGCTCCGTATAGGAATCAAGTTAATGTCATGGAGTCTGGGAATGGGCAAAGAAACGTCATAGATACCGTTCATAAGTTTCAAGGAAAAGAAAAGGATGCTATTTTGTTTGTTTCCACGGATGACAAAGCTTCGAACTTTTTGGAGCAGCCTTCGCTCATCAATGTTGCAATTTCTCGCGCTAAAAGGAAGTTTTGGCTTATCGCGTCTAAAGAGGAACCGCCGGAAGGAAGCCTTTTTGGAGATCTCATCAAATATATCGAGTACAAAAATTGTATCATCATAGAAAGCAATATATATTCCTGCTTTGATAAAATGCACCAACTTCTCACGAGTGACCAAATTCCTGCTGACAAGAAAATTGCAACGACGCAAGAGTCTCCGGCGGAGATAATTTTTGCTAAGGCTGTTCTTACTCCATTGCTTGAAGAAGAGTTTGTGGAATCCAACTTTGACTATGTTTTTCAATATCCGCTGTCTCACCTTTTCAAGAGAGGAGAATGGCTGACTCACAATGAAAATTCGTTTATCGGTCGAGATTCTCATGTAGATTTCCTTGTTTTTAGCAAGGTTACACATCGTCCTGTGTTTGGGATTGAAGTGGATGGAAAGACATATCATGAACAAGGAAGCATACAGGAGAAGCGTGACCTTTTAAAAGATTCTATTTTTTCAAAAGCGGGATTGCCATTGCATCGATTTAGGACAGATCAAAGTTCTGAAAAGGAACGGCTTCGAGAGATACTTTCCAACTATGCAAGGCCGTTTGCAAGCCTGTCTGATGTAATTAACGATATATCGTATTAAAAAGATTTATCCGTTGCTTGAAAACGGCATTGCAGTAATCTTAAAGCGGGAAGGGCGTTGCATAATGCGGCGCTCTTTTTTTGCGGCGCAAGGCAGGAAAATTTTTCGTCGCGCCGAAATATGTATACAGTATGAAGCGACGATGCATTTTATTCGTTGTTGCGAGGGGGGAGCGATATGGGGAGACAGGCGGACGTCGTCGTTATCGGCGGCGGAATTACGGGAACGGCAACGCTGGCGGCGCTGGCGCGGCTTGATTTGTCCTGCGTACTGACAGAGAAGGAGCCGGACATCGCGGCGGGCACCACGAAGGCGAACAGCGCCGTCCTGCACGCGGGATTTGACGCGCCTACGGGGAGCATGAAGGCGAAGATGAACGTCGAGGGCAATCGGCTGTATCATGAACTGCAGGATGAATTGGGGCTGGATATCCAATGGACGGGTTCTCTCGTCTGCGCGACGACGGAAGAAGAGAAGGCGCAGATCGAGGAACTGAAAGCGCGGGGTGAGGCGAACGGCGTTCCGGGCATGGAGATTTGGGACGGCGATAAAGCACGCGCCAAGGAGCCGAACCTTTCCGCCGCCGTCTGTTCCGCACTGTGGGCGCCGACGGCGGGCATCTGCTGGCCTTTCGGCATGGCGGAAGCTTTCGCGGAGAACGCTTTGGAAAACGGCGCGGAGATTCTGCGTGACTGCGAGGTCACGGGAATTCGCGCCGAGGACGGGCAGGGCTTCACGATAGAGACGACGCAGGGAACGATACGGGCTCGGTTTGTCGTGAACGCGGCGGGCGTTTTCGCGGACAAGGTCGCGGCGATGGCGGGAGACACGAGTTTTTCGATCCATCCGCGGAAAGGCGAATACATTCTTTTCGATAAGACGGCGCAGGACAAGATGGTCAGGGGAATCGTATTCCCCGCGCCGACGCAGACGACGAAGGGCATTCTCGTTTGCGCGACGACCCACGGCAACACGTTCGTCGGGCCGAACGCGCAGGAGCAGGACAGCCGCGATGATACGGCGGTGACGACGGCGGGCATGGACGAGATTATCGCGGGCGCGAAAAAATTGGTGCCGGAGCTTCCGATGGGTGCGTCCATCACAGAGTTCGCAGGAATCCGTGCCGTATCCGATACGAACGACTTTATCGTCGGGGAATCGAAAACAGTCAAGGGATTGTACCACGCGGCGGGCATCCAGTCGCCGGGCCTGACTTCCGCGCCGGCCATCGCGCGGCTCTTGGCGGAAGAAATCGCGAAAGCGGCGGGCGCGAAGGCAAAAGCGAAAGTCGTGAAAGGGCGGCCGGCCCAGCCGATTTTCCGCGAGCTTTCCGCCGAAGAGCAGGCGGCGCTGATTAAGAAAGACGCGCGTTACGGGCGTATCATCTGCCGCTGCGAGACGATTACCGAAGGGGAGATCGTGGACGCCATCAAGCGGCCTTGCGGCGCACGGACGGTGGACGGCGTGAAGCGGCGCATCCGCGCGGGCATGGGGCGCTGCCAGGGCGGATTCTGCGGGCCGCGGGTCATCGAAATCTTGTCGAGGGAGCTTGGCATTCCCGTGCCGAAAGTGCGGAAGGACGGCGCGGACTCCTATATGTATGAGGAAAAGCTGGGAGGCGGGCGGAAATGAGCGAACTGTACGACGTCATTATCGTGGGCGGCGGTCCGGCGGGATTGACCGCGGCGCTCAGCGCCCAGCAGAACGGCGCGAAGAAAATCCTCGTATTGGAACGCGACCGCGAACCGGGCGGCATTTTGCAGCAGTGCGTGCACAACGGCTTCGGCCTGCACCATTTCAAAGAGGAACTGACCGGCCCCGGCTACGCCCAGCGTTGCTACGATCTTGTCAAGGACTTGCCGGAGGTCGAGATTTTAGTCGATACGATGGTTTTGGAAGTGCGGAAGGACAAGACGGTGCGTGCCGTCAGCCCGACGCGCGGCGTCATGGAGCTTCACGGGAAATCGGTGGTGCTGACGATGGGCTGCCGCGAGCGCACGAGAGGCGCGATACGGATCCCGGGCACTCGGCCCGCCGGCGTCTATACGGCGGGCGCGGCGCAGCGCATGGTCAATATGGAGGGCTATATTCCCGGCAGGAAAATCGTGATTTTGGGCTCCGGCGACATCGGGCTGATCATGGCGCGCCGCATGTCGCTGGAGGGCTGCAAGGTGCAGGCGGTGCTGGAAATCTGTCCCTTCTCCAACGGCCTGACGAGAAATATCGTCCAATGCCTGAACGACTACGATATTCCGCTGCATTTGTCCCATACCATCGTCGCGATCCATGGCAAAGACCGGGTGACGGGCGTCACCGTCGCGAAGGTTGACGAAAAGTCGCGCCCGATTCCCGGCACGGAGTTTGAGATTGACTGCGACACGGTGCTGCTCTCCGTCGGATTGATCCCTGAAAACGAGCTTTCCCGCGGACTTGGCCTTCAAATGCATCCGCTGACGAGCGGACCGATTGTCGACCAGCGGCGGGAGACCAGCGAGCCGGGCATTTTTGCGGCGGGCAACGTGGTCCATGTCCACGACCTTGTGGATTTCGTTTCCGACGAGGCGGAGATTGCCGGAAAATTCGCGGCGAAAGCTGCGCTCGGAGCGGGTGGCGGCGCGGCGCGGGACCTTGCCGTCACGACGGGCGAAAACATCCGCACCTGCGTTCCTCAGCATTTGCGGCTCGGCGCGGAAACGGAAAGCGTGCGTCTTTTCATGCGCGTGACGCAGCCCTTGCGCGGCAAGCTGAAGCTGAAAGTCGAAAGCGGCGGCGAAGAGGTTTTCTCGAAGCCGCTGATGATTGCGAAACCCAGCGAAATGATCGCGGTAGATTTGCCGGAGGCAAAGGTCGGCGCGCTGACCTCGGACCTTACGGTATCGCTGACGGAGGGGAACTGATATGGCAACGGAAACAAAGGTACTGAACTGCATCAACTGTCCGTTGAGCTGCGAATTGACCGCGACGGTGGAGGACGGCGTCGTCACGAACGTGACCGGAAACTTTTGCCCGCGCGGCGCGCAGTACGCAAAGGAGGAGCTGACCGCGCCGACGCGGATGCTGACGTCCACGGTGCGCGTGAAGGGCGGGCGGCTGCCGCTGATTCCGGTCGTCTCGGCGAAAAAACTGCCGAAGGGCCGCGTCGTTGAATGCGCCGAAGCCCTGCGTTCCGTCAGCGTTGCGGCTCCCGTTCATGTGGGCGACGTAGTCGCGGCGAATATCCTCGGCCTCGGCGTCGACATCGTGGCCAGCCGCGACATGGAGGCGGTATGATGGGCGGGAAGAAAAACATACGCATGATCGTGACCGACCTGGACGGCACGCTGGTCAACGCCGCCTATGAGATCACGGAAGAAAACAAGAAAGCCGTGCAGGCTGCGGCGGAGATAGGCGTGCCGACGGTCATCGCCACGGGCAGGATGCACAGCTCGGCTGTCCAATATGCCGAGGCGCTGGGCGTGGACGCGCCGATCATCAGCTACAACGGCGCGATTGTCAGGACGGCGGGCGGCGAGCTGTTGGCGTCGTCCTATCTGGAGCCGCAGGTCGTCGAGCGCGTGCTGGGCTTTGTCTTCGCGCAGGGCTGGTATGTGCAGAGCTACGTCAGGGACGAGCTGTATTATGTGGAAAAGACCGAGGCGGCGCGCGTTTACGAGACGGCGTCGAAGGTATACGGCGAGGCGATAGGGCGCGGCGGCATGCTGGCACGGACGAAGGAAGTGCCGAAACTTTTGGTGGCCGTGTCCGAGGCGGAAATTGCCTCCGTCATCCAAACGCTTCGGGATAAATTCCGGAACGAGGCGGACGTCATGCAGTCCAGCCCCAATTATATTGAAATCGTGCGCCCCGGCGTATCGAAAGCGCGCGCGATGCTGGCCCTCGCCGAAAAGCGCGGCGTCCGCGCCGACGAAATCATAGCCCTCGGCGACTCCGGCAACGACGTGGAGATGATTCGCGCGGCGGGAATTGGCGTCGCCATGGGAAACGCAATCCCGGCGGTCAAGGAGGCGGCGGACGAGATAGCGCCTCCCTGCGAGGAAAACGGCTTCGCGGAAGCCCTGCGAAGGTTCGTGCTGTGAAACGGAATGAAATTGTAAAATGAAGGAAACGGATTTGCCGTAAGAAGAATTTTTCTTCCTGCGGCCAATTTTTTTATGCCGCCTCTTTTATCATAGATTACTTGACAGATAGAGTATTATATAAATATACAAGCGAAATATTCATATTTTGAACGGAGGTGAACGGATGAAGCAATACGCGGTTACGGGCATGACTTGCGCGGCGTGCGTCGCGCGGGTGGAGAAGGCCGTGAAAAAAGTCGAGGGCGTAGAGGACTGCGCGGTGAGCCTGTTGACGAACTCTATGGGCGTCGAAGGCAGCGCCGACCCGGCGGCGGTGATTGCCGCCGTCGAGGGGGCCGGTTACGGCGCATCGGTAAGGGACGAGGCGAAAAAAGACGCCGGCGTTTCGGCGGACGCGGCGCTTTTGGAAGATAAGGAAACGCCCGCGCTGCGCCGCCGTCTCATCGCGTCCCTCGGCTTCCTCGCGGCGCTGATGTATTTGTCCATGGGGCACATGATGCTGGGATGGCCGCTTCCGTCGTTCCTTGACGGCAATATGACTGCCCAGGGCATTTTGCAGATGCTGCTGGCGGGCGTCGTGATGGTGGTCAACCAGGCGTTTTTCATCAGCGGCACGAAAAGCCTGCTGGGCGGCGCGCCCAACATGGACACGCTGGTCGCCCTCGGCTCCTTTGCGTCGTTTGCGTACAGCGTCGTCGCGCTGCTGGCCATGACCGGCGTTTCGGGCGATATGGACGCGATGATGGCCTATCATGAGGACTTCTATTTTGAGTCGGCGGCGATGATCCTCGCGCTGATAACCGTCGGGAAAATGCTGGAAGCCCGCTCGAAAGGCAAGACCACGGACGCGCTGAAAGGGCTGATGCAGCTTGCGCCGCGCACGGCGACGGTGCTTCGGGACGGCGCGGAAACGACGATTCCCGCGTCGGACATCCTGCTGGGCGAGATATTCGTCGTGCGCCCCGGCGAGCAGATTCCCGTGGACGGCGTCGTGATCGAGGGCGCGGGTGCCGTGGACGAGGCGGCGCTGACCGGGGAGAGCCTGCCCGTGGACAAGGCGGAGGGCGACCGCGTTTCTTCGGCGACGATGAACCGCTCCGGCTTCCTGAAATGTCGGGCGACGCGCGTGGGCGAGGACACGACGCTGGCGCAGATCATCCGGCTCGTCGAGGACGCGGCGGCGACGAAGGCGCCGATTGCGAAGCTCGCCGACCGGGTGTCGGGGGTGTTCGTGCCGATCGTCATCGCGATCGCCGTGACGACGGCGCTCGTATGGCTCGCGCTGGGCGCGGACATGGGCTTCGCCGTTGCGCGGGGCGTCTCGGTGCTGGTCATCAGCTGTCCATGCGCGCTGGGCTTGGCGACGCCCGTCGCCATCATGGCGGGCAGCGGCGTAGGCGCGAAGAACGGCATCCTGTTCAAGACGGCGGCGGCCCTCGAAATGCTCGGACGGACGGAAATCGTCGCCCTCGACAAGACGGGGACGATCACGCGGGGCGAGCCGGAGGTCACGGGACTCTATCCGGCGGCGGACGCCCAGGAGAACGAGCTGCTGCGCGTCGCGCTGGCGCTGGAAGCGAAAAGCGAGCACCCCCTTTCGCGGGCGGTGCTCCGGTATGCGGAAAAGGCGGGCCTCTCGCCGGAGACCACGGAAAATTTCGAGGCGCTCGCGGGCCGCGGTCTCACGGCGACGCTGAGCGGGCAAAAGATTTTTGGCGGCAGCCGCGACTTTGTCGCGGAGACGCTGGCAATGCCAGAAGCTCTTTCTGAACGAGCCGACGCGCTGGCGGGGGAAGGCAAGACGCCCCTGTTCTTCGCGACAGAAGAAAAAATACTTGGCTTCATCGCCGTCGCCGACGTCATCAAGGAGGACAGCCGCCGCGCCGTGGAAGACCTGCGCGGCATGGGCGTCAGGACCGTGATGCTGACCGGCGACAATCGGCGCACGGCGGAGGCGGTCGGACGCGAAGCGGGCGTCGACGAGATCGTGGCGGGCGTGCTGCCCGACGGCAAGGAAAACGTCGTCCGGGATTTGCAGGCGAAAGGCAAGACCGCGATGGTCGGCGACGGGATCAACGACGCGCCCGCTTTGACGCGGGCCGACGTGGGCGTCGCCATCGGCGCGGGAGCGGACGTAGCCGTGGACGCGGCGGACGTGGTGCTGATGAAGAGCCGCTTGGCGGACGCCGTGGCGGCGGTTCGTCTGTCCCGGGCGACGCTCAGAAATATCAAGGAAAATCTTTTTTGGGCGTTCGTTTACAATCTCGTCGGCATCCCGCTGGCGGCGGGCGTATTCATCCCGCTGACGGGCTGGAAACTGACGCCCATGTTCGGCGCGGCGGCCATGAGCCTGTCGAGCTTCTGCGTCGTCACCAACGCCCTGCGGCTGAATTTTTTCCGGCTGTACGGTGATAATGAAAGTGGTATAATCAAAGAAGAAAAAACGAAAGAGGTGCAGACGATGGAAAAGAAAATGAAAATCGAGGGCATGACCTGCGGGCATTGCGAGGCGCGCGTGAAGAAAACTTTGGAGGCGCTGCCGGGCGTAGCGGAGGCGAAGGTCAGCCACGAGACGGGCACGGCGGTCGTCACGCTGAGCGCCGACGTCGCCGACGACACGCTGAAGCAGGCGGTCGAGGCGGAGGACTACAAGGTGGTTTCCGTCGGATAATCGTATAGACGGGAACAATAAATATCCCCCGGCATAGCCGGGGGTTTTATATTAACGGCCCAAAGGGCCTCAAACTACCAGCGGCGCTTAAAAGCGCATGTACGGTCCGTCC
>ONUH01000029.1 GCA_900321035.1 uncultured Selenomonadales bacterium | reverse complement strand
CGGCCCACCTGTTCCCATCCCGAACACAGAAGTTAAGCGCCCATACGCCGACAGTACTTGGCTGGAGACGGCCCGGGAGGTTAGGGAGCTGCCGGTTTGCGAGCGTCCGCGTTATAGCGGACGTTCCCTTTATGGCGGGCGTGGTGAAGTGGTTAACACACTGGATTGTGGCTCCAGCACGCATGGGTTCGATCCCCATCGCTCGCCCCATTTGCAGGGGTATAGCTCAATTGGTAGAGTAGTGGTCTCCAAAACCATTGGTTGTGGGTTCAAGTCCTACTGCCCCTGCCAGCGCATTCATGACCGCGTAATCGAAAGATTACGCGGTTTTGTCTTTGCGGAAGATTTTCGTTGGAAGGAATTGGCAATGTTTCGTCGAATTCTTTGACGAATATAGGTTGGACTATTCTGTGATGCATGGATTTCTTTGAAGGGATTGCTGGAGATGAAGATACGTAAGAAAGGCTTGGCTACGGCGGTGCTGGCGGCGAGTGCCGCAGGCGCGGCAGGCTTCGGCTGGCTGGCGTCCTCGACAGGCGGTTTCCTGCCGGGGCTTTTGGCGCACGGCTTTCTCGCGGCAACGATCGGCGGGTTGGCGGATTGGTTCGCCGTTACGGCCATTTTCCGCAAACCGTTGGGGATTTCCTATCGGACGGAAATTCTCCGGCGAAATCGTCCGCGGATTATGCGCGCGCTAGCGGAATTTGCCGGCAGCGACCTTTTGAGCCGAGAGCATGTGATGGACAGTCTTTCCAAGCAGGACTTTTCGGAAATGCTGGCGCAGTATCTTACGGAGCGGGGAGGCCGCGAGCGGATTTTTGCGTTGGCGGACGCGGTTTTCACGCGGGGCATGGAAACGCTGGATATGCGTTCTGTCGCGGCTTCGGTGGAGCCTGTAGTGCGCCGCGTGTTTTCGGAGCTTCGGTTGGATGAAACGGCGGGAGACGCTTTGTCGTCCGCACTGTCAGTGGAAACGCGGAATCGTGTGCTGCACGCGTTGGCTCCGATTGCGAAACGGGTTTGGCGCGATGAGGAATTGCAGTCGCTGCTGCTTGCTTCCATAGGGAATATCAAGGAAGTCTATGTGGGAGACAAGACGATGCGCGCTTCCCTTTTCGATATGGATGAGCTTTCTGACGAACGGCTTCTTGACCGGTTGAATGAATATGTTGAAGCGTGGATGGGAGAATTGGAAAGCGGCGAAGGGGAGCTTTGCGATAGGTTTTCCCATTGGCTGGACGCCTTTTTGCGCGACGGCGAACCGCGGGAACGTTTGGCGGCGGCGGTTCGCCGCTGGCAGAACGAACAAGTGGAATCTGCGGATATCGAAGGCAGGCTGACACGCGGACTGGAACTCTTGCGGGAAAATTGCCTGTTGGATTGGCGCCGGAAAATGCGCGGGTATATGGAAAAACGCATGGAAGAATTTTTGCATGACGCGGAGGCAAAGGCGAGCTTCAACGCGTGGATACTCAGGTGGTTTGACGATTTGCTTGCAGCGCATCATGCGGAGCTGCCGCAGATGATGGAGCGGCAGCTTGCAAAAATGTCCGACGACGAATTGGTGGAATTGGTGGAAACGCGCGTCGAGGACGATTTGCAGATGATCCGCATCAACGGAGCCGTGGTTGGTTCATTGGCGGGGATGATTCTGTATCTTTTGACGATGGCGGCGGAAAGGATGTGGTCCTGATGCCGTGGTCTAATTGGAATAAGGCGGACAAGACGCTGCTGTTCGCGGCGGTGACGTTTGTTTTCACACTGTGTCTCTATCTTTCGTTTCCGGGAAGCATTTTTGCGCGCGCCGCGCTTTTTTGCGCGGAAGCGGCGCTGGTCGGCGGCGCGGCGGACTGGTTCGCGGTGACGGCGCTTTTTGAGAAACCGTTGGGATTTCCGTGGCATACGGCTCTCCTGCCGAGGCGGCGGGAGGAATTCATGGAGGCGGCTGCGAAGCTGGTGCGGCGTGAATTTTTCTCGCGTCGGGAGCTGTTCAAGCTGGCGGGGCAATACGACTGGAAAGGAATGCTGTTTCGCTGGTTGGGGAGCGATGCGGTGCGGAGCCGACTTCATGCGGCAGTGCGCGGCATGATGGACGATGCGGTAAAAAAACTTGATACGAAGGAACAGGCGAGGGAGCTGGCGGCGCGGATACGCCACGCGATTCTTTCCGTTCCTCTGTCGAACGTGCTGGATGGCTTGGCGATTTGGCTTCGGGACGGCAACGACAAACGGCTCTTTGGAGCGGCGATTTCCTATTTGCGGCCGATCGCGGAACGTCCCGAGACGAGAACGTACTTGGCGGATCTTTTCTCGCGCATACGGGAGGAGAAGCTTGCGGGCGCGGGTCTGTTGATGAATCTCTTGGCGGGATTCGCGTCGGCGATGAACGTCATTAACTTTGACGATTTGGCGGAATGCGCGCAGCAGGAAGCCTTGCGCGTCCTGGACGAGGCGGAACGTGAGGATTCGCCTTTTGGACAGCGACTGCGCGAGGCGTTCTACGACCGGTTGGCGTCGCTTGGACAGGACGCGTCGGCGCAGGAGGCGTTTGCGGCTTTGCGCGGCGAGTTGCTGCACGCGATTCCGTTGGAGGATATGATTGAAACGGGGCTTGCGGGTATCGCCGGTACCATCCGGAGCGACCTTCCGGCGACGACGGAGCCGGGGCCGCGTGCGATGGTGGACGAGCTGGTGGGAAGCGAGATAGCGCGCTGGCTGACGCTTCTTCAGACGGATGCGGAAATCGCTGCGGCGCTGGACGCGCTGACAGAGGATGCGGTACGCCGAAGCGCGCTGCAGGCACAGATTTTGAGCGCCGCAATCGTGCGCGAGGTTTTAAGCAACATGACCGACGAAAAGCTGAACGCCATCGTGTATGAAAAGGTCGAGCCGGATTTATTGTGGATACGCATGAACGGCTCCATCGTCGGCGCGGCGGTGGGATTCGTGCTGTTCCTGCTGATGACGGCGGCGAAAGGAATGGCGTAAAGTATAGAAATGCGGTCGTCGTAATGCAAAATTCTGAGGGAAGAAATTCTTGCTTTCTTACCTCAGAATTTTTTTGATGGAAACGGACCGGGAGAAATTGCTTGATACACAAGGGATTTGGAGTTGCCTTGAATTTTCTTTGATTGCACAAAAAAGGAGTTATCGCAGGAAAAATTCTTGCGATAACTCCTTTTTATATCGTTCCGTAATGCTTTTATTCGTCGAGCAAAATTCGGAATGCGCTTCCAGGGCCGATGCAGGGGATCAAGAATCGTTCCTCCTCCCGGATATGCGCGATGACATTGGTGCGCGGGTCGGCGGGCAGGGGGCGTTTTATGATTTGAAGCTCGCCCGCGTAGCGGAGGTAATCGACGTTGTCCACCGTGATTGCGCCGAAAGGTCGGTCGGCCGTATGATCCGGCGATAGGGAAAGACGGAGTTCTTTCGCCCGCTGCCGGCTTTCGACGGCCCGAACGGCGTCTCGCGATTCGTCGGGGCGCGCGGTAAAGGGCGCGGAAAGAAATTGACGGAGGGCGTCGCTTTTCACGGAAGGAACGGCGCGAAGCGCAACGAGATCGGGAATTGCGTTTGCGAGGGCGCTCAGCTCGTCGTTTGTCGGCAAAGAGTCGGAGAGGAAAATATCGTCAACGCCGAGCGCGATTAAATGCCGGACGGCAAGGTTGACGGAGAAATCCCGATGAAGCTCTAATGTGGGAAGACCGTCGAAAAGCGGGCCGCGTTTTTTGCCTTTTTGCGTCGGGACGAAAGCGCCGACGCGTATGCCGAAGCTCTGCAGTAACGCGGTCTGTTCGGCGAACGCGCGGATAGAGAGACCCGTATTTTTACGCGGATAGAAATTATGAAGGGCTTCCAGCCGGGAAAATTTCGCACCGTTTTTGGAAAGCTCTGCCAAAAAACTTTCGGAAATCGTGGAGGCGTTGATTTGAATATTTGCGTCCGTTTCGCTGTGCGTGAATGACGCAACAGCGGAAGCGTCAAAGCCGTCGTCGAGGCGGAGAGTATGGATGCCGAACGCGTGGAACGCCTCGGGCGTACAGGCGGAGAGCCCTAAAATGTCGGCGCTCTCCGGCGTGACGTCGGCAATCAGGTCAAGCCGAGCGTCGCGGGCGGCGTCGAGAATGGCGTGAAGCTCGTCGGCAAACGCGGCTTTGTTATGCTCGGGAATGTGCAGGGAAGTGAAAAGCCGGGTAACGCCGAGGCTTGCGGCGCGTCGAATCAGGGAAACGTTCTCTTCCGGCGTATTGTCGAGGCCGGGATAGACGGATATGCCGAAAGCCATTTCAATGTTCCTCCTTTAATAAGGAAAGGGCGGCGGCAAGTTGCCCGTTCGCATCCTGCAAAAGGCACTCCGCTTTCTCTTTTGTGCATTTTCCGGCCGCGATGAGGATCGCAGGCTTGGCCCGTCCGTCCGCTTCCTGCAGCGCAGAAGCGCTTTCTTCGCGGCCGCAGCCGGAAACTTCCATGACGATGCGAAGGGCGCGTTCCCGGAGTTTTTCGTTGGTGGCGGCGACGTCCACCATCAGGTTTCCATAGACCTTGCCTAGTCGGATCATCGCGCCGGTGGACAGCATATTCAGGATCATCTTTTGCGCCGTTCCCGCTTTCATGCGCGTGGAACCGGTGACGACCTCCGCGCCGGTCAGCGCCGTCAAATCAACGTCGGCAATCGCGGCGATGGGGGATTCGGAGGCGCAGGCGACGGCAACGGTGAAAGCGCCTTGCTGTTTGGCGTATCGAAGCGCGCCGACAACGTACGGCGTGCGTCCCGAAGCGGACAGCCCGACGACCGTGTCGAGCTCAGTAACGGAGAGCGCGGCGAGGTCATCTTCCCCCAATCGTTCATCATCTTCCGCGCCTTCTTTGGCGCGAAACATCGCGTTCGTCCCTCCGGCTATGACGCCTTGCACCAGCTCCGGCGGCGTCCCGTAGGTGGGCGGGCATTCCACCGCATCAAGAACGCCGAGGCGTCCCGACGTGCCCGCGCCGCAGTAAAGCAACCGTCCCCCCAGACGGATTCGGCGGGCTATCTCGTCCGCCGTCTCGGCAATCTTCGGCAATAGCGGCGTGACGGCGTCCACGGCTTTTTGGTCCTCGGCGTGTATCACCCGCATCATATCCAGCGGCGAAAGCTCGTCGATATGCGCGCTGGCCGGATTCTTTTTCTCGGTGTCCAATCGTTTCAGATCGATCATCTTGATTCCTCCTAATAGATAGATTTGCCGCGGTTTGAAAAAATCCTGCCGAAACGGAGAAAAAAGATGTTGACAAAAGTTTCGGTTCGATGTAATATAAGCAAGCTGACCGATGGGGGGAATGCCCCGGAGGGAGGCGGGCGCACCCTGAAAACTGAACAATGCAGAATGGATCATCCAAAGATGAATTCAAGCCAGATGTGCGGTTTGTGTTTAACACATGAACCTAACAATT
>ONUH01000028.1 GCA_900321035.1 uncultured Selenomonadales bacterium | reverse complement strand
GAGAAGCATCGTATCGGGGTCAGCGATCATCGGGCCGAAGTCCGTCATCGCGCCGACGCCCATGAAGATGATCGGCGGGAAAATCTCATACTTGATACCAAAACCAATTGCCATCATGACGTTCATCTCATCGTTGAACCCCGTCTTCGGGAAGTTCGCGAGGATGCAGCCGAAAGCAATCGGCGAGAGAAGCAGCGGCTCATACTCTTTAACAAACGCCATGTAGAGGAGCAGGCAGCCCACAATCATCATGATGACGTTGTCAACCGTCAGCGCGGAAAAACCGGAGTCATTCCATACCGACTGGAGCGAGACACTGAATGCTGTCATAAATTCATTCATGCCGATAATTCCTCCTTAAAAGACCGTGTTCTGGACGCCGTTCGCGCGACCGACGCTCTTCCAGCCCGCACTTTCAATCGGGCGGATAGCAACGATCTTCGCTTCACCGCCATAGGCCGCGACAGCCGCCGCGATGACCGCAATGTTCACATTCTGGTCAACAGCAGGTGCCGCAGGAGCCGCTGCCGCAGGCGCAGCCGCCGGAGCCGCTTTCGGGGCCTCATCATGAACGAAAGACCGATCAGCACGGCGAAAACGATCGTCATGTTGATGCACATGATAATCAGCGGATTCGTAGTTGCCGGTTGATGCATTTGATAATCACCTCAAAATTCCTTTTGTAGAAGAACGGCTTTGCCGCCTTCCCAAAAACACCGATGAAATATTCCCTACATCCTTCTGTGCCGACGCCCCACCTCTCCTTCAAGTTCCGCACAGGCCCGGCCTCCGCGCCTTCCCTTGCGGAAAAACACAAAGGCCACCGGGAAGCTGCTCGTATTGGCACTGGGGAGCTTCCAAGCTCCAATGGCGAAGCGCAAACACATGGCGCTTGCCTTGCCTTGCGCCCCGCACCGAGACACAGGCACATGCGTGCCGCATTCCCCGGTCGGCAGTCCCTCCTCCCGGGCGCGCGCCTCACAGGACGACGCTTCCCGAAAAGAAAGCTTCTGCCAGCCTTCCTTCAATGCTGCGGGGGCAGGAAATCCGCTTTGGCATAATTATCCCACTCCCGTCATCCAATTTATACCATTTCTGCATTTATGTCAACGATTTTCTTTCAGATTTTTTACATAGTCAAATAGAATCAATATTTTTTAACCCATATGAATATTCCATTAAAGCAACCATATTTATTTAGATTAAATCCATTTCAGCATATAAAAAAAGAACCGCAGAGGAAAATTCCTCTGCGGCATAGCTTGAAAACATCAAGGAAAGAGCGGCCAAACCCTCGGAATGACAAGCAAGGAAACGAGGAAGCAGACGACAATCAACGGAATACCGGCCACGACATAGTCCCGGAAACGATAGCCGCCCGGCCCCATCACCAATCGGTTCGGCGGCGTTCCCAGCGGCGTCGCGAATGCGCAGGATGCAGCGACGACGATCACTACCAGAACCGCACGGGGGTCAGCGCCGATCTGCCCGGCAACGGAAATCCCGATAGGACACAACAAAAGCGTCAAAGTCGTGTTTTCCATAAACTGCGTCAAGACGCAGGACAAGGCAAACAATGTAGCCGTGACCATCAGCGGACTCGGACTGCCGCCCATGACGCCGACCACAGTCTCGGCAATCAATCGTCCCGCGCCGCTCCTGTCCAGCGCATCCGCCACCGGCATCATACCAGCAAAAAGAAAAATCGCCAGCCAATCCACCCCCGCGACAGCTTGTTTCTCCGTCAGGCATCCCGTGGCGATAAGCAGCAAGGCTGCGACAAGCGCCGTCAGATGCATCGGGACAAGCTGCGAACCGAATGCCAGCATCAGGAAAGCAACTGCACAAATCACGGCGGCAATATGCATCTTCCTCGGATCGTTCATCGACGCCTGCGCTTCAATGGCCGCATCCTCGTCAATCCCTTCGTCAGTTGCCCGCCCGCCGGGAAGAAGATATTTGCCGATCAGCGTCATATAAAGTATACCCGCCACCGTCAGCGGCACGCCGATCCACGCGAATTCAAAAAAACCGAAGCCGGGAAGCCCCGCGTTTTCCAACGCGCTGGAGGCGATGATATTCGTCGGCGTTCCAATAATCGTGATAATACCGCCCAAGCCGCAGCCAAAAGCCAACGGCATGAGCTGTCGTTGCGGTGAAATTCTGGACGCAGTGCAAATCCCCAGCACCACAGGAAGCAGGGAAGCCGTCGTCCCCGTATTCGACAATACCGAAGACATGAGCGCGCCTGCCGCCATACTGCCGACCATCAGGCTTTTTTCACCCCGTCCCGCAGCGCGTACAATCGTCTCGCCAATCATTTGCGCCAGTCCCGTATGAAACATCGCCGCCCCAACGATATACATGCTCCCGAACAAAACGATTACCATATTGGAAAAGCCCTCTGTCACATCCTTGACAGGGACGAGGCCAAAAAGGCCCACGGCCACCGCGCCGCTTATCGACGTCACCACCGGCGGCAAAAGTTCCGTAACAAAGAAAAAGCTCATAATCGCCAAAATTATCAGGCAAAGGGTAGACGCCATCCTTTTCCCTCCAGTCGCACAATTTTTGCTATTTTATCACAAAATGGAATTTTTTGACAGGGCTCCTATCAATCGAAAAGTCAGAGAAGCCTTCCCTCGTTTCCCTATTTTACAGCACATTGCAATTATATGCCTTTGTGGTATAATGTGCACACTTGGCTGTTTTACTATAAACAATTCTCACATGGTATAATAAGCACGGAAGAAAAGGAGGAGTGCGCCAATGGCACGGCTGCATACACAATTCTTCAAAACATCCAGTCCAGTCTCTCGAATCGAACAGGAGATTGACCATTATATCACGTCCCACCCTGACGGTATATACGACGAAGTTCTGACGGCAGACGACCGATGGGAGACCTTCTTTCACCTTGCCGACATGCGAACTGGACTTTTCGGCTGGTACGACATGCCAAAGGACGCCGAAGTATTGGAAATCAACTGCGGGTTCGGCGCGCTGACCGGCGTCCTCTGCGACCGCTCGGCGCACGTCACCGCGCTGGACAGTTCGCTCTTCTGCGCCCGCTCCTGCGTCAAACGATGGAACGCGAAGGAAAATCTCGACGTCTATGCCGGACAACTCAGGGATATGCCCTTCCGTCAGCAATTTGACGTGATTACGCTGGTGGACGTGCTGCCCCACGTCGCCGAAGGTGAAAAAGCTCTTGCGCCGTACGCGGCCTATCTGGAATCACTGCTCGCCTATCTGAAACCCCAGGGGCGTCTTCTGATTGCGATGGACAACCGCCTCGGATTAAAATTCTTCTGCGGCGCATGCGACCCATACTCCGATGAACCTTTCGGCGAACTCTCCGGCGACAATGAAAAGGGACGGCTTTTCACGCAGGCGGAAGTGGGCGAAATTCTTGCGGAAGCCGGCTTCATATATTGGAAGTTTTATTATCCACTGCCGGATTACCGTCTGCCCCAGTTCATTTTCACCGACGACGCGCTGCCCGAGCCTTCCCTTGGCGAAGTGATACTCCCTTACGACATAATGCCGGGCGCCCGCGTTCTGCCGGAAGGGACGCTATACGCGGACGTTCTGGAAAACGGCCTTTTTCCGGCGATGGCAAACTCTTTCCTGATCGAATGTGGAATGACGGAGGATTTCTGCCGGACGGAATCGGCGTCGTTGGCCTGCGACCGCACCCCTGCGTACAATATTGCGGCCTGCCGCGAAGGAGACCTTTTTATCAAAAAGCCCATCATGGCGCCTGCCGCACAAGGCATACGCGAGATCGCGGACAACCTCGAAATGCTCCGACAGCGGGGGCTGGACGTCATACCTTTCGAGCTGAAAGACGGACAGCTTGTCATGCCGCGCTTCGACGCGCCAACGATGGCGACATGGCTTTCACGGCGAAAACCCGCGGAACGTGACGCCGTTCTTGCGGCAATGGAGCGGCTTTGGGCGGCAATCCTGCAATCCTCGCCGCCCGTGCCGGACGCCAAAAACCGCATGAAGGCGCTCGCGCCTCAAGCGGACTGGGGCGTAATCCTGAGCAACGTCTATTTGAACATGACGCCGGACAACATATTCTATCAAGACGGAAAACTGACCTTTTTCAACCAAGGCCTTTCCCGTGAAAACTGCCCGGCAAAATATCTGATGTTCCTGGCCGTTTACGACAATATCGACGCGCTTTCCCGCGTCGGCGTACTCGACGAGATCAAAGAAAGGTACGGGCTTGCGCCCTTATGGGACGTGATGGAAACGGCGCAGCAGCAAAATGCCGCGCGATTCCGCCGTTACGACGTTTATCACCGCTTCTACGATTGGGCGGCAATGAGCTCGATGCGAATGGCGAAAAACCGCCGCGTCCTGAAAATCATTGGAAACGATGAAGACGAATAATATTTGCGCACATGACCAAAAGCGGCTGCCCATGAAGATGAACATAATCACCTTCATAGGCAGCCTCTTTTGCGTCGTTCGGAAATCATACAATACTCTACCTGGCACCTGCGTCCAGACTACAGAAGCCAACGGAACAACCCGAAATAAGAAAGCAGGGAAAGAATCACGACGCCGCAGGCGGAAACCACAAAGAGGCGCACAAACAGGCGATGCTGTTCAGGTACGGAGGCTTTCGCCGCCGAGGAATACGCCGCAAGCGCAAGACCGCCGCCCGTGGAGAGCGGACTGATACCCCCGCAATGGGAAATCATCGAAAGGCACGTTGCCATCTCGACCGGATCGAAACCGCCGCCGAGATTCTCGAAAAGATCGGGAATCGCCGGAATCAGCGTCGGCATCACGACGCCGGAGGTAGAACTGCACCAGGACATGCACCCTGCCGTAATGCCCGTGATTGCCGTCGCAGTCGAAGGCGTCATGATCGACGCCAGCGTATCGGACAGGAGCTCGATGCCGCCGAGCTTGATGATCAGATTCATCAGAACGCTGACGCCGCCGATCAGAATCAGCGTACCCCACGGGACGTTTTTCAAAGCCTCGCCCTCGTCCGCAACCTTGAGAAGCGAAAGCACGGCGGCAACGGCAAAGCTCGTCAAGCCTACGTTGAAATGAAAGAACATCACAAGCACAACCATGACCGCGATGCCCGCCAGCGTCGTTTTTTGCTTCGCGCTGAACGCAGGGAGCTCAAACAAATGAATAACATGACTGGAATGAAGCTTCCAACCGCCAAATACGATATAGACTATCGCCGCATAGACCGTCATGGACAGCACACCGTTCATCAGGAACGGCAATTCGACGCCGGAAAGCCCGATCTGCTCGCAAAGATTCCTTCCGATGATACCCGTCGCGGCCAGCGGGGACACACCGCCGCCCGACGCGCCCAGCACCACGAGAGCCGCGAGCATGACCGGCGAGATTTTCATCTCGGCGGCCAGCGTCATCGAAAACACCATCATGATGGCTATCGTCGGCACCGTGCCTGGACCGAGCGCCGAAAGCACTGTGGAGAAAACATAGATGACGATGGGGACAAAAGACGTATGCTCCCCCGTCAAGGCGACGACCTTTTCCGCCAGCAGCTCCAACGACCCGTTCAACTGCGCGATGCTGAACAGATAAGTGACGCCCAAAAGAATCAGGAACAGAGAATAGTTGAACCCTCCAATCACGGCTTTATCCGGAATTCCTGCCACGCGCCCCAAAACCAGCGCAAAGGCAATGGACAACAGTCCCGTGTTCATGTGCCGCAAAAAGCCTAAAATGATAGCGAAAAACAACAGCGCAAGCGAGAGGATTTCCATGGATAATGACGCTTCCTTCCTGTGGGTTTACATAATCCGGGTATTTCCAAAAACAAGGAGAGCCGAGTCTTTGCACCGCGGCTCTCCTGTTTGTTCATTATACTACGATTCGCAATATCGTCAAGAAAAAAGCTCTCGCCGAAGCGAGAGCTTTTTATTTCGTAAGAACCTTTCAGCCCATCAGGGGAAGAACGGCCAAACGATAGGAATGACAACCAGGGAAACGATGAAGGAAACGAGAACCAGCGGAACACCGGCCTTGACATAGTCAAAGAACTTGTATCCGCCAGGACCAAGAACCAACGTGTTCGGCGGCGTGCCGACCGGCGTAGCGAACGCGCAGGACGCAGCGACGGCGATAGCCATCAAAACAGCGTGCGGGTCAGCGCCGATGTTCTTCGCGATGGAAATACCAATCGGGCAAAGCAGCGCCGCAGAAGCGGTGTTGGACATGAACTGCGTCAAGCCGCAGGACAGAACGAACAGGATAGCCGTAACGACCAACGGGCTCGGATTGCCGCCCATCAGACCAACAGCAGCGTCAGCGATCAGTTTGCCGGCGCCCGTCTTGTCCATAGCCGTCGAGACAGGCATCATGCCTGCGAACAGGAAGATCGTGACCCAGTCGATACCGGCATAAGCCTGTTTCTCGGTGAGGCACTTGGTGATGACGAGGATCAAAGCGGCCATGATAGCCGTGACCTGCATCGGGATAACCTTCGTGAACTTCGCCATCATGACAACG
>ONUH01000030.1 GCA_900321035.1 uncultured Selenomonadales bacterium | reverse complement strand
AGGACCTCGTTTCTTTAAAGTGTGTCAGTCCAAACATAACTCTCAACGATAGCCCCTGCTATCGTTACATTTTATGCACACACCCTTTGCCGCCATGTCACTGTGGGGGCATTTTTCTTCCGATTTTCTTCGCCCCAAAATAAAAATGACCGCCCGATGTGGCGGTTTTTCTGTGCTTTCGCGGTATCGTTACCTTGTATCATAGTTGCGCTTCCGTTGTTCCCATGTCCTTGCGACTGCAAGCAGTTCCGCAGAAGATGAAATCTCTTCTATTGCCCATTCTCATTTCTTCTTCATGATTGTCCGCTACCATAAAAATGACGAAAAAAGTGTTTGTTTGTCATCGGTTTTTCAATCTGCGGTCAGTGCCAGACCGAGTATTACTTCGCGAAAGAAGACGGTCGCGTGACGCTGCCGTGGGTCAAGGGACCGACGGCGGAGAACCAGTTCCAGTATCACTCCTCCGGGCTGGCAAAAGGTTTCGAGCAGGATGGGGATCATCCCGATTCTGGCACGAAGATGCTGAAAGCCCAGCACCCGGACTACGAGACTTGGTCCACCAGCGTCCACGCCGACGCGGGCGTCACCTGCGTCGATTGCCATATGCCCTAAATGCGCGACGGCGTCAAGAAGTTCACCTCCCACTGGATGACAAGCCCTCTCCAGACCGCCGAGACGTCCTGCATGAAATGCCATAACGCCAGCAAGGAGGACTTAATCAAACGGGTCAAGACGATCCACGACAACACCTTCAAGTTCCAGCGCATCGCAGGCAGCACGGTGTCTAAAGCGCACCTGACGACACAAAAGGCGATGCAGGCGGGCGCGAACGACGCCCATCTCGCGACGGCGCGGCTGCGTCTCCGCGAAACGCAATGGTATTGGGATTACGCGGCGGCGGAAAACGGTGTCGGTTTCCACAATCCCGACCAAATCGCGCCACCCTCGGCCTTTCCATCGACCTCGCCTATCAGGCGATAGAGGAGGCAAACGCCGTCGTGCGCGGAGCCCTGTGATCAAAAATGAATAAGCGGACGGAATACAAAAAAATCCGTCCTTTTTTATTGCCGCTTTCCGCTATGTTTTTTTCCGACGAAAATGGGGTTCAACCTCGGAAAAATCCTGCACGGTTTCCAGCGTGCCGAGGTAATCGCCGTTCACATCGTAAACCGCCAGATACCGCACGCAAACGGGCTTGCCTGCGATGCACCGCCAGACGGTCATTTCTTTTTTCGCCTTCTGCCGGAAGTCGTCGAGCATTTGCCGAATCACCGGCACGAGACGCGGCGGGTGGCAGTCCCATATCTCGCGCCCCAATGCGGAACGGGGACGAGCGAATACGCGTCCCTCGTTGACGAAAAAGCGCAGGCGGTCGTCGGCGTCAATGAAAGTGATATCGACGGGGAGCAGCGCCAAGATCCCCGCAAGCTGCGCGACGGTCAGCGTCCCTGTTGGAAGCGCTATCTTGCCCTCCGAGAGAAGCCTCGTTTTATCCTTCTCGTCCTCCATGCGACAAAATGCTTCGCCCTCGTCCCAATGCGGCGCGTCTTTTTCGTCGATAAACGCGCAACCGATTTCCGGCAAGTCGCGATAGACGCGGTTCCATTCGTCCTCGGTGAAATAGCGCAAGGCCAGCGGGAACAGCACTTTTTCCTCCCGCGTCGCCACGTCCCGCAAACGGGCAAGCAGCGCCGTCACCTCGTCGCACGGCAATTCCTCGCCCGCTCCCGTACGGCGCAAAAGCGTGGAAAGCATTTGCTTCGCCTCGTCGTCCGCGTCCCATATGGCCTTCGACGGCCCAGTGACGCCGTAGCGATAGAGAAACGGCATCAAAAGCTCCTCAGTCTTCGCGTAATGGCGACGGATTTCTGTTAATCGCGGCAAAAACTGCGCCGCGTTTTCCGCGCTCTCGATTTCCTCTATCAGTGAAAAGAGCGCACCATTTTCCCGCCGCAAGAGTTGTATCGGATGCCCCTGCGGCAATCCCTCCATATCGACGGTCCTCTCCGCCGCCCGCAATGCCTGTTCCTTTTGCCACGCCTCGCGTTCTTTATCCGTCATCGTATCGCCCTCTTATAAATATTCCTCGAACCGCGCCATATCCAGTACCCGCACAGTCTTTCCCTCCAAACGAAGCACGGCCTCTTTTTGCAGCCGCGATAGCTCGCGGGAAAGCGACGGGCGCGTGACGGCCAGTTCGTCGGCCAGCTGCTCGCGGCTCATGGGGAGCGGCGCCGTGCCGTCCGGTTTCATGCGCTGGAACAGGAACCGAATCAATCGCTCGCGCAACCCGCCGCTGGAAAGCACTTGGAGCTTTCGGTGCATGAAGTACGCCTTGCGGGCAAAAACGCGCATCAAGTTCCGTTGCACGAGAAAACCCGCTCCGGACGGCGAATTGCTATCGATGGAGAAGAACGCACTGGAAACGGCGAGCAGCTCCGTGTCCCGCACCGCTTCCACAGTCATGCCGCAAGGTTCGCGCAACACAAAATACACCTCGCCGAACATATCTCCCGGCTCGTCAATCTCCGAAAGTAAAATGCGCCGCCCGGAAAAGGTGTTTTTCAGGATCTGCACGCTGCCGGAGAGCAAAATGTAAATTGCGCGCAGCGTCTCGCCTTCCCGCAGGATAGCCGCGCCCTTCGGGAAGGAAAGCCGACGCACGTCGCCGGACGCGAGAAACGCACGAAGTCCCGCCTCGTCCATGCCGTCCGTCAACGAACAACGGTGAAGCGCAGCCATAAAATCCTCGTCATGTTTTGCCGCCATACATGCGCCCCCATGCAAAAAGAGTGGAGACAATCGCCAGTCCCCACTCTTATTTTACCACAAGGGCATATATTCTCGCTAGGCTCGCGCTTTGCCTTCGGCTCGCGTTTACCAAGCGTTCATATGATACCACAAAGATTAACAATCACGAAGCTTGCCTTTATCCGATCATGCTCTTGATGTCGTCTTCCACGTTCGTGATTCCGCCAATGCCGAATTTCTCCACCAGCACGTTTGCCACATTCGGCGACAGGAACGCCGGAAGCGTCGGGCCGAGGTGGATGTTCTTCACGCCGAGGTGCAGGAGCGCCAGCAGGACAATGACCGCCTTTTGCTCATACCACGCGATATTGTAGACAACCGGCAGCTCATTGACGTCCGAAAGGCCGAACGCCTCTTTCAGTTTCAGCGCAATCAGCGCCAACGAATAGGAATCGTTGCACTGCCCCGCGTCCAATACGCGCGGGATGCCGCCGATGTCGCCCAGCGGCAGCTTGATATACTTGTACTTCGCGCAGCCCGCCGTCAGAATCACCGTGTCCTTCGGCAGCGCTTTCGCGAACTCCGCGTAATATTCGCGGGACTTCATTCGCCCGTCACAGCCCGCCATCACCACGAACTTCTTGATCGCACCGGATTTCACCGCCTCAATGACCTTGTCCGCCAGCGCGAAGACCTGCGCGTGGGCGAAACCACCGACGATTTCTCCCTTCTCCAGTTCCTTCGGCGGCTCGCATTTCTTCGCCATCGCAACGAGCGGCGAGAAATCCTTCGTGCCGTCCGCTTTTGCTCCGATATGCGGGCAGCCGGGGAAACCCGTCGCGCCCGTCGTGAACAGCCGCGCCTTGTACGAATCCTTCGGCGGAACCACGCAGTTCGTCGTCATCAGGATTGGCCCGCCGAACGCCTCGAACTCTTCTTTCTGCTTCCACCACGCGTTCCCATAGTTGCCCGCGAAGTGCGGATATTTCTTGAATGCCGGGTAATAATGCGCGGGCAGCATCTCACCGTGGGTATAAACGTCAACGCCTGTCCCTGCCGTCTGCTCCAGGAGCATTTCAAGATCGCGCAGGTCGTGGCCGGAAATCAAAATGCCCGGATTTTGCCGCACGCCGAGATTGACTTTCGTAATTTTGGGATTGCCGTAAGCCTCGGTATTCGCCGCGTCAAGAAGCGCCATCGCGTCAACGCCCCATTTGCCCGTTTCCAGCGCCAACGCGGTCAGCGCGTCGGCTCCGAAGGAATCGTCAAGGAGTTTTGCCAACGCTTCCTGCGCGAAGGCGTCGATGTCCGCGTTCTCCTTGCCCAGCGCGTTCGCGTGCTTCATGTACGCGGCAAGTCCCTTCAATCCGTAAGTAATCAATTCCCGCAGGCTGCGGATATCCTCGTTTTCCGTACGGAGCACGCCGACCGCCTGCGCCTTTTCCGCAAAATCGTCCCGCAATCCCGTCCACATCACCGCGTCGGGCAAGTTTGATGTATCCTTGATCTGCGCGCGAAGATCATCGCGGACAGCAAGCGTCTTTTCGATTCTCGCCGCAATCGCTTCTTCGTCGAAGTTCGCGTTCGTAATCGTGACAAAAAGATTCAACGTGACGAGATGGTTGACCTCGACGCTGACAGCCCCTCCTTCGCCGCGCAGCCTCGTCACAACCGAGGCAAGCCCTTTTGTGACATAAACTAGCAAATCCTGCATCGCCGCGACCTCCGGCTTCTTGCCGCAGACGCCCATCACCGTGCAGCCTTTGCATCCTGCCGTTTCCTGGCATTGAAAGCAGAACATCTTGTTTTCCATTAAAATCCCCCCGAGATATTCATGAGTTTGTCATCGCTCTCATTATAGGAGGGATTTTTACGCAAGTCTGTAACATTTGTTACGACAAAGTGCCACGATATTAAATTTGTCCGATTCTGAATTTGCAGGTTGTCATTCTCGCTGACTATTTCTATACACGCTGGACAAAAACTTTTTATATCCTATGCCAAGGAGCAACCGATACGTTCCGAGCAGGATTAAGCCGTCGTTGCAGGCGGCTTTTTTGTTGGAATAAAAAGAACCTGCGTTTCCACAGATTCTTTTATTCCGTCCGGAATCATGGGTAAAGAGGACCTCGTTTCTTTAAAGTGTGTCAGTCCAAACATAACTCTCAACGATAGCCCCTGCTATCGTTACATTTTATGCACACACCCTTTGCCGCCATGTCTCTGTGTGGGCATTTTCCTTCCGTTTTTCTTCGCCCCAAAATAAAAATGACCGCCCGATGTGCGGTTTTTCTGTGCTTTCGCGGTATCGTTACTTCGTATCATAGTTGCGCTTCCGTTGTTCCCATGTCCTTGCGGCTGCAAGCAGCTCCGCAGAAGATGAACTCTCTTCTATTGCCCATTCTCATTTCTTCTTCATGATTGTCCGCTACACGCCCCCTTTTACTACGATTTTACTACTTTTGCCTGCCTCAATATGCCGCGTTATGGCCTTATTCCGTCCAAATTGAGATATTTTTTCAATACAAGGCAGTCCGGGACAGGTCGGCATATCGCGGCATTTCACGGCATATTACGGCATTTCGGGACGGTGATTTTGATTGACGAAAATATTATTTGTTTGCCATGGGAACAGCTCGGATGTGCAGGAGTATCAAGGTATAAGGCGGCATTGCACGGCAAATGGCGGGTACTAAATAAATGGATTACTACCGTTTTACTACGGTTAATAAAGGAATTTAAAGCCTTTCGGGGGAACTGATATGCTTAAAGGCTCCCCGAAAGGCTATTTAATTGCACTTTTTTTACACCTACGCGGCATATTTAGTCTGTTCCGCAACAGGAATATCCAGTACATCCAGCGCTTGTTTGGAAGTCAAATTGAGTTTTCTCTTATTTGTAAATGGCAGTTACACGTTCTTCTTCCACTCTTTTGTTCTCCGTTTGCGGCCGATTATTTCGACCTCACCAGATTCCCTGAAAATATAATTGCTATTATGAAATGGTCGAGTTAATATCCAAATGTGAGCGCGTTACAATAAAAGGAGGTAGAAAATGAGTACAAACAACCAACCCATGCCAATCCAAGAGAAATATTTGCTTACGTGTCGCGAAGCGTCACTTTATTTCAATATTGGCATCAAAAACATGCGCAGTCTGGCAAGAGATCCTTCTTTGAAAATTGGCGTGTCTTTCGGTGGACGACAGCTTATAGTGCGTTCCAGATTTGAGGAATATATTCTTCAGTTGCTGGAAGACAAGCCCGCAGACAATTTATCCGTTTTATCGGAGCTGTGCATTAAGGAAGATGGAGACGAACAAGAATCTTGCCGATAATTTTCTGATTTCATCATTTAATGTCCCATCGCTTATGTTTCAAAGCGAATGTATATCAGTGACGAAAAGGATTGGTGCGATATCGTTGCTCCCTTTGGTAAAAAACTGTCGTACGTTTCAATTTATGTGTGACAGCCCTGTTCTTCCGCTCCTTCCATTCCATCACAACGTCACCCAAAATGAAAAAAGGCAGGTTCCCCAAAAGGGAGCCTGCCTTTTTTGTCATTGAACCACCCGCAGCATGCGTGGCGAGAGGCTTGTTTCTTGCTGTCGTTGTTTTCCCTTGAATATTTCCTCCCGCGCTCGTTCTTCTTCCATTTTCCGAAGCTCTTCAGTCGCGTCCTCCAATCCAAGATGCGTATAGGTGTTCATCGTCACGCCGATTTCGCTGTGTCCCATCAAATATTGAAGAGTCTTCGGATTCATGCCGGACCTCGCCATGTTGCTGCAATAAGTATGGCGGCAAACGTGCGGGGTGATGTTTGGGAGCTGAAGACGAAAGATCTCGTTATAGCGTGCCACCATGTGGTTGAACCGGTGTTCCCAGTGCATCGCCACTAAAGGAAGTCCTTCTTTGTCCAAGAAAAGGAATCCGCTATAGCCATCTACCATGCGTTCCACTTTTGGTTTTTCCCTATCCTCTATTATTGCTTGGAAGCAAGCCGCCACATCCTCGGTTATGGGAAGCCGACGCGTTCCCGCATTCGTTTTCGTCGGCTGTATTATGAGTCGCATATCCGAAGCGCGTTGAAGCTGATGGTCGATGTTCACCACTCGGTTCTTTAGATCAATGTCCTGCATGGTCAGCCCGCAGAATTCCGAAATGCGCATCCCCGTGTGAAACAGAATATACACGGCTTCATAATATTTGCAATAAACATTGTCATCATGGATAAATTTGAGGAACTTCCGCATCTGGTCCCGCGTGATGGCCTCCCTTGTGACGCTGTCGTTGATTATGACTGTTGCCAATTGGAAATCAAAGGGATTCTTTCGTATCGTGTCGTCATCTACCGCCATCTGAAAAGCCGGACGCAGGACGCCGCGCACGGTCCTGATGGTACTGTAGCCGATGAGTCGATCTTTGAGGACGAGAATGTGCAGGGTTCATCAACCACTGGTAACTGCGAGCGCCCCTATGCTATCGGCCGTCCCGCTACCAGTTCAAACAAGTTCGGTGTATGTAAGTCTTATGGTCAGGCTCGTATCAACCCCGCCTTCTACTATGGCATGTTTGATCCCAAAGACGTACGTCGCGACATCTCTTGCACCGTTACAGGTTCTTATCTGAAGGCCGGTACCGCTGGCATTCGTGACGACCTGAAGGAAGCAGGTTACGACGGTAAGGGTTGCTGCTATGAGGTAATCCTGGGCTTCAACATGAAGACCTCAGGCGACGGTGGTGGTATCTCCTGCGGTAAGTGGGATGAGAACCGTCAGGTTAGCCCCTATATCACCAAGCAGCGTATGTCAGGTATCAACGCCCCCTATATGCGTCTCTCCGAGATCTACCTGGGTATTGCAGAAGCAGCACTCCTGAAGACATCTCCCGACCAGGCCACAGCCGACGGCTTCTACAACCTGATTCACAAACGTGCAGGTCTTGGCACGAAGAGTGGCGTTACACTGGAGGATGTTGTTGACGAGCGTGGCTTCGAGTTCGCTGGTGAGGGTGACCGTCGCTGGACCCTGATCCGTACTGGTTTCATTGGCAAGAAGGTAAAGGCTATCAAGGAGTTGACCAAGAAGATGATCGATGGTCTG